>JAGBNC010000019.1 GCA_017634595.1 Bacteroidales bacterium
CGTAGTGTCTGCAGTCCCGGAAATGTATTTGCTGTCAATTGGATTCAAGATGCGATGCTAAGCAACGAAGTGTTTGGACTTGAAGAGACAGGTAAACTGCTCCAACAATTCCTGGAATCCGATAACCACTCTCACAATCACGATGGCTATGAGTTGGTCGATGTGCTATCAAAGAATCTTTCCAATACCCACCCAGGTCAGTTCCTTCCCATTTTGCATTCTTGTTTTGTTCAGTTCATTAGGAAGAATGCTGTTGAGGGTTACAATGGCTTCACAATTACCAAGCACTTTAATGGCTTTTCTTCTGATGAGTATTTGGATAAGCTTCTTGACATCTATGAGCAGCTACTTTTAAGATTCTCATCAAATCTGGCGGTAATTGCCCCTATGGTGGACGAATTATTATCGCTGAATAATGAGACTTCTTTGGCGATGGCGTTTTCTTCGATGGCTGAACACCCGGAATTGCATAGCCATATAATTGAATCGCTGGTGGCCAATTCATCTACGATTGAGAAGTATCTGCAGGGATCGGTTGAGTATTATTTCTTGAAGATGCTGAAATCCTGGTATCTGACGCTTGACAGCATGAAGGCAGAAGAATACCAGAGGAGAGTCCTTTCTTATGTCTCCTCATCAGATTTCCTGGCGAATAAGGAGAAAAAGTACAGCAAGATGCCATTCCCTCATCTATGGCATGAAAAATGGGAGTTGATATGCAACACATTGCCCGATAATGGATTACTTCCAGAGATGAAGAAATGCGCTGGAGAACTGCAACGGCGATTCGGAAGGAAGTTTATCGTTGAAAGAGACCGTCACGGAATAACGTCAGCGGTTTATTGTGGAGGGCTCACTGACGATGCTACATATGCAACTTTCTCTCCGGCTGTTTGGCTCAGTTCGTTTCTGAAACTTAACGAGACAAAATCCTGGCATTTCAACAGGAAGCCGATAGATTTACGAGCACATGCCGACGCATTTAAGAAGTGTGTTGCAGCAGCTCCTGTCAAGTTCAAGGACTTCGTGTTTGAAATCTCACAGATGAAAGATATTAATTTGGATTACTTAATATCTGGAATTGAAGGGCTGCTTGATGGAGGGGTGGATATTGACGAAATGTGGCCACTGGCAAGCAGATTTATCTGTACCGAATATGCTTCTGCAAATTCTTTCTCTTTCGGGCAAATAGCCGGTCATTACTTTAAAACGGATAACAAATACATCGACATGATTTTGCCGGTGGTTGTAGATGTTATGGCTTTACCGCCAGACGAACGACTGACTGCCTATAGCGACAATAAAACTGAATCAAAACTCGAGGATATCGTTAATAATATGCTTACCCGTGCCATTAACTCAGAGCAGGGGAGAGCATTAGAGCTTTTGATCCAACTGGCGTCGATACCTAAAAGAAGAAAGCAAGCATATGAGATTATAACAAACGCAATCCCTTCTCTTAATCAATGCTTGAGAACATTGCCCGTACACTACCTATATGTGAAAGATCATTTTGATGAGTCCATGTATTTCCCTCTCTTGAAAGAGTGCCTGTCATATCTTGGGGCAGAAGCACTTGTGCTACGAGGGGATGCGGTCCAATGGTGCTTTTATCACAAGCCAGAAGTGGTATGCGATTATATCGAAAGGATTGAGAAGGATCCTAAGAGCCACGTTATCCTATCGCAGATTTGTTTCTATGGGTTATGTGTGGACAATCAAAGAGACAAGTGCGGCGAGTTGCTGGAGCGGATTCTCTCGCATAATGACGAGCATGTAATTGCTACAATTGTCAAAGTGTCAATGAAAATGTTCGCTGATCCTGACTACATGCCGTATTCGCGAGCATATCTCGAAAGGTTTGTAACAGACGGAAGAGAAGAAGTAGTAGATTCCTACTGTTTATACTGTGATGAACTACCTATCGAAGCATTCAACTTCTATAGACAATTGGCGAAATCCTTGAAGAGCCAGAAGCACCGTGATATTCATTCGCAACTTGAATATGTGACAAAATGCATAGCATCCTATCCTGTAGAGTGTTATAAGTTTGTACAAGAGCAAGATTATACAAGCATCGAAGAACAATGGATTGCAGATGATGAAGTCGTAAAAGTACTGTTAAAAATCTACGGCAAGATGAAAGAGGATGATGAAGCATCCCTCAATGAGATAATGGATATGTTTGATGAATTCATTTTCAGGGGAAATCGTGTCATATATTCTGCAGTAGAGAAACTCGGCTAAAATGCATCATCCATCCCGTTAGTTCATAATTGACAATTCCCTAAAAGTGCAGCGTGACGATTATTTACCTGCGGTCTTCGTCGGTTTCCATGAAGAGCCTGCTTCGAAGAGATTCTCCATCAAGGATAACTACGGTGCTGGACAACAGCAGTGATAGCACGCATGTATCTGTGCTCACGAAAGATGCCGTCCGGAGTCTTTTACAGGAGGGCACTGAGTTAATTTACTTTCCGATGCAAAACTTCGAGAATATCTCGCCTAAAACTTCGTCGGTGGTGATTTGGCCGGTTATGGAGCCGAGGTGGAAGAGGGCAGTGCGGAGGTCTTCGGAGAGGAGGTCGGAGGGGAGTCCGGAGTTCATGCCGGAGCGGACTTTTTCAAGTGCTGCAGCTGTGTCGGAAAGAGCCTGGGCGTGACGGGCGTTTGTGACCAAAGTGCCGACTTCGGAGGCTATTCCGGAGGCTGAAACAAGGCTCTCGCGGAGTTTTTCCAGCCCGAAGCCGGTCTTGGCAGATATTTCTAAGAGTGTAACGCCATTGCTTTGAATATCAGCAGGCAAAACAAAATTGTTTAACAACTTAACATTTTTGTTAACCATCCAAATATCGCTTTTATTAAGCAGTAAAATGAGTTTTTGGTGCCCGGTGTCGACCAAACTATAAATACTTCTTGCCGATGCCTCGAAAGAGCCTTGGTCATGTATGTTCGATGCGTCAATCAGGCCAAGAATTATATCCGCTTCTGAGGCTTTTTTCATTGTCCTCTCTATGCCCAGGCGCTCTATTTCATCGGTGGCGGAACGTATGCCAGCAGTGTCAATGAATCTGAACAAAATGCCCCCGACGATGCAGGTCTCTTCGACCGTATCGCGAGTGGTTCCGGGTATGTCGGACACTATCGCCCTGTCGTCATTCAGCAGGGCATTCAGCAGCGTGCTTTTGCCGCTGTTGGGGGCGCCGACTATGGCCACGGGAACACCATTTCGAAGCGCATTACCTATGCGGAACGAGTCGGCGAGCCGCTTGCATTTAGCAACCGCTCCGTCCAGCAATGTGCGTAGTTTACCCCTGTCTGCAAATTCAACGTCTTCTTCGCTGAAGTCCAGCTCCAATTCCATTAGCGCCGTGAGCTCCAGCAGGGAGACCCGAATCTCCGAAAGTTCATTGGAGAAACCGCCTTTGAGCTGATTGAACGCCACCCGGTGCTGAGCTGAAGATGAAGATGAGATAATATCTGCAACAGCCTCTGCCTGCGCAAGATCCATTTTACCGGAGAGGAATGCGCGTCGCGTAAATTCTCCCGGTTCCGCAAGTCTGGCGCCAGCCTCTGAAAGTAAGCGCATCAACTCGCTTTGGACAAAGGGAGATGCATGGCAGGAAATCTCAACCATGTCTTCCCCTGTGTAGGACTTGGGAGCCCTGAAAACACTCACTAGAACATCGTCGATGCCTGGCACATTGGCAAAGTGAAGGCTGTAACCGGGAGCATCTTCCAAACGGCCGCGTCGCAACTGCAACAGGCTGCCGGCCAACTCAACACACCCATTGCCGCTGAGGCGTATTATGCTTATTGCGCCTCCGGAGCCTGATGCCGGAGCATATATTATGTCATCGATGTTTATCATAGTAAGCAAAGAAATCTCTGATTGATTGTTCTATAGGGGTCGAACTCATGCCGAGCTCGCTCCGGGCCTTGCTGTCGTCATACCATTCTTCGACCAAAAGCTGCCTGACGTTGCGGCTTACGATCAAATTCTTGCGGCCGCGGGCCTCAAGTTTGTCGCCCAGGCCTCCGGCGGCAAGGCACAAACCGCGGGGGAGTACTGTGCATAGCTGACGATAGGAGCATACGTTGGCTTGCAGCGAATAGAACTCCTTGAGTGTCATGGCTTTACCTGTGGTTAAGTAACGTCCTTGTGCAAGTTGATTGTCAATGGCGCCGACTACCGCCGATGCAACATCCCTAACGTCAATAAAAGACTTGCCGCCAGGAGGGACAGCCATCAGCGGCTTCTTGTAAGCTGCCAGCAGGAGTTGGCCCGAAGAGGGTTTGGTGTCGTATGGACCTATCATGAATCCCGGCAATAAAATAACGATCCGTAGCCTTGAATGCGTGGCGGCAAATTCCATGAGTGCCTGCTCGCTCTCGCGTTTGCTGCGGGCATACAGTGACCCGCTGAAAGGGCCGCCGAATGGAGTGTCTTCGTTGGATGGAGAGCCGGCTGTGCCGGGGTCAATGGTATTGGCGCTGCTGATATCAATTAGCGTGCTGCCTCCGGTCTCATACAGCAGTCTTGCGAGCAGAGAAGGAAGCTCTGTATTTACCGGCCTGTAATCGTCAATGCTGCTGAGTGTCATATCGGTGGTCCCGGCGCAGTTAATGACGGTCGTACAGCCCCACATCTGCTTCATTAGCAACTGCTTGTCCATTATGGAGCCACGCACAATATCCAAGGCCCCCGGTGCGGCGGAGGCCGACACTTCAGGGTCTATTGTAGAACCTTCGCGGATGATGCACCTGACCCTCCTGCCTTGCTGTAGTAGCAGTTTGAGTACATTGTGCCCGAGCAGGCCGGTGGCTCCCAGCAGAAGAATCATTGCTCCAGATGCAGCTCGTGTGCAGCGATGCTGAATTCAAGATCGTCGCCCATGTGCTTGCCGAAATCGTCGGAAATCTTGATGACTTTCTCCCAAGGGTCCTTGGCGCTCATACGGCAGCGGCTGAGCTTCATAACAATGTTGGCGGCCTTGTAACCGGGTATGCCGGGGTCGCATGTAAGGTTGGTCCCGATACCCGCACTGACCTTGATGCGTCCCTTGAAGTAAGCTGCTATATCTCTGTATCTTTCAAAGTCTAACGCATTGCTGAACACGAGCAGTTTGGTGGTCGGGTCGATACCGAATTCTTCGAGGCGGGCAATGATCATGTCGCCGATTACTCTCTCGTCGCCGGAGTCCTGACGGAAGCCGTCCAACAACTTGGCCTGCTTGAGAGTAAGGGTGCGAAGGAAAGAGGCGGTAGTGAAGGTGTCGATAAGTGCTGTACCCAGGGCTCCGTCATATACTTTGATCCAATCTTCAAGACCAAGATAATTGGCCCTCTTGTACCCGAATACACCGCTATGGAACATCATCCACTCATGGGGGAAGGTGCCGACGGGTATGAGGTCGTATTTCATGGCAAACATGACGTTGGATGTGCCGGCGCAATATTTCGGGCATTTTTCTTTCAGCCTGGCCACAACTTTGTCATGAAGATCGGAGGAGAAGCGCCTGCGAGTGCCGAATTCTGAGAAAACGAGCCCGTTGGTATTAGCTATTTCAATCTTGGCGTCAAGGCGTTCCATAGCCTTGTTGACATCCAGCTTTATGCCCTTGCGGCGGTT
The DNA here is from genome assembly GCA_017634595.1 of Bacteroidales bacterium. GTDB lineage: Bacteria > Bacteroidota > Bacteroidia > Bacteroidales > UBA932 > Cryptobacteroides. Next base: position 5,633 of record JAGBNC010000019.1, read on the forward strand.
GCGCAATTCGGCCACCACGGCAAGTATGGGCACTTCATAGAGCGTCACTTTGTACATCAGGTCGGTAACGTCTATTTTCAGGTGACCGGCCTCGTCGAGCCGGCAGTCAATCTTGTCGAACTCGAAGCGGAAGCCGCTCAGCCATTCCCAATAATTGCGTGGGATGTACCTGACGTGGCTGGTGACATACATAAACTCTGCATGAGTCATGGCCAACGCAGACATGCTCATAAGTTCCTTCTTCAGTTCATCCAGGAAAGAGTTGTCATACACTTCCGCTGAACGGTCGTTGAAAGTAAAAGTCCCCTCTGCCAGCGGGAAAAGCTGGAAGTATGCGTTGGAAGTGGAAAACTTATAAAGATCGGTGTCTAAAATGCTGAGTACCATTATCGCTATTGTTTTGATATTTAGTATTTGAAGCTGCTGCCTCCGACGAATTCGCGGAGGAGGGAAGTAGGCGGAATCTCACGGTCGCTGACAGGTGTGAAGTAGCTGAGGAACTTCAGCAGACGGTTAGCTTCGCTATACTCCGGACAGTCACGAGGCACGGTGGCCAGGACTTGTTCGGCATGAAGTCTGATGACCGCGAACTCTACCAGATATGCGGAATTGAACAGCACGTCGGCAGTTTCCTGGAAAGGATAAATCCATTTGACTTCCGCACGTCGCACGTTGGGCCAATTGCTGATGGTCTCGCGGGCGGTGAAAGCACCTTTGTTGTAATCGCGGACGATCCTGCGCAGCAGGCGGTTGTCGCTGGTCGGGATGCAGTTGTGGTCGTCAAGCGAGATGCTGACTATTGTATTGATGAAAATGCGGAACTTGGAAGAATCAGGAATGCGGTCGGTCAGTGCCGGATTCAAGGCATGGATGCCTTCCACCAGCAGTACGGTGCCCGGGCCGAGCTGTACTTTCTTGCCGTTGTACTCTCTGATGCCGGTAACAAAATTATACTCAGGTACGCTTACCTCCTGCCCGTCAAGCAGCTTGATGAGGTCGTTCTGCATGGCCTCATGATCAACGGTGTCGAAATTGTCAAAATCGAAGGACCCGTCGGGGAAGCGCGGAGTATCAAGTCGGTTTACGAAATAGTCGTCGGTAGATACTGCGATGGGCCTGAGGCCGCAGGCCATCAGCTGAGTGCTAAGGCGCTTAGTAACAGTCGTTTTGCCGCTGCTGCTCGGGCCTGTTATCAATACCAGGCGCAGTGCTCCGCAACTGTATCGGCGTTCGATCTCTTCGGCAATCTGGACAATCTTTTTTTCCTGCAGAGCCTCGGCTACCTGTATCAGCTCGCCGGCGTGGCCTTTTTGGCATGCGTGGTTTACGTCACCCACGTTGTCAAGATTCATGATGGCATTCCACTTCAGGCTCTCGCGGAACACCTCGAAGGTCTTGGGCTGAGGCTCGAAAATGGTAAGCTTCTCCGGAGCGTGCCGGTCGGGAACGCGAAGCAACATGCCGTCCTGATATTGGGAAAGGTCCCAGACTTTCAGGTAGCCTGCAGAAGGTACGAGTGCATCGTAATAATAGTCGGGAGTGCCTTCAAGGGTGTGATAGCGTATATATGTCTGCCCGCTGGTCTCGAGGAGCTTGACCTTGTCGTCGTAACCCATTGAGCGAAACAACTCTATGGCCTCAGCGGTCCTTACTTCAACCCTTCTGAACGGAGCGTCTCCGGCCACGATTTCTTTCATCCTCGAGCGTATGAGCTCTACATCTTCGGATGTCACGGGAGAACCCTTCTGAAGTTCGCAAAAATACCCTTTCGAGATAGGACGCCGCATCTTGAGCTTGCTGTCGGGGAAAATGTCCCTGGTGGCTTTGCTGAGCAGGAAACACAGCGATCTGCAGTAAGCGCTGCGTCCAGCGTAGGACCGATAGTCAAGGAATTCCACGTCCCGGCTGTTGAAGGCCCTGTATTTCAAGCCTTGGGTAACATTGTTGACCTTGGCGCAGAGAATGTCGTAGGGGCGTTCGAAATCGAAATGCGTCAACACTTCAGTGAGAGTGACACCTTCCTGAAAATCAGCGGTGGTGCCGGTATTCTTGCAATATATCTTCAGCATATTTGACAAAAATAGCAAATTTTGCTTAATTTTGCATCAAATTGATAATGCTATGAGTGTTGTACATCTGATTGACCATCCTATGATCCAGCACAAGCTGAGTATCATGCGTGAAAAAGAAACAGGTTCCAAGGATTTCCGCCAGCTTCTTAAAGAAATTTCTCTTCTTATGGGGTATGAAATTACCCGGGACCTACCTCTCACAGATCTGGAAATCGAAACTCCTATTAGCAAAATGACTGCAAGCCGCGTTCTCGGACGTAAGCTTGCAATTGTGCCTATCCTCCGTGCCGGTCTGGGCATGGTTGACGGATTGCTTGATTTGGTGCCGGTCGCTAAAGTAGGACACATCGGGCTGTATCGTAATGAAGTTACGCATAAGCCTGTAGTTTATTATTGCAAGCTTCCCGAGGATATTCAGGAGCGTCTGGTGATTGTTACTGATCCTATGCTTGCTACTGGCGGCAGCTCCTGTGATGCCCTTGCTATGCTCAAGGAGAGAGGCTGCAAGAATATACGCCTCATGTGCCTGGTCGCAGCCCCAGAAGGCATTGCCAAGGTTCAGGAAGAGCATCCGGATGTAGATATCTATGTCGCTGCTGTTGATGAGCGGCTGAATGATGATGCATATATAGTCCCCGGACTCGGAGACGCCGGGGACAGAATATTCGGAACCAAGTAACAGGACTCTCCTTATCGGATATCTCTTGCCGACACTTTGGACATGTTGTCCAAAAGGTCGGCATTTGTTTTGAACTCGTCCATCAATTGGAGCATGAAGTTCATGGCTTCCAGCGGGTTCATGTCGGCCAGAAGCTTGCGCAGAATCCATATACGGTTGGCACTGGCCCTGTCGAGAAGCAGGTCGTCGCGGCGGGTACCGGACAGGACTATGTTCACGGAAGGGAAAATCCTGCGGTTGGAGAGGCTTCTGTCAAGCTGAAGCTCCATGTTGCCCGTGCCCTTGAACTCCTCGAATATCACGTCGTCCATCTTCGAGCCGGTCTCGGTGAGCGCCGTGGCAAGAATTGTCAGGGAACCGCCGCCTTCAATGTTACGTGCCGCACCGAAGAAACGCTTTGGCTTCTGGAGAGCATTGGCATCCACACCGCCGGTGAGAACTTTGCCGGAAGCGGGCTGAACCGTATTGTAGGCACGTGCAAGACGAGTGATGGAGTCGAGCAGGATGACCACGTCGTGGCCGCATTCCACAAGCCTGCGAGCCTTTTCGAGTACCATGTTGGCCACTTTGACATGATGCTCGGCAGGTTCATCGAAAGTAGATGCAACCACTTCGGCTTTAACGCTGCGCTGCATGTCGGTGACTTCCTCCGGGCGTTCGTCGATGAGGAGTACAATCTCATATACCTCCGGGTGGTTGTCAGCAATCGCGTTCGCTATGCTCTTGAGCAGCATGGTCTTACCTGTCTTGGGCTGAGCTACAATGAGTCCGCGCTGGCCCTTGCCGATGGGGGAGAACATGTCCACTATACGGCAACTCGGGTCGGTGGCATGGCCGCGGCCTAGCAGATTGAACTTCTCGTCAGGGAAGAGCGGAGTGAGGAAGTCGAAGGGTACACGGTCTCGAATGAACTCCGGAGTGCGCCCGTTGACGTATTTTATCTTGACAAGAGGGAAGTATTTGTCCCCTTCGCGTGGCGGGCGGATCTCTCCCGTCACAGTGTCGCCAGGTTTCAGGGCATTGTACTTTATCTGCTGCTGTGAGACATAGATATCGTCGGGAGAATTGAGGTAATTGTAGTCGGAGGAACGGAGAAAACCATATCCGTCAGGCATGATCTCCAGAACTCCAGTAGCTTCTACCGTACCCTCGAATTCGGGTACGCGGGGCTTCTGGAACTGTTTCGGCTGCTGCATGTTCTGAGCGTTATTCTGTCCGTTTTGACCATTCTGACCACCATTCTGGCTTCCGTTCTGACCTCCGTTCTGCCCGTTCTGGCGATGGTGTGGAGCTGCTGGGGCAGCTGCCTGCTGCGCCTGGTTCTGCTGTTTTTTAGGCTCTTCCTGCTTTTCCTCTGCAGGAGCCTCCGCCTTCTTCTTGGGACGTCCTCTCTTGGCCTTGGGCGCTGCCTCTGCGGCGGGTGCAGCCGCTTCTGCAGCTTTAGCCGCTGGTTCTTCTGCTGCAGGAGCCTGAGCCTGAGCCGGCGCCGGCTTGGGTGCCGGCTTGGGTGCCTCCGCAGCCTTAGCCTTGGGCTCAGCTGCAGGCTCGGCCTTAACCTTGCGGGGACGGCCCCTCTTAGGCTTTTCTGCTACCGGCTTCTGGGCTTCTGCTCTTGCTTCGGCATCCAGAATCCCGAATATAAGGTCCTCGTCAGAGGTCTTCTTGCTGAATTTGATGTTGTTGTCTTTTGAAAGGTTTTCGAGCTGTCCGCGGTCCATGCTTTTGAGCTCGGTCAAACTATGTGTCATAAAAAATGATTTGAAGTGCGCCAGCCAGAAATATGACCCGACGCATTATTTGATAGTGCAAATATAATAAATTCCTGGAATTTTACCATCTTTGTACTATGAAAAATGTGATGTTGTTCATGGCGAGGCTTCTGTTGCTCCTTTTGCCCGTTTTTATTATAGTTGTAGGCCTGTTTTCTTTCTCTCCGGTATATAACTTCAGCAGCCCGCATTCTTTCTCCGGCCCGGATATCTATAATCCGTACTCCGGCCTGGATACGAGTGCGCGTTGGATGAGAGCCAATTTTCACACCCACACGCGTGTTGACAATATCCTGAATGAATGCCCGGAGTATCCGGATGTCGTGTACCGCGATTATATGAGGCTTGGTTATGACATCTTGACTTTTTCAAACCATAATCAGCTTACCAGGCATCCCTACGATTCTACTCTGCAAGTGAATGTGTATGAACACGGATACAGCATCTTCAAATTCCACAAGCTGGTATTCAATCCCGGCAGGATGATGCTATACGACCATGTTCTCCCCCTGTTCGTGTCACAGAAGCAGTGGCAGTATGATTATCTGTCCAAGAATGCCGATTTTATAGTGATGAATCACCCCGACCGGACTCTTCATACTACGCCCCGCTCGATGCGCCTGCTGACCGGGTATCGTTTCATGGAGGCCGATGCCGGCGCCGGTACGGATCTTCTCCACTGGGACGAGGCTTTAAGCGCAGGCCATTATTCTCATTGCCTGATCAATGACGACTGTCACGACTCCGGCAATCACCGTAAGATTGCGCGGCGTTGCAATTGGCTCCAGGCTCCTTCGGCCCGCTATGAGGATTTCAAGCCAGTGCTGCTTCAGGGACTCTTTTACTCGATGCGCATTCCCGATTTCGGTGACGGAGACTGGGATATAAAGCTCGCTGAGAATGCTCAGCTGCCTAAGATTGCCGATGTAGGACTTCGTGGCGACACTACCTTTGTCAAACTCTCTCGTCCTGCTCACATTGAGGCATGGGGACAGGATCATACCTTGCTCTCGGAGTCCGATTCGGACAGCATGGAATATGTTATGCGTCCCGAGGATAGCTATGTCCATTACACCGCCGCGTTCGACAATGGCGTATTCATCTATACCAATGCCTTTGCACGCTATGATTCAAGTAAAGCGGCGAGCCCTTATGAAGAGTCGCCGCATACCGTGAACATATTCCTTACTGTTCTATTCAACCTTGCTGTCCTTGCCTTGATCTGCCTCGGTGTCTTGCTGGCCCGATGGCTTTTCCCTCACAAAAAATTGAAATCCTGAGCGCCGCTGCAGGAAACGGGCGTCCGGAACATCTTCCCGGAGGCGCTGCACATGTTCGGGAATGTCTTTTACGACAAAGTAGCAGGGCTTGTCGATGGGCCCTTTTGAGAGCCATTCAAAATCGTCGCAATTGCACTCAGGCTGGCGGTCTGTATAGAAATACTGGGCGTAGCTCTTGAAGTAGGAGGGTAAGACATAGCAGTCTTCACCCTGCCTCTCGATATAAAAATCAATGGCAGATGCCTGGCTGTACTTCTCTACCTCAGGGACGGCGCAAAGGATTGCCGTCATGGCGAACAGCAGGTTACCGGCGGCGAGCGGAAGGAAGTTCAGCAGCTTTCTGCTGCGTTTGAACCATACGCAGAATGCAATGGTGGCTGCGATGAGCAGTATCCCTACGAATGGTTCGAAGCCATGCCAGTGTGAACTTGCCTCCATGCAGCTGACGGCGAATGGATCGTCCACAAGGGGGATAATGTGCTGCTTGAACTTGTCAAATAGAGTAAGCCCGGTCAGGACGATTCCATAGAAAGCTGAAGTGGCGATGAGCGCAATGCGGTGCCATGTGGTGAATTTCAGCTTGCCGTCCATCATACGGGATGCCGCCCATGCGCCCAGGAAAGTGATGGGGAAGTAGCAGAACGACGAGTAGTGTACTATTTTGGTCCTGACGATTGTAAATAGGATCAGCACGACCCACAGCGACACCATCATCCAGCGGAAAAGGATGCTGCTGCGGCTCTGGGGATCTTCGTCTTTGAGGGCCTTGCGCCTGAATGTCGAAAGTGCGAAGAACGACGCGGGCGTGACCCCGAAGAGGAGGATGACAAAGTGATAAAGCAGGAAGCCTCCGTGCCCTGCATCCTTGGTCTCGAAAAGACGTATCTGATAGTCGATAAAGTCTTTAATCACTTCGGAATGGCCAGTGGCGGCCAAGGCGATAAACCAGGCTCCGCCGGCGAGGGCCAGCATCACCAGATAGGCTGCCACATCTTTCCATCTGAAGCTGAAACGGAACTTCCTGAATATGAGCCAGACAAGGAAGGTGAGTCCGAAAATCAAGAACGCAACGGGCCCTTTTGTCAGCACTGCAAGTCCGGTGAACAAGCCGCTGAGCGAGGCGTTGCGAAGCCGGCGGGAGGATTCCGCCTGGTCGGAGTAACGGGCGAAAAAGTATATCCCAAGGAAGATGAAATAGTTGAACCAGGGGTCGATGATGCCGGACTTGAAATAGAAGAACGGCAGGAAGGAGATAGTGTAAAGTCCCGCCCAGAGCAGGCCGAAACGCCTGTTTTCAGTGCTGGTGCCGATATGGAACAGGGTGAGCAAGGTGATGATGCCCATTATTGCATTGGGGAAGCGGGCGGCGAATTCGCCGACTCCGAATACCTTCATGCTCAGTGCCTGCATCCAGATAAACAGGGGAGGCTTCTCCCAGAACGACTCGAAATTGATCTGGACATTGAACCAGTCGCCGGTGAGCACCATTTCACGTGCTGATTCGGCGAAGTTAATTTCATCCCAGTCAAAGAGCCTTACGCCGCCGATGCCCGTGATGAACAACAGCGACCCAAGCACTATGATGCAGAGGTCTGTCAGGAGCGTGCTGCGTTTCATTTGTTTCTGAACAAAATCAGTTTTTTAGCAAAAAAGTTCCAGAAGAACACTATTACTGTCGTTATGACTTTTGAGATCATGTAGTGGATATGGGCTTTGTCAGCAAATACCCACATGAATAATTCGGTCAGTCCCAGCCCGCACAAGCCTATGAGAATGAAAATCAGTATCTCAGCCGTGCGGCTCTTCATGCTGCGGTTGTCAAATACCCAGAAGATGCTGAATAAGTAGGTGATGGTGAGGCCGGCGACAAAAGCAATTCCGGTCCAGACGAGCAGTCTTTCCCTGCCGAAAAGCTCGGTCAGGAGAGCTAGCAGCCCTGCATCGACCAGAAAGGCAGTCCCTCCCGACACAAGGTAGCGGAATGCTTGAACCTTAATGTCCGAACTGCGCTCGGTGAACAACAGTTTGATTAGCTCTTTTAACGTCATTTAGCCGGGAACAGTTTTGAATGCATCAGTCCCCATTTACACAGCCTGTACACCAGCGACACCCTCAAAACACCGAATCCGTATATGGTGCTGCGTCTCAAATTGATTGACGATGCGTCGTCGAAGTATTTGGTGGGACAAGTCACCTCACCAATCTCATATCCGGCCCAGAATATCTGTGCCGCCATTTCGTTGTCGAGGATGAAGTCGTCGGAGCAGATATTGTAATCCACTTTGCGCAGGACTTCGGCGCTGAAGGCCCTGTAACCTGTGTGGTACTCAGAAAGCTTCTGGTTGATCAGCAAGTTCTGCGTAAGGGTAAGGAAGCGGTTGGCTACATATTTGATCAATGGCATGCCGCCTTTGCGGGCGCCTTTTCCGAGTATGCGCGAGCCGAAGACCACAGGGTACACGCCATTGGCTATGATGAAGGCCATAGCTTCGATGAGCTTGGGTGTGTATTGGTAGTCGGGATGAAGCATGATTACGATGTCGGCCCCGAGTTCGAGCGCCCTGTTGTAGCAGGTCTTCTGGTTGCCGCCGTAGCCGCGGTTCTTGGGATGGATCAGAACTTCACGGATTCCGAGCTCGCGGGCTTTCTCTACTGTCCCGTCACGGCTGCAGTCATCAGTAAGTATGACCTCATCCACTATATCCATTGGTATTTCTGCGTATGTCTGTTCGAGGGTCTTCTCGGCATTGTATGCCGGCATTACCACTATAACCTTCTTTCCGTGTATCATTATTATTTAAAATTATCCCAGTAGCTGCTGCTCTTCTTTAGCTGTAGCAGGTCGGCCAGAGCCGATGCGTTGGCTGCGATTCTGAACTGGTATGAAGCCCAGTTTCCGGTAGGAACCCACGATACCGAAATGTTGAAGCAGTGTAGGTCGTAGGTGAAACTGAACTGGGTAGTAGTTATCTTCATTGCCTGCAGGTCAAAGCCGCTGCTGGCATTAATATTCAATCTCGGGGTCAGTTTAATGCTGCCGCTGGCCTGAAGGGTCTGTGTGATATTGTTCTTAGGCTTCAACACACCTTCTTCCAGACGCATCTGCCTGTTCATGCTGAAAGAATAGCTGAAACTCAGCGACCAGGGAACATTGGGGTTGGTGTAATACAACCATCCGCCCGGTATAAATTCGCCGGTGACAGGATGGTAGAAGTAACGCTGATAATAACTGGCCGCACCGTTTACCACGGAGCCACCGGAGTCACCTCTGTTTGTCGGGTCCTTGATGCCGTCGTTTCCTTTGATGCTGCCGTCGCCTGATATGGAGTAGGAGGCAGATGCTGAAATGTTGTTGAGTCTCAACAGCCCCTGTCCTTGGGTGATTGCAAATTTGGAAATCCTCGAACCGGTAGGGCCGACTGCGTAAGGATCGAAGCTTGCACTTCCGCTGATGGATATCTTGTTGAACAGAGAGGTGGACATCGATAGGTTGACGTTGCTCATCCTCAAGCTGTCCGCCAAGAAGTTGTAGCTTGTGCTTATGTTCAGCTGGTCAATCAGTTTGACTTTCTTTGATCCGGTACCTGTAGTGTCGGCGAAATCACGGACTTTTGCTTCGAGATTGTTGCCTATCGTGATGTTGGCGCTGGCAGCGCGTCCTTTCCCCGGAGGACCATAGACCTGCCCCCTGTAGATATTGTACTCGTAAGTCTGCTCTTTTCCGTGTATATCGGTATAATGAAGCGTACGGTAGCCGTTGGCATGGGTGCCGAGTTCTGGATTGAAACTCATTGACACAGAAGGGGAGATGACGTGCCTTATGGCCTGTATCCTGCGATAGCTGCCGAAATTAAAAGTACCATAAAGACGTGTCGTCAAGGCTATGGAGCCTGAGTATTGCTGGGTGATGCCGAAGGTGTTGAACTGTGTGCTCGGCTGTTCTTCCACCTTGTCAGTTTCAGGGTTGTAGGCGTATTCGCGTTTGCGGAACATCCAGTTCATGCCGTAGCTCACTGAAGGGTTGACATTCAGGTACTTGAGGATCTGGAAGTTAGGCAGGCCAATGCTGAAGTTGTGAGTCATTCCGTTCTGGAAACGGTCGAGGAAACCTTCCTGTCCGAACTCTGATGCCTTGAAATTGATTTTGTTCTGCAGCGTAGTGTTGTAGCCTATGGAGAACTTCTCATAGAAACGCTCTTTGCCGACCCTGACCTTGCGCTTGAACGGATAAAATGTGCTTATCGAAAAAGTTACGTTAGGAAGGGTGAAAGCATACGATGAGTCCCTGGAGCTCTGGGAGTGCAGGGCGTTGATGCTCAGGTTGAACTTGCCGTTCCAGTTCTTTGAATACGAAATGGATGACGAAATCTGGTTCTGCAGGGCTTCGTTTACCGACCGGGAGTTGAAGCGGCTGTTGGATGGGGATGAAAAGTTGACCGACGCGCTGAAGGTCGTCCCCGGGTGGGCCTTGGAGTCCTGAGTATGGGACCATTTGACCGAGAAGTTGGAGTATTCGTTGAAGTCCGGTGTGTCGGGCTCGCCAGTCTGGTCATGTGAGTAAGTGAAACCGAAGTTGCCGTTGAACTTGTATTTCACCATGTATCTGGAGTTGACGTTGACTGCCCATGAGCCCAAGGTAAAGTAGTCACCGGTGAGCGACAGGTCGAGATAGTCTCCGAACACGAAATACATACCGGCATCTTTCATGTAGAAACCTCGGGCGTTTTCCTCACCGAAGTTCGGCATGAGCAGACCTGTAGCCCTTTCGGGACGCTTGGGAATGAAACCGAAGGGGAGTCCTACGAACGGCAGCTTGACGTCTTCAACTACAAGATACGCAGGGCCGAAGACGGTCTTCTGGCTGGGCTCGGTCATGACTTTTGCCGAGGTAAGTGCCAGATAATAATGCGGATGGTCCATGTCGCATACGGTGTATTTGCCGTTGGTCATGTTTATGCTCCTGTCCGGCATCATCTTCACCTTGCCGCCATGCAGGATTGCGCTTTCTTCTGTGGTAAGGATGTTCTTGATGGACGATTTTTTGGTGTCGAAGTTGTACTTGACCTCGTCCATATTGTAGGTCTTGCCGCCCTGGGTCATGACCGGGCGCCCCGTCCATACGCCGTTGAGCGAGTCATAAACGCCTTTGGCAAACACAGTCCCCGTCTTCATATTGTACTGCATGTAGGCAGCCGTGAGCTTCATGTCTTGATACTCAACGGAGACGTCACCATAATAGTATATCATCCTCTGGCCGTCGGTAAAAACCTCCACAATGGAGTCTTTGGCCTGCGAGAACGCAGGCATTTCAAGTGAACTCTTGCTCCTCAGAGCGGCGGAATCGATGCGGTGGAGCGAATCGGCCACATGTATCGAATCCCTGCGGGCAAGTGCCGCCGAGTCGAGCACAATCTCCCTTGCCGTCTTGGGCACTGCATTGCTGAAAATGCGACGGGCGCCACGCCTGCCCACATTCTGGGCGGGTATGATGTTTGCCGTGAGTGTCAGCAGCAAGAGGATCGGAACAATTCGCTCTAGTATTCTCAAATTACAATTAATTTGTTAAATTTGCGAAACGCAAAATTACTATTAATTTTTGAAACGTACAATTTACTTGCTCTTAACCGTCGTTTTGACGTGTTTGTCAGCATCGGCACAGACCCTGCGCCTGGCAACTGTCTGCATCGATCCCGGTCACGGGGGGACTGACCCGGGTGCCGTTAGCAAAGATAAGAAGTCATACGAGAAATCTTTCACTCTCGACATCGCCAAACGTCTTGCCGGCAAGATTTCCGCTGCTTATCCAGATGTGAATGTGGTCCTAACCAGGGATTCTGACAGGTCTCTTGCCGTGGGCGACCGGGCTGTTATAGCCAACAAGGCTGGTGCAGACCTGTTTATCTCCATCCACATCAATTCCGCAGAGAGGACCGGCCCCAACGGCTATTCTGTGCATGTGCTCGGCAAGTCTTCCAATAAGAACAGGGATCTTTTTGCATACAATCTTGATGTGTGCAAACGGGAGAATTCAGTTATCTTGCTCGAAGATGATTATACAACTAAGTATCAGGGCTTTGACCCTTCTGATCCCGAGTCTTTCATATTCCTTAACTTGATGCAGAATGCCAATCTTGAGCAGAGTCTGTTGTTTGCACAATTGGTGTCCGACAATCTTAAAGGGGGCCCAATTGCGGCCAACCGGGGGATATGGCAGGATCCTTTCCTTGTGTTGTGGCGTACGGCCATGCCTGCAGTTCTGGTCGAACTAGGCTTCATCTCGAACAGTACCGACCTTACAGCCCTCAAGAGCCAGTCTGACAGGGATAAACTTGCTACGCGCCTGTTCAAGGCTTTCAAGGAGTACAAGTCCAAGTATGATGACAGTCTTGCCCTTGATGTGGAAGTTCAGCCAGCGGAAGAGGCGGCTAAGCCGGAGATGCAGCAGGAGATTGCTGTTGAGGAGGGTGTGTCGGTTGAATATGGAATACAGATTTTCGCCGGAGCCAGGCTTCTGGACAAGAAAGATAGGTCATTCATGGGGTATACCCCCCGAATTGTCAAGTCCGGCCGTTTATATAAATATGTTATTGGTGTGGAACCGACCCTGGCCGGGGCGAAGAAGCATCTTACTGAAATCAGAAAAAAGTATCCGGATTCTTTCGTTGTTAAAATTGATGGCGAAAGGCTGTCAGTAGTGAAATAGCGAATAATCCGGAATTGGATTTTCCTCGCGTGTACCGATTTCTGATAATGCTTTTTGTGGAAATGCTTAATTTTTAGTTTTTTAAAATTATAACTATCGTCTATACTATATAATTAAGATTTTACTTTGTTTGTAACTTGCTGATTTACAACCTTTTATAAAAAGGAGGTTTTGGCGTTTCGCCCCTTATTATTTAGTGCTTATAATTTAAAAAAACAATAGCTTTAATATTTTTTTTTCACTTTTTTTTCAACCAATTTTGCAATCGCGATTCGCCTTTCGGGGCAGTCGCATTTCTTATGAACGAGAACGACAGACATATAAGTATCTGGAACCATTTCCTGCAGATTGTGGAGCAGATTGTAGAGCCTCAAAAGTTCGCAACCTGGTTCCGCCCTGTCCGTCCTGTCTCTATGGTGGATTCTACCCTTACCGTGGAGGTACCGTCGGATTTCTTCAGGGAGTATCTTGAAGCTACTTATCTGGATGTCATCAAGAAGACCCTCAAGAGGGTGATCGGAGCGGATGCAAAACTTGTTTATCTTGTGAGAGCCGTCAGCGGGCAGCCAGCCATAGCAGTACCTGCCGCCCCGGCTGTCACCCCAATCAACAGAGAAGTGAGCGTTAACATCAATCCCTCCGGGAACCCCAATCCTTTTGTGTACCCCGGACTTAGAAAGATTCAGATCAATCCGAAGTTGAATCCTGTTTACTGTTTCGCCAATTTTATTGTGGGCGAGTGTAACAAGATGGGTTATACAGCAGGGTCTGCGATTTCCGCCGCTCCCGGCAAAACTTCTTTCAATCCGCTGTTTATTTTTGGCGGCCCTGGCCTTGGCAAGACTCATCTGGCTCAGGCCATAGGAATAGCTATTCATGAGAAGTTTCCTGAACTCATAGTATTATATGTAAACGGCCATGAGTTCAAGACCCAATACATGGATGCCGTAAATGTCCGCAACAAACTAACGGACTTCCTCGGCTTCTACAAAAAGATTGACGTGTTGATAGTGGACGATATCCAGGACCTTCAGGGCCCCGGTACGCAGAATGCTTTCTTCAACATTTTCAATCATTTGCATCAGACAGGGAAGCAGCTCATCTTTACCTCTGACCGTCCTCCGGTGGACCTGCAGAATTTTGAAGACAGGCTTCTGTCCCGTTTCAAGTGGGGACTCTCGGTGGAGTTGCTTCATCCTGACTACAACACCCGTCTTCACATGCTCCGTTCACTTTGTCAGAGGGAAGGCGTGAGCATAGGGGATGATGTGCTGGAGTATCTGGCGTCACGCATCAAGACCAACTTCCGTGAGCTTGAGGGAGCATTCCTTTCCGTAATGGCTTATGCCACTGCGATGCATGCCGAGAATTCAGTGGAGCTTGCCGCCCAGGTCACGGAGAAGATTGTCAACTCTTCTGTGCGGGAGCTCAGCATAAGTGCTGTTCAGTCTGCGGTTTGCGATTATTTCAATATCACTCCCGAGGAGCTCTTGTCCAAATCCCGCAAGCGCCAGATCCTGCAGGCGCGCCAGATTTCGATGTATCTTTGCCGCAGTTTGATAAGCAATTGCTCGCTGTCAACTATTGGAGCCCAGACCGGCGGTAAGGACCACGCTACCGTGCTTCATTCTTGCAATATCGTAGCGGACCTTATGGCCACCGATCGCGTGTTCAAGAAATATGTTTCCGACCTGGAGGCAAAACTCCTTCCGGCGGAAGCTTAACCACTATAATCTATAACAATATGGAAACAGCAAGAGTTCTTGATATTTTCAAGGAGATTACCCGTATCCCCCGTGAATCAGGCCACGAAGGCCCCATTACTGACTGGCTTTGCAAGTGGGCCCAGGAGCATTCGCTCGCGTTCAAAAGAGATTCCACAGGCAATGTGCTCATCATCAGGGATGCGGCTCCGGGCAAAGAATCCGTCCCTACCATAGTTCTGCAGGCTCATCAAGATATGGTCTGCGAAAAGGTGGCTGGATTCAAATTCGACTTCAGTAAAGATCCAATTCCCTATGTGATAAAAGATGGATGGATGATAGCGGAGAATACGACTCTCGGTGCAGACGACGGAATTGGAATCGCTGCCTGCCTTGCTTTGCTCGAGGACTCTGCTCCCACGGGGCGGTTGGAGTGCCTGTTCACTATCTCTGAAGAGACGGGGATGGATGGGGCTGAGGCACTGGAGCCCGGATTCTTCGACGGTAAGACCTTGATCAACCTTGACTCAGAAGACGAAGGACAGCTTTTTATCGGCTGCGCCGGCGGATTGAACACCAATATAAAGTTCAGCGTTCGCAGGACAGCGCCCATTAGTGGTTTCAAAACGCTGCAGTGCACTATTTCCGGCGGTATCGGCGGACATAGCGGCGACGATATCAACAAGGGCAGGGCTAACACCGTCCAGCTGATGGCCCGTTTCCTTTACAGCCAGCTGGGCGAAGGATTCCGCCTTGTCAGCATCGACGGTGGCGGCAAGCCCAATGCCATTGCGCGTGAGTGCCAGGCAGTGGTCTCAGTTGCTGATCCTGCTGCATTCAAGAAGGCTTTCTCTGCCTTTGCTTCCGACGTCAAAGATGAGTTCCACACCACCGACCCTTCGCTGAGCTTCGAATGTGCAGCCGTCAAGCCGGCTCTGGAGCCGCTTGGGCGGAAGGCCGGCGAGAGGATAGTGACGTCGCTTTTTGCTTCGCCTCATGGAGTGTATGCCATGAGCCAGGACATAGCTGATCTGGTCCAGACATCTACGAACCTTGCAAGTGTGCGCACTTCCAAGGGACAGGTTGAAATCGTCACCAGCCAGCGCAGCGCCGCCCAGAGCGAGCGCAGGGCCATGGCCGCCAAGGTCAGAGCCAACTTCGAAGGCGCCGGCGCTAAAGTACGCCACATGTATGAGTATCCCGGCTGGAATCCCAACGTTCACTCCAAGATTCTCAAATATACCGTTGACGCATATCGCCGGCTCTTCAATACAGAACCTGAGGTCAAAGCAATACATGCCGGACTTGAGTGCGGACTCTTCTTGCAGAAGTTCCCGGGGCTTGACATGATATCGTTCGGTCCGACCCTCCGCGGAGTGCATGCTCCTGGGGAGAAACTGGAACTTGCTTCCATGGACAAGTTTGTTGCTCTGCTTGACGAAGTAGTAAGAAAATTCGAATAGTTATGCTGGTTGCTCCGTCACTTCTTGCCGCCGACTTTATGGATCTGCGCTCTGCCGTTGAGATGCTCAACAGCGGTGCGGATTGGATACATCTGGATGTTATGGATGGGACCTTTGTTCCCAACATTTCATTTGGCTTCAGTGTGATCGATCCTCTGTCGAAGCTGGCCGCCAAGCCCATGGATACTCACCTTATGGTGGTGCATCCCGAGCGTTGGTTCGAAAGGCTGGCGGGGGACGGTGTCGAATGTGTGAGCTTCCATCTGGAGGCTGCGGGGCGCAGGACCTCTTCCAATATTGAGCTATTGCATAGCCTGGGCTTGAAGGCTGGCGTGGCCATCAATCCCGATGTGCCGGTGCAAAAGCTTTTCCCTTACATAGGGAAAGCAGATTACTTTTTGATTATGAGCGTGTTCGCCGGATTTGGCGGACAGAAATTCATACCAGACAGTCTTGACCGTATAGCCACGCTCCGTTCGGAAATCGTGCGCCGCGGGCACAAGGCTTTGATAGAGGTGGACGGCGGAGTCGGTCCCGGCAATGCCGCCGCTCTCAGGCAGGCAGGAGCAGATGTACTTGTGGCGGGAAGTTCAGTGTTTAATACTGAAGATCCTTGCGCCGCTATCGAACTTCTTCGTCGAGCCTGAAAAGATACTTTTCAAATTCTTCTTGCAGTTGTAATCTGCCGTTGGTTGTGTCCACTTGGGCGAAACGGCGGCAGATTTTTTCTGTAAGTTGCTCCAGTTCGGGCTCTAAATCATATCTCTTGCCCGTGAGTTGCTTGAGGCTTACTGGATTTGGAAGGTCTTCGGGCCAATTCTCTTCGTTTATATTGAGCCCTATGCCTATGATGCTGTGGGATACCCGCTTACCATCAAGGATGTTCTCTATGAGAATGCCGCATATCTTTTGGTCTCCCACCCATATATCATTGGGCCACTTGATGCGGGCCGTAACTCCCTTTGACAGGAGATAGTCTCTTATGCCAAGCGTGGTGGCGCAAGTGATGAGAAGGATGTCTGACGTCGCCAGGTCATCAGGTTTGTACAACAAGCTGAATGTCAAGTTCAGACCGGGAGTGGTAAACCAGGTGTGAGTGCCTTGTCCGCGCCCTGCAGTTTGCTCCCGGGCAGCGATAACTGACAAATTGTCATACTGATCAATATGCTCCCGCAGTGTCCTGTTGGTGGATTCGGCTGTTTCGAGCCAGAATATCTTATATGAACTTTGGCTTGGTTTCATTTTTGTTGTATATTTGCGCTGCAAAAGTATTACAAAATGCCTGAAAAACAAAACAAAGATAAGAAGCCTAAAATAAGGATTGTCCGCATAAACCTAAGTTGGATCTTTTATTTGTTGCTCATAGTCAGTATCGGCTGGATGCTCATGAGCAACCGTTCTATGCCCGAAAAAATAGAGTGGGCCCAGGTCGAAGAAATGATTCAGAGTGGTGATGTCAAGGAGGTCAAGTACACCCGCAATGATTTTAAGGGCACTGTGTCTCTTCGTCCCGAGGCAGTTCAGAAGTATGCCAAGCTTTTCCCTGGCGGAGTTCCTCCCAAGAGCTCACCCCATTTCTTTTTCTTGACTTCTACCAAATTTGATCCCGAGACGTCTTTCTCCCAGCTCAATGAAAACCTGGCCCCGGAGGCCCAGGTGAAGTTGGTAATCGAAAATAATGAGAATATCTGGCGCGGTCTTCTGGAGTGGATTCCTATGATTGTGCTGATAGTCCTGTGGATCTTCATGATGCGCGGAATGGCGCGCAATATGGGCGGCGGCCCCGGCGGTGCAGGCGGAATGAACCCGTTCAACGTAGGGAAAGCCAACGGCAAGCTTGCCGACAAGGATAAAGTCAAAGTCACCTTTAAAGATGTTGCCGGACTATATGGCGCGAAGGAAGAAGTTATGGAGATTGTGGATTTCCTCCGCAACCCTATGAAATACACTTCTTTGGGAGGCAAAATCCCCAAGGGCGCTCTTCTGGTTGGCCCTCCCGGTACCGGTAAGACCTTGCTCGCCAAGGCTGTAGCAGGGGAGGCAGATGTTCCATTCTTCAGCATAAGCGGCTCCGACTTCGTGGAGATGTTTGTCGGCGTGGGTGCTTCCAGGGTGCGCGATCTGTTTGCTCAGGCTAAAGAAAAGGCTCCTTGTATCGTGTTCATTGACGAGATTGATGCAGTGGGCCGTGCCCGTGGCAAGAATGTCGGCTTCTCCAGCAACGACGAAAGGGAAAATACACTTAACCAGCTGCTTACCGAGATGGACGGCTTCGGCACCAATTCTGGCGTAATAGTGCTGGCTGCGACTAACCGTGCCGATATCCTGGACAAGGCTCTTATGAGGGCAGGCCGCTTTGACAGGCAGATACACGTGACTCTTCCTGATCTGAATGAGCGCAAGGAAATATTCCAGGTGCACCTTAAACCGCTCAAGTTGTCACCTGATTTCGATCTTGATCTTATTGCCAAGAACACTCCCGGCTTCTCCGGAGCAGATATTGCCAATGTTTGCAATGAAGCTGCTCTGACTGCAGCGCGCAGGGGACGTCCCGACGTCAACAACCAGGACTTCTCAGATGCTGTTGACCGCGTGGTCGGAGGTATTGAACGCAAGAAGACCATTATGTCTCCTCAGGAGAAGCGCTTGACAGCATTCCACGAGGCCGGGCATGCCGTTGCAGGCTGGCTGCTGCCTGGCTGCGACCCTGTGCTCAAAGTGTCCATCATACCCCGCGGACAGGCGCTTGGCCTTACCTGGAGCCTGCCGGACGAGAAGGTTATGGTGTCTAAGTCCGATTTGATGGATGAAATGTGCTGCCTGGTGGGCGGCAGAGTTGCCGAAGAAATTGTAAACGACGGAGTACCTTGCACAGGTGCACTCAACGATTTCGAGCGGATGACTAAGATTGCTTATGCAATGGTAAGCTACTATGGCATGAGCACGAAGGTGGGTAATTTGTCGTATTACGATTCTACCGGTGCCGGGTTCGAATTCAACAAGCCATACAGTGAGAAGACTGCACAGTTGATTGATGCTGAAGTCAAGGCCATTGTTGATGAGGTGACTTCCAGGACAAGGAAGATTCTGACCGACAACTGGGACGGGCTGACCCGTCTGGCTGAGCAGCTTATTGAGAAAGAAGTTATCATGTCTGATGACATTGAGGCAATATTCGGCCCCAAGGCGGGCAAGCACGGTGAAGAAAGATTGAAGAAGGATGAGTAATTTTCTTGTAAGGACTATATCAGGAATTGTTTTCTTGGCTCTTATGGTCGCCGGTATGGTATTCCATCCGGTGGCCTTTGGCGTTTTATTCCTGCTGGCTTTGTATGTGTCGATACGCGAGTTTCAGGCCATCACTATGGGTGAACAGTGGAAACTGCAGCAGAAGTTTGCATGGCTGGCGGCCTGCGCTGCTTTCATCCTAATGATGTGCCACTGTTTCTACGGGCTTGAACTCAGGTGGCTGTCGCTGGCGCTTTTGCCTCTGTTTGCTATAGCTGTGTCTGTGGTTCTTTCTCCGTCCTACGATTCGGTAGAGGTGGTGGCTCTTTCTTATGCTTCAGTACTTTATGTCGGGCTGCCTTTCTGCCTTATGCCTCTGATGGTGTCCGGGGACGGTATATTCAGGGGAGCTGTTCTGCTTAATTTCTTCATACTCATCTGGTGTTCAGATGTGGGAGCATATTCGCTGGGTACGCTCTTAGGTCAGAAGCCGGATTCCAAGAAGCTTGCTCCGGCTATATCTCCCAAGAAATCATGGTGGGGCTTCTGGGGCGGAATCGCAACGGCTGTGCTAGGTGCCCTTATCCTTTATCTTGTCGGGTGGATGGAGTATCCGCTTGTGCACTGCTTGGTGCTTGGTGCGCTTGTAGCTGTCGCCGGTGTCTGCGGAGACTTGTTCGAATCGGTCTGGAAGAGACGCTTCGGGGTCAAAGATTCGGGCAATTGCATCCCCGGCCACGGTGGAATGCTTGACCGTTTTGACAGTTCTTTGTTTGCAATTCCCACAGTATTTGTATATTTGTGCATATTCGGCCTGCTATGAGACTGGACAAAAATACATACGGAACTGTATTGCTGGTATATGCTATCAGTGCTGTTCTTCTTTTTTTACTATTCCGATTTGTCCATATTTGGTGGGTAGTGTGGCCGTTGGCCCTCTTTATACTTTCCGTTTGTGTGTGGCAGACCGCTTTCCATATGGTGCCTAACCGTGTACCTGCCGGGTCTTCTACGCTGGTCAGCGCTGTTGCCGACGGCAAGATCGTGCACATTGAGAAAGCATACGAAAAGGATTTTCTGAAGCGTGAGTGCATTATGATATCCATTTATATGGATTTCTGGGATGTTCATGCCAACTTCTGGCCTGTCACCGGCCAGGTGGAGTATTCACAGTATCACCCCGGGGAGCATTTTCTGGCGTTCAAGCCAAAAGCTTCGGAAGAAAATGAGCACACTTGTACCTGTATCCGTACACCAGAGGGCAAAGAGGTTTTCTTCAAACAGCTTGCCGGAGGCTTTGCAAGGCGCATTGTATGCTACGCCCGCGAGGGGATGGATGTGGTCGCAGGACAACAATGCGGGATCATCAAGTTCGGATCCCGCATCGATATTTTCCTTCCGCTTGATGCGGAAATTATGGTTAAACTCGGAGACACCGTCCGTGCATGTGAGACGGTTGTCGCACGCCTCTAGCGGTGCGCCGGGCGCAGCAGATCAAGCACTGTCTTTACAGGATTGAAAGTCTCTGCGGGCACTTCTACGAAGAGGGTGTTCCAGTCTGACATTGACCCGTTCCAGAGTCCTGGCAGTTCCAGGGCCTTGAGCGGGCGTCCTTCATAACTCTTACTGCTTATGAAGCCCGTTTCGGGATCAACGAAATCGGGGAGATTGAATTTCTCGCCCTTGTAGTTGCGAAGACAGCATACCAGATCGACAGGATTGAAATGAGTGGCGCCTTTGAGCGCAGCGACTGCCGCTGCATCGTCCGGATTGATCTGAGCGCCTTCAAGTATCTGTAGGGAAGTGCTGCCGTCAGCTGCCCTTACGATGAAAGGACCGCCGCCGGGCTCGCCTTCGTTCTTGACCATTCCACACACTCTGATGGGCCTGTCCAACTTGGCCCTGAGAGCCTCGGCACGAGATCGTGAATCCTTTGCCGGCGGCATCTCAATGCAAAGCTCGTCGTGAAGGAATTCTTCCATCCTGTTGCAAAGATCCTGGCATTCGGGAGTGGCGAACGGATCGTCCTGCAGCATATTGTACACGGGCACATAAGCAAAATCGGCCTGATTCTTACGCAGTTCGGTGAGCTGGTCATAGGTGTAGAGGAAGTCGTAGATCTGGTCACGCAACTGCAAAGCCTTGCCCATCAGCACTTTCTTCCACTTATAGGTGGTGGGCTGCAGGCGCTCTGCGCAGACGTTGTCGATGTTCTTTATCGACACAAGTTCTTCCTGCACTTTGTCCAGATTGAAGATCAAGGCACCGTGGCCGGCCGGCCGGAAAAGGGGAGTGCCGTCGTCTTTCAGGAATACATGTCCATCCGGCGTTGCAGCTACTGTGTCCGTCGCTTTATCCTGGAATGTGAATTCCACTTCGTATTTTACTCCGTAACGTTTCTCATACTCATCTTTAATCTCAGCCACGGCATGCTCGAACAACTCTTTGTGCTCCGGAGAAATGGTAACCACGAGCTTAACCTTGCCGTCGGCGTTGCGCATATATGCCTGACCTTCAACGAAATGCTCGGCCAGTGCAGTACGTACTTCGTCGGGATAACGGTGGAATCGCAGCACTCCTTTGGGCTTGTGGCCATAGCCGAGTCCATCGTCCGAGAGAAGTTTATGTGCTGTTGAGCATGGATCATACGGGGCTGTCCCGAATACTGCGGGATCGTAGAAAGCAAAATCTTCCAAAGATGCAGACAGCTTGCGGACAGCATCGTTTTCTTGATTCTCTCCTGCGAAGATGTCTTTGAACATTCTTGAAGCAGCTCCGGAAGCAGGGACAAATTTGCACCGGCCCATTACATCTGCGTTATCGGAGTATGCTTCAGCTTCGGCCGCTTGTTCGGCACTCAGTACCTTGATGCCTCTCTGAGGAGTGGCAGGAGCTACGATATCGAGCCAGGGAAACCCCTTCTTGATGCGCTCGAGCTCGGCATTAATCTTAGTGTTGTCCATATTGTGTCAGTCTATAAAGAATTCTCTACGGTAACGATAATTCTCCCTGAGGCTTTCAAACTCTTCGGGATGTATGCGGAACATGAAGTCGTCGGTGAAAATAGGATAGTTGTATTGGATGGTTGATGCTATCTGCCCCTCGCTCAGGCCGCGGAGGTCCAGCTTTACGGCATCTTTAGGCTCATTCCCGGGGGACGGGAAGAATTCAAACAGCTCTTTTATCCCGAAATAACGGGCGACGGAGCGTACCGACATCGCTGTCCCGAGCAGTTTGCCCTGATAAGAGTACCCGGCGATATGTGGCGTGGCTATGTCAACCTTAGCCATCAATTCTCTGTTGATGTCGGGCTCGTTGCACCAGGTGTCCAATATCACGGGGCCGAGTTTAGGAATGGCCTGCAGCAGGTCGGCTTCATTGACAACTTCACCGCGGGAGGCATTGATAAAGAAGGCGCCGAGCTTCATCTTGGAGAAGAAAGCGGCATCGGCCATCTTGCGCGTGGCCGGCGTAAGTGGAACATGAAGTGTCACTATGTCGGAATTGCGCAGCAGGAAGTCCAAGTCGCAGAATTGCGCAGGGCCTTCGGCCTCGGCCCTGGGCGGGTCGCAAAGCAGCAGGTTAAGCCCGAGCAGCCGGAGGGAGTTGGCCACACGGCTTCCTACATTTCCGACCCCTATTATACCCACCTTGGCCCCTTCGAGCCGTATCCGCTTGCGGGACGCGGTACCGTAGATCGCCGAGAGCACGTAATTCATGACGGCACCGGCATTGCAGCCGGCTGCGTTGCATATGTATATCCCGCGCTCCTTGCAATAGTCCAGGTCGATATGATCGGTTCCGATCGTTGCAGTGGCGATGATCTTTACGCTGCTGCCCTCCAGGAGACTCTGATTGCAGCGTGTCCTGGTGCGTATAAGCAAGGCATCGGCATCTTTGATATCATCCGGACCTATAGAAGATCCATCGAGATATTGCACTTTTGCAAATGGTTCAAATACGCCATCTATAAAAGGGATGGCCTTGTCAATGACAATTTTCATTTTAAAATGATTTCTTCCACCCAATTTGCATTAATGTCTTCCTGTTCGAACAGTTCGTCCCGGCTGAGTCTGTCGTTAATCATTTCCTTTAGGAATTCCTTTCTGGCCGATAACTGGCTGATCACGACGGAAGAGTTTAGCGTTATGTATAGTTTTCCGTTGCGGAAAAACCGCTTGAGCGTGAACGGAGCAGCTCCTGAAACTTCGTCCCAAGCCTTGAATATTAGTCTCGTGTTCATGCCCGTGGTCAGGTGGGCATCACGTAGGTAGTCCTTGATGGCAGAAGCAAGAGGCAATGCGTTTTTGCGTTTAATCTTGTACGTCTCCATCGATTTTGCTAAATGTTCCGGCAATTGCTTTGAAATAGGCGCGGTCGGAGGTGATCCTGTCAACGAGCGCTTCGGTTCGGGCTTTGTCTGTATCGGACAGGAAGATCTGTCCGAAATCATGGCCGGCCACCATTTGGAGCATATTGCCGACGCGGTCCATATCCAATTTGTCAAACAAGTCGTCCAGCAGCAGTGCCGGGGGTAAGCCGCAGGCTTTTTTCATCACTTCGTACTGGGCAAACTTCAGGGCCACCAGGAATGATTTCTGCTGGCCTTGGGATCCGCATCGGCGTATGGGGAAGCCCTCCATTGAGAAAATGAAGTCGTCCCGGTGTATGCCGGATACGGTGTAGTGAGATGCAAGGTCGCGATCCCTTCTGGCTTTCATCAAAGCCTCGAAATCTTGCCCTTGGAGTTCTGTCTTATATTGTATAGACACTTTCTCCTTGCCGCCGGAGATGGCCTCGTAGTATTTGGCGACCACCGGCTGCATACTTTCTGCAAATTCCTCCCTTGCTGCGGCTATGCTGCTTGCCGGCGCTGCCATGCGGGCGTCGAAAGCATCGAGCAGCGCGCTGTCGGGGTAATCTTCCTTCAAGAGACGGTTGCGCTGGGCAAGCAGGCGGTTATAGAGCTGCATG
This sequence comes from Bacteroidales bacterium, assembly GCA_017634595.1. Lineage (GTDB taxonomy): Bacteria > Bacteroidota > Bacteroidia > Bacteroidales > UBA932 > Cryptobacteroides. Next base: position 29,504 of record JAGBNC010000019.1, read on the forward strand.
TCAGATAGATACTTCTTGTCCGTCTGGGAAAGGAAAGCATTGACGAAGCGTCTCCTCTCTTCTCCCGATTCACTTACCAGTTCAGTGTCTGCAGGTGATACCATTACTACAGGCAGAACCCCTATATGGTCGGATATGCGAGAATATACTTTGTCGTCCTTCTTGACCTTCTTGTCGGCTCCTTCGGTGACCTGGATTGAGAAACGGGACTCTGAACCGTCTTCCATGCTGTACAGCCCGCTGATGGCGAACGAAGAGCATCCGTGTCTGAAATTGAACTTCTCCGCGGAGCGTATGCCGCTCTTGGTCATGGATAGGTAATGAATGGCGTCCAGCAGGTTAGTCTTTCCCTCGCCGTTCCCGCCCCATATACAATTAATGTTAGGGGAGAAGGCAACTTCTTGAAGTTCTATGTTGCGGAAATCCTGGATGATTATTTTCTGCAGTACTGGCATACTGCAAAATTAGGATTTATTATTTGAATTTACTACCTTTGTCAGCTAATTTATTGGAAAATTAAAACTATAGTATATGGCAAAGTCAAATGTTAACGACAAGGAGGCGCTCCGCCAGGAAGCAATCCAGGAGACTGTCTCCAAAACAGATCAGTTTTACAACGAGAACAAAAAGACAATTTGGACTGTGGTAGCGGTGCTGGCCGTTCTGGCTCTCGCTATCTTCGCTTACATTAAGTTGATATACCAGCCCAAGTGCGTAGAGGCAGCGCAGCAGGCTTACCCGGCCGAGCAGAGCTTTGCCGACGGTGAATACGAGCTTGCCCTCAAGGGTGACGGCAATGTCCTCGGACTTGCTGACATCGTTGATCAGTATGGTGCCAAGGCCGGTTCCGCTGTTTTCATGGAGGCTGGCATCAGCGCCCTCCAGCTCGGCGAATACGAGCAGGCACTTCAGTATCTGAAGAAATACAAAGGCAAGGAGCCTATCGCCGCTGCACGTGCACTCGCTTGTGAGGGAGATGCTTATGCAGGTCTGGAGAAATATAATGAGGCAGTCGCTGCATACCTGAAGGCCTCATCCAAGGCTGACAACGTGTTTGCTGCTTCTTACCTTCTCAAGGCCGGTATCCTCTATGAGCAGCTTGGCAACAAAGCCAAGGCCCTTGAGTGCTACAAGACCATCAAAGACAAGTATCCTCAGTCCATCGAGGGTTACGATATTGACAAATACATCACCCGCGCTGAATAGTTTATTATGGGAAGAGCATTTGAATTTCGCAAAGAAAGGAAGCTGAAGCGCTGGGGGCACATGGCCCGCACCTTCACTAAACTGGGGAAGGAAATTACTATCGCCGTCAAGCAGGGCGGCCCTGATGTTACCGGCAACCCCCGTCTGCGCGCCCTCATGGCAGAGGCCAGGTCGGAGCAGATGCCTAAGGAGAACATCGAGCGTGCCATCAAGAAGGCCACCGAGAGCAAGCAGGGAGACTTCAAGGAGATTATCTACGAAGGCTTTGGTCCCTTCGGCATCGCTTACCTTGTAGAGGCTGCAACTGACAACAATACCCGTACCGTGGCTAATGTCCGCAGCTATTTCAACAAATGCGGCGGCTCTCTCGGTACTACCGGCTCCGTGTCGTTTATGTTCGACCGCAAGTGTACTTTCCGGATTAAAGAGAAGGAAGGTCTTGACCTTGAGGAACTTGAGCTCGAACTCATCGACTATGGCGTGGAGGAACTTTTCGAGCAGGTCGAAGTTGACAAGGACGACAATGAGACCAAAGTTATCGTGATCTACGGTGAATACACTTCCTACGGTGCTATTCAGAAGTATATTGAAGAGAACGGTTTCGAATTGGTCTCCGGAGGCTTCGAGCAGATACCTAACGTGGACCTTAAGGAGGTTACTCCCGAGCAGCGTGCTACGCTGGACAAACTCACCGGTCTTCTGGAAGACGATGAGGACGTGACCAACGTTTACACCACGCTCAAGCCTGAAGAGTAATCAGCTTATTCAGCCAAGATAGAGCGGTGCGCCAGACGGCGTGCCGCTTTTTCGTTCTCTTCTATGCGCTGAAGCTCTTCTTTTGCGGTACAGGTCTCGAGAAACCTTTCCCATATATAGTCCTCGGCTTGCTTTGACGGGTGCACCAGATCTTCGGCATAGAAGCGATAGTCCCTTAATTCATCGTTAAGAATCTCGAAAGCAGGGAAGTAGTTTGCTTGCTTGCATGAGTCGGCAGCAAGCAGCAGAGCCGCTTTGCTCAAGGCATTGGCGTGTGCTCCGTCGCCCATGTGGCGTATCGGGGATACGGTTATGGTGAAGTCCTTTTCGGGGTGAGCGTCCATTATGCTGCGAAGGCACGCCGCCGACTCTTCCGGGCTCAGCATCTTGCGGGTGAATTCAGAGGCAGGACGTTTGAGGCAGTTGGATACGACCCGTCCTCCGGAGTACCATACAAACGAGGTTCCGAGAGTGAGAATAACCCTGTTGCAGCTCTGCCAGAAGGCACGGGCCTCGTCAAGCTTGGCATTTGCGTTTTCCAGAAAAGCCTCACGGCTCTCCCTTGCGAAAGAAGTATGGTGCTCGAACGAGCATATCCTGCCTGCTCCGGCACCCATCTCCACGCAATCTTTGGGGCGGAATGGTTCGTCCGAGTCCAGCCTTCTTACTGCGGACAGCAGCGATGCCGGATTGTACAGGGTGCCGAAAGGATTTACCATCACATCAAATCCGGCCCCCTGCATTCGACGCCCGATTGAATCTGCAAAGCAGCTGCCCAGCAGAACTATCCTGTCGCTTAACAGAAATACCCTGTCAGGCGCCGGAAAAATAACTTTAGTCCATAATTTCATTTGTGTTGCAAAAATACTATTTTTGTAAAGTAAATGAAAAAAATCGCCTCAGCCCTTCTGATTCTTTCGCTTTCTGTCCCTTCAATGGCTCAGAAACTTGATTGGAATGTGAATTTCGATTACTTGTTCCGCAATTATGAGTATGACCGTTCAAATGAAGTGTACGACACTTCTTTCACTCTTCATGCGGCAAGGCTCACACCCGAGATCGGGTTCCTGGTCAAGCAGAACAACAGCGTATTCCACCGGGTGCGAGTAGGTATCGACGTGTTCAAGGAAATGGGAGAGGGGAGCGTCAACAAAGAACTCCTTCGCGATATCATTTTCTATTACAATGCAGAAGCAGTTTTTCGCGGCGGCGGCCGTTTCCAGGCCATTGCCGGCTGCTTCCCCCGCCGTTTTGCGGAGGGCGATTATATGGGGCCCTTTTTCGACGATGACATATTGTTTTACGACAACAACCTTGAAGGCATGTTCTTCAAGTACCGCAACAGGCACATCTTTGCCGAATTAGGGCTTGACTGGCCTGGTATGCTCGGAGATAAAGAGCACCCGCTGCGCAGGGAACGTTTTCAGGTGCTGAGTTCCGGTCTTTGGAATTTCGCCGGCCCGTTCAGTGTGGGCTGGCGCGGCTCTTTCTACCACTTCGCATGTTCTCCGCAGAGCCCCAATGTCGTTGATAACCACATGCTTAATCCTTGGCTGGAATGGACCCCGTTCTCGTTCCTTGATGAGTTGAAACTGAGCGCCGGGGGTATATTTACCTACCAGTGCGACAGGATGATATCGCCGGAGCCTGTTTTCCCCATGGGCTTTTATTCATCACAGGTTTTCGGCAAGTGGGGAGTCTCTATTGACAACAGGGTGTACTATGGCGATGACCTGATGCCATATTATTCACTTGAATTCGGTGGCGTCAAGTACGGACGTGAGCTATATATGGGGGACCGGGGATTCAATACTCGCTTCGATCGTCCGAGTTGGGCTGACTATCTGAATGTTAAGTACGAGCCCAAGCTCAGTTCGTGGTTGAATCTGTCCGTGGTCTTATCGTTCCGCTTCGGAGAGCCTTCCGAGCTCCTTGGAACGCCCGTGTTCCGCGGCTGGCAGCAAAGCGTTGCCCTCAAAGTAAATCTGGATTCGCTCAGGCCTCACCCCAAGGCGCCGAAATCGGAGCAGCGCGGGTTCTTCCCCGGCTATTTCAAGTTGTAATCATTAAGTATGAAAAAGATATCTGTTTTTAGTATTCTGCTTGTCTTTCTGACTGTGGGGCTGAATGCCCAGGAAAGTGAGCTGCACATCATCACGACCGGTGATGTGCACGGATCGTATTTTAACCGGCCTTATGTCGGGGCCAAGACCAAGACCAGCCTGATGTCTGTCAAGCACTTTGTGGACAGTGTCAGGGCTGCTGTTGGCCCGGAAAACGTGCTCCTGCTCGATGCTGGCGATTGTCTCCAAGGGGACAATGCCGCTTACTATTTCAACTACGTAGTTCCGGATCAGCCCCATATCTATCCGCGTCTGGTCTCCTATATGGGCTACGACGCATGTGTCGTGGGTAATCATGACATTGAGACGGGACATGCCGTATATGACAAGGTATTCAAGGAACTTGACGGACTTGGCATCCCATGGCTGGCCGGTAATGCCATAACTCCTGACGGCGGCACATATTTCCCCGAGTATAAAATGATTATGAAGGGCGGCCGGAAAATACTGGTGCTCGGCTACAACAACGCCAATATCGCCGGATGGTTGTCGCCTGAGCTCTGGAGCGGTATGGAGCATGTGTCGCTCGTACCGCTAGTCCGCAAGCGTGTAAGAGCACTTCGTGCCAAGCTCCATCCCGACGCTGTTGTGGTGGTGGTCCACTCCGGTACCGGCAGCGGTGACGGCAAGTCGATAGAGAGCCAGGGACTTGATATTTTCCGTACGCTTTGCGGCGCTGATGTTCTGGTAGCCGCTCACGACCACCGTCCCGCCGTAGTCGTGACAAAGAAACGCTGCTTGATTGACGGAGGCGCTCGTTGCGGCAATGTGGGGCATGCTGTTTTGAAGTTCAAAGGCCACAGGGTCGTATACCGTACAGCAAGCATCGATGTCCTGGATAAGAAGGCTGTCGATGAAAACATGGTTAAACTGTTCGACTCTGAATTCCAGGCAGTTAAAGACTTTACGCTGCGCCCTGTAGGGTATCTGGCAATGCCTCTCCGCAGTCGTGATGCCTATGTCGGGATGAGCGACTATATCGATCTGCTGCACACCGTACAGCTTGCGGAGTCAAAGGCCAAAGTATCTATTGCCGCGCCTCTTACATTCAACGGCTATGTTGCTCCGGGCCAGGTCATCTACAACGATATGTTTACAATCTATCCGTTTGAGAACCAGCTCTTTGTACTTAAGCTTTCGGGACGTGAGCTGAAGAGTATGCTGGAGCTCTCGTATGATCGCTGGATTTGTACGCCGGGAGACCATGTCTTGCGTATCAAGAATACGCCGGATCCACGCACAGGTGCGGAAAAATGGTCTTTTGAGAACCGCAGCTACAACTTTGACTCTGCAGCCGGGATCAACTATACTGTTGATGTTACTAAGCCGTTCGGCGAAAGGATTGTGATCAGCGGCTTTGCTGACGGATCGGCTTTTGATTACGAAGCCATGTACACGGTGGCTATGACTTCATATAGGGCAAACGGCGGGGGAGACCTGCTTGTGAAAGGTGCCGGAATCCCTCACGAAGAGCTTTCTTCCAGGGTGGTCGCAAGGTATCCCGAAATCCGCGAGATGGTGTACCAGTTCATAAAATCACACGAACAGGTGGACCACGACCTTGTATCAGATCGCACTGTTCTTGGAGAATGGAGATTTGTTCCGGAGTCTGTCGCATTGCCATTGCTTAAATCGGATCTTGAATTAGTGTTTTAATCTCCATTCCGATGGCGTGCACCCGGTAATCTCTTTGAACTGCCGCCGAAAATTGCTTTTGTCTTCTATCCCCACTGCCTCACCGATGAAGGAAGTGGGGATTGTTCTGTCGTCCAGAAGCATTTTCTTCGCCTCCTCTATCCTCATCTCCTTGCGCCACTGCAGAAATGCTTTTCCCGTGGTCAGGCGAAAATGAAGTGACAACTGTTGCTTCTTGATACCCAGATCCTTAGCAATTTCGTCTATGCTTTTGTCTTCGGCCCACCTTTTGTCGAGAATCCATTTCTCGATACGCATCAGGCTATCGGAATCAAGCGTGGAAATCTTTCCCTCTTTGTTCACCGGCATTGCAACGCGCAGTAAACGACTTTCGATTTTGGTCATTAGTTTCAAGAATAAAGTGATTTTTTTCATAAATTTGTAAGTTAATAGTTAATAATTATGTTTGACAATCTTTCGGACAGACTCGAACGATCCTTCAAGATTCTGAAGGGCGAAGGTAAGATAAGTGAAATAAATATTGCGGAAACCATCAAAGAAATCCGCAGGGCCCTGCTGGACGCCGATGTGAGCTATAAAGTGGCTAAGGAATTCTGTGACAGGGTGAAACAGAAGGCGATCGGCTCCAATGTGCTGACGGCAGTCAAACCTCAGCAGATGATGGTCAAAATTGTCCACGACGAGCTTGCCGATTTTATGGGCTCGGAGCATGTGGAACTCAATCTCAAAGGGTCTCCCTCCGTCATTCTTGTAGCCGGTCTCAACGGTTCAGGTAAAACTACTTTCTCAGGTAAGCTTGCCCTGCATCTCAAGAGCAAGAAGGGACGCAAAGTGATGCTTGCCGCTTGCGATACATTCCGTCCTGCCGCAATAGAACAGCTCAAGACACTTGGTGCGCAGGTCGGCGTACCCGTGTACAGCGAAGACGGGGAGAAAGACCCGGTGAAGGTGGCACAGAATGCAGTTAAACAGGCCAGAAGTGAGGGCGTAAACGTAGTTGTGGTAGATACTGCCGGCCGTCTGGTGGTCGATAAGGAACTGATGGACGAGATCTCCCTGCTGCACAGTTCTCTCAAGCCGGATGAGACTCTCTTCGTGGTTGATGCCATGACGGGTCAGGACGCAGTGGAAAGCGCCAAGGCTTTCAATGAGGCCATCGATTACGACGGTGTCGTGCTCACCAAGATGGATGGTGACACTCGTGGAGGTGCAGCTTTGTCCATAAAAGCAGTGACCGGCAAGCCCATCAAATTCGTGAGCACCGGGGAGAAGATGGAAGCCCTGGATGTCTTCTATCCGACGCGTGTAGCCGACAGGATACTGGGCATGGGCGACGTGGTGTCTCTCGTCGAGAAGGCGCAGGAGCAGTTTGACGAAAAGCAGGCCCGCGAACTGCACAAGAAAATTGCCCGTAATCAGTTTACGATCAATGATTTCTACGACCAGCTCAAGCAGGTCCAGAAGATGGGCAACGTGAAGGAACTTGCCGGGATGCTCCCAGGCATGGACAAGGCGCTCAAGGATGTTGATATTCCTGACGATGCCTTCAAGCCTACAGAAGCTATCATCCAGTCCATGACTCCTTATGAGAAGGAGCACCCTGAATGTATCAACGGCTCACGTCGCCAGCGTATAGCCAAGGGCTCCGGGACTTCGTTGGCCGATGTCAACAAATTGCTTAAGCAGTTCGACCAAACCCGCAAAATGATGAAGATGGCCATGGACGGTTCGCTCCGTCAGCGATTAAAAGGTTTCCGTTAGGAAATCAACAAAAATATCAGTATATTTGTAAATTAAGTGAGATGTTAATGGGCTTGTTCGACCGTAGTATAAAAGTGTCTGATTCGTCTGTGCTTGACGGGAGGGTTGATTGGCATTGCCATATTCTGCCTGGTGTGGATGACGGTTTTAAGAAACTTGATGACTCCCTGGCCGCTCTGCTGAGATATGAGCAAGTAGGATTCAAGGAAGTCTGGTTGACTCCCCATATCATGGAGGATATTCCTAACAGGACCTCTGCTTTGAAAGAACGCTTCGTCGAGTTGGGTCTGGCATATAAGGGGCAGTTGCGCCTTCATCTTGCTTCGGAGAACATGATGGACGCATTGTTCGAGCAGCGTCTGGAAGATGGGGATCTCCTCCCGCTCAAAGACAAGCGCCTGCTGGTTGAGACGTCATATTTCAATCCGCCATACGGGATGGATGACATTCTGAAAAGAATTAAGTCGAAGGGCTTTTTTCCCCTTCTGGCGCATCCGGAACGCTATATGTACATGAACAATAAGCGCTATGAAGAGCTGAAGGGTATGGATATCGAGTTCCAGCTCAATATAACAGCACTGATCGGCGCTTACGGGCCAGAAGTTAAATCCAAGGCCGAGCACTTGCTGCAGGCCGGGATGTATGAATACAGCGGGACGGACCTGCATCGTCTTTCCTCTCTTGAGCATTTGCTTGACGCACATCTCAAGAAGAAGCTTATCAAGCTTATCCCTTAAGGGGGAGGAGGCTTGAAGTCAGGGCGCTTGCGCCCTTACGCCAGCATCGTAGATGTGACAGGCGGAAACGGAGTTGTATCTAAATCAATCAAATCTATATGCGCAAAAGAATTATTTTTCTGATTGCGGCCCTGCTGACACTGGGCGCCCAAAGCGTTTGGGCCCAGATGTCCGATGATCAGATCATCAATTACATTACCGCAGGAGTAGCCGCCGGAAAATCGGAACGCCAGATCGGCACTGAGCTCATGGCCAAAGGAGTCACGACCTCACAATTGCAAAGGCTCCTTAAAGCCTACAAGAGCGGATCGATAAGTGCTTCCGAGGTTCCTTCTGTAGCAACTAAACTTGACGGCGCTCGTTCCGGACGCCGCCCCGTCAATCTCGAGGATGAAGATTCAGAGCTTCCTTCCGGCAAAGTAAAGGACGGAACGCAGAGCGCCCAGGAGAAGAAAACGGTCAAGTCAAAGGCACGTAAAAGGACCAAGTCCAAAACCCAATCGACTCTGAAGAGCAAACCTATTCAGACTGGTATGGGCGAAGTGGGTGCGGTGGCTCCCGAGCTTGAAGATGAAGAAGAACTGGAAGAAGAGGAAGACCCTTTGTATGACGAAGAAGGCAACAAGCGCATCTGGGGGCACGATATCTTCTCCGCTAGGACATTGAGCTTCGAACCCAACCAGAATACCGCCACCCCCGAGGATTATGTACTTGGCGCCGGCGATGAACTCGTTATCGACATCTGGGGCTTGAACGAAGCGACAATACGGCAGACTATTACCCCGGAAGGGCGCATTATTGTATCACAGGTGGGACCGATCCAGCTTGCCGGCCTTACTATCAAGGAGGCAAAGGGCAAGATCAAATCGGCTCTGTCCAAGATCTATTCTTCGCTCCGCAGCGGCTCGTCCCAGATGAGCGTTACTCTTGGCAACGTCCGCACGATTATGGTCAACGTGATGGGTGAAGTTGAAATTCCAGGCACATACAGGCTGTCTTCATTTGCATCTGTGTTTACCGCCCTCTACAGGGCCGGCGGAGTAACAGAGATCGGGTCGTTGCGTAATGTGAAAGTTATACGCGGCGGGGAAGAGTTCGCTGTGGTAGATGTTTACGATTACTTGTTTGCCGGAAAACTCGATGTGAATGTGGCGCTTAAGGAGGGGGATGTAATCAATGTTCCTCCGTACAGCTCGCTTGTCAGCATCGAGGGCTTCGTCAAGCGCCCTATGTTCTACGAACTCAAACAAGACGAACCGCTCTCGAAGCTTATTGCCTATGCCGGCGGATTTGCAGGCGGAGCATGGCAGGAAGAAGCCAACGTGGAGCGTAACGACGGCCGTACAAACCATATTTTCACTGTCAAAGCCGGCAAGATGGACTCTTTTGCCATGAAGGATGGTGATGCTGCATTCGTGAACGGCAGCGATGTGGATGTGTTTGCCAACCGCGTCGAGATCAAAGGCTCCGTTTATCGTCCCGGGAAGTTTGAGCTCGGCAGCGATATCCAGACTGTCAAGCAACTTGTCGAGCACGCCGGTGGTCTTAAAGAAGATGCTTTCCAAGGCCGCGCCCAGATTGTGCGCGAAAAGCCTGACCGCTCCTACGAACTGGTATCCGTGCCTATCAAGGGCATCCTTGAAGGCAATGTGCAGGATATTCTTCTCCAGCGCAACGACGTGCTCATCATCTCCAATATCAACGAGATAGAGCCCAAGGGTGACTTCACCATTACTGGCTATATTGTCAATCCCGGTAAGTATCAGTTTGCCGAACATACTACTGTAGAAGACCTTATTCTGCTTGCCGGTGGTCTCTCGGAGGGCGCTTCATCCGCCAAGGTAGATGTGTCCCGTCGTATCAACATTCCTTCCAGCACTGCGGCTTCAGACACTCTGGCGCAGGTCTTTTCGATGTCCATCAAGGATGGTCTTTTTGACGACGGCTCCAAGGGCTTTGAACTCCAGCCTTACGATGTGGTGTCGGTACGCAGGAGCCCGACTTACATCGAGCAGCGCAACGTAACTATAACGGGTGAGGTGACATTCCCGGGTCAGTACACTTTGTCCAGCACCAACGAGAGGGTCTCCGACCTGGTCAAGCGTGCCGGCGGTGCGACTCCCAACGGCAATGTACATGGAGCCATGCTGAAGCGTAAGATCAACCAGTACGAGCGCAACGTGCGAAATGCTATGGCGCGAATCGTAACCCAGAGCGTGTCGAGCCGTGACTCTCTTGATGTCAACAAGTTGAAAGTGACTGAAATATACACTGTCGGTCTTGAACTGGACAAGGCGTTGGCGCACCCCGGTTCCGACTATGATGTGGTGCTGCGTGACGGCGATGAACTGATTATCCCGGAACAGGCGTCAACCGTGCGTATTCAGGGAGAAGTGCTTTATCCCAACACCGTTCATTTCATTTCGGGAAAGCCGGTACGCTATTATGTGCGTCAGGCAGGTGGTTTCAGCACAAGGGCCCGCAGGGCCAAGACCTATGTAATCTACATGAACGGCACCGTGTCTGTGGGCGCCGGGGCGAAGCTTGAACCGGGATGCGAAATCATCGTTCCGGCCCGTTCCGACAAGGATCGTCTGACAACTGGTGAATGGCTTGGTATCGGCACTTCCGCCGCCTCCATAACCACCATGATCGCAACTATCGTGAGTTTGTTTAAATAATCTGCCTTACGATGAAAGAGTATTATGATGAAAATCCCCCTGTAGATGAGGGTAATCTGGATCTGGATTTCGGGAAGTATCTGAAGCGACTGAAGACCAACAAGAAGGTTATCATTCGCTGGACGCTGATATCGATTGTACTGGGGGTATTAATTGCCTTGTCAATTCCCAAAAAGTACTCGGTATTGACAAAGCTGGCGCCAGAGTTGACGAACAATACTGTTAACCGTCTGACATCCCTGTCGCAGCTAGCTGGTCTTAATTCTGCACTTCTCGGTTCTACCGATGCTGTGTATCCCATGGTGTACCCCGATATTGTCAATTCTACTGAATTCATTGTAGAGTTGTTCGAGGTCCCTGTGACATTCAAGCAGAAACGGGAGACTGTTGACACGACGCTTTACGAGTACGTGCTGAATAATCAGAAGCACTCGGTAATAGGTACAGTGATTTCATCGCCGATGCTGCTTCTGGGCTGGATAAAGGGCCTATTCTCTCCTGAAGAGCAGGAGGATTCATTGAAGACCGTAGATTCATTCCGGCTTACTAAGGAGCAGTTCCAAGTTGCAAAATCCATACGTCATGGCATTGAGGCCACAATCGACAAAAAGACCATGGTTGTGTCGATTGTCGTGACGATGCAAGATCCTTTGGTGGCCGCACAGGTGTCCAAGGCAGTTAACGAAAACCTGCAGGCATATGTGACGGCGTACCGGACGGAGAAGGCTCAGATGGATGTTGCCTACTATAAGAAGCTTTACGATGAAGCAAAAGCCGATTATATTGCCGCACAGAACCGTTTTGCACGTTATGTGGACCTTAACCACGGAGCTGTAATGCAGCGAGTGAAAGTGGAAGAGACAAGGCTGCAGAATGAGGCAAACTTGAGCTTTCAACTTTATAATAACATAGCTCAACAGCTTCAAAATGCGGAGGCAAAGGTCCAGCAGGAAACACCCGCCTTCGTTGAGATTATCCCTCCTACTGTGCCTCTGAGAGCATCAAAGCCCTCGCGTAAGACTATTGTATTGCTTATAACTCTTCTTGGGTTCATGGCCGCTTGCGGCTACGTGGTATTCAAAAAGGATTAATGAAGCTAATTGATTTCATTAAGGCGTACTGGCCTGAACTGGCGCTTACGGCACTGCTGATCTTGGATTTGTTTGTGCGTATCTTGCCGGTAGCGCCAATGATCGTATTGCTGGTGGGGCTTCAGTTCATACGTCTTGATATCAATTCAAACATTTTCTTATGCCTTCAGTGTCTCCCTGTTTTCACGGGTGCGGCACTGAACACAATGGGTATTTCTGGCCTAGGCGGCTTCGCATATATCCTTGGTGCCGCACTCATTATATATGGCTTCGTAACAGGCAAAACCAAATTCGCTAAGAACGGATTGTGGAGCATTATCCCAGTCGTGGCTGTCCTGCTCTACTTTACTATTTCGATGCTATTGAGTTCGGGCGGAGATTTCGCAGGACAAAAGCTCGGCATGACCATAAAGGCCATGCTCTTTACCTGGGTGTCGTTCTTGGTCTTGTTCTCCAATTTCAAGAAAGTCAACACCGATCTGCTGGGCTTGTTCCTTATCCTGTATGCCGCGTATTTGCTCCGCCTCTCTATTGATGCCAATACGATCTCCGGCCCTGCCGGCTTGTTCGATTTTGCCTTCATGAGGGTGCAGACAATAGAGACTCTGGGCTATATCCCGGATGTGTATTATATCAGCTATCAATTCCCCGGGGCTTATGTGCTGCAAGGAATAGGCATATTCCTTATGCGCTACCGCCGCAGCCGTGCAATACCGGCCTTCCTGTTTGCCCTGGGCCTTGTAATAATACTGTACGCCGGGGCCAGGCAGATGATAATCAGCATATTCCTTGTTCTGCTGCTTTGGGTGCTCCTTACTTTCAAGCGCACCGGAATCATGATAGGAGCAGCGCTGATTCTATTGCTGCCGGTGATTTACGCAGCCAGCACGGCTCTTTCTACATTGTTCGAAAGTACAGTTGAAGAAGGCTATGTCGAAGGTGGCGGGCGTGGCCTGTGGCTTTTGGCCGGAGTCCAGCTCTTTCTAGACAGTCCCGTGTTCGGTGTCGGCTTTGGCAGGTATAACCTGCTCGGGAATTATGATACTTACCCTCATAATCTGTTTGTAGAGATTCTTTGTGAATTGGGTGTGGTCGGTTTCCTTTTCCTGCTTGCCATCTTCGGAATCATGCTGTTCTTGGGCAGACGTTATTTCAAACGCTACATCTATTACTTCGCCGGCCTGTTCTTCATGTCAATGGCCAGTGGTGGCATGTTTGATAATATAGTCTTGTTTTCATTGGTGTTCGCAGCTATATCATTTATACCTTATAAGCCTAAAACTAAGGATGAAAGTAAGCGATTGCAGACTCGTTGACATTCCCAAGATTCCGGACAACCGCGGAAATCTCTCTTTTGTGGAACAGAACAAACAGATTCCATTTGAAATTTGTCGCACCTACTGGATTTATGATGTTCCGGGAGGAGAGGAGCGCGGTGGCCATGCATATCACACTAATGACGAGTTCATTATAGCATTGTCCGGCAGTTTTGATGTAGTGGTCAATGACGGCGAGGAAGAAAGGGTGTTCACCCTGAACCGGTCTTATTATGGGGTCTATCTGCCGCATGGTCTGTGGCGTTCGATCCGGAATTTCTCTACCAATTCGCTTGCTCTTGAATTCGGTTCTGTCCCTTACGACGAATCGGATTATGTGTTTGAATATGGGCATTATCTCAAATTGAAAGCTGATGGAAAAATATAGCGTTGCCGATTGCAGGATCATTGAACTTGACCGGCACCACAGCGACAGAAAAGGCAACCTCAGTGTCGTAGAGAATGGAATTACTCTTCCGTTTGACGTCAAGAGGGTTTACTATCTGTACGATGTTCCTGGCGGTGAATCCAGGGGATCACATGCTCACCGCAGCTTGAACCAGTTGATAATCGCTGCGTCAGGATCGTTCAGGGTAACTCTTTTTGACGGCACTGAGCGCCGTTCTTTTTTCCTCAACCGACCTTATCAAGGCCTGCTTGTACGCCCTGGCCTATGGCGAGACCTTGATGACTTTTCTTCCGGGGCTGTGTGTATGGTATTGGCATCGGATATCTACAAAGAAGAAGATTACATTAGAGATTTTGAAGAATTTCTCGCATATAGAGACAATGGATAGGTATTTTGTGTTGCTTGGATGTAACAAACTCTTGCGGGGGCAGGTTTGCCACCTGCGGGAACTTGGTTACAAAGTAATAGTCGTGGCATGGAATGAAAAGCCTGATATTACAGGAGATATGTATATCAGGATGGATGTGAAGGACTCTGCGTCAATAATCGCAAAGCTTGAGAGTCTTGGGCTCAAAGATATGGTGTACGGAGCGCTTTCAAGCATAGATCTTGCAGCTCCTACAGTTAATGCAATCAATGCTTGGTGTGGCAATAAAACCATGCCGGATAAATTTGATAAAGTACTGTCCAAGAGCGATATGCGGGAGGCGTGGATGGCCGCCGGGCTATTCAACAGGATATCACTTGCTGATGAGGATGTGTCCTTTGAGAAACTCTGCGAGTTGTCGTGCAGAATGAAATTGATATGTAAACCGGATGTCGCCGCGAGCTCCAGAGGTATAACCATTTTGGAGCAGGGGAGCAGTGCCGAAACCATCACTGATGCCCTCAGTCTCGCCCGGGATACATCTTTCAACGGACGTTGCATCATAGAAGAGTTCGTGGAAGGAGAAGAGTTTACCGTTGATATGTTGGGAGACGCCTATGGGAACGTCAATTGTTACGGCAGTTCTATCCAGCACCATTCTCTTTATGCCCGGCACAATCATGTAACAGTGATACACCATTGGAACTCGCGAAAGTATGACGATGAAACATGGAACCGGATTGCCGACTTTGGAATCAGTTGTTATAAGGCTCTCGGCCTTCATAGCATGTTCGGCCATTTGGAGATAATAATGAAGGCAGACGGCAGTTTTACTCCTGTGGAAATGGGAGCCCGCTCCAGCGGCTTTATCTGCAGCCATACTGTATGGGAGGCCTCCGGTCACGACTACCTTGGCGATTACGTTCACATGCTCCACGGTGGTCGGATAGAGAATGGTAACTATCTGAACGGTCCAAGTTCTTCGATGTGGTTCGGATATGATATTCCTTCCGGCTCTGACTCGGTGCTTCTTACAGATATTACCAAGTATCTCGATCCCCGGATCAAAGTTCTGTTCGAGAATCATGACGGACTTAGGGCTCCGGAGCACTTTGGTGATTATATTAACGACACGGACCGCGACAAGTTTGGATATGCCATCCTTTCCGGACCGCGAGACGTGCTGACATACGAGAGCATCCAGAAAGCCAACGAATTGTTCCTCGACGATTTTCTGGGGAGAAAGAATGGAGAATAACGCCAATAGACGGCTTGCCAAGAACACTCTTGTGCTATATCTGAGAATGATAATCGTCATTCTTGTAAACCTTTATGCATCAAGAGTTATTCTCCGCAGCCTAGGCGAAATCGATTACGGCATTTACAATGTTGTAGGCGGCATCGTTGCGATGTTCATATTCTTGAATACCGCAATGGTAGCGTCTTCGCAGCGCTTCATAGCTTTTGAGCAGGGGCACTCCGACCTTGGACGTCAGAAAGCAGTGTATTCAACCTCAGTGCTCATCCACCTGCTCATTGCCGGGGTAGTGCTTGTAGTGGCCGAAACGCTTGGATTGTGGTTCTTGAATCACAAAATGAACATCCCTGCGGACAGGATGACCGCTGCCAACTGGGTTTATCAGGCCACCATTGCCTGCTTTATCCTTAAAGTCGTCATCGTCCCGGAAACTTCAAGTGTTGTGGCGCATGAGCGTATGGGGCTTTATGCCTTGGCGAGCATTGTTTTTGCTTTGCTTCAACTTGGCGTAGCACTTTCAATAGAGCATTTCGGAGGTGACCGCTTGGTCTTCTATGCGCTCCTCCTAATCGCTGTAGAATTGGTTAATTTCTTAATTTACAAATTCTACTGTATTCGAAGTTTTGACGAGTGCCGCTTCTCGGTTCCTAAAGACAAGGTCTTGTTCAAGGACATGCTCTCATTTGCAGGCTGGAGTTTTGTCGGCAATTTTGGGATAGCAATGCGAGGCCCCGGAGTTAACATTGTGATAAATCAGTTTTGTGGTCCGGCAGTTAATGCGGCCAGGGGACTGGCATATCAAGTATCCTCAGTAGTAAGCAACTTTGTCAATAATTTTCAGATGTCGCTTACTCCGCAGATCACTAAGGATTATGCTTCAGGAGATGACGAGAGGATGATGAAGCTTGTGTTAACGGGCTCCAGAATATCTTGTTTCCTGCTGGCATTTATCGTGGTCCCTTTATACATTAGGGCCGGGGATGTACTCTCTATCTGGCTGGAAGAAGTGCCCCGGATGACGGAGGAGTTCTTAAAACTTGTCTTGCTGGTCGGCCTCGTGGGAAGCATGGTCGGTCCCATTACTACGGCGCTGCAGGCGACAGGGAACATTAAGGCTTTCCAAATAACCATAGCTATCATCATGCTGCTGGAATTGCCTTTGGCTTATGGACTTATGGCCTTGGGAGCGGAAGCATACCAGGTCGTTTATGTATCGCTTTTCATTGAAGTTGCTGCGCTGGTGGCGAGGATTCTTCTTCTAAATGCCCAGATCAAGCTGGACCTTCCGGCATTTTTCTTCGGTATCATTGGGAAATGTCTGCTGGTATGTGCACTGATGTTCTCCCTCCCTCTTTTCTTGGACCGTTATATTGGTCATGGATTCTGGGGTCTGGTGCTTCTGACTGCTGTTTCTCTGGCTTGGTCGTGCATCGTCGTGCTAACCGTCGGCTTGTCTCCGAAGGAACGCCATATTGTGTTTGATTATATTAAGAAAAAGATATGATTCCTTTTCTCTCGTTAAAAGATGTAACTGCTCTGCATGAACCCCTCATCACAGAGGCCGTGAGCCGTGTTGTCAACAGCGGCTGGTATTTGCAGGGTCAGGAAAATGAACGTTTTGAGGCCGATTATGCTGCTTATATCGGCACTTCGCATGCTGTTGGATGTGCCAATGGTCTCGATGCTTTGATCTGGATATTCCGCGCATACATAGAGATGGGAGAAATGGCTCCAGGTGACGAGGTAATTGTACCGGCAAATACTTTCATCGCTACCGTTATGGCCATAACAGAAAACGGCTTAGTACCGGTTTTTGTTGAGCCCAGACGAGATACCCTTGAGATTGACGGAGACCTTATTGAGGCTCGTATAAACTCTCGCACTAAAGCAGTCTGCATAGTGCATCTCTACGGCCGCAATGCTTATACTGAGCAAATAGGCCGAATATGTAAGGAGTATGGGCTTAAATTGATTGAGGATAACGCTCAGGCGCACGGGTGCCGTACTGCAGATGGGCGTAGAACTGGAAGCCTTGGCGATGCTGCCGGCCATTCTTTTTATCCAGGAAAAAACCTCGGAGCTCTTGGAGATGCCGGGGCGGTCACGACGAATGATGCATCTCTTGCCGAAACTGTGCGCTCTCTTGCCAATTACGGCAGCACTCGCAAGTATATCTTCAAGTATTGTGGACGCAACAGCCGCCTTGATGAAATACAAGCAGCTGTTCTGGATGTTAAGCTTTCATTCCTTGACGAGGATAACGACCGCAGGCGTAATATAGCTCACTATTACAATACCCATATTAACAATCCTGCAGTGACTCTGCCGGCATTGCTTCCCGATCCACAGAACGTGTATCATCTGTATCCTGTCTTGTGTGAGCGCAGGGACGCTCTTGCCGAACACCTGAAGACGGCAGGAATTGCCAGTCTCATCCATTATCCTGTGCCGCCGCACAAACAGGAGTGTTACTCCGAGTATTCAGGTCTTTCCCTGCCTGTTACTGAGTATATCGCTGCTCATGAATTAAGTCTTCCGATAGGCCCCGCCATCAGCATTGAAGAGGCCGCGCAGGTTGTTGAAGCAATTAACGCCTTTTGATGGAGAACATACTTCTAATAACTCCTCTGTACCCGATTCCTTCTCCGGACAACAATGCCACGGATGTGTGCCATTCGTTTGCGAAAGAATGGGTCAAGTGCGGATACAATGTGCTCGTGATTCACCTGCAGGGCGTATATTGTTTTGCATGGCACTTATTGATTCGTATGTTTGGCAAACAGATTGCCAACATGGTCGGAGGAGGTAATTTTTATCCGAGGCCAATCAAGCAAACTGAGCACTACGTCATGGACGGTGTTCCTGTGTACAGGGTGCCGGTCTATAATTTAATACCACACGGACGCTTCCCGGAGCGTTCCGTGCAAAAGTTCACGGCAGAAGTCCTTGACATACTGAGGCAGAATGATTTCACACCACATGTCATCACCGGGCATATGCTGCCTTATGAGTTTATACCGCGTATCAATAAGTCCTTCGGGGCCGTCACCTGCTTGGTAGAGCATGGTATTCCCAAGAAAATCAAGAAGAGGTATCCCGACTATGAGAGCCTGATAAACTCCTATACGTTATTCGGCTTCCGCTCCAAAGACTTAATGCGTCGTTATCAGGAAGAAATCTGCAAGGTGCCCAGACCATTCATTTGTTATTCGGGAATACCAAATTACTTTCTGGAGAATTTGCCCGACATAAGCATTGAATATGCTGCGAAGAACTTCATATTTGTAGGGGAGTTTATCCAGCGAAAATACCCCTCCACTCTTATCCCTGCCTTATGTGAAGCTATTCCTGACAAAGATTTCTCCCTGGTGTTTGTCGGGGAGGGGCCAGAGCGGGAGAACATAGAAAAGACGGCGTTGGACTACGGTGTCAGAGACAAAGTTCGTTTCAGCGGCAAACTGCCCAGGAAACAAATCATGGAACTATATGACCGGGCAGACTGCATGATAATGGTCAGCAAGAATGAAGCGTTCGGACTGGTGTATCTCGAAGCAATGGCTCGTGCATGTATTACGGTAGCATCGAGAGGTGAAGGCATGGATGGGGTAATAGTTGACGGTGTGAACGGCTTTTTGTGTAACGCCGGAGATGCATCCGAATTGGCTTCGGTAATACGTCGTGTCCGGATGATGAGCCCTGAACAAACGGAAAAAATGTGCATCGCGGCATACGATACAGCTCTTGAACTGACAGACCGAAATGCCGCGAGACGTTATGCCAAGATTCTGACGAACGATGAGTGATACTCCACGCATATCGGCAATCATCATTGCTTACAATCAGGAAGATGTGATAGCAAGGACGCTTGATTCGTTGCTGTCTCAGGACTGCCTGTACGAGATTTGCGTCAGCGACGATTGCTCCAGTGACAATACGTGGGGCATACTACAGGAGTACTCCTCCAAGCACCCGGGCCTATTCAAGCTTCGCAGGAATGAACCGAATATCGGCATATTTGCCAATGAAGAGCAGACCTGGAACATGCCATCCGGTGATATGGTCTATAGGATAGCTGGCGACGATGTGTGCCCGGAGGGATATTTCCGGGCCGTTGTCGATTTCATCTACAGCCATTCCCTGGACTTCAAGTCCGATAGTTTTGCTATAGTAGGAGACTGCCTTACGATCTATCCTGACGGGCAGCGGAAGATTGACTCCAATTTGCTGCTGGATAAACATGTGCGCCCATTGAAATTGAAATTACGTGAATTGCTGAATGACCGTAGTGCCTGCTTCAGCCGTTCTATTCTGGACAAGTATATTCCCGTGAGCAAGGGACGATCCTATGAGGTAGAAGCAGCGCAGGATTTCCAGCTTGAGATGTTCTGTCCTAGTTTTTACGGCATACATGTACCGGGGAGTGTTTATTATGCTGAGATTGGGGTGAGTTTCCATCTGGACAAGGAGGAGAAACTTCAACGTGAGGCTGTTTACACCTGCCTTGCGGAGTTCCTTGACAAGCAAGAAATACGTTTGGATAGATGTGACCGTAACTACCTGAAATTCCGCACTGAGTATCTCCGCTTTGGGGCTGAGCGCTCATTCGTATCTCTGTTAAAGGCTTTCGGATATTATTTGCTGTCAATAGACCTTAGTCTTGGCACCGAAGGGCTTGAACTCTCCAGACTTTGGAATGCATTGAAGCGAAAAAGGTCTCGCATATGAAACGGCTGGCTCTTTTCATTCTTGTTGTTCTCCTTTGCAGCGTCAGGGTTGGTGCTGTAATAGTGCCTGTACGCAGCCAGGCTGATTTCGATAAGCTGAGGCAGCGTATAATCAGAGCGGCCGATTCTGGTGCTACCGAAGTCAGAGTTGAATTTGACGGTAGTTTACGGCTGAAGTTTACCCGCAACATGCTGAATTTGTCGGGACAGAAGTACCCTCGAACCTCATTGGTGTTTTCAGGCAACGGCGTGCAATTAACGGGAGAAGGCTTCACTGATGAATCTTGGACTGGGTTCTATTCTGCTGGCAGGAAGATCAAGGCATCTGGACGCCGGGCAGGGGAGTTTACCTTGAATCTGCCAGATTCTTCTGGTCCTGACTCTTTCTCCCATATTCTTGTCACGGAGTGGTATCAAAGCCGGATTTACAAGATTACTGAGATAAAGGATGGCAAGGTGTACTTCAGCGCCCCTTCAGCAGATGAGCTGAACATGGATATACGTTATTCTGGAAATGCACCTCGCTTCAAATTGCTTGCTGAGGGTGGTTCTGCGCCATCATTCGATGAGGACGTGAAGGGTAAGGCCGGGCGTCTGGTATCCACCTATGGGGCGGCGTTTGAGTCTGTTGTCTTTGACAATATTCATTTCGACGGCAACTGCAATACCGGGACCACACTTCTTGATTTTACTGACCTGAAGACGCAGAGCGTCATTATCAGGGATTGTGAGTTTTCCAGAATCCATTCAGATCTGGTTCATGTGAGCGGTGCGGCAGGCTTTTGCTTTGAAAACAACCATATACATCATTGTTATCGTTCCGGGGTGCTGTCAGACAACAAGTCCCCAAAGACAAGGGTGGTCGGCAACCGATTCGAAGAATGTGGCTTGTCAATGGATATGAATTCTTGTGTGGATTGCTGTGGCCCCGATTATTATGTTGCTGGCAATGTGTTCTGCAACTTCGGCTCCAGGGCTGTTTCGGCGGGAGTATATTTCACGGCGCAGAAGCAATTTAAGTCCTCTGGCATTATTGAAAACAATGTTATGTACTATGATGGTGACTGGATTGAGGCTCCGGAGAATTACACTCTCATGGACACAGGCGCTATCTATATCACCACATTCAGCGACGAGGCTATTGTGCGCTTTAACCGCATATACGACTATACCGGAATGAAAGACAACAGGGGCATATTCTGTGACGACGGCGCATCCGGGTTCAAGATTTACGGCAATGTTATTACGGGCATCAGCAACAGCTATGCGATAGATGCCCGACGGACGACTATGCTCGAGTTGAAGATCGGCGGAAGAAAGGTAAACGTAAACAACTATATCGGAGGCAATGTAGTTGAAGGCCCCTTGCGTTTTGAAGGCCGGCTTGCAGGCTCCGGATGCAAGAAGGATGCAGATTACTTGCTTGTCCCATTCGGAGCATCGCTCCCGCAGAACGACATATCGTCTGTAGAAGTCTCCGACAAGGATGTGCGTGTCAATATTAGCGGAGTAAAGGACGGGGTCATATACCTTCCGGCGTTTTCCATGTGGCGAATTAGGCGCTGGGAGTATTATGACCAGATGAAAGATTATTTTGCGCGTAGATAATGAAATCTCCTGAAGAATCGACAGTTATTGTCTGCGGTATAGTACGCAATGCCGCCAGCGGCCTCAAAAGGAACATTCCCGCTGTGAATCAGATTTGTTCCCGGTTCAAGGACTACAAGGTTGTCATATTCGAAAACGACAGCACCGATGGCACGAAGGATATTCTTCATGACTGGCAGAATCGTTTTCCCGGCAAGGTTCACTGCATGACTGAGAATATCGACAGCAGCAGCACTATTCCGGCTGCCGGCAGCGTCCCGGGCAATCGCTTTTTCAGTGAAGCGAGGAACAGGAAAATGACTGCCTACCGAAACAAATACCTGCAGTTTATTGATGACAATAAATGGACAGCCGACTATTTGATGGTCATTGACTTGGATATAGAAAAGCTGTTCCCCGAAGCAGTGTTTTCTTCTTTCTCGGGAGGGCCGGAGTGGGATGCAGTAACTGCGTTCGGGTATTCTACATCACCAAAGCTGCGCAGGCGCTATCACGATACTTATATTTTTCAGGAGTGGGAACGCAGAGGCGAGCCACAGACGGAACAGCACATGGCTGAGGTCGCGGTTAAGTATGGAAAGCTCAAACCGGGAGACCCATGGGTAAGGGTCGCTGCTGCTTTTGGAGGCCTTGCTATTTATCGCTTCGACGCTATACAAGGGCTCCGTTACCAAGTCATACTTAACAACGATGCTCAGGTCCCTGCTTATGGCGACCACTATAGTTTGTATAAGCAGATGATCGAGAGGGGATATGACCGAATATACCTGAATCCTTCCATGTATCTGAAATACCAGCGCGTTACGTTCCGAATTGCATGGAATTCGCTTAAAAGGAAATTTGGATTGGGATGATTTCGCTAAAGAATCTTACAATTGTCGAAAGCCTGGCGGAACTGGACAGAATTCCGAAGAGGAAGACGCTGATTAATACCATCAATGCACATTCTTACAATACTGCATTGACGGACAGCCTTTTTGCCGAAGCTTTGCAGAAGGGGGATTATCTCATTCCCGATGGCATCAGCATAGTCAAAGCATGTCGCTGGCTCAAGGCTAAGAGCCGTCCCAAGGAAAGAATTGCGGGATGGGATTTGTTTAAGTTTGAGATGGACAAGCTCGGGCAAAGCGGCGGCAAGTGCTTCTTCATGGGCAGCAGCGAAGCTGTGTTGAGCGCAGTGAGGGAGCGATGTGCAAAAGAATATCCTCTGATTGAGGTGATAACTTATTCACCCCCTTATAAGCCAGAGTTTTCCGAAGATGACAACCGGGCCATGGTAGATGCCATCAATGTGGCGGATCCTGATCTGCTGTGGATAGGAATGACTGCTCCCAAGCAGGAGAAGTGGATATACTCACATTGGAAAGATCTTAACATCCGCTGCCATTGCGGGACGATTGGAGCCGTCTTCGATTTCTACGCCGGGACAGTCAAACGGGCCCCGCAGTGGATGCAGAAGGCTGGGCTTGAATGGCTGTACCGCTTGCTCAAAGAGCCCCGCAGGATGTGGCGGCGCTATGTCATAGGCAACTGTAAGTTCATCATTAACTGCATAAAAGAAAAAAGATAAAAATATGAAAAAAGCCCTTATAACCGGAATCACCGGGCAGGACGGTTCTTTCCTGGCCGAGTTCCTCATTGAAAAAGGATACGAGGTGCACGGCGTGCTCCGCCGCAGTTCCTCGTTCAACACCGGACGCATCGAGCATCTGTATCTTGATGAATGGGTGCGTGACATGAAGAAAAAGCGTCTGGTCAATCTCCACTGGGGGGATATGACAGACAGTAGTTCTCTTATCCGCATCATCAGCGAGATCAGGCCGGACGAAATCTATAACCTGGCGGCCCAGAGCCATGTCAAGGTCAGTTTTGACGTTCCAGAGTTTACTGCCGATACAGATGCCATGGGGGTGCTGAGGCTGCTCGAAGCCGTCCGTATAGTCGGACTCGACAAAACTTGCCGCATCTACCAGGCCTCGACATCAGAGCTCTTCGGCCTGGTGCAGGAAGTGCCCCAGAAAGAGACTACTCCATTCTATCCCCGCAGCCCCTATGGTGTGGCTAAGCTTTACGGTTACTGGATCATGAAGAATTACCGTGAGAGTTATGGGATGTTCTGCTGCAACGGTATTCTGTTCAACCACGAATCGGAGCGTCGAGGTGAGACCTTTGTGACCCGCAAGATAAGCCTTGCTGCCGCCCGTATAGCGCGCGGCGTACAGGATAAGCTTTACCTCGGCAACCTTAATGCTATGCGCGACTGGGGCTATGCCAAGGACTATGTAGAGTGTATGTGGCTCATCCTTCAGCAGCCGCAGCCGGACGATTTTGTGATAGCCACGGGCGAGTATCACAGCGTGCGTGAGTTCTGTACGCTTGCTTTCCGGGAGGCCGGCATTAATCTCCGCTGGGAAGGTGAAGGCGTAGATGAAAAAGGCATCGACGAATCAGACGGACGTGTGCTGGTGGAAGTCGATCCCAAGTATTTCCGTCCGGCCGAGGTGGAGCAGTTGCTCGGCGACCCTTCCAAGGCTAAAACTCAGCTTGGCTGGAACCCTAGGAAAACAAGTTTTGAAGATCTTGTGAAGATTATGGTTAAGCACGACATTGAATCTTTGGACCATGGAAAAGAATAGTAAGATTTACGTTGCCGGACACCGTGGAATGGTGGGAAGCGCCATTGTCCGCGAACTGCTGCGTCAGGGCTACACAAATATTGTCACCCGCACTCACAAGGAACTTGATCTGTGTCGTCAGGATGCTGTAGAAGAGTTCTTCGCAGCAGAGAAGCCCGAGTATGTCTTCCTTGCGGCGGCCAAAGTTGGTGGAATAGTGGCCAACCAGAACGCACTTGCGGACTTTATGTACGATAACATGATTCTGGAGATGAATGTCATTCATTCCGCCTGGAAAAATGGATGCAAGAAGCTTGAATTCCTGGGATCCAGCTGCATATATCCGCGTATGGCACCTCAGCCGATGACCGAGAGCTGTCTGCTGACTGGAGAGCTGGAGAAGACAAACGAGGCATACGCGCTGGCAAAAATCAGCGGCCTCAAGTATTGTGAATTTCTCAACCGTCAGTATGGCACTGATTACATCAGCGTGATGCCTACCAACTTATACGGGCCCAACGACAACTACCATCCGGAGCACAGCCATGTGCTGCCGGCTCTTATACGCAGGTTCCACGAAGCCAAGGTCAGCGGCGCTTCTGAAGTAACTTGCTGGGGTGACGGCAGCCCTCTGCGCGAGTTCCTCTATGTTGACGACCTTGCCAACCTTTGCGTTTTCCTGATGAATAATTACTCGGGTGATGAAACTGTCAACGCCGGCACGGGTAAGGAACTGAGCATCAAGGAGCTTACTGAACTCGTGGCAAAGGTGGTCGGCTTCAACGGAACTATCAAATGGGACACGTCCCGCCCCAACGGCACCCCTCGCAAGCTGCTCGATGTGAGCAAGGCGGCGGCTCTAGGCTGGACGTACAAGACTGAACTCGAAGACGGAATACGTCTGGCGTATCAAGATTTCCTGACCAATCCGGTAAGAGCGGAGCGATAGCAGACCCCATGAATCTCAAGACATTTAACAACAAGGAGTTCTTCTTTTACAGCGTGCCGGCTATGCTGTTGGATCTGCTGATTCATATCGGCATATTCGAGGCGCTGCTGAAGTGGTTCGCTTTCACCGACCCTCAGGACCTTGTGCTCACCAGGCCCAGGTCGCTGTACTTCCTGATCGTGGGATTCATAATCGCCATGGTGCTTGTGCCTATACGCTTCTACGACAGGGGACAGACATGGAAGCAAGTCATAGTAAGGGCTTTCTTGCAGTGCCTGATTACCATAGGCGTACTTGCCGCTTCAGTCCAGATTCTGTTCAACAGCTTTGCCGGGCATTTCTTCATGTGGGAAGGAATGGCTGCAGTGGTCGGTGTCAGTCTCTGCCATCTGCTGTTCAGGGCCATTATCATTGCCGCCCGCAGGATGGGGCGCAACAAGATACATGTCGTAGTTGTGGGGGACAATGAAGACGCCCGACGCTTGACTTCGCTGCTGGAGAGCGGTGCTGAATATGCCGATTACAAACTGGCCGCGAGCTTCGGTGATGATCTCGAGGCGGTCAAGGACTATTTGCAGAATAATAAAGTTCATCAGCTGTATTGCAGCCTCAACCCGGCTATCAAGACCGAGACCGTCAACAGCATAATACGGCTCTGCGAGAATCTTTTCGTAGAGTTTTACTACGTCCCCAATATGGACGGCTATATTCACCGGTCCATGACATACAGTGAACTGGGCCCGCTTACCGTAATCAAGCTCCGTGAAGAGCCCCTTTCGTATCCGGTGAACGCCGCCATCAAGCGCATCTTCGATGTTGTGGCCAGCTCGCTGTTCCTTGTGACGTTGTATCCCATAATATGGCTTTTCGTTGCAATAGGCACCACGATATCGTCTCCCGGGCCCATCCTTTTCAAGCAGAAACGCACCGGCTATAAGGGCAGACCCTTTACCATGTACAAGTTCCGCTCAATGAAGGTCAACGCCGATGCCGACAAACTGCAGGCCACTGCTGATGATCCCCGCAAGACCAGGTTCGGGGATTTCCTGCGCCGAACTTCAATTGATGAACTGCCGCAGTTTATCAATGTGCTGAAAGGGGATATGTCCATCATCGGGCCTCGTCCGCACATGGAACTGCATACAGAGATCTATACCAAGCTGGTGGACGAGTACCTCGTGCGCCACATGGTCAAGCCGGGCCTCACCGGCTGGGCGCAGGTCAACGGCTGCCGGGGCGAGACCAAAACCACGGAAGCTATGGCAGAACGAGTGCGATACGATATCTGGTATATCGAGCATTGGTCTGTCTGGCTGGACCTGAAGATTATAGCCAAGACGATTGCCCAGATACTTGGCGGTGACAAGCAAGCATATTGACATGAATACCTTTTTCGAACTTGTGCGTGCGTCAATCGGGAAGAGTGAGACCTTGGAGCATGTCCCTGCTTCTCTTGCGGAATGGGACCAACTTCAGGAAGTAACAGGCCGCCACAATCTGCTGGCGTTTACTTTCCCGTTTATTGACCGTCTCCACGATGAGATTGATATCCCGCTGGGCGTGTACTCCCGCTGGGCCATGATGGCGGAGAAGGTTTCTTCTCGCAGCAAGTTCCAGCAGGAATCATGTGAGAAATTGTACAAGAATTTTGCCGATAACGGCTTCCGCACGTGCATACTTAAGGGCAGGGCGGCTGCAGCATTGTACCCCCATCCTGAACTCCGTCAAGGTGGAGACATTGATATTTGGGTGGAAGGAGACCGTCACACAGTCGTGGATTTCCTGCGTTCGAAGTTTGAGGTCCACAAGATAGTCTATCATCACTGCGATGTCAAGATGATCAAGGGCATGGGTGTCGAAGTCCATTTCACCCCGAGCTGGATGAATTCCTTCTCTTCCAACAGGCGTCTGCAGCAGTGGTTCGCTTCACAGGCAGGGGAGCAGTTCTCCAACTTCGACGGCGAATTGGGCTTCAGTGTTCCTACCTTGGCGTTTGATGCTGTTTACATGCTGATCCATATCTACAGGCATGTCCTTGACGAAGGCATCGGGCTGAGGCAACTGCTCGATTACTACTATGTGCTTGAGCATTTGGACAGTGCTGCACGCGCCAAAGTTCTTGGCGACATTAGATATTTGAAGTTGGAAAAGTTTGCTGCGGCCGTAATGTATGTGCTTGAAGAAGTGTTCCTGCTTGACGAGAGCCTGATGCTTTGCGCTCCTGATGAAAGTGAAGGAGCATTTTTGCTGAGTGAAATCATGGCTTCGGGCAACTTCGGTAAATACGACATTCGCAATGCTCATTCAAGCAGCGAAGGCCTGATTGGGCATGGAAAACGCAAGGTGTCAAGAGGCCTTCGTTACCTGCGGTATTATCCTTCGGAAGTTCTTGCTATGCCTTTGTTTATGTGCTGGCAGTATTTCTGGAGGCGTAAAAATGGTTTCTTATATAAAGGAAGATGATTATCAGAAGTAAAGCTCCGCTGCGGCTGGGTCTTGCCGGCGGCGGCAGTGATGTGTCTCCATACAGCGATATGTACGGAGGCCTGGTGCTGAATGCGACCATCAATCTCTACGCTTATTGTACCATTGAGGAAACCCTTGACGGTCTGATAAGCATACACTCTTACGATTCAGCATGTGAGCAGGTGTTTCCCGTTGCTGCCGAATTGCCGGTTGACGGACATGCCGACCTGATCAAAGGCGTGTATAACAGGGTCGTCAGAGACTTTTGCTTGAGCCCGCGGTCTTTCCGTATAACTACGTACAACGATGCTCCTGCAGGCTCCGGACTCGGTACGTCAAGTACTATGGTCGTATGCATTCTCAAGGCCTTCGTGGAGTGGTTCTCCCTGCCCATGGGAGATTATGAAATAGCCCGTCTCGCTTATGAGATTGAACGCAAGGATCTGGGGCTTTCCGGCGGCAAGCAGGATCAGTATGCCGCCGCATTCGGGGGCTTCAATTTCATTGAATTCTTGCCCGATGACAGGGTGATAGTCAATCCTCTTAAGGTCAAACGCTGGATCACGGATGAGCTGGAAGCCAGCCTGTTGCTATACTTCACCGGCAAGTCACGCAGCAGCGCCCGTATTATAGACGAGCAGCGCAAGAATACCAGCTCCGGCCAGGCTGAGGCGATACAGGCCATGCATAAGATCAAGCAGAGCGCGATTGACATGAAAGCAGCTGTGCTCAAAGGTGATATGCATGAGTTTGCGGCTATTCTTGGCAGCAGCTGGGAGAATAAGAAGAAGATGGCGAGCGGCATAACCAATGAGAATATACAAAGAGCGTTCGACGTGGCTGAGGCCGCCGGGGCCAAGGCAGGCAAGGTGAGCGGTGCTGGCGGCGGAGGATTTATCATATTCTTTGTGGATCCGGTTGACAAGAAACGCGTAGAAGAAGCTCTAAAGACGCTGGACGGCTTCGTGCTGCCCTTCCTGTTTACCGATGGAGGCGCCCACGGGTGGAAAATATACGATACAGATACAATCAACAAATGAAAGAGATACTCGATGAACTCATTGTGCGTTATCCCGCACTTGAGTGCTGCAAGGAGCAAGTTGCCCGGGCAGCTGATATTTTAGTCGATGCATTTAGCCATGATGCTAAGCTCCTCACGGCAGGTAACGGCGGAAGTGCTGCTGACGCCGAGCACATAGTGGGTGAGATGATGAAGTCGTTCTGCCTGCAGAAGACATTGCCCTCAGGTTATGCCGAAGCTCTTTATGCAACCGATCCGGAAATGGGCAGCGTGCTGCGCAGCCACCTGCAGGGGGCACTGCCTGCGATTGCCCTTGACGGGCATATCTCCCTGAGCACAGCTTATATGAATGACTGCGAGCCTCTGCTATGCTTTGCTCAGCAGGTGAACGGCTACGGGCGCCCCGGAGATGTACTGCTCGGTATCAGTACTTCCGGCAACAGTCGCAACATCCTTTATGCTGCCGTTGCGGCCAAAGCGCGAGGCATGAAGGTGATAGGCCTCACCGGGGCCAGGGACAACAGGTTGGAGAAGTTCTCCGATGTCTGCATCAAAGTGCCGGAAACTGAGACCTTCAAGGTCCAGGAGCTCCATCTTCCTGTGTATCATTGCCTCTGCCTGATGGTAGAGAAACACTTCTACGGGAATTAACCACCCCTTTAAGTATGGAGGTAATCATCCTCGCCGGCGGCCTCGGAACAAGGCTCCGCAGCGTTGTCAGCCAGGTCCCCAAATGCATGGCGCCTGTGGCCGGGAAGCCTTTCCTGTGGTACCTGCTGGAGAACCTCAGGCGATTCGATGTCAGTAAGCTTATACTTAGCGTGGGCTACTTGCGCGAAGTTGTCCAGACATGGGTGTCGGAGCATGCTTCCGATTATCCTTTTGAGATATGCTTCGCTGTTGAAGACCAGCCGCTTGGCACCGGCGGAGCTATAAAGCTCGCGTCATCGTTTGCCGATGGCCCTGAAGTGGTGGTCCTCAATGGAGATACCTTTTTCGATGCTGACCTGCAGGAACTTGTTGATGAGAGGCGCAATAGCGGAGCCCCTGTTGCAATAGCCCTGAAACCAATGCTACATTTCGACCGCTATGGCACGGTGGAGCTAGGTGCGGACGGCATGATCAAAGCATTCCGGGAGAAGACTTACTGCGACGCAGGGCTTATCAACGGCGGTATTTATGCGATAGACCTTGGCTCCGGCCTTTTCGACGGTCTTGCGGATAAGTTTTCGTTTGAAAAGGATATACTCGAAGCTGAGAGTCTCCGTGGGAGGCTTTGCGGTGCAGTGCAGGAGGGCTTTTTCATTGATATTGGCATTCCTGACGATTATTCCCGGGCCGATACCTCTCCTGAACTGCTGGCTCACAAAGACAGTTTGCTGGATGTAGTGAGGAGACTTGAAGGCTTCGACACCTTGCTCCTTGACCGCGACGGTGTGATCAACCGGCTTAGACCGGGTGATTATGTGAAGAGTATTGACGAATTCGAGTGGCTTCCATCGGTCCGGAAAGCGCTGTGTGAGGCGGCCTCCAAGTTCTCGGGGATCTTCGTTGTCACTAACCAGAGGGGAGTAGGGAAAGGCGTGATGAGCAGGGGAGAACTCGATAAAATACATAGCTGGATGTGCAGCAGTATTTCTGAGGCAGGAGGGAGGATAGACGACGTCTATGTATGTACGGCAGTAGCTGATGATGATCCCTTCCGCAAGCCGAACACAGGTATGTTCGATGAACTTCTGCGCAATCATCCCGATGTGGATCCCGCCAGGACCGTCATGATAGGTGACAGCGCATCAGATGCTGAGTTTGCTCGACGTTGCGGAGTTTCTTTTATCAAGGTTTGACATGATTTAAGAATATTTATTATATTTGTTCCGATGCTTGAAGATATTAAAACAAATATTGAGAAGCTGATCTCTCTTTATGAGACAGAAAAACAGCGCGCAGACGCCCTGCAGGCAGAGCTTGAGCAGAGCCGGGCTGACATTGCCTCTTGTCGGGAGAAAATAGTGGAGCTTGACTCCCAGATTGACAATCTTAAGCTTCAGTATGCATTTTCTGGTGCCGGTGATCCAGCCCTTGCCAAAGAACGCATCACCAAACTTATAAAGGAAATTGACCGCTGTATCAAACTTCTCGAAAAATAGCATCTATGGCACAGAATATAAAACTTAAAATAGCCGGGATTGAGTATCCAATGGTTGCCGCATCGCCCGAGATGGAAGAGACCATGCGTACTGCGGCAGATGAAATCAACCGCAAGTTTAACTCATACGATACAAAGTATCCCGACAAGACCACGCTTGACAAGCTTATCATTGTCACCCTCAACGAGACAGTGAACCGCATTGCCTGCCAGAAAAAAATGCAGCAGCTCGGTGCCGAGGCCAAGGCTTTGCAGGATGATGTGGAAGCTTATCTTGCTAAATTGAAATAGGCTTTAAGCCGTCAGGCCCAAGAGGAGAAAACATCAAGTTTTTCACTTACCGGGTGCACTCGGACCGCGGAAGGCAGGCCTGCCCGACAGGATCCCTGAACCGGACCGGAGCCCAAATCATTCGAGCCAGACAATTTTCTGACTGTTCGGCTGACGGCTTTTTAAAACAAAGACCGACCCTTTGCGGGGCCGGTCTTTTGACTTATTATATCGCCGTGACCTATTTGACGACCACTTTGACATTATCCATGAACCAGCGGTTCTGCCGCCTGTCAGGATTTGAAACATTCGGATTGGCGTTGGTTGGCCGTATGGTGATCCGGCTTTGAGGCCCAATACCGCTTACGGTCACGCTAACGTGCTGCCACTCAATCTTGCTCTCGCCATCTACTTTGGACTGACCAGATTCAATCTCACCACCGGAGTAGCTGCCCCCATCCTCTACATCAATAGACAGAGTCATGAGGTCAGGCTTTGCTTTTGCAGTGATCTGCCAGGCCCAATCAAAGCTTAGCTCTACATCTGCCGTGCCGCTTATAGCGCTGAAAGCAGGAAGCTTAAGGGCTGCGTTGACATCTGTCTTACCAAATTTCAGATAATTTGTCTGGAGGTAAAGCACTTTCGGGTTGTCGTCGCCGAGAGAGTCCGACCACGAATTGTCCGCAGTCGGTGCCCAGAGATAAGTGTATCCCTTTTCGGCAAAGGCTTCCATGAATCCTGCACATGCCTCGGATGTGAATACATTGGGAGCTGTAGCGCTGGGGTTGTTGGAGGTTACAGAATCTCCAGCAGAAGCGGCTGTTGCCCAAGTGGATACCCATTCGAAATCGTCGTCAAGAAGCACGGTTCCGGAAGGCACACCTTCGCCACCCGGGGTATCACCGTTGCCTTCTGCAGGTGTGACCAGAATGTTGTCCAAATACCAGCGGTTCTGCTTGCGGGAGTTGGAGATGGAAGGATCGTTATTGAGAGGCCTCAGAGTGATACGAGTTGCCGAATTGACACCGTTAACTCGTATTGAAACGTGCTGCCATTCAAGTGAAGTCTGATCGTCTGCAGTAGCTTGTGCCGACTCAATGGCTCCGAATTCCTGGCTGCCGTTCTCGAATGATCCCTCGCCGGTGATAACGGAAGTAAGGGACATCAAGTCAGGCTTCTTGGCTCCTGTCATGGACCAGCACCAGTCAAACTCAAGCATGATATCAGTCTTGCCGCTTATTTCGCTCATGGCAGGAAGGATAATACCGGAGTTGTATGACGTCTTGCCGAACTTGAGGTAATTACGCTGCAGGTACAGTGTACGCTTGTTGCCATTGTCCGGCGTGCCATCAGACCAATCCTGGTCTTTCCAGCCCCATACATATCCGTAGCCGCGAGCGTTGAATTCATTCACGAGATCTGCGAGTCCTTCGGTACCAAAGATGTTGGGTGCGGCATTGGTGTCGGCTTCATTGTTTGCAACATCGTTGCCTGCGCTTGCTGCACTAGACCACGGCTCGAGCCACTCGAAGTCATCCTTGAAATAGATAAGCTGGTCAAGTCCGTTATCTGTTGCTTTGGTCACGATCATAGTGACCTTAGATGCGTTTGTGGCTACGACGTAGCCTTCAAACATTGCCTTGTGGCCGGTCAGAGCTCCAAGATCGACTTCTGAGCCGGAGGCTGCCACAGTCTTGGATGCACCTTCAACGCTGAGCGATGAACCGTCCCAGATGCCAGATACGGTCGCATATTCAGGTGCGCTGGCCTCAAATGAATCAAGAGTTGCATTCAGGTCTTTAGCAGCAGGATAGCTGACATCGCTGTGTGATGTGATCTGGAAGTCTTCGATCTCATCTACGACAGGCTGCCCGCCATCAGAGCCCTTGACGCCGCGGAAACTCAAAATGTCTCCGGCCTTGACAGCCTGCTTGAGGGCAAGCTTGATGGTTGTACTTCCGTCTGAGAGTATGACGGTCTTGCCGTCAGTCGCCATGACTTGGGCGCCGCTTATATTTACGAAATTACCGTCTTTGACGGAAGCGAGCGTCGAAATAGTTGCATCAACTGCTCCGCGATATTTGTCACCCTTTTGATATACTGTGACATAAGAGTAGCTGATGAGCTTGGCTCCATGGAAAGTAATGGTATCGCGGCGGGGGAGAAGGATTCCCGACCCGTCTTTATTGTCGGCAGCGCTGATGCTGACGCCCTCTGTAGTGCCCGAACCGCTGTTAGGTGTGACCGTGATCCATTCAGGACCATCAGCTTTCCAGTCACCGTCAGCATAGACTGTGATGACTGCCGGGGCTGCACCTGTGGCTTCGAATTCAATGTAATTGGATTCCGCTATTACAGCTTTGGCCTCTGGGCTCTCTTTGGGCGTGCAAGCGTAAAAAGCCGCCGCACATGAGAGCATCAGACCGCATATAAATATGTTGCGTGTAAGTTTCATACGGATAAACTTTTAATAACTAAAATGAAAGTCCGTCGTTCCACCCGGGATTCTGGCAGAGCTTCTTGTTGAGAGAACGTTCATCGATAGGAACGGGATAGAGGTAATCGCGATCTTCGTCAAACTGAATCTTAATGTTCTGGTAAGGCTCGATATAACCCTTGTCTCCATCGGTCAGGAATATGTCTGTACCGAGCAGGCGGAGATAAGTGGCAGTATTGGCGGCCGGCTTAGGATCTTCTTTGCCGTAGATGCAAATGTCCATTTTACCGTCACCGTCGATATCGTACGTGCCCTTGCCGGGGAAGTAGCATCCGATGATCTTCTGCTGATCCAGGCAATGACCGCACTTCCAGCGCATGAGGTCAGCCCAGCGGAATCCCTCCTGTGCGAGCTCGACAGCGCGCTCACGGCGGATTTCAAGGATGACACCCTTGTTCTCGCCGCTTACGTTGGCATAGCCCCATTCGGCAGAGCTCAGATAAGGATCGGGATTGGCGTTTGCCTGGGCAAGATCCATGTGAGGCATGCCGACACGGTCACGCAGCTTGTTGACCGATTTGTCAAGATCAGACTGGGTAATGGTTCCGAGTTCTGCCTTGGCTTCGGCAAGCACGAGCATAGCCTCGCCGAGACGGAAGACAGGAAGGTCGTTGTACGACTTGTCAAACTTGTCATTTGAGGAGTTATTCTTCTCCATGACGAATTTAGCCATCTGATAACCGGTGAGCGTAATGTCCATGTCAACGCCTTCCTTGGCGGAAGAGTACTTGTAACTTGTACCGGACATCTCGAGACGAGAATAACCAGGGATCCTGATGGTCTGCCCAAGGCGAGGATCACGATCTTTGACCTCATCTGCATATTGCATGGTCTCCCAGCCGGCCTTGTCAGTGAAACGTGAACCATCCTTCATCAGATATGCATTAACGAACTTCTTGGTGAGGCTTATACGTCCCTGCGAATTCATAAGTGCGGATGCGGTTGCATTGTGCATAAGCTCAAGACCATAGTCGAAGTTGATGGCAAGGATGTACTCATCTTTATTGGCATCGTAGGCCGAGAACAGGACTGCATAATCCAGATCAGGCTTTCCGGTGGAATAGAGCTTGAAAGGTCCCTTGTCGATTAGTTCTTCGGCGGCAGCAGCCGACTGCTCCAGATACCATTTCCAGTCTTTCCAGCCGTCGGTATTCCACTCAGTTCCACTCATGGATGCAAAGTTGCTGTGATACTTGCGGAAAGTGCCTTCGAACAAGCAGAAACGGGCTTTCAATGCGAGTGCAGCCCACTTGGTCAAGCGGTAGTGGAGGCCATTGCTGTAAGAAGAAGGAAGGTTGTCGATAGCGAAATCGATGTCGGCAATCATGTTCTGCATGACTTCTTCCCTGGAATTCCTGGGACCGAACAGTACCGTGGAATCGTTTGAGGGGAGTTCATAGTCGGACCATGGAACATCTCCGAACCGCATTACTTTATCAAAATATATATAAGCACGGAAGAAACGGCACACGGCTCCATACTGCAGTTTTGCGTTAGGATCTTCGCAGTTGGTTTCCATGTATGCGAGCGCGGTGTTGAGTTTGCGAAGGTCGCCCCAGCTCCATCCGCCACCTGAATTAGGTACCTGGCGGTTGGTGCCGCCGCGAATGAGGTTGGAAGGATTGGCTTTGATGTACTGGTCACTCTGCTCATCATAAGGTGCCTTCGGCAACAGGTTGTTGTAGAGGGAGTTCGTGAAGAGCTGGAGCTCTGTAGCGGACTTGAAATAAGTCTCGGGACTCATTTTTGACAGAGGATACTTGTCAAGCCAGTCTTCGCAGGATGTCAGGCCCAGCAGGGCGACAGCCAAAAGGACGATATATTTTTTCATACTGTCTTTCATTTAAATAGTCTCCTCAAATATTAGAAAGTAATATCGATACCGAACATAAATGACTTCTGCCAAGGGTAGAAGGAACGGTTGAAGTTGTTGCTGCTACGGTTGAAAGCCGCTTCAGGATCGATGTAATTAGAGTGCTTCTTGAGCGGAGACCAGTAAGCAAGGTTCTCTCCGCTGAAATAGACGCGGAACTTCTCGAGACCGATCTTCCTCGTAAGCTTCTGAGGTACGGTGTAACCGATGGAGAGGTTCTTCAGACGCAGATACCTGACATTCTGCAGGTAACGTGTGTTGGCATAGTGCAGCTGGCCCTTGCCGTTGTATGCATAATATGCAACGGCGCGGGGGAAGTATGCATCGGTATTGTCATAATCCCAGCACTGGTGGATAAAGCCCTTAGGCAGGTATGATGTCATAGGCTGCGAGAAAGGACCCCAGAAAGCGAAGGAATAAGGGGAAGGATACCAGTAGTGGTTACCTGTACCCTGGAAGAAAATGGAAGCATCGAACCCGAGGAAGTCAATGCCGAGGGTCAAACCGTAGTTTAGGCTCGGCAGGCTGTTACCGATAATCTTGCGGTCGCCAGGCTCGTCGGCAGAATTGGCGCCGATGCCTATGATGCCGTCGGGCTCATCGGAAATGATGTTGCCATCCTCGTCACGTGTGACCTTACCGCCGATGTCTTTGTACTTAAGGTCGCCGGCTTTCCAGATGCCGTTGGGAACTTTTCCAACTACATAGGACAGGTCGATATTCTTTGCGTATTCGGCAGCCTCTTCATCTGTCTGGAAGAGGTCGTCGGCTACGAAGCCCCAGATTTCACCTATACGCATTCCTACATAGTAGTCTTTGGCGAAGGTGTTGTTCTTGTTGTCGTAGCGTGTGATGTGGGAATCGTAGTCACTCAGCGTACCGCGTATGCTGTAGCCGAACGGATGGCCTCCCAGGTCAAACTGGTCTCTCCAGCTGAGCGACAGTTCATAACCGCGTGTACGAAGGTCTGCCGTGTTCTGCTTGGGCGGATCGGCACCGTACAAGTTAGGCAGGGCCACACCATCGGTCAACATGTTCTTGGTGTCACGGATATACGCTTCTGCCGTGAATTCCAACCTGTTGTTGAACATTGCGGCATCAAGACCGACATTCCATTGTTCGGATGTCTCCCAAGTCAGGTCTCCTGCATTAGGAGCGGTAACGTTGGCATATTTAGCGACAGTCGAAGACTCGCCGAAGCTGAAATGTGCGAAGTCGTTGACATTGATGGACCTGATATACAGGTAGTTTGACACATTCTGGTTTCCCAGTGTACCAAATGAAGCACGAAGTTTGAGATTGTTGACTGTACTCTTGAGCGGTTTGAAGAAAGGCTCTTCGGAAATACGCCATCCGGCGGAAACAGATGGGAAGAAGCCCCAGCGGTGACCTCTCGCAAAGCGTGAAGTACCATCATAGCGCCCGGACACTTCAAGAAGGTAACGTCCTTTATAGTCATAATTGGCGCGCCCGAAGAATCCGAGCAATGCATATTCACTCTGTCCGCCGCTGACTGACATAACAGTCGAACCGTCCGGAGCAGCACCCACGAGGTCGAAGTCGCTGAGGTCTTCGCTGAGCAGGTAAAGGCCCTCGCCGGCAACGGTCTTGCTGTGCTGGGTCTCATAATTACCACCAGCCATCACCGTAACATGGTGACTGTCACCAAAGGTGTTTTCATAGGTCCCGTAGAGGTTGGCGGAATAGTAATTATAGGTATTGATAGATTCAGTCAGGTGATCCTGACCTGCACCAGAATCATAATACTGCATATCAGTATCAGGATACTGGCGGTAAGGCATCTTGACACGGCGGTTCGTGTCCCTGTTCTGATGCAGACGATAAGTGAAGTTACCGATGATCTGGAAATGCTTGACGGGCTTGATGGTCAGCTCGGTGGTGTTTGCAAAATCGCTTCTGCGCTCTAAGTTAGTATCCTTTGCCTCTCCAAAAACGATGTGACGTCCGTTGCCGACGGCATAGCTTCCGTGGAGAACGCCCGATGGCGGCAGGTAAAGCCAGCTTCCGTCAGGGTTTTTCATCGGGAAAATAGGGAGGGCGTGCGCAGCACTGTAAGCGATAGCGTTCTGGATAGAATCGACACCGACATAGTCGTACACAGAGCTGTAGAACGATGTGTTGTTGCTCAAGCGCAAGTACTTATTGATGTCGAAATCAATCTTGGAACGGAAATTAATCTTCTGGAAAACATCAGGACGCTGCTTGATGATACCGGTCTGCTTGTCGAAACCGCCGGAGATAAAGTAGCGTGTGCTTTTGTTGCCTCCGGATATGGAGACATTGTGTTGCTGGACAGGGTGCTGGTCATTGAACAGACCATGCCACCAGTCATTATTACCATAGTAAACCCACTGGTCTCTGCCGCCTCTGGTTTCGCGTACCACCCAAGGCCTTTCAGGATTCTCGGTCTTGTCGTTGACACGGGCGAGGAGCTGCATCATGTCTGCGTCGTTGTAGAGTACATAGTTGGAGCCCTCGGAAGCCATACGGAACTTGTTGATGGTGTACACGGACCAATATCCAGTGGTCTCATAGTCGGTAGATGTCGTAGGCTGTTCCCAACCGAAGCGGCCACTGTAACGGACTGTGGATTTACCGTCGGTCTGTGCTCCCTTCTTTGTCGTCACCAGGATTACACCGAATGCAGCACGTGCTCCATAGACAGCGGCTGCCGCGGCATCCTTGATAACAGAAATGGACTCAACATCATTGGGGTTGACCCTGTTGATATTGCCTACAGCACCGTCTATGAGGACCAGGGGTTCGGCACCGTTGATGGAGGTAAAGCCTCGAATGTTCAGGGAGCCGGTTGCACCAGGGTTACCTGCCGATGTGGTGATGTTAAGGCCGGGGACCGAACCTTGCAGCATTGCGGATAGGGAATGGGCGGAACGATTCTCCAGTTCCTTAGCCTCAACAGCTGTTACGGCTCCGGTCAGATTGACCTTCTTTTGGGTACCATAACCTATAACGACAGTCTCCTGCAGGAGCATGTCGTCTTCAGCCATGGTCACGTTCAAGACATCTTGCCCAGCCGGAAGCGTCAAGTTTTGTGTCGCATATCCGAGGCTGGAGAATACGAGGACGACGTCGCGGGCTGGAATACTGAGCGAAAAACTACCGTCATCGCTGGTGATTGTCCCGTTCGTTGTCCCTTCCTGAACGACGCCGACACCAGGCAGCGGCTGCTGCGTGGAATCGAGCACCTTTCCGGAAACCGTGCGGTTCTGCGCCATCAAGCATATACTTGACAGCAGCATGAGTGCCGCGACGGTACACGATTTTAGAATTCTCATGATTGTTTTGGTTAGTTGGTTAGTTTGAAATAAATGTTATTTGTTTTTATAATCGCTGATTGCAAGAGCTTTGGGACGTTTCATAGTCTCCGTGTAGGTCTTGCCGTTCCTGTCGGTAACTTTGATTGTTACTGTTGAATTAGCAGCAGAGGCTCTGGCCTGGAAGAAATGGCACCATGAGGATGTGAGAAAACTTGGTGTCGAATTGGCCGAAGCAGATTTGCATCTGGGTGCACTGAGGGCCACTACATGGAGAGGGTCGTAGGTAGCAACGGGAGTAAGCTCAAGTTCATGGCCGTTTTCGCTGATGCTGACCTTCCAGTCTTGGTCATAGTCCCATACATTTACCAAAATTGTGTTTGTCGGGAAGGACTGAACTGCATTGACAAATCTTGCGAAGTCTTTGTGCCCACCGCCTAGTGAGCTGGTTATGTATTCTTTGACTTTGTTCATGTCGTAGGCGCGGAACTGATAGTCGGAGTCATGGCCTGCAGCGCGGTAAGTCTGGGTGAATGACGTTCCGTTAAAGCTCCAAATCCCGAATCCGCCCGGTGCTCCGTCCTGTGAAAGGTGTATTCCGGGAGTAATATGGCCAGACCACCACCAAGATGCGCAAACGGCACCAGAGTTATGTTCGGAGAACAGATCAGAATGCTTCCTGTTGAAAATATTATGAGTATGTCCGCTGAGGAAGTGTACATTGTGGCTTGACACGGCAGCGAGAAAATCCTTCATGTTGGCCTCGCCGGCATCGTTGGCGCCATTAAGATAATTGTCGTTCCAGCCTGTCGCGCCGGAAGGGTTGGACACTGGTGCGTGGGATGTTATGAATACAGGGGTGGATTTATCGACATAGGATAGATCCTTGACCAGCCATGCCATCTGC
Source organism: Bacteroidales bacterium (assembly GCA_017634595.1). Taxonomy (GTDB): domain Bacteria; phylum Bacteroidota; class Bacteroidia; order Bacteroidales; family UBA932; genus Cryptobacteroides. The sequence goes on from JAGBNC010000019.1 coordinate 69,237, forward strand.
TCGGCAGTATAATTGCGTTTGTAGTGGCTCCTCAAGTCCGCACCTGTACCTACATCGTTGTAGTCGATGTTGTCCATGACTACGAAATGTATCTTGCCGATATTGAAGGAATAGAACGTCGGTGCGATGTCTCTGGTATAGTGGAAAGCTTTGTTGTAATCTCCGACGGAATTCATGTCGTTGTCATGATTTCCCATTGTGTGGAAAAAGGAGATGTTCTTGAAGTTGCTGTCCATGGTAGAAAGATACTGGGGGAATTCGTAACTGTTGCTGTACCAGTACAGATCCCAGGTCATATCTCCTAGTGTCATGACGTAGCTCGGTCCGGAAACTCCGTTTATGCATGAATTCAAAGTGCGGGCGAATTCGTTGAATTGCTTGATGTCTTCTGTGCGATTTGCAAGATGCATGTCGCCGAGCACGAAGAGGGTAAAATTATCATTGTCGGTCTTAATGAGCTCGAAGTCTCTTCTTTCCGCTACCGACGTGCCCTCGTCAAGCGTGGCGTGGATATGGGGCAGGACGCCTTGCGCGGGGGCTTCATATCCAGAGGGCAATACCATAAAGACGTACTTCCATTTCTTCTTGGACTGCATCTGATATATGCCATTTGCATTTGTCCGCACAAAGATGTCACCATCTGACAGCAGTACTCCCGGAACTCCCTTGCCGTTGCATTCTACTATGCCGTACACGTTGGTGCCCGCTTCTGGTTCAATTGTGAGGGCCTTCAGGATGCTGATCTGCGTCTGGCCCACATAATAATTGAGTCCGTCACGTCTGATGTACACCTTGAAGTTGCCACCAAGCAAGTCCTCGGGCAGAGAGAACTCAAGCGAACTGCCTTCCTCGATTGACAGGATGGGGCAATTGAAGTCCATATTAGCTGAAGAGCGCAAAAGCACCACGTCAGTTGTCTTGACATTTGTCTTGCCTCTCAAGATGAGCTGTACGGTTTTTCCTTCTTCAACCTCTATCTGTGAAGGAACTGAAATATTGGACGCAATTATCTTGTCCTCAGGTTTTTCTGGTCCTGTAGTGTTATTGTTGTCGCAGGAAACACTTAATGCGTTAGCGGTCAGAATAGCCACAATGGCTAATACATGGGTTAGTTTCATATAAAAGTCTCGATTAATATATAGTTTGTAAAGTTATTTATTTTTAAGGTTATCTCCAAATCTTTTGTTGAAAGCGAGCTGCTTATTATGGTGGATTTTCATAAATGTAAATCTGCTGAATTATTGTAAATATCCGAGAAATGCCTTATTTTTGTAAGATTAAACTATTATATATATGTTTTTGTACTATATCCTAGCAGCCATTGCCGGCGCCATTCTAGCTCTGGCAATTTATATAGCGGTAAGCCGCGCTACGGCAAAAGGCCGTGCAGCCGCCATCATCGAAAAGGCGGAATTAGAGGGGGAGAATATCAAACAGCAGAAAATCCTCCAAGCCAAAGAAAAATTTCTTCAGCTCAAAAGCGAGCATGACCAGAAGGTCAATCAGCGCAACAATGAACTTCGCGAGCGTGAAAACAACATCAAGTCACGTGAAAATCAGCTCAAAGACCAGGCGGCCGAGCTCAACAAACGCCAACACGACCTTGATTCGCAGCGCGGTCAGGTGAATGCGCAGAAGTCTATGCTGGAATCCAAGATGGAAGAGGCCGAACAGCTTCGTGCCCAGGCCAACCGCCAGCTTGAAACCATTGCCGGCATGAGTGCCCAGGAGGCGAAAAACATGCTCGTCGAGAACATGAAGGCCGAGGCTCGCACAGAGACCCAGGCTTATATCAATGAGACCATGGACGAGGCTAGGCTGAATGCGGCCAAGGAAGCTAAGCGTATAGTTATTAATACGATACAACGTACAGCCACCGAGACGGCCATCGAGAATGCGGTTACTACATTCCCTATTGACAATGATGAGGTGAAGGGGCGCATTATAGGCCGTGAAGGACGCAATATCCGTGCTCTGGAGGCCGCTACGGGAGTCGAAATTGTGGTAGACGATACGCCCGACGCCATCCTTATCAGCGCTTTCGATCCGGTACGTCGCGAGGTAGCCAGACTTTCTCTCCATCAGCTTGTTATAGACGGCCGTATTCATCCGGCCCGCATTGAGGAAGTCGTGGCTAAGGTGAGCAAGCAGCTTGAGGAAGAGATTCTCGAGACCGGCAAGCGTACTTGCATCGACCTCGGTATCCACGGACTCAATCTTGAGCTTGTGCGCATGATTGGACGCATGAAGTACCGCAGTTCTTACGGGCAGAACCTTCTACAGCACTCGAGGGAAGTCGCCAACATTTGCGCTATAATGGCTTCTGAACTCGGGCTTAATCCCAAGATTGCCAAGCGCGCAGGTTTGCTCCACGATATAGGCAAGGTCTCGGAAGATGAGCCCGAACTGCCTCACGCCATTCTTGGCGCCCGCCTTGCCGAGCAGTACAAAGAGCGTCCGGAGATTGTGAACTGTATCGGTGCACACCACGAAGAAATGGAGATGACCACTATCTACGCTCCTCTCGTGCTCGTGGGTGATGCCATTTCCGGTGCCCGTCCTGGTGCCCGCCGTGAAGTTATCGAATCTTATATCAAGCGTCTTAAGGGTATGGAAGACCTTGCGGCTTCTTATCCCGGCGTGACCAAGTCATACGCTATCCAGGCCGGCCGTGAACTCAGGGTTATTGTTGGTGCCGACGAGGTCAGCGATGATCAGGCCGCCCGTCTGTCAACCGATATCGCCCAGCGTATTCAGGATGAGATGACTTATCCCGGACAGGTCAAGATAACCGTCATTCGCGAGACACGCAGCGTCGCTATTGCAAAATAGCGGACAGTAATATATTATTGGATAGAGATTCTCAGACCGCTGTCGGCGGTCATGAGAATCTTTTTCATTAGATGCTTGTCCAGGGCTATGCATCCGCCTGTGTAGGACTTAGCTCCTTTGCAATGCACAAAAATTGCGGAGCCACGCGGGTAGATACACTCCGAGTTATAATCGGTTTCAAGACCATAATCATATTCGGGAGAGAGCTCCCACATCTTTTCGCCACCGATGTTGTCTCCTTCGCGAACCTGAACGATATGGTTGTAATGCGGCCCTTCTGCATCGCAAGCTACTGTGCCGCGGATAATCCTCCTGTAGGGGAGTGCACAACCGGGATCGGGCAATATCCCGAATGCGCCCAAGGCCCGGAACTCGCCCAACGGCGTTTTGGCATCCCCTTCGCTGGTCTTACCGGTGCCGTTTTTCCCAATAAAGGCAAAGCCTTTTCCGCGTAGCCGCCAGCCGGCATTTCCTCGGATATAATACTTTACCTCAGCTTCTGAGCCATGTATTTGTCTTACAAACAGCAGCTGTCTTGCGTCAATATCTTTCATTTCTTTATAAACAGAATAGCCATCAGCGGGAGAGCCAGCAGGGCCATCGTTGCGCTGACGGGGAGATAAATACCAAAATTGACATACTGCACCACCAGATAAGTTATAAGCAGAAGCGATATGCCCATTGCCGACGATATAAGGTAATGGATGCGTATGTCCTCTTTCTTGCAGATAATCCGGCTTAAATTGGGAACACCAAGGGAAATGAATCCAATAGGCCCGCAGATGCTTACTGCGCTTGTAACCAGGCACATGATCGCTAGCAGGCTGAAAGCCTTATGGGGCTTGCTGAGCTCAATGGCTCCCTTGAAATGCTCTGTCAGGCGCCTGTTGTCGGCCAATGCGGCTGCAAAGCCCGCAGCAAAAAGGCACAGGGAGAAAATGATGTCGCCGGTAGTGACACCTTCAAGCCTGAAATTGGCGGCACCCCACAGATAATACTGCTTAAGCAAGTCTCCGTTCGGCGCGTTGGTTACTACGATGGTGCCGAGCGACCCGATGAACGTTCCGAACAGAATACCGAAAGTTATCAGGCTCTGGGTATTGACTCTAAGGGTTACAAAGAAGCACACCAGAGTGCAGATAAGTGTACAGATAAAGCTTCCCACGGTCAGGGAGCACCACCCGGACATGGTCGCAGCCGCCGCTCCGAGGCACGCGGCGCTGCCAAGCCCGAGTGAATACACATCTCCAAGCTGGTTGCGCCACAGATATTGCATCTGAATGCCGCCTACCGGGAGTGCTATACCGGAGATCAGTACATACAAAAGACTGAGCAACATAGCCTATCCCAGATAGACTTTTTGTTCCAGAAGACTCTTCCTCAGGTCGGCATAATCAAGAGCGTCCGGTGTCGTCCCTCCAGTCAGACAGAGAGCCGCTGCAATGCCGGCCGCCTGGCCGAGGGCCATTGCAGGAGGCATCACGCGTATGGCTCCTGCAGCAGCAGAATCGGCGCTTATGCAACGCCCGGCCAGCAGAAGGCCATCCACGTCCTTGGGCAGCAGGCAGCGGTAAGGGATGCCGTACATGTCTTTCTGTATTGGCATGTACAGACCGCCTGCGGGTCCTCCCATAGCTCCGTGCACATCGATTGAATTAGCAGACAGAAGGATATTGTCGTCAGGAATGACTCCGTCTATCAGGTCTTGGACCGGGAGCACGAAATCACCGTGCACATGACGCGACTCTCGTATCCCCATAGTGGAACCGGTGCCCATAAGAGTAGCCTTTTCGCATCCGGGTACATATTTATGGAAGAAATGCATCAGCTCTTCCACTTGACGTCGGCCCTCAATTTCAGCGGCGGTCAGGTTCTCGGCGTCGGTCGCATCTACCCCGTGGATTCTGGTACAATTGATTACCCACTGGTCCTTCTCTACTGAGCGCCAGATGTTTACAGACTTGCGTGCCAAGTCCCATTCGCCCGCAGCTTCAGCCTCGGCCACACGCCAGTGCAGGCATCGGTAGCTCACGCCATTGACCCTGCGGAACTCCGGCAGGTGGGGCACAACGTCAGCAATAAGGCGGTCGGTATCAACATTGTTGATACGGAAGAACAACGACGCAGGCTGGACTCGTCCGCTCTCGGGATCCCCGAACACGCACGGAGCTCCGGCACGATAAGCCACTGTGCCGTCCCCAGTCGCGTCGATGACCATTTTGGCGCGCACCGACTCAAGTCCGGAAGGAGTGAGCAACACGGCGCCGCAGATACGCCGTCCCTTCATTATGGGATTGACGAAGCTGGCATGGAAAAGTACCTTGACGCCAGCCTCGGCGCATATGCGGTCATACACTTTCTTGAGTATTTCGGGATCGAATGGAGTCACATGGTCATGCCCCTCAGTTATCCACGCCGTAAATTCGGTAGTATGGCGTATCTTCGAAGGATGGATGGCTCCGCCTTCTGCAATCAGTCTGTCCACTATTTCCTCGAAAAGGCCTCTGATGATCATATTCTCACCCTTGGCATCATAGCAGGTCATGAACGGGCCCACAAGGCCTTTGGTGCCCATTCCGCCCAGACAGTTGCCATTGTCAATAAGCATAACCTTGATGCCTTTACGGGCGGCGGCAACAGCGGCACAGACTCCGGCAGGACCACCTCCGACCACCAGAAGGTCGGCGGAATAAGAGTCCTTGACGTTACTTAGCGATGCTTCGCCTACTATGCCACCGGGGGAGCAGGAACTCATTGCCGGAAGCACTGCAGCTCCGGCTGCAGCCATGCCCATTTTTTCGAGAAAACCTCTTCTGTCCATTATTGTAAGAATTTAATATTGTCTGAGTTGAATGTGGGGCAGCTGGCGTCAGATGATACCGTGACCGACAGCGGAAGATAATTGTCGGCGTTTGCTGTCTTGGCATCGCTGAAATCGGCTTTCGTCGCCACCGAACCGCGCACTGCGCAGTCTTTGATCTGAGTCGGATCCGTTGCAGAGGTGATGCGCCCAATCAGCAGGGCCGAATAGGCAGGCCCGCACACGTCTCCGGTATTGCGACAGCCTTCCATGGTGTAGCAGCGAGTCAGCCCGGCTACGCCTCCCACGAAGCTGTCCTTTTCTGTGGAAACAATGGTTCCATTGTTAGTGCAATTCTTGAGGTATGAGCTGTTTGTGGTAGTGAAACTGCAGTATCCCATGATGCCTCCAAGACGTACGCCGCTCACGCTTGTTCCCGATGCGACTGAACTTGAGTACTCGGCTCTTATGTTGCCGTTATTGACACATCCTTCGATCTGAGAGTAGAATGCGTTGCCGACTATGCCTCCGACGTGATGCCCCTTGACATCCAGGTCGGCATTGTTGACACAATCCTTGAAAATGACTTCAGCGCCCTTGTTGGTTACGGTGCCAGCTATTCCTCCGAATATGGCAGTATTAGTGTTGGAGTACTTGCTGCCTATGTCATTGGTGACTGAGCCTTCGAATGTGCAATCTTTGAATACTGTCGCGCCAGCCTTGGTGCTGCTTACAAGCCCGGCTATTCCTCCTATGGAGACATTGCGGGAAGCTGTTGAAGTGGCTTTGCCAGTGAAACTTGCACTGACCCACACATTCTCGAATCTGCTGTCCACTGCGCAGCCTGCAACCGTGCCTATCGCTATGTTTCCCGAACTGATACCGGTGCTGTTGAAGCTCATTTTGGCCTCTTCGAAACGTACGTTGCGTATGGTGGCATCCTTAAGCGCCCCGAATAGGCCGCAGGTATTGACATCATTCGAATTGACCACAAGAGTGAGACCGATGATGCTGTGCCCTTGTCCGTCGAAAACACCGCTGAATGGATTGACCGTAAGCGGAATAGCGTTATACGTGACACTGGCTGATGATCCGGCAGGTTTCCATGCAGTTCCAGGCATCTCGATATCTTCCAGCAGCACAACGTCGCCGGCGGCATTGCAATATGACGATATATCGCCACCGACACTCACCAGCGCCGCAAAAGATTGAAGCTGAGCAGGAGTGCGTATGCCGTTTTCACCTTTTACAATCTCACCCGTATCGGTATTCCCGCCGCCGCCAATCCCGTCGCCCGGTACAATCCCGGAAGCATCGGGTTTGCGATACTCGTCTATGTGGCCGAGTACTACTTCTTCTGCGATCTGCCTGAGCTTGGCCGCTGTCGCTGAGTTCAAGGTGCAGTCGGGGGTATTCGGATCAAACTTCTCGCCGTAGATCATGAGATAATTCACGCATGCTTTGAGGTAAGCTCCGTTGAGCCCCGGGTGCTTGCTGTCGGTGTGATAGAGGGATATGCCTGCCTTGCGTGCTTTCTCAAAGGCAATCCCGATCGGGGACATCCATGTGTCGCAGGCGTCACAAATGAGCAGGGCTCCGCCGAGCAGAGCCTTGTCGAACAGCTCATGATTACCCAAGCCATTATAATTGGTGCTGCCCGAGTATGACCAGGTCTCCTCGATGATGGGCTGGACGGAGGGGGAGTATTGCTTGATAAGGTCAAGAATCTTCTTCGTATCCGTCATTACCGAAGCATTTGCATTTACATCAATATAGTAGTTAGCATGTTGTGCCGATTGGTCCTGCAGCAGGGCAATATCGAAGCCGCCTTGCGTAATGACTGCAAGCGAACGTTCAAGGGAGCAGTGCTGACCGAAGCTCTGTCCTCCCTTGAGGTGAGTTCTCATCTTGAGCTCATGTCCCTGGGTGCGGGCTATCTCTTTGAGCATGAAGTCAGTTCCATGATAATAGCTGAAAGAGTTGCCCAGAATGAGGAGCTTCTTGCTGTCTTTCAGCGGCGCCCCTTGATAAATGTCAATGTGGCAAGCCTGCCAGGCGGAATTGACAAAACATATGGAAGCACCCGTGGATGGCGACAGGGTGGATCCTGAATTTGCGTATCGGCCCACTGCGCGTATGCGCATCTTAAGGTCTTCATTTTTTAGAGCCTTGGATAGCGTAAAGCTCTGAGTAAACGTGGTGTACTGATATGCACTGAAGTATTTGACGTAGAAAGAATACTTCAGCGATGCATCCTCTGAAGCGCTGAGCAGGTCCTGTTCCACAGTCTTCCATGCACCGTCGTCCCAATATTCGAAAATCCAGTATTTGGGCGAAGCTCCGTTGACTGCCATCAGACTTGTCATGAAGTCGATACTAGTCCCTGCCGCCAGGCTTAGTGAGGGCCACGTGAATTCAATGCCGTCGCCTTCGGCAATGTTGGAAACTGACAACTTGTTGGAGTTGGAGCCGCGAACCGGCTCTGTGTTGCCGCCCTCACGGGTAAATGTGCTGATGTATGCCTTGGATGCACCTTCTCCCTGTTGTGCGGTAAACTTGTTCCCGCTCACCCAGGATGAAAGTCCGGAGCTCACGTTCGAATTGGTGTTGTGCCACTTTGCCAGCAGGTGCTTGTATTCTGCTGTTGGCTCAGGCTCGGGCTCGGGTTTGGGATCCGGCTTAGGCTCGGGCTCTGGTGTTACAGGAGTCGGTTCCGGCTCCGGTTCCGGCTTGATCTGAGGCTCGCAGGCCCATAAAGTGAAGGCTGCGGCTACTAGCAAGCTTGCAATATTCAGCTTCATGGTGTAAAATGGTTAGTCTTGCTAAGTTAAATAAAAATTTCTAAATTGCGTTACAAATGTTTGAAGAGTATATCGTTCCTTTCTTGTTTCTCCTTGAGGAGATGGCTCCGTACCTGCTGCTCGGACTTCTCGTAGCAGGCATACTCCACTCCTTCGTGCCGCGCAGCGTTTATAATAAGTGGCTCTCCGGTAATGACTTGAAGAGTATCTTGCTGAGCGTCGCCTTTGGTATCCCGCTCCCGCTGTGTTCCTGCGGAGTGGTGCCGACGGCCGTGGCTATGCACAAAGAAGGAGCTTCGCGTGGTGCTACCACTGCTTTTTTGATATCAACGCCTCAGACCGGGGTCGATTCGATAATGGCCACGTATTCAGTATTCGGCTTGCCATTCGCAATCCTGCGTCCTGTGGCTTCTTTGGTGACTGGAGTGTTAGGCGGACTGGCGGCCGGCAAGTTCGGAGGCGCTGACTCCCATGAGGGCAGTGTAAGCAGCAAATCCACTGCCGCAGCGGCAAAGAAGAGTTTCTTGCATCGTTGCAGGGAAGCGCTTAGCTACGGTTTTACAGATATGCTGCAAGATATAGGGAAATGGCTCGTGCTGGGTCTCGTTGCAGCCGGCCTCATCACTATATTTGTGCCGGACGATTTCTTCCTTACGTTTGCAGGTGGCGCCAAGTGGCTTAATTATTTGCTGGTCTTGCTTATTGCGGCGCCCATGTATGTGTGTGCAACGGGGTCGATACCTATTGCTGCCGCCTTGATGATGAAGGGTTTGAGCCCTGGTGCGGCTTTTATCTTCTTGATGGCCGGCCCCGCGACCAATCTGGCATCGGTGTTGGTCCTGGGGAAGACTTTGGGACGCAAGACGCTTTTGACTTACCTGTTGTCTATCTTTGCAGGAGCCCTGGCCTTCGGCGCGGCTGCAGATTATCTCTTGCCGCAAGAATGGTTTACAGCGAGAATCATGGATACGATGTGCCCGCATTGCCATGGCTCGGCACAAGGAACAGAATGGTGGAAAGTGGCATCAGCCGCAGTGCTGTTGTTCCTGATAGCAAGGGCATTCATTTTGAAGCACAAAACGAACAAAACAGATAAGAAAATGATGACATTTAAAGTTACAGGGATGATGTGCAATCATTGCAAGGCCAATGTCGAGCGTGCCATTTCGGCTCTCGACGGAGTCGCTTCCGTTGAAGTTGACCTTGGAGCAGGGGAGGCCAGAGTAGAAGGTACTGTTGACCCCGCTGCGGTTGTTAAGGCTGTTGTCGCAATAGGCTACGGCTGCGATATAGCTTAAAGAGCCCCGTCGAATTCGAGATCCAGGTCGCTGATGAGGTTTTCGATTTCCGAGTAGTTCTCAATCCAGAGTTTAATTTCCTTTGACATAGCAGTATCGTTTTAAATTCTGATGCAAAGGTAAGCCCCGGTTTTGACAACTCTTGACAATTATAAATTATTTTTCTTCTTCCCAGATTATTTCGAAGATTTTTCGCAGTTCCGGGACGTTGCCAATGATCTGGCGCAGTTCTTCGAGCCGTGCGGCATTTGGCGACTCTGGAATCCATAGTTTCAAGTAGCCGCCGTAGCCATATTTCTCCTGCAGATGCTCAAGCGTACGGTCCCAAGACCCTTCCTTGTCAAGTCCGGGATAGTGCTCAAGCCCGTATTGGACAGTACGGCGGATCACAGTTATCGGATCAATCTGCCGGTCTGCTTCTGCAACTATGCGGCCGTAGATGCTGCGTGGCTCAGTGCTTGCCGAAGCCCTGTGGTCTTCAGCGGCCTGCGCTGCCAGTTCAAGCCCTTCCGCTCCCAAAAACTCGCGGAGCGTTGAATCGGCCCGGATGATGCGTCCCGACGCAAGGTGGTGAGTCTTTCTGTCGACGGCCAGGCCGAGGTCATGGCAAGCGGCTGCTGCATAGACCACATCGGCATTCACATCATAGAACTTTGAAAGCTCAAGCGCACGCTGTATAACGGCGCGGGCGTGATCCTGCCTGTGAGCCTTGTCGAAAAAGGCGTATCGGGGAATAATGTTCTGCTCTATGTAAGCAGTCAGATCGGGATTGATGTTCATTTTACGCTGGCTTTAGGGATATCGCTCCAGAGAGTGGTATAGTGCGGAGATTGATGCTCACGCGACAATCTGATTCTGCCGTCCCCCTGTACTCCGAACAAAATGGCACCGCGGCCGAAGGACCGGTTGATTGTATCTATGCTGTCGGAGAGCCTCGATTCACGCTGCTCGCTTGCAGTATCCGCGAAGAGCGAACGCATGTGCTCTTCTTTCTGAATGAGTTTAGTGATCACGACTCCGGCCTTTTTGTATCCGTAGCCGGGGCTGTACAACTCCCGTGCAGCCTTGACGGCGGCTGAAACGATTGCGCGGTGCTCATCGGTGGCATCGGGAAAAACTACCATACGTGAACCGTAAGTCTGCGGCGAATTCTCCTTGAAACGGTTGGTGAATGCAAACACAGCCATCTCGACCGCCATAGATTTCTGGGCCCGCAGCTTGTCGGCAGCGCCTTCAGCGAAATTAGCCACCTGCTCACAGAGCACGGACGGGTCTGTAATCTCTTTGGCAAAACTGCGGGATACGCAAATGCTCTGCCGTGGTTCTATCATATCTTCGAATTCAATGCATGGCTGCCCCTGTAACTCGAGCCAGGTGCGGTATCCGGGCAGGGCGAACTGCTTCCTTACGGCGATCTCCGGCAGCTTGACGTAGTCCCACGCCGTATAGACATTCATAGAGGCCAGCTTCTTTACAGACCTGCGCCCTATGCCCCACACATCTTGCGCGGGAAACTTCTTCAGTACCTTTTCAATATCCTGCGGCCTGTGCATATAGCAGCCCCCTCGGAGCTTGGGATATTGCTTGCATAACTTTGAAGCAATCTTGGCCAGAGTCTTGGTAGGGGCAATCCCCACAGAAACTGGAATGGCCGTCTTGCGGCGGCACTCGCGGGATATTTCCTTGGCCAGGGCATCGGGGTCCTCTATCCTCATCCCGCGCAGGTCGAGGAACGCCTCGTCTATTGAATACTGCTCTACGGACGGGGCGAACTCCCGCAACACTTCCTGCACACGCCGGGACATGTCGCCGTACAAGGCGAAGTTTGAACTGAACACAGCCACATGGTGCCTTTCAACGATATCCTGAATCTGGAATAATGGCGCTCCCATCTTGATACCCAGCGCTTTAGCTTCGTTGGAACGGGCCACGGCACAGCCGTCGTTGTTGCTGAGCACAATGACAGGACGGCCGTTAAGCTCCGGCCTGAACACCCGCTCGCATGATGCGAAGAAGTTATTGCAGTCGGCCAGCGCGAACATGCTCAGGCCTTTTTAATGACATAGGTAACTACACCCCACACCATGAAGTCATCGTCGGGACTTACCGGTATCGGCCTGTATTTGGTATTATGATCGTTACATGGCCGGAGTATTATTCCGGTCGTGCCAATTTCGACTTTCTTGACAGTATATTCACCGTCAATGAAGCAAACGGCCTTGCAACCGTCATAAGGCTCAAGCGCCCGGTCCACTATAATTATGTCCCCCTCGTCCATGTCGGCATCTACCATAGATACGCCGTCTATGCGGAAAAAGAATGTAGATGCACTGTGCCGCACGAGCAGCTTGGCCAGGTCAAGTTTTTCTCTCACATCTTCTGCCGGCGAAGGAAAACCTGCCTTTACTGAGCCCATGATATCTGACTCGATAGGGGAGCTGTCTTCTATTTTGTATGGTCGCATTGTCAGCAATTGTGTTGAAGGGGTACAAAAATACTAAAAATGTTTATATTTGCAGCCGTTATGTTAGTGGATAAGAAAGGCTGGCTTGCTGTTAGCCCATTGTTCGTTTTTCTGGTTGTCTATCTTGTTTCTTCGCTCATGGCGGGAGACTTCTACAAAGTCCCCGTTACTGCCGCATTTGTGGTGGCTTCAGCTTATGCTATATTGATTACCAGAAGGATGCCGGACGGAGGCTCAAGGCTTGACATGGACGGAAGGCTGGCTGTCTTTTCTCGCGGCGCAGGAGACAGCAATGTGCTGCTGATGATATGGATTTTCGTTCTCGCCGGGGCATTTGCCGCAGTGGCTAAGGAGATCGGTGCCATCGATGCGACAGTTGCTATCACTCTCCGTATCCTGCCCGCCCGTTTCCTATACGCAGGCTTGTTTCTTGCCGCCTGCTTTATCTCAATGGCAATTGGTACCAGCGTCGGTACTATCGTAGCACTTGTTCCGGTTGCCACCGGGCTAGCTTCGCAGCTTGGTACAGGCATACCGATGATGACGGCGATTGTGGTCGGAGGCGCTTTTTTCGGAGACAATCTGTCGTTTATTTCCGATACTACCGTTGCTGCAACCCGCAGTCAGGGAGTGCAGATGCGCGACAAGTTTAAAGCCAACATAATGATTGCCGCTCCTGCGGCAATCATTGTCAGTATTCTGTACATCTTCCTGGGCATGGGAGTCATCGCTCCAGAGTCAGCCCTGGACGTAGATTGGGTTAAAATGCTGCCGTATCTGCTGGTTATCGGACTTGCCCTGGCCGGTATGAATGTGGTCGCGGTCCTCGCTCTCGGGATTGTCGCATGCGGCATAATAGGCATGGCTTGCGGCGACTTGGGCTGGGTGGACTGGCTCGCTTCGGCAGGAAGCGGAATAGCCGGCATGGGTGAGCTCATAATAGTGACCTTACTGGCCGGCGGAATGCTTGGACTGATACGTCATAACGGGGGTATGAACTTTATCATCAATGGATTGACCAAGCGCATCTCAAGCCCTCGTGGCGCATCGCTCAGCATTGCAGCCCTTGTGTGCCTGATAAACCTTTGTACTGCCAACAACACCATAGCCATCATCACCGCAGGGCCGCTGGCCAAAGAAATCAGCGACAAGTACAAACTGGACCCGAGCCGTACAGCCAGCATACTCGACACGTTCTCCTGCTTTGTGCAGGGTATCATACCCTACGGCGCGCAGATGCTCATGGCTTCAGGCCTTGCCGGCGTGTCGGCGGCAGCCATCATCGGGCACTTGTATTATCCTTTTGTGCTGGGTGTTTTTGCTTTAATCGCTGCTCTCAGAACGAAAGCCCCAAGCCTGTCGTAAACGAAAGCCTTCCGCACCAGCAGGCACCGGCCATCAGGCACAGACTCCGGTAATGCAGCATGACACCGGCTTCGGCAGCCGGACCTTCATAACTATAATCACTTACTGTTGCCCAATTTCCTGCATCATCCTGCCAAGTGAGGTGGTGAGCACCGTAGCCGGCACCGCCGAAGATTGACCATAAGCCATTCTTGCCAACATTGACATCTAAGCCGGCAGTCACGTTCCATCTGCTATACCGCTCGACACTGTTTCCCCAAAATACGCCGCCTCCGTTGATGGCTCCTGAAGATGATACGGAGTACGAAGCATCGGAACCTATGAAATTGCTCCTGAAGCTCGTATATACGCCGGTCTTGCCGGACCATCTGTACAAGCCCAGGAATCCGAATGCCGGCCTGACACCCCAATCAGCTATGGCCAGTATAGCAAAGCGATTATAATCAACCACTGCTTCCGGAACTTTCGTTTGACCTCTTCTGGCAGGGGTAAACAGCACATCTTCAGACAGTGATGCAGTACAACTGATTCCGGCAAGTGCAGGAACTTCCGGGACTGTCCTTGGTGCAGGTGCGGGCTCGGACGTAACAAGCGGGGCTGACGGTGCCTGATACACTTTGGCCCTGATGCGGGTCCTGGCCGTAACCGCTTGCCCGGCAGGCTCGTAGCTGTCTTTAATCTTCTGGAAACGCCGGCGCTGTGCGGCAGTCATTGAGCCGGAAGCAATCTGAAGCTGCGAGCGCAGGCTGTTAAGCTCAGCAATGAGCCGCGTCACGGAACTGGCTTTCACGGACTCTCCAGATGTAACTAACTTTCGCATTTGGATGCATTGCCCGCAGATATCCTCATAGCGGTCCAGGACCTTGTCCCAACTCTCTTGTGCCCCGGAAAGCCAGGGCCTCGAAAAGAGTAAAATGACAATTAGTATGCTGCGCAAATGCTTCACGGGCACAAATGTATGCAAAAAATACTTACATTTGTTCCGATGAATGAAGATTCGGGCTTTTTTACTCCACTGCAGCCGGACAAGCAGAACGTTCCAATGGAGCTGATACACAGCTCCGGGAGCGGATGGAGTGAATTGTATCGGATTGACAAGGATGGTCGTTTCAGGGTGCTGAAGGCCTTGAAGCCGGAGTACAGGGGACAGTCCCTTTATGAGTCACTGCTTCGGAAAGAGTATGAAATAGGTTATTCGCTCTCTCACCCTTATATCTGCGAGGTGTATGGCTTCGTGGATTTGCCGGATGTGGGGCATGCTATCGAGATGGAGTGGGTCGATGGTGCTCCGTTGTCGGATCTGCTCCAAAGGCGGCGCCTTCCACACAGGGATGCGAAACGAATTGCGGCACAGTTGTGCGATGCCTTATCTTACCTTCACTCCAAACAAGTCGTCCATAGGGACATCAAGCCATCTAACGTTCTTGTTACTCACAACGGAAAGAATCTGAAACTCATTGACTTCGGTCTTTCTGACACTGACAGCTTCGCCATGCTCAAGGGGGCTGCCGGCACTGAATCATTTGCAGCACCGGAGCTTCATGACGGCACCGGAGGAGACTGGCGGTCAGATATTTGGTCTCTGGGAAAGGTAATAGGACTGATGCTTCCTTCGTCCCGCAACGTCGTCAGGAGGTGCACCTCGGAGCTTCCGGAGAAACGTTACAGCGACGCTTCAGATGTGAAGGCGGCACTCATGCGGAAGCCCTTGTGGCCATGGTGCCTTGTGCTGATGGGTGCCGCGGCATTATTCATGGCGTTAGTGACTAGAAACGATATTGCTGTAAATGAACCGGAGCCGCTTGTCCACGCTGAAGATTCATCCGTCGTGACAGATCCTGCAGTGATAGATGAACTGTTCATGCAGGCCACGGATATGATAGAGTCACGCTAGTCCAGCTCCAGAGCTTGCAAGCCGGCGCTTCTGCCGGCAACATAGGAAGGCAAAACCTCACCATTGCGTTCGATATGATCCAGATAGAGAGGATGCCCTTTCAAGAACGAAAAAGCCTCGAAAACATCTCCTTCCCGTAGCTTGGAACTGCCCCCATCGAGTACTGTGTACCGGTTATTACCGTTGTACTGCACTGTCACGCAGCGGTCGGGCAGCCAGCGGAGAATCAGTCTTGAGCCCGGAGCCAGCAAGGCGCTATCGATCTTCTCTGTGGACAAGAATCCTGAAGTCTGCTTAATCTCTTCACACAGAGAAAGAAAATCACGCCTCCCCACAAATCTGGACAGTATGTCGAGGGTCGCAGTCCTGGGCCTCGGATGCATGCTCACGTAGCCCCAGATACGTTTGAGGGTTGACGAAGAAATGCGCTCGTGCGTTGATGTCTCTATCCTTTCAGCTAGAGCATCGAAGTCTGTGGTGGTCTCAAGCCGGCCGCTGAAGATCCTGGCAGTCTCGTCGATAAGGAATTGCAGTTCAGAGGATTTATCAGTCATAGTGGATAATTGTTACTCCAGGTTCTGTTCTGAGTGTGCCAATGACCTGTCCCTTGGCAAGATAGATAGTCTTAAGATACGTGCAACCGCTACAATCTGCAATGTCAAGTTTCGGACAGCGGGACAGATCGATGACAGACAAATCGGTGTTGTTGATGTCAATGTAGCGGAGCATTTTGTTCTCGAGCGTTATCTCTTTCAGCGGATTGTGGTCCAGGTGAAGCTCATCCAGCTTGTCAAGCCCGCTTAAGTCTATACTGCCCAGACGGTTGTAAGCTACATCGACGAAGTCAAGACTCTTATAGTCACGCAGGTCGATGGCTGTCAGTTCATTGATGCAGAAAGCTACATTGCACAGCTGGGTTTTAACTGAGGGGAGGGTGACGCTGCTGATGTGATTGTGCGGCACGTATATGATTTGCAATTCACTGCATGCCGATGCATCAAGCTCGGTCAGCCGTCCTTCTCCGATGTCACCGAAGCGCGTGCCCTCTGCATGAATTTTATGAAGATGGGGGAAGAAGGACAGGCTCGCTAAAGTGCTGATTCTGTCGGTGTTGATCTCTATTGTGCCAATCATGGCCGCTTCCTCCGGACTAAGTGTTCCGTCGGAATCGGCATCATAAAACTTAAGTAGCCATGCCAAAAAAAATGCGTCCTTGATTGACGGGTTTTCCGGGATGTCGGGCGTGTCCGGGATCGAGAAGGTTTTGAAACTGATGGGAGAGGAACTGCGCTTTTGCCCTGCTCCGTTGGAGATAAACGCTGACACGGAGTACTCACTGCCTGCATTAAGCCCTTGGGGTTCAGCACGCATTGCGTCGCCCTCGATCGAGGCCATAATATCCCGTGTTTCGCTGCCGTCTGCCGCCACGATGGTAAAGCCTCCTGACTCTACCTGGGAGCCGTCGCTTACTCTTGCCGTGAGAGTCGCGGAACTGCTTGTGATGCCCGTCACAGATACCTCTAGGATCTCAGGGGCTATAACACTCCCGACATCGGGCAGGAAAGTCCCACAAGAGGACAGCAGAAGCGCCATGGCTGAGTAAAGAATGCAAAGTAGGTTTATTCTCTCGAACATCACAATTCAAAGATAACAATTAATTCCGAAACCGCCTCTGCCGCCACTTAAATGAACCGGAGGTGAACTTGATATATACTCAGTAAGTTTTGATATTTGTTCTCATTATTACATCATTATGAACACAAAAAACATGAAAGAGCTCACGGAGATAGGTCGAAAACAATTGACTAATATTGATATCTCTAAACAGAAACAATACATACACAAAAAAGGAGAGAATTTTGGTGATGCTCTATCCAAAGCTATAGATACACTTGTAGATTTATTTATTAAGAAATAACCATGGCCCAATCAGATTTAGCGAAGGCATTGTTAAAAGTAGGCGCCGGTCTGGCACTGCTCGCAGGTTCAATATTTACTGGAGCCGCAGGTAAGAAGACTATTGACCATGCCCGTAATGATTATTCAAATTTCACCAACGGTAAGACAGCTCTGCCCAAAAAATAATGCTCATTTCGTTGTGGAACAAGTTATACGCTAATGCATTCAATAAAGGGAATCCGGCCCATGTTGACCGTATGTCAATCAGTGAAAGGGCAATAAAGATTTCCGAACTTCAGATGCGTTTAGATCGTATTGAAAACGATAGGGAGAAGCAGACAATGTTTGATTCCTACCCAATGGGTGTACAGAAAATGCTGGATGACTTGTGGGCACAATTATACAGCGACAACGGGCGGAAGAACATTCCAAACACGGGCGGTACTTGGAAAGGGAAGGCCGGAGAGTCTATGTGGATACCCGATGATAATGTAATTCCCCCAAATAAGGGCTATAGCAACATGAAGCATAAGACTTGGGGCCGAATAAAACATGAAAACAATATTAAAGGAATTGTTTTCAATGATGGCCGAGCAGATTTTAAGCCTATTGCTTTATATTCAGTTGCTCTTGACTGGGAAAAAGCACTCGGATTGGATGGCCTTCGTTATTTGGTTAATACAGGAGACCGCCAATATTTACATGAAGCGGCATTTTCAAAGCTTGCAAATCAATTAGGCTGTTCCGTGCAGAACATTAAAGAAATAAAGGAACATAAGAATCTTGTATGGCATGAAGAAACCGATTGCAAGACAATGCAGTTGGTTGTTCGTGAAGTTCATGATAATGTAAAGCATTTCGGGGGAATCGCAATGTTGGCAATAGTGTTGAAGTGATGGAGACGACTTATTATCGCCCAATGTGGACCTGCGGCAGGTTCCATCTGGAAACGAAATCAGCAATTCTATATAACCTCATAAGCGGAAAATGCTTTTATTTTGAGGGTGAATCCGCAATTGTCATTGGCGAATACCTGTCTATTAAGAGGAAAGGTTGTTTAAACGTATCCAGTATCGCTGCTAAAACGGGAATATCTGTTCTTGCAATTACTCGTTTTGTCAATATTCTTTGTTCGAAAGGTCTAGTCCTGAATCAAAAGCCGTCGCCGGAGAACGAGTCAAAATACCGTACTTTAATGGCATCCCGGCGGACATCGCTTCGTCTTGCACAGAATGATAGTGACAACACAGATCCTGCAAGTCTGCGCACGGCGGAAAAAGCGTATGCGATCAGGACTAATGTGTCAGTGACGAACGTTTTGATAGAGCTTACTTATAATTAATTGCAGTGAAAGATGCGTACATTGTTACAATCCCGGAGCCACAAGGAATGATTCTGAAAAGCAATCCAGATATCTTTGGAAGGGGCTTCCTCTGGATAGATACAAGCAATTGATTGACGACCTCTACGAACTTGGTACTGCAAGAATATGTCTTTCGGGAGGAGACCCTTTTTCTTATCCTTTTGCATGGGAACTGATTGATTATATATCCCGTAAAGAAATAGCGTTGGAAATTTATACAAAAGGGCAATCTCTCGTTGGGAAAGCACAAAGGCTGGCCTCATATTATCCATGCGTTGTTGGTATATCTCTATACAGTAGCAATCCTGTTCAACACGATAGTATTACGCGGATTCCCGGGTCTTTTGATCGCTCTTTATCTGTCATTGAAGATCTTTCTGCTTTATCAGTACCATTGCAGATCAAGTGTTGCGTGATGAGGCCAAATTTGAGCTCTTATTTCGGCGTTGCGGAAATAGCACTAAAATATGGAGCGCGTGATAGGAATATGAATGAAGTTGCTTGCTATGCGAGAAAATATGGGATTTGCATAACTCCAAACGGCACAGTTATACCATGCGTTTCATTCCATACTCGACTTGGGAATATCCTCGATGATGCAATATCAAATATATTGTCAGACAATCCTGCCTTGAAAAAACTATCTAAAGCTTTTTTGCATAAATACGAAGATTGTGGCCGACATCCGTATTGTTCCTTTTGCATGATTTGTCCTGGCCTCAATTTCAGCGAGACTGGAAGTATGTTTGAGGTAAATGAAAACAATTGTTATACAGCTAAGGTAAGGTACAATCTTTCTTTAAAAATGAAGGGCGGCTATGATCCTCTTGGTGGAAAAACTCTTGAAGACAAATTATCATCGATGGGTGACAGTTCGATGCCTTGTGTAAAGAAAATCATGAGTAAGAGCCATTTAGACGAAATAATTTAGTGTTTAACCATAGTATTCACCGTTATGAATGAAGATCTGAAAATCTCAATTGAGTCCGATGTGACAGTCGGGGTGTGTAAGGCAAATGCAAACAATCTTCTCATAGGTTGCAATGGGCGTAATTATTGCCTTTAATTACATTATTCTCGCTGGCGGACAGGATTGAGCCGTATTCCTGTCCGTTAGCCGGGCTTTGTCCGCCACGTGCCTGCTGGGCCAGGGTTGTTTTCAAAGGTTGGGGGAAATGGCGAAAGCGATAAGGAAAAATGCTATCTTTGTCATCAACGTAAATATCATGGACCAGCCGAAACTTGAGCGCATGCTGCGCTTGATGAAATACCTGTCGGGGAATGTTAACTACAGCATTGAGGAGTTGAGCCGCAAGCTGGAGATGTCACCGCGTACAGTGTACCGCTACATCGACACCTTCAAGAGCGCAGGCTTTGCCGTAACCAAGCTTTATGGCGATATCTACAAACTTGCGGAGATGCCTAAGGAAACACTTGAACTGGAGAAGCTTATCTATTTCTCCGAAGAGGAGGCGTATCTGGTCAATTCCCTTATAGATCAGCTGGTTCCGACCAATAGCCTGAAGGCCAACTTGAAGGAAAAGCTCTCCGCCATCTACCGCTCCACCAGCATCGCCGACTTTGTGGGTGCCAAGAGCAATGCGGCTCATGTTGATGCCCTTGGAAAAGCTGCCCAGGACAAGCTCAAAGCCCGGCTCAAGGACTATGAATCGGGTAATTCACACACTATCCGCGACCGCTTGGTAGAGCCCTTCGGATTCACATCAGACTACGCCGACGTATGGGCCTTTGACCTTGAAGACGGACGCAATAAGACATTCAAGATATCACGTATCGGCGGGGAAGTCGAGATTCTCGATGAGCCGTGGACAGAAGAGCCCCGTCACCGTCGCTCGCAGATGGACGTGTTCCGCATGACCGGTGACAAGACAATGCGTATTATATTGAGCATGAGCCTTATGGCCAAGAACCTGCTGGAAGAAGAGTACCCTATGGCGGCTTCACACATACGACAGGATTCCGGGCGCTGGATACTTGATACGGAAATATGCCAGCTTCAAGGTGCGGCGCGCTTCGTGTCCGGTCTCATGGGCGAGATAGAAATACTCCAAGGCAAAGAATTGAAAGCGTATCTAGCTGAATACGGGCAAAAATACTTCAAATGATGAAAAGACTGGCAATCGTCGTTGCGGCACTCTCACTGGCGGCCTGCACAATCCCAAAACTCCCCGTTGGGCTCGAACATGTATCTCCTGCCGAAGCGGGAATGGATCCGCTGGCACTATCCAAAGTTGACAATGTGATACTTCAAAGCATCGAAGACGGCAATATGCCCGGAGCTGTGCTGGCAGTTGTCCGAGGAGATAAGATAGCTTATCTGCGTGCCTATGGCAACAGACAGGTGGTTCCGGATACGGTGGCCATGACTACAAATACTGTTTTCGACCTGGCCTCGGTGTCAAAATGCGTCGGTACCACACTGTGCATAATGAAACTCATAGAGAACGGCGAGCTGGGCCTTGAAGACAAGGTGAGCGACTATTTCCCCGATTTCAAGCCCTGGACGGCCCCGGATTCAAGCGAACAGGTCGAAATCACCGTGCAGGACCTGCTTACCCATGCGTCCGGCCTGTCTCCCTATTTAAATGTGCAGGCTCTTGCAGAACGCTACGGAGAACCTTGCCCCGATTCGACCATGAGCTATATCGCCCGCGAAGTGCCGAGGAACTTCCGCCCCGGCACTGATTTCATGTACAGCTGCCTAAATTTCATAACCTTACAAAACATACTACAGAAGATAACAGGGGAGAGGCTATGTGATTATGCGCAGCATACTATATTTGCCCCGCTCACGCTTCTTCATACATGCTATCTGCCGATGGAAAGTAAGCCCGAGCTTCTGCCCATAATTGCCCCTACCACAGTACAGGCTGACGGCCTTCCGTTCCTGGGCGTAGTGCACGATCCGCTGGCCCGCAGGCTCAACGGAGGCAATTCGGGCAACGCCGGTGTGTTCTCTGATGCCGAAGACTTGGCCGTGATAGTGGCTGCAATAATAGGGAAAGGCACAGTAAACGGCTTCGAATTGCTAAAGCCAGAGACGGTCGAGCTGATGTGCAAGGTGCCCCAATCGAATAATCCAACCATCGGAAGGGCTTTGGGCTGGGATGTGTGGAGCAGTCACTCAAGCCTCAAGGGGGTGCGCACAAACTACGGACGCACTCTGTGCCACACCGGTTACACAGGGCCCTCTATTGTCATCGACCTCGACGCCGAGCTTGGAATCATTCTCCTTGCCAACCGTTGTCATCCAAAAGACGACGGCTCGCTTAAAGAACTGCGGGCCGCCGTCTCTGATATCGTAGCGGGTTCTGTTATTCGCTGATAACGTGAACGTCACGCTGCGGGAACGGAATGTTGATTCCGGCCTTGCCTAAAGCGCCGTAGATAACCTCTTTGGCCTTATCTACATAGGAAGTGCGTTCGGAAACGAGTACATACTGCTTCACAGCCACGTTGACGGCACTGTCTTCGAAGCCATCGAACACTACGTAAATGCCCTTCTTGGGATCAACAATCTCACGTCCGTACAGATCCTTTTCGCGCAATACCTGCAATGCATCAACAAGGACTTCGCGTACTTTGTTCATATCGGTACCGTATTCCACGCCCACCACAATCTTCACAAATTCGTAAGAATTATTGTGAGTAAGGTTGCTGAAGTTCTTGTTGAACAGGGTAGCATTCAGGAAGGACATCACGCCTCCCTCGAGAGTCTCGATCTGTGTGCTTTGGTAGCTGATCTTGGTCACTTTTCCGCGTATGCCGTCACACTCGATCCAGTCTCCTACACGCAGGCGGCCAGACATGAGCTGGATGCCGTAGATGAAGTTGTTCAGCACATCCTTCAGGGCAATACCGATACCGGCGGACAGACCTCCGGCAATTATGGTTAGCGACGCTGTAGGGATGCGGAGCATAATAACAAGCGTGATTATGTAAACAAGCCACACAGAGGTGTTTATGATGCTCTTGCCCAGCGAGAAGTTGACCTCGTTTTTGCGTATGGTCCTGCGCCCGGTCTTCTTGATGAGCGAGGAGTAACGCAGGTTCTGGTACACTGCGTAGAGAGCATAATTGATGAAGCGGAAAATGAAGAACAGAATCCCGGCGGTAACTAATATCTTGAAGGATATTCTGAGCGTCTCAGTGCCTTCCGGAGACTTGAGGTTGACGAAAGGATGCAAGTAAATCGTCTCGAACAGATCGGTGAAATCGAAGACGTTAAGCGCAAGTTTGATGCTGAACGGAATGGAAAGGATGGTAAGAACAGGGATAACTACCATCTTCACCAGGTCGTAAGGCCAGGTGACACCGAATAGCAGATTGTCCCGTTCGGCGGCGCTTACGA
The DNA here is from genome assembly GCA_017634595.1 of Bacteroidales bacterium. Classification (GTDB taxonomy): domain Bacteria; phylum Bacteroidota; class Bacteroidia; order Bacteroidales; family UBA932; genus Cryptobacteroides. The sequence continues at coordinate 92,325 of JAGBNC010000019.1, forward strand.
AAGTGAGCCGCTTCTTGTATTCTTCCACCATACCGACTAGGTATTTGTCTCGGAACTGTTCAAGTAGATGGGATACAGTCACCAGCGTCAATGCTGCCGACAGCATGAAGAACCACCAGATCATGATGAGCAGCGCTACGAAAATGTATCCGGCCAGAGACACAATCAAGGCAACGCCAGTCACTATCAATGACACCCATCCTGCAAACCTGTCGCTGGAATGGATAGAATTCCTGTGCACGATACATGCCACAAGCTGCCAAATGAAGAACAACAGCAGTATAGGAGGGAAGAGGATGTTCATCATCGAATTGGGCATGAATACAATACGCAATCCGATTACAACCACTGCCATTATCATCATCGGAAGATACAGCAGGAGGCCACTGTTTATCTGGTTGGATTTGAGGCGGATGAGCAGAGCTGCGATAATAGCGGCCAGAAGCCAGAGGTAGGTGCGCATCAGCGTTGACGCCGACTGCAGGAAGCCTCCCGGCATTCCTTTTTCTCCTATGGTGAGAAGAAGATTCAGAATTATGCCGGACAAAAGAATCAGGCAGAAGAACTGCTGCTTGGACAACGATTCCCTGAGCCCCTTGATAAAGCGCCTGAGCAGCAGCCACACGACTGCGGCGACCAGGGTGCTTACGATGAGCAGGCCGAACTGGAATAGAAGGAAATACCCCATGAAAGGCCCCTTCCACATACTTTTCTCTTGGACATAGTCACGTGAATACTTTTCCCGCACGTCCATCATGGCGCGGTTCCAGAAGCGTCCGAAACCTCTCAGGATAAATGTATAAGGAGTCTGTCCCTGTACGAATATGCGGTTCTGGAGCACCTTATAGCGCTGCTCGGCATAATCGTACGATTCTTTGAGCCTTAGGAAGGTGTGCTGATAATGCGTGCTGTCCCGTATGATACGGTCCTTACTGGCCGCACACATCTTCAGCATCTCGGAAGCATAGAAAATACAAGAGTCCCTGTATTCACATTCCTCTTCATTCAGAATGAAAGGACGCTCAGTCCTGAGCGAATCTGGAATCACCCTCATCTGCATTCTGGGCCTGCTTCCGTTGCGCCTGGGGCGGAAAGCATATCTGTCAAGACTGTCGTTGTGATAGGCAAGGCTGTCCGGCACGCTTTCTATCTTTTCAATCTCCGGCGGCAAACGGCGCAGTGACTCTACCAGACGGGCATAACGGTCGATGTCCCAGTCGAGGCGCGATACTATTTGGTCGTAAGGGAGACGCTTGGAAGTAAACTCATTGTATTCATTAGTGACTGATTCAAGTGCGTATGTGAGGTCGAACGTGAAATCCTGCTTCTGTGAGTACAGAATAAGCGACAACTCATTGCACTTTTTCATGGTGGCAATCATCTGCCGCCTCTGGTTGCGGTATTGCTCTGAGAGAAGTTTCTCCGAAGCCACACGCTTGCGGTAGTCGCGGCTCAGCTCGTCGCGAAGTGTCTTGATGGTCTGGCCCAAGTCGCGTTCGTTGAACACGGCAAGCGCCGGCCCGGCGACAAGCAATGCTGCCGCCAGCACGATTATGTATTTGCGTTTCATTTCCTTATGGCTGAAGAGTGGGTCATTATTCCGTCAGGGTTGAAGGCCTTAAGCTCAATGCTTCCTCCGGGTCCAATAGTGACGTCAAGCCTTTCTACGTTTGCGTTGACCCACACAGGGAAGCTAGCGGGGGATATATCGGATTGGGGAGTGTCAAAGCGGTATTTGTGGGTGTGCCCGCAGATCATGAGGTCAATGCCGGCTTCATTGAGTATAGGAACGAACAGTTCGCATACATTCCTGTTGCCCTGCCATCCTTTGGATTCCGGGGGGATGTGGGAAAACACAATACGGACCTTGGCATCGCGGAATTCTTTCGTTTTTACGATTTCCTTGAGCCACTCCGCCTCTTGTTGAAGGTAGGGGAGAGTACGGTATAGTCCGCTGTATTCCAGGTCGTCGTCCGGCTTGTCCTCTCCGCTGTCGAGTCCTATGAAGAAATACTTGCCATAACTGAATGCGGTGTATGCGCGGCCGGTCTCATTGCAGAAATGCTCATTCCAGCAGTTTGCACAGCGTCCCCTGTAGTCATGGTTACCTCTTAATACATATAGGGGAGTGCTCCCGCCAAGGGCTGCAGAGGCAGTACGCAAATAGTATTCGCTGATCTTGGAAGAATCCATAATATCATTGGTCATGTCTCCGTTGAATACTACGAAGTCATTGTCGGGAGCGGCCTTCAAAAGTACCCCTACGAGGGAGTCCTTCTGGTGCATATCGTTGAGAACGCTGAATTTCAGGCTATCGTAGCTGGTACTTAAAGTGCTGACCATAAATGGCTTCTTGCGGAACACATCAGTACCGTTGTCGTGCAGGAAAGTTACTTTCCCGGAGCCTTTGTACTCTTTCAGTCCCCGCATCATAAGCCTGTAGCGGTAGCGCTTGCCGGGCTCCAGTCCGGTAACTTCTACCTTGTGAATCTTTCCGAGGGGGAGCAGCCCTGTGCCGTTGTCCTCCCAGAAACGGGCTCTGCCCCGGTTGTACCAGTGGTCGCCAGAGTCAGGAGCCACCTCCACCCACACCATGGCATCAATATCGGTCTCCCACATCACAGTGAAGGACGTCGTAGTAACATTCTGGAGGTAAGGGCCACATGACACTTTTGCCCTGTCTTGAGCCCGGACGGCTATGCACAGCATGATTCCGAGCAGGGGAATTAAGAATCTTTTCATAAGAATACAAAAATATGAAAATTGTTGATAACTTGTTAATAACCTTCCAATATATTTATATAACTTTGTCTGCTGTTGTGGAGTAGAGTTTACCTTCAAAAATCTATAATTTATGACGAAAACTCAACTGGAAGGCATTTATGATGCCCGCAAGCTCGGGACAGGGAAAATGCTAACGCTGGGACTCCAGCACATGTTCGCAATGTTCGGCGCAACGGTCTTGGTACCTGTAATCACCGGATTGTCAATGTCAGCAACATTGTTGTTTGCAGGTCTTGGCACACTTATCTTCCACCTCTGCACTAAATTGAAGGTTCCGGCATTTCTGGGATCTTCTTTTGCTTTTCTAGGGGGCTATGCTACCGTCGTTCAGATGGGCATGGCCGGCGGCCTGACTCAAGCAGAGGCTCTTCCTTACGCCTGCATCGGCGTTTTCTGCGCTGGCTTGATATATTTCATTCTCGCCGGTCTCTTCGCAGCATTTGGTCCCAAGAAGGTCATGAGGTTCTTCCCGCCTATCGTCACCGGACCTATTATTATAGCAATCGGCCTTATACTTTCCGGCTCTGCTATCAACAACTGCAACCACAACTGGTGGATTGCCATTCTTGCAATCGCCATAATCGTAGTGTGCAACATCTGGGGCAAAGGCATGATCAAGATCATACCTATACTTTTAGGCGTGATCGGCTCCTATGTCGTGGCTGCTTGCTTCGGGCTCTGTGATTTCACTCCCGTCAAAGAAGCTGCTTGGATAGGCCTTCCCGTCAAGTGGGAGAATACAGCCATCTCAGTATTCAGCAATCCCAACTGGAGCCTCATTCTGGCTGCAATCATCGCAATTATCCCTATCTCCCTTGCTACCATGATGGAGCATATCGGAGATATGTGCGCAATATCTTCAACTACCGGCATCAATTATCTTGAGGATCCCGGTCTGCACCGCACCCTGCTGGGCGACGGTCTCGCCACCTCTCTGGCTTCTCTGTTCGGAGCGCCGGCCAACACTACTTACGGCGAGAATACCGGTGTGCTCAACCTCACCAAGGTGTACGATCCTAGAGTTATCCGCATCGCTGCTGTGTTTGCCATTATCCTCTCGTTCTGCCCTAAGTTCTCGGCAATCATCAGCTGCATGCCCGCTGCTACCATAGGCGGCGTATCGCTGGTGCTCTATGGTATGATTTCGGCAGTCGGTGTGCGCAATGTCGTTGAAAATCAAGTAGATTTCAAATCTTCCCGCAATGTCCTCGTGATGGCCCTGATACTGGTGCTTGCAATCGGTATCTCCTACAGCGAGAAGGGCTCTTTGGATATAGGATTCACAACTCTTTCCGGTCTTGCTGTCGGTGCTCTCGTTGGCATCATCCTCAATGCAATACTGCCCGGGAAAGATTATGAATTCGGAACAAATGCCCAGGGAGACAAATCCGTTGATTTCGAAGTGAACAGACTTGAAAATAAGAATGACTGATCAGAAACTAATTGAAAGCATCCGCATCGTGCCTGATTTCCCTCTGCCAGGGATTCAGTTCTTCGATGTAACAACAATGTTCAAGGACCCTGAAGCATTTAAAGAAGTACTTGACCGGATATACAATCTCTATAAAGACAAAGGCATAACCAAAGTCGCCGGAATCGAATCCCGTGGGTTCATAGCCGGTGCAGCTCTGGCCGCTAGGCTTGGTGCCGGATTCGTTCCGGTACGCAAGCCCGGCAAGCTGCCGGCCAAGACCGTGAGGGAGAGCTATCTCAAAGAGTATGGTACCGATACCATTGAGATTCATGCCGATGCTATCGGCCCCGACGATGTAGTGCTCATCCACGATGACATACTCGCCACCGGCGGCACTGCTTCAGCAGCCGTGCGTCTGGTAAAGTGCTTCAAGCCTAAAGCCGTCTATGCAAACTTCATTATTGACATTACTGATGTTCCCCGCAGCGCACCCATTCCATCGGATGTGCCCGTCACGGCGATACTCAGTCTGTCGGAGCGATAACCCAATTATATATTAGTTCATAAATTACATTTTATGTCCAAAAAACTATTCCTTGCCGCTGCTGTTGCAGTGCTTGCCTTTACTCAAGGAGTGAAGGCACAAACCAACCTCCAGACTTTCTATGATTTCGGAAAGGACAGGGGACACTTCACAACTACTCTTGAGGGCTTCTATGGAGACAAGTGGGGGAATACCTTCTTCTTCATCGATTACGACTACAACAAGAAGGATTCCAAGAAAGTGAATCAGGCCCCAAGCGGTAGCTACATGGAGATTGCACGCTGCCTGAATTTCTGGCAGAACACAGTTCTTTCTCCTCTCAGCCTCCAGGTGGAGTACAACGGTCTTGTGGGTGTAAACCAGAATTTCCTCTTCGGTCTGGATTACTTCCTCCACAGTAGCGACTTCAGCAACACCTTCAACTTCAAACTTCTCTACAAGACATTCAGCGCCGGCGCATCCAGCGACATCCCCGTCCAGTTCACCCTTGTGTGGGGCATGCAGGACCTCTTCGGGGTCAAGGGGCTTCGCTTCTGCGGCTTCGCTGATATCTGGGGAGAGAATGTTGTCAACTTTGCTGAAGAGGTTAATCCTCTGAACTTCATCTCCGATAAGTTTGTGTTCATCTCCGAGCCTCAGCTCTGGTACAACGTGGGCCAGCATTTCGGAGTTGACAATCTGCATATCGGAACTGAAATCGAGCTGTCCTGCAACTTCGCCGGTTGCCACGGTTTCAAAGTACGTCCCTGCCTGGGTACTAAGTGGGTCTTCTAACCAAGGAGATATAGATCATGGCAAACTTTATGGCTAAGGCCTTGGGATTCAAGGCCGGGGAGCATAATTTCCGCACCGAGATCATCGCCGGAATTACTACCTTCCTTACGATGGCCTATATTCTGGCTGTCAATCCCAGCATCTTCGGTGCTCTTGACATGCCCAAGGGAGCTGTATTTACAGCTACTGCGCTGGCATCTCTCATCGGTACCCTGGTAATGGCTCTCTATGCACGCAAGCCTTTTGCGCTTGCTCCCGGCATGGGCCTGAACGCCTTCTTCGTGTTTACTGTGTGCCTTACCATGGGACACAGCTGGCAGTTCGCTCTGACCGCCGTTTTCCTCGAAGGTATCATTTTTATCATCCTCACACTGACTAAGGTACGTTCCTGGATACTTAACGCCATTCCGCTGTCGCTCAAGCATGCAATCGGTGCCGGTATCGGCCTGTTCATCGCTTTCATAGGTCTGCAGAACGCTGGCATCATCGCCAATAACGACGCTACGCTGGTTTCGCTTGGTGACATCACTCATGGCACTGCGCTCCTTGCTGTCATCGGCATCATTATCACCGGCGCCCTGGTGATTCTCAAGGTCAAGGGAGGCATCCTGCTCGGTATCCTGATCACCACCCTCATCGGCTTGCTTATCAAGGATCCTGCTACTGGTGCTGCTATCACCAATTTCACAGGAGTGGTTTCACTTCCCGACAGCGTCGCTCCCATATTCTGCAAATTCGAATGGAGCCAGATTCTGAGCTGGGATATGCTGGCTGTAGTGTTCACATTCCTCTTCATCGATATGTTCGACACCATGGGAACCGTCATCGGCGTGTCCCAGAAGGCCGGAATGGTTGATGAGAAGGGCAACGTGGACGGCATCGACAAGATGTTCCTCGCAGACTCAATCGCGACCGTGTGCGGTGCATGCCTCGGAACTTCAACCACTACGACTTATGTCGAGAGTGCATCCGGTGTGGGTGCAGGCGGCCGTACTGGCCTCACCGCACTTACCACAGCCCTGTGCTTTGCACTGGCCTTGCTGTTCTCTCCTCTGTTCCTTGCAATCCCCGGAGCAGCAACAGCCCCTGCGCTCGTTATTGTGGGCGTGATGATGATGACCCCTGTAGTGAAGATCGATTGGGAAGACTATTCAGAGTCCATCCCCGCATTCATCACCATCCTGCTGATGCCTGTGGCATATTCTATTTCCGACGGTATCCTCATCGGTGTTATCTCCTATGTTCTTCTGAACGCCGTTTCAGGCAAATTCAAGAAGATTTCGATTACCATGTGGATCCTCGCCGTGCTGTTCATCCTGAAGTATATCTTCATATAAGTTTAGCAGCTCATATACAGACAGGAGGATGACTAACAAGTCTCAGGACTTGAGGTCATCCTCTTTTTTGTGATAAAAAAAACCTTACGGGTCCCTGCTACCACCGTCCTCAAAGGTGCATTCAGCAGCACCGGTACGTACGAAACGGCAGCGAAATGCTCGCACCGGTGCTGTTGAATGGGCCGGTGCGAGCACCCTCAGGCGGTTCGAACTCTGCCTTAACTCACCGGCATTGGGCGGCACACGTTTTATAAGCCCAACAAACTCGAATTTTCCTAGTAGTAGCACCGGGCAGAGAAGGATATCAAGAAAAATACATCCAATAAGTCTTCCCCCTATCTGTATATACGTATATAATTGTCAATGAACGCTTTAAATCATTACTAATGGGTATTGGTATATCTATCTTCTGTGCTTAGCTTTGCAGAGTTATTAACTTCAAATATCTAAACATTATGAACAAGCACATGTTGACAATGGCGGCATTACTTTTTGCCCTACTATTTATTGCTCCGGCACCTGCTTTAGCTCAGAAACGACAGAAAACTGATGCAAATATCCATGGACACGTAATCGATGGAAATACCGGAGAGCATCTCTCTTTTGCATTAATCTTTATAAAAGATCTAAATATAAGCGCAGAGACCGATTCCACTGGACATTATTATCTAAGCAATCTCGCTGAAGGACGTCATACCATAGAAGTGTCTCTATTCGGACATAAAAAATATGAAGGGTTGATTGATGCGGAAATTGGGGAGACTAAGGAATATAATTTTACTCTGTTTAAAGATGTGATGACCATAGACCAAGTAGTAGTTACCGCGAATCGTTACGCGACCAAACGCAGGGAGAGCGGACAGATTGTCTGCGTGGTCTCTCCAAAACTATTTGAGAATGTGACAGCTGTAAATCCAGCAGGCGTGCTGAACTTCCAGCCCGGGCTGCGAGTAGAATACAACTGTGGTAACTGCGGGTTCTCACAATTACGCATAAACGGACTGTCAGGTCAATACTCGCAGGTACTGTTGGATAGTAAGCCTATATTCAGTTCGCTATCGATGGTCTATGGCTTGGAACAACTCCCTGAGTCCATGATAGAGCGCATCGAAGTTGTGCGCGGAGGCGGCTCGGCGCTATTCGGTTCCAATGCTATTGGTGGAACAGTTAATATTATCACAAAAGAGCCTATTGGGAATATGCTACAACTCAGCAACCAAAGCGGCATCATTGGCGCGCGAGCTACTGATATAAACACAAGTTTGAATGCATCGGTCATTACAGAAGACCGTAGAGCCGGTGCTTATTTATTCACAATGATACGCGACCGGGATGCATATGACAGAAATAATGACGGCTTTTCAGACATGCCGAGGTTGCGTAGCCAGACTATTGGAATGCGCATGTACCATAATATAGGGGAACACGGAAAACTGACAGCAGAATATCATCACATCCATGAATTCCGCAGGGGCGGGGACACGATAGATGAGGTCCCGCATTTGTGCCATATTGCCGAGCAGGCTGAACATCGAATAGATGGTTGCAGCCTTTCGTGGGACGGCAAATGGGGGAATAACAACGTGGGTGCATTCGTGTCGGCACAAGGGATAGACAGGAACTCTTACTACGGCGCCGGAAAAGATCCGGATGCATATGGCCGTACGAAGGACCTCACTGCTAACGCGGGAGCTCAATATATTCATAACTTTGGCCGCCTATGGCTGATGCCGGCGACATTGACGACTGGTTTAGACTTCACATACAACAACCTGTCCGATGTCTTTCTAGGATATGGACGTTCGTTGCGCCAAACAACCAGACAAGGAGGATTGTATGTACAAAACGAGTGGCGAAACGAAAAAATCGGGATATTACTCGGAGTGCGTGCGGATAAGCACAATATGATTGCGAAACCTATCGTGTCGCCTCGCTTAACGCTTAGATATACCCCCAGTGCCAATTGGGCATTCAGGGCCGGATATGCTTCCGGCTTCCGTGCACCTCAAACTTACGATGAGGACCTTCATGTTGGAGCCGTTGGGGGCGAGGTCTCTCTAATCAGCATTTCTCCAAACTTGCGTCCCGAGCGCTCCCATGCATTCAGCCTATCTGCAGATTGGTGGGCCAAACTTGGACAGTGGCAGTTAAATGCACTTGTTGAGGCATTTTATACCGGCCTAAAAGATGTATTTGTACTCACAGAAAAAGGGGCAGATGCTCATGGAAACCGTTTGCTTGAGCGTACCAACGCTCCTGGGGCTATGGTAGCAGGCGCTAACATTGAGTTAAGGGCCGTCTTGCCTGAGGTTATTGAACTACAAGCGGGCATAACTCCTCAGCGCAGTTTGTTTAACGAGGCTTTTCAATGGAGCGAAACGGTATCACCCCAAAAAAGGATGTTCCGAGCACCCGATTTGTATGGATATTTTACGGCTGACGGCAAAATAACTCACCATTTGAAAGCTTCGCTGAACTGTGTTTACACCGGACCTATGCTGGTCCAACATTACGCAGGCTACATTCCCGCAGATGCCGAAGTGCTGACACCTGACTTTTTCGACCTTTCGGCAAGGCTTGCATGGCATTTCCACCTGTCTGGGCTTACCCGAATTGAACTGTCATGTGCCGTAAAGAATATACTTGACAGTTACCAAAAAGACTTAGACGTAGGAAAATCAAAAGACTCTGCATATATCTGCGGTCCTTCAATGCCCCGCTCTTTCTACTTTGGTGCAAAACTGGTATTTTAGTTTCCGGAAAGAAAACAGCCCCTGCAGATATCTGCGGGGGCGTTTGGAGGTGCGTAGCGGAATCGAACCACTGTGACAGGTTTTGCAGACCTGCGCCTAGCCACTCGGCCAACGCACCGTTGAGGATTGCAAAGATACTATTTTTATTTGAATTTGCAAACCATTGCCTCAAAATATACCCGATTCAGTCTGATACAGAGAGCAGTGGGGGATTCGTGAAAATTTTGTTAAATCGTAACTGCTTGATAATCAGCAATGATAAATAAATATTAAAAAAATTTCAAAAAAAGTATTGCAAATTAAAATTAAAGTTGTACCTTTGTATCGGGTTGTTCAAGAGGGTTCTCCTCACAACCTATTGGTTATTAGTTTTAGTGTTATTAATTATGTGGTTAGTATGAGTTGTTGTCGTGAGACACCAACTCATTTCTTTTATATCCTCTCCCCAAAGCTCATGCACCGTCCGTCCGCAGGATGCTTAAACGCCAGTCCGCATGCCCGCAGCATCAATTGTCTGCCCTCGGCGGCGCTCCCGTAAAGTCTGTCTCCTACTATAGGGTGCCCCAGCCCGCGATAGTGGGCGGCATGCACACGGATCTGGTGCGAGCGTCCGGTCAGCGGTTTGAAGATTACATCTACAGTCCCGTCCGGAAGTATCTGGATGACTTCGTACTCCGTCACAGCCCGCTTGCCGGCATCATAATCCACCATCTGACGCGGCCTGTCGTAGTAGTCGAGCATAAGAGGCAGAGCTATGGTGCCTTTCATGGCATGATTCCATGGGCCACCTTCAAGCCTGGCCCGGTAGAGTTTGCTGACTTCTCGTGTGGCAAATTGGCGCTCAAGCTCGGCTTTAGCCTTGAGCGAGCGGGCAAATACCATGATCCCCGAAGTGTCCATATCCAGCCTGTGGCAGCTCTCTACAGTGCGTCCGAACCTCTTGCGAAGCCACTCAAGCATCGATTCCGACTCTATCTTTCCTGGCACAGAAAGCATCCCGGAGGGCTTGTCAACAACGATAATGTCATCATCGACATATAGGACATCCGGAACAGCAGGGGAGGCTACGGCGGAATCCAGAGGGTTGGGCTCTATGTTAAGCCCTTGCATCATCCAGCTAAGCAGCGGGCCGCATTTCCCCGTACAGGAAGGATAAAAACGTCCCTGCTCCCTCACCTCGCGGACAGGGCTCTTTCCGTACCAAAACTCTCCCATGGCAAGCGGCTTCAGGCCATTTCGGAAGGCGTAGTTGAGTAGCTTTGGCGCAGCGCAGTCGCCCGTGCCCCCGGGAGGCACCAGCCCCCTGCGGGCAAAGATATCAAGCACGCTGAGTTCGTCGCCAAGGGCGTTCATCACTCTGTACTGTCTGAAAATCCACTCCTGGAGCATGGCGGAAGCTTCGGAACGCGCAGGCCCGGCAGACATACTGGAGATCTCCGCCTCACGTTCTTTATAATAACCTTGAGTGAGATCATATACCGGAGGCACGAAACCGTCGATCACAGCCTTGCCCCCGGCAAGTCCGCTAAATGCATACAACGGGCCGGAATCTGTGAGCAGAACTCCCATCATCTTGCCCTCCGAAAACAATGAGCCCAGAGAAGGGTCAGAATCAAGACGCTGGATTAACGAACGCGCCGCATCAACCACCAGGGGATGCGGCACGTAGCAGAATGGATAGGTGAAACGGGAAGGGGAAGTCATGACGCAAACTCTTGCAGAAGTTCCCATACCCGATGAACCGGGAATCCCATTACATTGTAGAACGAGCCTTCGATACGGCCTATCGCAGCATAGCCCAGCCATTCCTGTATGCCGTAGCCGCCGGCCTTGTCATAAGGACGGTAAGTATCTACGTAGTAAGCAATCTCTTCCTCGCTTAGAGGGGAGACAAATACCATCGTGGAGTCCTTGATACTGCGCTCTCTATCAGTAGTGCGGAACGTGACGGCAGATACCACTTCATGTTCACGGCCCGACAGTTCCCTTAACATCTCGAAAGCCTGTTCACGGCTATGAGGCTTGCCAAGTACGCGACCGTCAACAATCACAACAGTGTCTGCGGTAATCAGAAGTTCATCGCTCTCAAGGGGTCTGTGGAAGCCGTGTGACTTGCCCTCAGACATAATCAGCGGCACGTCTTCAGGTCTGACGCCATCAGGCACGGACTCTTGGAAAGTGTTGCCTGTATCTACTGTAAACTCCACGTCCAACCCTGCCAGAAGTTCGCGGCGGCGGGGAGAGCCGCTGCCGAGAATTATGCGCTTAGAACATTTGTTCATACTTCTTGACATCAAAGATCCATTTCCCCTGGGCTTTCATGACCAGCTCAAGGGTCCAGCGGACAAAACCTTTGCCTCCGCCTATAGGCGACACAATATCGGCTGCCTCACGCGCCTCGGCGGCAGCGTCGGCAGGGGCCACTGACACGCCGGCAAATTCCAGGGCGGGCACGTCGGGAATGTCATCACCCATATAAAGAACTTCTTCAGGTGATAATCCGAAACGCTCGCAGAATTCCTGTATTACGCGACGTTTGTCCCTTGCTTTAAGATATACGTTTTCGTAGGGGACACCGTATGCGGTCATGCGCTTGCGCACGGCTTCTGTATGCCCTCCCGTAATGACGGCGAGTATATAACCGTTCAGGGCTGCCATACGCAGTCCGTGGCCATCTTTTTCATTGAAAATCCTCAGCGGTTCGGCATTGGGGTCGCAAAGCACACTGCCGTCAGTCATAACCCCGTCCACGTCAAAGACGATGGCCTTGACCGCCTTAAGATTTGGCTCCATTGGGATTGAAATCGGCAAGGTTGAACGTAGCCTTGGGAGAGCCGGGGAGCTCAATGGGGCCGAATTGGGATTCATATTTGCCGATATTGTCTGCCAGAGCGTTAAGGAGACGCTTGGCGTGCTCGGGAGTCATCAGTATCCTGTTGCCGATCTCCGGTTTGGCGAGTCCGGGCAACATTGTGGCAAAGTCTATCACGAATTCGCTGTGGGAATGACTGATGATTGCCAGGTTAGAATAATTGCCTTTGGCAACCTCGGGCTTGAGCTCGAGCTGTATTTGCTTGTTTTCTTCCATAATTTCAAGTATTACTCCGACAAAATTAGTGTAAAAATGTTATCTTTGCAAACTATGGAACTCAATACGAAATATAATCCCGCGGAAGTAGAGGATAAGTGGTACGCCTATTGGCTTAAGAACAGATGTTTTCATTCGGAACCCGATTCCCGGGAGCCATATACGATTGTTATACCTCCGCCCAATGTGACAGGCATCCTGCACATGGGCCACGTGCTGAACAACACCCTTAACGATGTGCTCATACGCAAGGCGCGCATGGACGGCAAGAACGCCTGCTGGGTTCCCGGCACCGACCATGCAAGCATAGCCACCGAAAACAAGGTCGTGGCCAAGCTTGCCGCTCAGGGCATCAAGAAGGAGGATCTGACACGCGAAGAATTCCTCAAATATGCATGGGAATGGAAAGAAGAGCACGGCGGTATCATCCTGCAGCAGCTTCGCAAACTTGGCGCATCATGCGACTGGGACCGCACCAAGTTCACTATGGAGCCGGCCCTTAGCGCTGCCGTGACTGCCACTTTCGTGTATTTCTATAAGAAGGGTCTCATCTATCACGGATACCGCATGGTCAACTGGGATCCGGTGGCCCATACTGCAATATCCGACGACGAAGTAATACACAAAGACACCAAGAGCCATTTCTATCATCTGCGTTACTATATCTCTGACGGTAAGGGCAATCCGACAGACGACTATCTCGTGATTGCAACCACCCGCCCCGAGACCATCATGGCAGATGCCGCTATATGTGTCAATCCTGCCGACGAACGCTATCATAAGCTCCGTGGCAAGAAAGTGCTTATTCCGCTAATCAATCGCGAGATTCCAGTGATTGAAGACGATTACGTAGAGATGGATTTCGGTACCGGATGCCTCAAGGTCACCCCGGCTCACGACGCCCATGACTACGAGATCGGACAGCGCCACGATCTCCCCATATTGGAGATCCTCGACGACGACGGACGCCTGAACGAGAAGGCGCAGATCCTTGTCGGACAAGACCGTTTCGAGGCGCGTAAGAACATAGTTAAGCTTCTTGAAGAGGCAGGAAACCTCGTCAAGATTGAAGAGTATATCTCTCCCGTTGGCTACAGTGAGCGTACCGACGCCGTCATTGAACCGAAGCTCAGCAAGCAGTGGTTCCTCAAGCTCGAAGACCTTGCCAAATCGGCCCTCGAATCGGTTGAGTCGGGCAAAATCAAGCTCATACCCGACAAATACCGCAACGTGTACCGTCACTGGATGGAAAATGCTCATGACTGGTGTATCTCCCGCCAGCTCTGGTGGGGGCAGCGCATCCCTGCATGGTATCTTCCCGACGGCAGCGTAGTGGTGGAAGAGACTGAAGAAATGGCTCTCAAGGCCGCCCAGGCCCTGAATCCCGGCATAAAGGCTGCCGATCTGAAGCAGGACGAGGACGTGCTCGACACATGGTTCAGCAGCTGGCTCTGGCCGATAAGTGTCTTCGATGCGGCCCGTCCCGGTCACCCCGAGCACAAGCCCAACCGCGATCTCAAATACTACTATCCGACCAGCGACCTTGTGACCGGTCCGGACATCATTTTCTTCTGGGTGGCAAGGATGGTCATGGCCGGCGGCGAATTCATGAACGACGTTCCTTTCCGCAACGTTTATTTCACCGGAATCGTACGCGACAAGCGCGGTCGCAAGATGAGCAAGACGCTTGGCAACAGCCCCGATCCTCTCGTGCTTATCGAAAAGTATGGCGCAGACTCGGTACGTTTGGGCATGCTTCTGTGTTCATCGGCCGGGAATGATATTCTGTACGATGAGTCCCAGATCGAGCAGGGACGCAATTTCTGCGGTAAAATATGGAACTCGTGGCGCCTCGTCAATGGCTGGAGGGTAGATGCCAACGGACGCCAGAGCGAGCCGTCCCGCGTCGCAGTCAAATGGTTTGACAATCTGCTGTCCCGCACCATAGAGACAGTGGAGGATCACTACCGCAAGTTCCGCATCAATGATGCCCTCATGGCAATCTACAGGCTCTTCTGGGACGATTACTGCAGCTGGTACCTCGAGCTGGTCAAGCCTGCTTACGGCGAAGCGATAGACGGCTATACCTTCGACGCAACCGTAGGCTTCTTCGACAAGCTCCTCAAGCTCATACACCCGGTGATGCCTTTCATCACAGAGGAAATATGGCATGCCATGGCTGAGCGCCGTCCAGGCGAAACCATCATGTTCGAGCGAACCCCGGTGGCAGGTCCCTACAACGACGATTTCCTCGCCGGATTCGACCAGGCACGCCAGATAATAACAGGTGTGCGCGGCATCCGGGCACAGAAGCAGATAGCGCCCAAAGATGCACTTAAACTCTGCATCGAAGGTGCGATTTCCAAAGAATTCCTCCCTATCATCGGCAAAGCGGCCAATATTTCCGAGTTCGTTGATGCCATCGACGGTGCTTCCCTGAGCTTCATCGTGGGCACTGTCAAATGCAGCGTGCCTCTGGAAGGCCTTGTGGATACCCAGCAGGAAAAGGCCCGCATCCTCGCCGATCTTGAGCACCAGCGTAAGTTCCTTGCCGGCGTAAGGGCCAAGCTGGGCAATGCCGGGTTCGTATCTCACGCACCCCAGTCAGTGATTGACACTGAACGTAAAAAAGAATCAGACGCCCTTGCGCGCATTGAAGCGCTGGAAGCGTCGCTAAATTCACTTTAATCCATTAGTGTATGTTGTTTTATCCTTTAGTCTTCGGCTGGTGGGAATTAATCATCATCGCTTTCGTAATCCTTCTGTTTTTCGGAGGGAAGAAGCTTCCTGAATTGATGAAAGGTCTTGGCAAGGGAGTCAAGAGCTTCAAGGACGGGATGAAGGAGATCGACGACCAAGTCAATCTGTCCGACGATACCCCCAAAAAGACCGAATAGGTTGTGGCTTCTGAGAAGCGCAGCAGCGGCGGCGAGATGTCCTTCTGGGATCATCTTGAGGAACTGAGATGGACTATATTCCGCTCGGTCATAGCCGTTTGTATATTCTGCGCCCTTGGACTGGCCTTCAGAGGGCCGCTGTTCGACATTGTCCTTTGGCCGTCCAAGCCCGATTTCATAGTTTATAAATGGCTCGGCTGGAGCATCGACATGAGCCTTATCAATGTGGATATTTCAGCCCAATTCTTCACGCACCTGAAAGCGGCGCTTGCCGCCGGCGTGGTGCTGGCTTTCCCGTACATAGTGTTCGAAGTGTGGAAGTTTGTGGCACCCGCTCTCTACGAGAATGAGAAGAAAGCAGTCAGGGCTGCATTCATCATGTCGTCCGGATTCTTCTATTTGGGCGTACTGGTGGGCTATTTCTTCGTGCTTCCGGTATGTTTACAGTTCTTCATGAATTACACCGTGAGCCCCGACATTGCCAACACCATCACCCTGAGCTCGTACATGTCCATGTTTACGTCCATGTCGTTGCTCATAGGCATAGTGTTCGAGTTCCCGACGGTTATTTCTGTCTTGTCCCGCCTCGGGGTCGTCAGCAGGCAAATGCTGCGCAAAGGCCGCAGGTACGCCTTCGTCGGTGTGTTGATACTGTCCGCCCTGATCACGCCGTCTGATCCTTTCTCCATGCTGGTGCTGGCTGCTCCGCTGTACCTACTATACGAATTGTCAATTCTGTTGTGCCGAAAAGAACAAGTTGAAGATGATATCGATTGACAATGTTACCGTCGCCTGGGGCGGTTTTACCTTGCTTGACAGCATCAATTTCCACATCAGCAATAAAGATAAGATAGGCCTGGTAGGGCGCAACGGAGCGGGGAAGTCCACTCTGATGAAACTTATCATCGGACTCCAGAATCCAAGTTCGGGCCACATCGACAAGCCATCCGGTGTATCCATCGGCTACCTGCCCCAAATAATGGAGCATCACAAGGGGCTGAGCGTGCTGGATGAGACCATGACCGTGTTCAGCGAAACTACCGGCCTGCAAGATGAAATAGATGCCATCAGCGAAGAGCTCACTACCCGTACTGACTATGAATCAGATGCTTATTCGGAGCTCATCGAGAGGCTGTCAGAACTGAACGACAGGCTTGCCGTATCGCACAGCGAGCCCCCGGAAGTCCAGGCTCGAAAGACTCTCGCGGGACTGGGATTCAAAGACGACGAACTGGGACGGCTGACTGACACTTTCAGCCAAGGTTGGAACATGCGCATAGAATTGGCCAAGATTCTGCTGCGAAGGCCCGACCTGCTGATGCTCGATGAACCTACCAATCATCTGGATATAGAGTCTATCGAGTGGTTGGAGGACTATCTGAGGTCGCGCAACGGAGCGTTGCTGCTTGTTTCGCACGACCGCAAGTTCCTCGACAATGTGACCAACCGCACAGTGGAGATCATGCTTGGGCACATCCACGACTACAAAGTGCCGTACACCAAGTATCTCGAGCTGAGGGCGGAGCGTCTTGCCCAACAGACCGCTGCTTACGAGAACCAGCAGCGCATGATTCAGAAGACGGAAGAATTCATCAATACCTTCCGTTACAAGCCCACCAAGTCCAATCAGGTCCAGTCAAGAATCAAGGCGCTCGAAAAGCTCGAAAGGGTAGAGATCGATGAGACTGACAATGTGCGACTTACGGTAAAATTTCCTCCCGCACCAAGGTCCGGAGACCTTGTGTACAAAGCCACCGGGCTTGTGGCGGGCTATCCGCAGAAAACAGTATTCAGCAACGCAGACATTGAGATTCTGCGAGGCCAGAAGGTTGCATTTGTGGGGCGCAACGGTGAAGGCAAGACTACGCTCATGCGCATAATTGCCGGCGAACTTCAGCCCCTGGATGGTGAATCTCGGTTAGGGCATAACGTAGATCTGGGCTATTTCGCTCAGAATCAAGAAGATATACTCGATAAGAACGAAACCGTATTCAGTACCCTTGACCGGATAGCCGTAGGTGACATACGCACGAAACTCCGTGACATCCTGGCCCAGTTCCTCTTCAGGGGCGAGGATATCGACAAGCGCGTCGGTGTGCTTTCGGGAGGTGAGAGGGCCCGTCTGGGCATGGCTAAACTGATGCTCCAGAACCATAACCTGCTAGCACTCGACGAGCCCACGAACCACATGGATATCAAGTCGAAAGATATCTTGAAGCAGGCCCTTAAATCCTACGATGGCACGCTCATTGTTGTCAGCCATGACAGGGACTTTCTCGACGGGCTGGTGGACAAGCTTTATGAATTCCGCGACGGCAAGGTCATAGAGCATCTTGGGGGAGTGGCTGAATTCCTGTCCCGCCGCAAGCTGGAAACGCTCCAGGAGCTGGAAAGGAAGGCGGCTCAGACCAAGGTCGAAGCGCCTCGCAATAATGCTCATAGAGAGGAACTTAAAGAAAAAAACAGGCTCGACCGTAAGAAAAAGAACAGAATTTCTTATCTTGAGAGCGAAATTGAAAAATTGGAGTCCCGAATGGCGGAAATTGAAAAAATACTGTCAGCCCCGGGACCACAGGATGACATTATAGAGCTCACCCGTGATTATTTGGAGTGCAAGCGAGAGCTGGATGCCAAGACCGACGAGTGGGGCTCATTGATAGAATAGTATTATGAAAAAGTTGATTCTCAGCCTTCTGTGTTGCACCGTGCTCATGAGCACAGTTGCTGGAGCTGCTACACGTCAGTATAGCCGCTCCCTAACTCCTTTCTCAGGAGTGGAGGTCTCGGGACCTTTCAGTGTGAGTCTTGTCAGAGGCTCGGATTACCGGTCTCTTTTGTCTGTAGAAGAAGCATATATCGACTATGTGATTTGCGAGGTGAGAGGCTCCACGCTCTATATCGGGCTCGAGGAGCGCAAGGTCCCCTCCGAAATCAAACGTTTGTTCCGCGGCAAAGGGACTCCTGATCCCGTTTTTTCCGCTGTTGTCTATGTACCAGACCTTCTGCAGAGCGTGACCATGTCCGACAAGTCTGTACTGGTTGACACTGAAGATCTGTTCGACAAATCCAGGGTGACTTTCACGCTGAGTGGCTCGTCAACCATCAAATCGTTGAAAGTCAGCTCCTTGTCTTTCAACCTCAGCGCCCAGAACAAGAGCGTTGCCGACTTTGACGTGACTTGCCGTGAATGCAAAGTGCAGATGGCCAATTCCGCGCAGCTGCACATAGTCGAGCAGGAGTCGGAAGAATCGGAATACAAGCTTGCGGGCACATCCAAGACCGTGTCGCTTTGCACCAGCGGTTTGCTGTCGGTTTATACCAAAGGCAACTGCACCATGACAGTCACGGGCAGCGGCACCAAGGCCCAGTTCGACATCAACGGCACATCCGAGGTCGATGCATCGGGCTTTGAAGTGCCTGATGCAGTAGTAAAAATGTCCAGCGTCTGCAAGCTCACAGAAGCGGCATACAAGACGCTTAGAGTGAACTTGAACGGAGGTTCAACCCTTCATTTCATCAACGATCCAGCAGTTACAATCGAAAACATACGTTCTGCCACTATGAGCCCCGCTTTCTCGGGACGCAAGACGCAAAGCTTATGAAAGACACCTTCGATTTCCTCGACAGCATTCAGGTAACGCTGAATGCCGGGGGCATGAATACTATCAATATCGTCCTTGCCTTCGTTATGTTCGGGGTGGCCCTCGGAATAAAGCCCAAGATGTTCATTGAGGTCTTCCGTAAGCCAAAGTCGGTCATTCTCGGCGTATGCTGTCAGCTTGTGCTGCTGCCGCTGCTGACATTCTTGCTCACGCTCATACTTGGCAAGCATATCAGTTGGTCCATGGCGCTTGGAATGATTCTGGTGGCCTCATGCCCCGGCGGGAATATCTCCAATTTCATGTCGTCTTTGTCCAAGGCCAACGTGGAGCTGTCAGTAACACTTACGGCCATAAGCACCGCCCTATGTGTCCTGCTGACTCCCTTCAATTTCTGGTTATACGGCAACCTGTACCTCAAGTTCGCCAGCATAGCAGCTGATGTGCCTACTTTGGTGATTCCGCTGTGGGATGTATTCAAGACCATTTTCGTGCTGCTCGGCATTCCTCTTACTCTTGGTATCCTTACTTCTCACTATTTGCCAAAGTTTGCGGAAAAGCTCAAAAAGCCTTTCCAGTGGGTCAGCATCGTGTTTTTCATTGCCATGGTGGTACTGTCTTTCTGGGGTAACAGACAGTCCTTTCTGCTATGTATCAAGTACATATTCCTCATAGTTCTGGTGCACAACCTGCTGGCTCTGGCCATAGGTTATACAATGGGCACTGCATTCAGAGTCTCTGTGCCGGACAGGCGCACTCTGACCATCGAGACAGGCATCCAGAACAGCGGACTTGGACTTGTCCTGCTGCTCGGGACGAGCATTTTTGCCGGCCTGCCGCCACATGGGGGCATGCTTGTCATTACCGCATGGTGGGGAGTGTGGCACATCATCAGCGGGCTTACCGTAAGCTCATTATTCTTGCTTTCAGACAGAAATAAGAAATGAAGTTAAAGTTCTTGTTTATCGTTTTGCTCAGCACCGGAGTCCTTTTCTCATGCTCACCTACAAACACCGAAGAGCCAGATAACCCCGGCACAAACAAGCCCGAACCGGCACCTGAACCAGAACCAGAGCCAGAGCCTGTAAAACATGTTGATCCTGTCAGCCTCAGCTTTGTTTCTAAGAATGTACATGACATTGACATGTCGTACGATGAATCTGCCGGGGAGTGGCTGCTCACAACCACGGGGGCCGACCCGTACATTTTCACAGCGGGTCTTGAAAAAGACCTCGAACTGGAGCACCGCGTACTTAATTTCGACTACCGCTGCAATGCCGGAGTGAATGACCTGCAAGTATTCTACGGCAAAAGCATTGCTGAATCCCGCTCCAGGCACTTCGGCGCCATCCCTGCTACCTCCGGAAATGCTTGGAAGAATTACAGTTGCAGCATCGCTGCCGACCGTAACGCTTTTTCCTGGGGCAAGGCGGGCGAGAATCTGAGGCTCGACTTCGGCACCAAAAAGAATGTTGTTCTCCATATCAAGAATTTCCAGATAAGGGAGATGAACGAAGAAGAGCTGAAAGCTTACGAGGCCGAACTCCAAAAGGCCAAGGGCAAGGATGCAGAGGCTGAACGCATCGCCGCTTACGTTGCCAAATCTTATCCTTGCCGCGTAAGCAGCGTGGAAGTGGGCGATAATGAAGTGACAATCAAGGGACACACCGACGGAGGCAGCGGCTACTATATCGCCGAAATAGGCCCGTGGGAAAGCCTTACCGAAGTATCTTCTTTCAGCCAGAAAGTAGCAATTTCAGGCAATAGCTTCAGCGTCAGCATGCCCAGGACCGTCAGCCGTGACAACCTTCCGGAGTACGATCGCGTGCTTTCCCGTTTTGCAGTAGTCAAAGTGGACGGCGCGTCTCAGACTCTCTGTTCACACGCCCGCTACGCCGACGATATTAAGGCTGTGCGCTCGCCAGCGGCTCTTGTGCCTAAGTCGAAGAAGGGACTTGGCGCTTTCGTAGTCAATAATAATTTGTCCGATCTTGACGATCTGGGCATAAGCAGCGTGACGGTCAATATTGTGCTCAATTCGATGGTAAATACCGAACGCAGCGGCAACTACGTCACGCCCTGGAAGTTCGGAGGGATCACTTATTACATGAACACGGGCTACGCGTCCCAGCTGGACCGTATCTTGACCGAATGTCGCAAGAGGGGAATAGTAGTATCGGCAATTCTCCTTAATCGTCAGTCTGATACCAATTCCAAGGCTACTGCGCTTTTGAAGCATCCAGAATGCGACGGGGGTAATTACAGCATGCCAAATCTTACAACTGCGGCAGCGGCCAATCTGTATGCTGCAGTGCTCGACTATCTCGCCGGCCGTTATTCCACTGACACTTACGGACGTATTCACCACTGGATTCTGCACAACGAGGTCGATTTCCAGAAGGAATGGACCAACATGGGCGACCAGCCGGAGTGGCGCTACATGGACAGCTATGTGCGCTCGATGCGCATTTGCCACAATATTGCGCACAAGTACGATCCTAACTCCACGGTGATGATATCCCTGACCCATGCCTGGGCCAAGGCTGAAGGCCAGTATGCGTCAAAGAGCCTGCTTGAGGACCTTTGCAAATACAGCAGCGCCGAGGGCGATTTTCTGTGGGGTATTGCATATCACCCTTATCCCCAGGACCTTACTCGTCCGGAATTCTGGAAGGATGATACTTCATCAACATATTCTTTGAATTCATCTTTCTGTACGTTCAAGAATTTGGAGGTGGTCAATGCCTGGGTGCTGGACAAGCAGCATTACTTCAAGGGCAAGAGCAAGCGTCTGCTTTTCCTGTCAGAGAACGGGACCAATTCGCCCAGTTATAGCGAGTCAGATCTGGCAAAGCAGGCGGCAGGAGCTGCATGGGCATGGAAGAAGACCAATACTTTGGAAGGTATTGACGGGATACAGTGGCATAACTGGCAGGACAACCGTGCTGAGGGTGGCTTGCGTATTGGACTGAGGCGTTTCCCCGATGATTCTGAGCAGCCCAACGGTAAGAAACCGGCGTGGTATGTGTGGCAGGCTGCCGGAACATCTTCTGAAGATTCGGTATTTGCTCCTTATCTTACTACCATCGGTGTTTCGTCTTGGTCAGAGATTATCGGAACTCTATAGAATATCGGCAGTTGCTTCTGCATACAGAACGTCGCTTCGCGACCCCTCCCACTCCGTGGGCCCCTCCCTCTTACGGAGCCGAGGGTGGCTACGGTTCTGTATGCAGAAGCAACTGCCGATAATCAGATTTCGCTTAGTTCGAGCCAACGGGTTTCCTTGGCATCGATTTCGGCCATTATGGCTTCATAACGGGCCGAGGCCTCAGTAATACGCTGATAGTCGTCCGTGCCGCCGCCGAGCAGGGCTTCAAGCTCCTTCTGCTCAGTGCCCAGCAGCTCTAAGTCGGCCTCAAGCTGCTCCAGTTCTTTCTTCTCCTTCCACGACAACTTACGTGGTCCGGCAGGCTTCGGTTTGACGGGTGCAGCAACGCTAGAGGCAGCAGTATGGGCCTTCTGCTCCTTGCGCAGGTCGGTTATGAATGTACGGTACGCACTGTATCCTCCTACGAAGTCCTTTATCACCCCATCCCCGCAGAAGACGAAGAGATGGTCCACAAGTCGGTCGAGAAAGTGCCTGTCGTGAGTGACAATGATCAAACTCCCTTTGAAATCAAGCAGATACTCTTCGAGAATGTTCAAGGTC
The DNA here is from genome assembly GCA_017634595.1 of Bacteroidales bacterium. Taxonomy (GTDB): domain Bacteria; phylum Bacteroidota; class Bacteroidia; order Bacteroidales; family UBA932; genus Cryptobacteroides. The sequence goes on from JAGBNC010000019.1 coordinate 115,224, forward strand.
ACTATATCAAGGTCGTTAGTCGGCTCGTCAAGTATCAGCAGATTGGGATCCTGCAGCAGCACCGTGAGCAGGTACAGGCGCCTTTTTTCGCCGCCGGATAGCCTGTTTATGCGATTGTTCCACATATCGTGGGGGAACAAGAACTTCTCAAGGAGCCGCGTGTCGGGCACCGTTTCCATGACCGTATCATCGGGACGGAACTCAATGCCTTGCTGCCTATAGTAGCCTATGCGCACAGACTCTCCGCGCTTTATCGACGGAAGGTCGCTCAGTGCCAACAAGTTAAGGAAAGTACTTTTGCCTATCCCGTTGCCGCCTACAATCCCGACTCGCTCATAACGCTGGAAGTTGTAAGTGAAGTGGCTTACAATCGGCTTCCCATCGTAGGAGAAGCACAAGTCCTTACAGTCGATAACCTGCTTGCCGAGATATCCGCCTCCGGCAAGTCCCTCCATGCTGATATTGCTGGTAGTATATACATCCGCGGCCCTGTCTTTAAGTTCCAGGAAAGCCTGCTTGCGATATTTAGCCTTGCCGCTGCGGGCACACGGTGTAGCGTGTATCCATTCGAGCTCTCGCCTCAGAACGTTACGCACGCGGTCGGTTTCGGCATTGTAATTGGCTATACGTTCCGAGCGCTTGGTCAGAAAGTTTTCGTAATCGCCTTTATAGATATAGATCGAGCCGCGGTCCATCTCCATGACGGTGTTGCAAACCCTGTCGAGGAAATAGCGGTCGTGGGATACCATAAAGAGAGTGCATCTGGAGCGCTTCAAGGCATTCTCAAGATACTCAATGGCATCGAGGTCAAGGTGGTTAGTAGGCTCGTCCATTATAAGGAATTCAGACTCGGAGGCAAGCAGCCCGGCTATCGCCACACGTTTGACTTCGCCGCCGGAGAGTTCGCTCATGCGCTTGGAAGGATCGAGCCCCAGCTCATCGAGGATACGAACTGTATTCAGCCTTATATCAGGGTCCTCCGAATACAGCTGCTGTTCGATGGTGTTCGCCGGGTCGAACTCATACTCCTGCTCGAGAAATGCTATCCTGATGTCCTTCAGGAACGTAATCTTGCCGCCTGAGTCGGACTTGTCCTTACCGGCCAGGATGCGGAGCAGGGAAGTTTTACCAGTGCCGTTAGGCGCCACGAGGGCGATCTTGTCACCCTCGTTGATATTGAAACCTATATGGTCAAAGAGAATCTTTGTGCCGTAAGATTTGGAAATATTGTCAATTTGCAGGAACGATGGCATATCTCATTTTGAGTTTACCACATCATTTGTAGATCTGGCCAAGGTCAACGCTTTCCCATTTAGGGACAGTAGGATCATCGAGGGTAGCGTCAATCGTGCGACGCATACCCTTTATGACATTGAGTTCCAGGAACTTCCGTTGAACCGGCCAGGTGGCTACAAAGTGAGCCGCTATATCGTGATTGTGTCCGATATAACGGTATATTTCATAAACATATCCTTTCTTGGAGAATACTTTCTCCACCAGCGAACTGCTGCCATACAGGCCCAGACGGCCGAATGCAATCTTGTCATAGGCCACAGCCCCGTCGGCGGTGCCATGAAGCAGCAGCTGCGGCGCAGGCTCCGACTGGTATTCCGGCACCCCCGTACTGGACATCACCCCACCCGCAAAAGACATAAGGCCCTTGAAGCGGAAGCCTTCCGGCAGAATGGCGGTGCGTTCAGTGGGGGAGCAGGTCTCCAGCATGCTGCTCAGCGATATCATAGCTCCGGCGGAACTGCCGGCAATGACGATATTGCCGGGATCAATCCCAAGTTTGGCAGAGTTGTCAGAAATGAATCTGATGGCCTCAAACACATCTTCCACGCCCGAATCAACTGCCCGCTTGGTGTGCTTGGCGCTGCGGACAAGATGGAAGAGATCGAACCTCATGGGTATTCCCTTCAAGCCAAGGCGATAATCTATTGATACGACTCCATACCCATCATCGGTCAACAGCTTGAACCATGGATTGTAAAATGGGTCGTTGCGGCTACCGGTTATGAACCCGCCGCCGAATACAAATAGAATGGTTGGCTTGGTCACGCCGTCCAACTGAGTCTGCGAACCCGGAGCCGGATGATAGACGTCCAGATAGAGATCGCATGTGTCACGTTGAGCAAACAAATAGGAGCCCGAAAGTTCTTGGGCAGAGATAGTCGATGACAGAATGATTGCCACAAACAGAAAGGATAGTTTACGCATTTTTATAGAGCACTGTAGCGGCCGGCAAATAGTATCGCGCCGCTGCTTGATTCTGAAATAACATATACGAAAGGATGGTCGGCGCGGAACAGCACAGGATCCTCCGGGATCGCTGTCGTCTTCTCCATTCCGGCGCTTGATATCGCCGCCGCCTCGGCGCCTTCTTCATCCACCTTGATCATAGCATCCTGCTGTACGAAACTGAGTTTCAGCGCGTCTGGTGACATCTTGCTGAAATCTGCGCCATTCAAGAAAGATGTCGGCATACCCATCTTGCTGAGTATTTCGTTGAGCTGCTTGTGATACCTTGTCTCGAACTTGGGAATAAACAGGTCCACTTTGCAGTCGTACATACGGCGCATCAAATCCCGCCAGTCGTTGGCCTTCAGGAACTTTGTTATTTCGCCCGTGCTATGCTTGCCTTTAGGAAGCAAAATAGTCATCGAGAAGGCGCCGTTGCCGTAGGGGAGCTTGACTGCCTGGAAAAGCTCCGATTCGGCATAATCGAAATTGTGGTACTGGCTCATCAGGGGGACTTCTTTAACCTTCATGCCGTCGCGGTAGAATGGCTGGTCAGAAGTTATTTTGGCGTTGAATTTATTAGTCCATTCGCCCTTGAAATACAGTGCATTGAGCAGGTAGCAGAGCATAGTGGGAGATACTTCGTCCAGGATTTGCGGGATCAGGCCATTGGTATGATCGGAGCACCACTGGTTGATTATGTCCGCTGAACCCTTTGTGTCATTGAAGTCCAGATTAGAGATGTTGGCACCGTAGTATTCTTTGACCACTTTGTTATAGCTGGGGAGCAGTTCGAAGCCTTTGTCCACTACTATGGCATCGGCGATCTTCAGTGTGGTCTTGCGGTCAAGTTCAGGTAGCTGGAGAAGCATCGCTTTGCAGAACTCGTTCACTTCCTGAACGGCACCCTGGCCATAGCCGAGCACGGTGCTGATCTCATCGGCCGTGCCGCCCTGGGCACCGTTGAGTATCATACCAAGCAGTATTTGCATGCTCAAAGGGGACACTACGTAGTCTTCGGTTGCGGATTCCGCCTCGATACGGTCTATAAACTCAAACGAGAACGTCTGACCGAGGTTAACTATTTCTTTCTGCCTTGTGCTGAGAGAGAGGGGTTTCCATTCGTTGCCATCGGCGGGAACATCTGGAGAGGAGGCGCATGCTGCGGCCGACACCAGAAGGGCTGCGGCCGGGATAATGAGTTTGTAGAGCGTTTCCATATGTCTTTGATGTTTTAAGATTTGTAAAAATAATCAATTTCCGCTGAATAACAAACTCGCAAGAATCCATTCCCCTTGCAGGAATGTTTAGAAAACACTATTTTTACGCCGATTATTAGCTCTAAATGTTCAAGGTAAGGGACCTTCTTTGCAAGTATTTGAATGAGACTGCGGGACCGCATATCACTGATCTGGAATTACGCAAAAGGGATTTTTGTGATAGGTGGCGTATTCAATATCGTGTGCGCTTATTATCTGGCCCTTAGTTTCTCATATACCGGCTTTGTAGAAGCCTTCATACTCAAGGTTTTCGTGATGTCTCTTTCTTTCTACCTAGTAACACATTTGGAAAAGCGGGACAGCGTGTTCTTCTTTATCAACCTTGGCCTTTCACGCAGGAAAATGTATATAGCGGCCTTGCTGGCCGATTTTCTGATACTTGCCATCCTGTTGACCATTGTCCTGATTGCCTATGGAACATAAGCTTATCGTTGACAGCGTGGTGGTCCGCTTCGGCCAGAAGACAGTGCTCAGCGGGGGATACATAACTTCCTCGACTGGCAAGGTCACAGGCCTGCTTGGACGCAACGGAGCAGGGAAGTCCTGCATGTTCAGGGCGCTTATGGGCGGGCTTAAAGTAGAAAACGTGATGGTAAGCATCGACGGTAATCCCATTGACAGGCAGAAGATCGGGAATCATATAAAGTATCTTCCCCAGGGACGGCTTATTCCTGACGGCATGCCACTCCGCAGAGCCTTTGAATTGTACGGCGTGAACTATTGGGCCTTTACAAACCAGTTTCCCAAATATGCCAGACACTACGATTCGTGCACCTGGGACCTTTCAGGAGGGGAGGCGAGGCTGGCGGAGTTATGTCTGGTACTGATGAGCGAGAGCCTTTTTTATATACTCGATGAACCATTCTCGCAGGTCGATCCTGTAAGTATTGAGGCAGTACAGGCACTCATACGCGAGCGCTCCAAAAAGCACGGAATCATTGTGACCGACCATAATTACCAAGCCATATCTTCAGTGGCCGACGATCTGTTCGTCATAGCCGACGGCTACACTTCCCCGGTCCGCAACCGGGACGACCTGGTGCGCCACGGATATCTGCGTTAATATGCACCGCATCATCTTCCATATCGATGTTAACTCCGCTTTCCTCAGCTGGACGGCGGTGAAGATGATGCGTGAGGGCAAGCCGGACATACGGCTGGTGCCTTCGGTGGTGTCCGGGGATCCGTCTGACCGCAGGAGCATCATAACGGCCGCGTCCATTCCTGCCAAGAAGCTGGGTATCAAGACGGCCCAGCCAGTGTCGATGGCGCTTCGAACATACCCTCAGCTGCTCATTGTCGGTGGCGACTGGGCATGGTACAAAGCCTGCTCGGAGGGTTTTATCTCCATCTGCCGGAGTTATTCACCTGTACTGCAGCAGTTTTCCATTGACGAGTGCTTCATAGACATGTCCTTCCGTTGCAAAGTAGAAAACGCGGTGGAGGTAGCTACACGGCTCAAGGACGAAGTCAAGACCAAGCTGGGTTTTACTGTGAACGTCGGCATCGGTTCCAATAAACTGCTGGCCAAAATGGCGTCGGACTTTGAGAAGCCGGACAAGGTACATACCCTGTGGGAGAGTGAAGTGCAGGAGAAAATGTGGCCGCTGGGTGTGCGCGACCTTCTTTGGGTAGGGAAGAAGACGGAAGAGCGCCTTACGGCTTATGGAATCCTTACCATAGGTCAGCTAGCCGAGCAGAATGTCGGAGCCCTCTCGCGCCTGGTTGGACATAAGTTTGCCCAGCAGCTACACGAGAACGCCAATGGCAGGGACGACTCTCCGGTGGAGACGGAGATGGCCGAAGCTAAGAGCTACAGTGCCGAGCGCACCTTCTCAAAAGATCTTGTGACTCCAAAGGATATCGACCGAGCTCTGTTCAATGTGGCCTGCATCGTAGCCCACCGGATCAGGCGAGATAATTTCCGGGCATCGACAGTGTCTATGTTCGTCAAATACAACGACTTCTCCGTATCTCAGAAGCAATGCGGGCTATCTCAGCCCACCGACGTAACTGCCGTCATCCTCAATGAGGCCCGGAAGCTGCTGTCCGAGGCTTGGGACGGCGTGACCCCAGTACGGCAGGTGGGGCTGGGTGTATCCAAGCTCACCCATGAGTCGGCCATACAGATGTCACTGTTTGAAGATCCCAAGATGGAGTATTACAGGGAGTGGGACAAGCAATATGACGAACAGGCGATAAGTAAGAATCGGCTCAAATAAGGGAGTGCAATCACTGCGCTTCCGGTATTTCTATCAGAACCTCCCACCAGCCGTCACGTTTGCCGTTGCGGCGGGCCAGGTAGCCTTTTCCTTTCAGGGTGTTCATGATACGCTTGACCGTTCTGTCGGATTTCCCAATCTTGGCAGCTATATCAGCTTGTTTTGCCTTGGGACTGGTAATAATGAAGTTTAATATGGCACGTTCTTCTAAAGTGACATTCAATGTGCCATTTTGTCCCTTTGAAATGCTCGATGTGTCACTTTGAGCCGAATAGTCGACGTGCAGATAACGGTTTCTGAGCTCATTGTGCTCGCCCAGGATCAGATTTCTTAGGAAAGCCTCCAGATACTTGCCAGTAGGGACAATCCCTTTCTCCCGATTGAAGTAGTTTGCCCGGACCAGCGCATTGCGGAAGTACCAGGAGTGGCTGGCAAAGAGCTCGTTGGAAATGGAATAACCAAAACTGCGGAGGTACTTGATCAGGAAGACGGCTGTTGTACGTGTGTTCCCTTCGCCAAAAGGGTGAATCTGCCAGATGCCAGCGATAAAAGAGCCAATATGCTTGATAGCTTCGTCGGTAGATGCGGCTGCGTAGTCAAACTTCCGTTCCTCGGAGAAATCGTAATCCAGCGTCTCCTTCAGGTTATCGTAAGGGTTATATAGGACGGACGCATTGTTCAGCACCCATTCCGCTTTGGAAATGTTGAAATCCCGATATTTCCCGGCAAACTTGAAGATGCCTTCGAATAGCTTCCGATGAATCCGCTGGTACTCCGCCGGAGTAAAAGAAAACGTCTCTTCCTGCAGTAGCTCTGTAATTCTGGCAGAGACTTTATCGGCCTCCTCCGTGCGCTCTTCTTCGACAGAGAGTCGTCCTTGCCTGGATTTATAGTAGGTATCGATGAGCCCTTTAACTTCTTCTATGGTGACGTCACCCTCGATGTGCCGCTTGGCAGTATCGATGAGGTAGGTGGATGGCTTGAGCCCATCCACATCCTGCAGGCCGATAGCAGTTTGCCAGGCAGCAGCCTTTACGCTGCGTCCCGGCTCTCCCTGACGGATATATTCATCGAAGTTACTCATTCAATTCCATTTAACTGGCAAATACAAATATACTAAAAAAAGAGTTTGATTCATACCTTTTTATAATTGGTTAAAGTTGTGTGTCGCCTATTCCTTTCTGAGAGCAAAAATAAAAGCGGGTTGTACCACATTATGAGACTGTTACGATTTTTTTTGTATTTTTCACCAAATAATCAAGAGGGTGGAAGTTGCTGATTATGGCGATTGTATTAGGTTAGGATGGGGATTTTTTATAAATTTGTAGGATAGCAAGATAGAAGAATTAATATGATAACAGGCGAAATCAAAAATCGCGTTGACCAAATCTGGGATACCTTCTGGACAGGAGGCATAACCAATTCTCTCACAATCCTGGAACAGATGACCTATCTGTTCTTTATGAAAATGCTGGATGACGCCCAGACAGACCGTGAAGCGGCTGCCGGTATCTTCGGTGGCCATATTGATAACCCAGTCTTCAAGATGGGAGAAAAATGGCATAACCCTGACACCGATAAAGATGTCCCTTACGAATCCCTCCGCTGGCATGTGTTCAAGAACTATGAGGCGGAGAAGATGTTCAACACTGTCCGCAACGACGTATTCGTCTTTATCAAGGACCTGGGTGGCGCCAAAGAGAGCGCATACAGCCGGTTTATGCAAAACGCCGTGTTCCTGATTCAGAATCCCCGAACCTTGACGCGCGTTGTTGACGGCATCAATGAGCTGGACATGAACAACCGGGACACGATGGGCGATGTGTACGAGTACATCCTTGGCAAGATGGCTGCTTCCGGCACAAATGGCCAGTTCCGCACTCCTCGCCATATCATCCGCATGATGGTGAACCTGATGGCTCCCACCTTGAAGGACGAAATCTGCGACCCTGCGATGGGCTCCGCCGGCTTCATCGTGGAATCCGCAAAATATGTCCAGGAACATTATCGCAAAGAACTGCTGAAGAAAGAGAATTCGGATTGGTACCGTACCGGTATGTTCCACGGCTTCGATACCGATACCACTATGCTTCGCATCGGTGCAATGAACCTGATGCTGCACGGCGTGGATGCCCCGGACGTAAAATGGCAGGATAGTGTGTCAGACCAGAATACCGATTCCAACAAATATACGCTGTGCCTGGCCAATCCGCCGTTTGCTGGCAGTATAGACGGACAGGTGATTGCCAAAACGCTCACTGCAATAGCGCCCACCAAGAAAACGGAGTTGCTCTTTCTGGCACTCTTTGTAAGGATGCTTAGAGTTGGTGGCCGCTGCGCCAGTATCGTTCCGGATGGTGTGCTGTTCGGTAACTCAAGCGCACACCAGGCTATACGGAAGGAGTTGGTTGACCATCAGCGCTTACAAGCTGTTATCTCAATGCCAGCGGGCGTTTTCCAGCCATATTCCGGAGTATCAACAGCCATTGTCATCTTTACTAAAACGAATGCAGGGGGAACTGACAAGGTCTGGTTTTACGATATGAAGGCTGATGGCTATTCCCTTGACCAACGGCGAGCAGAAGTACAAGATAATGACATTCCCGATATTATTAGAAGGTTTTCAAATATAGCCGAGGAAGAGACACGTTCTCGCAAAGAACAAAGTTTCCTTGTCCCTATTGAAGAAATACGAGCTAATGACTACGTGTTGTCTATCAATAAATACAAGGAAATAGAACATGCAGAGATAGAATATGAAGCATCAGACGTTGTTATCGAAAGAATAGAAAAAACGGAGGCTGATATTCTGGCTGCCATCAAAGAGTTAAAGGAGAAGTACTTGTAATTGGTCATGGAAAAAACCTCTGGAAAGATTAGATTGGGTGATGCCGCATCTTTCATTAATGGTTTTGCTTTTAAGCCTGACCATTGGGGAGATGTAGGACGCCCTATTATTCGCATTCAGAATTTAAACAATACTGAGGCGGAGTTCAATTATTATGACGGCCCTATTCCGGAAAAATACATTGTAAGAGATGGCGATATTTTAATATCCTGGTCAGCGAGTCTTGGTGCATATGAATGGAATCGTGGCGAAGCACTCCTCAATCAGCATATTTTTAAAGTTGTTTTCGATAAAGCTCCAATTAATAAGCATTACTTGAGGTATGCGGTTCTTTCGAAATTGTCTGATATGGAGAAAGATGCTCATGGCGCTACAATGCGTCATATAGTCAAAAAAGATTTCGACAATACTCTCATACCTTACCCTTCTATTGATGAACAAGTTGATATTGTAAGCGAACTTGATCTTCTTACCGGCATAATTGAGAAAAAACAACAGCAACTGAAAGACCTTGATTCTCTTTCAAGATCTCTATTCTACGAAATGTTTGGAGACCCTATTAAAAATGATAAAGGGTGGCCAGTTGTTTTGTTAGAAAGTATCGCTTCTTGTAGAATCGGGCTTACATACAAACCTGAGAATGTTTGCGAAGACGGTACAATTGTTCTTCGTTCAAGCAATATTCAAGGTAATGAAATCTCTTTGGATGATATTGTTCGTGTTAATTGCGGGATTAGGGAACAACAATTTGTCCAAAGGGGTGATATCCTTATGTGCTCCAGAAATGGTAGTTTTAAATTGGTAGGAAAGGTCGCTACTATTGGAGACCTTCCAGAAAAGATGTCTTACGGAGCTTTTATGACGGTTATCCGTTCCCAGTACAATCCATATCTATTTGAGTTCTTTAAACTTCCGGCTTTCCGAACGCAATTAGGTTTGGCTAAGACGGCAACAATAAACCAAATTACGGTTAAAATGCTTGCTAATACTAAAATTGCTTTGCCACCTAAGGAATTGCAAGATTCCTATGCCACAAAGATTTGCAAGATATACGAGCAGAAGGCGGCTATTCATCGTTCGATCGACGATTGCCAAAAGTTGCTTGATAGCCGTATGGCATATTATTTCAATTAGCTTATGCAGAACTTTGACTACCTCAAGGACATAGAACAACTCCAAGACCTGTACATTTTCTGCCAGGCTGCGGAGGCTTCTGTGAACACCGACAGGGATGCCACGGCAATCAATAGTCGTAAGGCCCTGGAGTGGTTGGTCAAAACCATCTACACACTCAAGAACATCCAGATACCTGAACGAGCGAACCTCTACGAATTGATGTCCGGAGAACCGTTCACCTCCTTCGTGAACGATGAGCGACTGATGATGGCCGCCCACTACATCCGTAAGGTCGGCAATATGGCTGCACACGATGGTGGCGTCACAGGTGGTCAAGCCTATTTCTGCGTACTCAATCTGTACAACTTTGTTGGCGGCGTCCTTCTCAAACTCCGCGTCCTTTCTTCTCTGGCACCGTTTGACCGGGAACTGCTGAACAATAAGCCTGCAATCCACGTGGTGCCTCAAACCGAGGTTCCTGCCGCTCCTGTGGCATTCGTGACCTCCGTTCCTGTTGAGGTGGTTGATAATCCCGCACCTGCGCCAGTTGTTGCCGATGACTATACGGAAACCGAAACCCGCCGTCTCTTCATTGACCTACTCATTCAGGAAGCCGGCTGGGAGATAGTAGACCAGAAGGGTGCTGAGATTCCCGGCAAAGCCTGCATCGAAGTGGAACTGAAAGGGATGCCAAATGAGCAGGGTGTTGGTTATGCCGATTACGTGCTCTTTGCTCCAGATGGGAAGCCCCTGGCTGTCGTTGAGGCCAAACGCACAACAGTTGACCCAGAGGCCGGAAAGCAGCAGGCAAAACTCTATGCAGACTGTCTGGAAGCCAAATATGGTGTCCGTCCGGTCATCTACATAACCAACGGATTCTCTACTCAGATTATCGATGGCCTGGGTTATCCAGCCCGCCGCGTCTTTGGTATTCTCACCCAGGATGACCTTCAACTGGTCCTCCAGCGCCGTGGAAGGGGCTCGATGCAAGACCTCCGCATCAATGACAACATAACCAACCGCTATTACCAGAAGGAAGCCATCCACGCAGTCTGCAATCATTTCAACGAAATGCACCGCAGAGCGCTGCTGGTTATGGCTACCGGCACCGGAAAAACCCGTGTGTCCATCTCCCTCTGCGATGTATTGATGCGTAACGCCTGGGCCAAGAACATCCTCTTCCTGGCGGACCGTACGGCTCTGGTGAATCAGGCAAAGAAGAACTTCGCCAAGCTGTTACCGAATGCGACCGTCTCCGTGCTCAACGAAGAGCGTGAACCGGACCTCAACGCCCGTATCACCTTCAGCACGTACCAGACGATGATAAACTACATCGATGCGCCCAAGAAGGTGTTCTCCGTGGGCCGCTTCGACCTGATTATCATTGATGAGGCACACCGCAGTGTCTTCGGGAAATATACAGCCATCCTGGACTATTTCGATGGCCTGATAGTTGGCCTTACCGCCACACCAAGGGAAGACGTTGATCGCAGCACGTATGAACTCTTCGGCCTTGAAGGTGGCGTTCCCAACTATTCCTACTCGCTGGAGCAGGCTGTTGAAGACCACTACCTGGTACCTCCGCTTTGGATTTCCAGGACCACCAAGCGCCTCAAAGAAGGCATCAAATACGCTGAACTGACTCCGGAAGAGAAGAAACAGATGGAAGCCGTTTGGGAGTATGAGCGCAACAAGGGCAGCCTCGATGCCGACCATCGTGATGTAGCCAACAATGAACTGTTCTCCTATATCTTCAACAAGGATACGGTCGATAAAGTCCTGCGCAACTTGATGGAGAGCGGATACAGGATAGATGCCGGCGAGAAACTTGGCAAAACCATCATCTTTGCTGCGAATCACGACCACGCAGTTCTGATTGTAGAGCGCTTCCACGCCCTTTATCCGGAATTGGGTGAGGACTTCTGCGCCCTCATTGACAACCAGGTTAAATATGCCCAGAATCTCATAGACCGCTTTGCCTCTCCGGATAAACTTCCGCAGATAGCGGTTTCCGTCGATATGCTGGACACCGGTATCGATGTGCCGGAGGTCTTGAACCTGGTCTTCTTCAAGAAGGTCCGTTCCAAGATTAAATTCTGGCAGATGGTCGGCCGTGGTACGCGTCTATGTGAAAACCTCCTTGGAGACGGGCTCCATAAGATAAACTTCCAGCTCATTGACTGGTGCGGAAATATTGAGTACTTCGGTGAAGAGTCCGGTGTTGACCCGCTGCCGGCACTTCCGCTTTCTGCCCGTTTGTTCAACCTCCGCCTTGCCGTAGCCTGCGCCCTCCAGCATGCGACATACCAGCAGGAGGAATTTCCAAAGAAACTGCACGACGAATTAAAGTCGATTCTTCGCACGCAGGTTCTCGGACTCAAGGACACCCAGATTGGCGTCCGCCAGCACTGGGAACTCATAGACAAATACCGCAAGGAGGAGAATTGGGCCTATGTTTCCGATGTTGATAGAGCTGACCTGGAGAATTGTGTGGCTCCGCTTCTGCCGATGCAGACCAACGATACTGCCGCCCTCCGGTTCGATGTCCTGATGCTCAATATGCAACTGGCGCTGGTTGACGAGACCCAGAAGGCACCTATCCGCAGCCGTGTCAAGGTCTCTCAGATTGCGAATGCCCTACTGGAGAGGGCTTCCATCCCGCAGGTTTCCGCCAAGATTCGCCTGCTTCAGGAAATTTCAGACCCGAAGGTCTTCGAAGGAGCCGCTCTGGATTATCTGGAGAAAGTTCGTACCGAAATCCGTGACCTCGTTCAGTTCATCCTGGGCGATGACCACCGCACCTTCACGCTCAACATTGAGGACATCGTGGAGGACCTCGGCCCGGTTGATGCGCCGGTTCTGGTCGTGACTTATAAGCAGCGCGTGATTGACTTCCTCCGGGAAAACCGCAACCTACCGGTCATCCAGAAACTCATCAACATGGAGCAGTTGACCCATGCCGACATTATCCAGCTGGAAACCATCTGCTGGCGCGACCTGGGCACCAAGGAAGAATACCAGGCCTACGTCCGCGGTTGCAAGATGATTTGCGGCGATGTAGCGGCTGCATTCATCCGTTCCATCGTCGGTATCGATAGGGACAAAGCCCTGCAGCAGTACGGAAAGTTCCTTACGAACACGGTTCTCAACCCTGAACAGGAAGAATACCTAAGTACAATTATCTCCTACGTCTGTGAGAATGGTGACATCACCGGCAACACCATGGTAAATGAGCGTCCCTTCGTTGACTTCCAGTGGCAGCAAGTCTTCGGCAGCGACCTGATGAATGTAAGCAAGTTCATCAACAACCTGCACAGTGTGATTGTGGCATAAATCTCTCCGGAACTATGGCAACCAGCAAAGTGAATCATAATCTTACACCTCGTGCCAAGGATCAAGTCCTCGGCTGCATGGTCGGCGGGGCCGTCGGCGATGCCCTTGGCTATGCTGTGGAGTTTAAATCCTACGGCTCCATCGTGGGGAAGTATGGGGAGAAGGGCATCACCCGGTACCAGCTGGACAGACGTGGTGTAGCGGAGATTTCCGATGACACCCAGATGTCGCTGTTCACCGCTGCCGGAATCCTGCTCGGGATGACGCGTGGGTACATGCGGGGTATCATGGGCCGCATCGACACCTACTGCCACTGGACGTATCTGGACTGGCTTCATACGCAGCAGTGGACATCACGGCATAAGGATGCCCGCGTGGATTCATGGCTGATGGATGTCCCGGAACTGTATTCTCGTCGCGCACCTGGTAATACCTGTCTGTCGGCTCTGCGCTCACTTGAGGCAGGGGAGGAGGTGCGGAAGCAGCCCGGCTTACGCATAAGCACCCGCTGGGATTCATTCCGTCGGCCATCCTTAATGACATGCTGATGCAGATTCTGGAGGACGATAGCAAGCGTCTGGAAGAGTATGTGGAGGAGGCGTTGCAGCGGCTCCCGAAGATTGTCTCGCAGGAGGATGAGGGGAGGAAGTATGAAGAGCTCTGGCCGGAGGAGATCAAGAAGCAGAAAAGCATAATTGCCAAGGCGCTGGATCTGGCTTTCACCGATATTGAAGACCACCACGCTATCGAGTCCATCGGAGGTGGCTGGACTGGTCATGAAGCGCTTGCTATTGCCATCTACAGCGCAGCCAGGCACCGGGACTCCTTCGAAGATGCCGTCGTGAGCTGCGTCAATCACTCCGGAGACAGCGACTCCACCGGAGCCATCTGCGGCACTCCAGAGAAGGAGCGTTGGGACCAGACATATTGCCGTCATCACTGGGAGCCAATGTCAATGAGAACGGCAAAGTAGTGGAGCATAGGGGGGTCGAACCCCTGACCTCAAGATTGCGAACCTTGCGCTCTACCAACTGAGCTAATACCCCGAAAGCGGATGCAAAGCTACAAAAAAATCCACATCTGCCCAAATTTTAGCTGAATAATCTTCAGACGGACAAAAAGAGAGGCCTCGGTGCTTTGTTATCATTGAATTAATTCTTATCTTCGTAGTCCAACTGATAACCACTGTTTAAGAACATTATGGAAATAAAAAATGCCATGGCCGGCACTCTGGAATCTGGTGACATCGTGATCCAGATAGCCCCGGGTGACGGCCTTCAAATTGATCTGCAGAGCTCTGTGGCCGCACAGTTCGGCCGTCAGATAAAAGCAGTCATCACCGAGACCCTGGAAGGTCTCGGAATCGAAAACGCTTATGTAAAAGCCACGGACAAGGGAGCCCTTGACTGCACTATCCGCGCTCGTGTAACTGCGGCAGCTGTCCGCGCAACCGGCAAGGACGTATGGAAAGACTAAGAAGAACTATGATGTTCGTTCCCGGCAACAATCCGGGGATGATGGCCGATGCCCACATCTACGGTCCCGACTCCATCATGCTGGACCTCGAGGACTCCGTGACCATGGCCGAGAAAGACACAGCCCGTCTGCTTGTCTATAACGCCCTTAAATCCATCGACTACGGCGACACCGAAATGGTGGTCCGCATCAACCCGCTCAGCACGCCCTACGGCCGCAAAGACGTAGAGGCTGTGGTGAAAGCAGGTGTGGACGTGATCCGTATGCCCAAGACCGAAACGGCAGACGAAGTCCGTGAACTCGAAGCCGAAATCATAAAGGTTGAGACGGAACTCGGATGCGTGGGACGCACCAAGATCATGGCTGCCATAGAAAGCGCCCTTGGTATTGTAAACGCTTTCGAGATTGCAAGTGCTTCAAAGCGCATGATGGGTATCGCCCTTGGCGCAGAAGATTACTCAGCCAGTCTTAAGACACAGCGTACTCCTGGTGGAGCTGAACTGCTCCTCGCGCGCGAGACTATTGTAGTGGCAGCACGTGCCGCCGGCATATCCTGCTTCGACACCGTCTATTCCAACCTTGACGACATGGATACCTTCCGCAAGGAAATTGAACTCATCAGGGACCTTGGATTCGACGGCAAATCCATAATCAATCCCCGCCAGATCGAGGTTGTGAACGAAGTGTTCACACCTACACCCAAGGCCATTGAGAAGTCGCTGCGCATTGTCGCCGCCATCAAGGAGGCACAGGCGAAGGGCTCAGGCGTGGTATCGCTTAATGGCAAGATGGTTGACCGTCCCGTGGTTATCCGCGCGGAACGCACCATCGCTTACGCAATTGCATCTGGTGTTTTAGCTCAGGAGGACGTGTTATGAGAAATTCGAAAGTAGTTTCCCTTGAGGAGGCGATACGCCGTTCCGGACTTAAGGACGGCATGACAATATCTTTCCACCATCATTTCAGAGGCGGTGACAAGGTCGTCAATCTGGTGGTGGACAAACTGGCTCAGATGGGTTTCAAGAACCT
Source organism: Bacteroidales bacterium (assembly GCA_017634595.1). Classification (GTDB taxonomy): domain Bacteria; phylum Bacteroidota; class Bacteroidia; order Bacteroidales; family UBA932; genus Cryptobacteroides. The sequence continues at coordinate 130,769 of JAGBNC010000019.1, forward strand.
GCAACTCGCAGCATCCAGCCTCTCTGACGTTCACGCTCCGCTTATCGAGCACATCAAGGCCGGCGTCATCACCGGTATCTCTACCTCCGGCCTTCGCGGCGAACTTGCCAATGCCATTTCCCACGGTTTGATGAAAGAACCGGTGGTATTCCGCTCCCATGGAGCCAGAGGCAGCGCCATTGCCAATGGAGAGCTTCATATCGATGTGGCATTCCTCGGCGCTTCATCCTGCGACGAACTTGGCAATGCATCGGGCTGCCCGCGCTCTGAGAACGCCAAATCTATATGCGGATCGCTCGGATACGCTCTTCCCGACGCAGAGTATGCAGACCATGTGGTTGTCCTTACTGACGACCTGGTGGCATACCCCAACGTGCCCATGTCCATCAGGGCCAGCAGGGTAGAGTCGGTGGTGGTAGTTGATTCAGTGGGCGACAGCTCCAAGATTTCCTCCGGAGCTATTCGTGACTCCAAGAACCCCCGCGATATTCTCCTCGCCAAACAAGCTGCTAAAGTTATCATTAACAGCGGTTACTTCAAGGATGGCTTCAGCATCCAGACAGGTACCGGCGGTGCATCTCTTGCCGTTGTAAAATACATACGCGAGAGCATGATCGAGAAGGGTATCAAGGCATCATTTGCCCTTGGCGGCATTACCGCCCACATGGTTAAGCTCCATGAGGAAGGCCTTATCAATAAGCTGATAGACGTCCAGTCCTTCGACAAAGTGGCTGCAGAGTCTATTGCTTCCGACCAGACGCACCAAGAGGTTTCGGCCGTAGATTATGCCAGCGGCGTACACAGCGGTTCAGCCGTACATGCCCTGGACATAGTCATTCTGTCCGCACTCGAGGTGGACGTGGATTTCAATGTCAACGTGCTTGTCGGTTCCGATGGTGTGATCCGCGGCGCCGTGGGCGGTCATCCCGATACTGCTGAAGACAGCGCCCTGAGCATCATAGTGTGCCCGCTCCTCCGCGGCCGCATACCTTGCGTGGTGCCCAAGGTTACCACACTTATCACTCCCGGGAAGGGGGTTGACGTGGTGGTCACAGAATACGGCATAGCCGTCAATCCTGCAAGGCCTGAGATAGCAGAGCGCCTTGCCGCAGCCGGCCTCAAGATAGTGGACATCCACGAACTTGCAGCCAAAGCCACAAGCATTATTGGCACTCCTGACGCCCTGCCATTCGGCGACCGTGTGGTGGGTATTGTCATGGACCGTCACGGGAATGTCCTTGATAAGATCCATAACATAGTGGAGTGATCACTCTGGAACAGCTTCTGAAGAGCCGGGACGCTCGTGCCCGGCACCAACAAGACCTGCTGGAGCAACACCCCGGCGGGTCTGTTGTGTGCTTGACGGTGCAGCTTCCCGGCCCGCAGAAACGCAGTTCCACTTCGCTCAAAATCGGCAGGGCTGGCGTCAAGGCACTTTCTGAAGCCTTCCCTGAAACCGAAGCCGAAGTACATGACCTCGAGACCGGGTTCGAAGCATACCTGTGCTTGCCGCTGCCTGCTTTGGAACTCAAACGTATATGCTGCGGCATCGAGGACAAACACCCGCTGGGGAGACTTATGGATATAGATGTCATAGCAGGAGGGGAGGGACCTCTCAGCCGGGAATCCATCGGGCTAAGTCCCAGACGCTGCCTGCTTTGCGACAATCCTGCCCGCGTATGCATGCGTGCACACACGCATACACATGAAGAACTGCTGCACAGAATTGAACAATTGACCCGGGCCTACAAGGAAGAGTAATGGAAGCATTCGATACTCCGGACATCCAGGAAGTTCCCTTGCAAACTCCCTTCTTCCGCTCAAAGGTGGAGCGTTTCCTTGCGGACAATGGACTCCGCATGGAGGCGCTGAATCTGTATTATACTGTACAGGATGCCGACGGCAATATTGTTGCCGGCGCTGGTCTGGCCGGAGATGTCATCAAGTGCGTGGCCGTGGCCGAAGAAGCACGGTCCGCTGGTTATACCTTGCCGCTGCTTTCGCGCATAGTCTCAGAAGCGTCTTCGCGCGGTATCTCTCATCTGAAGGTTTTCACCAAGCCCGAATATGAAAATGTATTCGGCAGCATCGGCTTCCATACAATTGCCAGGGCACCCAAAGCCATATTGATGGAGAATGGCAGGGGACTGGAAGACTACTGCGCCTACCTTTCTACTCTGAAAGGCAATGGGAGCAGCACTGGCGTCATAGTGATGAACGCCAATCCATTTACCCTGGGGCATGAATACCTGGTCCGGCAGGCATCGGCGGCCGCAGACCGGGTTATCATCATACCGGTCAAACAAGATGTATCCCTTTTCCCGTATTCCGAGCGGCTTGAAATGATGCGCGAGGGATGCGGGCAAGCAGCGGTTGTGGCTGAAGGCTCTGAGTATCAGATATCTGCTGCAACATTCCCGACATATTTTCTGAAAGACCTGTCCGACGCTGCCGAGACCCAGATGCGTCTGGATATTGATTTGTTCGGCAGACACATAGCTCCCGCTCTTGGCGCCGGCGTGCGTTTCGTGGGCAGCGAACAGTCCGATCCTCTTACGGCACGATACAACGCACTGATGCTTAAGCTCCTGCCTTCCTACGGAGTGCGCGTGCAGGTCATTCCTCGCATGAAATCAAGCAACGGCCGCTTTGTGAGGGCATCCCGGGTGCGTGAGCTGCTGTCCCAAGGACGCTACAAGGCGGCGGCATCGCTCACTCCCGCACCTGTGCATCCGTATCTTAAGGCCTTCCTCGCTGAGCGTGCTCTGAAGATGGAACTTGATACGCCGTTGAAGCCGGGCCTTGTGGGGCCCGATTCTTCAGGAGCGCACAAGGATATGGATTATGCCCTTATGAGCAGGAGCATAGCAGCCATACGCCCGTTCTTCCCCAGGATGGCCCAGGCTTCATCGGCAGGAGAACTGCGCGAGACAGGAATAGAAGCCGAAAAGGCCATGATGGATGCTACGGGAGGTGTCAACACCCACCGTGGCGCCATTTTCTCCCTTGGCATCGCCCTGAGGGCATCTGCCGCCGTCCCTGACGGTAGCCGCCAAATCACCGAAGATAAGGTACTTATGTATTCCGCCTGCAAGAAAATAGCTGCCGGTATATTGCGTAAGGCGCGGGAAGTAAGCAACTTAAGCGAAGCCGCTCCTTCGCATGGCGCTGAGGCGGTGCGGAAATATGGCGTGAAAGGGGCCCGTGACATGGCTGCAGATGGATACAAAGACCTGTTTGCCCATTGGCTGCCGTATTATTCGTCTATCAAGAAGCAGCCCTACGCACTCCAAAGGATGCTGGTTTGCCTCATTGCGACACTGGACGACACATGCATCATACACCGGGCCGGTTATGAACGCTCCGAGGAGCTGCGTGACGAGGCTGCAGATATCTTCGGCGAAATCGCCCACAGCACAGACTATGACAAAACGAAACTGCTACTGGAAGGTCTTTGCAGGCGCTACGCTTCTGAGGGTATTTCCCCTGGTGGAAGCGCAGACATGCTTGCTTTGACTATATTCATTGATTCTTTACTTACTAACAACTAATTTATTATGGTAGAACTAATTCCTCACGGTGTTTATCTCCTTGATGGCAAACAGGTCGTCACGGATCCTGCCGGTCTTCCCGCTCCCGACGAAGCCCGCGAAAACACTATCGCTTACAACATTCTCCGCGCCCATGACAAAGACGGCGGCAAGGGTAAGAAGATGCGCATCCTCTTCGATGCTATGGCATCTCACGACATAACCTATGTCGGCATTATCCAGACGGCACGCGCAAGCGGCCTGGAGAAATTCCCCATTCCTTATGCCATGACCAACTGCCACAATTCACTCTGCGCAGTGGGCGGCACCATCAACGAAGACGATCACGTGTTCGGTCTGTCTGCAGCCAAAAAGTACGGTGGTATATATGTTCCTGCCAATCAGGCCGTTATTCACCAATATGTGCGCGAAGAGCTGGCCGGTTGCGGCAAGATGGTGCTTGGATCCGACTCCCACACCCGCTATGGTTCCCTCGGATGCATGGGTGTTGGCGAAGGCGGCGGCGAGTTGGTGAAGCAGCTGCTCCGTAACACCTGGGACATCAACGCTCCCGAGGTTGTGTTGGTATGGCTCGACGGCAAGCCCCGTCACGGCGTGGGTCCTCACGACGTAGCTATTTCCCTGGTGAAAGCTGTGTTCGAAAGCGGTTTCGTGAAGAATAAAGTTCTCGAGTTTGCCGGCCCCGGCGTCAAGGAACTTCCTGTCGATTTCCGCAACGGCATCGACGTTATGACCACAGAGACCACTTGCCTCAGCTCCATCTGGATCACAGACGAAACAGTGCGCGAGCATTACCGCACTCACGGACGCGAGCAGGAATACCGCAAGCTCGAGCCCGGCAAGGTGGCATACTACGACAGTATGATACGCATCGATCTCTCCACCCAGGAGAGCATGATTGCCCTTCCGTTCCATCCTTCGCACGCAGTCTCCATCCATGAGCTGCAGGCCGATCCCGTGGGCATCCTCAAGAGCATCGAAGAAGACACCCGCAAGCGCTTCGGCGAAAAGGTGCACGTTGATCTCGTGTCTAAGGTCAAAGACGGCAAGCTCGTTGCAGACCAGGCACTTATCGCAGGTTGCTCCGGCGGTACTTACGACAACCTTTCCGAGGCTGCAAGCATACTGAAGGGCAAGTCGATCGGCAACGATTACTTCACCATGAGCTGCTATCCTCAGTCCACTCCTGTGTACCTTGCTACCACTCGCAATCACATTGCTGAAGAGCTGCTCGAGGCTGGTGTGGCCATCAAGCCCGCATTCTGCGGCCCTTGCTTCGGCGCCGGTGACGTACCTGCCAACAATGGCTTCTCCATCCGCCATACCACTCGTAACTTCCCCAACAGGGAAGGTTCGAAACCAGGCCAGGGACAGATTTCGCTGGTTGCCCTCATGGACGCCCGCTCCATTGCAGCAACCGCAGCCAACGGTGGAGTCATTACCGCCGCTACCGATATTGAGTACGAAGATACACACAAGAGCTACGAGTTCGACGACCGTATCTACAAGAGCCGTGTTTACTACGGCTTCGGCAAGGCTGACTTGAGCCTTGACCTGCGCTACGGTCCCAACATCAAGGACTGGCCCACCATGTATCCCATGGAGGAGAACATGCTGCTCGAACTTGCCGCAGTAATCCATGATCCCGTCACTACCACCGACGAGCTCATCCCTTCCGGCGAGACTTCCAGCTATCGTTCCAATCCTCTCAAGCTCAGTGAGTTCGCGTTGAGCCGCCGCTGCCCTGATTATGTGGGACTTTCCAAGAACATCCAGGATCAGGACCTCGAGCGCCGCGCCGGACAGGTGAGTGTCCATCTTGCCAAGGCCCTCGAGGCCGTGGGCGCTTCCGCAGGCAACACCTCCTTCGGCTCCTGCGTATTCGCCAACAAGCCCGGCGACGGGTCCGCCCGCGAGCAGGCCGCATCCTGCCAGAAGGTACTCGGCGGCGATGCCAATATCTGCTATGAATATGCCACCAAGCGTTACCGCAGCAACTGCATCAACTGGGGCATTCTCCCGTTCACCATAGCTCCTGATACTCCGTTTGACTATAATGTAGGTGACTGCGTATTCGTGCCCGGTATCCGCAAGGCCATGCTGGAAGGAGCCGAAGAAATTGATGCTCAGGTCATCACCAAGGACGGAGTCAAGCCCATCCACCTCTTCTTCCAGAACCTTACTGCCGACGAGCGCCAGATCCTGGCCGACGGCTGCCTTATGAACTATTACAAAAACCGCAAATAATGGAAAAGATCAAAATGACAACGCCGCTCGTTGAGATGGACGGCGACGAAATGACCAGGATACTCTGGAAAATGATTAAAGACGAGCTCATTCTCCCGTTCGTGGACCTGAAGAGCGAGTACTATGATCTAAGCCTGCCCAACCGCGACAAGACTGAAGATCAAGTGACTGTAGATGCCGCCAATGCCATCAAGAAGTACGGCGTGGGCGTAAAGTGCGCAACCATCACTCCCAACGCCCAGAGAATGACTGAGTACAACCTGCACCAGATGTGGAAGAGCCCCAACGGCACCATCCGTTCTACCTTGGACGGCACCGTGTTCCGCACACCAATCACAATCCCTTCCATCCATCCGGCAGTCAAGTTCTGGAAGAAGCCCATCACCATAGCCCGTCACGCCTATGGTGATGTGTACAAGAGTGTCGAGATCGTGGCCGACGAGCCCGGTACCGCCAAACTCGTCTTCGACGGCGAGTCCGGCAAGCACGAAGAAGTCGTTATCCAGCAGCTCAAAGGTCCCGGCGTGCTCCAGGGAATGCACAACACTGATAAGTCAATCCGCAGCTTTGCCCATTCATGCTTCCAGTATGCATTGAGCCTCAATCAGAGCATCTGGTTCGCAACGAAGGACACTATTTCCAAGAAATACGACGGCCGTTTCAGGGCTATCTTCGAAGAAGTGTTCCAGGAGTACAAGGAGCGTTTCGAGGCTGCCGGCATCGAGTATTTCTATACCCTCATAGACGACGCAGTAGCGCGCGTAATGCGCAGCGAGGGCGGCTTCATCTGGGCTTGCAAGAACTACGACGGCGACGTGATGTCCGACATGGTATCTACCGCCTTCGGTTCTCTGGCCATGATGACCTCCGTACTGGTGAGCCCCGACGGCAACTACGAGTATGAGGCAGCGCACGGTACCGTGACCCGCCACTACTACAAGTATCTCAAGGGAGAAGAGACTTCCACCAACCCTATTGCAACCATCTTCGCATGGAGCGGAGCTTTCCGCAAGAGGGGAGAGAAGGACAATCTGCCAGAGCTCGTAAGATTCGCCGACCAGCTTGAAGGAGCCTGCTTCGATACCCTCAATGAGGGTCTTGCCACCAAGGACCTCGTGAACCTGATGGAAGGCATCACTCCCAAGATGCTCACCTCAGCCCAGTTCCTCGCCGCTATCCGCGAGAGGCTCGAGAAGAGGCTGGCTGCATAAGCACTTTATCTACCAACCTTTACGAATGTTGTCCGCCATCGCCTGCGCAAGGCGTTGGCGGGCTTCTTTACTGTACCAGGCTATGTGAGGCGTGAGCAGCAGACGCTGAGGATACTTGCAGTGCAGGTATGGGTGGTCCGAAGGAATAGGTTCCTTGACATAGACATCTATGCCTGCTCCTGCTATTTTCTGTTCATTGATTGCCCGGACTATATCTTCTTCAACGGCAATCCCGCCGCGGCCCGTATTGACCAAGAATGCCGTCGGCTTCATCTTGCACAGGCCGGCGTAATCGATCAAGCCTGCCGTACGCTCATTGTAAGGAGCATGAATGCTTATGACATCAGACTCCATCAGGAGACAATCAAGGCTCACAGAAGGGTAGTCCTGGCAGTGCGAAGTGCCTGATGTAGAGTAATATACCACCTTCATTCCAAGAGCCGCAGCTATCGAAGCCACTTTCTGCCCGATTGCCCCCATTCCCACTATTCCCAGCGTTTTGCCGGAAAGCTCTGTAAATGGATGCCCTGCGTCCACATGTATATTTCCGGCGCTGTATTCTCCGCTGCGGATATATTTGTCATAATGGAAAGCGTTTCCGGCCAGATTAAGAATGTGCATCCATGCTATCTGAGCCACTGAGTCGGTAGAATAAGCTGCCACATTGCGTACAGCTACACCCCTTTCACGGCAGAGCTCTACATCAATATTGTTGATGCCTGTGCCGGCCTCGCAGATCAGTCTCAGCTTGGGCGCAGCATCAAGAAACTCCTTGTTCACAATAATCTTATTGAGCAATACCACATCGGCATCTGCAACTCTAGCGCGAGCCAGCTCGGGAGTAGATGATGAGTAGCATACGAAATTGCCCAGGGCGGCGATTTCAGACATGTCGGTGTCACCCATGGTGGCAGCATCAAGGAATACGATTTTCATAGAAGCAAATATAACATCTATCATAATAATATGCAATATAGGGCCTCACGCCCTTTTAGAAACGGACAAATGTCCTTATATTTGTGTATATGAAAAAAACAATAGCCCTTTTATTAGTTTTCTGCAGTTTCCTGTCCCTTTATGCGCAGGAGTATTCTTCCAAGCCATATTTTGCAACTGAGGAGCTGCCAGATCTTATCAAATGTCTTCCTGCTCCTCCTGAAAAGGGAAGCGCCGCTTTCAAGTTTGATGTCCAGCGATACAAGTGGGGTAAGCAGCAGCGCAAAGACGCTGCACGTGCCGAGATAGCCAAACGTGATGCTGTATGGACCTACGAAGCTTTGGTTGCAGAATTCTGGGCTCCGTTCGGAACCACCGTGAACAGCAGCACGACTCCGGCCATCTGGACATTGCTGGACAGGAGCCTGCGGACTGTGGACCAGATACGCGTGGCCCCTAAAGCATTTTACCACCGCACACGTCCCTTCGAGTATTTCGGAGAGAAGACCCTTACCGGGGAGGACGACGAAATCAGAGGGGAAGGCAGTTACCCTTCGGGCCACACTATTCGCTCCTGGCTCGTGGCCATGCTGCTTTCCGAAATCAATCCAGATGCCGCAAATGCCATTTATGAGCGCGCCTGGACCTACGGAGAGAGTCGTGTGATTGCCGGTGCGCATTGGCAGAGCGACGTTGACGCCAGCCGTGTGGCTGCAAGCATTGGCTATTCAAGACTCCAGACAAGCGAGGAATTCCGCTCCCAGCTGGATGCGGCCAAGGAAGAATTCCGACGCCTCCAGCCGGGGCGCGAAGCCTTCGTGAGCATTGCTGAAGTCATTCCCGACGTTATCTTGGAGATACGCTATTTCAGTACATACAATTTTGTCGGAAGCCGGGTGGACTCATACCTCATGCCCATCGCCCTCATGACAAGGCAGGCAACCGACAGTCTTAAAGCCGCCAACGAGGATTTCAAACGACTTGGTTACAGGATCAAGATATATGATGCATACCGCCCCCAGGCCGCTGTCAACCACTTTGTACGTTGGGCCGAGGATCAGTCGGACACCCTGCTCAAAGCAGCTTTCTATCCAGAAGTTGACAAGGCAGTATTGTTTGATGAAGGCTATATCGCCCGCAAGAGCGGACACTCTCGCGGCTCTACTATTGACCTTACCCTCGTCGATACTAAGACAGGTAAAGAAATAGACATGGGCGGAACCTTCGACTGGTTTGGAATCGAGAGCCATCCCGACTTCTGCGGCAATCCCGAGACCGGTCATTATACAGGCGGCTCAAGCCCGGCCGGAAGGAGCATAAGTCAAGAGCAGTTTGCAAACCGAATGCTTCTGCGGAAGGTCATGCTGAGCCATGGTTTTAAGCCGTTGGACAGCGAGTGGTGGCACTTTACGCTCAATAACGAGCCGTTTCCCAACAACTACTTCAACTTCCCGGTATCCGAGTGATCGAGACCGCGCCTCCAGAACCGCTGGGTTATATCGTTCCGGTGATAGTAAAGGCGCTGATTAGTATTGGGATTATTTAAAGGACCGCGGGCCTCAATATAGGGGCCCGTTTTTACGTAATCAAAGATTTCGTAAAAGCTATCTTCAACTCTATCACGGCCGCTGAATACAGCCGTTTCTACTCCAGGATACGCACGCTTGATGTGGCGTGCGAGCCTGAACAGGGCGTCGGTATCGTTTCCTTCGCCTAAGAACAGGAAGCAATTGATCCCGTAGTTGTCGGCCACAAGTGCGTCTATTCTGGCTTCGGTAAGTTCTTCTCCAATATCTTGGCGAAGAAAAGGGGAGTGGCACCCAGGGCAATTACCCCGGCAGTTTGTGACTTCAACTGCCAGGGTAACGCGGTCGGGTATTTCTTCGATGACGGTGTCCGTCAGCGAGGGAATGTATTTAAGCATCCTTTTCCTTCGGAGTATAATAACGGTGAGCAGCCTCGACCTGACGAGGTTCGGCAAAGGAGGACACCCTCTTCAGATAACCGATGACACGGGTCAGATAATCAAGGTTTTCGCTGCCGCATTTAGGGCACTTGGTAAGAGTGTCTTTGCTGATGTAACCGCAGTCGTTGCACACGGTGTTGCGGCAGTTGAATGTGAAGTAATTGGTGCCGTAGTGGGCCGCAACTTTCAGGAGCTGCCTGTACTGGTCCTTGCTGAGGTGCTCTGCAATGTTCATGTGCAGTGCGGAGCCTCCGTCGAGATATTTCACGAAGTCTTCACCGTGGAGCTTGAACTTGTCTATCATGGACACGCTGTCGTCCTCGGGATTGTAGAAATATGAACTGTACAGGTTGTGCTTCGAGGACACGAAATAGCCATCCTTCTTGTCCCACTTGTAGTTCTTGGCGGCAAGGTTCTCGGCAGGGACGAACTCTGTGTTGAACATGGCGTCGGGAGTCCTGTCCTTGCGGTTGGCAATATTGATGGTCTCCAGAATGGTGTTGACGAATGCGCCGTACTCAGGGTTGGGGGATACCTCGAGGCCGAGGAATTCAGCTGCCTCTGTAAGTCCGTTCACACCTACGGTCAGGTACTGGCGCTTCATGTCGATGAAACCGGCCTTGTACACATCAAGCATCTCAGCCTTGAGGAAGTCCTTGATAATCTCGTTGAACGCAATCTGGTATTTGTGGACGCGTTCTGTCATCTCGCGGATATCCTTGCTGATGAAGTTGGTATAAAGGTCTTCCTTGTCATAGAAGTTGCTCACCGGATTGAGCGGCTTGCCGGCCTCCAGGTGCACTCCGCGTCTCTCGGCGAAATAGCGGCGTACCGAGTCCTGGATCAGACGGTTCAAGTTGATGGTCATCACCGACTTGGAGCCCGTGCTCACCGAAGCGGTACCCATGGAGTACTGGTGAGTGGTGTGGTTGTGGCTGGTATCTTCCATGTCCTTGAGAGAGTTGCGCAGACGGCAGCAGCTGCTCAAGGAGTCGGGACTGTTGGACAAGTAGCAGAAGAAGCTGTGTCCCTTGGACCACATCTCGGCGGTGAAGTCGGCGTAGTCCTTGTCGGCGAAGTCATCGCTTCCGTCGGTAAGCAGAGCCATGGTCTCTACCGGGAAAGTGAGGATGTAATTGTTGCGCTCCTCGTTGAACCAGTTCATGAAATGCTTCTGCAGCCAGTTGAGTGTCTCCCACTTGGGTGCTGAGCCGTCGGGGAAGCGGAAGTCGCCGAAAACGCCTTCGAAATAGGGTTTGTCGAAGTAGCCTATGTTCCAGAACACAGTCTGGTAGCCACGGTTGCCGGCAGGCATGTTCATAGAGTGTACCACCTGCTGGAAATAGTTGTCTATCACTTTAACAAGCGTGCGCTGCTTGACGTTGAGCTCCACCACGTCGTTGAGATGCTCGAGATAGTCGTCACCATAGTCCTTACGTACGAAATAGTCGAAATACATCAGGAACTCGGGAGTGGCTACTGCCCCCATGAACTGGGAGGACACGGAATACACCAGGTTGATGAACTCTCCGCAGAAGCTCTTCAGGTCAGTGGGCGCTACAGATACGCCGCCCAGCTCTTTGAGGCCGCTGATCAGGAAAGGATACATGGTGATGGCCACGCAGTAGGGGAAACCCGGGGTGCCGCTCTCGTCGTGCTTATACAGTACGTGGGACTCAAGGTCTTTGAGGTACTGGTCGGCAAGATGGCGCCCGTAGAGGGTCTTGATCTTGTCGCACATGATGTAGCGGTTCTGCTTGATGTTGTTCTCCTTGTAGAGCTCATTGCCCAGTGTGACTATGTTTTTGCGGGTCACGTTGGCATTGGCGTCAAACTTGGAGCCGGTAGCAGCGTTGGTCGCGGCGATGTAGTCCTTGATGAAGTCCCTCTTCTTGCGGAGGTCCAGGTCGGCATCGAATTTCTCGATGTAGGCAAGGGCCACTTTCTTGTTGATGGACATCAGGGAATCCACCACCTGCCGGCGGATCTCGGAGCTGTAGATTCCGTCGTAGATGTAAAGATTGTTGATGATTGATACGACGATGGCATCGTCGCAATATTGACCAGCGGTTTTGTAGGCTTCGTGGATTCCACGGGCCAGCTTCGCTTTGTCGTACTCTTCTATCGAGCCGTTGGTTTTACGTACGTCCATTATTCAGTTATTTTAGAAATCTTTGGTTAGCGGTTGACAAATTTAGCCAATAGAAACCTTAAAAAACTAAAAAAGGACAGAAGTTTTCAACACAGATATCAACAACGCACCACAGCCCCTTCAGAGCACGAAAACAATCCTGTTCTACAGAACGTCAAAGGCGAAGACGTGGCCTTGTCCACCGCCCCAAGCCTCATCGACTACAAGACGCACGGCGTCGGCCTGAACCGGCTCAAAACTCACCTTGTTGAGACGCACATAATTGAGTTTGCACTCATATACAGTCGTCCACTTGCCATTGAGACATGTCTCAATGTGGTAGGCCTTGGGCATCATCCACGGCATGGAAACACGTTCCGTGGTAGCCTCGAGCTTACGCATGCGTTTGCCGCGGATTTTGAACATGGAATCGAATATAATACGGACGCCGCTCACAGTGACTGGCTTCTTCCAAGTATATTCAATTGAAAGGTCGCCGGGATTGACCCATACGCCGTTGTCTTTGCCGTCCCACTTGCGGTCGATACCGTTGCGGAGCACCTCGTTTACCTCGCTGGTCTGGGCGCTGAGAGTCAGTGCATTAGGTTTACGCCAGCGGTAGGGAAGCATGCAGTCGTCATCTTCCAGCATAGCTTGCAACTCACCAATATGATCAGCGCGCACCTGCGCGGGCGTGATACCTTTGGTAATGGCAACAGCCGCTCCTGTGCCGCACGCCTGCCCGAGAAGGGCTGTGGTTGCCATGACCCTGGTGGCGGAAAGGCCCATGTGAGTGCAGGAAATATCGCGTCCGGCAAACATCAGGTTGGGCACATTCACAGAATACAGGCAGTCGAAAGGAATACCGAAATAGTCGGGGCACTTATATTCAACACTGATGCGTCCTTTCTTGTGGAAAGCCTCAGGATCGTGGTCGTCAAGGGTCCAGCCGCCATAAGCCACCACATCCTCGAAATGACCTCCGGAAATAACATCGTTCTGGGTAAGGATGTGAGGCCCGATGAAACGGGTAGATTCACGCTTGCCGGGCAGGGAACCAATCCAGTCAAGCTCATAGCCTTTGCAGCGGCCGTCAGGATTGTTCTTCATATATTCCCAGATGCCATAAGCTATGCGCTTGAGTTCGAACTGAATGTCGGGAGCATCGAAAATAGTGTCGTACAGGCCGCCGAACTCAATCCACCAGAAGTTATTGTCCTTCGGGCTGTATATTCGTTTATAATTGAATTTAACTCCCGGAATGGTAGATACGGGGATCTCATAATCAAAGTCGGCATCGGTGAAATGATAAGCCCAATCGGGAGCGATGAAGGGATGATCCTCATCAGTCTTGCGGAGCTGAAGGAGAATGGAGTTGCCCATAGTGTGGCTGTCTCCGCCCTCATGCAGGCAGTTCTCGCCAAACTCCTCAGGGAACTCGCGTCCGCGGCGGAACTGCGCTCCGCTCAGGCGGAGAATACCGTCACCAGTACAGTCGGCAAAGAGCTTGCCCTTGATCAAGTAACGAGTATAAGCATTTATGTTCCATGCCTTGACAGCGGCAATGCGCTCACCGTCCATCACTACATCTTCTACTGATGTATTTAACAAAAGCTTTATGTTAGGTTCGCTAATTACCGTTGAATAAATGACATCGTCCCACATTGTGTAGCGCTGAAGAGGATTGTAGTAGAAATTGCGGAGCTGCATTTCCTCCAAGATCCCTGCCTCTTGGTATTGATCTTTCAGCACACCTACTATGCCCATCCTCATCTCGCTGGAAGCATTGCCGCCCAGCACCGGACGATCCTGGACCAGAATAACGGAGACCCCGTGTCTGGCCGCCGAGACTGCTGCACACACACCGGCAAGTCCTCCGCCTGCAACTACGAAATCGGCCTCGAGGGTAACGTCTTTAATCACTGGAGAGTTCTTCTCCGTCAGCATGCCTTGTGCCGAAGCTTGAAAACACAGGGCAAGCAAAAGAACTGCGCTGACAAAATGATGGATGATATTCTTCATAACTAGGGTAATGATTTTCGCAAATATAACTTATATTTGTGAAAAATTCATAATAATATGTACACTTCCAGCAACGGACTCTACGTAGCACACGGCCCCAACGGCCCTATAAGCATTACAGGTAAAATGGCTAACAGGCACGGCTTGATTGCCGGAGCCACCGGTACAGGTAAAACAGTTACACTTCAGGTTCTGGCAGAGACATTCAGCCAGGCCGGTGTGCCTTGTTTCATGGCGGATATGAAGGGAGACCTGAGCGGCATCAGCCAGGGCGGCCGTATGTCCGGATTCATTGAGAAGCGCTGTGCCGAATTCGGTATTTCCGACCCGCAGTTCGGCCCCAACCCCACTCGCTTCTACGATGTTTTCGGTGAGCAGGGACATCCTATGAGAACCACTATATCAAATATGGGCCCGCAGTTGCTTAGCCGCCTTATGGGGCTCAATGATGTACAATCAGGGGTGCTGGACATCATTTTCAGGGTTGCTGACGACAAGGGACTGCTCCTCATCGACCTCAAGGACCTTCGCTCTATGCTCGCATACGTAGATGAACATGCGGCCGAACTCCGTGCCGACTACGGAAATGTCACGCCGGCTACCATCGGAGCCATACAAAGGGCGCTTTTGAGTTTGGAGAACGAGGGCGCAGAGCGCTTCTTCGCCGAGCCTTCATTCGATATCAAGGACCTCTTTGCCGTAGAGAACGGCAGGGGAGTCATGAGCGTGCTTGCTGCCGACAAGTTGATGTTGAATCCCAAGCTCTATTCCACCTTCCTGCTGTGGCTGATGTCCGACATATATGCCAATCTTCCGGAGGTGGGCGACTGCGATCTTCCCAAGCTGGTGTTTTTCTTCGACGAAGCACACACGCTCTTTACCGATACCGCCCCTGCGCTTGTCCAGAAGATCGAACAGGTCATTCGTCTGATTCGAAGCAAGGGCGTCGGTATTTATTTCGTCACTCAGAATCCTACTGACATCCCTGAGTCCATACTCGGACAGCTGGGCAACCGCATCCAGCACGCCCTGCGCGCCTACACTCCCAAGGATCAGAAGGCGGTACGCAGCGCCGCAGAGACATTCCGCGCCAATCCTGCATTCAAGACCGCAGACGCCATATCCACTCTCGAGACCGGTGAGGCGCTCGTGAGTTTTCTTGACGAGAAGGGTGCCCCCTCCGTCGTCGAGAGAGCGCGTATCCTCTTCCCGCTCAGCCAGATAGGTGCAATCACAGAGGGCCAGCGCCTGGACATACGCAACTCTTCGCCCTTAAAAGGAAAATACGACACGGTGATAGACCGCGAATCGGCGTTTGAAGTCCTTCTGGCCGACCGGAAGCGGGCAGAAGAGGTCCAGGCACAACAGCAGCAAGCCATTGAAGAACACAATGCACAGCTGGAAAGGGCTGCTGCGGAGAAACAAAGCACCAAGGCGCAAAAGGCAAAGAAAGCAGGCCTTGGGACCGTCGTCATGGGCGCAGCCATTGGAGCTGCCGTCAGCAGTCTGTCCCGCAGCGCCGGCAATGCAGCCGCCAACGCTATCACCGGCAAGAACAAGAAAAGCGATTCAAAGAAGAAGAAAACAGGCAAGAGCGCTACCGAGAAGGCAGTTTCGAGTGCCGCTTCCAGCGCATTACGTACATTGACAAGAAGCATTCTCGGCAGCCTCATCAAATAGATTGTGCGATATTTCGCTTGCATATTGACTTGCGTCCTGTGCCTCGGCCATTTTGTCCATGCACAGGATGTTTTGCCACTTGAAGAGTCCGATCTCAAGTTTATCGAGAAGGAGCAGAAGGGCTTCAAGAGGGGGCTGTCCATCATGCCTTTCCCCATTGCCAGCTACAATTCAGACCTTGGTTTCCAGTTCGGAGCTTATGCGGATTTATATGACTATGGATATGAGCCTTCCATCTATCCGAAGTACTTTCATCATTTCCATATCGAGGCTTCCCATTATACCAAAGGCCAGAATTTTGTCCATGGGGAATACGAGTCTTCTTTCCTAATACCTGGTGTGCGTTTCATCACTTCGCTTACATGGCAGGACGATCCGTTATATCAGTTCTATGGATGGAACGGCGCCGTCAACACCTACGATCCTCTGCTTGACCGGAATAACGGCATAGCATTCTATAGCTACAAGCGCCAGTTGCTGCGATTCCTGAGTTCTTTCCAAGGCAGCATAGGCGGCAAGTGGAGCTGGATGGCGGCCTTGAATTTCAGGTATATCAAATCAGGAGACCTTGACTTCGACGCTTTCGATTCAGACAATACGCTCTTTCGCCAATATACTGACAAACAAATGATAAGGCCGGATGAGCTAAAGGGACTGTTAGGGGAGATCTTGTGCGGGGTCAAATATGATTCCAGAGACTTCGAACCAGATCCATCCCACGGAATCTGGAGCGAGGTCTATCTGAATGGCTCGCCCGACTTTTTCGGCACAGGCTACCCTTATCTGAAAGCTGCTGTACACTGGAGGCACTACATAACGCCGGGGCCCACATGGCTCACCTTTGCTTATCACCTTGCCTATCAAACTACGCTCCTGGGCAATCCACCATTTTATGTGGAGCAAGACATCAGCACAATCCAGATTAGACAAGCTTGCGCTGAGGGCCTTGGCGGAATCAATACTCTAAGGGGCATAGTCAGCAACCGCCTGGTCGGAGATGCTTATGCCTGGGGCAATTTTGAACTCCGTTTCCGTATCCTGCAGTTCCAGCTGGCCGGTTTCGACTTTGCACTGGCTCTAAATCCCTTCCTGGACGCCGGAATGATTACCAGACCATTCAGGCTCGAAGACCCTGATATGAGGGCATTGGCTTGCAAGCCCCATGCTACTGCCGGCATTGGTGGCAAGATAGCTATGAATACCAATCTTGTGCTTTCCGCCGAATGGGGCAAGCCTTTTGATAAGAATGATGGTCGCTCCGGGCTTTATTTTGGATTAAACTACATTTTCTAGATATGAAGAAGCTGTTTATATACGCCGTTATAATCCTTTGTTTACTACCTTCTTGCAAACGAAGGACAGTCACAGGGGATGAAACGCCGGCACAAAAAGACACAATCTTGCCGCTCGGCTTCAAGACCGATCTATATCAGGTGGATTCACTGAAGGTCAAAGAAGGCGAGACCTTCACCGGACTTATGAACAGGCTGGGCCTTGGCGCCAAAGACTCATATCAGCTGGCAGAGAACAGCGACAGCGTGTTTGACGTCAGACGCATGAGGGCAGGCAATCATCTTGAGGCCTACTATCAGCCCGACAGCTCAGGAAGGAAGCTGAACTATGTTGTTTATCACAACGACATGATACGGAGTACAGTATTCAGCTGCAGCGACTCTCTGTATGCCTGGACCGTTGACAAGCCTGTCAAGAAAGAAAGGCTTACAACAGACGTAACTATCAACAGTTCACTCTGGAACGATATGATTGACGCAGGAGCTTCTCCGCTGCTCATTGTCGATCTGGCGGAGATTTACGCCTGGAGCGTCAACTTCTTCGGACTGCAGAAGGGCGACCGTTTCCGTGCCATTTACAACCAGACTGTTTGTGACGATAAGGTAGTTAGAATAGACAGCGTTGAATTCGCCATGTACGACAGCGGTAATTTCCACGCCGCAGCCATACGTTTCGACCAAGGAGACGGCGGCGGCAAATACTGGAGCGAGAAAGGAGAGAGTCTGCGCAAAGCATTCCTCAAAGCGCCCCTGCAGTACACCCGCATCAGCAGCCGATTCACATATCACCGCAAGCATCCTATCAGTGGGGTGGTAAGGCCTCATACGGCCGTTGATTATGCCGCACCTACAGGGACACCTGTTCATAGCATTGGAGATGGTACGGTGACTCTATGCGGATGGGACGGCACAGGTGGAGGCAACCGCATACGCATACGCCACATGAACGGCTATGAGACTTGCTATATGCATCTTTCCAAGTTCGCCGGCGGCATTAAAGCGGGCTCGAGAGTGTCTCAGGGCCAGGTCATTGGCTACGTAGGAGCTACCGGTCACGCCACCGGGCCGCACCTTGATTTCCGTGTGTGGAAAGACGGTACTCCCATCGATCCGCTCAAGATGATCTCGCCACCGTCGGAACCGCTCAAGCAGGAGAATCTTGATTCATTGAGCAAAATGTATTCTGCGTTCTTAAAAGAAATCGGGGAATGAATATAGAGCCGGTAGCGTTTTTTAAATCTCCGCTGAAGGAGAAATTCGGGATTCCTCGTCAGGCCGGCTTAGTAAGCAGTCTGAGTGGGGAAGTGCGCTTCGTTGCTCCCTACGATGCGCCTGAAGCGCTGCGGGGACTGGAAGAATTCGACTACTGCTGGCTGGTGTGGGGCTTTTCATTGAATCCTGTTGCTGAGTTTAAACCTACGGTCAGGCCGCCTCGACTCGGCGGGAACAAGCGTGTGGGAGTATTTGCGTCCCGTTCTCCCTTCAGGCCCAACGGGCTGGGGCTTTCCTGTGTAAAAATAGAACGGATCGACAACGGGAGTCTTTTTGTTTCAGGTGCAGACCTCGCAGATGGATCTCCGGTTTATGATGTGAAGCCGTACATTGAATATGCCGATAGCCGTGTCGGAATACGCTCTGGATTCGTTGATTACACTACTTGGTCTCCACTAGAAGTTCAGATACCTGAGCACATTGTTTCAGAGCTTGGGGCACACAAAGCTGCTGTTCTTACTGACTTGCTTGCGCAGGATCCGAGGCCACAGTATCAAGACAATCCCGAACGTGTGTACGGATTGATATTTGCGCCCTATAACATAAAATTCAGGGCAGAAGGGCAAAAAGTTTTTGTGCTCTCAATAGAAAAATGTTAATTTTGCATTCTATGCCGTATTCAATTAAAGAGTTGCTGAGCTCACGCTCACGCGAAGAAATTCTCGCCACGCTGGATTACTTCAACGCCGTGCCCCGCAAGCAGGGCCGCAAGGAGGATCTGGTGAAGGCGTTGAGTTCTTTTCTGTGTGACGATCCGAAGCTGTGGCTCAACCAACTGATGGAATGCGACCTCAGAATGCTTCAGAGGCTTTGCAATGCCGGCCCTGGTAACCCGATAGAGATTATTCCCGCTGGTTTTCCAACTGTCGTTGAAGTGTTGCGCTTTGTCGATGCCGACAAAATCAACGGCGGAGAACTGCTCAGAGTTAGCATTCCCGAACCTTTCTATAACCTGGTATCAGCAGACATCGATGATATAATTACTCGGAAAGAGAATGACGGCTCGTTCAAGCTAGAGCATCTAATCCTTGGCGCCGTCAACGTTTTCGGTGTAGTCCCGCTCAGGACTTTTGTCGAGAGTGTAGTGCCGGAAGTAGATGATTTCGAACAACTTCGAGTATTCGCCCACTCCCTTGCATCGCATCCCATCATGAGAATCTACCAGGAAGATTACCTGGGGGAGTCCTATATGGTCTCTCCCGATGTTGAGAACTTCCAAGTCTTGATGAAGGACAGGCGCAAGAAATACAAAACCGTGCGCCGCTATGCCCGCATTGGAGCCTCTATTGCCGAAAGTTGCGGTGAGAATTCACCGTTCTGCGCATTCGGACGCGATACAGTCCAGGGGAGGGCACTGTTTGACATGCTCGAAAAACTCGGGTACGTTGGCGACGAGTTGCTATACACTGCACATCTTGTGTGGATCAATTCTCAGTACGAACCTGATCAGCACAATCTGGAGATTCTGTTGTCTCCTCTCACCGATGCCGCCCAGGACATTGACAGCTACGAGCAGTTCACGGAATACGCTCAAATCATCATAGACTACGCCAATTCTGCACCAAAGTGGCTGCTCAAAGGGCACAGTGCAGAAGAGACCGGCATGATGCGATACGAGCTGCCGTCGGGAATGTTCCTGGAATTATTCGACGAAGACGAAGCCGCCAAAGTAGCAGAGGATATCATGAAGGTATTCGACAGCGTAAACAAAGTACGTCCGGTCGGGCCGGACGATCCTTGTCCCTGTGGAAGCGGACTCTCATACCGCTTCTGCCACGGGCGTCATTTCAGCTGATTTACTTAGACTTTATAGTCTTTATCTTAAGATTGTCTTCAACATATTTAGCCCACTTTCCGACTTCATTGTCGTCAGGTGCTATGACTGAGAGTATAAGAAGAGTACCTTTGCTTAATTCCACACACATCAGCAGCATTATTGAGCCGTCCTCACATTCTCCGCTGAAACCGTAGGCCGTCTTGTTCTTGAATTTCCATTCAGCGATAGGGCTCTCCTCATCATCCACTTCATCGTCCCAACCTATTATCTCGACGTAGTTTGCGTAGGCTTCATCCTCTGCGGTAGTATCAGCAGGCATGTCTCCTACATATAGGTCGATCAGAGCCTCATCTGACTTGCCATCACCACTGGGCAAATGACACTCCATGTGCGTAATCTCCACTCCGTCAACCTCTTCGTAACGTTCTTCTTCGGCTGTCCATGGAGCAGAGAGGGGGAGAGTTATATCGTATGATGCCATGACTACAAGCGGTTATAAGCTACAGAGAATGTATCACCATCTGCCGGATTACCGGTAGTGAAACCTTTCTTAAGCCAGCGAGAACGCTGCTCGGAGGTTCCGTGGTTGAAGGCATCGGGTACTGTATAGCCATATGCTTTCTTCTGAAGATAGTCATCACCGATCTTCGAGGCGACGGCCAGGCCCTCTTCGAGGTCTCCCGCTTCGAGGGAAGAGAACATCCTGTTATCATGATGTGCCCATACTCCGGCGTAGAAGTCGGCCTGAAGCTCAAGGCGGACGCTGATCTGGTTGGCCTCCTTCTCACTCACGCGCTGCATCTGGCTATGAGCTTTCTGGAGGGTGCCGAGCAGATATTGAACATGGTGACCAACCTCATGAGCGATGACATAGGCATAGGCGAAATCGCCGTCGGCACCGATCTGACGCTTCATGCTGGAGAAAAATGAGAGGTCGATATATACTGTTTGATCAGCACTGCTGTAGAAGGGGCCTGTAGAGGCGGAAGCAGTGCCTGTAGAGGTCTGTACGTAGTCATTGTAGAGTACGAGACGAGGTGGCTCGTAGGTCAATCCGCTTGCCTTGAATATCTGAGTCCACACATCTTCGGTACCGGCAAGTATCTGCTTGGCGAACACTGCCAGCTCTTCCTCCTCGGCGCTGGGTGTATAGTTAGCTTCTGTCTGCCCCGAACCGTTCATAGCTCCGGCCTGTTCAAGCACGGGAGCCGGATTAATGCCGAATACAAAATAGAGAATGCCAGCCAGCAAGATGCCTCCAAGGCCTATTCCACCGGCTTTTCCTACCGAACGTCCACGACGGTCGTCAACGTTGGTACTTTGTCGTCTGCCTTCCAGATTCATGTTATCTACTATTTGAAATATGAAATCATCCTATAATGCAAAAATACAAAAAAAATAGGCCAATAATGCTATAAAACGGCGCATTTTTGCTCGAATATATTTACCCCTTCTAAATCAATATATAAAACATATTTGTTAAAGACATTAACATTTTTGTTATGGCGTTCCGGGGCCGTTTTTTAGCCATTTTTGGTTGATTATGATATAGTTTTTTGCTATCTTTGAAAGATATGAAAAACATGTTTATCTCTGTTTCTGTAATGTGCTCCGACCTTATGAATCTCGGAGCCGATATAGACACCCTTCACAAGAACGGAGTTGACTGGCTCCATGTAGATGTGATGGATGCCCATTTTGTTCCAAACCTCACATTCGGTCCGGATTTCATCAAAGCTATGCACCAGAAGACTGACATGCCGCTGGACATACATCTGATGGTGACGGATCCGGAACTGGTTATGTCCCGTTTTGAGCTTCGAGAAGGCGACTGTCTCAGCGTACACGTTGAGTTGGACCGCAGTTTCACGGAGCTCAGCAAGTCTGTAAGGGAAAAAGGCTGCCGTTTCGGGCTTGCCGTGAACCCCGAGACCCCTGTGGAAGCTTTGGAACCACACATTGGCCTGTTCGACACAGTGACTCTGATGCTAGTTCATCCGGGATATGCCGGAGCCAAGATGGTCGAAGGAATTATGGACAAAGTCAAGCTGACGCGCAACTGGCTTGACTCCAAGGGCCTCGAGAACGTCATGATCAGCGTGGACGGAAGCGTCAGCGCGGAGCGTGCTGCACTTATGGCAGGAATGGGAGCGCAGATTTTCGTCGGCGGTACAGCCGGCATCTACAGGAAGGGGATGACATTGGACGAAACTATACCGTATTTTAGAAAATCCATAAGCATATGAACAAAATTGAAAGAGCGCTTCAGCGCACAACTGACACCAAAGACCTTATCATAGGTCCCGGAGTAGTGTCCCGGACAGCATCTATGTTCCAAAAGCTGTTTCCGGGTAAGAAAGCAATAATCATCGCTGATACAAACACATGGGAGGTTGCAGGTAAAGCTGTACTTCAGTCTCTTGAAGAGGCTGCCGTACCTCATGAGGAGTCTTTTATCTTCGATGATCCAGACCTGTATGCGGAATGGAAATTCGTCGAACAGCTTAAGGCTCACCTGGCTCCGCTTGATGCGATAGCGATTGCTGTCGGCTCCGGCGTGATCAATGACCTTACTAAATATACCTCGCATGTCCTGGGACGCAAGTACATGTGTGTAGGCACTGCCGCCTCGATGGACGGATACACTGCCTACGGCGCATCCATCACCAAAGATGGCAACAAGCAGACTTTCAGTTGCCCCGCACCTTACGGCTTTGTCATGGATCCGGTCATAGCGGCCGCTGCACCTAAGGAGCTCGCAGCATCGGGTTATGCCGACCTGATTGCCAAAATTCCCGCCGGAGCAGACTGGATGCTTGCCGACGCCGTCGGTGCTGAAGCCATCGACCAATTTGGCTGGGACCTCGTCCAAGATGGTCTCCGTGAATCTCTTAGCGCACCGGCAGCAGTTCATGCCGGCGATGTAGAAATGACCGAGAAGCTCTCAGAGGGACTTCTGATGAGCGGATTTGCCATGCAGGCCATACACAGCAGCCGTCCCGCTTCGGGCACAGAGCATCAGTTCTCACACTGCTGGGACATGGAGAACCTGGCTTATCCCAACGGCAAGCATGTTTCCCACGGCTTCAAGGTCGGTATAGGCACGCTGGCCAGTACAGCTTCGCTCGAATTCCTCCTCGAAAAAGACCTTGAGAATCTGGACGTTGAGAAATGCGTGGCCGCATGGAAGAGCTGGGATGAGATGGAAGCGGAAATCCGCACCATTTTCGCCGGCAAACCAGGTCACTTGGCACGCGGACTGGAAGAGACAAAGGGTAAATACGTGGATAAAGACGGCCTGCGCAAGCAACTTGAAGCATTGAAGGCCGCCTGGCCTGAACTCAAGGAGCGTATCCGCGCTCAGATCATTCCATTCAATGAAGTCTATGAGGACCTCAAGCTTGTCGGCGCCCCCTACGAGCCCGAAATGATATACGTTGACAGAGCCAGGATGCGCAAGACCTTCTCTTATATTCCATACATGCGCAGCCGTTTCACCAATATTGATATAGTTTACCGCCTTGGACTTATGCCGGAACTCATCGAAAGACTCTTCGGCAAGGGCGGAATCTGGGAAGTTAGATAAGAGATATGCAAACTACCAAGTCGCTTAAGTACTGGCAGTGGCGGACCATCATCGTGACGATGATAGGCTATGCCATGTTCTACCTCGTTCGCAAGAACTTTTCGTTTTCCATGCCCGGTCTTGGCGCCGAATTCGGCATCACAAAGACCCAGCTTGGTATATTCCTCACCCTGCACGGTGTCATCTACGGCCTCTCCCGGTACGTTGTGGGCATTATTACAGACCGTAACAGCGCCCGCAAGGTCATGTCGCTCGGCCTTATGCTGTGCGCCATTGTCAACATCCTGTTCGGAACCAGTGACGTGGTTGCCGGGTGGGTTGTCGCACTTGCCGGCAAGTCAGGAGATTTTGCCGCTATATCTGCAGTGTTGGTCTATGTAATGGGCATACTCTGGATGATCAACGGTTTCCTCCAGGGAATGGGCGTGCCTCCATGCACCAAGACACTTACTCAGTGGATACACCCCAAGGAACTGGCCACCAAGATGAGCATCTGGAACATGTCGCACTCCATCGGAGCCGGTCTGGCAATGGCCCTTTGCGGCTGGCTGGTGATGCCTCATCTGGGTATAGACATGAGCGTCAACCCCGAGATTGTGTCCGCTATCAGCGCCAACCTCAATCTTGACATGGCCGATCCCGCCAATGTGCAGAAAGTCACCAACTTTGCCGCTCACTACGGAGCCTGGCGCTGGTGCTTCCTTATCCCTGCCGGAGTTGCTGTATTAGGTTCAATCTGGCTGTTCTTCACCATGAAGGACTCCCCGTCAGACGTTGGCCTGCCCGAAGTTGTGGGCAAGAAAAAGGCAATCGTAACGACTCCCGAAGAAGCAGCCGAGCACAAGGCTTTCGTCAACAAGCACGTATATCGCAACCGCATAATCTGGACTTTGGCCATAACCAATTTCTTTGTCTATGTGGTACGTTTCGCGGCTCTCGACTGGGGCCCGACACTGCTCACCGAATCAAAGGGCTTGTCCATGGCCAATGCAACCACCCTCTGCGTAGTGTTCGAGCTTATTGGCGGCAACCTCGGAATGTTGTTCTGGGGCTGGGCTACCGACCATATTTTCAAGAACAAGGCACATCACACTTGCGTTGTGTGTATGATTGGCGTCGCTATCTGCATTGCTCTTTTCTGGATGCTTCCGCAGACCGCATCGTGGTGGGTCATGCTAATTCCTTTCACTTTGCTCGGATTCTGCATCTACGGCCCTCAGGCGCTCCTTGGCATCTGCGCAGCACAGCATGCAACCAACCGGGCTTCAGCTACAGCTAACGGCATTCTCGGTATCTTCGGATACCTCAGCACTATAGTCTCCGGCTTCGGATTCGGTTTCGTTGCCCAGCACTATGGATGGAACGCCGCATACATCACCATTTTCGTCTGCGCAATCATAGGCCTGATTACCGTCCTCACTATCTGGGGTGCAGACGCTACTGGATATGAGAAGGAAGATCTTCACGAACAAAGCAAGTAATCTTTGATTATGAAAAAGTTATTTATCATTATCGCAACAATCACTTTAGGCTTTGCCGCACATGCAGCAAAGGTCCTTCCGCCTGAAGTTACAGGCACGGTGACCGACATTTCCGGTAAACCGATTGCCGGTGTGGCCGTTTCGGACGGCATCCAGCTTGTCCTGACTAACGCACAAGGCAAATACTGTTTTCCACGCCTTCCTCAAGCCTATTACGTACATATAAGCATTCCCTCCGGTTACGAGATTCCTCTGCGGCAGGGACAGCCCGTCTTCTATAAGAAACTTGAAGACAGGCCTCATTACGATTTTGTGCTGAAGCCTCTCAAAAACGGTCCCGAGAAGGAATTCAACCTCTTCCTACTTGCCGACCCTCAGTGCCAGTGGATCTGGCATGTTCGCAGGCTTCGCAACGAAGGCCTTGCAGATGTCAAGGCATACGGACGTAAATGCAAGGGCCCCGATTATGCAATCACCTTGGGCGACATTGCATACAGTGAAGGTTTCCGCAATACTAATTATCTGCTCCCTGTTATCCGGGAAGAATTCGCTGTCGAGAACACCGGCATGCCTGTATTCCAGACCATAGGCAACCATGATTTCGAATACCCGCTGACTGCCGTCGAAGAAGGCAGCCCCACCATCTCAATACGCCGCAACCGGTATTTTGAAGACACTTTCGGGCCGGCCAACTATTCGTTCAACAGGGGAGACGTACATATCGTCTCCATGTTCGACGTGTGCTTCGAGACCTTCGGCCATCCTGGCAAGTACCACGGTGACTTCAGCGACGAGCAGGTGGCATGGCTCGAAAAGGACCTTTCGGTGGTCCCAGACGACAAACTGGTCATACTCTGTGTACACATTCCTTTCGAGAATGCTGTGAAGAATTCGCCCAATATGCAGCGTGTCCTGGACATGCTCGGGAAGCGTTCCTTTGCTAAAATTGTGAGCGGACATACCCACACTATCAAGCATCTGCACTATGCCAACGGAGTCAGTGAATTCGTGGCTGGAGCGATGTCAGGAAGCTGGTGGTGGAGCAAGAACTGCGCCGACGGGACGCCCAATGGTTATGCCGTATGGAAAATCAAGGGCAATCAGGTCGTGGCAGACATTTACAAGGGCCAGAACTTCAAGGACGACTACCAGATGAGGATTTACAAGGGCGATGCCGAATTCGGAGGCGAGTATGAGAAATTCAAGCTTGAACACGGCAGCAACTCCATCCTGGTAAACGTTTGGAACTGGGATGAAGGCTGGCGTTCAGAGGTTTACGAGAACGGAAAGCTCTGCGGCCAGCTGGAAAAGCTCCCCATTACCGGTGAATTCAGCGCCCCCTACAATGGTGGCAAAGACTGGTGGGCAATTGGCTATAACGTTGGTGTAGTAGGCCGCGGACACAGCAAAGGAAGCACACGCAACAACTACTGCTCAAAGAATTACCACATGTTCAAGTACAATCTCCAGAACCCCGATGCCAAAATCAAGGTTGTGGTGTATGACAAGTCCGGAAGGAAGTTCAGCTGCAGTAAAATAACAACTGCGGACGATTATGCGACTCTCGCAGCACGCCCGCAGTATCCTGTATTACCCGGCTGGGAGGAGTAACTCTCTCAGATCAGGTTTATTCCGGCCCGACGACAGGCTTCACGCTGGTCGTCGGGCCATATGCTTGCCTGTATCTCGCCGATATGGGCCTTCTGCAAGAAGAGCATGCACAGACGGGACTGTCCTATACCGCCACCGATGCTCAAAGGCAGTTTGCCCTCAAGAAGGCGCTGATGGAAATAGAGCTTTTCCCTCTCCGTACATCCGCTGAGGCTTAGCTGGCGTCTCATTGCGGTCTCATCCACGCGGATACCCATACTGGACACCTCGAAAGAACGTTGGAGTACGGGATTCCATACCAGCAGATCACCGTTCAAACCCTCGTAGCCGTCTTCATTGGGCGTACTCCAGTCATCGTAGTCGGGAGCACGCAGATCATGAGGCTTGCCGTCGGACAGATTGCCACCAATGCCGATAATGAAAACGCTGCCGAATTCGCGACACACCGCATCTTCACGTTCCTTGGGGCTAAGCCCCGGGTAGCGCTGAAGTAACTCTTCAGAGTGAATAAAATGGATACGGCGGCTGAGGAATGGACGCAGCTGGGGATAGCAGGTGCAAATAAACTCCTCAGTGTCGAGCATTGCCGAATAAATATCCTTAACGACTCTCTTGAGATATCGCAGATTGCGGTTGGACGCTGTTATGGTCTTTTCCCAGTCCCATTGATCAACATACAGTGAGTGCAGGTTGCCCAGGTTCTCATCGGCACGTATTGCATTCATATCTGTATAGAGGCCGTATCCAGGACGTATCTTATATTCAGCCAAAGACATACGCTTCCATTTGGCAAGAGAGTGGACCACCTCTGCCCTCTGGTCGTCAAGATCCTTGACCGGGAAGGAGACAGCACGTTCAACGCCGCTCAAGTCGTCGTTGATGCCGCGCCCCTGAAGAACGAACAGGGGAGCGGTAACGCGCCGGAGCTTGAGAGCCTTCGACAATGCCTGCTGGAAATAATCTTTAAGCAGTTTTATGCCGTGCTCTGTCTCTTCGGGTGTGAGGACGGACTTGTAGCCCTTGGGGATGATGAGGTAACTCATTTTATACCTGTTAGTTCGCTATCGTTAAAGTAGTCGATTCTCATAGCCTTGCGCACATCTTCCAGAGTTGCTGCCGCTTCCTTCTCGGCTACCTGGCTGCCCTTGCGAAGTATCTCCCACACAGCGGGGATGTCCTGCTCCAATTCGGCACGTTTTTTACGCATGGGCTCCAATGTCTCGTTGAGAATGGCAGCAAGGAAGTTCTTCAGCATCATGTCTCCAAGGCCTCCGGCCCTATACTGGGCCTTGACTTCGTCGAGAGAAGAAAACGAGAAGCTCACTTTCTTGCCCACGAAACAGGAAGCAAATTTTTCGAAGTGTTCGGGTTTGCAGAACGCATCGAGGTAAGTGAAGACCGTATTGCCTTCCACCTTGCCGGGGTCACTTACCTGAAGGTGCCCCGGATCGGTAAACATTCCCTTCACTTTACGGGTTACTTCTTCCTCTGAATCAGAGAGATAAATACAGTTGCCGAGCGACTTGCTCATCTTGGCCTTGCCGTCAGTCCCAGGCAGCCTCATGCATGCCGCATTGTCGGGGAGGAGTATCTCAGGCTCCACCAAAGTATCGCCGTAAACAGAATTGAATTTGCGCACAATCTCGCGGCATTGTTCTATCATGGGCTCTTGATCTTCGCCTACAGGCACTGTGGTAGCCTTGAAAGCTGTAATATCAGCAGCCTGGCTGATAGGGTAGCAGAAGAAGCCGACGGGAGTGCCGGCCTTATTGTCCGATCCGTCTTCTGATTCGGAGAAACCGCGCAACTTTATTTCCTGCTTGACCGTGGGATTACGCTGAAGGCGCTGCACCGTGACCAGATTCATATAATAGAAAGTAAGCTCGGTCAGCTGGGGCACCATCGACTGTATGAAGATGTTGACCTTAGCAGGGTCCAGGCCGGCAGAGAGATAATCCAGAGCCACCTGAATTATATTCTGGCGCACTTTTTCTGGATTGTCAGCATTGTCAGTAAGCGCTTGGGCATCTGCTATCATTATGAATATCTTGTCGAATCCTCCTTTATCCTGAAGTTCGACTCTGCGGCGGAGGGAACCAACATAATGGCCCAGATGTAACCTGCCGGTGGGGCGATCGCCCGTAAGAATAATTTTTGCCATATTTTACTTATACCATTCGCAGGACTGTGCATCTCCTGCAATCCAAACTGTATCACCTTCCGAAAAACGATAGTCCGCTCCTGGATTGGTGATGAAATTACCATCGTGAAGTACGCTTATGATCATGCACCCGCTCTTGCGCATATCCGCCTCACGCAGAGACTTGCCCGTGAGCACCGAATCGGCGCCAAGCTGAGTGGTAACCAACGCGAAATCAGTATCTTTCTCGTCCTCCTGAAGGGGGAGGACATTGTCTTTGAGAGTAGCAGAAAAGCCTTCAAGTTGAGACGGAGTGCCTACAGCAACCAGCATATCGTGGGGATAGACAACTTCGTTGCCGGAGGGGATGAGTATGCCCCTGGACCCGCGCACAATCTTGATTATGTTCACTCCTGAAGACTCCCTGAAAGGCATTTCGCGCAGAGGTTTCCCGATATAGGCGAAATCGGGCGAGACTTCCAGCATCTCTGTACGTATATCGTACTTGGACATTTTCTCCTGGACAGACGAAGCCACCGGACGTTGTTTCCTGGCCATTTCTTCACGCGCGTTCAGATTCTCCAGAAAACGTTTTTCCAGACCCGACAGATGCTTGACCGAGAACTTGGCCACAATAATCACAAAGAGTCCCGCCAGAACGGCAATCAGGACACCCCAGCCGCCAAGTTTGAAATAACTGGTTATTGCCGTAAGGATGAATCCGATACCTATCATTATCCTGAGCACCAGCAGCGAAAGGATCGGCCATTTGTTGCTTGCACGCTCTTTAAGCAGCTTTGACGCATGGGTGTTGATAGATCCGTTGGTCACCACAAGTCCATACAGGAAAGGAACCATGACCACGAGGGTCACGCCCAGGCAGACCACCTTACGCATATTGCTGCTGAGGAATGGCAGCAGCGACTCTGAAAGCTTGGGCAACATGGTGCGGGACATGATGAGCAGGGCCAGCAAAATGACGCTGTAGAGCACCACGCGTATGACGTAGCTCTTGATAAGTCCGCCCCACTCATTGTTTTCAGCCTTGGAGACACGCTCCGAATCGCCGGCAGGAGGATTGATCCTGGCCAGGACAGACTCGGGGAGCTTTCCCTGCAGCCAGCGGCTCACCGGGTCACCGGCCTTGATCATATAGGGAGCGGCAAAGGTCGTGAGCACCGACACCGCTATGATCACCGGATAGATAAAATCACGCATGACACCAAGGCTGCAGCCAAGGCTTGCGATGATAAATGAAAACTCACCCAGCTGAGCCATGCTGAATCCTACATGCACGGAATTGTCCAGTCCCTGCCCGGCAAGGAGAGAACCGGTTGTAGAAAATGTCAGAATGCCAAGTACGGCAATAACGGCAAGCACGAGTATCGTACCCCAATGGGCACCTATAACGGCAGGATCTATCATCATGCCGACCGATACGAAGAATATAGCCCCAAACAAGTTCTTAATACCTGTAAGCAAATGTTCAATACGTTCGCCCTCTACCGTCTCCGCCAAAATGGATCCCATGACAAAAGCCCCCAGGGCAGAAGAGAAGCCGGCAAGGTTGGCCAGCGCGACCATGCCGAAACACAGACCTATCGATATGATAAGCAGGATCTCGTCATTAAGATACTTCCTCGCCTTCTTGAGAGCAATAGGGATAACGTATAATCCGACCAGGAACCACAATATCAAGAAGAACGCCAGGCGTGCGAGGCTCCATATCATTTCACCTCCGGAGAACTTGCTGGACACGGCCAAAGTGGATAGAAGGACCATCAGCAATACCGCCAGAAGATCTTCTACCACCAAGGTTCCGAAAATCAGAGGCGCGTAAGGCTTCTGCTTCAGCCCCAAATCATCGAAAGCCTTTATTATCACTGTCGTAGAACTCATTGACATGAGCCCTCCGAGGAATATGCTTTCCATCATGCTCCATCCAAGGGCGCTGCCGGTCACAAGTCCCACTATGAGCATGCCGAGACATATTGTGCCTGCCGTAATAAGCGCGCTGCTTCCTACCTTCAGCAGCTTCTTGAAACTGAATTCAAGACCCAGAGCGAAGAGGAGAAATATTATGCCGATCTCGGACCACTGCTTCACAGATTCGACGCTGGTGATAGCGGGGAAGAGTCCGAGATGAGGGCTTACAATGAAACCGGCCACAATGTAGCCCAGTATCAGCGGCTGCTTGAGAGCCTTAGATATTACAGTGAAGACACCTGCCGCAATAAGAATCAGGGCAAGGTCTGCTACAAGGTTCAGTTCTTCTGACATTTCAAGAGGTATTCAGCAATCTGCACCGCATTAAGAGCGGCGCCCTTCCTTATCTGGTCTCCTGAAAGCCAGAGAGTTATACCATTCTCGCAGGATATGTCCTTGCGCACGCGGCCTACATATACGTCATCTTTTCCGCCGGTGAACAAGGGCATGGGATAGCTCTTTGTGGCAGGGTCGTCCTGCAGGGTGACACCGGGCGCAGCGGCAAGCGCTGCCTGGACTTCTTCAACCGTAAGAGGCTTCTCTGTTTCAATCCACACGGCCTCGGAATGAGAGCGGAGGGCGGAAATGCGCACGCACATGGCGCTGCACTTGACATCAGAATGAAGAATCTTACGAGTCTCGTTGAACATCTTCATCTCCTCCTTAGTGTAACCGTTGTCAGTAAACACATCCACCTGGGGGATAACGTTGTAAGCCAACTGGTACGCGAACTTGTCAACTGTAACGTCCTTGCCTTCAACTATTTCCTTGTACTGCTGCTGAAGCTCGGCCATAGCCTGCGCCCCGGCGCCGGAAGCGGATTGATAGCTTGCCACATGAATGCGGGTGATATGCGACAGCTTCTCTATGGGCTGAAGCACAACAACCATCATAATAGTGGTGCAGTTCGGATTGGCAATGATACCTCGCGGCCTCACAAGAGCGTCAGCAGCATTGCATTCAGGTACAACCAGGGGGACATCGGGGTCCATGCGGAACGCGCTGGAATTGTCAATCATGATGGTTCCGAAACGAGTGATGTCCGCTGCAAACTCGCGCGAAGTGCCGGCACCGGCCGAGGTGAAAGCGATATCAATATCTTTAAAATCATCATTATGAGCCAGTTCGCGAACCTCGAGCTCCTTGTCGCGAAAAAGATACTTTCGCCCCGCACTGCGGGACGATCCAAAGAGGACAAGTTCGTCAAGAGGGAAGTTCCTTTGTTCCAGAACTCTCAAGAACTCCTGGCCGACAGCGCCGCTGGCGCCAACAATTGCAACCTTCATAAGGATTCAGTTTTGACCCTTCAAATATAACAACAAATATCGTGACAGCCAAAAATACGTGTGAAGCCCGCTTCACAGCGGGCTTCAACGGTTAGTTAGTAGTGTATACCTTTAGAAGGTTAATTATTGTTGGTTAGAATAGTTGTTGATTTCCGACTGCAAATATAAGTCATTTTTTTATATCCGCAATACTTTTTTGAAATATTTTTTAAAAAAGTTTTTAGAGTTTTTAAAATAATTTAAATACCCTTCTCAAGTAATTGTGGCCTAAATCTTTTCGTTCTCTCAAGCGCCTGCTCGTCCTGCCATTCCCGGATAAGTTTAGGATTGCCACTTAGCAGAATATCAGGGACTTTCCATCCATTGAACTCAGCCGGACGAGTATATACAGGAGGGGAGAGAAGGTTGTCCTGGAAACTGTCCGACAGAGCAGATGTCTCATCTGTAAGCGCTCCAGGAATGAGACGGACAATAGCGTCGGTAACCAATGCAGCCGGGATCTCTCCTCCGCTCACGACATAGTCACCAACGGATATCTCCTTGGTAATCAAATGTTCACGTATCCTGTGGTCAATCCCTTTATAGTGGCCGCACAAGATGATGATGTTTTGCCTTAGCGAAAGCTCATTGGCCATAGGCTGGTCGAAAGTCTCCCCGTCGGGGGACATATATATAACCTCATCGTATTCGCGTTCCGCCTTCAATTCCTCAATCATGCGGAAGACCGGCTCCACCATCATAACCATACCGGCATCGCCGCCATAGCTATAATCATCCACATTCTTGCGGGGCCCAAGGCCGTATTTGCGAAGGTTGTGCACATATATTTCCACAAGCCCCTTCTTGACGGCACGGCCGACTATGGAATGCCCAAGGGGACTTTCAAGCAACTCAGGCACAACGCTCAAAATATCGATTCGCATATCATTTGTTATAGGTTGTGCAAAATTAGTATTTATTTGTTAAATTTGCAGTAATGAAAAAGTATCTTCTTTTGGTGGCCGTATGGCTGATGTGCCTTCCGGCGTGTTCTGCATCGGCTCCTGTCGATTACACGCTTAAAGTCGTATCGGAGTACGATCATGACCCGAAGGCATACACTCAAGGGCTCTTTTTCCACAAGGGTAAGCTCTACGAGAGCACAGGCCAGTGCGGTCAGAGCAGTTTCAGAATAGTTGACCTGGAGACCGGAAAAGTTGAAAGAAAGCTGGATTTTGCCCATAAGTACTTCGGAGAAGGTTCCGTTATTTTCCAGGATAAGGTGTATATGCTAACCTGGACGAACCGCGTCGCCTTCACCTATGATGCTGAGACACTTAAGTATTTGAGGACCCATTCTTATCCCCGCGAGGGATGGGGACTGACCACGGACGGCAAATCACTGATCGCCTCTGACGGCAGTGCCAACCTTTACTATATGGATGGGGACTTAAAAGTGAAACGGACCCTGAAGGTCACTTACGATGGCCGCCCTGTGCGTTTTCTCAATGAACTGGAGTGGATTGAGGGGCGCATCTGGGCAAATGTTTACACAACCGACATGATTGTTATCATCAACCCCTCCAGCGGGGTGGTGGAAGGACGCATCGACTGCACCGGGCTGCTTCCGAAGAAGCTGCGCAAGCCGGATACAGACGTTCTTAACGGCATCGCATATAAGGACGGCCGCATTTTCCTGACTGGGAAAAACTGGCCTAAATTATATGAAGTTGAATTAGTTAAGAAATAATGTTATATTTGCAAATTAAAACTTTAAAATATCTCCATTATGAGTGAAACGAACATTCCTGAAGAAGTTCTCGAAACCCCTTCAGACGTAGAAACCAAAGAAAGCGAAGTTAAAGAGGCTAAAGAGCTTAATCTCGCAGACAAGACTCTTGCTGAGTTGTCCGAAATGTTCCGTTCTCTGAAAGAGAGTGCGGACAGTATGTTGCGTTCCAAAGAGGCTGAGAGCATCAAATCGGCATTCTACAAGCTTCTTGGGAAACTCAAAGGCGATAATCCCGAGGTGACGAATTCGCTTTCCAACCCTTTTGAAGCCGTCGAAGAGAACTTTAAAGCCGTCTATGCCGACTACAAGAAGGAGAGGGCTGAGTACAACCGTGAGCAGGAGGCAAGGCGCGAAGAGAATCTTCTGGCAAAGAAAGCTATCATTGAAGAGCTTAAAGCCCTGGTCGAGAAGGACGAAGACGCCAGCGCATCATTCCCTGCATTCCGCGAGCTGCAGAATCGCTGGAGGGAAGCCGGCCCCGTTCCCGTCAATGCCTACAGAGATATCAACGATACCTACCAATTCTATGTCGAGAAGTTCTACGACATGGTTAAGATCAGCCGCGACCTGCGCGATCTTGATTTCCAGAAGAACCTGGAAGCCAAGGAGCAGTTCTGTGAAGCCGCAGAGAAACTGGCTGAAAACGAAAATGTAGTCAACGCTTTCCACGAGCTCCAGAAACTGCACGAGCAGTGGAAAGAATTCGGCCCTGTCGCCAAAGAAAAGAGGGACGAAATATGGAACCGTTTCAAGGCAGCGACTGCTGTCATCAACAAACGTTACCAGGCTCATTTCGAAAGGCAGAAAGAAGAACAACTCGCCAATCTGGCTGCAAAGCAGGAGTTGTGCGAGAAGGTGGAGGAGATTGCCGCCAAGGAAATCACTTCTTCCAGTGAATGGAATGAAATGTCCCGCAAGATCCAGGAGATCCAGGGAGAATGGCGTAAGATTGGCTTTGCTACCCGCAAGGAGAACCAGAGAATCTACGACCGCTTCCGCGCCGCCTGCGATGCTTTCTATTCCCACAAGCGTGACTACTACAATAAGTTCAAGGATTCCATGAACACCAATCTTGACCTCAAGATGGCTATCATCGAGAAGGCCGAGGCTCTCAAGAGCAGCACCGAGTGGAAGAAAGCCACCGACCAGTTCATCGAGCTCCAGAAGCAATGGAAGGAGATCGGCGCCGTGCCGCGCAAGAAGAGCGAGCAAATCTGGAAACGTTTCCGCGCAGCATGTGACGAGTTCTTTGCCGAGAGGGACAAGAACGCAAAGCCCGAGAACGATTTCTACGGGAACCTTAAAGCCAAGAAGAAGCTTATAGAAGACATACAGGCATTTGTCCCGACCGAGGACGAAGCTGCCAATGCCGAAGCTCTGCGCGTTTTCAACGAGCGCTGGCAGGCCATTGGTCATGTCCCGTTCAAAGAAAAAGACGCTATCAACGATGCTTTCCGTTCAGCATTAAAGGAGAAGTTCCCTCAGGCTCAGGGCGCGCGTCGTCCTCAGGGTGGCAGAGGCCCCAAGGGCCCCCGCACGGAGAAGGACATCCTCCTCGAAAAGTACCGTCAGCTTCAGCAGGACGTAACGACATACGAAAACAATATCGGTTTCTTTGCCGCTTCCAAGAATTCCGAACCTCTCATCAAGCAGATGCAAGAGCGTATCGATCAGGCCAAGGCGGAACTTAAAGAGCTCGAGCAGAAGATACGTGAGGCAGAGGAGGGAGCAGAGTAAATGGATAAGAATTCGATCATTGGTTTTATCCTTATAGCCTTAGTGCTGTTTGGATTTACATTCTATCAGTCATCTCGCGACCGCAAGTTCAGGGAAGAACAGCGCAAGCTGGATTCCATTGCTCTTGCAAATGCCCCGAAAGACACTCTGGCCGACAACGCCGATGTTTTAGCAACAGCTCTGCCGCTTGCTGAACAGGCGGCACCGGCCATATATAAAGACAGTCTGCTTGAGGCTGCGCATCTTGCCGAGTCCGAGATTGTGTCACTTGAGAACGATCTTGTCAAGATAGACTTTACATCCAAAGGTGCACAGCCTTACAGCATTCAGCTAAAGAACTACTCAAGCTATGGTGGGGGAGAGTTATTCCTCTTTAAGGATGGTGGTGCCGAATACGCTGTCAGTGTTTACACCGGTCAGTATATCCGCACCGCTGATTTCAACTTCAGCATTGCCGAGAAGACCGATACGTCAGTGGTTTTCCGTCTTCCCTTCAACAGCGGAGGTTACATTGAGCAGAAATACACGCTTAGCCCTGAAAGCTACAACGTCAAGAACCTTCTGTCCTTCGTCGGAATGCAGAATACCATTCCGCGCAACGTCGGCTCGGTTGACATTGACTTCAACGTAACTGTGCCCAGGCTCGAAAAAGGCTACAAGAACGAATCCCAGTATTCCAAACTGGACTACTATTTTGAAGGCGAGAAAAAGCCTGTTGAGATAGGACGTGGGCGTTCCGCCTCCAAGAGCATAAGCAACCGCCTCAAGTGGTTCGCATTCCAGCAGCAGTTCTTCTCTGCCATTATGTATGCGCCCCAGGAGTTTGAAAACGGAGATGTATCGATTCAGTTTATTCCAGAGGACGATCCATCTTCTAATCTGATGACTTGCAGCGCGCGCATGAGAGCCGACTTCCATCCCGGCGCAGAGGTGAGCATACCTTATGAATTCTACTTCGGGCCCAATCACTTCAACACCTTGAAGTCGTATAACCGCAAGTATGAAAAGATCATTCCTCTGGGAGGCTGGCTGGTAGGCTGGTTTACACGCTACGCCATTATCCCCATGTTCAACTTCTTCAGCCGCTTCATCAGCAATTTCGGGCTTATCATCCTGCTTATGACGCTGGTTATCAAGTTGGTAGTATTCCCGCTGACCTATAAGTCGTTCTCATCTTCTGCCAAGATGCAAGCTCTCAGGCCTGAAATCGAGAAGATCAACGCCAAGTATCCCAAGCAGGAAGACGCTCTTAAGAAGCAGCAGGCCACTATGGATTTGTACCGGCGGGCCGGGGTAAGTACTATGGGAGGCTGTCTGCCGACCTTGTTGACATTCCCGATACTCTGGGCAATGTTCCGCTTCTTCCCGGCTTCCATCGAACTTCGGCAGCAGCCGTTCCTTTGGTGCGATGACCTGAGTGCCTATGATTCCATACTCGATTACGGCACCAGGATCCCGATCCTCGGAGACCACCTGTCCCTGTTCGCATTGCTCATGGCCGTTGTCATGTGGCTCTATTCCAAGATGACTACTGCCAATCAAGCCGCGTCCAATGACCCTACGGCATCATCGATGAAGTTCATGACCCTATGGATGATGCCAATCATGATGTTCTTCATCTGCAACAGTTTGTCCGCTGCATTGAGTTACTACTATCTGCTGTCGCAGCTGATTGCAATTATCCAAACCTGGGTGATAAAGAAGTTCTTTGTCCATCCGGAAGAGATTCTTGCCAAGGTTAAAGCTTCCGAAGGCAAGCCGGTGCCCAAGTCTAAGTGGCAGCAGCGCCTTGAAGCAGCGCAGAAGATGCAGGAACAGCAGCTTCGTGAGCAACAAAAGAGACGCCGCTAATGAACAGCATTGCTCAGAATTTGTTTGAGATAAAAAAGGAACTGCCATCAGAAGTCAAACTGGTGGCAGTTTCAAAATTTCATCCGGTGGAAGCTATTGAGCAAGCTTTTGCCGCCGGCCAGGACGTTTTCGGTGAGAACCGTCCGCAAGAATTCGAAAAGAAGGCACAGGCTTTTGCCGGCAGAGGCATTGAGTGGCATTTTATCGGGCACCTTCAGACCAACAAGTTGAAGATGGTGCTACCTTATGCCGACATGGTTGAATCGATTGATTCTATGCATCTTCTGGAAGCTGTGGATGAGTGGGGCAAGAAGAACGGGCGCGTGGTTCCGATTCTTCTTGAGATGCATGTGGCAGCAGAGGAGACGAAGCAGGGGCTGTACGAGGAAGAGATTCTGGATGTTTTATTCCGCGCCGGAAGCTTCAAAAACGTGCGTTTCTGTGGTCTTATGGGCATGGCGACTAATACTGATGTCGAGGAGGATGTGCGTGCTGATTTCGGGCGTATTAGCGCTTTTATGGGGTATTTGCGGGATTTGTTTCCAGAGTATTCGGATTTTAAGGAGCTTTCTATCGGCATGTCAGGGGACTGGCGTATTGCCCTCGATTATGGTGCTACCATTGTCCGCATTGGTACGGCCATCTTCGGAGAGCGGCAGTACTGATCTGTCCTTACTGTTCTTGTCGTTCCAGAGCTTATCTATCCAAGATTGTTCCGGATAGTTCAAGCTCTCCTAATGTGTTAGAAAATTTGTATCTTTGATATGAGGAAGAAAAATTCCTCTGAACACCGTAGGAAAGTGAATTTCGGAGGAATCGATTATCAAAAATACAATGACGAAGGTACGGAATTTTGCCGAGATTACACCAAATCTCCCGTTCACGGAGTACAATTTTTATGAAGAGTTCCGTGATCCATTTGAGAAGACGGAACTGGGAAGGATGAAGAAGCTCCTCCCGCTGCATGAGATGGCAAAGAGCCTTGGACAGGTAAGCGAGAGCCTGCGTCCCAAACGCGGACGCCGTTCCTACTTCACCCCGGAGGGTAAAGTGGCGTTGATGTTCCTGAAGATGAAGACGCAGATGAGCTTCCCGAAACTGATGGAGGCGCTGAACGGCAACATCTTCTACCAGATGTTCTGCGACATTGTGATAGATCCGGCTCGTCCACTGACGAACTACAAGCTGCTGGACGACATTGCGCTGGATCTCGCAGGGAAGCTGAAAATCCAAGAGCTGCAGAACGTGCTAGCCGAGATGTGGAAGCCCTGGATGAAGGACCTTGCGATGTACACGGATGCGACGTGCTACGAGAGTGAGATGCGGTATCCAACCGACCAGAAACTGCTCTGGGAGTGCATAGAGAAGGGATATGCGCTGATGTGTGAGGCGAGCCTCTTCACGGAAAGAGAGAATCAGACGATAGCGGTCATCACGACAGTGTACCGCCAGCAGCACAACCACTTCCGGAGCGGCGATGCCCGCGAGAGCATCCCGAACCGGATCGTGAGCGTGAACAAGCCTTACGTGAAACCGATCGTGCGAGGCAAAGAAGCAAAGAATGTTGAGTTCGGAGCCAAATGCAACAACATCCTGGTGGCTGTTCGGCGTGGACGTGAAGAAGATAGGCGGCGACGCCAGCTATGCCGGCAACTCCAACCGCGAGCTGTGTACATCGAATGGTATCCATACCTCGTTCGTCCAGAAGGGCAAACGAGCCAAGGAGAAGCGGGAGAAGGACTTTGTGCGAGAGGATCTTGCAAGAGTGAGGGCCACGACGATGGAATGATCCTTCGGGACGCAGAAGGAACACTACGCGATGCGGCGGATCAAGGCGAGGATGAAGATGACGGAGATCCGGGCGATAATGTTCGGACCGAGCGTTAAAATGATAAAAACGACGAGTTCGTTGCGGTGGCAAGCAGGGATGGCTCCCGCGGAACTCAACACGAAAACATTAAACGACAAGCCCTAATTTAAGCTGCTCTGTTTATTTAAGCTGTCAGTTAATTCCAGTACTGCTATGCGGGGCCGTCAATCTAAGTCAAAAAGCCCCGCATAGCAGTACTGGAATTAACTGAAGTACGAAATACCAGAATAGTTACAATACCGGCAGGCAGGGAAGTACCTGATTCAACGGATAATACAACTATATTGCATCCTCAAGAGAGAGAGGAGAACGCGCCATGTCTTTGGCTGACAAGA
This sequence comes from Bacteroidales bacterium, assembly GCA_017634595.1. GTDB lineage: Bacteria > Bacteroidota > Bacteroidia > Bacteroidales > UBA932 > Cryptobacteroides. Next base: position 170,508 of record JAGBNC010000019.1, read on the forward strand.
TCATTTTCTCCGACGGAACTTGCCAGTCAATCCCGAGTGCAGGATCAGACAGCAAAATGCCGGCATCTGCCTCAGGATGATAGAACTCATCACACTTGTACTGGAAAAGCGCCGACTCGCTAAGCACGGAAAAACCATGAGCAAACCCCTTAGGGATAAAGAACTGCAGATGGTTTTCAGCACTCAGCTCCACTGCAACATGCTGCCCGAAAGTAGGAGAGCCCTTGCGGATATCAACAGCAACATCCAGGACCCTGCCCACAACACAACGCACGAGTTTCGACTGAGTATAAGGTGGCTTCTGAAAGTGAAGACCCCGGACAACGCCATAGCTTGACATGCTTTCATTGTCCTGGACAAAATGCACCGGAGAGACCAGACGCTCGAAATCCCTGAAAGAGTAGCTTTCCATAAAGTAGCCGCGCTCATCCTCGAACACCCTTGGCTTGAGAATCAACAAGCCGGCAATATCTGTTTTGATTACTTCCATTATTCTTTAGTATAATACTTTGGCCAGCAAGACAATAAATATGCCTTCAGGCGATCTTCCTGAGCATTGGGCTGAGGCTTGTAAAACACCCGCCCTTTCATAGCGTCAGGCATAAATTCCAAATCAGTAAAGTGCCCCTCATAATCATGGGCATATTTGTAGCCGTCTGAATAGCCGAGATCCTTCATAAGTGAAGTCGGAGCATTTCTCAGGTATAACGGTACAGGAGCAGTCTTGTCCTCTTCTACGGCAGCAAGAGCATCAGCAATGGCCATGTATGCAGAATTGCTCTTGGGCGATGATGCCAAATATACCGCGCACTCACTCAGCGGGATACGGGCTTCGGGCATACCAATAGAATGAACGATGCGGAACGTAGCGTCGGCAAGCAGAAGAGCGTTGGGATTGGCCAGGCCAATATCCTCCGCAGCAAGGATACAAAGACGGCGGGCGATAAACAGAGGATCCTCACCTCCGGCGAGCATGCGGGCCATCCAGTACACCGCAGCATTAGGGTCGGAGCCACGTACTGACTTGATGAAAGCAGAGATGATGTCGTAGTGCATCTCTCCGCCCTTGTCGTAGATGGCCATATTCTCCTGAAGACATGACGTAACTGACTTATTGTCAACGTGAATATAACCGTCATCCGAAGGAGCTGTGGCATCCGTTACTATTTCTAAAATATTCAGCAGCTTCCGGGCATCCCCTCCGCTGTGGCGGAAGATTGCTTCTGTCTCGTCAACTTTGATCTTGCGTTTGGAAAGCAGTTCGTCCGAGGATAGGGCCCGCCTAAGCAAAAGATCCAAGTCGGACACTTCAAGCGGCTTTAAGACAAACACTTGACAGCGCGACAGAAGGGGAGTGATAACCTCGAAGGAAGGATTCTCGGTAGTGGCTCCTATAAGCACGACCGTACCCGATTCTACGGCACCCAGAAGGGCATCCTGCTGGGCTTTATTGAATCGGTGAATCTCATCGATGAACAGTATAGGAGATGCGCTGGAGGAGAAAAGTGACTTGTTTTTAGCCTTGTCAATTATTTCCCTCACATCTTTCACCCCTGATGTCACCGCAGACAAGGTATAAAACTCCCGGTCCAGGGTATGCGCAATGATGCTTGCCAAAGTTGTCTTCCCGACTCCCGGAGGGCCCCAAAGAATAAATGAGGACAAGTTTCCGCTGTCTATCATATTACGCAAAATGCAGCCGGGTCCGACCAGATGCCTCTGACCGACATACTGCGACAGATCGTGCGGACGCATGCGCTCCGGAAGGGGTGTTCCTGTATCAAACATTTGCGTATTCAAGTTTCTTTATGTACGAGCGACGCCTCTTGACGCACTCATTGTCAAAGTCTTTCCATTGTCCCTGATTCTTGAGGTTGTTCTCAAGTACAGCATTGGTCTCCGCCCATTTGACGCCCCACTTATTGAATTTTGCAAACAGATCGGCGAAAAGCAGCGAATTGATGCCGGAATTCTGATAATCGGGACGCACGCCCACAAGCAGCATCTCTACTCCCTCCTCATGCTTTATAAACATGGACTTGAGCAGATAAAACCATCCGAAGGGGAAGAGTTTGCCACGGCTCTTCTGTAAGGCACGAGCAATTGACGGCATCGTTATGCCGAAGGCCACAAGCTCTCCCTTCTCATTTTCAACCATACTTAAGTACTTAAGGTCCAATATACTCAGGTAGAAATCCAGATACTTCCTTGCCATGTGATCCGGCAGCACCGTGAAGTTGTACAAGCCCTTATAGCACTCGTTTATCAGGCGAAAGACCTTGAGCCCATAATTCTCCTTCTTTATGATCTTGCGGGTAAGCGGGCGCAAATGCACATTGCAACGCTGCTGAATTATAGTGGACACCCGCTGAAGCCTGTCGGGCAAGGTTTCAGGTATAAAAACCTTGTACTCAATCCAGTCAGCATCTTTTTCAAAGCCCATTCTCTCCAGGTGATCGTTATAATACGGGTGATTGTAAATCAAGCACATGGTGCTCAACCTGTCGTAGCCGGCAATAAGCATACCCTCCGGGTCGAAATCGGTAAAGCCCAGCGGACCGACTACCGATTCCATTCCATATTCGCGGCCGAATTCATAAACTCTCTGCATCAAGGCATCAGACACCTCACGGTCATCAATGAAGTCATACCAGCCGAAACGGACTTCTTTATGTTTCCACTGATCGTTAGCTTTGAAATTGACTATCGCAGCTACACGTCCTACAAGTTCTCCGTCTTTATAGGCCAGATACAGCGCCGATTTGCAAAACTCCTGCGCTGCCCCCTTTTCTTGATCAAGAGTATCCATCTGATCAAAAACCAGCGGCGGAACATAATAAGGATTGTCCTTGTAGAGCCTTTCCGGAAACAGAACAAACCTGCGTAATTCCCGTCTGGAGAGAACTTTTTTTATTACTACCGACATAAATTGATGCCTAACGTTACAACTGCTAAGATAGACTTTTTATTGGATATAATCAAAGATTTCCCTATCTTCGTGATGTGTACGAAAAACTCTATACTCTGCTGACTGCAGTCCTTCTTGGCCTTCTGTTCCCGACGCTTGAAGCAAACGCTCAGGAGGCTGGTCTGTTCAATTCTCCCAAGGGTATAGGGTTGGTTTTCAGAAGCGCAGAGAAGGCGGACGCTTTCAACAATCTCACGGCTTATGTCGATATCTACGGAGTGGCCACAAGCCGTTGCTCATATCCGGGATACAAGATGAATTTTTCCCGCCTCTATGTTTTTTCAAGAAAGCCACATGACGGCTATTCCATCAGCCTGTATGCCGGTCCGGGACTGAGTGCCGGATATGTGCGTGACCATGACAAAGGAAGAGGCTGGGACATTTCATCGCTCATGAGCGACAATCAGGGCATCATGCTCGGTATCAGCGGAGGTGCCGGCTGCCGTTTTGATTTCGGTACCAGGGTAGCCCTGGATTTGTCGCTGACTGCCGAAGCCGGCCTGCACCTTCGCCGCAATGAATCTGAAAAGAATTACTCGGCAACCAATCTGAGCATATACAACAACGGATTGCTGCAAGCTATATATCCACAATTGACATTCCTCCTTAAGCTATGATGAAGAAAGTATATACTGCTCTGATATTTCTGGCTCTCCTTCCATGCGCTCGCGCGCTTGCTGGCGGGGGAGTCCGCTTCAGCTACGGCTTGGAATGGAGCTATACCAGCACATTCCTCAGGAGCTGGCAGTACAACTTTATATGCAACGAGGGATACCGTATAATTGATCAGGATGAAAGCTGGCGTTACTTCAGCAATGGAAGCATACTTGCCAATGCCGGTGCAGACTTGGGGCGCAGTTTCAATCTTTCCGTATATTCTGGCCTGTCCGGTGTATATTTTAAGCGGTGGATGATACCGGTTGAACTACGTTTGAGGTATTGTCCGACAGGCATGCACAACAATGGCTTGATCTGCTTTGCCGGTGCATCTGCAATGTTTCCTACAAGTGTTCGCCGCGAGACCTGCTTCGCGGCAGGGCTTGGGGCCGGCTATCGTGTAGCGATATTCCGAAATATCAGCATAGATTTGCTGATTTCCGCTCATCTTGTTACAGACCATGACCAGATCGCCGATCCTGATACCGGTGCTTCCGTACCGACCCTGGACATAACCAAAAACGCCTCCCAGTACGCTTCGTTACGCTTTACAGCAGCCATTAACTTTTAGTATATAAATAGATTAATAAATAAATTAATAAATAAGCTACTGCTCTCAGGGGCCCTTTTGCCCAAGTTTTACGGGCCCCCGAGCGCAGTAGCTTATTTATTTAAAAAATCCTGACTGATATACTGTGTCAGAACAGATCGGACACGCGCTTGATAATCTCTTCCGCCGGAAGATCAGGACTAAGAATCAGATCGGGTTCCTTAAGATGGTAGCCTTTGCCCATCGCCGCCAATGTCCCGCCTCCGGTGCAATTGAGCATAATGTACTCATCCTTATTCACAATCCCTTTCTCCACCGCCTGAGCAAGAGCGGATACCGCAACGCATGCGGCAGGAAGAAGGTCGTATCCCTCAAGATTGCGGAACTGCAGAAGCCAATACATTATATCGTCGTTGGACGCAAGGAACACGTCGCCATGGTTCTTCTGAAGCACGTCGAACAAGCCACCGGCTATTCCGTACGGCGGTTTACGGTTGGACAGCACCTTGGCGAGTATAACTTCAGCCTGTCGCCTGCCTATTTCGGGCGTTATTTCCGAGAGCTGGCTTGTGCCGGCCTTCCATGAATCGTAGAGAAGCGTAAAAGGTGTGTTCTGAGCAACGTAAACGCGCATATTGTTCTCGCCGAAACGGCCGTCGGCTGCAAGCCTCTCAGCATTTTCCCATGAAGCTATGGCCCCGGTCCCGGATCCTACCGCCTGGAAATAGGCATCGGGGATCCTGCCCGCCTTCTCGATATAACTAAGAATCGTCGTGCCCATACCATCGCGGCGGGCTATATTCTTGGCACCTCCTTCAAGGAAGTAGCGGGGATCGCGGGCGAGTTTGTCGCCCAAAGTTATAGCATCGAAGTAATCACATCCGTGAGGAGCAGCTACGACCTTTACGCAACGCGACAGCTTGTGACGGAACCACAAGTCGTGCTTGTTATCTTCGGGGATGCATATAACGACAGGAATATCATTGTCGGAACACACTTGTGCAAACGCCCTGGCAGTATTGCCTGCAGACTGGACGATAAGGGTGCGTTTTTCCTTCTTGTCCATCCTGGCACAGACGCTGAAAGCCTCGGTCTCTTTGAAAGAGCAAGTGGACATTTTAGCTCCGATCTTAGGGTTCCAGCCAGAGAATGTAATATACAAATTATTAAGCCCCAAATACTTAGCAAGCGCCTTAGACTTATATGTAACCGGGGCGGCAGAATTCCTGAGGGTGCGCTTCACCGGCATCCATTCCGCATAACGATATATACCTTTTAGGTCCGATCTCGGGGTGAATTGAGTATTATCATAAATAGCTCTCACAAGTGACGGAGAGTCACATTCAGGATCAGCAAGAGTCCACCCGGCATCTTCAAAAACACGGCCCGTCTTGACTGTTTCCAGTTTATAAGCAGTTGGCTTGAATTTGGTCAGTTGCATTATTAAAGCTTTATAAATAACCACACATAGTAAGCTATGAAACAAAGCACGAAGATAGCTCCTTCATAGCGGTCGATCTGATTCTTCTTGAAAGTGTACGAACTCATCCATACCAAAACGATACTGGTAATCAGAGCGCAGATATCAACCATGTCTATTCCGCTGAACGACAGGGGAGTGATAGCAGCAGAGGTACCAAGTATCAGTAATATGTTGAATATGTTCGAACCAAGTATATTGCCGAGCGCAAGTTGACCTTTTTTCTTGGCGGCGGCAACGATACAAGCTGCAAGCTCAGGCAGGGATGTACCCCCCGCCAGCAGGGTGATTGCTATAAACTTGTCGCTGACACCAAGGTGATGTGCAATGTTGACGGCAGAATCGACAAAGAAATGGCCGCCGCCGACCAGACCGGCAAGGCCGGCTAATGTAAGCAGGATTGCAGCGGCAACACCCATCGTCTTTACTGGAGCCTCCTCATCTTGAAGGCCTTCGTCATTCTTGAAGCAAGAGTATAGGTAAAGTACGAAAAGCAGAAGAAAAACAATGGCTTCCACTCTTGAAATACCATCCGCACTTCCAATTCCGAACAGAGATGAGCTCATGCCGCAAAAGGCCAGGAGGAAAGTGATGAGAAGGGTAATGGGTATGTCCCTCCGCTTGTTTGACTTGGTCACAGCCACTGGCATAATCAGGGCCGTGACGCCAAGTATGAGCAAGGTATTAAAAATGTTGGATCCAATAACATTGCCAATGGAAATGTCGGAGTTACCGGCGATTGCTCCTGTTACACTGACCACAAGCTCAGGGCAGGAGGTCCCGAAACCGACTATGGTAAGACCAATTACAAATTCACTGACATTCAATTTCCTGGCTATTGCAGAAGCTCCGTCGACAAGCCATTCAGCACCAAAAACTATAGCCAGCAATCCGGCTACCAACAACAATACATCTGTCAACATAACTCTAACTTACAAATATTCTCGACATGCTGTGTATGAGGGAACATATCCACCGGCTGCACGGCTGTGATCTTGTACTTATCCGCCATGAGCGCAATATCCCGTGCTTGGGAAGCAGGATTGCAGCTCACATAAATAATACGCTCAGGCAATGCCCGCAGAATAGTGGAGACCACGTCGGGATGCATACCGGCGCGAGGGGGGTCCACTATCATTACGTCCGGCCTGCCATGCTGTGCAATGAAGCTGTCGGTGAGAATCTCCTTCATGTCACCGGCGTAAAACTCACAGTTGTGGATATTGTTGGCCGCAGCATTGATCTTGGCGTCTTCGACCGCCTCGGGCACATACTCGATACCTATTACCTTGGCCGCTTGGGAGCTAACAAATTGAGCTATTGTTCCTGTACCAGTGTAGAGGTCATAAACCGTCTGCGTGCCATCCAAAGAGGCGAATTCTCGTGTTTTGCGGTACAATTGGAGAGCCTGCCCGGTATTGGTCTGGTAGAAGGACTTTGGGCCGATGCGGAAAGAAAGGTTCTCCATCTTCTCGTAAATCGCCGGCTGACCGCTGTAGAGAACGCATTCCTGGTCAGAAATGCTATCATTGCCCTTAGTATTGATAACGTAATACAGAGATGAGATCTCGGGAAACTTGAGGCGGATATGCTCGAGCATGGGCTTGATGTCAGGGGAGTCGGTACCGAAGCACAGTATCACCATGACCTGGCCGTCATCAGTCGTGCGCACAAACATATTGCGGAAGAACCCTGAGTTTTCCCTAATATTGTAAAAACTCAGGTCGTTATCCAAGAGATACTCTTTTACAGCTAGCCTTATTGCATTTGCAGGCTCCCTCTGGAGATAACAGCGCTCAATATCGAGCACTTTGTCGAAAAACTTTCCGACATGGAATCCAAGCCCGGGCAGGGAAGTGTTCACATCGATATCTTCACCGGGAAGGATCCAGCGCTTGCTGGATGCGCTGAATTCCAGTTTATTACGGTAGAGGACTGTCTTCTCCGATCCTATAATAGGCTGAAAATCAGGGACTTTTAGATGGCCGATGCGGGTAAGCTGATCATATACCTGGCGCTGCTTGGCTGAAAGTTGGATATCGTAGGGGAGAGGTTGCCAACGGCAGCCTCCACACACCCCAAAATGGGGGCAAAACGGCTTCAGACGCTGCTCTGCAGGCTTTTTGATACGGACGATACGGCCTTCGAGGAAGCTTTTTTTCTTGCGCGTCAGTTTAACGTCCACCACGTCTCCAGGGACTGCAAACTCGACAAAAAGAACACGCCCGGGCGATTCTGGGTCGTCGCCTTCGAGACGGGCGTGAGCTATGGATTTGCCCTCTGCGGCAATATCATCTATAACAATATCGTTCAGGACGATATCCAATTTTCCTTTTCTGCTCATTAGAACACAAATATAACAAAAAATAATTTTTCTACTTATATATTTATATGACTTCAATCATGTTATGCCTCTATATTGTCATCTTATATCGACTTTAATCAAAATGTATCTTTTCTATTTATTTTTTATATCGACGTTAATCGTGTTATATATTCTGTTGATATCTTATATCGACGTTAATCATTTTCTTTGTTTAGTTATGTTTTTTAATAACAAGCCCTGTGCTCCAGGGCCCATAAAGCATGTGAAAAGGGCCCTGGAGCACAGGGCTTGTTATTATATACATCATTCTAAGCTGCAGCATTTGATGCTGTTACTTCAGGGGAGGGGTAACAACATGCGTTAGTTAACATAATATAAATTGGAACGTTCTTATTTTGATTATTATCGGAACCAAAAGGAAATAGGA
>JAGBNC010000020.1 GCA_017634595.1 Bacteroidales bacterium
CATCAGTTTGTGGCCGTAATCACTGTCGAAGGTCTCCTCGCCTCGGGCGATGATGCAGGAACTGATGCCCAGTTCCGTGGCGGCCAGGACCATGTTCTCTGCGCAGCAGAAAGAGTCCGGAATACTGTACAGGAAGTTCCCCTGGGCAAAGATGACGCACACCGTGGGTGCTCCATAGAAGCCGCTCTTGATGCTGGGGTCGTCGATGATGCTGGGTTGCTCCTTGGATACGAAGTTACCGGAAAGGCGGGATCGGTCCAGTTTGCCCACATTCATCTTGCCCACGGCTTCAGTGAGTTTGGGATCACGAAGCGCCACGATCATACTGCGCTGGCCACCGCCGGCATTGGGGGCATACAGGCCTGCTTCAATGATTTTCTCCAGATCCTCCCGGGGAATCTGCCGATCCTCATACTTACGAATGGAGCGGCGGTATTTTATCAGTTCAAATAGGTTCATACATCTTTCCAGCATTGCGGATCAGGTGCGTAAAAATTGTGGGTATAGCCGTAGGTCACGGCCGGGCAGCCGCGGCAGAAGCGCAGAAGCTCGCAGCGGCGGCACTTTTCAAACTTCTCATATTGGCGGTATTTCTCCATCTCGGGCCCGGTCCAAAGGTCGTAGAGCGGGGTTTTCCGCACATTGCCGACGATGCTGTCGAACCGCCTGCAGGCCATTACATCGCCATTCGGGCAAATGGTGAAATGGCAGTTTCCGCAGTTGCAGCCGTCGTAAACCAAGTTCTCGTCCAAGCCCTCCGGAATCTTGAACAGCCCGTTCTCATACAGGTACAGCGTCCACAGATGGTCCTTCAGGTTAAAATACGTCCCGGAGTCCTTGTACTGCTGATACTTCTTCCAGCAGCGGTCCAGCACGTCGCGGTACTGAAGCGGAGTAAGATGGGCCGATTTTTCAGTGGACGTGGGACAATATCTGCCGAAGGCAAAGACATCGGCCTTGTGGGCCACTATGGTATCGATGATTTCCTCCATCTGGTCCGCGTTCACTGCGGAGACTGTGGTCATGATGGCCACCTTGATGCCGGCCTTTTTCAGCACGGCGATCTTCTCCAGCGTGATGTCGTAGGAGCCGGGCTTCCGCATCCAGTCGTGCGTTTCCCGGTTGCCGTCGATGGAGAGCTGATACTTCTCGCAGCCGTAGGCCTTGAGACGGGCGCAGACCTCGTCGGTCAAGTGAAAAGGATTGCCCAAGATGGTAAAGGGTATCTTCCGCTCCTTGAGCATTCCCAGGATGTCCCAGATCCGCGGATGCAGCACCGGGTCTCCTCCAGTGATATAGAAATACGGCACGCGCTCCTCCATCCGGGAGCACATGTCCACGCAGTTGTTAATGACCCGACGGGCATCCGGCAGGCTGACGGTAATCAGCTTCGAATGCCCCTCGGCGAAGATGTAACAGTGTTTGCACCGCTGATCGCAATAATCAGTGATGTGCCACTGGAATGCGAAGTACTGCAGCATTACTTGGCTCCGCAGGCACTGCCACAAGCAGCGGGCTTCTGCTCAGGCTCGGCTGCACCGCAAGCGCTGGTCTTGGGCTCAGCTGCGCCACAGGCACTGCCGCAGGCGGCGGGTTTCTCTTCGGGTTTGGCGGCACCGCAGGCGCTGCCGCAAGCGGATGGAGCCTGCTGTGCAAAGCTCATCACGAATCCACCGATGTTTGCTCTTTTCATGATAGAGGGCGTTAAGTGTTAATGATTGAATGAATGGTTATCGAATGACACGATTATTCTTTTGCATGTTTCTGCCGGTCAGCCATAATGCCGGAGAAGTTCTCAAGCGACCAGGACAACAACCGGTCCAGCAACGGCATTACGGTAAGCGCCCTTTCCGTAAGCGTATATTCGACCTTTACAGGGACTGCAGGAATGACCTTCCGGGATACCAGCCCGTCGGCCTCCATGCTCTTGAGCGTCACGGTAAGCATCTTCTGGGAAACATCCGGTATGGCCCGCATCAAATCGTTGAAACGGAGCGTACCTTGTCCTTCCAAAGTATAGAGGACGAGAAGCGTCCATTTATCCATCATTCTGGAAAGCACATTCCTCACCGGACACTCCGGGAACATCGCGTCTCTGATTTCTTTTCTATCCATGATAGGTGGTAAAATTATCCTTGGTTACCAATTGTTACTGCAAAGATGCAAACTATTTGAATATCAAACAAGAACGCACTAAAACGAAACAATGTTACTCAAAGGTAACCGTTGTTGAAAGCCAGAAAGATAGATATGTAAAAAGATGGACTTCTTCTCATTGAAAAGACAATCCTCGGCAGGCAGGCCGCGTCAGTGAACTGTTTTTGGGGGTGTTTCAGAATAATAATTATATCGCACATTACTTATTTTGTTATAAACACTTGCCAACTCGCTTTCGGATTCTTTGCAACCATGCTGATACCAAACATATAATACAGCCATAAGAATAGCTGCGACTGAGTATTTTACGTAATCCATTTCTGTTTCTGAGAGTAATTTCTCTGACGGTGGCAGAATCAATTCAATCCGCGGTCTGACGGAGTTTTCCAGCAGGTCCATTCGTCCGGAGCGGAATATGGCCTTGTGACTTTCAGCATGGTTGATCAAAAAACTAATCGCGTGCAAGGTGTAATCGGCATCCTTTTCAGCCATGAGCTGGCTCATTGACACTTCCAATTCCTGGGTAAGCGTTTTACACAGATAATCCAGAACGTCTAACGGAGAATCGAATATCCTGTAAAAAGTAGCCCGGCTCACACCGGCTCCCTTGGCAATTTCGGCAACACCGATTTCTGCCAGCGGCTTCTTGTCAAGACATTCTGTCAGGCTCTTGGTAATCCGCTCAACGGACCTTTTCGTCCGCTTGTCGTTCTTGATACGATACATTGTTTTATAAAACTGTTCTATTGCTTATTTATGAAACATTTGTCGCATAAATATTGCAATTATTGTGCTCAATTGAAATTGAAATAAAGACCTGTCATGAGAGAAGCAGAAAGAATCCAAACCTCCTTATTGAACGCGGTGGAACGGAAAGCCCTGATATGGCTGGCGAAAAGGCAACCATCGTGGGTTACCTCCGACATGCTGACATTTGTCGGGACAGTGGGAGCGCTGATGTTCGCAATAGGTTTCATCCTGTCACGCGATAATATCTCGTGGCTCTGGTTCAGTTCCTTGGGCATGATCGTCAATTGGTACGGCGATTCGTTGGACGGGACGCTGGCGAGAGTAAGAAAAACGCAGCGTCCCATATACGGGTATTATTTGGACCATACCGTTGACTGTATCAATGAAGGCCTTATGTTTTTCGGCATTGGCCTGTCCGGATGGATGCGCCTGGAATTGGCCCTTACTGCCTTTGTCCTCTATCTGTTCCTGACCATCAACGTGAGCATGAATGCCCACCTCAAAGGGGAATTCAAACTGTCCTATGGAAATCTCGGCACCACGGAATATCGCATTCTCGTCATTTTGGCCGATACCGTCCTGTTCTTTGTCCCCGCCATTCGCCAGTTTTCCAAGTCGATTTGCATCGGGAATCAATCCATTTGCCTGAGTTCCCTGGATTTACTGGCCGTTCTTGTTATCGCCGCGCTCATTGTCATCTATTTGGCAACCATCATTTCTGATGCAAAACACTATTCTTCCATCGACCCTAAAAGATAAAACATGATTACGTTCAAACTCGACAAACTGCTATGCGATATGCACATGAGCTATTCTGAACTTGCCGCCATGACCAGTATTTCGGAAAAGAAACTGAGGTCCTTTGCCGCCGGGAATGTGCAAGCAGTCAAGATAAGCACATTGAACCTGTTGTGTGAAGTACTGGAGTGCTCATTGGACGAACTGATAGACTACTGTCCACCGAATGAAGACATTTACTCGAAATGATAAAGTGTTATTTCGCCAGTAGTTTCTTGATCTGACAGGTTTTATCCGCGCATTTGGTGCAACGTAGTGTGCGGTTGGACCCATCCCAGAACCTCTCCGGGTAGCGGGCATAGACTATCTCCCATCTGATCAGTACGAGCACCGACATCCAGAACAGGGTCCAGCTGAAAAAATGCCGGATAAAGATCATGGGTGTAAACATCATAAAATGCCCCCAGTCGTAAATCCGGCAGTTTACACAGCACTTGTTGTGCATGATATGGCTTTGGAAGGGAATATTCATTTTCTCGCCTTGTTTGTTCCAAAAGTAACCACAGCCCCGAAGTGACGAAAAAAGGAAATAACTTTCCTCTACGAACTCTGCGGTTCAAACAGGCCTCCTAAGCCGCATAAAGCGTTAGCCAATTTACGGGACGGGGACGAACCACCATAAATGTACATAAAAAATGGCCTATAAACGCCAGTTTTTATGTACATTTACAGAATGATCAGAATAAAGTTTTAACTCTTTACGCGTTACAAGTATGAAAAATCGTACTAAAATCTTCCTGGCCTGTGCCGGCATCCTCCTGATTATTCTTGGGGTAGTTTGCATTTCTAGACCTGCAGAGACACTGTTTGCCAGCGCCTGGCTCATTGGCCTCTTCACCCTGCTTTCGGGTATTTCAACCCTGGCGTTTACCCTCGAGACACAGGCATTCCTTCCCAACAGCGGCACCCGCATGCTCAGTTCCCTGCTGCAAATCTTCCTAGGCATCTTTTTCCTTGCCCACAAGGGCGTCCTCATTGCATCCCTGCCCATCGTATTCGCCGTTTGGGTCATGGTAGAAGGCGTTGTGATTGTCATTGAGTCGTTTGTATTCAAGAAAGTGGGATTCAGCGGCTGGTGGTGCATCCTGCTGCTGGGTATTGCCGGTGCAGTGCTCGGTTTCCTGGGGCTGCGCAACCCGCTTGCTGCCGGAACCACCCTTACTACGCTCATCGGCCTGGCTATCATTTTCGAAGGTGTGTCCTATCTCGTAGGCCTCTCCGCCGCCAGGAAGTTTGAAAAGTTTTTCAAAGAATTGACTGCATAAAATGAATTACGTCGAGTACCCTGACAGGAACAGCAACACGTCAGAAGATAAGAAGAAAGAGCAACCCCGTAGCATCTGGGGCGGTAGTGGTGGCGGCCCCTGGCTCAGCGGACTGCTGTGGGCAACCCTCTTCCTCATCCTTCTGAACCAATTTATCGCTCCGCTCACGCAGCAACAGCGAATCGTAGAGACAGACTATGGCACCTTCATCCAAAAGGTGGAGCAGGACTCCGTCAAGCAGGTTGTCATCGAAGAGAGCCAGATTTTCTACAAAACCGAGAACAAGACCTACCGGACCAGCACGGTGGACGACCCCAACCTGGTGGATCGGCTGCTTGCCGCAGGAAGCCCGAATAAGGACGGTAAGATCGAGTTCGTCAAGCGAATTCCAAAAGAGAGGTCACCGCTGCTGGACTTCTTCCTCTGGTGGGTTCTCCCCGGCCTGTTGTTCTGGCTTTTCTACCGTTCCATGGCGAAACGGATTTCTTCGATGGGAAAAGGTGAAGGCGGCACGCCCGGAATGGGCAATTTCATGTCACTGGGAAAGAGCGGAGCCAAAGTATATGCCGAAGAAGACCTGAAGACACGCTTCTCGGATGTGGCCGGACAGGATGAAGCCAAGGAGTCCCTCAAAGAAATGGTGGACTTCCTGAACAACCCCAAGAAGTACTCTGCCCTGGGGGCGAAACTGCCCAAAGGAGCGCTCCTGGTAGGGCCTCCCGGTACCGGCAAGACACTGATCGCCCGTGCAGTCGCCGGTGAGGCACACGTACCTTTCTTTTCCATGTCCGGTTCCGAATTCGTCCAGATGTTCGTGGGCATGGGAGCCGCCAAGGTGCGTGACCTGTTCGATGAAGCAGAGAAGAAAGCTCCTTGTATCATCTTCATTGATGAAATCGATGCCATCGGCAAGAGTCGCGAGAATGTGCTTGGCGGCAGCAATGACGAACGAGAACAGACGCTGAACCAGCTCCTTACGGAGATGGACGGTTTTGAGGGAGACAAAGGCATCATCATCCTGGCGGCGACCAACCGTCCGGAAAGCCTTGACAAGGCACTTCTGCGTCCGGGCCGGTTCGACCGTCGCATTCAGATGGAGTTGCCCGATCTGGAAGGGCGCAAGGCCATCTTTAACGTTCACTTACGTAATGTCAAGCACGTCGATATAGACCTGGATGTAGTGAGCCGTGCAACCGCCGGATCTTCCGGGGCCGATATCGCCAATATCGTTAATGAAGCCGCGTTACGCGCGGTGCGCCTTGGGAAAACTGCCGTGACTACAGAGGACATCGAAGAGAGTGTTGAAACCGTGATGGCCGGCGAACAGCGCAAGAATGCCGTCATCTCCCCGGAAGAAAAACGGATTATCGCCTATCACGAAGTCGGGCATGCGATGGTAGCTGCCATACAGAATAATTCCGCACCCGTGCACAAGATTACCATAATCCCTCGCACCTCTGGTGCCCTGGGCTATACGATGCAAGTGGATGAAGGCGAAAAGTTCCTTTACAGCAGGGAGTATCTCCTGAACAAGATCGCCACCCTCACCGGAGGCCGTGTTGCGGAAGAAATCATCTGTGGTACCTGCACAACCGGGGCCTCCAACGACATCGAGCAGGCCACCAACCTGGCTCGTTCCATGATCACCCGCTATGGCATGAGTGACAAATATGGCATGATGGCCCTTGAAACACGGGGCAATGCCTACCTGGGCGGATCGTCCTCCATGGCCTGCTCCGACCGGACTGCCGCCGACATCGATGCCGAAGTGCAGAAGATGATCGCCGCTGCCAAGGACCGGGCTGCGGCCATCATCACGGAAAACATCACCCTTATGCATGCCGTGACAGAATTCTTGCTGGAAAAAGAGACGATTACCGGCGAAGAATTCATGGAGATTCTCAAAAAGAATGGATAGCGTTTGCGTGAACGACATGAAAGTGCCCGGGGCTGTGGAAATCAGCCCCGGGCAGCTTTCTGGAACAATTCGAGGACAAAAACGGAGATTGCGACAGCCGCGGAGGTTCTGAAGATTATTTCCAGTGATTTTGTAAAAAGTCTGACTAACTTGCACTTGAATTAATGCAGTACGTGAGTATGAAAAGATTGATGTCCGTGGCGCTGGTCGCCCTTCCCCTTCTGGTTTTCTCTCCGACATTGTCCGCCCGCTCCTTCATGGCCTGGGCGGCTGAGAAATACCTGAAACTATCCGGTTCCAAGAAGATCTTTACCAGTGAAAAGGTTTTCAACAAGATGATCTCCCGATTGTCCGAATCGAACCGGGAAGCCTACCTGTTCCCGGATTACCAGTATGGAGTTCCGACCGAGGAGACATCTGAAGGGCTATTGAAAGTACTTCGGATCAATCCCCAGGAGAATCCCGAAAGCGTCGTTTTCTATTTCCACGGCGGGGCTTATGTCAACCAGCCCACCAAAGAACATTTTACTTTTCTCAAGAATCTGGTCCGGAAAAGCGGCTGCGAAGTGCGGCTTGTCGTCTATCCGAAAGCCCCGTGCTATACGGCAGATTTGACCTATTCTCTGTTCGAGCAGTTTTATGACCGCTATCTGTCCGAGGGACATACCTCCAAGTTGGTATTCATGGGAGATTCGGCAGGCGGCGGTCTGTCTCTCGGCATGTCCAAGTATCTTGCCGGTGAAGGGAAGAAAGGCCCGGATGAAATCGTCCTGCTTTCTCCCTGGCTGGACGTTGAAATGACGAATCCCGGCATTCCGGCATATGAGAAAAGCGACCCCATGCTCAGCGCCTGGGGCCTTGTGGAATGCGGCAGAATGTGGGCTGGGAAATGGGACATGAAAGACAGCCGCATCAGCCCCATCTACGGAAGCAACGAAGGCTTGGCACCCATCACGATGTTTGTCGGAACACACGAGATTTTCTGCCCGGATATCGAGGACTATGCGAAGACGCTGAAAGCATCCGGCCATCCCTGCACCTTGTACAAGGAGAATAAGATGAATCACGTTTACCCCATCTATCCCATTCCCGAAGCCAAGAAAGCAGTTAAAATCATTGCACAGATTGTCAATCCTGGAATATGAAAAAGATCAAATTAACCTACCGGACCTGGCTCTATGCCGCAGCGTTTCTGATGATCATCCTCGGGATCGTTTTTATCAGCGCACCGGCTACAACCCTTTACTCATCGGCCTGGGTTATCGGCGTGTTCTCACTCTTTTCCGGCATTGCCATCATCTTCATGGGCGGGGCTTTTGCACTGGCCACCGCCGGGTTCAGGAAAATCGCCGCAGCCTGATTACAAGACAGAGGAAACCAGCCGGAGGGTTTTCTGGAGGTAGACTTGATACCAGGGCCAGGATTCTACTTCAGCGAGCGTCACCTCCGTGCAGGAGTCAAGGTCACGGAGGAAGATGTCCCGGTTCTGCGCGGCGATTTCTCGGTCGTAAAGGTAGGCGTTATCCTCGTAATTGAGCTTGAAGCTGCGGTTGTCCAGGTTGGCCGTACCGATGGAAGACAGGTAATCGTCCGTGACAAAAGTCTTGCAGTGCATGAAGTTACCTTCGCGCTCGAAGATGCGGACTCCAGACTGCAGGCATTCCTTGAAGAAAGACTTGTTTGCCGGTCCCATCATGGCCGTATCCGATTTCTTGGGGATCATCAGCCGCACGTCCGCTCCGGCTCGTGCTGCGGTCTTAAGTGCCTCTAGCACTGGTTCGGAAGGGATGAAATAAGGCGTCTGCATGTAGAAATATTCCTTTGCATGCAGCAGCGCCCACTGGTAACTGCCCTGGATGGGATGAAAACCCAGACCCGGTTCGTCGGCAACAATTTGAACCAGATGCTGCGAGGCTTGCTTTTCCGCTTCGGGAAAGAGCACATTATAATCATCCGGCATCTTCCCGCCTGAAATGATCCAGGAATCCAGGAAAAGAAGTTGGAGCTGTGCTGCTGCGTCGCCCTCCAGACGCATATGCGTGTCCCGCCACTGCCGGAAATAATGGTCATTGATGTTCATTCCGCCGGTATAGCCGATTTTTCCGTCAATGACCACCACCTTCCTATGATTGCGGTAATTCAGCGTGGAAAGGAGGTTCTTGAATCCGGTAAAACGAATCACCTCCACGCCTCCCTTTCGCATGCTTCGGTAATAGCGATGGATAATAGGGAAATTGGCGATATTCTCATTGATGAAACGCACCTTCACGCCTTCCCTGGCCTTCTTGATGAGCATATCGCGGACATCCCGGGAGCCTTTATCGGCCCCAAAGTGGAAATACTCCATATGAATGGATTCCTTTGCATTTTCCAGATCGCGCATAAGAAGTTCATATTTCCGCGCTCCTTCCGTAATGACCTCCACGGAATTATTGGCGGAGACATAACTCTGGACGTCGCCGCTCACCATACGTACAAAGGGCCGGTACGCATCCTCAACGAGTTCGATGTCCCGTTCGCCGAAAAGGCGTGACAAAACCGAAGAATCGGCCCGTGCGACAAAATCCCGGAAAAACTGCCCGTGCTTTTTCTCCACCGACCAGTGCGGATGGATATTCAAAAGCAGGAGCAGCACAAGGAAAAGCCCCAGCAGCGTATGCCAGAGTTCCCGGTGCGTGAGGTGGCCGCTCTTGAATACAAAAACGAAGATGATGGCAAGGCTGCCGGCAATCAGCAGCAGCGAAAGGACCAGTTGTGCGATGCGGGTGAACATTGTCTCTGTGTTATAAAAACTCGATTAATCAAATTCAGACTTGTATATCATTCCTCCCGGAACAGATCATCCATCAGAACCACTTTCTGGATGCGGCTGCTGTACATATTGTATTTTAGCCCATATGTGGTTATCAGTGTCATGATGGGAGTCCTGCGATTCTTTGCGTGCTCCAATACCGCGTCTACCTTCCTGCGAAGGTCTGCTTCATAGTTCTTGTCAATCTCGTACTCGCTTCTGGAAAACTTAATCTCACATACATTCATCACCCGGTCAGCCCGGTCGATGAGCATGTCAATTTGTGCGCCGTCAGTCTTTCCTTCTCCCCCTGTCCGCCAAGGATAAACCTCTGTCTGCACGCCGCGAATGCCAAGTGCGGAACGGATTTCATCCTGATGGACAAAGCATACATCCTCGAAGGCGAGCCCTCGCCAGGTATTCAACTTGGGCGTAAACTGGTTGTCTTGCCAATAGCTTTTATTACTTGTGGGGTGCTTTTGAACGAAGTTCAGATAGAACAAGCAGAAGGGGTCAGTCAGTTTGAAGTACCGGTTCCTCTTTGTCTCCCCAAAGTTGTAATAAGACGAAATCAGGTCGCTCTTTTCCAGCGATTTAAGGATTTCAGACAGATCGCCGCCGGAGGCCATCTCGACCTTCCCGGCAATCTGTTCCCGAGTCATTCCATATCGGGATTTGGAAAGAGCCTCCACCACCGTGCGGTATTTTACCCTATCCCCGAAAAGAGAGGTAAACAGATTCTCGAACTCATCAGTGAGTTTTCCTCCGCTGGAGAAGAATAGATCATCCACATTCTCTGCCAGAGACTTCCACTTCTGGAAATACGACCAATAATACGGAATGCCTCCGAGAATCATGTATGACTGAAGAATATCATACCTGTCCATTGTCAGTCCCATAGACTTGCAGTATTTCTCCGTTTGGTGCAATGAG
Source organism: Bacteroidales bacterium (assembly GCA_017634595.1). Taxonomy (GTDB): domain Bacteria; phylum Bacteroidota; class Bacteroidia; order Bacteroidales; family UBA932; genus Cryptobacteroides. The sequence goes on from JAGBNC010000020.1 coordinate 10,613, forward strand.
AACGGCCTCAGATGAAGTTCGCGCGTAGTCCTTCCATATAAGCCACCGGTATTATGAATCAGTTTGTCCAGCATCCAGGTGGTTGCGCTTCCGCACACGATGAGCAAGAGATTATGCTTGCCGGCACCCCATCCGTTCCAGAAATGCTCAAAGGCTGACATAAAGCCGGCACGGGGAGTATCCAACCAGGGCATCTCATCAATGAAGACAACCATCCTTTTCCTCCCCTTCTTTCCATCCAGCAACGCTTCCAGACGGTGAAAAGCCTCAAACCAGTTCTCGATAGGATCATCTTTGGTCTCGCCGTATTTCTTCAGCGAATGAGCGAATTCATCCAGTTGGGCACGATACAATAACTTTGGCTGATCCTTCAGCTCAAAAGGAGACAACGCTGTATGATAGAATGCGAACGTGTCTTCAAAGAATTCCCGGACAAGAAATGTCTTGCCTACACGCCGTCTTCCGTATACGGCTAGAAATTCAGCGTTATTTGACTGATACAAAGAGGTCAATACTTCCTTCTCACTCTCTCTTCCTATGATTCGGTCTTTCATGGATTCTAAAATTATTCCGCCACGAATATAGCATTTTATTCTTATTTGGCGAAATAATTTCTAGAAAC
>JAGBNC010000002.1 GCA_017634595.1 Bacteroidales bacterium
GCCGCTCACGAACTTGAACAGGCCCACGTTGGCCTCGGGAAGGAGAGCCTTGTCGGTGCCTTCGGCTACATCGGCGGGGATCTTCTCGGTCACATCCAGGGTGTAGGTGACGGTGAAGTTCTTGCCGTCCAGGGTGCCGCTCTGACGGCCGGGAGTGAACTCCTTGCCGGTCAGGTCGATGTTGGCGCCGAGCTCGGCATCCTTGGTAGGATCGGCAAGATAGGCCAGGAGCTGGTCGGCGGTCTTGATCACGCCGTCGTCCTGGGAACTGCCTTTGCCGTACATATCATAGTCGAACTTCACATCCTTGATGGCGCTGTACACATTTGCGTCGATGTTATTGTCGAGCAGGTGCTTGTAAAGGCGCATCAAAAGGATGAGCTCACGCATAGGAGAGATGAGTCCCTTATAGCCGGTGAGCATCAGCGATGAATCGTCATTGCCGAACTCCTGGAAGTTGCCGATCATGCCGAGAGGGTTGAATACTCCGGGGATACCCACCAGACCGCGGACAAGATGTCCGAGGGTTGCCTTGGTGATGACATCGACACCGGCCTCCTTAAGAGGCTCGCCATTATAGGTGACTCCGTCTTCCTCATACCAGGGGTATTTGCCCCATTTAGCATTGCTTGAAGGCACAGCAGCCACAATTTCAGAGAAGGCCTTGTTGTCGCCAAGAGTATAACCAGGTTTGTTGCGGCTTGTCATCTTGCCAATATAATCCTGACCATCGGTCAGAACCATGTCGAGAAGACCGCGGATAGCGATTTCCCATGCCTGTGCTGAGGTAAACTGAGTACCTTTCACATTGAGGGTCCAAGGAGTGTACTTAGGATCGTGCTGGTTGCCGGGGTGGTTGTCATAGTCGCCGCCGGTCTTGCCAACGGGGATGAAATGGACGTTCTCCCAAGCTGTTCCCTTCTCCATAAGGTGCTTGTTCTCAGACTCGACGGTACCTACGGTTGCGGCCCACACGTCAAGACCCTTAACAAATTCCTTGGCGAAATCCTTCAGCATAATGTCAGCGGAAATACCCTCGCCCCAGAGGTCAGTGCTGACCTTAACTGCACTTATAGCTTCAGCTGTAGTGAGGTTTTTCTCGACAATCTCCCTGCAGAGGCGGGCAAGCATGATGAGGTTGCGCTCTATGCACACATATCCGTTATAGGTAGTGAGCACGGGATCCGACGTGCGGGGATAACCGCAGACGTTGGGCCACTCACCATTGTTCTTAAGATAATTGGTGCAGCGAGTAGCGAAGTTAATGAGCAGATCTACACCGGCTTCTTTCTCCTGAAGAGGTTCATCATACTCATAGTAAGGGCTGGTTGCCTCCTTGTAAGAGCCGGGCTCGGTGACAGGCTCTGTGACAGCAGCTCCGCCGGCGATGGCAAGCAGTGAACGCATAGCCATCTCGTGCATCTGAAGCTTGTTATAAGATGTGCCGTTAAGGGTGATAGTAAAGTTCTCGGGAATGAAATGGACATTCTCATGCTTATATTCTTTACCGTCACGTGTGAAGCTGACAGTACCTACATTGGTGTCCCATGCATCTGCAGCCTTGGCAAACTCCTTGATGAAGTCAGCAACAGTGGCCTTCGGAGTCTCGGGGACACCCTGTCCGTACATATCATAGTCGAACTTCACATCCTTGATGGCGCTGTACACATTTGCGTCGATGTTATTGTCGAGCAGGTGCTTGTAAACGCGCATCATAAGGATGAGCTCACGCATAGGAGAGATGAGTCCCTTATAGCCGTCAAGCATCAGCGATGAGTCGTCGCTTCCGAACTCCTGGAAGTTGCCGATCATGCCGAGAGGGTTGAATACTCCGGGGATACCCACCAGACCGCGGACAAGGTGTCCGAGAGTAGCCTTGGTGATGACATCGATACCGGCTTCCTTAAGAGGCTCGCCATTATAGGTGACTCCGTCTTCCTCATACCAAGGGTATTTGCCCCATGTGGCATAGCTGGAAGGAATAACGGTCATGATTTCAGAGAAGGCCTTGTTGTCACCAAGGGTATAACCAGGCTTGTTGCGGCTGGTCATCTTGGCAATATAACCCTGGCCATCGGTCAGAACCATGTCGAGAAGACCGCGGACTGCGATTTCCCATGCCTGTGCAGAGGTGAACTGAGTGCCGTTCACGTTGAGGGTCCAAGGAGTGTACTTGGGATCGTGCTGGTTGCCGGGGTGGTTGTCATAGTCGCCGCCGGTCTTGCCAACGGGGATGAAGTGGACGTTCTCCCATGCGGTACCTTTCTCCATAAGGTGCTTGTTCTCAGACTCGACGGTACCTACGGTTGCGGCCCACACGTCAAGACCCTTTACAAACTCCTTAGCGAAATCCTTAAGGGATACGCTGCTGGGATCGACATACTTTGCCTGGGTAACGGCAATTGCGAGGCCATCGGTCACATTTCCGCCCTTGATGAGGACGGTTCCGGTGCGCTCTTCGCCCTTATTGGCGTCAGCTGAAATAGCAATAGTAGCTGCTTCGGAAGCACTTCCGCTTGCAGGTTCGATATGGATCCAACTGTCAGATGCAGTAGCGGTCCAGTCTTTCTTGGCAATGAAGGTAGCGTTGGCTGCAGTACCTTCGGCGTCGATAGTAACGCTCTTGGTCCTGAGCTCGATGTCAGGCATCTCTACGCCGTAGAGGTCGGTAGAGAACTTGACGTCCTTAACTGCATCATAGACATTCTCAGTGATGTTGTTGTCAAGCAGATACTTGTAGAAGCGGGCTGCGATGAGCCACATACGCATTGAACTTACGAATCCGTTGACACCCTCTTCAACAATGCATTCTGAAGGATCGGTACCGAATATCTGATAGTTACCTATCATTCCAAGAGGATTAATACCTGTAAGGCTCGCAGGAGCGCTCTGACGGGCAAGGAACCAAGTAGCCAGACGGGCGATCAGATTAGGGCCGATTTCAGTAAGGTTGATGGCGGGACCGTCGATAGTACTCTCATACCAAGGATACTTTCCCCATATATCTTCGACGATGGTAGCAGGGATGGGCTCATTAAAGGCTGCACCATTGCCCATGGTGTGCTCAAACGGGTTCCTATGAGCTTGATACTTAGCCGATCCTTCCTTGGTGATCATGTCAACGATACCACGGAGGGCGATACCCCAGGTCTGGGCGGATGTGTAGGTAGTGCCGTCAATGGTAACGGTGAAGTAAGGCTGATACTTAGGATCATACTGATCTACGCCGTCAACATATGCGCCTCCGGAATGAGGGATAGGCACGAAGTGGACGTTCTGCCATGCGCTGTTGTTGTCGGTGCAGTGGCTTCCGTCAGCAGAGACAGTACCCACAGTCTTCTCCCAGATGTCCAATATCTGGACAAACTGCTGAGCAAATCCCTTCAGGGTAGCTGCAGCTGAGAGATAGTCGGTAGAGATTGTCTGGGGAAGGGAGGATGCCTTCTTGTACCCTGCCAGTGCGCGAAGCAGACAGACGGTCAGACGGTTGGTCGAGAACGCCATAGCCTCGGCGCCCTTGCGCTGGACAAGGACCCTGTTGGGAATGGTGGTGTTCTTGTCCTTCTCGATGTCGGCCACGAAGCGTGTTGCAAGGCTCACAAGGTCCTCAGTGCCCTCTTCAAGGGCTGATCCACCGGTAACGGGGATTTCCTTCTGGTCATAGCTGTCACGGTCGGGGTGGGTGGCTGGCTTGTAGTTGAGTACTACAATGTCATCCTTTTTCCCGTCAGCCAAGAGCGTAAGAGCTTTGGCCAGGGCGTACTGATACTGGGGGGCAGTAAGGGATATCTCACCGGCCTTGGTGAGAGCTGTTCCCTCCAGCGAGAGAGTCTCGGGAAGTACAGTCTCCTCTTCCCACTTGGCATAAGCTGATGCAGCGGCGTCAATAAGCGCCGACTGTGTCACCTTGTAAACTGCATTATCTGGATACTCCGGTTCCTTGGTCTGGTTACAGGAGCTCAAGAATGCAGCAGCGGCCAAAGCCGCGGTCAAATACAATAAGACTTTCTTCATCTTGATTTTGGTGTTGGTTAATAATGTAGTGATAGTAATTAATTCAAATCATTGACATCAGGGAAAGTGCCAAGTCCGTAACGGAACAGCACTATGCCCGTGCCTCTGGTATCCATGAAAATGTTTATGTCCTTTCGTAAGGCATCAGCATCCATAGGTGTGACGCTCGAATCGTTGCCCATGTAGGTCTGTATTCCCGACCACATCTTGGCTCCGCCGGAGTTATCTGCAAACCAGTTGGCCACGCTCTTGCAACTTGCGTCGCTAAGGTGGTAACTGTACCTGTAAATCATGGGCATGAGTATGTGGATATACTGGCCCATAAGCGCAGGACTCTGTCCGTAGTACTGGGTGGAGCTGGGTTCAGGCATAAGGGCCGCGCTGGTCACGATCCCGGCGCCGAAGCTGTCAGCCACCTCGCGTATCTCGCGGCAGCAGCGGTTAACTGCTCCCACGGCATTTACCTCGGCGGATGGATTGTGCTTATAGGCAGTGCCTCCAAAGCGTATGTAGTCAAGATGCAGGCCCTTGACTCCGAATTCCTCAATGTAGCGCCTTGCATTATTGCGGATACGCTCGAATACTTCTTCTTTGTACTTGTTATTAGCGTCGTCGATGGGATTCTCCCATCCTCCGTTATAAAAGCACTGAAGCCAGGCGTGAATGGTCCAGCCCATGTCTTCAGCCACACGCATGAACTCAATGGTCTTTCTCTTGCTGTTGGGGTGGAACGCGGCATAATTGAGAAGTATGTGCCTATATCCCAGGGAGTAAAGATTCTTAAGGGATGCATAGTTGTCAGCCGACATAGAAGCGATATGGCTGCTCCATGCCCAGATGGCCGTCGGCTTGGTGGCATCGACATCGAAAACTTCGTTGGGTCTGTCGGGACTGGCGTAAGGGAGTTTCTTCCACTCCTGCCCGCCGTCGGGTATGCGCTGCCACGAGCCACGCTCCGTAAGAGCCTCTGGGGTGATGTCGTCGCGCACGAACGTGTCCGTTGCTATTTCCTTGGTGCCCAGGCGCAACTCGAAAGGAGCATCTGAAGACACACCAGTGTACAAAGATTCATCGACCGTGCTCAATACCAGGCGGGCCCCGGGCTCAAGCACCCCGGTGGGAGATGCTATCTCGCGCCCGTTGAAATACTCGTCAGTCACGAAAAGGCCCACGCCGTCGAGTTTTACCGCTTCGGAGCCGGAGTTGTAGATCTCCACCCAGCTCTCAGCGTCGGCCGTCTCTTCGTGCACCGATACTTCATTGATAACCAGCCCCTTGTAATTGTCCACAGCTTCGGGACCTTGGGTCTGATTGCAGGAGGCCGCCACCAACAGGCACGCGGATATCAGCAATGTGGATTCATAAAATCTCATAATAAACCTTGTTGCTTAAGGTACTCTTCCGCCTTAACCAAACCGCCGGTCTTCTTGATCACTTCCTCACAGTACTCGTAGCTGAGCTGAGGGTTACGCTCCACCATGGTGCGGGTAAGACGGTCGATAACCTTGTTGTTGATGAGGTTGGCACATACCATACGGTTGCCCTGCACACGGCCCAGGCGTACCATGATGGTGGTGCTGATCATGTCGCAGAGGAGTTTCTGGGAGGTTCCTGACTTCATGCGGGTGCTGCCGGTGATGAACTCGGGGCCCATGACTACCTCGATGGGATAATCTACCCAGTCCGAAATGGGGGAACCGGGGTTGTTGCAAATGCTTCCGCAAGGGATTCCATGTTCCTTGCAAGCCTTCATGGCCGCCAGCACATAGGGAGTGTTGCCGCTGGCCGAAATACCTACTACTATATCTTTAGGGGTGATGTGGTGTTTGTCGCGGAGGGTTCTCCATCCTTCGTCCACATCGTCTTCTGCCTCTTCGAGATCAAGGACCAGATTCTCGTTGCCGCCTGCCAGCACAGCCTGCCAGATTTCAGGATCTACGCCGTACGTATTGGGGACCTCTAGTACATCGAGAACGCCAAGTTTGCCGCCAGTTCCGGCGCCAAGCCAGAAGAAGCGTCCGCCGGCGCGGAGCTGTGTTTCAATTGCTGTACAAAGCTTTTCGATGTCGGGAAGTACCTTCTCGATGGCCAGGGCCACTTTCTTGTCTTCCGTGTTAATGTCATGCAGCAGTTCTGCAACGGATTTGGTTTCGAGATGGTCGTACAACGACGGCTGTTCTGTTAATCTTACGCTCATTTCCTAATATGCTTTAATAATTTTAAAATAATACCTTATAACTATTTGCTTTTTTAAACAGAGAGACGGTGCCCTCCGGGGCCCATAAAACATGGGGAAAAGGGCCCCGGAGGGCACCGTCTCTTTGTTTAAAACTCTTTATATTTAATGTTTCCTATCATTTTGCCGTTACGGAATGCCGCAGCGGTAACACGCTGCTGGCGGTTGATCGCAAAGGGGCCTTCATAGACCGGCGATGCGGACGTGGGAGCGCTGCCGTCAAGGGTGTAGCGTATCTCCGAACCGGGCGCATCGATGCTCATAGTCACCACCTTGCTGTGTTCGGTATCCTTATGGAACTCGATAAAGGGATCCCAGAAGTTGCGGCAGTAGCCTACGTGCATGCGGTCAAGCCTGTCGAGGTGAGTTTCGAGCCTCTGAGTGAAGTCTTCCCAGTCTTTGCCGGCCTTGGTCCAGCCCGACTCCGCGATGGCGCACATGCGCGGCCAGGCCATGTATTCTACACGGGCAGGCGTGGGCATGTACTCCGTCCACACGCAGCCCTCTACACCTATTATATACCTCTGCTCCTCGGGGCTGAGCACTTCGGGCACAGGATTGTACTCGTACATGGTACGCAGAAGCGTGGGGCCTCCCATAGCCAGCGGTTCGCTGTCCGGGTCACCCTGCCAATAGTCGAGGTAGTACTTGGGATAAGGAGACATGACCACCTCGTGATGCTGCTGGGCTGCCTTGATGCCGCCTTCTTCGCCGAGCCACGACATGACCTTGGCATTGGGGGCAAGGCCTCCCTGAAGAATCTCGTCCCAGCCGATGATCTGGCGGCCCTTGGAGTTGATGTACTTCTCCATGCGCTGTATAAACCAGCTCTGGAGCTCGAATTCGTCTTTGAGGCCAAGCTTCTTGATAAGGGCCTGGCAATGCGGACAGCGCTGCCAGCTGGCCTTGGGACACTCGTCGCCACCGATATGTATGAGTTCGGAAGGGAAGAGTTCGATGACCTCATCAAACACGTCCTCAAGGAACTTGAAGGTCTCTTCCTTGGGACAGTAAACCTGCCGGAATATACCCCAGCGGGTAGCGGTCTCATAATGATCCTCAAGGCCGCAGCTTAGCTCCGGATAACAGGAGATAGCCGCAAGTGAGTGACCGGGGATCTCAATCTCAGGAATGATGGTCACATAGCGCTCGGCGGCATATTTCACCAGGTCCTTGATCTCTTCCTGACTGTAGTAACCGCCGTAAGGCTTGCCGTCGTACACGCCCGATGCAAGCGAGCCCACAACGGTCTCTTTGCGCCACTGTCCCTTCTCGGTGAGCAGCGGATATTTTTTGATCTCAATGCGCCAGCCCTGGTCTTCGGTAAGGTGCCAATGAAAGCGGTTTACCTTATGAAGGGCCATGAGGTCGATGTAGCGCTTGAGGAATGGAATGTCAAAGAAGTGCAGACAGCAGTCCAGGTGCATCCCCCTGTAAGGGAAACGCGGCTCGTCTTCGATTTCGCAGCAAGGGACGGCCCATTGCACGGAAGACTGTACGCTGTCGGAGAAAATCGCGGCCGGAAGCATCTGCAGAAGGGTCTGCAGAGCATAGAACGCGCCGGCCCCGCTGCCATATTCAACCTTGATCATGTCGGGGCTGACACTGAGGCTGTAAGCCTCGTCTTTAAGCCCGGCGTCAAGCCAGAAAATGCCCTTTTCCCCTCCGTGGGTAAGCGGATCGTCGCTTACAACAGGAAGGGTAAAGCCCGCGGCTTTCTTCAGCTGGTCGTTGAAGAAGCCTACTGTGCGCAGAACTGCCGAATCGCCGGTCTCGACGAAAAGCGTAGTTTTACGGTCGATGCGGAAAGTGCCATCTGTCAGCTGCAGGAAGGCCGGCTTTGGTATGATTTGCGGCTTTGAGGCCTCCTGTACTTTAGCGCAAGAGGCCAACAGCAATGCCGCAATAACAATATAATATACTCTTTTCACTATTAATCTGTTGACTGTTCAGTGCCGGCAGGCTCCGGAAAAGTCGCTTCGCGACCCCTCCCACTTCGTGGGCCCCTCCCTCTTATGATGCCGAGGGTGGCACATTTTCCGGAGCCTGCCGGCACTGAACATCTACTTAACATAGCTGCTGAAGAATTTTTTAGTAGTAATCTTCCCGAGAGGCTTGCCGTCACGCCCGAAGCCGCGTGCCTTGATCACGGTATCCTTGTCCACCATGAAAGGATTGCCGTCGTAGCGGGGGCTCTTCAAGGTAGGCTCGGAACCGTCGAGGGTGTAATGCACCTCGCCCTCAGGATAATCGAGCTCGAGATTCATCGGCTTGGGGAACGGCAGGCGGCGGTCATAATCGAAGATGACTTCGTAATACACCGGGCAGTAGTTCACATGCTTCATCTCAAGCCTGCGGAGAATCTTGGGCATACGCTCGAGGAAATTCTCCCAGTCCTTGTTGGGACGGCTGGTCCACGCCACTTCCGACGCGGCCACGTTGCGCGGGAACGCAAACCACTCTGCCTTCTGTGAATCAGGGATATACTCTGTCCAGAGGCATGTCTCGTAACCTATGATGTACTTCTTGCTGAGGTCGGGAATAGAATCTACGGCAGGATAGTAGTTGTACACCTTCTTGAGGGGCATGAAAACCTCCTGAGCCAGGTCGTCGGGCTGGTCGTCCTGATTGTTGTCCAGGTAGCACCAGCGGTTGGGGGTAAGCACTACCTTGATTCCACGGCGTATGCCGCGTGCTGCAGGAGCATGGCCACGGTAAGACATGGCAATGGGGTCGTCAAGAGCACCTCCGTCCAGGATCTCATCCCAGCCGATGCAGGTCTTGCCGTTGGCCTTGAGGAAGTCACCTATGCGCTTCACAAAGAAGGTCTGTAATTCCTCCACGTCCTTGAGTCCAAGAACTTTCATCAGGTCCTGGCAGTACTGGCTCTCACGATACACATCCTTCGGTGCCTCATCTCCTCCAATATGATAAATAGGTGAAGGGAAAAGCTCGAACAGTTCAGTGAACACATCTTCAAGGAACTGGAATGTGAAAGCAGTAGGAGCGTAAAGATTCTTCCATATACCCCAGCGGGTCTCGACCTCATAGTGACGGTCGGGGAAGCAGCTGAGCTCGGGATAAGCGGCAATAGCGGCGGTGCTGTGGCCGGGGATTTCGACCTCCGGAATAACAGTCACGCAACGCCTGCGGGCATATTCTACCACCTCGCGGATATCATCTTTGGTGTAGAAGCCGCCATGAGGGATGCCGTTGCCAATCCAAGTGTGGAAGGCTGTCTCCTTGCGCCATGCACCGATCTCGGTCAGACGGGGATATTTGTCAATCTGGATTCGCCAGCCCTGGTCTTCGGTAAGATGCCAATGGAACATGTTCTGCTTGTGCATCGCCATAAGGTCGATGAACTTCAGCACCTCTTCTTTGGGGAAGAAGTAACGGCCGCAGTCGAACAAGAAGCCGCGGTAGGCAAACTCAGGTTCGTCGTCGATGGTGCAGCAAGGCGCGGTCCACTTGACTTTCTTCTGCAGTTTATCCGAATACACCTCGGCGGGGAGCAGCTGCAGAAGGGTCTGCAAGCCGTAGAAGGCGCCGTTGACCTCGGTGGCCTCGATCAGCACGCCGGAGGGCTTGACGGTAAGCCTGTAAGCTTCTTTTCCCATACCGGGGACCTTTCGCAGCAAAATCTCGTTACCGCATCCTTCGAGCTTGAATCCTGTAGAAGTCGCTACCTGAGAGCGGAAATCGTCGGCAATCTCGCCGAATGTTTCATCCTCTACCTTCAGCGCCGTATTCTTGCTGACGGTAAATACGCCCTCGGACGGCACAAGGCTCTTTGGGGTAGGTACTATATTATATACCGGAGGATTGGAAACCGGAGTTATAGCAAGAAGGGCTGAGATCAAAAGGGTTGTAATCATAGAGCTTCGTTTATGGTTTTATCTATGGCCTCGGAGTACACTGCCGGCATGGTCTCAGACAGAGGGTACGGGGCCTTAATATAAATGTGCATTTGTTCGATTTCATACTCATAGCCTTTGCGGTACTCGTAAGCGTGCGCAGAGGGGAGGTAAGAATTCTGGCCGTTGGTGTATCCGGCAAAGATAACGGTCTTGCCGGGGAAATGCTTCCTGGCCTCCATCTGGTATTCGCAGAAAGGCTCGCCCTGGCTGAAGAAGAATATGATTCCGTTGATGTTGACCGCTCCGAGGGTGAAGTCGAGCGTATTATGCACCTTGCCTTCAGCAAAGCGGCTGAGAATCAACTCCTTCCACCCGAGGACATCTTCCTTCCAGCTCCAGTTGACCGAGAGCTCGTCGCTCCACTTGCCTATCAGTTCGGCAGCGTGGGCCTCAACAGCCTCTGGAGTCACTTGAGCGATACGGAACGGCAGTCCCACAGTATCATTGACCACTTTGAATTCACCGGTGGGGCGCACCTTTTCGAACTTCACCTTCAGAAGTGAATCGGCCAGGCAACGTCCGCACTCTTCGGCATACTCTTTCATTTTGGGCCCTTCTGCAGGATCCATGTTTCCGGCAGCGCCGGTGAGCTGGAACACGTCGCCGCCCCATGCTTCCTTAAGTATCTGCGAATACACACCCGGATAATCGGACGATACCAGCAGGCTCTTGGGACCCATGCAGACAGGGTGGCAGGCCAGATTGACCAGCGACACGATAGGTTTGCCCTTGGTATCAAGGAAACGGACCACATACACGTCGTGGTCCACGGGACCGGTCTTCTCGCAGCGATTGCCGTTGATACTTGTCTGGGCCTTGCCGACCTCCATCTTGAACGGACGGAAGGCAGCCTCGTCGGTGATGGTCTTCACTGCATTCTCCACCAGCACCTTGTGCAGACGCTCTTTATGGGAATAATTGCTCCCGCCGGGCTCCGCTCTCCAGCCTCCGTTGCGCGGAGCTGAGTGGGTGTGGATACAATGCATGAAAATGCGGTCGAGGGGGAGTCCGCTCTGCGCGGAAATCTCCTTGCGCCATTCCAGCGACAGGTCGGGAGAAATCTCCATAAGGTCGTTGGAGATGATACACACCTTGTCTGCACCATTACCTATCACCAGACAATGGGTGTTAAGCGGGAGATGCAACTCGGTGGAGAGGTCGTTGCGTGCGGCAAATCCGGCGAGCATGGTATGCTCTTCAGGAGTAGTGGAAATGTCGGCAGCAGAGTAATTGCACACCAGCTTTCCGTCCCTTGAACAAGCGACGGAAAGCAGTGCAGCAAATATTAAAAGCTTGAATTTCATGATCAGTTAGGATATCCAGGGTTCTGGAGAAGTTTTCCACCGCTCTTGGTGATTTCATTGCGGGGAATAGGCATAAGGTAGTTACGTCCGTCCTCGGGGAAATACCTTGGAGTAGGGTTCTGGTTGAGGATGCAGTCACCGTAATCGATGGTGTATTCCTTACCGAGCCACTTGTAAGTAATAATGTATTCGATAGGCTTGCCGTAACGAGGGTCGCCAGTATAACCTGAATAGGTGTAGGTCTTGCTGGCGTCCATATTCGCCCAATAATAATTGGTGTTGTTCTTCGACTCATCGTACAGGCGGGCCACACGGTAAACGGTATCAACCTGTGAACCTTTCTGGATGACCATGGTCCTGGCGCTGCCCAGAGGCACATTCTCATAGAAATCAGCCAACTTCCAGCGGCGCAGGTCGAAGTAACGGAATGTCTCTGCATAGAGCTCCACACGGCGTTCGTTGACCAGACGTTGGAAGAGGAATTCACCACTCTCGGTAACGGGCGGCATATTCACGTCGGGACGCTGACGGATCTTGTTGATGTATTCGCGGCAGATGTCCTCCTTGCCCAGCATATATGCTGCCTCGGCATAGTTGAGATACATTTCAGCAAGACGGAACCATGGATACAGCAAGCTGCCGGTCTGTGATTCGGAAATGTAGGATGTAGGAACATACCACTTGTAGAGCTCAAGTCCGCCGTGGTTGCCGGAAGCCATATGCTTTGCCCTTGAGGTGAAACCGGGCTCTTTAGGATTCTTGCTCACGAGGAAGTCATCCTTGGTCATGCCGTCATAGAGATAATACAGAAGCAGCTCGTCAGCCTGGGTTTTGCCATCCTTACCGGTGTTTTCGTAAGGGTAGAAGGGAGCGGCTATGCAATAGTAGAAGCGAGGGTCGCGGTTGGCATAAGGATGCTTCTCATCATATCCCGAACCTTCCTCGAACCACTTCTTGCCATTAGCCATCTCGAAGTCGATCTGCGCGGCCTGAGTAGGATGGAAGGCTTCCCATCCATTGAAATACTCCACAGTGTAAAGTAGCTGAGCCTTCTTGGTGTAGTTATCGTTGGCATCGGATGTGGCTACGAAGTATTTTGCCCAAATAAGCTCGGGAGAATCAACGTCTTTCCATATACCGTCGTAGGTGTCATCCAAAGAGTAAGCACCTTCAACATCGGCACGGTCCACAATGGCCTTGGCCGCGTCGAAAGCACGCTGCCACTTGTCCATGCTATAAGCGCCGCGGAAGATGCCTCCCTCGGGCTTTTCAGGGTCGTTAAACAACTTGGATGCAGCAACCAGGGTAAGCCTGCTGCGGAGAGCCAGGACTACGTCCTTGTTGATGCGGCCCTTCGGAGTGGAGTTCTTGTCGGGAAGCAAAGCATAGGCTTCATCAAGATCCTTAAGGATAAAGTCCACGCAGGTATCGAAGTCTGAGCGCTCGACGGTGAAGTCGTCATCGAGTTTGTGAGGCTTGGATATAATAGGCACGCCTGCATAGCGCTGAATGAGCAGGAAATAGGACCATGCACGCAGGAAGTACACCTCGCCGCAGAGGCGGGCCTTGGCATCAGCGCTCATGGCGGATCCCTTATCATCTATGTACTGCAGGAAGTAATTCATCCTGTATATCCATTCGTATGTGCGGTTCCAGATGTTGAGGATGGTGGTACGGGTATTGTGTGCCTGACCGCCTTCCTTGATATACATCACGTTGTCAGGGTCCATATAGCCGGAAGCTATATAGCGGGTGGAAGTGCCTCCGTAGCGGAAGTAACCTTCGTCTGTGATACATCCCACATTGCCTTCCTGGAACGGGTCGGGAAGCACAGTATAGAGTGCGTTGACATACGCCTCCGCAAGAGCGTCGCTGTTGAATACGGCATCCTCGCTGAGTTTGTTCAGAGGCTTCTTGTCAAGAAAAGAGTCGTTGCAGGCGACAAGGGCAAGAGCGGCGGCGATGATTATATATATCTTTTTCATAATCCCTTAGAATGTAAGTTTAACACCGGTATTGACAATACGCATCTGCGGATATGTCTGGTAGCCTTCATCGGAGGTTTCCGGATCGACGAACTTGAGTTCGGAGAAGGTCAGCAAGTTGTAACCTGCAATGTAGAAGCGCAGGCCGCGCACACCGAGTCTGGGAGCGAATTTGCTTACAGGCAGTGTGTAGCCGATCTCGAGGTTCTTAAGACGCAGGAAAGCTGCGTTGCGGGAGTAGTAGTCGGAGCGGTTGACGCCGCCGTTGCTGACGGTAGAACCGATACGAGGATAATTGGAATTAGTGTTATCCTTGGTCCAGGCGTTGGTGGCCGCGAACCAGTCTAGGTTGCCGGACACAGGGTCCATCATAGGAGAGTAGTAATAGCGCGCAAGGCCCTGTCCCTGAAGCAACATGGAGAAATCGAAGTTCTTCCATGATGCGTCGAAGCTCAGACCAAAGACTATCTGAGGGACTGCAGTGTACTGCAAGCGGTAGCGGTCAAGGTTGGTGATCTTGTTGTCTCCGTCGAGGTCTTCAAACCAGAAGTCGCCAAGGGTTGCACCGCTCATCTGCAGATGCTTGTCCAGATCTTCCTGGGTCTTGTTGATGCCTCCCACTTTGTAATAAAGCGATGAGCCCATAGGCATGCCCTCAAGCTTCATGTAATCGTGTCCTTCGGGCCAAGGGGCCTCGTCCATGTAAACGATGGTGTTCTTGGCGTACATGAAGTTACCGTTGATCCTGTAGCGAAGCTCGCCTCCGAGAATCTTGTTCTCATGGTTGAGCTGAAGCTCTATACCTCTGTTCTTGACGATACCTATATTTTCGTCAGGCAGGTTATTGGTAAGACCTGTATAATAAGGTATGGAGGCGTTGCGAGAGCAAAGGATGTTGGAACGGTGGGTGTAGAAGGCTTCCAGTTCCCATCCGAACAAACCGTTGCGGATGTTACCGTCAATACCTACGTTCCAAGTCTTGGCAACTTCCCAAGTCACATTGGGATTAGGGATTGTTCCGGGGATGATGAAGTTGACCTCCTTGTTATCGAACATGGTCTTGTAGGAGTATGCGGATGTGTATCCGTAGGTGGTCATGTACTGGAACGCTTCAATCTGGTCGTTACCCTGCTCACCGTAAGAAGCACGGATCTTGAGGTTGGTCAGCCAAGGCCAGTTGTCCTTGATGAACGGTTCTTCGGAGATTCGCCAACCGGCAGAAACACCAGGGAAGATACCCCAGCGCTTCCCTGCGGGGAAGTTTTCACTACCGTCGAAACGGACAAGTGCCTGGATCATGTATTTACTCTTGTAGTCATAACCAACACGGGTGAAGAATGAACGGCGTGCAGTCTCTTGTGCGTAGCCGTTGATCGTGTACCAGCTCTTGTCGGCGGTACCGGCGAAGAACTCATCCAGGATGTCGGATGAATACTGGTTGATGCCTGCGCGGAAGTAGTCAAGCCTGAAGGAATTCTGCTCGAAGCCGGCGAGGGCAGTTACATGGTGGCCGGAGAAGTCGCGGTCGTAGTTGATGTTGGTATTGATCGCAACATTGGTGGTATGCCTCTGATACTCATGGAGTACAGGGGTAGGCCAATAGGAGTTGGAACGCTCCTCGAAGAGCTCGGTGATCTCATCGTAGCTGAAGTAGTTCCAGTTCTGCTGCCAGTTCTTGTTGAATGTGCTCACCACGTCGTATGCCAGATGACCGTTGACGCTCAGGCCCTTGGTTATACTGCTCAGGTCCCATGCTGCGGTGAAAGTGGTATTGATGGTGTTGATGGTAGTACGGTCGTAACCAGTCAGGTCCTGTACGAGCACGGCAGGGTTGGTGCCGCCGCGAAGCAGCCTGCGGTCGCCAAGTCCTTGTGATGCCCCGGAACCGGCGGGATAATATGCAGCTCCAGTAGGCCTCATGCGCATGGCTATGTAGAAGATACCATAGGAGTCACTCGGGAACGCAGAGTAGTTCTTGTGCTGCTGGCGGGCATTGATGTCAACGCCGAGCTTGAGGCTCTTGGTCACCTGGATATCCAAGTTGGAGCGGAGATTGAACTGGTTGTAGTTAGTAGCACTTTCGTAGTAGATACCGTCCTGATACTGACCGTTGAACTGTACGAAATAAGCAGCTTTCTCCGAACCTCCGTTGATGCTCACGCCATACTTGTGCTGCGCTGAGAGGGGCTTGATGATTTCATGAAGCCAGTCAGTATTGGGGTAGCTGATAGGGTCGTCCTGGTCAATGTAGTGCTGAATCTGGGTGTCGGTGTACACGGGAGCGCCGCCGCTGATGGCAAGGCTCTTGTTGTAAGCCGTAGTGTAGAGCACAGCGTCTGCAAGCTTGACCATCCTGGTAGGGCTCTGCAGACCAAGGTCGTAGTTAAAGGTCACTGTAGGGGCCTCATTGTACTTGCCTCGCTTTGTGGTGACCAGAATAACACCGTTAGCCGAACGTGCACCGTAGATGGCTGCGGATGCATCTTTCAGTACGTTGATGCTCTCGATTTCGTCACCAGTCAAACGTCCGAACTCATCGCCTCGTCCCTGGACGCCGTCGATAATGATAAGCGGGCTGTTGTCGCCGAGAGTACTCCGGCCGCGAATAAACATGACCGCATCGTCTCTACCGGGCTCACCGGAACGGTTGTTGACGATAACACCGGACATACGGCCTGCAAGACCCTGGGAGAGGTTCACTGAGGAGTTCTTTACCAATTCCTCACCAGTTGTACTGGCGACCGAACCTGTAAGGGTCAACTTGCGCTGGTTGCCATAGCCGATTGCCACAGCCTCTTCGAGAAGCATCTTGTCTTCGTTAAGCACGAAGTCAAGGGTAGTCTGGTCGCTGCCGAGTTTGACGGACTGTTCTTCATAGCCGAGCAAGCTAGCCGTGACCGTAGCTCCGGGAGCCACGTTGCCGAGTGAATAATTGCCTTTTTCGTCTGTCATGGCCCCGTTTTGGGTACCCTTGACGAGAACCATGGCTCCAACGAGCGCTTCGCCATTGGTATCTTTGACAGATCCTTGCAAGCGAATTCGACTCTGTGACGAAGCCTCAAACGACGGTAATGCCGTCATAATCAGCATCGAAAAGAGAATTAGAATAGTTCTGAATTTTTTCATTTGGTTGGATATTAGCTTTCTAATCTTCAAATATAAATATATTTTCGAAAAAAATGTTATGTTTGTAACCCTAATTATATTATGAATAAGTCATTGTTTTTCGCCGGCGGTTGCTTCTGGGGCACCGAGCACTTCTTCAAAGGAATAGACGGAGTAGTACAGACTGCTCCGGGCTATGCCAATGGTTCCGTTGACGATCCGAGCTATGAACAGGTATATACCGACACCACCGGCTATGCCGAGACGGTAAAAGTCGATTACAACCCTTCAAGGATCAGCCCGGGCAAGCTGGTGAAGCTGTTCTTTGCCAGCATCGACCCCCTGTCGCTCAACCGCCAGGGGCACGACTGCGGTACACGCTACAGGACCGGTGTGTATTATGATGACCCGTCCGTACTGCCTGAAATCAGGAAGGAATTCGCAGCTCTGGAGAGGCGCATCGGCGCCAAACCCGTCACCGAGCTCCTTCCCCTGCAGAACTTCTGGCCGGCGGAGGAAAGGCACCGCGACTATCTGGACAAAAACCCGGAAGGTTACTGCCACCTACCCCTCTCAGTATTTAGGTATCTGCGTCTGTATCAAGACCTTGGGCTAATGCTCGAAGGAGAGTCCGACCCTGTGGCGCGTCAGGCCCAGACGGCGGCGCTCATAGCCGAAAGGATGAAGTTTTTCTGGACCGGATTCTACCGTGTCATGAACGGCCATCTGGTGCTAGGACCTTTCCAGGGGCCTCCAGCATGCTTCCGTATTGCCTACGGAAAAGGAGTGTGCGGCACCGCCTGGGAGCAGCGGCGCACCGTAGTGGTGTCTGACGTCGAAAAATTCCCCGGTCACATTGCATGCAGCAGTCTGTCCCGCTCCGAGATAGTGGTGCCGGTGATACGGGACGGAGTAGTCACCGCAGTGCTGGACATAGACAGCACAAGCGTCGGCACCTTTGACGGCACCGACGCAGTGTGGCTTGAGTTAATATGTGATCTTCTTTAGAAGAGGTCAGAGGTCCTGTAGATTATTCCTGTGTTAGGAATGTTGTCCGCTATGTCCTCGAGGACATTCCAGGCGTAGTAGGTGCTGTAGGAGCTGCTGGGCTGGAAGCGGAGCACCGAGAAGCGGTTCGAGAGCACCGACTCGCGCCACTGTGCGGTTATTATCACCCTTATCCTGCCGTAGTTGCCGCTGATCTTGAAGTACATCTGGAACTGGTTGTGAGTCATGGGATTCGTCCAGTCGAACGGAGTCGGTATGAAGCTCACATCGCTGCGTATCCAGTTGTAGTTGTTGCCGTAGGAGTTTACTGTGTAGTAACGCTCGTCAAGCAGGCGTGCAATGTAGTAGTAGGCTTCCATCTTGGAGGTGAACAAGGTGTTGACCACGATCTCCGCCGCATTGGTACGCTCATAGACCTGAGTCCTGTTGTACTTGCGTACGTGAGGGAGAGGAGGACGGTTGCCGGGATAGGCATTGTTATATCCGGGGATATATCCTCCGTGGCCTCCTGCAGGAGGACGGTTGCTGCCGGAGCGGCTCTCCGAACCGTTACGCCTGCTCCCCTGAGTGTCAGGGAATTGACGGAGCCTGTTGTCGGTGGCCGGCTGGTGGGAGATGTTGGTCGGAGACTGCACTTTATCAACCTTCATTTGTTTCCTTTCCGCCTTATTCTCCTGACGGGCCGAGATCGAGTTGTTGCGGCGGGCACCATCCTGTGCGGCAGCAGGCGCAGCCATGAAAGCTATGGCTAAGAGCGCCGGGAGAAGTCTGTAGATCGTTTTCATAAGGCATTAACATTAAAAGGTTTCATAGCCACTATGGCAAAGACCTTGCCAAAGTGTCACTGCCGGTGCGGCCCCAGAAAGATGTTATTACAGAATAATTTATTATTTTTGTTCCGTATGTGTTCTGTGTTCGTCGCACTGGCTGCAGTACTTGCCGCGCTAGTCCAATATGTCAACCCCTTCGTGGGCACCGATGCCCACGGTCATACTTTCCCGGGAGCCTGCGCCCCGTTCGGCATGGTCCAGCTGAGTCCGGACACGCGCCCCCGTGCCGGTGACTGGGACGGATGCAGCGGGTATCACTACTCCGACAGCGTCATCTACGGCTTCAGCCACACGCACCTGAGCGGCACCGGCTGTGACGACTGGTGCGACATACTCATCACACCGGGCTCCGGACCGTCCCGCTTCAGCCACATGAGCGAGAACGCCTCACCCGGCTACTACGAGGTATGGCTTGAAGACGCCAAGGTCCTGGCCCGCATGACCGCCGGACGGCGCGTGGGAATGCATGAATACACCTTCGAGGGCGACGGTCCATACACCCTCACGCTCAACCTCAGGCACCGCGACCCGCTTGACGACTTCGTCATCAATACCGGTCCGCGCTCCTGCAGCGGGAAGCGCATCTCAAGCAGCTGGGCAAGGGGGCAGGAACTTTACTTCTACATCGAATTCTCATCTCCCGCCACAAGCGAGCTGCAGGACGGCGGACGCAGGGCGGTGTTCACCTTCGACAAGCGCAAAATCACTCTCCAGGTGGCCCTCTCAAGCGTGTCGGAAGAGAACGCCAGAGCCAACCTTAAAGCCGAGGGCCGCCGGTCCTTCGCCTGCCAGAAAAAAGCCACCCGAAGGGCCTGGGAGGCCTATATGAGCAAGCTCAAATGCCCCTACGACGACCTCGAGCACCGGAGACGTTTCTACACAGCCCTCTACCATACCGGCATACACCCGTCGCTGTACTCCGACGCCAACGGCGAATACAGGGGCATGGACGGCAAAGTGCACCGGGCCGAGGGCTGGGAACGCTACACGGTGTTCAGCACCTGGGACACCTTCCGCGGCGAGCATCCCCTGCTCTTCGAGATAGAACCCGGACGCAGCGCCGACTTCATCAACTCAATGATCAGCATCTGGGAAGAGAACGGCAAACTACCCGTCTGGGAGCTCTCCGGCTATGAGACCGACTGCATGATAGGGTACAACTCCGCCCCCATCATAGCCGATGCCGTGGCACGCGGGATCAAAGGTTTTGATGTACAGAAAGCGTTTGAAGCCATGGTCGCAAGCTCCCTGCGGCCTGAGCACGGGATGGAGAGCTTCAGGCGCAACGGGCTGGTGCTGGCCGATGACGAGCATGAGAGCGTGTCAAAGACTCTGGAGTTTGCTTACAACGACTGGTGCGTGGCGCAGGTGGCAAAGCACCTCGGCAAAGAAGCTGAATATCAGAAATATATGACTTCGTCGCAGTACTGGCGCAACGTGTTCGACCCGGGCAGCGGCTTCATGAGGGCCAGGCTCAACGGACGCTGGTACACACCTTTCGACCCCCGCGAGGTGAACAACAATTACACCGAGGCCAACTCCTGGCAGTACAGCTTCTTCGTGCCCCATGATATCCCCGGACTGGTAGAGGCCATGGGCGGAAAAGAGGCCTTCGAGCGGCGTCTGGACAGCCTGTTCACGGCTCCGGAGGGCACTACCGGACGCACCCAGGCGGACATTACGGGCTGCATAGGCCAGTACGCGCACGGCAATGAGCCCAGCCATCATATTCCCTACTTGTACAATGCGATAGGACGGGAAGATAAGGCAAAGGCGACTGTGGACAGGATAATGGAGACTCTGTACTCCTCGGCTCCCGATGGGTTGTGCGGCAATGACGACTGCGGGCAGATGTCGGCGTGGTATGTTCTGAGTTCGGTCGGGCGCTACCCCGTCTGCCCCGGCGCTGAGGACCCTGAGGAGGCGGCAGCAGCTATCGTGACTAATCCGTGGTTCGAGATGGACAGCGACATCTTCACCGATGAAGTACAAGTGGCGATAGAAGGCGAAGGGAACATAAGTTGGAGGATAGCTGGACTGGGAGAATTCCATCCTTATACCGGTCCTTTCACAATCAAGCAGAGCTGCACTCTCGAAGCATATTCGGAGCGCGAAGGGAAACGCAGTTTCACCAGCCGGTGCACATTACACAAGGCATTCTGCGACAGGGACATAGAACTTCACTCCGAATATAGCGGACAGTATTCCGCCGGCGGCCCAACCGGTCTTATCGACAACCGGAGAGGCAGCGTCAACTGGCGCACAGGCGGATGGCAGGGCTACCAGGACACAGATTTTGAAGCGGTAGTGGACCTGCGGGAAGCCAAGGAAATAATGTACATAGCAGCAGGCTTCCTCCAAGACGCCCGCTCCTGGATATGGATGCCCAGTGAAGTGGAATTTCTGGTGTCGGAAGACGGAGAAAACTACACCAGCAAGGCCCTCGTCAAAACTCCCGTTGACGAAAGGGACATGACAGTACAGACCTGGGAATGCAGCTGGGGCGGATGGCCCATCGCCAAAGCACGTTACGTCAAAGTCAAAGCCAAGAACTTCGGCGCAATACCCGAATGGCACCCGGGTGCTGGATATCCGGCATTTATATTCATCGACGAGATAACAATTCAATAAAAACCTTATATTTGCCCTATGGACAGCAAACTCAAGAACCTCTTTTCCAGCCTTACCCGCAGCCTCGGCGGCGGCAAACTGAACCTCGGAAACCTGGCCGGCAAGGCAGCATCCAAGCTTCAGAGCAAAACCAGCACCTTTACATTCCAGGCACTGCCCGCAAACCTCTCCGAGCTCCAGGCGTTGCCGGAAGCGGCCCTGACAGACCCTTACGCAACTGCGGCCCTCAGCCTCCTGGCACTCACCCGCTTCCAAGACTCACGCGAGGACAGCATCCAGATGCTGAACTTCCTCAAAGGGCCCGACAACTGCTCCCCCGCTGAGCTGCAGCAGATTTCGGACCGGTTCATGGACGGCAAGTTCTACAAGGTGAATTCATTCTTCGAGGGTGCGACTCCCGCCAACAACTACACTCCGGCCAAGCCTTTCAGGGTCAAGGTATCATCTACACCACATTCTTTCGACAACGAAGGATGGGCAACCCTGTACCTGCACTCAGGCGGCTCCGACAGCCCCAGGCCGGTCAAGCTGCGCAAGAAGCCCAGCACCGGCCAGTGGTTCATGGTTGAGATTCAATATCTTGGCGACGTAAAGACTCCGGTCGCCCAAGACAAATGGGCCTAATAGCCCAGGAGCTTCACATTATCCATTGTCAGCACCACTTCCTCCGCTACGTCTGAAAGGCACTCGGAGCAGAAGATGGTGCAGTCCTTCAGGGTCACATCGTGCACCGCTGAAGGGCCGCCGCTCACGCTGATGCCGATACGGGCATCGCGGCATACCACATTGCTTATGGAAATATCGCAGAACTCAGGCTGGAACTCCTCAGTTTCGGCCATAGAACCGGTCTCGCCCACGGACACGTTGACATAGCCGGTCTCGAAGACTATCGCCTGGTCGCGGATGTCGCTCATTATCACATTGTCAATGAAGAGCTTGGATGTACGTCCTCCGCGCCCGCGGGCGCTCTTGAAGCGAAGTCCCGTATCGGTACCCGAGAATAGATTGTCAAGCACCGCCACATCGTGCACCCCTCCCGAGAACTCCGATCCAATGACAAATCCGCCGTGGGCATGGAATACAGTGTTGCCGCGCACAAGTATCCTGCTGCACGGGCCATCTTTCACTCCTGCGGCGCCGGCTCCCGCCTTGATGCAGATGCCGTCGTCACCGACATCGACAGTACAATCGGCTATGAGCACGTCGCTGGTATTCATCAGATCGATGCCGTCACCGTTCTGCGCATTCCAGGGGCAGCGGACAGTGACGCCGACTATCGACACCTGACGGCAACGCTGAGGCACAATATGGAACTTAGGGGAGTTCTGCACGGTGACTCCGCTCACAAGCACCCTCTCGCAATCGGTGAAACGTATAAGGTGGGTACGCAGCTTCTCCTGCCGCTTGTAATCATCAGCTACATTGGGGTAATTCTTCAGGTCAAAGGGATACCACAGGCTTCCTTCTTCGGCATCGGTCCCTCCCATGCGGTGATAGTCTTTCCACTCCACATCGCTCACCTTGCCGCGTTTGACGGCACGCCACCATTCACCGTTGCCGTCGATCACACCTTCTCCGGTGATACTCACGTCCTTACGCTTGCTGGCAGTGATGCCGGGAGCAGCTTTGCCGTCGGGACGAATGAACTGCCGCTTGTCGGGAGACATAAGTATCATGGCGTTACGCTCGAGGTGCAGGTCGATACGGTCTTTGAGCACTATGGGGCCTGTAAGCCATATCCCGGCAGGCACTATGAGGTGGCCACCCCCTTTCTTCTCAAGCGCCGATACTGCTTTGCGGAAGGCTTCTGTATTAAGGGTAACACCGTCCGCCACGCCGCCGAAATCGCTCAGCAACACTGAGTTAGAAGGAATCACAGGTGCTTCCGGCACGTGCAGTTGAAGAGGCAGGTTCTGATAATAGCGGGCGTAGTCGCCGCCCCGGGCAGGCAATGCCGCAAGCAGACACAACGCAAGGATTAATCTACTGATTTTCATTTCTTTGATATAATATCTGCCTCGGTAGCGGAATCGATGATACCTTGTATGTAGCTGTTGATGGCAGATACCCCCGACCAGAGCTTCGAAGAAGGCCAGGCATTGCTGCCGCCAGAAGCGATATAGCCGTCTTCGTACTCTACAAACAAGGTCCAGCCATATCCATCAAGAATATCCATATTGGGTTGGTAAGAGCCTGCCAGCTTGTAAAGCTTATTGTCATTGACAAGGGCACCGATATGCTCGAGAGCATCGGCAGGTGCCTTGATGACAGTTTTTTCCGGGCTGTCTGCCGAATGGCTGATCGTCATGGTGCCATCTTCGAGGCGGGTCACCTCATACCATGTGATGGGGTTAGCCATTGTGCCGGAATAAGAGTACTCGTAGCGCACCGGAGTCCCCTTCTGTGGTTTGTTGTCGGAGCTGTTGCCGCAGCCAAGCAGGGCAAGAATACAAGAAAGTGCCAAAATACTTCTCATGTTGTTATCTGAATAGTGCTATCAAACTGTCTTTGTCCAGTTTCCCCAAGTCAAGTTCCGGCATGTCCGACTCCACGAAGCCAGCCTTCAGCATCATATCTTTCAAGTCGATGAAAGACAGCGCCTTGCGGGCCATTATCAGTTCCTTTTCGCCTGGATGCAGCCCTCCGCTTACACGGTTGTTGCCGGCTCCGAGGTCCATAAGGTACGCCCTTGCCCCGCAGACGATTCCCAGCATTTTTTCCCTCGAATCCGACACCATCTCTTCATTGACGACTATTGAATCGGGGCGCACCATATAGCCGCGTTGCAGGTCAACTATATCTTCCTGGCCGAAGAAGAAACGGAAACGGCTGCCGGGTTCGCCGTCATATCGGTTGCACATAATAGTGCCGTCGGGGCATATATCGCTGCAGTACAGGATCTCGCTGGCGTCGGGATTGGCATCGGTAAGGTCACCCGAATAGATGGTGGATCCAGTGTTGTAATTCTGATTCCAGCCCACTTTCACGCCTTCCCAGTTGATAAAACTGATGTCAAAATCGCGGGTGCCCCATGCGTTGCGCCAGTAAATCCCGAAGAAGTTGTGCCCTCTAAGCTTGTAGCTGGATCCGAACGGCAGATTGCCCACGAAGTTCTTCTCGGAGCTCGGGCAGCAGAGCTTCAGGTCCGAGGGGAAACGCACGCGGCAGGCCTTGGGCGCGAGCCGGGCTGCAAGGCTGCGTTCCAGAAGAGCGGAGAGCGACTCCAAATATTCCTTCCCGGCTGCATCCGCATGCTCTGCGGGAGCCACGAACACAGTGCCGTTGCGAATGATGTACATCTGCTTGGGACGCTTTTCGTCCAGCATGAGCAGGCGCTCACGTATGGTCTGGATAAGCGTAACAAGCTTGAATGACGAGGCCACGGGGAGCTTCTCTTCCACCTGCTGCAGCGGCGGGCGGGAACTCAGCAGCGTCTCCCAGAAGCCTTTTGACAAAGGCTTGTGAAACTTCGGCGCCATACGCCTTATGCGGTTGATATACACCCTGTTGCGCGACTCCGCCAAGCCCCGGAAGGCAAGCATCAGCGGCTTGAAGCGATAGAAGATTGAAGCCAGTTTCTCAAGCTCGCCCGTGCTGAGTTCGCCAAAGTCGAAAGACCCGGCTTCGACTTTGATGCGTCCGACCAGATAATCGGAGTGGATAAGCAGCGTCTCCCCTGTGGCGGCATAGACAATGTAACGCAGCAGGGCCACCGGATCGGAAGGACGCCTACCGAGGGCCTTGCACAGCACCACCAAAGCCTCGCGGTTGCGGACTGCGTCAATGTCAAGCGTCCCGGTACCGTTCTTCACCCCCTCCAGCACGGCTTCGCAGAGCAGGCTGACTGTCTCGGATTTGAGCGCAATGCCTGAATATAGCATGTCGCGGCAGCGCGTGAACAGCTCGGACGGAGATATGACATCGATATAGGTATAGCTCGAATAGTCAGGAGCTTGCGAGCCCTGATTGGGCACATAGGGCGTCTGCGTACGGTCAGATCCATAGGTGCTCGCATAGTGCCTTATCTGGTCCATGAAAAGCTCCAGCCTGTCCTTGGAGGTGACATCTTTCCAACTTGTGTAGAATGTAGAATTCGGGTCCAGCGTCTCAGCGGTCAGGAAGGCCCTCACATCCTCTCCGAGCACAAGCGGATGCAGGGCATAGCCCCTCATCAAGGCAGCCTTTTGCAGCGCATATGTATCCGTTGCCGGAGGGTCTGCCGGCAGCGCTGCGTGGAAGAACTTAATCAGCTTCGGATTCATAAAAAAAGGACCGCGGAAAGTAGCGAGTCCGAAGACTCAAACTGATAAAAATAGGAACTTTCTGTGCGGTCCGACCACAAATATAACAAAAATGATTATATTTGGTAAAACTTTTACAATTATGGCATCCATTCTTGATTTGATCTCCAGCAGGGTCAATACCGTGGCCGGCGGAGCGCAGATTCCTTCCAACATCAAAGACCAGGTCCTCGGCGGCCTCTCACAGTCCGTACTCGGAAGTCTCACTCAAACCGTAACGAAAGACGGTGGCGTGGATCAGATAAGGGACCTCGTATCCGGTAAGGTCAATGCCGCGGCATCTCCCATCACCGCTCTGGCAGGAGACATTTTCGACAAAGACATCTTGAGCAAGCTCAATCTGGGCGCTGCGGGCGGCTCCCTTAAGGACCTCGTTCCGCAGGTGATGGCTGGCCTCTCCGGCATAATCAAAGATCAGGACGGCGACGGCGACATTGATTTCAACGACTTGATACTGGCGCTCAAAGGGAACGGCAGCAACAGCCTGTTCAACACCGCCAAGGCCATACTCGGAGGAATACTCGGCAAATAAGAATGAAGCGCAGTCACGTTGAAGCCGTGGTCCTGCTACTGGCGCTATGCGCCGTGTTCGGGACCCTTGGTTGGCGTATGGGTGGGGGCAACCTTATTAACACCCTCACCAACACAGCACATAACCTGTTGCTGAACACTGTGTTCTACCTTATGGGCATCACCGTGCTCACAGGGGCGTTGTCCAAGCTTCTTGCCGAATTCGGAGTGGTGAGCCTCCTGGAGAAGGTGCTGCGCCCGCTTATGAAGCCGATCTACAATCTGCCAGGAGTAGCAGCCCTGGGCGGAGTGATGACTTTTCTTTCCGACAACCCGGCAATCATTGCCCTGTCGAAAGACAAGACCTTCGCTTCATACTTCAAGAAGTACCAACTGGTGTCGCTCACCAATTTCGGCACAGCCTTCGGCATGGGCTTCGTGGTGATAGTCACCATGATAAGCTTTGGGCAGGCCGGAGGAGCGCTGGTAGGCCTTTTCGGCGCCGTCTGCGGTTCGGTCATATCGACCCGCCTCATGCAGCGCAGCTGCAGGAAAGCGTTCCCCGAGATGGAAGAGCCGGTAATGGGCACGGTCAATGAGGCTGAGCCTGCCGAACTGCCGGAAGAAGAGAAGAAGCAGAGCGTGTTCATGCGTTTCCTCAATGCAATACTTGACGGAGGTAAGAACGGAGTGGAGCTGGGCCTTGCCATTATCCCCGGGGTTCTGATCATCACTACGGCGGTTATCCTCATTACTTTCGGCCCTGGCCCTGAAGGATATACGGGCGCAGCCAACCAGGGCGTACCCATGCTCCCGTGGCTGGCGGAAAAGATACACTGGGTGTTCGAGTGGCTGTTTGGCTTCGAAGACATGCGGCTTATTGCATTCCCCATGACAGCCCTTGGCTCCGTGGGCGCATCGCTCGGCCTGCTGGGCACATACAACGAGGCCGGCATCCTCGACGGCAACGCTATCGCTGTGTTTACCGCGATAGGCATGTGCTGGAGCGGATTCCTGTCCACCCACACCGCCATGCTCGACTCTCTGGGCTACCGCAAGGCTATATCCAAGGCCCTCGGCGCCCATACGGTAGCCGGACTTTGTGCAGGGGTGATCGCCCACTTTGTTTACTTGGCTTTTTCGCTGCTGTAAAATATGATATTATGAAATATTTGTTGTTTGTTTTGATTGCTGTTCTCGCAAGCGCGGCGGCAGCTTCGGCCCAGACGGTGTATTCCGTGTCGCACAAGAGCGACGCCGACGTCAAGGTGTTCGTGACCACCCACAAATCCGACGCCGACCTGGTGGTGTACAAATGCAAGTACAAGTCCGACGCCCAAGGCACCAACAAGGGCCTGTGGTTCTTTACCGATTATAAGTCGGACGCCAAGAAGAAAATATACTTTGTGGACTACAAGTCAGACGCCGACATTGTAGTGTACTTCTGTGATTATAAGAGCGATGCCGGTTGGCGCAACCGCAGCAAAATGCATAAGATGCAGTGACAAACCTATTTTTAATCCTAATAGCTGTCGTTATCCTGGCGAGTATATTCCTTAACAATATCTCGTCCAGGATAGGCATACCCGCCCTGCTCGCATTTATCCTGCTGGGCATGTTGTTCGCCAATACAGGTCTGTGGCCGGTAGAATTCGACGACTACGAGCTGGCCAAAGAGACCTGTACTATAGCGCTGATTTTCATAATGTTCTACGGCGGATTCGGCACCCGCTGGCAGGCGGTCAAGCCTGTGGTCGTGGAAGCCGGACTCCTCGCCACGCTGGGCGTGGTGGCCACCGCGGGACTTGTGGGCCTGTTCTGCCATTTCGCCCTGCACTGGAACTGGCTGGAGAGTTTCCTTTTCGGCTCCGTGATGAGTTCCACCGATGCAGCATCGGTGTTTTCGATACTCCGAGGCAAGAAGCTCGGTTTGAAGAACAATACGGCGCCCATGCTGGAGGTGGAGAGCGGAAGCAACGACCCCGCCGCATATATGCTAACCTCCGTGTTGCTCTCCATTATGAATGGCTCTGCCACCGGTGGTTCGATCGTATGGGGTGTTTTCGCTCAGCTGGTATTCGGAGCAGGACTCGGCATTGTCATTGCCAGGCTCGCTTCGCTGGTATTCAAGCGCATCAATTTCAAGACCGACGGATTTGACTCCATATTCCTCCTGGCCATAGCATTAGCATCATACGCCATCCCCACCCTTGTGGGCGGCAACGGCTACCTGAGTGCTTATCTGGTGGGCATTATTCTCGGAAACGAGGATATCAAGAACAAGAAATCACTTGTGAACTTCTTCGACGGCCTCACGGGACTCATGCAGATGGTGATCTTCTTCCTGCTCGGTCTCCTGGCGCATCCCGCCAACTTCAGCAAAGCAATTGTCCCGGCACTGTGCATCTTTGCCTTCATGTTGCTGATAGCAAGGACCATCCCTGTGTTCTGCATCCTCACCCCCTTCCGCAAGTATCCGGTTAAGCAGCAGGCACTGATTTCGTTCGTTGGACTCAGGGGAGCCGCATCCATTGTGTTTGCTATCATGGCAATGGTGGCGTGTCCCTCTCTGGAAAACGACATCTTCAATATAGTCTTCTGCGTTGTGCTGATTTCAATCGCCTTCCAGGGGTCGCTCATTCCTTTTGCATCCAAGAGTCTTGACATGGTGGACCCGAAGGCCGATGTCATGAAGACCTTCAATGACTACACCGAGACCGCGGACATGAACTTCGGACGCATAACCATAACGGACGACAGCACCTGGGCCAGAAAGTCTCTCATGGACCTGAACCTCCCGCGCAACGTGCTGATTGCTATGATATTGCGCGATGGCAACAGGATACAGCCCAAGGGCGATTTCGTGCTGCAGCCAGGAGACGACGTGATCACTCTCACCCACGGTTTCAAAGACAACGCCGCCTCGCTCTACGAGAAGACGGTAAAGGTCAGCAGCAGGCGTGTCGGGCGTCCTATCTCCGAGAACCCGGGCAAGGGACTCGTGGTGCTGGTGCGCCGCGGCGAAGAGAATATCATTCCCAACGGCGACACTATTCTGCAGGCCGGAGACAGATTGGTCATTTTATATTTGAAAAATGAGGCTTAAGATTCTTGCCATAGGGCTCGCGCTGTGGGCACTCCCCTGCGCGGCTTTTTCCGGAAACTCCGAACCAAAGAAGCACCAGCTGCGCGTGGGCTGGGGCGACATGCTCTTTGAGACGCTTGCTTTCCACTCAAGCACCATGAACCTGTACCCTGAGAACACGCATGACTACAAGTACAGCGGTCACATCTTCGGAGAGTACCGCTACAACTTCAACAAAGTCACGAGCCTTGGCTTGCTCGCCGACTTCGAGAGCATCTGCTGGACCGTGGGTCCGGACACTCCGTCCAGGAACTATAACCTGACTCTGCTTCCCAATGTACGCTTCACCTATCTCAACAAGGAATGGGTCAAAATGTATTCGGGCGTGGGCATAGGTGCCCTGGCGGCCTTCGACAACCAAAGGAATATCGAAGCCGCTCCTGCTTTCAACCTCAACGCACTCGGGGTACAAGTCGGAAAGGGGCACTGGTCAGGTGCGATTGAACTTGGATTCATGGCAGCCATGCGGGGTGCGGATTGTATTTACATGCTTGGCTCCCGCCTTGTAAGCGTGAGCCTTAATTATTCTTGGTAGAATATGTGGAGAAGAGCATTGTTACTGCTGATGGCCGCCGCGGCCATGCTGGGTGCCTGCAAGCATCCGGAGATTGAATATGTAGATTTTGACAGTTTCAAGGTCACTTCCATCAAGACCTCGTCCGTGTTTATGGAAAGCGGAGAGTTGAATCCCGAGATCAAGCCTCTTGAGGAACCCTACCCGGAGACCCCCGACACAAAAACCGCGCACACGAGCGGCATCAGCATAGCCCGCGACATGCTGGGCTCGCTTAGCAGCAACAAGGTCGTGAGCATCTCCGGCACGTACACGGGACACGACATCGACGGCTCGCCGCTTACGCAGTCCGGCAAACTGCTGCTGCCTGCGTCAGGACCGGTAAAGAATCTCATAATAGTCAGCCATTTTACGATAGGGGCCAACACCGAGGCTCCTTCAGAGACCTTCCCGTTCGAGGGAATATTTGCCTCAAAGGGATATGCGGTAGCCATTGCCGACTACATAGGCTTCGGCGTTACTGCCAAGCGGATACATCCTTATATGCACACCCACAGCACAGCCGAGAGCGTGGTGGACATGGCGCTGGCCGTGAAGCCTTACCTTGAGCACATAGGGCGCGCGCCTGAAAACCAGGAGGTTATCCTGTTCGGGTACTCTCAGGGCGGCTCCACTACAATGGCAGTGATGGAGATGCTGCAGCGCGAGCATGCCGACGTGTTCCCCATCAAAAAGACCTATGCCGGCGGCGGTCCCTATGACCTGGCGGCTACTTTCGATTTCTCCATGGCGGAAGACAAGACTGGTATTCCGTGCGCGATTCCGATGATTGTCCAGGGAGTCAGCGAGGGCGAGATGCTCGGCCTGAAGATGGAAGATTTCTTCAAACCCAATCTGCTGGCCAACTATGATGAATGGATAAACTCCAAGAAATACACAGTCAAGGAGATCAACCAGCTCATCAATTCGAGAAGCCTGCACGAAATCATGACCGACGAAGGCCGCGACAAGACGAGCGCCAGCACTGCCCGTCTGTACAAAGCCATGATGGTCAATTCTGTGCTCAATTTCCGGCCTACGTCTCCAGTGTATATGTTCCACAGCCTTGACGATACCACTGTCCCATTCATCAATGCAAGCAGGGCCGAAGAGTATCTGAAAGGCAACAACATAGAATTCGACTTCGGCCATTACGGGATTCACTCCATGGGATTCCTTCGTTTCATCATCAATGTCGCCAAAGAGTTATGAGAAAGTGGTGTTTTGTTTTGATCAACCTTGGACTCCTGCTATGCAGCTGCGCGTCCAAAGAGCAATTGGCAAGCATGAAGAGCGACTTTGACATTCAAATCAAAGAAGTCAAAGGCACCAAAGTGAGTTTCTCCATAACTCCGGAAAACGAGTACGCCTATTATGTATATGGGGTTATCAATGAAGACACTCCGCAGTTTGACGCCAGTGACGCAGATCTGATTGAAGAGCAACTTAACATCCTGAACGACATGTATGACATCTATCTTCATGAAGGGCAGGTAAGCGTGAGCTTTACCGACGTGTTCTGCTTCCGCGGGCCGCACGAGCTCACGAGTGTCGATCTCTCTCCGGGCAAGGATCACCTGCTGCTGGTGTTCCAGATAGATCCTAAGACCCAAAAAAGCATAGGCGAACTGCATAAAGTGCCTTTCCGCACCAAGGATATAGATTATACCGACCTGTCGTTTGACTTTGAATGGTGCGGCGACACGTTGAGAATCTATCCGTCCAAGAACGACGTTGCATATTTCTGGGACTACGAGAACACCCAGGTGATTGATAATGAATACGGTTCTCCTTACCACTACTACTATTCTCTGGTGGATATGTACGAGAAGTACGGCTTCATGGACAGCCTTACAGACAAGGGGATGACGGAATGGGTGTTCCCGCGTGACGACAAGTCCTTGATGGAAGGAGAACAATGCGATATGATACTGGCTGCCTACGGCGACGGTGAAATCAGATCAAAAGCAACGATTCTGCGATTCACCTGGCGCAAAGGCCGTTCAGTGGTGGACGAATACTTCGGGGAGTTCTGATCTGCTGGCGCCGGCAGGTATAGTGCGCTTTGCATGTAAATAGAATTATTTTTTACGAACCGCCAAGTTTTTGTATATTTGCGGCTGCTTGCGGGCGTGTTGAAATGGTAGACAAGCAAGACTTAGGATCTTGTGCCCTGTGCGTGTGGGTTCGAGTCCCACCGCCCGCACCATTCCGATCAAACGGGACAACATGGACAAAGAAAAGGCAATAGTCAAAGTGACGCTGGCCGGCAGCGCCGTGAACATGGCCTTGACATTGTTCAAATTCGCAGCCGGCATTATCGGAAGGAGCGCCGCAATGATGGCCGACGCCGTACATTCGCTCTCCGATCTTCTCACCGACGCCGTGGTAATGATATTCGTACATATCAGCAACAAACCGGCAGACAGCAAATACGACTACGGACACGGCAAGTTCGAAACTCTCGCAACATCCATCATAGCAGTTGCCCTTATGCTTGTCGCGGGGGGCATTATTTTCAATGCATGCGATGTGCTGATTGGATGGTTCAAAGGGGAAGATATCCCCAAACCGGGCATGCTGGCACTCTGGGCTGCCATCGCATCCATTGTTTTCAAAGAACTTACATACCAGTACACGGTGCGCATGGGGCGCAAGCTCGGCTCTGAAGTGCTGGAAGCCAATGCCTGGCACCACCGCAGCGACGCCCTTTCGTCGCTGGGTACCCTCGTAGGTATAGGCGGCGCCATCCTGTTCGGCGAGCGCTGGACGGTGCTGGACCCGCTTGCATCGCTGGTGGTCGGCATCCTCATTGTCATACTAGCATGGAAAATGCTCCGGAAGTGCTTAGGAGACCTCATGGAGGCATCGCTGCCCCTTGATGTGGAGAAGGAGATTCTGGACATTGTACAATCTTTCCCCGATGTGTCCGACCCTCACAACCTGCGCACCCGGCGCATAGGGAGCAACTATGCCATTGAACTGCACATAAGGATGGATCCGGAGATTTCCCTCCTTGAAGCCCACTCACGGGCACATTACATTGAACGTGCCCTGAAAGAGCGCTTCGGCGAAGGCACGCACATAGCTGTCCATGTAGAGCCCGTGAAGCCATTAAAAAAACTTGAAGATCATGTCATCAAGAACCGGTAAAATACTTGTCGTGGACGACAATCCCGGCATCCGTCGGGCACTCGAAATCTTGTTGCCCCTGCATTTCGCACAGGTGAAGACGATTCCGTCTCCAGCTACTTTGGTGTCCTCTCTGGAACAGTTCCGGCCCGATGTCGTGCTGCTCGATATGAATTTCAACACCAGCATCAATACGGGCAACGAGGGGCTATACTGGACAGGAGAGATCAAGAAGATGACACCGAAGGTGGAAGTCGTGCTGTTTACCGCCTACGCCGATATTGCATTGGCAGTGGAGGGGATGAAGCGCGGTGCATTTGATTTCATAGTGAAGCCGTGGGATAATGACAAACTTATCGAAGTGCTGACTGGGGCCCGGGACAAGGCGCGGAAGGCCATGGGAAGATCATTCTCCGGTGCTCAGGATGACCACGCCGCCATTCTGAACGGAGCGCAGCGAAGCGAAGAATCAGTTTTCTGGGGGACTTCAAAGGCCATGGCCTCCATACTGAAAACCATTGAAAAGATAGCCCCCACCGACGCCACGGTGCTCATTACCGGCGAGAACGGTACCGGCAAGGATGTGCTGGCCCACGAGATTCATGCCCGCAGCCTCCGCAGCAATATGCCCATGGTGGCCGTAGATGCCGGAGCCATCACCGAGACCCTGTTTGAAAGTGAGCTCTTCGGCCATGTGAAGGGCGCTTTTACCGATGCTCATGCAGACCACGCCGGCAAGTTCGAACAGGCCGACAGAGGCACGCTTTTCCTGGATGAAATCGGCAATATCCCCCTGCATCTGCAGGCCAAGCTGCTGCGTGCCATACAGAACCGGAGCATCGTCAGAGTGGGCGGAAGCGAGACTCGACCTATTAATATCCGCCTGATTTGTGCCACCAATATGGACCTGGAAGCACTGGTGCGTGAAGGCCGGTTTCGCGAGGACTTGTACTATCGTATCAACACTGTGCATTTAGCACTTCCGCCACTTCGGGAGCGCAAGGAAGACATCACCCCGCTTGCGCAGCTGTTCCTGGAGCGCTTCGCCCTGAAGTATCACAGGCCCTTGACCGGGATTGCTCCTGATGCCGCGCAAATGCTCATGGAGGGCCGCTGGAGCGGGAATATCAGGGAGCTGCAGAACGTGATAGAGAAGGCTGTCATTCTATCCGATGGCACCGAGCTGACCGCAAATGATTTGGACATCGGGCCGGGGTCGGGCATGGCGGGTAACGTCATGGCCGGCAATGTCCATCACAATGCACAAGATGAAGAAAGGCTGGTGCGGGATGCCATGGAGCGCACAGGCGGCAACATTTCAGCCGCGGCAAAAATACTGGGCGTGAGCAGGCCAACTCTCTATGCAAAGTTGAAGAAATACGGACTATGACCTTTACTGTCTGGCATATTGTTGGCGTCAGCATCATCGTTGCTATCATTTCAGCGGTGATTGCCGCCGTCAGGACCAGACGGAAGGACATTAAGAAAGTGGCATACATGATGGATGCTCTGGAGGACGGGGAACTGAATTTCCGCTTCCAGGACAAGAACAAGTTCAACCGCACTCTCAACCGCATCAGGACTATTTTCGAGAGGCAGAGGCAGCAGCACGAACAGGATTCGTGGACCAAACTGATACGTGTGTTGACGCACGAGATCATGAACACGGTGTCGCCTATCGCATCGCTGTCCGATGCCCTTGCCAAATCCGTCGATGAGAACGGGCGCAGTGAGCTGGATGTCAAAGCCGGGCTTGAGACCATCTCGGATTCTTCAAAGAATCTGATCGGCTTCGTCCAGACTTACCGAGAGCTTTCCGGAGTAGCCAAACCCGTGCGCAAAGCCCTTGTGCTTCAAGAGCTTATAGACGGAGTCATAGCCCTCAACAGTGAATTCACGGCAAGCACGGGCGCCGTATGCCGCTACCTCCCGGAAGAGAAGGATCTGATGATATATGCCGACGAAGGGCAGATTGCACAGATCTTGATCAACCTCATCAAAAACGCCCTGCAGGCCGGCGCGAAGCACATAGATATCACTGCCCGCATGGGCAAGGACGACGATTTAATTGTCCTGGTGGCCAACGATGGCGCCCCCATTCCCATTTCTGCCCAGGAGCAGATCTTCATCCCTTTCTATACCACCAAAAAAGATGGTTCCGGTATTGGCCTGAGTATTTCCCGCCAGATCATGCGCAACCACAACGGCAACATCGAACTTGTCCGGAGCGACGATCATCAAACCGTCTTCGAACTCCGCTTCCGCTAAATTGTAAAGAGTTGTAAAACAAAAGTGTAAAGTGCTTTACAACTTTACACTTTTGCTATAATTCCTTATGGCTGAATATCAATCATTTACAAGTTTGGCACGGAGAGTGCTTCCATTGCTGCCGGTTAAACAATTATTGCATGAAGAACAGTTTAATTAAGTGTGTAGTTTGGGCACTGGCGTTCGCAGTGAGTGCGCACGCCAGTGCCCAAACTACTATGACTCTAAAAGAATGCATGGAGTATGCTATCTCCAACTCCACCAAGGTCCGGATTCAGCAGGCGGCCATAGGCGATGCGCAGATTGACAGGCGCGATGCAGCACTGAAGCTCTTTACCCCGCAGATTACTGCGCAGACCTATGCGTACTACAACTTCGGCCGCAGCATCGACCCACAGACGAATACGTATTTCAATACTACCTCGTTCCACAACAACTACGGCGTGAGCGCGGGGTACGACCTGTTCGACGGCTTCCAGGCGGTAAACAACTACAAGATTTCCAAGACCGGGATGCTGATTGCCGACTCGCAGGAGAAACAGGTGGAGGCCGATATCTGCCTGGCAGTGATGGAGGCGTACTACAACGTGGTGTATTACAAGCGCTTATGTGATGTATATGAGGAGCAGGTGGCCACGGCTTCCCTGGCGCTTGCCAAGGCCCGTCGCCAGGAAGAACTGGGACAGAAAGGCCATGCTGACGTGGTCCAGATGGAGGCCGACCTGGCCGACCGCCAGTATGACCTCATCAATACTCGCAATATGTATCTGGGCCAGAAGATGACGCTTGCGGACCTGATGTTCTGGCCCGTGGATGAGGAACTGGTTATAGATACGTCGGTGCCCGAGTGGCAGGTGGAGCCGGTAACCACAAGCGCAGTGGTGGACTTCGCCCTGGAGCATAACCCCGGCATTCAGATCGCCTCCTGGCGGCAGTTGAACGCCAAGCGCCAGTTGAACACGGCCAAGTGGCAGCTGATGCCCTCCGTAGGCCTTTATGCTGGTTGGACCACAAGTTACTATACTTATCAAGGATCGGCCACTGCCATCTTCCGTGACCAGTTCCGAAACAATATGGGTGAATATGTGGAGGTCTCTTTGACCATTCCTATCTGGAATCGTCTGAGCAGGCACTCAGCTATTTCACGCCGGCAGCATGCGCTGGACAAGGCTACTGCCGAGCTGGACCAGAAGCGCCGCGATGTTGAATCAGAGGTGCGCCGTGCCGTTCAGGACCGCGACGGCGCCGCCACGGCCTACCAGCAGGCGCAGCGTAAAGCTGAAGTGCAGGCCGAGGCTTACACGCTCAACCTCAAGAAGTTGGAGCAGGGGCTCATATCTCCGCTGGAGTTCCAGACCGCTGGCAACAACTTCCTCAAAGCCCAGGCCGATGAGATGAACTCCTTGTTCAAATACCTCATCAAGCAGGCGGTGGTGAAATATTACAACGGAATAGAATACGTTAATCAATAGTATGGACAAGATTATAGAAAAGAAGACCGGATGGCGTGTAGCGTTTACCAAGAAAGCCCTGCCCTGGTGGCTGGGGGCGATGCTGCTGGTGTTTATCGTATATCTGATTGCCCGCCCAAATAACAAGACGCTGCGGGTGGATAAGGACAGCATCACGGTGAGCACCGCCGTGAATGGAGAATTCAACGACTATATCCGCATCAGCGGGCGCGTGCAGCCCATGACCACCATCCAGCTGAGTCCGCAGGAAGGCGGCATTGTCCAGACCATCCTCATCGAGGAAGGCTCCAAGGTGAAAGTCGGCGACCCCATCCTTGTGCTGTCCAACGACAATCTGGACCTGCAAATCCTCAACTCCGAGGCCGAACTGGCCGAGAAGGAGAACATCCTTCGCAATACCCAGATTCAGATGGAGCAGCAGAAGTTGGACGTGCGCCAGAACGTGCTGGAATACGGCATGCAGGTGGACCGCCTGCGCCGCGCCTACGAGCAGCACAAGGCCCTGTACGAGGACAAGCTCATCGCCCGGGAAGAATATTTGAAGGCCGAAGAAGACTACAAGCTGGCCAAGCAGAAGTATGACCTCATGGCCGAGCGCTCCAAGCAGGACAGCCTCTACCGCAGCACGCAGATTGACCGCATGGAAGAGAGCCTGGACAACATGCAGCTCAACATGCAGATGATCCGGAGGCGCAAGAGCAACCTCGTCGTGAAGGCGCCCATCGACGGCGAGCTGGGCCTGCTGGACGTGGTGCTGGGGCAGAGCATCGCCAGCGGCACCAAAATCGGCCAGATTAACTCCGTTGGGACGTATAAAGTTGAGGCTCAGATAGATGAGCACTATATTGACCGCGTCGTGGCCGGCCTCTCTGCCACCTTCGAACGTCAGGGAGAGACCTTCTCCACCAGCATCCGCAAGGTGTATCCGGAGGTGCGCGACGGCAAGTTCAAGGCCGATTTTAAATTTAACGGCGAGCAGCCGGAGAATATCCGCGCCGGCCAAACCTACTACCTCAACCTCCAGCTGGGTCAGCCGGAAGAGGCCGTCATCATCCCCCGCGGCACCTTCTACCAGAAAACCGGCGGAAAATGGATCTATGTTGTTAACAAAGAAGGCACCAAAGCCGTCAAAAGAGAGATACGCATCGGCCGCCAGAATCCGCAGTACTACGAGGTCCTCGAGGGCCTGGCCCCCGGCGAGAGAGTCATCACCTCAGGCTACGACACCTATGGCGACAGTGATGTGCTGGTGTTTTAAACTTAAACAGGGATTTTAAAATGCCGCGTATAATCCATCTTCTCATGAAGGATCCTGACTATCAGGACACGACCGCTGTCCTGCAGAATGTAGAACAGCATATGCCGACGGACATGATATGCCCTGAGACCAGGATATATTTCATCATAATGTTTGCCTATGCGCTCAGGAGCATCAGCCACTTCGTTCATACCAGCCTCCAAAAGGGTATAGTACGTATCGGCCTGCTTCTCAGACCAAGTGTCCACTGTGTATTCCCAAATGCGGTAGAGGTCTTCAGCAGCCTCCTTGGTAATGTCATACTTTGCCATGCTTGCGCGCTTTCATCTGCTGCAGGTGTTCCTGCGGATCGAAATCTTCTACAATACCACTGTTCATTCCCTCTTCGATGGCAGAACGGAGCACGGCAATTCTCTGCTCTTGGTCTTCCAGAAGGCGAAGGCCGGAGCGCACCACTTCGCTGGCGTTGTTGTAGCGCCCTCTCGTGATGCAGGCCTGGATGAAATCCTCAAAATGAGGGCCAAGTGCTACGGATGTCGTTTTCATATTTACTTTTTTAACAATAGCAAAGTTACCAATATTTCATAATATTCCAACTCTTAATGAAGTTTTTCAGAAAAACGGGCGTTTCGACGCTGATCAATATCCTGGGGATGAGCGTCGCTTTTGCGGCGGCGATGATCCTGATGGTGCAGGTGAAGTGGGACGCCACCTATGACAAGAACTTCGAGGGGCACGAGCAGGTGTTCCGCCTGGAGAACAACTGGATAGACCAAGGACTTTTCAGCACACATATCAGCAGGCCTTTTATAGAGCGCGCCAGGAGCGCCAGCCCGAATATCGAAGCCGTGGGGACGTTGTCCTACCAAGGGGATCAGGTATTCTACAAGGAGGGCGACAAGGAATCAGCCATAACGATTCCGGCCGTTCTGGTGGACAGCACATTGTTCTCGGTGTTTCCTTTCGAGTGGGTGGAAGGTTCGGCCAAAGACTTCAACGTCCCGGGTAACGCTGTTCTGAATGAGGCCTTCGCCAAAATGATATTCGGGGAAGAAAGCGCCATTGGAAAGACGCTCCATACCGGCGACATCTCCTCCCGTATCATCGGTGTATTCAAGAATACGCCACGCAACTATAGCATGCATTGCGGGATTGTCGCGAATCTCGGGGACAATCATCTTGAGGACTTTAGCGAATGGTCTTACATTTCTTACTTCAAATTGAAAGATCCTTCTCAAGCTAAGGAGACCGAGGACGCGATGTACGACGCTCTCCGGGAATATATTTCGTCCGATGAAGATACCCAGACCCAGTGGCGCAAGGGATTCAGGATCGCCCAAATCCATGACGCTCATTTTGAAAGGGATGTGAAGGCGAATGTTACCAGCGCCAACAAGGCGATAACCATCACCCTGGCCGCGATAGCCATCCTGCTGATTCTCATCGCCATCATCAATTTCATCAACTTCGCTTTCGCCGAGATTCCGTTCAGGATTAAGAATATAAACACCCGAAAGGTCCTTGGCGAGAGCAGAGCCTCGCTCATCGGCCGACAACTCGCCCACGCCGGGCTGATCGCCCTGGCGGGATTCGGAGTGGCCTGCCTGACCGTACACATTGTGTCGGGGACTTCCTGGGCATCCTACGTCTCTGATTCATTAAAACTTAAGGGTATTCCCGGGATACTCGCCCTGACCCTTTGCGTGGCTCTGGTCTCTGCGGTTGTCGCCGGATTAGCTCCGGCGCTATATTCCACCTCGCAACCGGCCGCCCTCGTGCTGAAAGGCTCCTACGGGACAAGCGTCAAGGGACGCGCGTTGAGAAACGCCCTGGTGGCGCTCCAGTTCGTGTTGTCTTTCATATTCATAATCATGGCGCTTTACGTCTCGGTCCAGACCAAGTTCATGATCCGCAAAGACATGGGGTTCGATCAGGCGAGAGTGCTGCAAGTTTGGTGCGGCTATTACGCCGGAGGCCAGCATGAAGCGTTGGAATCCAAACTACTCCAGAACCCTTCCATCGAGGCGGCGACTTTCTCCGACAACCTGATTGTCTCTGACCAGAAGATGGGCTGGGGCCGCACGGGTGACGACGGGAAACAGGTCTTTATGGAGGTACTTCCGGTCACTGAGGACTTCCTGAGGTTCTTCGGCCTCCAGGTCTTGGAAGGTCGTGATTTTCAAGCCTCTGACAACCAGAGTGAGACTGGTGTTTTCATTGCCAACGAAAACTTTATCCAGAAATTCCCGCAGTACCATGTGGGTAGCCAGCTTGGCGGCCATGTGGACAATACAGAGATTGTCGGTATCGTCAAGGACTTCAATTTCAAGAGTCTCCAGCATCCGATGGAGCCGCTTGTGCTCCTGGTCTGGGGTAAGACTCAGTGGCGCAATTTCAGCACAATGTATGTCAGGATGGCTCCTGGTGCCGACTTCAAAGAGGTCTCCGAATTCCTAAAGAAAACGATCTGCGAGTTTGACAAGACAAGGGAGCCGGACCAGGTGAATGTCCGTCATCTGGACGAATGGATCGAGAATATGTACAAAGAGGAAGAGTCGCTGGGGAAACTCATCACCATCGCTTCGTTCGTGGCCTTGCTCATCGCTATCATCGGAATCATTGGTCTGGTGTTCTTTGAGACTCAGTTCCTACGCAAGGAGATCGCCGTGCGCAGGGTCAACGGAGCGACTGTAGAGAGCATCCTTGGGATGATCAACCGGAAGTATTTGATTATGGCGGGAATAAGCTTCCTTATCGCCTCACCTGTAGCATACATGATCATCACCCATTGGCGGAAAGGCTTTGCCTATCAGGCTCCCGTGCCGGTGTGGATATTCCTTGTGGCACTGCTGGCCGTCGCCGCCATTACCCTGGCCATCGTCACCCTCCAGAGCTGGAGAGCCGCCAGTGCTAACCCTGTTGAATCATTGAAGAGCGAATAAGAGATTCCCGGTCAAGCCGGGAATGACGAAAAGAATATGATACTAAGAAACTTAAGGAGCCTTGTGCGCCGGTACCCGGTGGCGGTTGTCCTGAACTTCACCGGGCTGGTGGCGGCGCTGCTTGCCTTTGCCCTGATCTTCCTGCAGGCCGACTATGAGCTGTCGTTTGACAAGTGCCATCCGACGGCCGACCGGATATTCCGGGCCGATAAGAAAGGCGATGAGTCGCTGTTCAGGAATATCCTGCCGAGGGGCTTTGCCGATGATATCATCAGTTCGTCGGCCCACATTGAGGCGGGATGTACGTTCATGCCTTTTATCGGGGAAATCTATTTTTCCGTGGCAGAGAACGGGAAGGCCCCTGTTGGTTACAAACGGGACCTGATCTTCGTGTCGGAGCGCTTTATCGACGTGTTCGGCATCAAGATGGTGGAAGGGGATTCCCATGCGCTGGAAGGGCCCAATTCCGTCATCATCCCCCGGTCGCTGGCGGAGAACCTGTTCCCTGGAGAGCGGGCAACGGGCAAGCTCCTGAAAACGGATACCAAATATATGGAACTGCCCCGGGAAATCACGGTGACGGGCGTGTATGAAGATTTTCCGACGAACACGCAGCTCGGGAATGACCTGTACCTGACCATAGGCGATGTCCAGAAAGGGCAATACGGAGGAGCAAACTTTGTCTGTTATTTGCTGCTTGACGATGCCGGCAACGCGCAGGAAGTGGCCGATGAGTTCAACGCCCATTTCGACTTTCCGCCGCAAGGAGACTGGCTTACACCCATCGAACTGGTGCCGCTAACCAGCATCTACTTCCGGAACGAGGGTAATGTCTACAAGAGCGGCAGCCGGTCGCAACTGCTTCTGCTGATTGCGATTGCCATCCTGATCCTGGGCATCGGCTTGATCAACTTCACCAATTTCTACGTGGCGCTGACGCCGCTGCGCATCCGGAGCGTGAACCTGCAGAAGATCCTGGGGTCATCGACGCGGAGGTTGCGAGCCCTGGTAGTGGCGGAGGCCGTGATTTGGTGCATTTGCGCCTTTGTGGTGGCCGCCCTGCTGCTGGGTCCGGTTTCCGATGCGCTGCTGACCCGGGGCGTGCTGATGCAGGCCTTCTCCATCGGGAAGCATTGGGGACTGCTGCTGTTCGTCGGGACGGTTGCGGTGGCCACCGGTATCATTGCCGGTATCTGGCCGGGCATTTATTCCACATCGGGCCAGCCGGCGATGATTCTCAAGGGTAATTATGGACTTTCGGCGTCCGGCAAGACGCTGAGGAGTGTTCTTGTGGGCGTCCAGTTCGTGATTTCCACGGCGCTGCTCATCTTCGTGCTGTTTGTACAGCGGCAGAGCCGGTTCATGCAGGAGTATCCCTGCGGCTACAACAAGAATAACCTGGCGGTGGTGAATATCGGCGGCGAGAACGGCCGGGAGAAGGCCGACTGGCTGCGGGAACAGCTGTGTGCGCTGCCGGAGGTGAAGGACGTGGCCTACGCGAATGATCTCATCGGCGGGTCGGATACTTATATGACGGAGGGTGCGGATTTCGGAGACGGCCAGGTGTCGATGA
>JAGBNC010000021.1 GCA_017634595.1 Bacteroidales bacterium
GCGTTCATCCTGAGCCAGGATCAAACTCTTCTTTGTATATTCTATACTTTCGCTGATCCTGACAACTCTTGATTCAAAAGAATCAACGCTCTCGTTGTTCTCGGTACTTGCTTGTACTTTCTTAAAACAGTCTTTTCAATGAACTCTATTTCAAAAAAGGCGCTAAAAAAAACAGCCTGTTCGGCTGATGGCCTTGCCGTTGTTTCAAACGGGATTGCAAAGGTAAACACTTTTTTTGAATCAGCAAACTTTTTTCAAAGTTTTTTTCAAAAAAAATTGTTTTTAAAGAACTTTGCCGTCCGCGTTTCTCGAACGGGGATGCAAAGGTAGTATTTAAATTTTAATCCACAAATTTTTTTTAACTTTTTTTTCAAAAAAAAATGCGGCCTGAGCAACGCCCAAGCCGCATTTATGATTCTAAATCGTTGATTATTACATCATTCCTCCCTGAGGCATAGCAGGAGCCGCAGGAGCAGGTTCAGGAATATCCACGATTCCGCACTCGGTGGTAAGGAACATACCTGCCACAGATGCTGCATTTTCAAGAGCGACACGTGCTACCTTAGTAGGATCGATAACGCCGGCCTCGAACATATTCACGTACTCACCTGTGCGTGCATTATAACCAAAGTCAGCTTTACCTTCTTTGATCTTCTGGACAATCACGCTGCCGTCCACGCCGGCATTCTCGGCAATCTGGCGGAGAGGCTCCTCAATGGCGCGCGCCACGATATGGATACCGGTATTCTCATCCTCATTGTCACCCTTAAGCTTGGAGAGAGCTTCGACGGCACGGATATAAGACACACCACCACCAGGGAGATAACCTTCCTCAACTGCAGCACGGGTAGCATTGAGAGCGTCCTCTACGCGGTCCTTCTTCTCCTTCATCTCGACCTCAGTAGTGGCACCGACATACAGTACGGCCACACCACCGCCGAGTTTGCCAAGACGCTCCTTGAGCTTCTCCTTGTCATATTCGGATGTGCTGACCTCAATCTGCTTGCGTATCTGCTCCACGCGGTCGCGTATTGCTTCCTTGTCGCCAGCTCCACCTACTATTGTAGTATTCTCCTTGGTTATGGTGACCTTCTCAGCCTTGCCAAGCATGTCGGGAGTCGTGTTCTCCAGCGTGAAACCACGCTCTTCGCTCACGACTACGGCTCCGGTAAGGGTCGCAATGTCCTGCAGCATCTCCTTGCGGCGGTCGCCGAAACCAGGAGCCTTGACGGCAGCGATCTTGAGGGTGCCACGGAGCTTGTTGACCACGAGGGTTGTGAGGGCTTCGCCGTCAACATCCTCAGCAACAATAAGAAGCTCCTTTCCTTCACGGGCGATGGGCTCGAGAATAGGGAGAAGGTCCTTCATGGTGCTGATCTTCTTGTCGGTGATGAGAATGGAAGGATTGTTGAGCTCAGCTTCCATCTTGTCGCCATTGGTCATGAAGTAAGGTGAGATGTAGCCCCTGTCGAACTGCATACCCTCAACGACCTTGACCTCGGTATCAGTGCCTTTGGCCTCTTCAACTGTGATGACACCGTCCTGACCGACCTTGGA
Source organism: Bacteroidales bacterium (assembly GCA_017634595.1). Classification (GTDB taxonomy): domain Bacteria; phylum Bacteroidota; class Bacteroidia; order Bacteroidales; family UBA932; genus Cryptobacteroides. The sequence goes on from JAGBNC010000021.1 coordinate 1,558, forward strand.
CATAGCATCGGCGATGAGCTTACCTATATAAGAATCATTGTTGGCACTCACAGTACCAACCTGCTCTACCTTGGAATAATCGCTGCCGACCTGCTTGCTCTGCTTCTTGAGAGAATCGACCACGCATGACACAGCTTTGTCGATACCGCGCTTAAGGTCCATAGGGTTGGCACCGGCGGTGACATTCTTCAAACCTACATTTATAATAGCCTGAGCAAGGACGGTTGCAGTAGTGGTACCGTCACCGGCCTGCTCGTTGGTCTTGGATGCAACTTCCTTGACCATCTGGGCACCCATATTCTCGAAGCGGTCTTCAAGTTCCACTTCCTTGGCCACGGTGACGCCGTCCTTGGTCACTTGCGGAGCACCGAACTTCTTATCAATAACTACATTACGGCCTTTAGGTCCAAGGGTCACCTTGACTGCATCGGCCAGCTGATCCGCTCCACTCTTCATCTTGGAGCGCACATCGGTATTGAATTTTATCTCTTTTGCCATAATTACAGAATTGCTAAAATGTCAGATTGTTTGACGATAAGATATTTCTTTTCTTCGACGGTTACCTCGGTACCGGCGTACTTGCCGTAGAGCACCACATCGCCGACCTTGACTTCCATAGCCTCGTCCTTCTTGCCGGGACCGGCAGCTACAACCGTACCCTGCTGGGGTTTCTCTTTTGCTGTGTCGGGAATATAAATACCTGACGCCGTTTTGGTTTCAGCCTCCTTGGGCTCAATAACCACTCTGTCTGCTAAAGGTTTAAGCATAATATGTGTGAATTAATATCAAACTAAAGCGCCCCCGGATCAACCGGAGACGCTTTATATTGAATCAATGTCTGTGCCAGTGACAAAATGTCAATAACGGTTGAGCGGTACGCCGGCCGTCATCTGGTTGACTTTCTTGCGCACGTCGGCAAGCACGGCGGCGTGAGCCTCGAGGGCTGCCTTCTGGGTGTCGTCAAGCTCCTCCTTGGCCGTAAGTGCATCGACACTGCGGGCGCAGGAAGTCAGCACGGCATCGATGAGACCTACTATATATACCATGTCTTTCTCAACGAAACCGCGAGAGGTCACTGCGGGAGTACCGATGCGGACGCCGCTGGTCTGGAAAGGACTGCGTGTGTCGAAGGGGACCATGTTCTTGTTGATGGTGATGTCCGCCTTGACCAGTTCGCGCTCGGCGATGCGGCCGGTGACGTCGGGGAACTTGCTGCGCAGGTCGATGAGCATGAGGTGATTGTCGGTACCGCCGCTGACTACCTTGTAGCCGAGGCGTACGAACTCGGCGCTCATAGCCTGGGCGTTGGCGATGACCTGCTTCTGATAGGCGACGTATTCAGGCTGCTGCGCCTCGAAGAAGGCAACTGCCTTGGCTGCTATCACATGCTCCAGCGGACCGCCCTGGACACCGGGGAATACGTAGGAATCCAGCACCTGGCTCATCTTCTTGACCACACCCTTGGGAGTGGTGCGCCCCTGCGGATCGTCAAAGTCCTTGCCCATCAAGATTATGCCTCCGCGAGGACCGCGAAGCGTCTTGTGGGTGGTGGAAGTAACGATATGGGCGTAAGGAAGTGGATTCTTGAGCAGGCCGGCGGCAATCAGGCCCGCCGTATGCGCCATGTCTATCCAAAGGATTGCGCCTACCTTGTCAGCTATAGCGCGCATACGTTCATAATCCCACTCACGGGAGTACGCAGATGCGCCGCCGACGATAAGCTTCGGCTTGTGCTCAATAGCAAGCTGCTCCATACGGTCATAATCGACCCTGCCGGTGGCCGGATCAAGTCCGTACGCCACTACCTTATATAATATACCGGAAGCATTGACAGGAGATCCGTGAGTAAGATGTCCGCCCTGGCTCAGGTCGAGGCCCATCATGGTATCCCCCGGCTTGAGCACCGCCATAGTCACCGCCATGTTGGCCTGAGCCCCGGAATGAGGCTGCACATTGGCCCACACAGCTCCGTAGATCTCTTTCAGACGGTCGATAGCCAGCTGCTCAATCTGGTCTACCACCTCGCAACCGCCGTAGTAGCGCTTGCCCGGGTAGCCCTCGGCATATTTGTTGGTGCATATGGAGCCCATGGCCCTGAGCACATCGTCCGACACGTAGTTTTCGGACGCAATCAATTCCAGCCCGCTGCGCTGGCGCTCGGACTCTTTCTTGATCAATTCGAACAACTGGATATCCTGTTTCATACAATTAAATTTAATTCTCAAATATAAGAAAATTTGTACCTTTGTGCAAATGCATGACCGTAAACTTCTGAATTACGAGCTCCACCGTGTGGACGCTAAACAGTACCGCGAATTGCCCGAATCGGGTATATCATTGATACTCGACAACATACGCAGCGCGCACAATGTCGGCAGCGCTTTCCGTACCGCCGATGCATTCAAAGTTGATAAAATCTGGCTCTGCGGGATTTGCGCATGTCCGCCATCGGCTGAGATACACAAATCGGCGCTCGGTGCGGAGGACAGCGTGCCCTGGGAGCACAGGGATGGCACAAGTGCCCTGGTAAGTGAACTGAAAGCCTCCGGATGGACAGTATTGAGCATTGAGCAAACTGAAAATGCTATCGAACTGCAGGACTTCTCCCCTGCCCCTGGCGCAAGATACGCGCTTGTGTTCGGCAATGAGGTTGAAGGAGTGCAGCAGGAGGTGGTGGATGCTTCGGAAGGGAGTCTGGTGATTCCGCAATTCGGCACCAAGCATTCGCTGAATGTATCAGTAAGCATAGGGGTTGTGTTATGGCAAATAAGTCACAAGCTCCGGCATCAGTAACTTGTGGCCATTTGATGCGTTGCTGGCTCCGGCGTCAGTGCCCTCCGGAGCCCATCAATCCCGGGTAAAAGGGCTCCGGAGGGCACTGATGCCGGACCGCTGAGCCCGCAGTAACAGCTAAGGCCAAAGGAAAGTGAATAAAGTAAAAAAGATAACATGAAAAAACTAATCCTCGTAGCAGCGGCACTGCTTACAGCCGCAGGGCTCCAGGCCCAGACCACCGAGCGCCACACCATGCGCTTTCAAGGCAACGAACGCGAATACTGGCTATACGTCCCTGACACCCTCTGCGCCCAGAGACCGCTCGTATTCATGCTGCACGGATATGGCGGCAAGGCCGAGGGCTACTTCCCAGGCATGATAGAATGCGCCCGCAAGCACGGATTCGTACTCTGCTACCCACAGGGCCTGAAGGATCCCGGGAAAGGCAGGACAGGCTGGAACGTCGGCTACCCCTTCCAGGAAGGCTGGAAAGTTGATGACGTAGCATTCATCCTCGCCCTGCAGCGCAAGCTCCAGAGGGAGTATAAACTCAATAAGGCAAACACCTGCTTCAGCGGCATGTCCAACGGCGGCGAAATGTGCTACCTGATGGCCCACAAACATCCCGAGAAGTTCGCGGCCATAGTCTCGCTGGCCGGGCTGAACATGGAATGGATATACCGCGAGCTCAAGCCACGCGGCCCCGTGCCATTCATCGAAATCCACGGCACGGCCGACATGACCTCAAAATGGGTCGGCGACCCTGACAACCACGACGGATGGGGCGAATACATAGCTGTACCGCATGCCGTGGCGCGCATGATAAGCACCAACTGCTGCACACACGAAGTCTGCGATACACTCCCCAAGTATAAACCCGAGAGCAACACAGTGGTACGCCACCGCTACGTAGAAGGAGTGAACGGCAACGAGGTTCGCCTCTATGAAATCATAGGCGGAAAGCATTCCCGAGGCGACAAAGATATGGACACTGCCGAAGTACTTTGGGAGTTCTTCAGCGGATATCTTAAATAATTTTGTACATTTGCATCCGGCTTGCATCCCCGCAAGCCAAGGGGTGCTGAAGCCCTGCTAAGGGCCGATGCTGAGATAATACCCTCGAACCTGATCGGGATAATGCCCGCGGAGGAATATATAATGCATTATGATACAGAGACTTATTCTTAATCTGTCGGCGGTCTGCACAGCTGCCGTCGTTTCCGTTGTTGCATTTGCGCAAGCACCATCTGACTCACTTGTGGTTGAACAGCTGCAAGAAGCCGTAGTCGGAGCGGTACGCGCATCAAGCAGCGCACCTTTTGCCGTATCTACCATCAACAGACAAGCACTGCAGGATTTTTCGGCCACAGGAGTCGAGCTGCCGATGCTGATTGCACATACGCCGGGTGTCATCGCCTGGAGCGAAAACGGTGTGGGCACGGGCACCAGCTACATGAGAATCCGCGGTGCCGGCGGCTCACGCATCAATGTAACTCTTGACGGGGTGCCCCTCAACTCCCCTGAAGACCAGACCGTATTCTGGGCCAACATGAACTCCTACGGCACTTTGCTTGGCAGCGTCCAGATTCAGCGCGGTGTAGGATCTTCTACCAATGGAGACGGAGCATTCGGAGGCACTATTGCACTTGCATCAAAGGCCCCGTCGCTTGTGCCTGAGGCTTCATTTTCAGCATCTTACGGCTCATGGAACACCGCCAACTGGGGAGGCAATCTCTCCAGCGGACTGCTGTGGAACCACTTCACTGCCGATGCAGCATTCCACCAGACCACCACGAACGGATATATTCCCGGCACAGCCGGCAGGTCCGGAAGCTACTATGGAGGCCTGAGCTGGCTGGGGAGCGGCTGGAAGCTGTCGTACAAGCTTTTCGGCAACTTCGAGACCACCGGACAAGCCTGGAGCGGCATTACGGCAGGCGACAATGACATGTCGCTGATGGACGGAACCTACGGCACTCAAACCGGCATCCACACCTACGCCGACATGTACAATGCCGGGCTCGGACTGTACAACTCTTTGTACGAAAGGATCATAATAGACGGTGACAAGTACTCTACGGAGAGGTACAAGATGAGGGACGGATCGTTGTGGCCCCGTACCACCGACAATTTCTGGCAGCGCCACCACATTCTCAATTTCTCAACCCTTGCCGGCGACTTCTGGAAGTTCTCAGTATCGGCACATTACACAAATGGCTACGGATACTACGATGAGTTCCGCTACCAGAACAAGCTCATCAAGTACGGTATCTCCAATTTCACTGATGCTAAGGGGAATACTGTAGCGCTCAGCGACTTCGTGCGCCGCAAAGGCCTCGATCAGGATACTTACGGGCTCGTGGCCAATGCCCATTTCACCAAAGACCGCTGGAGCGCGGTGGGCGGAGTGAGCGTTCAGGAGTTCAAGGCAGACCATTTCGGTTATCTGACATATATAGGCAATGAAGAGCTGGAAAGTCGTCTGCGCAGCGGCGGCAAAGACTACCAATACTACAGTTCCAACGCTTCGAAGCTGGATGCAAGCGCCTTCGTAAAAGCCACTTACGCCCTGTCTGAGGCATGGAGCATCTTCGGCGACGTCCAGTTCCGCCATGTCAGCTACAAGACCGGCGGCTACAACGACAAATACATTGACAACGGCGACGGCACCGCATCAAAGCACATTCTGAATGTTGACGAAAAGTACAACTTTCTGAACCCAAAAGCCGGTGTCAACTTCAGCCTCGGAGGGCACAGGGCCTTTGCTTCATTTGCCATGAGCAACAGGGAGCCGGAGCGTAACAACTTCACCGACAACGGCAAATACCCCGCGCCCCGCGCCGAGCGCCTGTTGGACTGGGAAGCTGGATACCAATACAATGCACGCAAGTGGCATGCAGGAGTCACTCTCTATTATATGAAATACAAGGACCAACTGGTCCAGACAGGTGAGACGAGCGATATCGGCGAGCCGCTGACTACCAACATCTCCGATTCTTACCGAATGGGAGCAGAACTCACCGCCGGATGGGATATCTGCCGATGGCTGTCTATCGAAGGTAATGCAGCCCTGAGCCGCAACCGACTGCTGGATTTCGATGAATACGTCGAAGACTGGGACGACTGGAAGAACAACCCCGATGCCGCTAAATACCACTGCGACGGTGACGGCGACGAGCTCCGCCGCTTCCACTATACCGACAAGGCTCTGGCCTTCTCCCCTTCCGCTATCCTCAACGGATTTGCCGACATACACTTCGGCGGGTTCAAGGCTGTCTGGCACACAGGCTACGTGAGCCGTATGTATCTGGACAACAGCGAGAACGCCGACCGTTCTCTCCCGGCCTACAGCCTCTCGGACTTAAGTCTAAGCTATAGCCTCAAGCCTCGTAAAATACTGAAGGAGATCAAGTTCGGGCTGGACTTCAAAAATGTATTCTCTGCCAGAGTCGCTCAGAGCGGCTGGGTGTACAGCGCCATATGCGAGAGCTACGGTCACACGCCCGACAATAGATACTACCAGTTAGGATTCATCCCGGTGGCACCCTTTACCGTACTGGGCCATATAGTTCTGAATTTCTAGCCCAATGGATACACTCCGTTTCCTGGACATACTCGGTTTTGTAGTAGGCCTCGTGTACCTCTTCCTGGAATACAAGGCCAGCATCTGGCTATGGCTGGCGAGCATAGTCATGCCGGCTATCGACATGGTCCTGTATTTCAAGGCAGGGCTGTACGCCGACTTCGGCATGGCCATATATTACTGCATTGCAGGCATTTACGGATACTTGGCATGGAAGTTCTTCGGACGCAGGAAGGGCACTGGCGAGTCAAGGCCAGTGATGCACTACAAGCGCTCTCATATCATCCATTCAGTGGCAGCAGGGCTGATCCTCTGGCTGGGAATATGGTGGATACTAACGCATTGGACCGACTCCAGCGTGCCTGTTGCCGACGCATTCACTACTGCCCTGAGCATCATCGCATTGTGGGCCCTGTCGCAAAAGTACGCCGAGCAGTGGCTTCTGTGGCTGGCAGTCGATATTGTATGCTGCGTGCTATACGTCCGCAAGGGCATCCCTTTCAAAGCTGCCATCTACGGCATATACACTGTATTCGCCGTGCTTGGGTACCGGAAATGGCTTGGAATGATAAAAGAGGCCCGATGATAGTTCATCAGGCCTCTTATTATCTGTCAGGAAACTCCGATTAACGAAGCTTCTTGTATCCGTACTGGCAGGTGTCGCCAAGCTCCATCTCGATCTTCATCAAGCGGTTGTACTTGCAGATACGGTCGGTGCGGCTCAGGGAACCGGTCTTGATCTGACCGCTGTTGGTAGCAACTGCGATGTCGGCGATGGTGGTGTCCTCAGTCTCGCCGGAACGGTGGCTTGTGACGGTGGTATAGCCATGACGGTGTGCCATCTCGATAGCGTCGAGAGTCTCGGTAAGGGAGCCAATCTGGTTGACCTTGATGAGGATAGAATTGCCGGCGCCCATCTCGATACCCTTCTGGAGGTACTTGACGTTGGTCACGAACAGGTCGTCACCCACGAGCTGGCAGCGGTCGCCGATAGCCTTGGTGAGCTTCACCCAGCCTTCCCAGTCTTCCTCGCTGAGGCCGTCTTCGATAGAATCGATAGGATACTTCTCGATGAGCTTCTTGAGGTAATTGATCTGCTGGTCGGTGGTAAGCTTGCGGCCGCGAGGATCCTTCTTCTTGCCATCCTTGAGCTGCTTGTAGTCATAGTAGAACTTGCCGTCCTCACCCTTGAAGCAGAACTCGGAAGCTGCGCAGTCCATAGCGATGGTAATGTCCTTGCCAGGCTCCAGACCTGCTGCCTTGATAGCCTCGATGATGCAATCCAGAGCGTCGTCGATACCCTTAAGAGCGGGAGCAAATCCTCCCTCGTCACCTACTGCGGTGCTGCATCCGCGGTCCTTGAGGACCTTCTTGAGAGCGTGGAACACCTCGGCGCCCATACGGACAGCCTCGGCCTCGCACTTTGCACCCACTGGACGGATCATGAACTCCTGGAAAGCGATAGGAGCGTCGGAGTGTGCTCCGCCGTTGATAATGTTCATCATAGGAACGGGGAGGACATAAGTATTGGTGCCGCCGATATAGCGGTACAGAGGCAGGTCAAGATAGTTGGCTGCTGCGTGAGCGACTGCGAGGCTAACGCCGAGGATGGCGTTTGCTCCGAGCTTGCTCTTGGTGGGGGTGCCGTCGAGCTCGATCATAGTTTTGTCGATTGCACGCTGCTCGAGGGCGGACATGCCGATGATAGCAGGAGCGATGATGTCGTTGACATTGGCGACTGCCTTGAGTACGCCCTTGCCAAGATAGCGCTTCTTGTCGCCGTCACGAAGCTCAAGGGCCTCGTTCTCACCGGTGGAAGCTCCTGAAGGAACTGCTGCCACACCTTTGATGCCAGATTCGAGGACAACCTCGACCTCAACTGTAGGATTTCCTCTTGAATCGAGGATTTCCCTACCTGTAACTTGGATAATTCTCATGATATCTTTAAAAAAAATAAGTGGTTTTACATTTTTGCCGCGCAAATTTAGTCAATTTTAATCAATTATGGTAATTTTCGTTAATCAGAATCGCACTCCGGCGCCAAATTCGGCGTTGAAGGCGCCCAAACCCAGCGACGACACGCCTGCAAGCAGGGAAAACTTACCAAAATTGAATACTAAGCCGGCATCAGCGGCCACTCCGCTGACGGAACGGTCTCCTACCCTGGCCCAACGGGACGACACGTCCTGCCATAGCAATGCGCGACTGCCATAGCCGGCGCCGGCATAGACAGACAGAAAGTCCCGAAGCGCGAACATCGCCCCGGCCGTTACAGCCCAGCGGGAGATGCGTTCTCCGCCGGTGGTCCAAATGTAGCCGGTGGGAGTGGTGCCGTCGGAGAAACAGTCGTAGGCGGCGCTGGTGAAGGGGATGCTGGCCGATGCCTTCAGGAATCCCCCGAAGCGCAGGCCGGAAAGCGTAGCCATAGCCCCGAAAGACAAATCGGGTGCGCCGGCAAGGAGTATCATGCCGACATGAGCGGGTGGAGATTTATGCTGATGGATTGCGCCAGCCGGCACGAAATCATTACTGCTCAGAGCTTTAACAGTGAAAGGCAGCTCCGGCGCCGGCTCGAGGCTGGAGATTCGGGGCATGCTGGACTGGCCGAATACCTCCTCGTAACGAAGACGTATAGACTGAAAACGCAGACGTTGGGCAGGAGTCATCTGGCCTGAAGCACTTTGCAAGGTCTCCCTTAGGCTCGCCAGACGCGACAGAAGTGTCTGGACTTCAGAAGCGTTGATACTCACCCCGGAGGCAGAGCGTATGCGAAGCATGATGCATTCGTCGCAGATCCGCTGGTACTGGCCGAGGGCTGCATCCCATTTGAGTTCCTGCGCAATCAGGGCCGCCGGAACGAGGAAAATCATCAGCAATAGTGTTATCAGTCGCTTCACGGATTACAAATTTAGCTAAAAATCATTATCTTTGAAAGTGCTTTCGGAAGTAACATCCTCATTTTTCTCAGCCCCAGAGGAGCCCTCGCAGGAAGGCTCGCCCTTTCTGGAGCCGCTGCACAGTTCAGAATCGGGATACAGCGAGCTCTGGCGTATCAACCGCCTGGGGCGCTTCAGGGTGCTGAAATGCCTCAAGCCGCAGTTTCGAGGGAATCCCGTGTACGAGGGCCTGCTCCGCAAAGAATTCCAGATAGGATTCTCGCTTGACCATCAGAACATCTGCCAGTACTACTCGTTCCAGGCAGTAGCGGACCTGGGCAACTGCATTGAGATGGAATGGATAGACGGACGCACCCTGGAAGAGCTGATTGCAGGCGAGAGCCATTCCACGGAGCTTGAAGACAGCATCATTGACCAGCTGTGCGACGCTCTCTCTTACATGCACTCCAAGCAGGTGCTCCACCGCGACCTCAAGCCGTCCAACATACTGGTCACTTTCAAAGGTAATACGGTCAAACTCATCGACTTCGGTTTTTCCGACTCCGACGCCCACTCGGTGCTCAAAGTACCGGCCGGCACCGCCGTGTATGCCGCTCCTGAGGTCCTGCGAGGCGGGATTGGCGATGTACGCAGCGATATCTGGTCGCTAGGTTTGGTCATCTCCGCTCTCACACGCAGGCATAGGAACGTGGTGAGCAAGTGCTGCGAGAAAAGGCCGCGGCTGCGCTATTCATCCGTCCAGGAAGTACGGAAGGCGCTGCACAGCCGCTGGCCGCTGGTGTCCGGGGTGCTGTTTATCGTGCTTGTAGCAGCTTTCGCCCTATGGCCAGTCGTAAGCGGCTGGTTTTCAAGCCCGAAGGCACCCAGCCTAGTTGAGCCAGTCTCCGTGCCGGTTGACACGGCGGTCCTTACTCCCGCCGACAGCGTCTCCATTGATGAGCCGGCTGCATCTTCGGCGCCTGCCAAGCCCAAGCCGGCAAGGGAGCGCCCCGTCCAGCCAAGCGGCACTACAGACGCTGACGCAGCTGATGCAACCGTCGAAGGAGCCGACATCGACGACCTCTTCCGCCAGGCCACGGAGCTGTTTGAGTGAACCATCTTAATAAAGATTCGTCAATATTTATTTTGTTTTTGCCGAATCTTTATTAAATTTGCGGGTATGAAACGCCCAAAATATGAAAAGGAGGTTGAATTGTTAATAACCTCAAAAGACGAGATACTCCGCTCAGAATTCGCAGAAGTTTGCAAGGGGATGCCCGCATCTTCGGTTGACGCCAGAATCAGAAGTCTTATCCTCTCCGGGAAACTGTCAAAAATCGGACGTGGAAAGTACCTGTCAATTCACAAACCGATCCATCCTGTTATTATTTCTCCCTGGATGAAGGATCTTAATGCCTGGATGATAGACAATTGTGAAGGGATTTCCAGTTGTCTCTATGAAAAAGAAGCCAATCTAATTATAGAGGTTCCTAAAAGAGATATTCCGCACGTCGTCAGCAGCCTCAAAAAGAATTGGGCGAAGGTTGTCACCAAAAAAGATGCTGAAAGGTTTCCCGGCAGAATTGAAGGGTATATTCTTGTGGGACAATTGACCTCAGACGCGCCGCTTCTGTCAAAGGAAGGATGCACTGTACCATCCTTGGAGAAGGAATTGGTTGACTCGATATGCAATAAAGAAGAATCCGCCTTTTCCTTCCAAAAAGTGATGGAAGTTTTCCCTATCAACATAAACAGGCTTCGGCGCTATGCAACAAGACGGGGTGTAGAGGCAGAACTGTCGGAACGTCTGGCCGGTTTGAACCGTGAAAGGATTGCGATGTTCTCGAGTATTCAGAAGTACTTTGCAAAAACGGCAGTCACAAAGGCGTGGGTCTTCGGCTCGTTTGCCAGAGGCGAGGAGACAGACAGAAGCGACATTGACCTTCTGGTCGACTACGCCCCCGACTCCGGCATATCTTTACTCACGGTAATTCGTTACAAACTAGACCTTGAACAAATAACGGGACGGGAAGTGGACCTTATTGAGAACGGCAGCCTCAAGCCGTTTGCCGTGGCTTCCGCCGAGCACGATAAATACTTGATATATGAGAGATAAGATTAACGATCCAGCACGGTTGGAATTGATAAAAGAGTCTATATCAACCATCGAAGAATTCTCGTCCGGTATCTCTACAGCCTGTGAATTCACATCAAACAAGATTCTGTGCCACGCCGTCACATACAACCTCCAGTGCGTCGGCGAAGGCGCATACAAACTGTCTAGGGATTTCAAAAATGCTCACCCAAATATTGACTGGCCAGCAATCGAAGGTCTAAGACATGTATTGGTTCACGACTATTATTCCGTAAACTTCAGCCGAGTTTGGGCAATCGTCCAAAATGACGTTCCTGCCCTCAAGTCTTACCTGCAGCAAATAACGCAGGAATAAGATATTAAAGCCTCTCCAACCCAAGAAGAAAGCACCTGCGCCTCACACAGGAAGATTTGGCCCAGATGGCCGGAATCAGCCTGGCGACAGTAAAAGACATCGAACGGGGTGCCGGGAATCCGTCCTGGAGCACTGTCGAGAAGATATGCGAGGTGCTGGGACTAAGTATCTCATTTCATATCAAGCAAACAGTATGAGAGTAATCGAAGTGTATTGTATGGGGCGTTATGCAGGCCTGCTGGAGGAGAGCGACCATAGGCATTACATATTCCGCTATTCAGATGAATACTTGGAAGATACTGCCCTTCCTCCGGTATCAGTCAACCTGCCCAAGCACCAACAGGAATACGAAGGAGAAGCTCTTCTTCCCTATTTTCAAAGCCTGCTTCCAGAAGGACGCAACCGCAAAGTATTCTGCCAGGAAAACAAGGTTGATGAGGACGACTGGTTTGGGATGCTTGCGGCTCTTTCAGGACGCGATATACCCGGCGCCGTTAAACTAAAGAGCGACTCTCAATGAAAAAATCTATCGACACCCATCTGGATTTCAGCTTCGAGAAAAACCCGGATAAGGAATTCCTGCGCCGCGCCCTTGGGCGTATATCCCTTTCCGGCGTACAGGAAAAGTTTTCGGCCGTAATCGACGGCGGCAAGTTCCGGCTTGCCCGAGATGGCGAGCAGGGCACGTGGATACTGAAACCGGCGCCCATGGACCTGACGCTTGATGGCCGCAAACACGTACCAGTCAACGAGTACATCACGATGACGATAGCCCGACGCCTATATGGAATAGTCACGGCAGAGGTACTGCTCTGCGAGGACAGTTCAGGGCAGAATGTACTTGCAGTAAGACGATTTGACGTACAGCCAGATGGTAGAAAACTCCCCCAGGAAGACTTTGCGTCCGTACTTGGCCGCAGCGGGACTGAGCCTGGCGGCATCTTCAAGTACACCGGCGATTATGCCGAGATCGCGGCCGCAATACGAAGGTATATCTCTGCCTGGCCCCCTGCCGTTGAAGATTTCTTCCGTCTTGTACTGTTCAATTACATCTACGCCAACGGAGATGCCCACCTGAAGAATTTTTCGATTCTGCGGCAAGGCCCCGAATACATACTGGCCCCGGCCTACAACCTCCTGAACACGGAACTGCACATAAAGGGCTGCGACTTTGCGTTGAGTGGAGGTCTGTCGCAGGATCTTGTACTCTCGGACATCTACAGCACTTCCGGCCACCCCTGCCGTGCCGATTTTGAGCAGTTCGGGGAAATAATAGGCCTGAAGCCACCCCGCATCAAGAAGGTAATCAGTCAGTTTATGGCGCTGCCTGAAGAGGTGGGAATGCTTTTACGTCAATCACCATTCCCAGATAAAATGCAACGGTCCTACCTGCGGATAATCAAAGAACGCTTGGCAAGGATCAACAGGTAGAACCCTTCTTTTTATGCCTTCTCCAGCTTCGTCAGGCCGCCGTTTTTGCCGGCGATGTAGGAGGGAGTGGCGCTACCATCGGCGCGGGTGATGCAGTCAAGCACCAGCGGGTACCCAAGGAGGAACAGCGCCGCCTGGAAGTTGTCTCCCGGCTGGAGTTTGGCGTTGGCGCTCTCAAGCACTCGCCAAGTATCGTCCCCGATAAACTCAAGTTTCACAAGGCGATTGGGCGCCCAACCGATGAACAGTTTATCGCCCGGAGCCATTTCTGAGGCCGAAACAAACGGCGTGGAAAAGAAATCCGAAGAAGTGTCTTTAGAATTCTTCAGCACATTCCGGTATTCAGCAAATGAAGGATAGCCAATGAAACGGCACAGAAGGTCTAGCGTCGCGACACGCGGCACCGGCTTCAGGTTTACATACCCCCACAGCCTCTTGAGCGTTGAAGAAGAGAGGTACTCCCCTATCTCGTGTTCAATCACCACAGACAACGACTCAAAGTCCGTGGAGGTATTCACCTTCCGGCCGTATTTCTTTTCCACCGCCTCAAGGAGAGAGGTTATTTCGGGGATCTGGATTGCCGACATTATGGAACAAAGGTATATACTTGCCGAGAGATGGTCAAGTTCACATTGGTTCAATGAGAAGTGCCCTATACACCGAGCATCAAGGACGGGGATATATCAAGCTTAGAGCAGAGCAGCCGGGCCACACGCAGCGTTGGCTCTGCACGCCCGCTGACATAGTCGCTGATTCTGGCCGGACTTATTCCTATCTCGTTTGCCAATTGTTTCTGGGTCATACCCTTTTCCTCGAGAGATAGTTGAATAAGATCCGACACGCTTGGCTTTTCCATAGGGAAATGAACATCTTCGTATGCTATGACCACATCTGACATTATGGTCAACTCCAAAAGGGACGGGTCAGTAAGAGGTGTATCTTCGCTGACAAGAGGCAAAAGCTCTTCGATACGCTGCAAAGCGTATTCATAAGTAAGTTGCTCTAGATTCTCGTTCATATCTGTGATGCATCTATTTTATCATACTCTCCGTGCGTGCCCACAAAACGGATAAAAAAATAACCAACCAGGAATTTGATAACCACTACAAGTCTGTACTTGTTACCCCTGATATTGAACACATAATGCTGGTTTCCAACACTATCTACCGAGCCAAAATCCATCCTGACATCTGCAAATGTACGCCAATCAGCAGCTTCTGCTATCTGATACCATCGTTCCAAAGCCACTTTGGAATCTTCCCTTCCAGGCCTCTCATAGAACTCCTGAAGCTTCTTGTGTGAGACTATATTCATTTCCTTTCGCAGTGCAAAAATAGTTAATAATTTTGTTTTTCAAAATATCAAGCACATAATATCGCGTATTTCAAGTGCCAAACACACAAAGCGAGCTTGGTGCGATACAACCAAATATCGTTTTCGAAGCGGATGAGTCGCAAGAGCTTTGCGCAATTCGGCAGCATCATTGGACTGAAGCCTTCCCGCATTGACAAGATTATTAAGCAGTTCAGAGTTCTTCCGCAGAGGTTAAAACAATGATTTCATCCTCCCCGCTGCCTATCAAACTCCAGCGGACCTACATCAGGATAGTCCGGGAACGAATTGCGAGATTCAATAGATAACACCAGACTCCTGCAAGTCAGTTTAGAATAGAAATAACCATTTAGAAATGGTATTTACATTTTGCGATCTTATCGGGGTTATTTGCATTACACTGAGAATGGTTTGAATCATTCACAGCAAGTTTGTATTATGATTTATCTACCCTACAAACAAAGTGAAGAGTGATAAACAATTGGTCGGCATCGCTTAGTAAACAATAAAACATCAACCTCAAAAAAAGCCCTCATACGAGATATTAGAAGCAGCATCTATATGGGATGCTGCTTCTAAGTGGTATATATGGATTATTCTGTGACTGGGCGGATTAATTGTCCATAATAGCGGTAGCGATAATCTAAATGTATTGAAGCACTAGGCGTTGTAAAAACATAGATATACCAAGCTGAGGAATTTATTGCAAAGGAAGATGTCCAATAGTACCCGTTCCCGGACCCGGTATCCGGAAAGAAAATTGACTTGTCTGTATAACCCGCCTTATTGCTAGTTACAACCACACCCCCAACTCCAGTTCCTTTGTAATTGGATGTTCTAGCCCATTTGCAATTATCAATGAGTTCTTTCAAGTCCACATCCGTTGGCATTCGCCAACTGCCACCCCATCTCACATGAGCCACATCATCTTCCAGGTCAAGAACAGTTTTTCTATCAACCGCATTACTGTATTTGGAGTACTGCCCATATTTCGGGTCCTCTCCACTTTTTCTAAACTTGTAATTATTCCAAGTAAAATCACTCTTCGTTGTGATTTCGCCCCAGGCATATTTTTTCCCGGATTCAGTAGGAAAAGTAGCACCGACATTGATAGAGGCCCACTTGACGCTCAAGCCCAAGTCAATTGCTAACTCAGGCATTTCCAACACAGTGACCGAACAAGATGCCGTATATCCACCATCAACCGTAATAGCCATTATTTTTGTTGAGCCAGGGCTCACAGCCTTGATCTTGCCACTCTGATCGACAGTAGCAATACTCTCGTCGATGCTGGTCCAAGTAACTCTTTTATCTGTCGCCCCTGAAGGGTAAATTGTTGCTTCTAATGAAGAACTATCTCCCTCATACAACGACAGTTCTGTCCTATTCAAAGATACGGACTCCACGAGGCAAATAACAGTTACCGTGCAACTTGCACTCAGATCACTGCCGTCAGTCGTTCTTGCTGTTATGGTCGTATAGCCATTGGCAATGGTTGTTACCGTCCCATATGAATCTACTGTGGCTACCGAAGCATTTGACGAAGTCCATTCCAAACGCTTATCTGTGAAATCTGAGGGCAAGACTGTTGCTATCAGTGTTACAGTGTCATCTCCAACAGTCATCTCCATCGTTGTGTGATCCAGAGACAGTGATGTAACATACTGATTAACTGTTACAGCGCATATGGCACTCATCGAACCGTCAGCTGCCTTGACTGTTATTTCAGCGTTCCCGACACTGACAGCTGTAACCAGTCCATATTGGTTAACTGTCGCCACAGATTCATCTGAGCTGGACCACAAAACAGCTTGATTGGCTGTGGATGGGAGCGTTGTAACGGATAAGGCAGAACTCTTTCCCTTATAGATTGTCAATTCTGTCTTGTCCAAGGAAATAGATTCAACACGGTCCGCATAAACCTTTACCGTGCAAGTCGCACTTTTATTGCTGCCATCGCGAGCTGTCGCAGTTATGGTAGCGGTTCCTGCTGAAACAGCAGTGACTATGCCCTTATCATCAACAGTGGCTACTGATAATTTAGATGATTTCCAATCTAATTGTTTATTTGTATACTCTTCCGGCTGGACTGTTGCAGTCAACGCAAAGGGCTCAGCCCCAACATATGTCTCAATAGGTGATTTATCAAATGTGATTGACTGTATCGGCTGATTGACATCTACCCGGCATTTTGCCGACTTGGTGCCGTCGGCTGAATACACCGAAATCGATACTTTTCCTACTGATACTGCGGTTACCTCCCCTTCAGAATCCACCGTTGCCACCGACTCGTCTGTGCTTGACCATGTCAGATTTTTATATGTAGCGTTATCCGGAAGGATTGTAGCCTTTAATATTGATGACTCAGTTTTACCAATCGTCAGTATGAGTGTCTCGGGTATTGTTATTTCTGATACAGGAACTACCGCGCCATATACCGGTCGTACGCCAAGGCCAAAGTAACGGTAGCAATTCCCAATCTCTTTGCCTGACTGGCTGAAATAAGGGGACAGGGCAAAATAAGAGCCATCCTCAGAAATGCTTGACGACCAGTAATTGCCGGCAGCACCCTCTTCAGAGATGTTGTTCCCACTGCGAATGCCGTTGGCTGGAAGGAAGATGGAGTTGCCGTTATGACCTGTTATCTTATAACCGTTGACTCCGTTCCAAGTTGTCCAAGCCCAGGTGCAGTTGTTCATCAACTCAGAGACTTCCTCTTTTGATGGCAGACGCCAGTCACCTACCCAGGCTGCAGCGGCAGCATCATCTGTAAGGTCAAGGATGGTTTTGTTGTCAATTGTACCGCAGTTTGAGTCAAGAACGTACTTTGAGAAAGGGCCGTTCTTGCTGGTGCCAAACTGATAATTCGCCCACCGATAATCATTTTTCGGCACTTTTTCGCCCCAAGCAAAGTACCTACCATACTCTTCTGGTTTTGTAGCTCCAACGTTGTATGATGCCCATTTCACGCTCAAACCTAAATCTATAGCCACAGGAGGAGCTGCGTTAACCCAGTCCTGAGCATTGCCAAGGTCAAGCATTTTTACCGCGCCATTCCCAGATACCGTATTAAGGGCGGTTATTGTCCGCATCGTTACAAACAAATCTCCAAGTGAGTTGTAACAGTCCACTTTAATGCCAGAACTGAAGTTTACCGGCAGCATTGCAAAGTAGAAATCGGAGACCTCACCATTGGTGACGATTGTAATAGAAGTCTGGCCGTTGGAAGCAGATTCGACAGTGAGAGCACCGTTTGATCCAGAAGTGACTTTCAATTCACCGTTGCTGCCGGCACTGATAATCTCCCCACTATTGCCAGAGAAGACCACCTTGTGAACATCTGCGGCTGATACGAAGTGGACTATGCAGGCAGCATTATGAAAACGTATGTCGGGGTTCTCAATGTCATTACAGAAAGCCGCGCATACGTGAGCCTCGGTAAATGAGGTATACCGTTGATTATCTTTGACTGGAGAACTTATGTACATGATGTGGTCGGTGCTGGTGTCACTCTTGAGTTGCACAGCACCATAGACGGCGTTAATAAACTCATCGGTGCGGCCACGAGGGATACTGATGTAAGCGCCACTGTCATCGATGTTAACAGCGGTGGTGACGGGAGTAGACTGATTCGACTCAGTGTAATACTTTATCTGGTCGCCATCGGTCCAACTGACACTGCGTTTGTCTCCGCTACCGGAGAGATCAGTCTTCGTCTGATCTTCGATTGTGAGATTATATCGGCACAATCCAGCCACTTCCTGGTCAGAACCTATTTCGTTTACGCATGAGGCCGCCATCATACACAAGACAGCCACGACGAGAATAAGATTAAGCTTTTTCATAATGGATAACGGTTAAGGGTTCAATAGATCTATCTGCTCGTAATCGAAATCGTCAATGCCGGAGTTGTAGCTGTCGCAGATAATATCCCCACTCTCAAGCTCACTCCAAAAAGCTTGCGGAGTTAAATAGGTATGTTTTTCTTTCATATACTCCTTGCTAATAATGTTTGTCTACTCGTCCAACCAATCTGTAATCCAAATGGTTCTTTTTAAACGAAACTTTAAACAGAAGGAGCGTTCCACTTTCCCATTTCATCTGATGAAGCCATCTGTTAATATCAGCATTGGAAAAACCATTGCCATCGTAAAAGGATTTAATATTCATCTGAATGGGCGCACTTGGATGAACTGTGCCTTCTCTATCCTTACAAGGCATAGTTAATGTAAGCTGTTTTACGGCGCTGCTTGCTATTTCGTACCGAATTCGCCAATACTGAACCAGGGGCACATGATTCAATTGCCCACCTTTTGCGGAAACACTTAAAATAACGTAGTAATCTTTCATATTGTAATATTGTTGAATTCTATTAGACCATTAAAAGAAACTAATAATACTATGGCTAAACCCGTAATGTTGTTATTATGAAGATGTTTTTGCAAAAATAGAGCTATAACAACCTCCCGTCAAGTTCACGTTGGTTCATTTTGCCGCGGATTGAGTGATTGAGTACACTGGCGCTTCAACAATCCGAAAAAAACAGCAAAAAGTGACGAAACATCGAGATAGCGTGATGAACCATAGTTGGTTTTTGCTGATTATTAAAGAGTCCAGCCGCAAATATCTCTACCTTTGCGCTATAAACACAAACTGCTATGAATGACTTTTTATTCCCCTCGCCGCAGGAGCCGCGCTACGCCTGCATCCTTTTTGACTCTACTTTCAAGGCTGTTATCTGCACACCTGAGAACGAAGACCTTCTCATCGAGATCATCGAACTTCTCATCCCCGGAAAGCACATCACTAGCATCACTTTTCTCAACTCGGAAAAGCACGGCTTTGTGGTTTCAGAAAAAAGCGTTACATTTGACTTGTTATGCAAGGATGACGACACCGGAGAAGAATTCCTGGTGGAAGTTCAGAGCTCAGACCAGAAGAGTTACCGCGACCGCGTACTGGCCTATGCCACCTACCCAATAAGGGAACAATTGGCATCCAAGCTTTCGATCTTGAAAGAGAAAGGGCAACAATTCGGAATGGACTACTCACTGAAGCCCATTTACGTTATAAGCCTTGTGAATTTCAACTTCGCCCATGAAGATGAAGGAGCATTGGAGAATGGTTACATCAGCCGCTACGAACTGCGCAACGGGCACAATTTAGAGTTGTTGACACCAAATCTAAACTTCGTCTTTCTGGAACTTGACAGGCTTAAACTCGGTCCGAAAGACTGGCATAAGTGCAACGGACTTCTTGAAAAGTTTGTGTTTTCTATGAAGTATATGCACGAACTGAATGAAGTACCGTATAATTTCGAGGACTACCTTCTAGGAAGACTCTTTTTTGCCGCCGAACTTGCCAACATGACGATTATTGAACGCGAGAATTACGAAAAAAGTATGAGAACCGAACTTGACAGAATCGCAGAACTCGACTTTGCCCGCGAAGCCGGCAAAGCCGAGGCAAGGGCAGAAGGCCATGAGGCAGGGCTCGCCGAAGGGCTGGCGCAGGCTGCGAGGGCAATGTTGGCCGAAAAGTTGCAACCCGCCGTTATCTCAAAGTGTACCGGTATCCCCGAGGAAAAGCTTAAAGAGCTATAGAATCAGAAGCTTATGGTCTTGACAGCTCTGGTGTAGTTGGCGTGGCATTCGTGCCATTCATCAGAGCCGAAGTACCATATGCTACCGTCCCAGAGGCGTTCGCGGTAATAGTAACCGGCTATCTCGTATGGAGTACAGGACCAGTAGCACTTGTTTTCTTCCGTAAGAGGCGTATATCCGGCGGCTCTCAGCTTTTCGTTCAGGAAATAGAAATTGGGCTGTATCGCTTTCAACTCATTGATTGTTGGCATCCTCCAGCCCGAGCCGTGGCCTTCGCACCAGTCCCAGGACTCCTGCCAGGGCCAGTCATGGATCTCGTCAACTGACATTAGAAGTGACTCCCTGCCTTCGTCTGATACAGCAACCACAATACCCGGCGCGTCTGATTCAACTATATCCCCCAAAGAATAAGGAGCGAGTTCCACAATCTCCGTTTCTGCCGGAATGTGGGAAGCGTCCCTGTCGGCAGTCACATACGGAATCAATTGCCCCTCAGCGACATACAAGGTTTCAAGGTAGTTGACGCCAATACCGTCGGTACGCTGCACGCACCAAAGGCCGCTTGAAGGCCCATTGCCAAGATGTATATTATGAGATACATCAAGAGTATGTAGCTCATTGTCACTGCAATCAAGATGTACAAGTATTGGATTGTGCGAAACATCTAGTTCCGTAATTCTGTTTGCACGGCACCGAAGGTCACACAACACTGGATTGCCGGACAAATCCAAGGACTGCAACCCGGTATTATCACATTCCAGCACCTCCAGAAGAGGCTTGTCGGACAAATCTAAAGGAGTAGCAAGAATAGCATCGTCTATCCGCAAAAGCCTGAGTTTGTCTGAAGGAGGCAAGGCAAGAAGATTATGAATGTTGTAATTCGCGCTAAGTTCCTGCAACTCTTTCATCATTGACAAATCTAGGTCTGGACGCAAGTCAGGACTGTTGATGTCCTGAGGATAATCTATAGACAAGACTTTAAGCCGCTCCAAGCACGACAAATCCGCCAAAACACCGCGCAAATGGCTAAGGTAAAGGCATCTCAGCTCTTTATTAACAGAAACATCCGGATAGCTCAACCAAGTAAAACTGAGGTCAAGTTCCTCAAGAGACAGATTGTTTGAAACGTCAAATGAATCCATCGTCACCCCGAGGGCACTATTATTGTTGATACGCAGTTTACGTAATTTAATGTTTTTGCTTACATCAACATTCCTCAACGTCCCGATTGGTCCCCATATATTTCCCAGACGGTTAGAATATGGGCCGACATAATAGTATGGCCGGTCAATTCCGGATGACTTATCACCAGTGTAATACCATTCCCCTGAGCAGTCAAGGCTCTCCAGATTTGGCATATACTCAATGCCTTGCAAAGACTGAAGGTTATAAGCATTCGAAGGCACTATTGTGATTTCGCGCACCGATTCAGCCTCAGAATAACTGATTGCGCCATCGCGGTTTGCATCAAAATGATCCACCAGCCAGGACTTGAATGCCGGATCTTCAATCGGAATAGGATCGGCATCGGAGGTCAGGCGAAAAGTCCCCTCCCGCGAACGCAATTCTGAACCTCCGGCGCAGTAGTAAGCGCACCAAGTATAAACCACTCCCTGCGAAACGTCAGAAAGCTTGACTTCGAATGATTTACCAGGCTGTGCGCATTCCTCCCGATGGTCCAGTTTACCTATCCCATACATGACGCCGCAGGCCTCAACCCTCGAATCCGACAGTTCGCAATGAAGCACCACAGCTTCCCGCCCTTCATTCTCGGAACTTACGGAGACCACCGACGGCGGCGCAAACTGTCCGCTCTCCTGAGTGAGACAGGAAAAGACTGTAAGCGCGGTGGCGGCCAATGCGCTGATTACAAGAAGCTTCCGGCAAGACATAACTACAGTTCGTCGGGCAGCGGAGCGGGCTTACCGGTGGATACCACAATGGGCATTGTGGCGTTCCAGCCGCGGAGTTTGTCGGAGAGAGTCTTGGCCAGGCGCTGAGTTATATCAGGATGCTCGGCGGCCACATTGTGCTCCTCTCCTATGTCCTCACGGAGATTGTAAAGCTCCAGGGCCTTGGCGCGGGCGGTATTACGGGTATCGGGGTACAGCCTTTCGTTGCAGGCGACGACTCCCTCCTTGATGCGGTACACCAGCTTCCAGTCCCCGACGCGTACGGCGCTCAGGAAGTCAATGTCTTCAAGGTCATAGGGTTTCCACTTGTGAGGGTAGTGGAATACCAGCGGACGCTCGGGCGAAGGCCCGTCACCGACACCGGTCACCAGCGGCAGAATGGACTGCCCGTCCACATCCTGCACTGCCGTCCAGCTGCGCACTCCTGCCATATCAAGGATGGTCGGGAACATATCCTCGCAAATCACAGGCACGCCGCACCTGCCAACTTGAGTCTTACCGGGATAACAGATCATAAGAGGAACACGAATTCCGCCCTCGTAGTTTGACCCCTTGCCCTCACGGAGAGGCTTGTTCTGGGTGTGAGGGACGCCGCCCTTCTGAGCATTCTCCGAATTACCACCGTTGTCGGTCATGAAGATAATAATAGTATTGTCAGCTATCCCCTT
This sequence comes from Bacteroidales bacterium, assembly GCA_017634595.1. GTDB lineage: Bacteria > Bacteroidota > Bacteroidia > Bacteroidales > UBA932 > Cryptobacteroides. Next base: position 24,189 of record JAGBNC010000021.1, read on the forward strand.
CTCATCAAGGAAGTCAAGGAGCCTTCCGAGGCTCGCGTCAACTCCCTCTACCAGAGATGCATAGGCGGCCTGTCCCTCGTCCATGCCGGCGTCGCGGTACTTTTGGGCGAAGCGCTCGTCAGGCTGGATGGGGGTATGGGTGGCATAGCTCGCCATATATAAATAGAAAGGCTGATTATGCCTGATTGGGTAATCAAGAGCCTTAAGGGCCTCGCTGGTCAGTGCGTCGGTCAGGTGTGTATCGGTGCCATAGTATTCAACAAGGTTCTGCACAGCAAAGTCGTTCCAACGTTCCTTGGTATTACCATAGTTCTTCAGGCCACTGTAGTCGCGCGGCATACCTGCCATGGTCCCGGCGATATTGACGCAGAAGCCGTGGTTATAGGCATTTACCCCGGGCGTGCCGGCAGATGCCCAGTGAGCCTTGCCCACATGGATGGTAAAGTATCCTGCATCCTTGAGATACTGCACAAGAGAATTGGCGTACTGAGTGTAAGGGACTCCAGGCACCGGGCTGATGCCGTTCATGTTCCATTCGGGACGCGAGAGCACATCGCCCTCCGCTGCATCGCCGCTGCCCTTGTGCTCAGCCATCCAGAATCCGCCTCCGGTTGCATCGGACGGGGTATCGCGCACTGCGGAAGTCCAGTTGGTAATGCGGGTGTGGGCAGCATTCATACCCGTCATAATGCTGGTGCGGGTGGGTGTGGACACAGCGCAGGCGTAGGCATTGCCAAACACGGTGCTGCGCTCGCTCAGACGCTGCATGTTGGGCGTATTGAAGCGAAGATTGTAGGGATAGAGTTCCTCCCCATACTGGACACTGCTGTCCACCCAGCCGAAGTCGTCGACCAAAAAGAAAACTATGTTGGGCTGCTGTTGTACGGCCTTATTGGAACACGCCGCAAGAGGGAGAAGCGCCGCAGCGCCTGCAAGGTGTTTGATTTTCATATAGCAAAAAAATGGAGCTTTGATTAGCCCGGTCCCTATCCGGGGGCCTTTTAACTTAAACTGATGGCCCCCGGATAGGGACCGGGCTGATATCATCCAAAGATATTAATTATTTGCGAGAAAGTCAAATCCGAACTATCTTTGCACAATATGGAAGGACCAAGAACACAGGAAGTCGGGCAGATGTTCAACTCCATTGCTGACGACTACGACAGACTCAACCATATTCTGTCATTAGGTATAGACCGAAGCTGGCGCAGGCGGGCGCTGAAACAGATAGTCACTCCGGCGGCGCCACAGAAGATCTTGGACGTAGCGTGCGGGACAGGCGATTTCAGCATCGCCATAGCTAAGGCCGCCCACATACACTCACGCATCACAGGAGCCGATCTCTCTGACGGCATGCTGGAAGTAATGCAAGGAAAAGTAGCACGGGAAGGTCTGCAGAAGCAGATTTCAACCATGCAATGCAATTGCGAGGACATGCCTTTCGAGGACGGCGCCTTCGACCGGGTGACAATAGCGTTCGGAATCAGGAACTTCGAGCACAGGGAAGCGGCACTAAGAGAGTTTGCAAGAGTGCTGAAGCCAGGCGGCAGACTCGTCATCCTGGAGTTATCAATTCCTTCCCAACCTTTTCTGCGCAAGGTTTACAACTTCTATTTTACCAAAATATTACCGCTCATTGGAGGCCTGGTGTCGGGCAATAAAGGGGCCTATCGATATCTCCCCGCGTCTGTGCTGCGCTTCCCGGGGCCGGAAGAATGGATGTCCACGATGAACGCCTGCGGCTTCTCCTCCGTCACTCATAAAGCATTCACCTTCGGCATCTGCCGCATGTATACCGGGACAAAATGAATGTCAAATCATGTCTAAAGTCAATGCGCCTGCGCACGCTGCCCCTTTCGCTTTCGGGCACAGTCATGGGCGTATGCATAGCCGGAACCATAGTCCCCAGCCTTTCACACGGCACCTGGCTGATTTTCCTTACCACCGCTCTGCTGCAAGTACTTTCCAATCTCAGCAATGAGTTGGGCGATACTCTGCATGGTACCGACACTCAAGACCGTCAGGGCATTCATTATTCTATTCAGGACGGAGAGATGACCATAAAGGAGATGAAGTACCTGATAGCCGCAACAGCCCTGCTGTGCTGCATCAGCGGACTTGCCATGATATGGTCATCGTTCGGCACCGTCGTGGCGGTAGAGCCGCTGCTGCTCCTGTTACTTGGCGCAGCAGCAATTTGGGCAGCCATGCACTACACCCTTGGTAAGAATCCCTACGGCTACCGGGGGCTGGGCGATTTGTTCGTTTTCATATTTTTCGGGATAGTATCCTGCTGCGGAGCGTGCTATCTGTGCGCCCATCAGGCCGGCCTCGGGACTGTGCTCAAAGCCTCGATCATGCCTGCTTGCAGCATAGGGCTGTTCAGTATTGGAGTACTGAATGTCAATAATATAAGGGATGCAGCAACTGATGTGGCCACACGTGTCACAACGGCCATCCGGCTCGGAGGACGTGGCGCCCGTATATATCATACATTCCTGATAGGGACCGGATGGGCGCTGATGATTATTTATTCATTAATCAACATTCCCGGAGCAAGCGGCCTTCGCTGGATCTATGCTATCACATTGCCGCTGTACCTGCTGCACCTGAAAGGAGTATGGAAGCTGGAAGGACGCGCCCTCGACCCTATGCTGCCCATGCTCGTGATGAGCACTTTTGCGTTCAGCATCTTAGGCGGGCTTGGACTCCTCCTTCACTTTTTCTAGCAGTTCCAAGGGGATATAAGCAGTGGCGATAGCAGCCACGCCCGAGATGGTAATGATCAGGCGCCGGTCCTTGCGGATACGCTTTACATAACCTTCCGCGCCCTTGAACGGGCCGTCCGTCACCCGCACAAGGTCACCTTTCTGATAGACGGAAGGATCGTCTCCCAGGAATTCAAAGCCTCCTTCTCCGGCAGATGTCATGATTTTGAAAATATCAATCTCCCTTTGCGGAATAGCCAGAGGGATGCGTGTAGCACGATCCACATAGACATAAAAACGATTGTATTCCGTCAAGCGAAGCAGTTCGATCTGCTTCAAGGTAGTATGAAGGAAAATGTATGAAGGCATTATTTTCTGGGCATAGTATTCTATGCCGCGCTCGTCAAGCATATTCTTCACCGCCTCGGTCCTGTTCCAGAAGACTCTAATTGCGTACCAATGCTCCTCCGCCATGTTAATTGAATTTTCAGCTTACGGACAAATATAACAATAATACTGAAAATAATACACTTTGGTTTTTCGCGGATTATTCATAGATTTGTAGATAAATCGATTATTATATGAAAAGACTATTTGAATCCGCCCTGGCAGCCATGACAATTTTCGTTGCGGCTTCTGCGCTCGCCGTCTCCTGCACTGGTGAATCCGAAGCTCCCGGGAAAGCTTTCGATGAGCTTCCAGTTCTTCAGGAAGATGAGCTGTGGGCTGTCTTCTACGCCCTTCCCGATTCGGTTATGCCGGAAGAGATTAAGCCGGCCGCAGCACGCGAGGCATTCAAAGCCAAGTTTACAGACATGCAGGATGGCGTTTTGGGGGACGGTGAAGGCTTTTTCGATAAGTGGTCTGATACCAACAATTCTATTTACTGGATAGATTATTTCAGCAAGCCCGAAGACTACGTGTGGTCAGATGAAGAAGAGCAAGTGGCCCATCAATACATCAATCTGCATGTTTACGCCGGCGCTGATACCAACAGGCTTTTCGCTGTTGTGCAGAAGGGCGCGTTTCTCGACGGCAATGACAATGCGGAAGCTGATGCATGCTATTGGTTTGACAAGAGCAGCAAGAAGATGAGCGCGGCAAGCCTTCAGCTCGACACTCCTTATACTGAAGACCAGATCACCGAGGATGCTCTGCTCCTGTACGGCAGCGAAAATCTGTACTATGCGATTAAGAACAAGAAGTATTCTCCGAATTACGTCGATCGCGGCTTCAAAATATATATCGATGATGTCGGAGAGTGCGGAATACATTATGAATGGGACGGAACCAGGTTCGTACGCAATACTAAAGATGGTACCGTATGCCTATACAACTACGGCTTCGGCAACAACATCATCATCGGGAAAAGCGTGCCTTTCTCCGTGCCCGGATACAAGACCGAAGAAGCCGGCAGGAAAGGAGAGCTTGAGATCATTTACAATCTGATAAAGGAGGGAGAAGACGATCCCGCATTGATTATCCACGCCGATAACAATATCAATATCACTGAAATAGAGGTATGCTCCGGACGTTATTCAAATATTTATAACATCCACCCCGGCATGAAAGTCAGCGAACTAATGAGCATACTTGCAGAACTCTCTTCCGGGCTTGAAGATCCTGTCTATACATCCATCTTAGAAGACGAAAACGGATTCGTGGTGATATACCATGGCTTCGATGAGGACTTTGCTTATAAAGTCAAGAAGGAAGATTATCTGGGCAACGAGCAGTTCAAGCCTGAAGCTACTATAGCAAGGGTAACGCTCACAAATGCAGTAGGTTAATGGCATCTGTGCTGAAGTGGTGGACCGGCAGCAGCCTGGTGTTGCGCATACTCTGCGGTCTGGTCATTGGCGCAAGCCTCGGGCTTGCAGCACCGGGCTGGACGGGTATCGGGATATTAGGGCATATTTTCGTCAATGCTCTTAAGGCTATTGCGCCGGTATTGGTAGCATTCCTGGTAACTTCTTCTATCGCAAAGGCAGGAGGCGGGCTGGGCCCCAAGTTCCGTACAGTTATCGTTCTTTACCTGGTGGCGACACTTGTGGCTGCTGCAGTGGCTGTAGCGGGAAGTTTCCTGTTCCCCGTCAACCTCAACCTTGGTCAGGCAGCCGAAGGAAGTGCTCCCGGCAGCCTTACCGATGTATTCAAGAATCTGCTGAGCAAGATGGTGATGAATCCCCTCCAGTCAATCGCCGAAGCAAATTATATCGGCATCCTGTTTTGGGCTGTCATCATTGGCCTGGGGTTGAAAATTGCTGCCAGCGAATCCACCATCAAGGTATTCAGCGAGATCTCCGATGTAATCACCCTGGCTGTCAAGTGGATTATCCAGTTCGCACCTTTCGGTATCCTTGGATTGGTCTTTACCGCTGTATCAGAAAGCGGCCTGGAGATATTCACCGTTTACGGCAAGCTTTTGCTCCTGCTGGTAGGCTGTATGCTTACAAGCGTATTGGTTTTCAACCCTCTTATATCTTTCATTGCCACTGGCAAGAATCCCTACCCCTTGCTGTTTACATGCCTGAAAGAAAGCGGCATCAACGCCTTTTTTACCCGTTCGTCGGCAGCCAATATTCCAATCAACATGGAGTTGTGCAACAAACTCGGCATTGAGGAGGATTTCTATTCGGTGAGCATTCCGCTGGGAGCCACAGTAAATATGAACGGTGCCGCCGTCACCATCACCGTGATGACCCTGGCAGTAGCCCACACGCTTGGTATTGAGGTGAGTTTCGCCTCGTCGCTTTTCTTGAGCGTCATTGCCACGCTCGGAGCATGCGGCGCATCGGGAGTAGCCGGAGGGTCACTGCTGCTCATTCCTATGGCCTGTTCTTTCTTCGGTATCAGCAACGACGTAGCTATGCAGGCCGTGGCCATAGGATTCATAATAGGTGTTATCCAGGACTCCGTGGAGACTGCGGTAAACTCCAGCGGTGACGTATTCTTCACCGCCACCGCCGAACTACGAGCTACAAAGAAGAAGTAGTAGTAGCACCAATAGTTCAGCAGATATATCCCCCCGGAACCCTTTTCCCATGTTTTATGGGTTCCGGGGGGACATATCTGCTGAACTTCAACCTACATTGCGGATAACTTACGGGTCGATCTGAGAATCCTTCAGGCCTAAGAAGTAAAGAATTCCGTCAAGGCCAATCGTCGAAAGATTCTGGTCGGCAGTGGCCTTGACCTTCGGTTTGGCATGATAGGCTATGCCAAGGCCGGCCAGGCCAAGCATCGGGAGATCATTGGCTCCGTCTCCCACAGCCACCGCCTGCTCCAGATGAATACCTTCCATCTGGCACAAGAACTTCAGTAACTCGGCTTTGCGGGTACCGTCCACTATCTCTCCTACATAGCGCCCTGTAAGTTTGCCGTCCTCAATCTCCAACTCATTGGCGTACACATAGTCAAATCCGAACTTGAGTTTGAGATAATTGCCGAAGTAAGTAAAGCCTCCGGACAAAATAGCGGTCTTGTAACCCACCATCTTGAGGATGCGCATCATCCTCTCAAGGCCCTCGTTGTAAGGCAGGTTGCGGGCTATGTCCTCCATGACACTCTCGTCGAGCCCTTCCAGCAGCGCTACGCGGCGGCGGAAACTCTCCTTGAAATCGATTTCTCCACGCATGGCGGAAGCGGTGATGGCCTTTACCTGCTCCCCCACGCCGTGCCTGTCGGCAAGTTCGTCAATGCACTCCGTCCCTATCAATGTAGAGTCCATATCGAAACAAATCAGACGACGTGACCTACGGTAGATGTCATCTTTCTGGAAAGAAATGTCAAGCCCCGATCCGGATCGTGACAAGAGCTCCTTCTGGAAGGCCAGCCTTTCATCCTGACGAAGTTGGCCACGTATCGAAAGCTCAATACATGACTTCCCTACCGGATTGTCCAGGGGCATGCGCCCGGTAAGGCGCTTGATTGCATCGATATTCAGGCCGTATTCCGTGATGACAGACGACACCTCGGCAATTTCGCTGGCAGTGACCTCACGTCCGAGCAAAGTCACGATATAGCGGTTGCGTCCCTGACGGGCCACCCAGGCATCATACTGCTCCCTTTCAATAGGAGTAAAGCGTATCTGAACGCCAAGCCTTGAAGCCTCGAACAGCAGGTCCTTCATAATGAAGCCCGACTGTTCCGTGGTGGTCCTGAACAATATGCCAAGCACCAGAGACTTATGGATATTGGACTGGCCGATGTCCAGCACGAAGGCATTGTACCGGGCCAGTACGGTCATCAAGGCCGCAGTCAAGCCCGGTTTGTCCTCGCCCGAGATATTAACCTGAATAATCTCAATCATGCTTCTACAGACCTATGGTCTTGAAAAAGTCATTACCCTTGTCGTCAACAAGAATGAAGGCAGGGAAATTCTCGACGCGAATCTTCCAAATAGCCTCCATGCCAAGCTCAGGATACTCCACGCACTCTATGCTCTTGATATTCTCCTGTGCGAGTATTGCAGCAGGGCCGCCGATGCTTCCCAGATAGAAGCCGCCGTGCTTCTTACATGCGTCAGTAACACATTGGGCACGGTTGCCCTTGGCGAGCATGATGAGCGAACCGCCATGATCCTGGAACTCATCTACGTAAGGATCCATACGTCCTGCAGTCGTGGGGCCCATGGAGCCGCAAGGCATTCCTGCAGGGGTCTTCGCCGGGCCGGCATAATAGATAGGATGATTTTTAAGATAGTCGGGCATAGGCTCTCCCGCATCAAGGCGGGCCTTGATCTTGGCGTGAGCTATGTCGCGACCTACTATGATGGTGCCGTTCAGGCTCAAACGGGTGCTGACAGGATACTTGGAGAGTTCTTTAAGCACTTCCGGCATAGGACGGTCAAGGTCGATGCGTACGACTTCGCCCTCGCCAGCCTTGCGATATTCCTCAGGGATAAGCTCATAGGGCTTGTCGTCAAGCTTCTCGATCCAGATTCCGTCTGCATCGATACGGGTCTTGATGTTACGGTCGGCCGAGCAGCTCACGCCCAGGCCGATGGGACAGCTGGCCCCGTGGCGCGGCAGACGGATAACACGAACGTCGTGTGCCATATATTTGCCGCCAAACTGTGCGCCAAGGCCGATCTTGTGGGCTTCTTCAAGCAGCTGAGCTTCAAGGGCGGTATCGCGGAAGGCGCGCCCTGTCTCATCGCCGGTAGTAGGCAGAGAATCGTAATAATGAGTGCTTGCCAACTTGACGGTAAGAAGGTTCTTTTCTGCTGATGTGCCGCCGATTACGAAAGCCAGATGGTAAGGAGGACAGGCAGCGGTGCCAAGAGTCTTCATCTTGGACACCAAGAAGGGGATGAGCGTCCCGGGGTTCTGGATCCGGGCCTTGGTCTCTTGATAGAGATAGGTCTTGTTGGCGGAACCACCACCCTTGGTAACGCAGAGGAAACGGTATTCTGCGCCCTCAGTGGCCTCAATATCTATCTGGGCAGGCAGGTTGCACTTGGTATTTACCTCATTGTACATATCCAGGGGAGCATTCTGGGAGTAGCGCAGGTTCTCCTCTGTATAAGTTTTGAATACGCCGCGGCTGAGCGCTTCCTCGTCACAGAATCCCGTCCAGACCTGCTGGCCTTTCTCGCCGTGGATGATGGCGGTACCTGTATCCTGGCAGAGGGGCAGCTTGCCTTTGCAAGCCACTTCAGCATTGCGCAGGAAGGTAAGCGCCACGTACTTGTCGTTCTCGCTGGCCTCGGGATCGCGGAGTATCTTGGCCACCTGCTCGTTGTGAGAACGCCGCAGGAGGAAACTCACATCGCGGAAAGCGGTATTGGACATGAGAGTCAGAGCCTCAGGGCTGACTTTAAGGATCTTATGGCCCTCGAACTCAGCGGTGGACACCAGTTTCTCGGAACCAGGGATTTTGTAATACTCAGTGTTGTCGGCGCCAAGCTGGAACATGGGCGCATACTTGAATTCTGCCATATCTTATTGATTCATTAAAAATTCTTTCATAAAAGCATTCAGGTCTCCGTCGAGCACTCCCTGGGTATCGGCGGTCTCATAGCCTGTGCGCAGGTCCTTGACCATACGGTACGGGTGCAGGACGTAGGATCGTATCTGACTACCCCACTCAATCTTCTTCTTCTGACCTTCGAGCTCCGCCTGCTTCTCCTGACGCTTCTTGAGCTCGATGTCGTACAGGCGGGATTTCAAGATGAGCAGGGCCCTCTGGCGGTTGTCCTGCTGGGAGCGGGTCTCAGTGTTTTCGACTGTAATGCCGGTAGGTATATGGCGCACACGTACGCCTGTCTCAACCTTATTCACATTCTGTCCGCCGTGACCGCCGCTGCGGAAGGTATCCCACTCGATATCGGAAGGATTGATCTCTATATTGATGCTGTCGTCAACCAGCGGGTACACAAAGACACTGCTGAAGGTCGTCTGACGCTTGCCCTGGGCATTGAAAGGAGAAATCCGCACCAGCCTGTGCACGCCGGATTCCGACTTGAGGTAGCCGTAGGCAAAATCGCCTTCGAACTGAATGGTGCAGGACTTGATGCCTGCCTCATCGCCCTCTATCAGCTCCGTGGTAGTCATTTTGTAGCCGTTTCGCTCGCCCCAGCGTATGTACATGCGCATGAGCATGGCACTCCAGTCGTTGGCTTCGGTACCGCCGGCGCCTGAATTGATGGTGAGTACGGCACCGAGATTGTCGCCCTCGGCACCGAGCATGTTCTTAAGTTCCAAGTCTTCAACGCCGGAGAGCACAGAGGCATAGGCGGCGTCGGTATCCTCCCCTTCCGGGTCAAGCTCCATGAGCACGCCCAGATCGTCAAGTTCAGCACGAAGCTTGTCGTAAGCTGTAACCCAGGACTTTACGGAATTCATACCTTTGAGGAACAGCTCCGCCTCCTTAGGATCATCCCAGAAACCGGCCTCCTGGCTGTGCGCTTCCTTCTCCGCCACTTCACTGCGTCTGGATTCTATTTTCAGATACTTGTAAAGCGCGTCCACTCGGAGCTCGAGTTCTTTTACCTGTTCCTGGTTTATCATTTCTCAGAAGTATTAAATCTTACAAATATAGTGAAAAATCAGATACGCCCTGCCGCTTGGCCGAAGCGTATTATAAAGTCCGCGGTGCCGTCTATCCCGAGAACAGAAGAATCGATACAGAGGTCATAGTTGGAAGCCACGCCCCAATTATCTCCCATAGTGATAAGGTCATAATAATCTTTACGGCGCTTATCCTTCTTGAGTATCAGCTCCTCAGCCTCCTGACGGCTTATGCCCTCACGCCCGGCGACGGCATCGACCCTCACTTCAAGCGGTGAGTTAAGGAACACATCGAGAGAGTCGATATCCCTAAGTACATAATCGGATGCCCTGCCTACGAAAATGGCGCTGCCCTGCGAAGCGATTTCTCGTATAGTCTCGCTTTGGATGCGAAATAATTCGCTTTCGTTCAGGACATTACGACCGAAGTCCCCATAGCGCGGCGCCCCGAATATGTTGCCGAGATGCAAGAAGCTGCGGCGTTCATCGGACTGCTTGAAAAAAGACTCGCTGAGGCCGCTCTTTTGTGCCGCCCTGGTGATAAGTTCGTTGTCGTACACAGGGATGCCGAGACGCTCGCCAAGTGCCGTGGCGACTCTTTTGCCACCGCTCCCGGTCTGCCTTCCGATAGTTATCAATATGCGCTTCAACATAGGCTAAACTGTTCCGCCCAACGAGGAAGCATCATCGCCGTCCTGCAGGCGGTTAAATTTACGGAAAAGACTAACTATGAAAAATGCCGACACGATGATATTCAATATGTCGGAGATAGGGAAACTCATCCATACTCCTGTCTCCTTGAACCACAGGGGGAGAGTGTAAATAAGCGGAAGCAGGAAAATCAGCTGCCGCGACAGTGAGAGGAAAATAGATTTCTTCACCATCCCGAGGCATTGGAACAGGTTCGACGATACCATGCCGAAGCCCACCAGAGCGAAGCCGCAGTTCATGACTCTCAATCCCTTGGAAGACAAGGCAATGAGTTCTGGGTCGTTGGTAAACAGACGCACCGCCACCTCCGGGATGAGCTCAGAGATCAAGAAGCAGACCGTTGTCACCAGCACCTCCCACCTGGCCGTCAGCAAAAAAATCTGCTTGACCCTATGATACTGGCGCGCGCCATAATTGTATCCGGCAATTGGCTGAAGCCCCTGGTTGAAGCCCATGCAGACCATGGCGAAAAGCATGGTAATACGATTCACGATACCGTAAGCTCCTATGGCCAGGTCACCTCCATACTTACGCAGCTGCTGGTTAACGAACAGAGCCACAAGGCTGGCTGCACAGTTCATGAGGAACGGGCCCACACCGATGGCCAGGGACTGCCTGGCGATCCTCCCGTCCAGACGGAAGAGCGGCTTGGAGAAGTGCAGGAAGCGCTTTTTGTCAGATAGGAACTTCAATGTGTACACCAGAGCAAGCAGCTGGCATATTACTGTAGCAAGAGCCGCCCCGCTTATCCCCATACCCAGGCCGAATATCAAGATCGGATCGAGTATCGCATTGGAAATAACAGTAAAGAGAGTAAGGCCCATTGCCGTCTTGGGATGCCCGGAGCAACGGATAATCCCGTTGAAACCGTGCATCAGGTGAGCGAAGGTATTGCCAAGGATAATGATGGTCATATAATCCCTCGCAAAAGGAATGGTCTTGTCGCTGGCCCCGAAGAAATACAGAATAGGATCCAGGAATATCATCGCAACGATGGTAAACAGGATGCCGATTCCGGTATTGAGAGTAAGCGTATTGGACAGGACCTTGTTGGCGGCCTCGTAGTTCTTCTGCCCCAGCAGAATGGAAATCAGGGTCATAGCTCCGACTCCTACCAGAGTACCCAGAGCTATGCTGATATTCATTAAGGGGAAGGTCACGGCAAGGCCGGAGATGGCATAAGATCCTACATCGGGAATGTGCCCGATATAGATACTGTCCACCATATTGTAAAGCGACGCCGCCGTCTGGGCTATGATGCCCGGGACGGCGTACTTTCGAAGCAATGTACCAATTTTCTCGGTACCAAGCTCAAGCGGAGCGGCTGATGCGTCCGCCATATCAATTCGGTTTTGCTACTATTTCGATATCGAAGCGCAGCGGCGAATAGGCCGGAATCTTGCTACCGGAGCCTCTGTAGCCGTAGCCTATCACGGAGTAGAAAATGCCGGTGCCTTTCTCGAAAGGTTTCATGTTCCAAAGCGTACGGGAGAAGCCTCTGATAATGCTTTCGCCGCCCAGCTTGGTATTCGACCAGCTGCTGCCGAATTCTACTGACATTGGTTCGTAAGTCCGGCTCTCGCTGAAAACGCCGTGAAAAATGGCGGTATCACGTATGTTAGTATCGAAGACGGTGCCATCGAGCAAGCGTCCGATATAATTGATATACACGGTAGTATCCCTCAGTTCGACATCTGCCGACGGCGCCTTGGTACTGATATAATAGAATCCGTGGGCGCCGGACGAGTCGGCCTTGGCCTTGACAGGATCGGTACCGTATTTTGAAGCGTAATTATGCGCCAGATAGCGGCCAATGGAATCCACCTCCCACTCGTTGACATAATTGAAATACTCCACCAGCTCCAACTCATATATACCGGAATCCCCGTTCTTCGACTGGTCCGCGCTCAAATAGCCATCGAGATTGTCGAAACGGTTGAAGTTCATGAGCCACGAAGGTATCATCGCCTTGCGCTTTCCGCCCGGCTTCATGCCTTTGAGCACGTCCTCCAGCCCTGCATACAGTCCCTTGCCATACCAGACCACGGGACCGTAGTAACTGGTCTCGTCGTAAGTACCTACCTGCTGGGCTACATGTTCATACGTAGTGCCCGAGATAGTGCCTGCGAGGGTGGTGTAGGTATAATTCACACGCACATAGAAAGAATCCGGGAACTCACCGACAGGGTCGCCGGTGCCGGGAGTGTCTTCAAGCAGCCAGGCCCCGAGACCGGTCTGGGTCCACAGGTATTCGGGATGTTTCTGTTTCTGAACATGCACCCACGCCTCAATATAACGACGCGTAGCATCGGTATCCAGAGATGAAGGTTTACGAGCACAGCCGGCAAAGCAGAGAGCAGCGACGGCCACAATAAGTATAATGTTTTTCTTCATTTTCAATTGTTGCAATAGTTTTCCTGCATGAACCGTGCCGCCACATCTTCAACGTAGTGCCGGACCAGATCAGCAGACTGCACGTCTGCCGGGATAATAATCTTGCCGCCGGACGCCTGTTCATGCCCGCCGCCGTGGAAACGCTCAGCAGCGAGGAGACGCGCCGACACGCCGGCCTTGGAACGAAGCGAAACCCTGAAGCGGCCGTCTTCCTCCTCCTTTGCCAGAATACTGAGCCGGACATCCTTGACAGCAAGAGGCATGTTGACAAAGCCCTCGGTCTCACCGTCCAGCAAAGCATGGCGCTTATAAAAATCATTGCGCAGCACGGTCACGGCAGCCCCGCATGGGAGTATGTGCATAAGCTCCGAGAGCATCTCTCCCTGAGCGGCCAGCCTGTTGGGGCGCTCGCAGAAATACAGACGATCTATTATGGCCTCCCTGTCCACCCCTGCGGCCAGAAGTTCCGAGGCCATGCGCAGGGTACCCGGGAAAACCGAATTGGCGAAATTGTTCGTATCCGTGGTCATCCCTGTCATCAGAGCTGCTGCGGCTGCAGCCGGAAGCCTGGTGGCATCCGATTGAATATCAGGCATCAGCATCAGGACCGAATACAAAAGCTCGCAGGCCGACGACACGCTGACAGAGCTGAAGCTCAGGTCAAAATCCTGAAGCGCCGGAGACTGATGATGATCTATAAGCACTTTGCGTCCAGGGCAAGAGCGCAAAGCCTGTTCGAGTCCCTCAGCCCTGGACATCGTGTTGAAGTCCAAGCAAATGAGCAAATCGGTGCGGCCGAGGCGGGCCTGCGCGCGGGCTAAGTCCGCATCCGCTACAACATGATCAGCATGCCCCATGACAAAGTCAAGTGACGCAGGAGCGCTGTCGGGAAACAGCGCCAAGGCATCTTTGGAGCGACACTGCCTAAGGTATGAGGTCATGGCCGCGCAACTGCCTACAGCATCCCCGTCGGGACGTGCATGGCAGACGCATGTAATGCACTCTGCTTCATCTATCCAGCCACTTAAAAGCCGGGCCTTTTCGCTTATATTCACGATGCAAATTTAACAATAATATTGCATTTCATAAATCATTTTTATAACTTTGTCCGACTTTGCAAATAAATAAGAATACATAAAATGAACAAAGCATTAAAGATCATTCTTGAGGTCATCCTCTTCATCGGAATCGTTGGCCTGGTGTATGCTATCTACAGCAGTATCATGAAGCCTGTTAACTTCAACAAGCAGAAAGAAAAACGCGAGGCCGTGGCCATCCAGCGCCTGAAAGACATCCGTACCCTTCAGGTAGCGTACAAGAGTGTGAACGGCAAGTTCGTCTCCACAATCGACTCACTCAAGAATTTCTACGAGAACGGAAAAATGTCCGTCGTCATGCAGATCGGTTCGGCCGATGACTCCATCGCATGGGCCCACACTGAGAAAATCAAGAAGGCAAACCGCAAAATCACCCCTGAGAAGCTCCTTGAGATGTACAATACAGGAGACAAGAATCTGGTGTTCTCCGTAGCCACACAGATCCCCGTCAAAGATACTCTCTTCCTCCGCAGGGATAATTTCTGCATCGACTCTCTTGCCACTATTCCCTTCTCCGGCGGCGCTCCGGTAGAGATGACGGCTGAGACCCACATGGTGTCCGGCGTTCCCGTGCCTCTGTTCGAGGCCAAGATGCCATATAAGCTTCTCCTCAAGGGCATGGACAACCAGCTCAGGATCAACCTCGACGCCGAGCGCAAAGACCAGAACAAGTACGAAGGTCTGCAGGTTGGAAGCGTGACCGCTCCTAATAACAACGCAGGTAACTGGGAGTAGCATAGTGTTTACCCTGGTTCCCGTCAATTTTTTCAATCCGGCAGCTGCACGCGACGCTCTGTCCGAGGTAATGCAGGTAAAAGACGGCGACAAGGTAGATTACAAAGAAATCCCCCAATACGGTGCGGAACTGATATATATTTCCGACGGGACATTACTCCCGCCGGAAATATTTTTTATTCTTGAAGAGCTTCCCCGATGTCCTGAGTACAACAAGCTCCTGTGCAGTTGGAAAGACGGGATACTGTGGCTTGCCGTGGCCCAGGGGAAGAGTCTTTTACTGGCCAATTGCTATCCGGCCCAGGACTTTACCACGGCTCAGTATTATATATTTCTGGCGCTGAAATCGCTGCAACTCAACCCGGAAGTTACCACAATCCATTTCCGGCATTCCCTGCCGGAAGATGCCCAGTTGTCGCTCTACCGCTACTTCAAATCGGTAGAATGCCTGACCGCAGTTTCATAGCATAACTCTTTAGCCACCGCAATGTCCGGCCGACCTTCTTATGGTCCGTGGGATAAGGCAGCGGCCGGAAGCAACAGCAATCATGAGAATAATTGGAGGCAAATTGAAAGGCAAGACTATCCTGCCGCCTATGGGCTATAAAGCCCGCCCCACCACCGACTTTGCCCGGGAGGGGCTCTTCAATATATTGGACAACGAGTATGAATTCGAAGACCTTAAGGTGCTTGACCTTTTCGGAGGTACCGGAGTGGTTTCATTTGAGTTTGCATCCAGAGGTGCCGGACATGTCTGGTGCGTTGAAATGTCCAAAGAGAATGCAGCCTTTATAAAGCGCGAGGCCGCCCGGCTCGGGCTCGGCAACGTAACTGCCGTCCACACCAACGTCTTCGACTTCCTCCCCATTTGCCGGGAAAAATTCGACATAATATTCGCAGATCCGCCTTACGCCCTGGAGGGACTGGACACCATTCCCGACAAAGTGCTTTCGCGTGACATTCTGCACCCCGGCGGCTATTTTATCCTTGAGCATGGAGGTGAGTATTCGTTCAACGACCACCCGCGTTTCGTTAAGGAACGCAACTACGGCCGAGTGCACTTCACTTTCTTCACCTCTCCTTCTCCTTCCAGTTCCGACGGCGAGGCATGATTACAGATATTGAATACCATCCATTCGAGCCGTTCCTGCCCGATAATGCCAAGGTGCTGTTCCTGGGCAGTTTCCCTCCCGGGAGCAAACGCTGGAGCATGGACTTCTATTACCCGAATTTCATAAACGATTTTTGGAGAATCATGGGTATGATTTACTTCGGGCAAAGAGATTATTTCGTTCGAAGCGGCCACAAATCATTTGATAAAGAGCACATTATCCGTTTCTGCAAAGACCAGGGTTTTGCTCTGTACGATACTGCATATGCTATCAAGCGCTTGAAAGATAATGCTTCAGACAAGTTCTTGGAAGTGATTGAAAGCGTCAATGTCGCATCATTGCTGGACCAAATACCCAACTGCAAGATTATTGCAGCCACAGGGCAAAAAGCTGCTGAAATTGTGGCGGAACAGTTTCATGTTCCGGCACCAGCCGTAGGCAGTAGCTGCAAGATTAAAGGCTCCGGAGGCGACATTCTGTTCTGGAGAATGCCATCCACATCCAGAGCCTACCCTCTATCAATTGACAAGAAAGCCGGAATATACCGGACAATGCTGGACAGCGTTACCGTTTGAACCTCTGAACTGTATCAAAGCCCTTGGGCCTTGGCCTCGTCCCATATGGCGTCCATCTCGGCGAGGGACATGTCGGAGAACTTACGTCCCCTCTTGAGCGTGTGCTCTTCCAGATATGTAAAACGCCTCTTGAACTTGCTGCAGCTGGCGCCCAAGGCGGCCTCAGCATCTACACCGTACAGTCTGGCCGCATTCAGAACGGCAAACAGCAAATCGCCGAATTCCTCCTGCATATGGCTGGCGGAGCCCTCCGAGCAAGCCCCACGGGCCTCACCCAGTTCTTCTCTAACCTTATCCCATACATCTTCAGGCTTCTCCCAGTCGAAGCCGCAGCCACGTGCCTTCTCCTGCATGGCAAGGGCTTTCAGCAGGGCCGGCATCGCATCGGGGATCCCTTCCATGACTGTCTTGTTGCCGCCCTTTTCCTTTGCTTTCACCAACTCCCATGTATCGGCAATCTCCTTGGCCGAAGTGGCTTCACCCTTCTTGTCTCCAAAAACATGCGGGTGCCGGAAAATCATCTTCTCGCATACTTTGTCAATGCAGTCGGCAATGTCGAAACTCCCCTGCTCCTGGGCTATGCGCGCATAGAACACCATGTGATAGAGCAAGTCGCCAATCTCCTTGGCCACGGCTGAAGGCTCGCCTTTCAGAATGGCGTCACTGAGCTCGTAAACTTCTTCCTCAGTAAGCCGCCGTATGCTCTCCATCGTTTGCTCGGCATTCCAGGGGCACTGCTCCCTGAGCGCGTCCATAATATCAAGAAGCCGCCCGAAGGCGGCCATTTTTTGTTCTCTGCTATGCATGTACCCTGCTATTTACTAACGAACATCACTGCCTCGGCGATGGAGTTCAGCTTGGTATCCACGCTGTCAGCACGGCTGGCAAGGATACAAGGAGCTGTAGTTCCAACAAGCATACCTGCCTGACGGACACCGGGGCACAACTTGCTGTTGGCCTTCCAGAACACATTGGCAGACTCAATATTGGGGAACAGGAGACAGTCGGCGTCGCCGGCGACCTCACTGCGAAGCTTCTTGATTTCTACAGATTCCTTGTCTATGCACACGTCAAGGGCCAGAGGGCCGTCTCCGATACATCCGGGGATCTGTCCGCGCTCGCACATCTTGGCAAGCATAGCTCCCTCAATGCATGCCGGCATGGAATCCAGCATCTGCTCTGAAGCGGCAACGAAAGCGATTTTAGGGGTGGCGATGCCGAAGGACTTGGCCACGCCGAGCAGGAAATTAGAGATCTTAACTTTCTGACGGAAGTCAGGGAGGGGAACGACCGCCATGTCGCTGAAGAAGATAAGCTTATGATAATTAGGGTTCTCCACTACGCTGACATGGCTGAGCAAGCCCTTGGGTGGAAGAAGCCCGGTCTCTTTATTGAGGATGGCGCGGAGGAACTTGTCGGTAGAGCAGAGGCCTTTCATCAACACATCAGCCTCGCCGTCATGGACCATCTGCACCGCCTGGGCGACAGCCTTGAGTTCGACAGGGTTGTCAACAATGGTAAATTTGCTGATATCCAAGCCGTTATCAGTGCAGACCTGAGCTATTTTGGCAGCGTCGCCAACCAGGGTAACCGTAACAAAACCCTTCTCGACCGCCTTGTATGCGGCCTCTATAGAGTGCTCGTCAACGCCCCAGGCGACAACCATTCTTTTGCAGATTCCCTTAGCCTTGAGGGTCTCGAAAACATCGTTGAAATTCTTAATCATAGACTTTATTCTTCAATTGTTGATACTATCTTCATTGTATCCCTTGCAATGACAAGCTCCTCGTCAGTAGGGATAAGAGCCACCTTGACGGTGGAATCGGGGGCTGAGATGATGGTCTCTGTATGGGCACTCTCATTGACCTCGGAATCAATCTTGACGCCCATATAGCCCAACTGCTCGCAGATGCGGCGGCGCAGGCGTGGATTGTGCTCGCCGATACCGGCAGTGAACACTATAAGGTCCACTCCGTTCAATTCCGCAATGTAGCCGCCTACGAGCTTAACTATATCGAAGGTAAGCTTCTTCAGCACTATCTTGGCCTTAGGGTCTCCCTGCAAGGCAAGGGAGTTCATATCGCGGGCGTCCGAGCTCACGCCACTAAGCCCGAGGAATCCACTCTTCTTATTCATTATCTCGGTCATCTGGTCCGGAGTCAGATTCTCCTTCTTCATGATGTAAGGGATAATGTTGGCGTCTATAATACCGCAACGGGTTCCCATTATCATACCCTCAAGCGGGGTGAAACCCATGGATGTATCGATGCACTTTCCATCTTTGATGGCGGTCACGGAGCTGCCGTTGCCTATATGGCAGGTGATGATCTTGGAGTGTTCCAGATCTATCCCGGCGAGCTTGGCGCCTCTCTGGGACACATATTGATGGCTGGTTCCGTGGGCGCCGTAACGACGCACATGATACTTCTCGTAGTATTCCCAAGGCAATGCGTACATATATGCGTACGGTTCCATGGTCTGATGGAATGCAGTATCAAAAGTCACTACCTGAGGCACATCCGGAAGTACTGCGCTGACGGCATGGATACCAAGCAAGTGAGCAGGATTGTGAAGCGGAGCGAAGTCGCAGCATATCTCGATCTTCTTGAGCACGTCATCATCGACCAGGGCACTTCCGCTGAAGAAATCAGCACCCTGAACTATACGGTGGCCGACTGCTTCAATATCATCGAAAGAGGACAGCACGCCGAAAACTGGATCCACCAATGCATCCATGACGAGCTTCATGCCAACTTTATGATCGGGGATAGGAAGATTGCGCACAAAACCTTCTTTGTTTGTGGGCTTGTGTGTTATAGTACCTTCAGGAAGACCGATTTTCTCAACGAGACCTTTGGCCAAGATGTCATAGACATCGTCGCTCTTCATATCCAGAAGCTGGTATTTCACAGAAGAGCTGCCGCAATTGATTACTAGTATTATCATAATGGGTACAAATTTAATAAATTATGTCTAAATTGCAGCGTAAAAACTAAACTATGGAGAACAAAAGCGGAATATCTTTCGTATCCCTTCCGTTCGCGGCCGGGGTGGCTTCAGGAGCCATTGCCGGAGCGCCGTTTGAAGGAGCAATCGCAAGCAGTCTGGCATCCGTATGCTGCATCTACATAAGTATAGCCAAAGGCAGCCGCAGGCCCGCCGCCATGGCGGCCTTGTATTTCTGCCTTGGGGTAATGTGCTGGTGCACACGCGCTTTGTGTCCGGCCCCGACACCACCTCATGATTCAACGGCTCTGAATAAACTAGCCTGCATGATAGAAGATGCAGGATTCCCCGGAGAGCACAGCGCATCAATCTTGCAGGCGCTCCTGACAGGACGGCGGAATCTGCTCGCCCCGGCCACGAAAGCTGCCTTCAGGAAAAGCGGCGCATCGCATATACTGGCCCTCTCCGGACTGCACCTTGGGGTCTTATACGTTTTCGTCAAGCGGCTGCTTTCTCCGCTCGGCAACTCAAGATGCGCGCAGGTAATCAAAAGTATCATCACTATTGCTCTCAGCAGCTTCTATGCTTCTGCCACCGGAGCGTCGCCGTCGATAGTAAGGGCACTGCTATTTATCATCATATCCGAGGCCGGACGTCTGTTCACCCACAGAGACCGCACGCCCCTGGGCACCTACTGCACTGCCCTCACCATACAGCTATGCATCAGGCCGGACTTCATAGCTACGGCAGGGTTCCAGCTGTCGTATCTTGCCATGCTGGGCATCACCGTCCTGTACCCAAGGCTGGAGAGCTGGTTCCCTCCGACCCGGCTGCCGCTTGCTTCAAGATATATCTGGAAATGCGCGGCTCTTTCCATATCGTGCCAGCTGTTCACCGCTCCGGTGGTGTGGCTGCACTTCCGCACTTTCCCAACGTATTTCCTGATTACCAACCTCATAGCCATGCCGTTGACAGAACTGATCATCACGACGGCGGTCACTGTGCTACTGCTGAATGCAGCAGGTATCTGCCCGCAGTTTTTGGTGACTGCCGCGGGAGAAATGGTTAAAGTGCTGGAATTCTGTCTGAATGCTATTGCATCTATATGATGCGTTGGACCTCGTCCACGCCGTCGATCGCCGCAATGCTCTCCATAGTCAGGTGCAGTTCATCAACAGAATGCACAGGGAAATCAATCACGCACTCCACTATCTCGTCTTCGGTGTGTGTAAGCAGCTTATTCATAGAAAGGTGCTGACGCTCAACGAAGCAGTCGATAATGTCACGCAGCAGGTGGTAGCGGTCGATTGCCACTATACGGATGCTTACGGGATACAGACGCGAAGGGTCGGGATCGAAAGCCACAGACACAAGGCTGTTGCCGTTTTCCGATGCCAGTTTGATGGCCTCCGGGCAATGACGGCTGTGCACTGTCACCACTCCGTCGGGATCCTTGAAACCGATGACCTCCTCGCCCGGCAGCGGATTGCATTTGTCGCAGATCTTGTATGAGGGAGCGGCGGCGTTGCGAAGCAGGTCATGAAGGCGCCTGCGGGCCTTGTAAGTCTTGGCATAATCAAGCCACTCAGGCTTGGGAACCACGTCTTCTGAAGTGCCGATCTCCACACAGTCGCCGCGATGAAGCTCGGTCTTGATGGGGCTGAGTGCTCCGTTGATACGGGCATACTTGGCATGCTCGCCAATCTCGGAGTGCACTTCGAAGGCGAAATCAAGCGCCGTGGCGCCCTTGGGAAGTATGATACCCTTGCCCTTGGGAGTAAAAGCAAGAATGTCTTCGTTGTAGAGCGAAGAACTCACACCCTCCATGAAGATGTAGCCGTCGCCGCTTTCCGCTATGTTCTGAAGGACGGTCTTGAAGCGCTCCAGCCAGCTCTCGCCGCGTTCAACAATACAGCCAAGCTTGGAGTTGCGGTGCATACGCTCGGAGGCGATATGCAGTTCCTCCCAGGCACCGGCACGGTTCAGCATCTGCACATGGAAACTCTGGTAGCCGTTGTCCTTGGGATTGTCGATATAGCTGACAACGCTCCCGGGACGCTCCTTGAAATGGCTTGACAGACAAGAGTATATGAAAAGAGTGGTGTCCTTCTCAGGATCCTGGGAACGGGACCACTCAGTGATTGGCGTATAAATTATGCGCACGAAATGCTTGAAATCGACATGAGAGAAATCACAACCGACTTCGCGCATGGTGCGCCAAATGCTATAGGGCTTACGATAGCGTATCTGAGTACGGGCAGGGATTCCTACCGTCTTGAAGATGTCATTGATCTCGTCCGTGAACTCCTGAAGTGCCGGCTGGGTACGCAGGCGGTCTTCATCAAGCTGCCGCTGAATCACCTCGTACTCACGGGGGCAGCGGAAACGGAAGGAAAGGTTCTCAAGCTCGGTCTTGACATGATAGAGCCCAAGGCGTCCTGCCAGAGGAGCATAGAAGAAATCCGTCTCCCCGGCAATTTTCATCTGCTTATCGGGGCGCATACTGTCAAGGGTACGCATATTATGCAGACGGTCAGATAGCTTGACCAGCAATGCTCGGACATCATAATGTACCGACTCCAGTATCTGCCTGTAGTTATCTACCTGCTTGGTATATTCGTAGTTATGCTTCTTGCGCTTGGTGACCACATCGACCAGGAAGGCCACATCGTCGCCGAACCTCGCCCGTATATCCTCGACGGTGTATTCAGTATCTTCGGCCACATCGTGAAGGAAAGCTGCAATGACCGTATTGGCATCGAGCTCAAGCTCTTCGGCTGCGATAGTTGCAACAGCAATAGGATGTACAATGTACGGCTCACCGGTGTTACGCTTTTGTCCCTTATGGGCCTCAGAAGCCATTGCAAACGCATCTTTAATGCGCTGCAGGTCCTCCGGGCTCACTCGTCCCGCCATCACTTCGAATACGTGATCTGCCGACTGTTGTATCCTGTCTGTTTCTTCCATATCAACGCACGCATCGCACGCTGGCCGCAAAATAATCCTTGTCGGCAGCGCCTACATATACATTGTCGTTTTCTTTGTAAATATAACGGTACACGCCCTTCCCGTCAAACTCGTCGGAGGTCCAGAAAGCGGCGTAAGATTGATATCCTATATACACCCAGCCATCTTCCAGAGCGGCATAGCCGACCGGGATCACGCTGATAGACTTGTCAGTAATCTTCACGTCCCTGTAATACAGCCACATAAGATTTCCGTTGAACTTTGCCTTCACCATGAGCTGTCCCGCTCCGGATGGAGAGTTTTCAAACGGCTTAAGGTCGGAAGGAGCGCCGGAAGCCTTCAAGAGGGCCACCCACTCTGATTCACTTGGCAGGTGCCAGCCTTCTGGACAAGCCTTCTGTGCCTCTTTCCAAGTATAGAACGCTCCGAAAATATTCTGCATGGCCCGGCTCCCTGCATAGGAACGCCCGAAGGTCTCTTTTCCGGAAGCATCACGCTCTACGTAAGACAGATTTGCGCGTATCCAATCGCGCCCGCCCACAGAAGTAATGCTGTAGTCGCGTCCATGGAGCTTCTCCACCATATCATCCTCATGTGCAGGAAGGTCCGTGATAGATCCATTGACAGGATCGTCCTTGACCACGGTAAAATAGATAAAAGCATTGGATACAAAATACTTGTCGGACGATTTAACAGGAAATGCCGCGACTGTCAGAGTGAAATTGCCGAGAGTGTCAGGAATCTCGTAATAATAAGTAACAGAGGAGTTTAAAATGGTATCTCTGTGGTCTTTTCTGGCAGAAGACGCAAAGTAATAGCCAACATCTGTCCCGTCAGGAGCGGAAATACCG
This sequence comes from Bacteroidales bacterium, assembly GCA_017634595.1. Taxonomy (GTDB): domain Bacteria; phylum Bacteroidota; class Bacteroidia; order Bacteroidales; family UBA932; genus Cryptobacteroides. Next base: position 47,298 of record JAGBNC010000021.1, read on the forward strand.
CTGGCCTTTATCTCGTACTTTTCACCGGGAGTGACATAGTTCGGTATCTCGCACTGGATACTCAGCTTTCCGTTCATATACACTTTTGAAGTCTCCTGCTTTTTACAGGAAGACAGGGCAAGTACAAAGAACGAAGCCAGTATTACGCAATATGATTTAAATTTCATCATCTTCTAGTTATGAATTGCAAATATGGTCAATTTTACGGGAATTTCCGCTACCTTTGTGCAAATAGTTTGCCGAAAATGAATCTTAAAACAATAGTTTGCGCCCTTTCAGCCCTTGTGCTGTGCTCTTGTGCGGGCAAGTACGAGGTCGTGAGCGGATACGCACAGGGCGGCATATACAGTGTCAAGTACAACAGTTCGGGGGTAAAAGTCAGCCGGGCACAGATACAGACCGCGGTGGACGGCATACTTGAGCAGATTGATACAAGTTTGTCGGGGTACAACAAAAAATCAATACTCAGCCGCCGGAATGCAGGAGAAGATGTAGAACTCAACGACATGTTCCTGGAGGTACAGGCCCTTGCGGAGCATTACAAGGAAATAACCGGAGGTGCATTCGATGCAGCGGCGGGCCCGCTGTTCGATATATGGGGATTCGGTTTTACCTCGGACAGCCTTCCTTCGGAAGAGGCAATTGCAGCAGCAAAAGAGCGCTGCGCCAGAAAGGAAGTGCTCAATTTCAACGCTATAGCCCAAGGCTACAGTTGTGACAAAGTGGCGGATTACCTGCATTCCATAGGAGTTAAGGACATGCTGGTCGATATAGGGGAGATTTACTGCGAGGGCCTTAATCCAGACGGACGCGGCTGGTCCATTGCGATAGATACTCCTTCAGACGGCAACAATACTCCCGGAGCGTTGATTTCAGAAATCTGGCGCTCCGACGGCGGGGCTTACGGAGTGGTGACCTCGGGCAACTACCGCAAATTCTACGTCAAGGACGGGAAGAAATACGCCCACACAATAGACCCTCGCACCGGGCGTCCCGTCGAGCATAACCTATTAAGTGCTACGGTAATAGCCCATACGGCAACTGAGGCGGACGCTCTGGCCACTTACTTCATGGTAATTGGCTTTGATGATGCCCGTGCCTGGGTGGAAGCCCACGACGGAATAGAAGCCTGCTTGATAACGGACAGTCAGACCTGGACTTCCGAGAATTTCTGAACAGGCCTTGCGCCCGTCTATAGTTTCAGAACTTTGTCGGCGTAACTTGTAGCGGCAGGGCGGTGTGTAATGCACAGAATCGTCTTGCTGCCGCGGTAGCGGGCACCAAGTCTCTCCAGAAGTTCCAGTTCCGTGTCTGCGTCAAGTGCAGAAGTAGCCTCGTCAAGCACCAGAATACCGCCGGGACGCAAAAGGGCACGTGCGATAGCGATACGCTGGGCCTGCCCCTCGCTAAGCCCCTCACCGATCTCGGCGCACACCGTCTCAAGTCCATCCTGCAGATTGTACACGAAATCAGCTGCCGCCAGATGCAGGACCTCGCGCAATTCATCGTCAGAAGCATCAGGCTTTGCGAGCAGGAGATTATCACGTATAGTCCCGCTCATCAGTGAATTACCCTGGGGGACATACATAAAGTTGCAGCGCGTGCGCACTCCTGACTCCACTTCGGTACCGGCCTTGTCGTACAGGACGACGGAGCCGCTATCGGGAGGGAGAAGGGCCATGATAACCCTCACCAGAGTTGACTTTCCGGCCCCGGTAGAGCCAATGATGGCAGTCATAGAGCCGGGGGCGAAATCGAAGTCCAGATCCTTCACCACAGGGTTGTTCACGCCTTCGTAGGTGAATGCAAGATGCTCCACACGCACTCCAGGTGCGCCTTGAAGCACAATATCATCTCCTTCTTCTTCCTGCGGCGCCTCTATAATGTCCAGAAGCCTGTCTTCGGAAGAAAGGGCACGGATGAAGGCAGGGATCTGCAACGCAATACCTGCTACAGGCCTCTGCACCTGTCCCACAAGCTGCAGGAACGCGACCATAGTACCATAACCCAGGCTGCCGTCCCTCAGGCCGAACACACCCCACAGAAACACAAGAGCATATCCAGCTGCAAAACCCAGCTGCATAAACCCACGTGACACTGCGTTGTAATTCAAACGGACAAGCGTCCTGTCATAGACATATTCCTGATAGCCGCCCAGCTTTTCCATCACCTTGCCGGCAGCTCCGAGCATACGCACGAGCACACGCCTCTGAGTGTTTTCTTGAATATGCCCCTGGACCTTGGCGTCTCCAGCCCTGATCTCCCCGGTAAGTGCCCTCAACTTTTTGAAAAAGAGCCTGCTGCACAGCACTGCAACGGGCATTATCAGCAGCAATATCCAGGCAAGATTGGGAGAGAGCACAAAAATATAGGCTGATGCTCCGATAAGTTGGATGATGGTTATCAGCAGATCAGGTACAGTAACGCAGATGAAATCCACTACCACCCTTATATCCTCTTCCAGACGGCTGACGGTATCACCGCTGTGCAGGCGGTCCTTCCCGTTCCAGGTACTGAATAGAACCTTGCGGAAGGCCGATTCACGAAGGGCGTTCTGAGCCTTGACCACTATCAGACCTTCCCAATAGCGCGCACCTACACGGCAAATCAGCTGCACAAGCATGATGCCGAGCATCAGGTACACAAAGGTCATAAGGTCGCCCCGTGCAGCACCTGTTGCAACATCAACGACCTTCTTAGACACCCACACGAATCCCAGGGAAGAAGCCACACCCAGCAAGCCGATAAGCACGCTCAGCAGCACACGGGCTCCATGCGGACGCAACATCCGCATCAGTCCCCTGAAACACTCGTGGAAAGGTCTCATTATTCAGTAGCTATACCTGCCTCAATCCATTTGGCGGCAATCGCCTCGGAGTCCTTAAGAGCAGTCTCGCGGTCGACTTCGTAGCGGCCTACCAGGAGGTCGGCCAGGTCTTCGGCCGTAAACTCTTTACCGTCAACGGATTTCCACAAAAAAGCTGCAGACTCGTTGAGCGATATCATTTTGTTGAAATTAATCTTCTGAATGCTCTCGGCGGTGATGATAAATTCTTTGCCAAGAGGACGAAGAGTAAAGCCTTCTACAGTTTTCATAATATCTTAATTCTTCTATAAATTCCTAAAACACAACGTCTTACTAAACGAGGAGCGTTCACCCAGCGACGGCTCCTCCGTTCAAAGCCGGGGGTCCCGCAGTCTATCCGCTTGTCGCCGTTCCTGAGAATAGCAGTAACCGTGCCGCACACATCTGCCAGAGTGCAATGCTCAGTACCGTCAAGATTGCCGTCCCCCTTGAGACGCAGATTCTCACCGTTTATAGCGTTGACCCTATGCAGTACATAATGCCCTGGAGTAAGCTGGCAAAGCACTATGTCCCCGATATTTACCGACGTCTTCTTAATGAGCTCGACGCTGTCCCGCTCGCCCCTGATAAAGGGTGACATGCTGGAGCCCTTGGTGGCGATTATCACGGATTTCCCTTCCGCAAGGAAGCGGGAAACCTCCCCCAGCATCACAGCATTGGGCAATATGACCTTGGACGTTTTCATTTCAGTACTTCAGCTGCGCACACCCTTGCCGCTTCTTCGTCGGGACGACAGTCCAGCACGTAGCAGGCAGTAGTGGTAACAATCTTTTCCAATGCCGCATGCAGTCCGTCGGCAATGGTCTTGTCGGCCTTGAAACCCGAACTCGAGGAATAAAGCAAAGCGTAGGACTCCAGCAGGCCGAGAAGAGTAATCTTGTTCTCGGAGCAACGGCGGATACGCACAAAAGCCCCCACAGGCGCCTCTACATTGCGGTAGCAGGGAGTCTTGCCGCTCCAGGGAGAGCCATATGCTATGATACGGCCGTCGGGCCATACGCGCACTATCGGGTTATCGTCGTTCATAAGCTCGGTGCCGGGGATATGTTTCAGCCAAAGGCTGCTGTGCGTACTTTTGCCAGTACCGCTACGAGCCAGGAACAGGAATGCCTTGCCTGAATTGCCCACCATGGAGGCATGCATTTCAAGGGTACCGAGAGGCGCCGTGCGGAAAGCGAAAAGGAGCATCAGCGAATTATTGATTCCGAACAAAGCATCGGACACTTTCCTTGTATCCAGCATGAGCCTTCCCCTGGAAAAGTCGGCATTGCTGCGCATGTGGGAATGGCACGGAATCCTCTTGTCCGGCGACATGTCGAAATCCCAGCTATCCTTGTTACGCCATAGCTTGATCACAGTCTCTCCGTCTTCGGTAGGCACGTCATATACCAGCTCCCCGCCTTCCAGCGGCGCATATTCATCACGCACCAGCTCCAGCTCGAACAAAGGTTCCGCGTCAGGAGAATCAATCTCAAAGGGCTCATACTGAGTAAGCCTGGGCCAGATAGTGCATGATTCCGGAAGGGAAAGGGAAAAAACGTGTCCGGCGACTTTATAGTATTTGGTCATAGTCTCATATCTATTTGAGCTTACAAAGATAAAAAAAAGTATTATATTTGCTATCTGACAATAATTGTACATATATGGAACAAACTCAAAATAACATCGGGCTGGATTACAATACGGAGCGGGAGAAGCTCGATATGCCGGAATATGGAAGGAACGTGCTGAAAATGGTCGAGTTGATGAAATCCATTCCGGACCGCGAAAAACGCACCCAGCAGGCCAGGGCCATTATCAAAGTGATGGAACTGCTGAACCCTCAAGTACGCACATTGGACAATTTCGACCATAAGCTCTGGGACCACCTGTACATGATCGCAGGTTACGATCTGGATGTAGATTCTCCTTACCCTGCTCCCGAAGAGGCCGAGATGAAGACCAGGCCTGTGCCCATCCCCATGAAGGGAGAGAAGATCAAAGCCACCCACTACGGACGCAACATCGAGAAAATCATTGGTTTGCTGTGCGCAGAGCCCGAAAGCGAGGTCAAGACAGAAATGATACGAGCGCTTGCCATCTATATGCGGCAGCAGTATCTGATATGGAACAAAGACAGCGTGTCGGACGAGACGATATTCAAAGACATCGAGAAGCTCTCCGACCACAAGCTGAAGGTCCCTGAAGGTCTAAAACTCAATCAAATTAGCCAGGATACACAGTTTAACCGTCCCGGGCTCAACATCAATGTCGGCCAGGGAGGCGGAAAGAATCGTAATTATCGTAAAAACAACAAAGGAAAGAGAAAATAATGAAGGCTCCCTCTTTCATACGCAACTGGGACGAGAACCAACGCGCATCCGCTGTTAAAATACTGGGGCTCTGCGTTGCGGCTCTCGCACTGTTCATATTCATCTCCACTCTTTCATATCTCATCCACTGGAAGCAAGATATGAGCTATGTACCGGGAGAGGCCGTGGCCAATGCCGCCGGCACTCTGGGTTACAAGACAGGCAAGTTTTTCGTCTGCGACTTTCTGGGGCTCGGCAGTTTCGCCCTGCTGGTCATCCTCGTCGTCATTGCCGTCAAGCTGCTTACTGGCAAGTGGATAGCATCTTTCCTCAAGACTCTGTTCCTCACCCTCACGGGGGCTTTTGTGGCTTCGCTGTTCCTGGCTTTCATCGGCAATCTTGCCGGACTTGGCAATGCATTCGGAGGCGGTCTGGGAGGAGCATGCGGCACTTCAATAGTGGAAAGCTCGATACGGATTCTTGGTCCATATATCACCGCCATCGTCATCCTCCTACTGATTGCACTCTGGCTGTTTTTCTTCTCAAGCCGCTTCAACGGCTGGCTGGCCGGCCTCGGAAAGAGGAAGCGCGTGCGGGAACCGGAACCCGAACCGGAACCGGAACCGGAGCCCGAACCAGAGCCCATCTATGAGCCGGAACCGGAGCCTCAACCCGAACCACGGCCCGAGCCCCGGCCCGCAGTTGATATCCAAACCGGCATAAAACAGGAGCCGGATCCCAACGATCCCATCAAAGCCGACTACGGCGAAGGCCTTGACACCGATATCAAGAAAGAGCTCAAGCCTATCGACAACCGTCTGGACCCGCCAGACGGGCTGCCCAAGTTTGATTTCCCGCCATCGCTGGAACTGCTCGAAGCCCACGACAGCAACCGCCACGAGGTCTCTACAGAGGAACTCGTACGCAACCGCAACAAGATACGTGCTGCTCTCGCCAACTACAAGATACAAGTCAACGACGTGACGGCCATCGTAGGTCCGACGGTCACGTTGTACAAAGTCTATCCCGCCCCTGGAGTCAAGATCTCCGACATCAAGAAGCTCCAGGAAGATATTGCCATGTCGCTGAGGGCCAAGGGAGTACGCGTGGTGACACTGGAAGATTCCGTCGGTATTGAAGTTGCCAATGACTTTGCTTCGATAGTACCGCTCAAGGCCCTTCTCAATGATGAAGCCTTCCGCAAGAGCAAGGCGGAACTGCCTGTCGCCATCGGTTATACTATCACTCAGAAGGTCAAGGTATTCGACCTGGCCGACGCGCCCCACCTCCTCGTGGCCGGCGCTACAAAGCAAGGCAAGTCTGTGGGCCTCAACGTAATAGTGAGTTCGCTGCTGTACAGCAGACATCCTTCGGAGCTTAAGTTCGTATTCATCGACCCTAAGATGGTGGAATTCTCGGCCTACGCCAAACTTCTGCACCACTATTTGGCTGTCATGCCCGATGCGGCATCCGAAGAAGATGAAATGAACGCCGCCATCGTCAAGAAGCCTAAGGATGCTGAAAAGATTCTGCGTTCCGTGTGCATTGAGATGGACGATCGTTACGAACTGCTGTCCAAGGCCGGAGTCAACAAGATCACCTTGTACAACGAGAAATTCCGTCAGCATCACCTTCGCAGTGACCAGGGACATCGCTTCCTGCCTTATCTGGTAGTAGTTGTGGATGAGTATGCCGACCTTACCATGACGAGCGGCGGCGGTCCTGAAGCCAAGGCCGCCGGACGCAGCATTACCGGTTCTATCGTACGTCTGGCGCAGAAAGGACGTGCTGCCGGCATCCACGTCATTCTGGCCACCCAAAGGCCTTCCGTGGACGTGATTTCGGGTCTCATAAAGAGTAACTTCCCTATGCGTATTGCCTTCAGGGTCGCATCCAGGGTGGATTCCACCACAATTCTCGATGCTCCCGGCGCCGAGAAGCTCATAGGTAAAGGAGACATGCTGTTCTCCGCCGGTATCGACACCGAACGAATCCAGTGCGGCTTCGTGAGCGGCGACGAGATTGAAGCTATCACTTCAAGCATCAGTTCCCAGCAGGGATACGCCAAGAGTTACAACACCCCTTATTATCTGCCCAGCGCCGAGGATGCCGAGGGCGAAGGCGGCACTGCAACCGACATGGGCGATGTGGACGAGCGCTTCAAGGAAGCGGCCGAGCTGGTGGTCACAACTCAAAAAGCATCGACTTCATACCTGCAAACCCGTCTCGGTATGGGATTTGCGAAAGCAGCAAGAGTAATGGGACAACTGGAAGCGGCAGGAATCGTCGGACCGCAGGATGGAGCGAAGCCCCGCCAGGTCCTAATTCCCGACCTTAACAGCCTCCAGAGCCTGCTTGACGCTTTTGTAAAATGAAAAGGTTTCTGTTAATACTTGCTTTATGCGCAGCCACGCTGACGGCGGCTGCCCAAAGCGGCGCACAAGCCCTTCTGAAAAGGATTGAGGGCAAGAGGGTATCGTTTGACTACAGCCTCACCACCGCCGAGAAAGTACCTGTGAAGCACAGCGGGAGCGCCGTCATTGAAGGCAACTGCTATCGCATCGACGATAACGGCATGGAGATTTGGTGCAACGGCAAGACACGCTGGACCGTGGACAACGTAGCCCGCGAAGTGTACATTGAAGCACCTGGGAGCGAGGCAGAGCTGCTGATTTCTCCCGAAAAGCTGCTTGGCAATGTCAAGAATCTGGTGGCAGGGGGCACAAGCGCAAGCGGCCAATATACAGGCGAAGGCCCTGGCAAAGACGCCACCTTCGTGCTAACATCTATCAAAACCAGCGAGCCTAAAGGAGACAGGGCGGAATTCACTTTCAGCACATCTTCCCTCAAGGCTCCCTGGGTAATTACCGACTTAAGATGAAAATCTGCGTAGGACTGTCCGGAGGCGTAGATTCCAGCGTTGCCGCCTTGTTGCTGAAGCAGCAGGGCTACGACGTATTTGCTATGTTCATGCAGAACTGGCACGACACAGAAGGCACCCTCCACGGTGATTGTGAGTGGGAAGAAGACAAATTCGTGGCGGAGCTGGTGGCCCGCAAGCTGGGCATCCCCTTCTACTTTGTAGATCTGTCGGATGTGTATCGGCAGAGGGTGGTGGATTACATGTTCGACGAGTACTCTAAAGGACGCACACCCAATCCCGACGTTCTGTGCAACAGGGAAATAAAATTCGACGCTTTCCTCCGGAAAGCCGAAGCTCTGGGCGCGGATATGGTCGCCACCGGTCACTATTGCCGCAAGGAACAGGCCCCTGACGGGAGCTGGAAGCTGCTGGAAGGCATAGACCCAGGTAAAGACCAGAGCTATTTCCTCTGCCAGATCAACCAGGAGCAGTTGTCCAAAGCCTTGTTCCCGATAGGCGGACTGCTCAAATCGGAAGTCCGGGCTCTGGCAGCTGCCGCCGACCTTCCTTCGGCAGACAAAAAGGACTCGCAGGGCATATGTTTCGTGGGCAAGGTAGATCTTCCGGTATTCCTGCAGCAGAAGCTCAAAAGCGTAGAGGGTGACGTGGTGGAAGTGTACGACGCATGGTATAGTGATTCGGGAAAATACAAGCACGACAATTCCATCCTCAGTACATCAGACCCTGAAAGTCTTAGCGATGAAGAGCTTCTCGAGCTGTCGGAGCCGCTTGACTACTCCGGAATACAGTTTGCCACTGAGACTTACCGTTCCGGCAAGCATCACATCAAAAAGACCCGCTATAAAGACAATCCCTACGGAAAGATTGTCGGACGCCATGAGGGGGCGCAGTTCTACACCATAGGCCAGCGGAAAGGGCTTGCCATTGGAGGACATGCCAACCCTCTGTTCGTTATATCCACAGATATAGAAGCCAACCGCATATATGTAGGAGAAGGTGAGAGCCATAAAGGGCTGTGGCGCAAGGTCTTGCGTATTACGCCCGATGAGATTCACTGGATGCGGCCAGGGCTCGGACTCACCGTGGGCGGGAGTCTGCGCTGCCGGGTGAGGATTCGTTACAGGCAGGAGCTGCAGGATGCTGTGCTGCTGATGCGCCGGAATGGACTATTCGTAGTGTTCGACAAGGCCCAGAGGAGCATCACGCCAGGGCAGTTTGCCGCTTTCTATGCTCTGCCTGACCCTGACGATCCTTACGATGCCCCCGAGCTACTAGGCAGCGGAGTTATACAAGAATGATCCATCGGGCGGTATCGGCTCTGCCGCCCTTTTACAGGTTTTATGGGCGGCAGAGCCAATACCGCCACGCATTTGATACATGAACAAGTTTTTGCTATATCTGGCAGCTACAGGCTTGATGCTGGTATCAGCTTCAGTATCGGGCCAAGGCATATATACACCACCGGCAGAAGGACGCCACCCCACTCCGCCCCCGGTACCGACATACTCAGTGTTCTGCGGCGACACTATACGCTTCGACACCGAAGAAAAATACGAGCGCATGGACAGGGAACTCATGAATTTCACATTCATGCACACCACCTCATCGCTCATGCTGAAACGCTCCGGGAAGTATTTCCCCCTGATCGAGCGGGTGCTTAAAGAGAAGGGAGTCCCCGACGACTTCAAGTATCTGATGGTCATTGAAAGCAATCTCGACCCCAAAGCCCTCTCGTCGGCTGGGGCCGCCGGCCTGTGGCAGTTCACAAAGGCGACTGCCCGTGAATACGGCATGATGGTCAACACCGAAGTGGACGAGCGCTACAATATTGCCAAGGAAACAGAAGCCGCCTGCCAGTACATACTCAAAGCTTATTCACAGTTCAAAGACTGGTTCAATGTGGCGGCAAGCTACAATTGTGGCATGGGAGGCATGAGCAGACGTCTAGCCGAACAGAAGCAGGAGTCTTTTTCAGATCTTTGGATGCCGGAAGAGACTTCCCGCTATGTGTACCGCATACTCGCCGCCAAGATGCTCTTTGCCGATCCAGCAGCCTTCGGCTTCGAAGTCAAGGAGAAATATCCCTTTACCGAGCCTCTGCATACGGTTACCATATCCGGCAGCATCAACGACCTCGTGGAATTCGCCCAGGGCTACGGATTGACTTATGCAGAGCTGAAGCGGGCCAATCTATGGCTCAGGGACAGCAAGCTTGTCAACAAAGAGCAGCGTACCTACTCAATCACAATTCCTCGTCCCGGGACGATGTGACGGCCGCGGCGGCAGCCTCTGCACAGCGGATGCCGTCGATAGCACTTGACACAATACCGCCGGAATAGCCAGCTCCCTCCCCACAAGGATAAATCATTGGATCGGAAACATATTGTAGAGTATCGGGAACCCTCGGTACCCTCACCGGCGACGAAGTTCTGGACTCCACTCCCAGCAGAAGCGCGGCATTGGTATAATATCCTTTCATTTTCACCCTCGGAAACGCCTTCTGAAGCCTCTGCGCCACGATAGGAGGCAGAAGTTCGTGAAGCGGGGCGCTTATCACTCCGGGGAAGTATGAGGTAGGCGGCATCTTCTTGCTTAACTTACCCAAGCAGAAATCTTCCATACGCTGGGCCGGCGCCGCCATGGGATTCTGCGGGATATCCTTCGCGCCGGAGCAGCGCTGCTCCTCGCACCAGTCAAACATGCGTCGCTCCACCGACTGCTGGAAGTCCATAAGACGGAACGGGCCCTCGCCCGGCACGTCTTCAGGCTCTATCTGCACCACCACTCCGGCATTGGCAAATTTTCCGCTGCGGCCGGAGTTGGACATTCCGTTCAGCACCACCGTACGTGCTTCTGTGGAAGAAGGCACCAGGATACCTCCAGGACACATACAGAAGGAAAACACTCCCCTGCCGTCAACCTGTTCCACGAAGGAGTATTCCGCCGCCGGAACCCCCGGTTTCCATTGCCCATGATACTGATGGAAATTGATCTTCTCCTGCGGATGCTCAACCCGCACACCAAGAGCGAAGCCTTTCGCTTCAAGCTCACCGCCGCGGGACTGGAGCATCTCGTACACGTCACGCGCTGAATGGCCTGAAGCGAGTATAAGGCGCCTGCCGCTGAAGCGGCGCCCGTCGGAGCACTCAGCAGTCACCCCATCTTCGGAAGATTCAATGCCGCATACTCTTGCACCGAAATGATATTCCCCTCCGTGCGAAACCACGCAATTGCGTATATTCTCCACAATCACAGGCAGTTTGTCAGAACCTATGTGCGGATGGGCGTCAATAAGGATATCCTTGGATGCGCCGAAGGAGACAAGCTGCTGAAGAACCTCGCGAATATCGCCACGCTTGGAAGACCGTGTGTATAGTTTACCGTCGGAGAAAGCACCGGCTCCTCCCTCTCCATAGCAATAATTAGAATCAGGGTCCACCGCGCCCTCGCGAGACAAGCGGGCCATGTCGAATTTGCGTTCGTGCACGTTCTTGCCACGCTCCAGCACTACAGGTTTCAGGCCCAGCGTAAGCAATTTGAGAGCAGCGAACATGCCAGCCGGGCCGGCTCCCACAATAAGCACCGCCGGGGAGTTCTTCACATCCAGATATGGCTTCTGCTCATAGGTATCGGGCTCTTCACCAGGGCCGTAGGCTTCATACTGGTAGCGCCATACAGGCTCCTTGCGGGCATCTATCGAACGCTTCTTGAGCACCCACTTGAGTCCCGCCGCCTTGGCCTCTATTTCCTTGAGCCGCGGCTCACGCGTGAGCGGGCAAGTTATCTCAAATTCTTTCATATTGCGCTAAATTATACTTCAACCACCTTGTCTTCAGGCACATACCACACATAGCCGCGGACCGCCGGACGGCCCAGGCCGCGGTACAGATCCATATAGCGGCGCACCTGCTTCAGGTACGACGGGCGCTCGGCTCCGAACTTATAATCTATGATACTGACATTCCCGGCTTTGTCTTCCACCACTCTGTCAGGCCTGTTCATGGAGCCGTCGCTGCCATAAACCGACACTTCGTTGCGGGAACGGCACTCGGCGCCGAACCACTCCGGGTGGGATTCTATGCGCGAACGCAACAGGGTGGCCGAATCACTGTCCAGGTCTGCAGGAATATCATCGGCAGTGCTGACGGACGAAAGGATGGCATGCAGTTGGATGCCCCGGAGACGCCCCGAAGCATCAGGCCCGGTGTGCCCGTCCTCTCCGAAGAAATCGGCAGCATCTTCCGAAGCCTTCAGGCGGTCGCCCAAAGGTATGGACGGATATGATGCATCCAGTCCCTTGCCGGAGGCTTCTTCCTTTCGTTTCATCTTGCTGAAATCGTAAGGCTGGCCAGCCCTCCATTCTTCGCTGCAGCCGCACCAGGCGTAAAGGATCTCAGAGAAATTGGACCACTCAATGGACTTGCCGGCCTTCAGGGCTTTCACCTTTGCGTCTGCCGGATTCTTTGCGATGACATGGAGACTCTTGGAAGCACGCGTCATGGCCACATAGAAGATATTGAGATTGTCAACTATCTGAAGCTTATGTTCCTCCTCATAGGCCCCGGCGAACAGGGTACGCCTTGAGGTCCCGCTAAGTTCGACAGGATAAATGCCGTCGGCAGCATGCCCAAGGGCGGTACCGCCGCCGTCGAGCACGCACCAGCGATTGGTATGCTTGAAGAGAGACACTTTGTCGGCATAAGGGAAAATGACGTGCGGAAACTCCAGCCCCTTGGACTTGTGCACGGTCATGATGCGCACGGCGTCGGAATTGGCAGGAGAGCCAATGTAGCACTCTTTCTTGTCGTTCCAATCCTTGATGAAGGCCTTAAGATTGTTGCCTCCGGTCTGCGTCCAGTCCTGCAGCATGTCCATAAAAGCAGCGATAAACAGGGTCTCGGCCTCAAAGGTGGCAGGATCGAACCGCTGCAACTCCCTGAGCAGGGCTTCGCAGAAATCGACGAGTGAGTGGTAAGTCACGGGATACTCGATGTTCATCGACTGAGCCAGGAAACTGCCCACTGTATTGTTGGGGTCTTCATAGAAACTCAGCAGCGACACTAGCCTCCTGACCGACACGGCAGCCTTAAGGTCAAGAGTATCATCGGAGATGAAGCTCACTCCGGCGGCACGTAAAGTATCGGCAAGGGCCGCCCCTTCAGACTTGCCGCGCACCAGAACAGCTATATCTCCAAACTTTGCTCCGCGAGAGCGCACATCCGCTATGGAGTCCAGCACCGCCTGCGGCTGATCATCGGTGAAGCTCACGCGGACGCAGCCCTCCTGAGGCTCGTCGGCGCTGGCTATCTGGCTGACATTAGAGTACATCTCTCCAAAACCGACCGCTTTTGAAGCGTACTCGAAGAACTTCCCGTTGCAATCGACAATAACACGAGCGCTGCGCCAGTTGCTTTTAAGATTCTTCACCTTGGCTCCGGGGAAAGCTTTCTGGACCTCCTCTCCCAGGAGACGCCAGTCAGAGTCGCGCCAGCGATAGATGCTCTGTTTGACGTCGCCCACAATCAAATTGTCCCCGGAAGCATCCGCATCCCTCAGAAGCGGGAGAAAATTATCCCACTGCAGACGGGACGTATCCTGGAATTCATCCAGCATGTAGTGTGCGTAGCGGGTGCCGGTTTTCTCATATACGAAAGGAGCGTCGGAGCCGTCTATAATCTTCTTGAGCAGCGAATTAGACTCATCGAGGGGCATAACGTTCTTCTCTTTCAGCAGAGCCTCGAATTCGGTCTCGAACTCCCTTGCCACGCCAAGGGCATAGAGCTGACGCTCGACTATTAATGCCGTAGCATATACGGGATACTTCTTTTCGAAGAGATCCGCCACCAGAGGATCTGAGAGCGCTTTTTTGGTTGTAGGGAACTTAATATGCTCTCCTTTTTTGGTCTGCAGGCCAAGTGCTGCCGCATCTTTTTCAAAGTCTGAAATCAAGCTTGCGCACAGTTTACGTATCGCCGAAAGCCTGTCCTTTGAGAAGTCCTTGTGCGGATCGATACCCATCTTGTCCTTCAGCTGTCGGTATTCCTCACTTTTAAGGCGTCTTCCCATATCTGTGAGGCCCTCATCCAGGCTGAAGTAACCATTCTCGCGTATCTGGTCCATAGCGCTGTTCCTGAGCCACTTGACCAGCTCCGCCTTGTCCTCCGACACTCCGTCCAGCACTCTGTCCATAGCTTCCGAGATCAGGGAGTCCGTGTCAAGCTCTACCTGATATGACGAGAACTGTCCCAGTTCACGGGCAAAAGAGCGCAGTGTCTGCTGGAAGAAACGGTCGATAGTACTTACCCCGAAGGCGCTGTAGTCATGCAGTATACTCACCAGATAGTGCCTGGCTTTGTCAGCTTCGGGGCCTCCGCCAGCAGCGGCCGCAGCAAGGTCTTTAAGAATACGCTCCTTCATCTCGGCCGTGGCTTTATTGGTAAAAGTCACTGCCATCAGATGCCTGTAAGCCTTCGGATCGCCGGACTTAAGCAGGTAGTCCATGTATGTGTGCGACAGGGTATAGGTCTTGCCCGAACCCGCGCTTGCCTTGATTATCTTCATCGTCCGCAGATAGCTCTAAAGTCACAATAAGCACATTTGTCAAGTTTCTCCCGCCTGCTCCATGGCACGGAAAGGTCGGAGATCTCATCGAGGACCTGATTCAGGGCCGCCTCCATCTTGGAGCAATACTCTTCGTTAAGTTCAAGGGCATAGACTCCCGATCCGCTGATAAGCGCTGCGGGCTGGTAGATTGCACCGGTTATGGCAGCCCTCGGGACGTCGGGTGTGAGCAGGCGCTTGTACAGCCAGAGCTGAAGCCCGATCTGGGGTACATCATCCTTCTTGGGATCGAATACCAGATCTGCAGGTTCGACCCTTCCCGTCTTGTAATCGACCACTCTCAAAGAGCCTTCGGACAAGCTGTCAAGCCTGTCTATATAACCTACGAAGCTGTAGCCCCTGATGTCTTGCCGCACAAACTTCTCAGTGCCTTTTATGCTCAAGGCCCCTCCCGGCGGCAGGCACGACAGGTCGGCAGACAAGATAGCCTCCACATAACTGCATATAACATCGGCAAAAATCAAGTTGCGCCCGCTGACCTCAAAGGTCTTGAGCTCCGAGCAGATATACTTTTCCACCGTGCTCCTTATACGCTTCTTGTCTTTGAGCAGAGCGCCGATAAAAGCAGCGCCGGCAACGGTCCCCCGGGGATAAAGTTCCTGCATTGTCTTATGCAGCACATTGCCCAGCATGCCTGCGTCCAGCGACTCGCTGACTTCCTTCTCCGCCTCCAGTCCTTTAACTTTTGAATAATAGAACTTGGCAGGGCAGACAAGGTAGTTCCTTATCGAACTGGCAGACAGGTTGCAAGCGTGAAGCTTCTCCAGGTCCGCTTCCGTCTTAGGTATCTGCTCCTCGTCAGCACCCCGTCCCAGCCCTGTTCTGGCCTCGAAATGAGAGAATTTAATGCCAAAGTGCATTTCAAGCTGCCGGAGATAGCGGCTGGGCTCCCCTCCCCTCAGGCCCTCGGTCCGCGAATCATACACCATCCACACGCGTGAGCAGCGCTGTATCATTCGATAGAAATAGTATGCCCACACAGCATCCTGATACTCGTAAGTCGGCAGGCCGAAGCCTTTGCGCAGCTCGGGAGGGATGAAAGAAGCACTTACAGAGCGGCGCGGGAACACGCCCTCGTTGCAGCTGAGGATTATTAGGTTGTCGAAGTCCATGGCGCGCAATTCCAGCGGCCCCATGATCTGCATACCCTCGAGAGGCTCCCCTTGGAAGGGCACCGTAGATGCACCGAGCACCTGGCCAAGCAGGCGGAAGAAGGACGAGGGCATAAGATTAAAATCGTAGCGTGAGAGCTTCTGCAACGCCTCGAAGCATACTTTAGCAAAGTCCAGTTCCAGCTGAAGCTCCGGCTTGTCTTTCAACTTAGGAGCCACCGTGCCAAGCACCTCCATAAGCCAGGAGCACAGAGAGCGTATCTGGGCAGGGTCGGCAGCGTTGCTCTTGGCCACAGGCCTGAAGAGGACACCCAGCACCGGGAATTCTGACATAGTCCCCTCGGGAATATAGTACAAACGCTGTTTTCTCAGACTCTCAAGAGCTTCCTTTTCCTCATCGGCGATCACATTCTTGACTATCGAATTTGACACCACCGCCCAAAGCTGACGATGGTAGAAGTGCCATTCGTCCCCTTTCTGGCGCAGATGCAGCTGAAGCGTGCACAAGTCAGTCACAAGCGACCACATCTGGCTTCCGCCAATGGGATAGCCCATGGTCACGTTCAGCTTGGTTATATGCTCCGGGATAGAATTAAGGACAGGTATGAGCAAATTCTCATCAGGAAGCACCACAGCCGTCTCTATACCCGGCTCAGGGGTACAGCGGGACAGGATTTCAGGCAGCTGCTTGGCCTGAGCTATGCCGCCGGGAACGCTCAGAGCGTTGAATTCGGTGTGCGGAAGGCCCTCGGGGTCGGGCTCGAACGCAGACGGGAACTCCAGCACGAAATCCCTTAGGAAGAATGACGACTTATTGTCGGGATTGCGAATTGCTTCGGAACGGAAGTCCCAGCAGAACTCTGCCAGTTTGGCGCGGTGCATGCGCCTCAGAAGCACTTTCTCACATTCGTTCAAAGCATTCAGGCCCACGAAGACGAAACGCTCCGACCAAGGGAAACGTTTCTGCATGATGGACGCTGCTCCCTCGGAAGACAAAATACCGGCAAACTCGCGGTAAACCATGCCCTCATAGGCAAGTCCCTTCTGGGCCAAGCGCTCTTTAAAGGTCTTATACAACGGAAGCAGAATCTTCCAAATGCGCAGGAAGCCTTCTTTTATAGAACCGGGGCTTTTAAAATGATCCACAAAACGAAGGATCGCCTTGCGCTGCTCCTCGGTCAGATAAGAATAATCGTCCTGCATCTCGCGCAGCTCGGAGACGTTGGCAAACAAATGCTCCGGCTCCACCAAGTATTTGTCAATATCGTCAAAGTCCGACAGAAGGGCATCTCCCCAGAAGATAAAGTCATCCAGCGGTTCTGCCCCCGGATTCAAGTCCTTATAGCAGGCATAAAGCTCGAGCAAGAGCGGGATGCGGTCAGAGGGCTTGTGCTCGGTTGAGTGATAGATGAAATCGTTGATGGTGTATAGAGCGGGGCTGATCACAGGCCCACGGCCCGACGCAGCAATCTCTTCACCCAGATAATGTTCAAAGAAGCGGACTGCCCTGCGGTTGGGAAAAACGAAGCAGAGACTGCTAATGTCTCTGCTTCCGTTATAGTAGTGTCTTGCGACTTGTCTGAGAAACGGAATCATACTCTACAAATATACTCAACATATTTGAAAGTATGACACCAAAAAACTACCAGCGGATGTAAGTTTCCACCCAGATCTCATTGTAGCCGGGTGTAGGCAGAAGCTGGTTGTTGTGGCGACGGTACTCCAGCTGGAAATTAAGGTTCTTGTGAAGACGGAAATTGGCAATGCAGGAATACATGTCGTGGCTGGTAGCCCTGGTAGCATCGGCACGGAACTCGTCCCACTTGAGGTAAACCTTGAACCAGTCGGTGACAGGCACGCCCATGGTCACGTACAATGCATCTGCGGCACCGCTCTGCTCCTTCTCCCCTGCGATCGCAGTAGCATACTCACTGCGGAATGTCCAGTTGTTGCGGTCGAAAGAGACACCGGCGCTTATACGTTCACGTTTAAGGTCAACGCCTTTGGAATCAATCCAGTTGCCTTTCCACCCGAACACGCCGAGCTTAAGGCCCTTGATAGGCTGAACCTGGAAAGTACCGATGATATCCTTCTTCTTGTCGGCATCGACCAGATTGATGCCCTGGCCGTTATACACGCCTATCTGATAGTGGAAGAGATTGTGCTGATCCTTGCCGACAGGCAGGAAGTCACCCTGAATCTGTATACCCTGGTCACGGCCTCCCATGTTGGCTTCGCCGAGACGGTCGCCCATGCCGGCCATTTTCTGGACAAGGAAAGAGAAGTCGCCTGCGCCAACATCCCAAGGGTTCATGGGGTTCTCAAAAGTAAAAGCTCGCTTGAACTGACCAACTTTGACAGAGAAGAACTTGTATTTAGCCCACTCCACATAGAAATCCTTCACGTGAGGGCCGCCGTTGAACTGGAGCTGGACCCTGTAGTTGAACTGATGGTATATACTACCGTCAACGTACGCACGGATGAGGCGGGCATTGAAGCCGGGGCCGCCGTGTGCGCCTTCGAGGTCGCTGTATTTATATGAACCGATGATGTATGCACCGACCTTGGGGACGCTTGCAAAAGCGCCTTCTTTGTATCCATAATTGGGAGTCTCCGACTCCTGGGCGAGTGCCGTAAAGCCGATGAACAGGCTGGCGGCTATAATAAACAGTTTTTTCATATTACACTGTAGGGAAAGGGAATAGCTTGGTAAGGAGGAAATAGCCGAACACGAAGCCTATAACGCCGATGATAATGCCAACCTTGGCCATCTGCGACGTCTTCACCAGGCCGGTGGAAGAGGCAATTGCGTTCGGAGGTGTGGAAATAGGGAAAAGCATGGCAATGGATGCACACATCGCGATGAAAGGAATCATAGCGTTCATGCCGCCGAGAGCCATGAACTGGGCATTGTTGGCGGCCGAAGGATCTGCCATGGCGGTACCCACCACGATAAGGATAGGGACAAGCAGCGCAGCGGTTGCGGAGTTGCTGATAAAGTTGCTGAGGAAGTAGCAGATGAGACCGGCAATGATCATAACCACCACTACATTCATGGCGCTGAAAGGTATGGCGTTGATCAGCGTGGCCGCAAGTCCGGTCTTGTTCAGTCCGGTTCCCAGGGCGAATCCGCCCGCAACCAACCAAAGCACGCTCCAGTTAATGTCCTTGATATCATCTTTGCCGAACACGCCGGTGCAAGTATATACAGCCAGAGGGATAAGGGCAACGATGTTGGAGTTGATACCGGTGATGGACTCTGTAACCCAAAGCAATATGGTCACGAAGAAAGTAATCCATGCCACATAGTCTTTCCAGCCCCATTTGTGCGCCTTTGCCTCAATCTTGAGCTCGATCTTGTCGGACTTGAAGGGGAAGAAAAGCTGGAGGAGCACCCATGCCAGAAGGATCATGACCACCACATAGGGCACCATCCTTGACATCCAGGTAGCAAAACCGATCTGATAACCGGCATTTTCAAGTGCGCCGATGGCAATTGCGTTAGGAGGGGTACCGATGGGGGTGCCAATACCTCCGAGGTTGGCGGCCACGGGGATAGAAAGGGCAAGTCCCACCTTTCCTGTCTCATCCTCAGGAAGAGCCTTGAGCACAGGAGCCAGGAAGGCAAGCATCATGGCTGCGGTGGCAGTATTGCTCATGAACATCGAGAAGATGGAAATTATGATAAGGAAGCCCAGCAGAACCATCTTGGGCTTTTTCCCGAACAGTCCGAGAAGGCCCTTGGCAATGACTGCATCCATTCCGTACTTTGAAGCGATGATAGCCAGCACGAAACCGCCCATGAACAGCATGAC
The DNA here is from genome assembly GCA_017634595.1 of Bacteroidales bacterium. Classification (GTDB taxonomy): domain Bacteria; phylum Bacteroidota; class Bacteroidia; order Bacteroidales; family UBA932; genus Cryptobacteroides. The sequence continues at coordinate 66,887 of JAGBNC010000021.1, forward strand.
CACAGGATCGGCGAACGATGCCATGATGCTCTTGTAATCCACGAGAGTGCCGAATTCGGGCTTGCAAAGGAATGCAAGGCCTTTATTGGAGACCGTCAGCAACATCACTACGATCACCATCAGAGACGTGGTCCAGTTGGGGATAATTTCAAACATCCACATTAGAGCAGCGAAAACGAAGATGGCAATCATGCGCTGCTGGACAGGTGTAAGGTCCGCTATACCGAAGACGGAGGTAGGGAGGGCCCAGAGAAGTATGGTGACTATCAGCACAATGGGCAGAAGCACGCAATACTTTACAGAAAACTTACTGTTTGACATATTGAAAATCAATGTTTTGTCCGTCGCCCGAAACACCCGGGACATTAGGCAGCTACCGAAAAAATATAGCCTCTGTGCCCATGATGCTTCGGGCGGCAAATTTAGGCAATATTTTGTATTTGAACAAATGATTCATTTTACTATATTTGTGCTTATGAAATCGACTATTCGCAGCAATTGGCCTAAATACGTCCTGCAGTGGGGCGTGCTTGCCGCCCTGATATTCTTTCTGAGCGGGCTGGCCACCAAACTTTTCCCGAAACTGGCCCCATCAGACCCCGAGGCTTACTGTCCGCTGGGAGGACTTGAGGCCCTCACTACTTACGTGACCAGGGGGTCGCTCCCATGCTCCATGAGTTCATCACAGATTGTCATGGGCGTTCTGCTTGCCGCTGCAGTCATTTTGTTCGGCAAATTGTTCTGCGCCTATTTGTGTCCGATAGGCAGCATCGAAGACCTCCTCACCAAGTTGAGGAAGTCCTTCGGCATAACTGGAGCGGAGCTGAAGAGCGGCAGTGCCGCCGACAAGATTCTCCGCGCAGTCAAATACGGCCTGCTTTTCTGGGTCTTTTACTCCACCGCTACCGCCAGCGAGCTATTGTGCCGCAAGTTCGACCCGTACTACGCCGTAGCCACAGGCTTCAAAGGAGAGATTGTGCTGTGGATGAGCATAGTAGCCCTGGTCTTAGTGGTACTCGGAGGTTTCTTCATCAAGCGTTTCTTCTGCCGATACATCTGCCCCCTGGGCGCAGCGGCCAATAGTTTCCGTTTCTGGCTGCCGCTGCTGTTGCTTGCGCTGACATGGTGGGGACTGAGCGCATTGGGGCTTCCGCTCCAGTGGTGGATGCTCCTCGCCGCTTTCTGCGTCATAGGATACCTGCTGGAGGTGTTTTACCGTAAGCCGAAGCTCCAGCTTCTGCATGTCATTTATGATGACGAAAACTGCACTATGCGTTGCTACAGCTGCCAGAAGCAATGCCCTTACAACATCGACATACCAGGAAGCGGCGGCATCGTGACCGACGTGGACTGCACCCTTTGCGGCGAATGCATCGCCTCCTGCCCCAGGAGAGCTCTTAAGTTCGGAGTCGTCACCAAGCCCATGCACAGCATGGCCGGCCGCCTGGTGCCGGCATTGGTCGCTGTATTGCTTACTGCATTGGGAATAGTCTTCGGCAGCCGTTTCGAAGTTCCCACCATAGACGAGAAATGGGGGATCGAAGAAGGCATGGAGCTGAATACCATGCGTATAGACAACCTGACAAGCATACATTGCTACGGCAGCTCCATGGCCTTCAAGGGCAAAATGGAAAAAGTCAAGGGCGTGCATGGAGTCAAGACTTACGCCAATTCACACGCAGTTGTACTCACATACGATCCTGCTGTAACCAGCGAAGAGAAGCTTCTGGAGGAGGTGTACGAGCCGTCCCACTTCAGGGTCAACTCACCTGATTCGACTGCATACAAGGAGCTTCAGGTGCAGACTATACGCACTGAGCACATGCCCAACCGCACCGACCTCAACTACCTCGGCCTGCAGATGAGGATGAGCGGGCGTAAAGTATTCGGAATCGAGTCCGAGTATGACTGTCCGCTGATCGTAAGGGTGTATTCCGATCCTGAAGAGGATCTCGATGAGGCATGGTTCAAGGAAATAGTAGAGAAGAAGGTTCTGGCCATGCCGATACACGGAGGCGGAGTCAAAGAGACTCCTGTCGATTTCACTTTCGTCAGACTCGAAAAAGGCAAGGACAAGATAGGCATAGCGGAGTATCTTGAGCGCATGTTCGATCCGTTCTCCGCCGAGTTCAACGGGCGCTATCCGTCCGGCGACACCACCGTAGTACGCAAGCGCGCAGAAGTATATGAAGGCAAGCCGCAGTACATCTTTGAGATTCAGGACCGCAATTATGAGAAGCCGATTATCAAGAGGGCTCTCCCCTTCCTGAGCAACCATCTGTCCAAGGAAGAAGGGGTGATTGCTGTATATTTAAAGCTCAACAAAGCCCTGGAGCCAAGCATCCAGGTCCGCTTTGCCGAGCCGATGACCGCCGACCGTGTATGGGAGCTCATGACCATGCCTGTATGGCAGATTACGTATGCGCCTGATGATGTGAGGGATGTGGACGCAAAGATGAAGTTTGACAAAAAGGGAGTCTGTTATGAATACCAGCAATAGTCAACAGTCCGGCGGTGGCGCTTGCCCCCGCTGGAACCGTTTGCGCCCACGCAACCGTGAGTGGGAGGGGCCCAGCCGCAGGCTGGGAGGGATAGGGCCGAAGGCCCGTAGTTCCGACGGGGGCAAGCGCCACCGCCGGGCTGCCGGATCCGCTTTGCTTGCGTCCCTTCTGCTGATCATGGCTGTTCCGGCAAAGGCCGACGAGGGCATGTGGATGGTTAATGCCATCTCCAAGGCCCTGGTTGACAAGATGCAGGACAAAGGCCTTCACCTCAACGGAAACGACATATATGACGCCGGCGCCGTATCTCTCAAAGACGCAATAGTGTCACTTGACTTCGGATGCACGGGATCTTTCATCTCCGGCAGCGGCCTCATCATCACCAACCATCATTGCGCTTATTCTGACGTACACAGGCTGAGCACGGCCGAACACAATTACTTGGAAGACGGTTTCAGCGCCCGCAGCCAGGAGGAAGAAATCTATATCCCCGGCAAGAGCGTACAGCTGCTGGAAAGGATAATAGATGTCACCGAAGAGGTCAAGACCCTCATACAGAAGGAAAAGGATATGGGGCGCCCGACAGGCATGAGACGCATCAGCTTCCTTATCGAGGGCCGCTACGAGGCCGCCACCGGTTTCATGGCGTCACTCAGCTCGATGTGGGCCGGTTCGCGCTATTACCTGGCTCTCTACAGAGTTTTCACCGACGTCCGTCTCGTGGCCGCTCCTCCCGTGAGCATTGCAGCCTTTGGCGGCGACGTGGACAACTGGGAATGGCCCCAGCATAAATGTGACTTTGCAATCTACAGGGTATATGGAGCCCCGGACGGATCCCCAGCCCCCCATGGGCCCAAAAACGTGCCGCTCGTGCCACGTAAATGGCTCGAAATAAGCACTGAAGGTTACAAACCTGGAGACTTTACAATGGTTCTCGGGTATCCCGGACGCACCGACCGCTACACCAGTTCGGCCAAGCTTGCGTACCGTCTGGAGACGGCACTGCCCATAACCAACAAGATTCGCGCGGACCAGATGGCCATCATCAACCGCTGGATGAACTCAGACCCGGAGATAAGACTCAAATACTCCGACCAGTTCTTCATGCTGAGCAACGTTCAGGAGAACAACGAAGGCCTGTCGCAATGCTGCTCACGCTTCAAGGTTCTGAAAAAACTGCGCGCAAGGGAGCGCAAGATGAAAGAACACAAAGCCCTCCTGGGAGAGCTCGACAGCAAATACTCCGACATCACCGCAGCGGAAAAGAACCTCATCTATTACCGCGAGTCACTCGTTAGAGGCTCGCGTCTGGGCACCTTGGCCCTCCGTGCCAGGAACTCTCGGCCAGGAAGGCCCGCAAATGTAAAACGGGACTATGCGGCACTTGACCTAAGAGTGGAAAAAGATCTTCTTCGTTACGGGATAGAAACTTTCTATGAAAACGTGGACTCCTCAATGTGGGGCCCCTTCCAGAAAGAGCTCCACACGCGTTTCAGCAGCGCCGGCAGAACCGACTACGACGCCCTGCTCTCATCTATCTGGAGCGAAGAGCCCATGACCGCGGCATCGCCGCTCTGCCGTTTCCTGACCGATACAGGGATAGCGGTTTACAACCGTGAGGTGGACCGCCTGCAAGGCGAGCGCAGTGTCAGCGCAGCCGGTGCGGAATTCACCCGCGCCCTTTACAACTGGCGCGAGTCCCGCGGCGAGCTTCAGTATCCCGATGCCAACTCCACCATGAGGCTGACTTACGGCACGGTGGGCACATACCGCAGGGGCGGACGCAAACTCCCCTGGCAGACCCTCAGCACCGAGATCCTGTCCAAAGAGAACGACACCTACGAATTCAGCCTCAAGAGCGACTGGCGCGAGCTGCTCCAAAGCTCTTATGCGGTGCCTGTGGACTTCATTTCCGACAATGACATCACAGGCGGCAATTCAGGTTCACCTGTCCTTGATGCCGACGGCAGATTGATAGGACTGGCCTTTGACGGCAACAAAGAGTCCCTTGCCAGCGACGTGGCATGGACGGAAGGCTACAACAAATGCGTCAATACCGACATCCGCTTCGTGCTCTGGACGCTGAAAAACTATATGCATCTTGACTACATACTTAAAGAAATAAAACAATGAAAAAATTCCTCCTAACCGCCGCCTGCATCATGATAATATGCGGCAACGTTTCCGGCTGGGGACGTAAAGGCCACGCCACTATTGCCAGGATTGCAGAGACACACCTCACCAAAACCACACAAAAGCGAATAGCCGAAATCATGCATGGCGAGCCCATCAGCGGCTATGCCTCCTATGCCGATGACCATAAGGGCAAACTGCTCGTTGACATGGGATTCGATCCCTTAGGGAACGACCCCAGGATCAACACTTTGCCGCATACTTTTGAGGCTGACATGAACTTTGAGCCGTTCCGCGGAATCAACGACAACGGGCGCTACGTCAAGAACTGCATCCACTTCATCGAGCAGTATGCGCAGGACCTCAAGAACTATAAAGAACTCGACGATTCTACAGCATTTACGGAGCTTGTACTACTTGTGCACTTCGTAGGTGACATGCATTGCCCGGAGCACATACGATACAACCCTGAAGATATGACCATTGGGTACTACAAAGTCAACTTCCGCAAGGAGGATATACGCTACCACACCATCTGGGACGACATGATTATTGACATCAAGCACCCCTGGAGCTTCAGCGACCTTGCCCACATGTTTGACTCTTCAAGCAAGGAAGAGATTGCCGAAATCGTCAAAGGCGGGCCATACGACTGGGGTCGCGACGTAGCAAAATGCTGCTGGGTCACACATCAGGTAAAACCCGGCGACGTACTCACCATGGACTGGTACTACGACCAGCTCCCGCTTATGCGTTCTCAGCTCCGCAAGGCAGGATACAGGCTGGCCAAAGAGCTGAACATGATTTTCGATCCCGCATACGCACGCAGGCACAAAAACAAATAATATGAAACGCTGTATTATTGCGCTGGCCGCGCTTCTTACGGCCACTCTTGCCCAGGCATGGACTCCCGCCGACGGGCTCAAGACACGCTGGGCTTCCGAAATCGATCCCGCCAGCCCGCATCCCGAATACCCCAGGCCGCAGATGGTGCGCTCCGACTGGATGAACCTCAACGGGCTTTGGGATTACGCCATCATTCCTTCAGATGCCCAATACACCAAGCCAGACGGCGAAATCCTCGTACCGTTCTGCGCAGAATCTGCACTGTCCGGTGTTGGACGCCATGTCGGGTCGGCCAACGCCCTGTGGTATGAGCGCAGTTTCAAACTGCCATCCAAATGGCGCGGAAAGGATATTCTGCTCCATTTCGGCGCTGTGGACTGGAAGACGGAAGTATGGGTCAACGGCACTAAAGTAGGAGAACATACCGGCGGATACACCCCCTTCTGCTTCAACATTACATCATATCTGAAACGCTCCGGCAAGCAGACCGTGCGCGTAAGGGTGTGGGACGCATCCGATGAGGGCTTCCAGCCCCGCGGCAAGCAGGTAGAGCACGCCCACGGCATCTGGTACACTCCTGTAAGCGGAATATGGCAGACAGTATGGCTCGAGCCTGTACACAATGCCGCACACATCGTATCCTACAACCCAGTTTGGAACGAAGCCGAATCCACCCTGGAGCTTTCACTTAAAGCTGAAGGCAGCTTTGACAGGGCCCGAATCCAGCTCTTCGGGAGCGAGGGACTGATAAGCGACAAGGGTGCCTCCCCTTCCGGCACTCCAATCATGGAAGCTGACGCCGAGGCTGGCACATGCCGTTTCAAGATCGAGAAGCCGCGCCTCTGGAGCCCCGACAGCCCCAACCTCTATGGACTGAAAATCACTCTGTTCAAGGGAGGAAAGGCAATAGACAGTGTTGACGGATATACTGCACTCCGCAGCGTGTCCGTCGTGTCCGATCCCAAACCCGACCGCAACACCAATTCCTATAAGCGCATAGGCCTCAACGGCATAAGGACCTTCTTCTTCGGGCCTCTGGACCAGGGCTGGTGGCCCGACGGACTCTACACCGCACCCACCGACGAGGCTCTCAAATTCGACATCCTCAAGACAAAACAATGGGGATGGAACATGATACGCAAGCACATCAAGGTCGAACCCGCCCGTTGGTACTGGTGGTGCGACGTGATTGGAGTGAGCGTGTGGCAGGACATGCCCTGCATTGCCGACCACGGATCAAAAACCAATTCCTGGAGAGATCCCGAAATAGCCCGCATGCAGACCAACGAATGGCAGCGCGACAGCTTCATAGGCGGTACCGACTGTATCGTTCCTCAGGAATGGAAAGACAATTATTACAAAGAGTGGGGCGAGATCATTGATTGCCTGAAGGGGTTCCAGTGCATCACCGTCTGGGTTCCTTTCAACGAAGCCTGGGGCCAGTTCGACACCCCTCAGGTAGTGGCGTTCACCAGACAGCAGGATCCTACCCGCCTTATCAACGAAGCATCGGGCGGCAATTATGCTTTTGCCGGTGACATCATAGATACACACCACTATGCCTGCCCCGCCATGAACAATTTCGAGAGCAAGTTCATCAACGTGCTTGGTGAATACGGTGGCCTAGGATATCCTGTTCCCGGCCATCTGTGGCAGCAGGATCAAAACTGGGGCTACGGCAAGGTAATGGACTCCGGAGCGCAGCTGCAGAACATGTACGACCATTTTGCAGAGATGCTCAAGGTGTTCATCAGCACAGGGTGCGCTTCCGCAGTGTACACCCAGACAACCGACGTTGAAATTGAAGTCAACGGTATTATGACCTACGACCGCGAGATAGTTAAAATGGATGAAAAGAGGCTGAGAGAAACTAACTTGGCCGTGATAAGAGCTTTATGAGAAAGATTTTTGTGTTGATTGCCGCTGCGGTGCTTGCCGCAGCATGTTCGGGAACCGAACGCCCTACGCCCACATTGATGTTTTCGCTTGCGGACTATCCGGAGCTTGAACATATCAAAAACGTTCAAGGCTGTGCTGTGTATGGTGATTTCTTCTTCAGCCTCCAGGACAAAGGCTGGTGCAACGTGTTCGATCTCCGTACCCGTAAGCCGGTGGCCCAGTTCCCCCTTGCCTCTGCAGGCAAGAACAACCACGCCAATTTGGCTTTCTTCGGCCCCGACAAATATGACTCTGCGGACCGTTTCCCCTTGTTCTACGTATCCCAATGCAAGAGCAAGCCGGTAGAAGAGATAGCTCTCGCCGAGACTGACTCACTGTCGCGCCTGTTGTTCGTAGAAAGGATACTCACCGATGAGAGCGGAGTCCCCTTCGGTTCAGAGCTGGTCCAGCTGGTCCATTACGAACCGAAAGAATGGAATTCACGCCTGTGGATTGCCGATCCCAAGCATCCTGAAAAGATATACTGCTATGGCAATACAGTGGGCAACGAGGCTCCCGGGAACCATATTGTGGTGAAGGTATTCGACTTCCCCCGCTTCAGCTCCGACCGCTTCCTTGTGAGCTTGAGCGAAGATGATGTCCTGCGCTCCTTCAATTTCGAAGATTTGCTACCGGAGGGGGCTCGCGGACCCCAGAACGCAATTATCCAAGGCGCGTTGATCGTGGACGGCATCTTGTTCCTGCCATGCGGCACGGGTAGCGAGAAGCACCCAAACGAGTTGTTCTACGCCGGGCTCGAGAACGGGAAATACGGATGGTTCGACTTCACCGACGTTATGCCCAGCGAACCTGAGGATCTGGACATCTGGGAAGATAAACTGATATGCCCCAGCAACACGAAGGAAGGAGGTAAAGTATATAGCTTCCCATATCGCGCGCTGGTGCAGGCTATGAGTAAAAAATAATTATTCTGCAGATTCAGCAGCAGCGGCGGCGGCAGCATTTGCCGCCGCTTGTTTTTGTAGTTTCTGGCTGTCGCGAAGATTCTTCTTGCTCTGCTGGACTTCCTTCTTGGCTTCCCTGTTCTCTTTCTTCAGAGAAGATATGTTCTTGCGGGAGTCGGAGATGTTGCGTTTACGAGTCTTGATCTGACTATCTATGCGCTTGACTTCATTCTTGGCGCTCTTGATCTCGGTCTGGATGTTCTTTACCTCGAGGTTCTCAGCTTTGATCTGCCCAGCTGGGGCACCAGCCTTCTTCATGCTCTTGATCTTCTCTTTATGAAGCTTAAGACTTGTCTGGTGGGACTTGAGCCTGTCTTTTGCTGCTTTGAGCTCGGGTTTCAGCCTGTCTATCTCACGCTGATCACGGGAAATGGAGTTTTCGAGAAGGTCTATCCTGCGGTTGTTGCGGCGGGACTGGTCTTTGTAGTTCTGGGAGGCATCGTCAACTGCAGCTTGGTGCTGCTGCACGAGTGCGTCGAGGTCGGTTGTGTTCTGTGCTCTGAGGGAGGCGCCGGCAAGAATAATGATGGCGGTGAGTAAAACTGCTTTTTTCATATCTACAATAACAAAAAAGCCTTAACTACAGTAAACCACTGGGTTAAGGCAGAATTGTCTGGATGACTGGACTTGAACCAGCGACCTCCTGGTCCCTAACCAGGTGCGCTACCAACTGCGCCACATCCAGAATTGGACTGCAAAAGTATAAATTTTTATTAATACGTGCAAATCTTTTTTCGCTTTTCTTTACTTTGATTTTATCCCCTTTTGTATCGAGATATATTACGTTGTATTTCTATCCATAGAACGTGGTATTCCTATCCGTAGAACATGGTATTCCTATCCGAGATAGTTCCCTACGGGGACCTTTTCCCATGTTTAACGGTCCCCGTAGGGAACTATCTCGGATAGGAACATCAAATGACCATGGCATTATTTCGGACAGTAATAGATAATGATCATAGCATCATCAGGATAGTAATGTCAAAGGGACATGGCATCACTCTGCAAGGCAATTATCAAGGCTGGTCTTGATACCTTCTTTGTCCAGATGCTGGCCAATAAAAACCAACTTCTGCATACGGTCACCGTACACAGGATCCCAGTCGCGACGCAGCTGAGGATCACGCTCCATCTGCTGCTGCAACTCATATTCATCCATCGTAGCATACCAGAGACCTGCATCCTTGATAAGCTTCTCCCTTCCTGCCTGCTCGAACAGATAGCACTGATCAGGATCGGAAGCAAAATAACACATACCCTTGGCCCTTATGATATTCGAGGGCCAATGCTTGAAGATGAAGTTGTCGAACTTGTTCAGATCCAGAGGTTCGCGCCGCGTATAGACGTAAGTATCGATCCCATATTCCAGCGCTTCGCCCTCAGCTTCGTCCTCATCATCCTCGCCTTCGATCGCAGCTATCCAAGCCGCTGAGGTAGCGACAGCGTCGAAATCAAACATCCCAGTATAAATAATCTCATCCAGGTCGATGTCGCCGTAGTCGCAACTAAGAACCTTGGCGCCGGGGTTAATCCCCTTCACTATGGCCTTCAAGCGTCCAAGTTCGTCCGCCGTAACTTCGGATGCCTTGTTGAGCAGCACAATATTGCAGAACTCAAGCTGCTCGATGATAAGACGTTCCAGATCTTCTTCACCTAAATCCTCCTTGCCGAGCGCCTCACCGCCGCCGAATTCGTCCTTCATACGAAGGGCATCGACCACAGTGACAATGCAATCGACATAGGGAATACCACCGCGCAAGTACTGCGTGCCGAAACTCGGCATCGTACATATTGTATTGGCAATCGGGGCCGGCTCGCATATCCCGCTGGCCTCTATCACTATGTAGTCGAAACTCTTGCTTGACACCAGTTCAGCCACCTGCGCCACGAGGTCCATCTTCAGGGTACAGCAGATGCAGCCGTTCTGGAGGGCCACAAGAGAATCATCACCCTGGCCTACCACGCCGCCTTTCTGGATCAGGTCGGCATCGATGTTGACCTCACCTATATCATTGACTATAACTGCGAACTTGATTCCTTTGCGATTCGAAAGAATCCTGTTGAGAAGGGTCGTCTTGCCACTTCCCAGATAGCCGGTTAGAAGCAGGACCGGCACCTGCCTTGTTTCCATATCTATTGTCATAATTAAGTGTAAAATTACACTATTTCCTCATTAAAAGCAAGAAGCCGGGGATTTGCTTTATTCCCCGGCTGCCTTTAGCTTTTCAATTATGTCGTCGAGCATCCTGTAAAGGACAGGCACTGTCTGCGGCGTAACACTCTGGCAAATCACAGCGTTCCCGACAGCCGAAGGCACTGCGGCCAGCTTGTCCTGCAATCGCTTGCCTTTCACGGTAAGCGACACAATCATCTGGCGCGCATCCTTAAGTCCTTTACACCGGGTCACCAATCCTTCAGCCTCCATCCTTTTGAGCAGCGGAGTCACAGTATTGGTCTCCAGGACCAGACGCTTGGCAACATCATTGACCGGCTGCGCGTCTTTCTCCCACAGGACCAGCAGCACAAGGTACTGCGGATAAGTCAACCCAAACTGCGAGAGCAGAGGATGATACTCCTGCGTGATAAGGCGCGAAGCCGTGTACAACCTGAAACAAAGCTGATTATCCAGTTTGAACTGCTCGTTCATATCGGAGACTTAAAGCATCGCCTGAATGTCCTTCTCCATCTTCTCCGGAGTCACCACGGGTGCGTAGCGCTTGACTACTGTGCCATCGCGGGAAATGAGGAATTTGGTGAAGTTCCACTTAATAGCGTTACCCAATGTGCCTTTAGCAGCTGACTTCAAATAGTTGTAAATCGGATGGGCATTGTCGCCATTGACCTCGATCTTGGACATCAGGGGGAAGGTCACACCGTGGTTGATGCGGCAGAACTCGGCTATCTCGGCATCGGTACCGGGCTCCTGATGAGCGAACTGGTCGCAAGGGAAGCCGATGATCACCAGGCCCTGGTCCTTATACTTCTGATACAGAGCCTCCAGGCCATCATATTGAGGAGTGAATCCGCATTTGGAAGCGGTATTAACTATCATGAGAACCTTGCCCTCGTACTGAGCGAAATCCACCTCTACCCCTTTGTTGTTAAGGGCCTTGAAATCATAAATCTTTGCCATATCTTTCCGAGAGTTAATTCAGAGCTGCTTGACAAGCCAGTTCTGGAGACCGATCTTCTCGATAAGGTCGAGCTGAGTCTCGCTCCAGAGCATGTCTTCCTCCTCGTCGAGGGCATAGGCCTTGAGAATGTCGTAAGTCTTGAAATCATCGGCAAGAGATGTGACCACCTGCATGAGGATAGGCACCTGCTCGTGTGAAACCTTCAGATCGGCGGTGATATACTCTACAGGGTCGCTGGTGACGGGCATTGCCGGTGCAGCCTCAACCTGAGGCACGCCGCCGAGGTCAAGGATGCGCTCTATGAACTGATCGACCCAGCCCATTTCTTCGGCTGCGTGCTCGGTATATTTTTCTCCGAGTTTGCTGAAGCCCTGATCTGCGAAGATCTTGCCCTGAACCTTGTGCTGAAGAGACTGTGCGGCCAGGCCGGTTGCGTAGGCCTGAAGTACTTGAATAGATTTGTTCTTGTCCATAATATTGTTGTATTAATTGTTAATTTGTATCGTTCACGATGCAAATATACAACAATATTTTTATATCGCAAGCGATATTTTAATTAAAATCGCCAACCAAGGCCCAAATGGACATAACTTGCGACCGGTCCCATGGTCAATTCCGCGAAACCATAGAAATGATTGCCTCCATATCTGGCAGCGATAGGAAGTATCTCGGGGATAGGGAAAAAGGTCGGGATGAAGCCGACGCCAACGCCGGAATACGCCACCACTTTAGCATATGGATTCCAAAGATATCGGTATCGGAATGTAAGGGATGGGATTAACGTGGAGTTTTTCCACCCGGCGGGGGTACTGTTGTTAAGGTCGTAACGAGGCTTCCCCTCAGGATCTGTACCGAAAATGCCGTACTGTATTACCTTATGATGGCTCCATGAGGCCTCTCCGGTGAGGGCCAGCTCGGAATGTTCCCTGAATCGCCAGGCTCCAGTTACTGTAATGACAGGATAATAAGCCCTCGACATATCAACCGCTTTCCCCTCTTCCCCAAGCTTATATCTCACATCACGGCTCGGGGACATCGTCATGTGCAGAGGCTTGATACCACTTCCAAGTTCAATAGAAAAAGACTTCCTCCAAGTCCTGACCTGCGAAAAAGAAGGAGCCGATACCAGAACACAGGCGATAACTAATAACGCGCGCAGTTTCATTTGACCGGATCAAGCTTTATAACTATATCCCGCTGGCGAAGGTCGGCAAGGGATGTATCTTTGGCAAAATACTTCCCTTCCGCATCTTCGAAGCGGAGAAACGGTCCTATCTGATTCTTACGATAGGGTATCTGCACATCACAAGTGCCGTCAGCTCCGCTGACACCTATTTCCTGAAAGCCGCGGTCACGAATTGTAGAGGCCTGGATTTTCACCCCCTCAAGAGGCTTGCCCGTATCGTGTGATACAATGGAAAAGGACATGGGAGCATCACCTCCTTCTTCATACAAAGAATTCATAGGGGTTCCATAGCATGCCTGGAAAACAAACAAAGCGCTTGTCAGTGACGCTCCTTTCAATATTTTGTGCAAGATTTTCATAAAAAACGTCTTTTAATTGCAAATGCAAATATAAGAAGAATCTTGCATAAGATTTTGATTAGTTTATTAACTTTGTCGAAACAAGTACAGGTGAATCGTTATTTATTCAGGCTGTTCCGGGACAACGAAATCAAGGTCCACGAACTCAATTACCTCTTTTGGGAGTGCACAACACGGTGCAATCTGCACTGTCGTCACTGCGGTAGCGACTGCTCCGTACTAAGCAGGGAGAAAGATATGCCTGTCCAGGACTTCTTGAAAGCTCTGGACAGTATTCCTGTATCGGCCCGGCCCAAAGACTTCACAGTGGTTCTCACCGGAGGCGAGCCGCTCTTGCGGCCAGACATTATACAAGCCGGGGCACAGATCAGGGACCGCGGTTTTGCTTGGGGCATGGTATCAAACGGATGGTTCTACGATGAGCAGAAGCACGCAGCCCTTATGGAGGCCGGCATGCGTACACTCACAATCAGTCTCGACGGGCTTGAAGCCTCCCACGACTGGATGCGTTCTGTAAAAGGAAGTTACTCCAGAGTACTAAGAGCCATAGGCATAGCTGCAGCTGATCCAAGGCTGAACTTCGACGTGGTGAGCTGCGTCAACAAGCGCAACCTCAAAGAGCTGCCCGAGATGTACAGCATACTGTCCAGTCTTGGGGTGCGGCAGTGGCGCTTGTTTACCATAATCCCCATAGGCAGGGCTGCAAGTGATCCGGATATGCACCTGAGCGACAGCGAGTTCGTGTCTCTGATGGATTTCATCTGCGCCAAGAGGGAAGCAAAAGGCAAGATGAATGTCACTTTCAGCTGCGAGGGCTACCTGGGCCGGTACGAAGAGAAAGTCCGGGATCAGCGATACTTCTGCCACGCCGGCATAAACATAGCGTCAGTCTTGATCGACGGCAGAATATGCGCATGCCCCAACATCGACCGCGACCGTTTCAGCCAGGGCAGCATCTACGAAGACGATTTCTACGATGTGTGGCAGCACCGCTTCCAGGAGTTCCGCAAGCGGGACTGGGCAAGGAAAGGCACGTGCAAGGACTGCCCAGTGTGGAAAGACTGCCTGGGCAACGGCATGCACAACTGGCATGGTCAGGAGGAGCCCGCTCTGCTGCAATGCCATTACCACAAGACACTTAGCAGCAAGGCATGAGCTCCCCTTGGCGACGAAAGACGTGCTTATCAAAAGATATTATGAAGATACAATACTTATTGATGGCGGCAGCAGCCCTGGCGGCTTGCTCCCCCAAAACGCCTCAGATCGAAGTTAACAAGAATGTCCCGGCCTACGCGGTAATGGCCCATCGCGGATCCACTTATTGGGCTCCGGAAGAGACTGAAAGCGCCTGGCGCTGGGCAAGGGAGATGGGCGCAGACTATCTGGAATCAGACCTCCAGTGCACCAAAGACGGAGTGATTCTGGCAAATCACGATGAGAATCTGACGCGAACAAGCAATATTGAAGAGGTGTTCGGAAGCGGCATCCCCTCAACGCGCAGAGATTTCTACCTCTCTTTCGGGTTCTCGGAAGACGATGCCGACGCCCAGCTGGAATGTGACAAGACCGGTTTCAAGCCCTTTTACGCGGCATCGTACTATTATGCCGAACTGCTCATGCTGGACGCCGGTTCGTGGTTCAGCGAATCTTTCGCCGGAAGCCAATATGTATCTGCCCTCCAGGACCAGATTGCCTATGCCGAAGGGAAGATGCTGCTCAGGGGGCCTGACGGCAAGCGGGTGCTGCCTTGCTCCCTCAAGCCCGCATGTAAAGGCAAGACCCTGGCCGAGATACGCTCCGAGGCCGCTGAAAACGGGAAATACATGGAATTCGTAGATTACGATTTTGGCTCGGCATACACTCCTGACCCCCAAGACTCCGGCCACAGGCCCGGCATCTACATTGAGTTCAAGGAGCCGGAAGTCAACCCCGAAGACATGGAGCAGAGGGTATTCGACGCCCTTGACGCTGCCGGGTGGAACATTATCACCTCTCCTGCTACAGAACAAGAGTTTTACAAAGACGGTCTTGTACAAGTGGGAAAAACAGCAGGCAAGGTAATACTCCAGACTTTTTCACCAGCATCGCTTCGAAGGGCAAATGCTGTGTTTAAGGGGCGTCTGCCCATGTGCTTCCTATTGTGGCCGCCATGCCCTGAAGACATTCCGGGAGGCAATCTTGATACGCCGGAAGGATTCCGGGCAATACTGAACTGGGCAAAGGAAAACGGAGCATCAATCATCGGCCCGTCAATATCAGGCGAGCCCAACAATTACGCCGAACTGAACCATGACTGGCAAGCCAAACTAGTGAAGGAAGCCGGCATGCTGAACCATCCATATTCGTTCGACTCCCTGGAACAGATGGAGGAGCAACTCCCCCGCTCCGATGGATTCTTCACCAACCGCTCCGACCTTACTATCCAATACCTTCTGGACAAAGGTCTCCGCTACTCATCAGCTCCCAAGACAGTGCCGGACGCAAGGGCTACACTTGTCAGACTTGGGTATTAAAAGCAAGGATTGTCCTAATTATCCCACTTATCGGTCTAAAATTAACCGCTACAAATTCCGACATTTGCAGCGGTTTATTGGTTATAATTATGAATTTTAGTGGAATTATTGTTGGAGCAGCCGTCTTCTCAAGTATAGGGATATGCCACCCCGCCGTCATCAAGGCGGAATATTACTGGGGCAAGCAATGCTGGTGGATCTGGCTGTGCCTCGGAATCACCCTCTCCGCTCTGTCCCTTTTTGTCCAAAACGATATAGTATCAACTATTATCGGCGGCTTTGCCTTCTCGTGCCTGTGGGCAATACATGAAATGTTCCTTCAGGAGAAACGCGTACTCCGCGGCTGGTTCCCCGAGAATCCTGCACGCCACGATTATTACGAAGCGAGGCGCAAAGAATTACAAGGGAAACTTTAATTAATCGCTTTCAACGGCCTATTAAACTAAAAAAAATAGTAACTTCGCGCTCCAAACCACGTTTGAACAGAAAACGATATGAAGAGCAAAGCTATTTTTCTTGCGGCCGTTCTAGTGATGATGCCGTTTGTTCTCCATGCTCAATGGAGAGTCGGCGCCCTCGGCGGCCTTGACTACAACATCCACTCTCAGGATGTCCACTACATGACTGACTATAGCGTCCACGGCGGCCTCGGATTCGACGGAGGCATCTCAGGCCAGTATTCCTTCAATAAGTGGCTGGGCGTCAGGGCAGACCTGATGTTCACACACAAGAACTGGAATCTCACCCGCTACGACCTCGCGGATATAGACCACTTCTACTTCAACAGCTATCTGCTGCTCCCGGTGATGGCGTCTTTCAGCTTCGGAGGAGATTCACCCCTTAGCGGTTTCGTGAACCTTGGAGGCTATACCGGCTATTGGATTGACAGCCACCGCACGGGTACGGACGTCAACGTTCTCACAGCCAAGACATATGCCTTCTCGGAGAAAATTGCTTTAAACGCCGAGAAGGACAATCGACTTGACGCAGGTGCAGTCGCCGGTCTGGGAATGGAATACCGCTGGCACAAGCACTGGGCCGCTCAGATGGAAACACGCTGCTATTACAGCGTCGCCAGCCAGGTGAAGGAATATATGAAAGTGAAAGACTACCGTTACGACACGACAGTAGCGCTCCATGTAGGAATATTCTATATATTTTAAACCGCAATGACAATGAAAAACACTATAAAGGCAACAGCAATCGTAATGATGACGGCGCTTTCGCTTATTTCCTGCCGCAAGGAAAACGATACGCTGCACAACTTCTCCACCGCCGACCTCCTCACTTGGAACAAGGCCACTGATAGCTTCGGCGAAAAATTCAAAGCGCTCTGGGAAGGGCTCAACAGTAACTATGCTATATGGGACTACGAAAAGGAGCATGGGCTTGACTGGGATGCCGTCTATGACGAGTTCTATCCCAAATTCGTGGAACTTGACACACTTGCACTGGATGAACAGATTAACGATGAGACACTCACCAAGCTGCTCAAGCAGGTGGTTGACCCCTTGCATGACGGGCACATGGCAGTATCCATGAAGAATCACTCGTCAGGCGGCACCGTGGTTGTCTGTCCCAGCGACGACCGCAATAACAAGGAGCGAGAAAAAGAATTGGCCACTCTGAAAAACTGGAGTCCCAGCCTTGCCTATTATATAGAAAGCGGCAAGGTCAAAGACATCAAGATGGTGGATGTCTCGGCACGCACTCAGATACACTCCGTCTTGGATTCCCTTAGCAAATGGTCGAATCGCACGCTTGAAACTTTATCGGGCAGGACTGTTGTCACGGAGGACGAACTCGACAGGCAGATTGCGGCGTCAAGGATCTTAGCCGACGTGAGCAGTATCAAGAAGCTTTCCGAGACCGAGGCAATTGTCAACGCCCTCAACTCCACCGTGTTGAAATATGATTACCTCCAGATTCCCGGCGTTCATATGATTGATGCTAAACTGATCAATGATGACATCATAATAACCTCTGCCCTTCTTGAAGGAAATATCGCATATCTCTATTTCAACAATTTCTCACTCACTCCCTACCTGACTTCATTCCCCAAAGACGAGTACCTCCAGCCCTATGCTAAGGAATTGTCAAAGGATGTTCTCGATGCCTGGTATTTATGGTTCAATGCCATCCAGGACCTGCACAAGTCTAACCAGCTTGGCGGTGTAATTATCGACGTCAGGGGTAACGGAGGCGGCAAGATGAGCGACTTCCAGTTCGTAATCGGCGCACTTGTGCCCTCCGGCGGCCTTCACATTATGAATACCCGCTTTAAAAGAGGTGTCGGCAGATATGACTACTCCCCAATTATGCCCTATATATGCGCCACTTTGGGCATTGGGCATGTCACGGTCACCGAGCCCATAGTCGTTCTGGCAAATGCTAAATCGGTGAGCATGTCTGAGATCACAACCATCTCCACCAAAGTTATTGACAATGCAAAGTTTATCGGGACAACCACCTGGGGCGGCCTGTGCGGACTGCTGAGCAATGAAGCCTACAGTTACACCTACGCAGGACATATCGGTGTTGAAGGAGTGACGCCTGTCTATGTCTACTGCCCCTCAGTCGCTACCTTGGACATCAACGGCAACGTGCTTGAAGGAAAGGGAGTTACCCCTGACATAGAGATTGCCCTGGAGAAAAGCTCCAACGGTGCTGACAATCAGCTTGACCGTGCCATCGAATATATCATCAGCGGAAAGTAACCCACAAATGAAAGTGAAAATGAAAAAGATATTTATACCTATTGTTTCAGCCATTATTGCTGCCCTGTCCTTCACAGGTTGCCAAAAGACTTTCATGACTGAAATCACCGGACAGGGAGACCAGAAGAGCCAGGGTCAGGAGCAGACCGTTGTCCCGGACGACGAGATATCCACTATACTTAGAAGTATCAAGGGGGTTTCCGACGTTGAGATAGTGCTGTTCTCCGGCCAGACAAAGGCCAATGATGGTAAAGAGGTTCTGAAGCAGTATTTCTTCAATTACGCCCAGCCCCTTGACCACAGCAAAGCCGGCATATCCACATTCAAGCAGAGAGTTGCCATTCAGATGGTGAACCCTGGCAACCCCGTGGTGGTTAACACCCAGGGTTACGAGATGGAGATGGATGGCACCCGTTACTACCAAAACGATCTATGCGAGACTCTGAGTGCCAACCTCGTGGAAATTGAGTACCGCTATTTCGGCGCTTCCCAGCCGGAAAGCATGAACAATGTGGAGTTTAACTATCTCTCCTCAGAGCAGGCCGCAGAAGACATACACGCTGTCGTTGAAATGCTCAAGAAGAATATATTCAAGAACAACACCTGGGTCGCGACGGGCGTAAGCAAAGGCGGCATAACCTCTGCTCTCCAGGCCTACTACTCAGACAAGAAGGGCTGGAAGGACTTCGACCTGTATGTGCCCTTCTGCGCACCGTTCTTCACCGGGACTCCCGACTCACCCACCGACAGGAGCATTGGCAGGTACATTGTGTACAATTGCGGTGCAGGCTACCCCGCCGGTTCAGTCGAAGCCAAGGGATATGAAAACCTCCGCAAGATCCTCATCCAGAGCATCAACAAGCCAGTTCTTCGCGAAGCTCTGCTCCGACGTTTCCACAACGACGACGCATCACTCTATACATACAAAGAGATCCTGCACCAGTACAATCCTGTGACTGAGGGAATCTTGCTCTGCGGCATTATCCAGAGTTATCTGGAAGCCACTCTGCTGCGGTTCGCTGATTGTCCTTTCAGCTCATGGGCGAATCTGATCCCCAATCCGGATAACATCAAGGATGATGCAGTTGAAGAAGACCCTGCTCTTCAAGCTGTGGTGGAATTCGTGTTCCTGGACGAAAAAAATTTCAAGCTATTGGTGGACCTATCGTCCATGATGGAAACGAAGAGCACTCATACGGAATCAGACATGATATTTCAGAGGAAAGACCCTCGGTACGACCTTGCCTACAACGTCCTGTCTGTACGAGAACTCGGATGCGTGGGGATGGACTACTCCTGGATTCCGGAAGACTCATTCATAACCGAGGAAATGGCAAAGAGTGTTGAGGACGATGCATGCGGACGAGCCTTTGGCATGGATTACTATGAGGGCCAGTGGGACGGTGGCAAGCTCATGACCGATTTCCGCAAGTGGGTGGCCACGGAGAATACGCAGAAGATAGTTTTTGTTTACTGTTCTGACGACCCTTGGACAAGCGGAGCTGTCGACGATGCCTCCGCAGAGGCCAATCCACTCATTGTCAAGGTTATGAACAAGAACGGTATTCACGAAGATTGTTTCTTGGAGTCACACCTCTATACCAAAGAGGCCAGAGACAAGATTGTCAATGCCGTTACAACTTTCTTGAAATAGCCGGTTACCGGACATTACCTGCAGACAGGAATTCTTTCAGCGCTTCTACATAGCTGCTGAAGGCATTCTGGCCTGCAAGTGTTATTTTACAGGTGGTGCGGGGCATTTTACCCTTGAATCCTTTTTCAACGGTAATATAGCCTGCCGTGGTGAGCTTGTCTATCTGCACGCTCAAGTTTCCGGAGGTTGCGCCTGTCTGCTTTTTCAGATAGGTGAAATCGGCTTCATCGGCTCCGGCCAGGATACTCATCACCGCCAGCCGGAGTTCCGAATGAAGGATGGGATCTAACTTGGGGAACATGAGCTACTTGTACTGAAGTTTCATGATAAGCCCGGTCACGAGCAGAAGGACACCGCCCAGGGTGAAAACCAGCAGTTGAGCCTCGCTCTTTACCAGTATGGCAAAAACAGCTCCGCCCACGCCCAGAAGGAAACCGGCGATGATGATGGGCCAGTTCTTCAGCAGTACGCCGGACATGCATTCGGCCAGGCCCATGATGATGACGATGATGAGTGTCACGTGCATGGGGACCAAGGAGACCGCTATGGCACTGAGCGTGATGGCGAACGCGCCGAAGACGGACCATACGCCGCCGAGCATCTTGCTCACTTCGTTCTGGGGTATGGTCTTATTGTGCTTTCCGATGAGTGCAGCAAGGGGGTAGCCGATGACCGGCATGACAAACCACAGGAAATTCCACTGCGGCTTGCCTGTGAGATGCCACAACAGATAGATTGCAAGAGAGGTTACGGTGAGCAGTGCTCCCCAGAGTACAAAGTACTTTGCGCTGTTCCGGAGGATGTCCTTCCTGCTTTTATTGAAGGATTCGCTGATGAGCTGAAGGCTTTCTTGAGCCGTCATTTCTTTGTTCTGTTCCATTGTATCAACTGTTTAACTCGTTTTTGCGGCGGGGCGAAGCTGCGCAGTCTTCCTCAGCCACGCTGCAAATATAAACAAGTTTATGATATAAACCAAATTTTATTTAAGGTTGTTTTGTTTCAGCGGAACGACAGGCCTCTGGTGAGGATGACCGGTGTTATTTCTGCCCTCCGTCCTCAAATCAAGCCTCCAGTGAGGACGGTCGGTCGAGGATAACCAGCCTCTGGGGCGACCAGCTACATTCCTCTTATGTTACCCTTGATTCCATAAAGACATAGCTTACCTGTTGATGCTTCTGCCGGAGGGTTTAGAGATGCCTTTCGAAGAAGATGGAACTTCCGCAACCGTTCCGTACGCTAAGGTGCCGCGGAATGGACCGGTGAGAGCATTTTGCTACCATTCTGCTTGCCCTTTGTGGTCTCGCCAGTGTCCGTCGTATTGTCGAGGGCACTGTTATATTTTTCAAATGCAATCAAGACAAAGGATTATATGCCGGATGGATGAAGAAGTACTCCAAGAGTGAGGGAACAGCGCATCATTGCGGCTCGACAAAGAAATGTTGAACGTAGAAGTGTCGGGGACTACGTATCTGTATCGGTATTACGAGACGGGGCAGTTGCCGGAGAACGAGGCGGAAGCGAAATGGCTGATTTAGACGATGACTACTCAGGCCCACTGTTCTCAACTACTATAGTGGGCCCCAGTACACTTAAAGAGCATCTCATTAAAGGATTCGCTATGAATGATGAGTCACTGAGCTTGACTCCACTCGCCCCAGAGAGGATTTCTGCGTTGGGAAACAAAAAGCGCTCATCGGAGTGAGCGATAAACGTGAATTTATACGCCAGATTTCTTTCGCTTAAACAAATCTCCTACCTTCTTCCACGAATTCCAACCTTTATCGTCCAGATATTTAAACAAGACGAACAACACACCAAATACAATAGCCTGTACGGCATACTCACGCACAGAATGCACTTTCCCGAAAACAAGATCCAGCAACAAACAAAAGACGGTATAGGCCACCGAAAAAGCAACTGCTCTGATAATGTAGTCCTTCATCTCAAATCACGATTAATCTAACTGCAAAAATAAATAATTAAAACAAAACGGCAAATCGGCATTTTGTATACATCAGCCATAGGAAGCAGCAAACCTAGGCCCACCGGAGCACGGAAACCGTCAATCGGGCCCGGGAACGGCAAATCCAGGCCCGCCGGAGCACGAAAACAGCCAATCTGGCCCGGAAACGGCAAACCCAGGCCCGTCGGAGCACGGAAACCGCCAATCTGGCCCGGAAACGGCAAATCCAGGCCCGCTGGTGCTCGGAAACAGCCAATCGGGCCCGGGAACGGCAAATCCAGGCCCGCAGCAATGGCAAACGTGACGGCTGGTGGAAGGTGCTGGTAGAATTGCCGGAAATCCTTTATAATTGAGGATCTGGTCAAGGACCTTGTCCTCTAAAGGAAGGGAAAATTGTGGCTGGCCGTCGCTTTGCGCCGGTAGCCCTTGGCCTGGGGCCCTGCAAAGCATAGAATGCAGCTATCGGCCGTTCATACCGTGCGCAAAGGTGCTGCGGGATGCACCGGTAAGAGCATTTCGCAGCCGTTACGTACCAGTAGGGACGGCCGCAACCATCAAAAAACCGCGTCAAGCTTGCTTGAACGCGGTTTTTTGATGCCTTTTTGCGGAGGCGGAGGGATTCGAACCCCCGGAACGTTGCCGTTCAACAGTTTTCAAGACTGCCGCCATCGACCACTCGGCCACACCTCCAAAAGGATTGCAAAGTTATACAATTTCTTGACTTCTGCAAAATTTTGATCAAGATACCGCTACTAAGTAATAAATAGCAGCGCTAAGAACCCAGTGCAATGCTGAGGCCCGCTGAGCGCGGCGGCTGATTATTTCTCTAAAGCAGCACGCGCTTCCGAGAGAATCCCCGAGCAATACTCCAGGAAATCCTCCCAGCGGTAATAACAGGGCACGACTTCATCAAGCGGCAGGGAGAGCGGCGCCTCATTGTGAAGCATCATAAAAACCATGTCTTCCTGCTTCCCGCCACGGCCGAAAAGAACAATCTGGAAATTAGCGGCCATGGGGATCTGTGACACGTCCCACACCTTCCAAGCCCCGGCAGGATCGGTCAGTTCCGAATCCCAGCCTTCAAGCTTAAGCAGCGCATAAAGAGCCATGATGCAGCCGTCGTGTCCAAAGCGCAGGCGCACCTTGACGCCGGACGACATATCTTCGTCCGCCATGTCGATGATGTCGCCCAGGACCGATTCGGACAAGTAGCAACCACGCTTGTTGCCAAGCGGCGTACGGCTTTTCTCCATGTAGAATGCATAATTGTCCATCTGCCCCAGCAGCGACAGTTCCGAAGAAGTGAAGACATCGAAGAAGCCCTTGCACTCTTCAGGGCAGCCCGGAACCACCAGAGCTATAGAATACAAGTCATGCACGAATTTGAAGGGATCGCACACACTTTCAGCCCAGGCCGTATCTGTGAACAAGCGTCCGCACACAGGCCGCCAATCAAATGCTGTACGGTAATACTCCCAGAATGCCGCACGCCACGGAGCATCGGAGCTCTTCCAGCGCACGTCCTCCGGCGTAACCCGCGGATTCTCAGGAGCATGCTGATTGATACGCCCCATATAAGCCCGGGACGCATCAGCACGAATATCCACACCGGGACGCAGTGCCGCAAGAGTCTGGGTAAAATTCTGCATGGAAAGCATGGTGCGCTCATAATTCGTTGAATTAGCCACTACCTTTGAAGCACCGCGGAACAGCGCCGGGAAATTCTGTACCATGCGGGCGGCAATGGCACGGTGCTGGAGCGCGCCGAGAGACGTCAGCTCCCCTTCCCTCTGCTTATACAATGGAGCAACTGCCTCGTAACGGGCATACACATCGGCGCCAAGCTCCGTAAGCATGCCATCCTCAGATGCCTTCGAGAGTACAGAATGAACATAAGCATACTTCCCTGGAGCAGCCAGATAACGCGAACCGTGACGCCCATAGTGAGTCAGGTACACAGGGCTATAGCCAGCAGGCGGGGCGGGAAACTGAGGCACGCTGCCGGGATAGAGGCGGTTGACGCCCATCATCCATTCGCTCACCTGCTGCCCGTCGAGCGTAAGCTGCTGAGCCATTATAGTTTCCGGATGATATTCAAGCTCAGCGACCAGGCTCCGGCTGCAAGACACCGCCAGAAGCAAGCCCAAGAGCATGCAGCAGCCGGCAAGGGCTCCGCCGTAATTACTGTTCGACCTTCTTCTTATCATCGGAGGTAAAGAACTTCCACTGGAAAAGAATCAGGTAGAAAGCACCGACGGTAACACAGGAATCGGCAAAATTAAACACCGGGCTGAAGAACACCACTTCGCCGGCGGCATTATGGATAAGCGGGAAATAGAACATGTCCACCACCTTTCCAAACATGAAGGGAGCGTAATCCCAGATAAGACCGTAGAAAAGGCAGTCGATTATATTGCCGAAAGCTCCTGCAGTGATGAGCGTCAAGCCCACAAGCACACCCACAGGTGCCTTCTTCTTGCTGTTAAGCGAACTTATCCACCAGATCAAAGCCCCGCAGAGTATAATCCTGAACAGCGACAGCAGGAACTTGCCCACAGCGCCGCCGAATTTCATTCCGAAAGCCATGCCTTCGTTCTCCACGAAGCACAGACGGAACCAGTCGCCCAGGACATAGATCTGCTGGCCGAGAGTCATATTGGTCTTGACCAGGTACTTGATTACCTGGTCAATGACCACGAGTATCACGCCGAGAATGATCAGCCTCGCGCCTCTGGAAACTTTCATTTCTTACCTGCCTTGGAGAGTTTCTCTTTGGCTTCCACGGTAAGAGTTGCGTGCGGAACTAGTCTCAGTCTCTCCTTGGGGATGAGTTTGCCGGTCTCGCGGCAAATTCCGTAAGTCTTGTTCTCGATGCGCACAAGGGCGGCTTCGAGATTCTGGATGAACTTATACTGACGCTGCGCCAGCTGGCTGGCTTCCTCCTTGGAGAGCTGGTTGGCGCCGTCGTCTTCAACAGTCTTGAATGAGGGTGAAGTGTCCTCGATGTCGTTGGAGCCGTTGTGCATAATCACTTGGCGGAGAGTATTGTATTCCGCCCTGGCTTTAGCGAGCATCTCGTCGATGATGGCCTTGAACTCGGCAAGTTCCTCATCGGAATAACGAGTTTTGGTTTCTTCTGCCATATTAAGATTGCGATTAAGGTTTATTCTGATATTTCCGTCTTCCCAGGCCACCTCCGCAGCGCCCTCAGGAGCCTCGGCCAGAGACTTGAGAGATATGGAGTTGGACAAGGTCTGCGTAGAAACATAGTCCCCGTAAGCGCCAAGAGCCTTGGCAATGGCCTCATGGGCAGCGCCGTCGGCAAAAATCTCGGTCTCGATACGGTCGGTAAGTTCAAATCCGCTCTCCTTGCGGAGATTCTGGATAGGATGGATGAGTTCACGTGCAGTGCCTTCAAGCACAAGCTCGGGAGTCTGCACTATATCAAGTGCAACGGTGAGGCTGCCCTCTGTGGCCACAAGCCAGCCGGGCATATCCTCGGAACTAATTTCATAATCGCCGGGACGAAGTGTAACGGGACCTGAAGGGAGATTGAGAACGTACTCATCGGAACGCTCAATTCCGGATATAACGTCCTGCCCCAGGGTGCCGAAAGCAGCGGCTATCTCCTTCATCTGCTTGCCGTAGATCTTGCCAAGAGTCTTGAAATTAGGCTTGATCTTCTTGGTAATTATACCGGTAGTATCATGAAGGAACTCAATCTCTTTCACATTGACTTCGGTAAGGAATATGTCCTTGACCTTCTCGATATGTGACTTCACATCGTCGTTAAGCACAGGCACAAGCACCTTGGCCAGCGGCTTGCGGACATTGATGCCGACTTTCTTGCGCAGGGCAAGCACCATGGAAGACGCCTTCTGAGCAAAAGACATACTCTCCTCGAGGGCCTCATCCACCAGGACTGCATTTGCCTTGGGCATAGGCTCATAGTGCACCGATTCACTGTCCGGCACGAGGTCCAGCCAGAGACGCTCCATGAAGAACGGAGCAATGGGAGCGCCCATGAGGGCAACGCCCTTAAGGACTTCGTACAAAGTCTGGTAGCAGGCCAGCTTGTCCTGAGCCATGCCGGAGCCCCACAGACGCTTTTTATTGAGACGTATGTACCAGTTGCTCAGGTCATCGCATACGAAATCCTGAATCAAACGGCCTGCGGCGGTTATGTCATAGTCTTCATAAGCATCTTTGACACTGAGTTCGAGAGTATTCAGTTTGCTGATGATCCAGCGGTCAAACAGAGGACGTGATGCATAGGGCACCATATCTGCTGCGGGATCGAACTTGTCGATATTTGCATACAAGGCAAAAACCGAATAGGAGTTGTACAGCGTGCCGAAGAATTTGCGGCGCACTTCTTCCACTCCGGCCTCATCAAACTTAAGATTGTCCCAAGGCTGTGCATTGGTGAGCATGTACCAGCGCAGTGCATCGGGACCATAAGTATCGATAGCCTTGAACGGATCAACGGCATTGCCCAGGCGCTTGCTCATCTTCTCGCCCTTCTTGTCAAGCACCAAGCCATTGGAAATCACCCTCTTGAAAGCAGGAGTCCCGCTCACCATGGTATGAATTGCATGCAGGGTATAGAACCATCCGCGTGTCTGGTCCACGCCCTCGGCTATAAAGTCCGCCGTGCTGCCGAAATCTGGTGTATCCTTGCCCCTGAGGCCTGTCTGGGCGTAAGGCATGGCTCCGGAATCGAACCACACATCGATAAGGTCGGTCTCCCTGGTCATCTTGCGGCCCGAAGCCGATACCAGGTATATCTGATCCACGTAAGGCCTGTGCAGGTCAATGCGGTCGTAGTTCTGCTTGCTCATGTCGGCAGGGTCGAAGCCTGCATCCCTGAAGGGGTTGGAGCTCATGAATCCGGCCGCCACAGCCTTGTCTATTTCAGAGTAAAGTTCAGCGATGCTGCCGATACATATCTCTTCCTTTCCATCCTCGGTGCGCCATATAGGGAGCGGAGTGCCCCAGTAGCGGCTGCGGCTGAGGTTCCAGTCCTGAATATTCTCAAGCCACTTGCCGAATCGCCCGGTACCTGTGGATTCGGGCTTCCAGCGTATGCTGTCGTTCAATGCCATCATCTGCTCGCGAACGGCGGTGGTACGGATGAACCAGCTGTTCAGCGGATAATACAGCACCGGTTTGTCGGTACGCCAGCAATGAGGATATGTATGTACGTGCTTCTCGATACGGAAAGCCTTGCCTGCGGCCTTAAGCATGACGCAGATGTCAACGTCAAGAGTGGGAGCGTCGGCGGCAAGAGAAGAGTCGTAAGCGTTCTTGACATAGCGCCCGGCCCACTCACGGTACGAATCATCCACGCGGTCGGAGACATAAGCAGGGTCGAGATCCTCGATACGGTAGAAACGTCCTCTCGGATCCACCTGTGCCTGAGGAGCTCCGTCCTTGTCGGTCACATACAGGCCGGGAACTCCGGCGAGGCGGGCCACCTTGGCATCGTCAGCACCGAATGTCGGAGCAATATGCACGATACCGGTACCGTCTTCAGTGGTGACATAGTCGCCGAGAATAACCCGGAACGCGCCCTCGTCGGGACGGAACCAAGGGATAAGCTGCTCGTAGCGCATACCGGCGAGCTCGCGGCCTTTGACAGAGCCAGGGAGCACTTCGTAAGGTACTTTATCGTTGAACCATGCACCTACCAGGGCCTGGGCCACGATATATATT
Organism: Bacteroidales bacterium; assembly: GCA_017634595.1. Classification (GTDB taxonomy): domain Bacteria; phylum Bacteroidota; class Bacteroidia; order Bacteroidales; family UBA932; genus Cryptobacteroides. The sequence goes on from JAGBNC010000021.1 coordinate 94,511, forward strand.
GCAGGAGCGCCTGTGTAAGGATTGGCGCTGCGCACTTTAACGTAATCTATGTCAGGGCCGACGCACAGAGCCGTATTGGACGGGAGTGTCCAGGGGGTGGTGGTCCAGGCCAGGAAATACAGGTCGTCTTCACCTACAACCTTGAACTGGGCGCAGCAGGTAGTATCTTTGACGTCGCGGTAGCAACCTGGCTGGTTAAGCTCGTGCGTGCTCAGACCGGTGCCTGCGGCAGGACTGTACGGCTGGATGGATTTGCCCTTGTAGAGCAGGCCCTTGCCGTAGATGTCTTTGAGCAGGTACCACAGAGTCTCGATGTAGCGGTTGTCGTAGGTGATGTACGGGTCGTCCATATCCACCCAGTAACCTATGCGCTCGGTGAGGGTACGCCATTCGGCGGTGTACTTCATGACCTCGCTCCGGCAGGCGGCGTTGTACTCTTCTACGCTTATCTTGGAGCCTATGTCTTCCTTGGTGATACCGAGCTTCTTCTCAACTCCAAGCTCTACCGGTAGTCCGTGGGTGTCCCAGCCGGCGCGGCGGCGCACTTTGAAGCCGCTCTGAGTCTTGTAACGGCACACTGCGTCTTTGATGCTGCGGGCCATCACGTGATGAATGCCGGGCATACCGTTGGCGCTGGGCGGGCCTTCGAAGAATATGAATTCAGGGGCGCCCTCGCGCAGTTGCAGGGATTTCTCAAATGCTCCTCTCTTTTTCCACCGCTCCAGTATTTCATTCCCGGCGGCAACAAGGTCCAGGCCTTTATATTCTTTGAATGTCATATTTTTTCCTTACTTTTGCACTCGTAGCGCTGCAGGCTTGGGGTTCGGAGCCCATAAAGCCAAGCAGAAGGGGCCTTGGGTCCCAAGCCTGCAGCACTAGCCATTTTAAAACTTGCAAATATACGAATTTCATGGCTTTTTAGCAATGGCAACATTTGATATTATACTATTGGCGCTTTTCATCCCGGGGCTGATATTGGGGATAACCAAAGGAGTTGTCACACAGATCGTTTCGCTGGCCTCGGTTGCAATGGGAGCATTTCTGGCCAGCCGTTTCTCCCCGGACCTTACACAGGTGGCCATGCTTCAGTTCGGCACGCAGGAGCCCGCCACTCACGTGGTGTGTTTTATTCTGATTTTCCTTGTCACGGCCCTGGTGATGGCATTGGTCGGCAGTCTGATCACTAAATTAATCAAGATAGCCACATTGGGATGGATGAACCGGCTGCTGGGAGTGGTGTTTTCAGTATTCACCACCGCCTTGCTCATAGGCCTGCTCATCTCGGTTTTTGAAGGTCTCAATGCAAGTTGGGGAATCGTGGCTGAGGAAAAGCTAGCCGACCTGAAGGTCTATCCCATCCTAAGGGACTTCGCCTCAGGGATAGTTCCGCAGCTTAAAGTATTTATTGATCAGTTGGTTACAGGAAGTTCTGCAGAATCATGCCAGTCCGTATAATCTTACTTGAGACTTCCACCTCGCTATGCTCCGTAGCACTTCTTGAGGGCGATGAAATAACAGCGGTACGAAAGAGCGACACTCCTCGGGCTCACGCATCCATGACGGCGCCTTATGTCAAGGAGGTGCTCTCTGAAAGAGGCCTCAGGGTCAGCGACTGTGACGCCGTGTGCCTCAGCATGGGGCCAGGCTCGTACACCGGACTCCGCGTAGGGTCTTCTACGGCCAAGGGACTGTGCTTCGGCGGCGGGATTCCGCTGCTGGCAGTGGGTACGCTGGACGTGCTGGCTGCGCAGGCAATCGAGGCCGGCCTGCCGGAGGGGTGCAACTATATCGTACCTATGATCGACGCCCGCCGGATGGAGGTTTATACGGCCATTTACTCCGCTGACGGACAGCGTCTTACCGAAGTTTCCCCGCAAATTGTCGACGATGGGTTCCTCCGTCAGATTTGGGGTAGTCTCCCAGGTGGCGTCGCTACATCCGCCGGGATCCTCTTTATCGGCGACGGAGCACAGAAGTGCGAGCAAGTGCTGGCTGGCGAAAACCGCTGGTTCCGGCAGGAATGCCCCACGGCCGAAGCCATGAAAAAACCCGCCCTGGCAGAACTCCAGGCCGGGCATTTCCGTGATATAGCTTATTTCGAGCCCTTCTACCTCAAAGACTTCGTCGCTACCGTCGGGAAGAAACTCTTCTAACCCAGGTAAGCTCCGTTTTCCAGAAGGTCGGCGCGGACTTTCTGCACATCCACGGCAGAAGGCAGCACGCCGTCCTCCAGGGCGATGCGGGCGGCCGAACCGGCGGCCTCGCCGAGGGCCATGCAGGTGGACATGACGCGGGTGCCGGCCATGGCCTCGTGGTTCATGGACGAGCAGCGGCCCGCAACCAGCAGTCCCTCGACCTTTTCGGGCACCAGCACACGGTAAGGGATGTCGTAGGCATCCTCGGTGAATATCATGGTGCAGTCGCCGCCCTTGGAGTGATGGATGTCAACGGGATATCCTGCCACCACTACGGCATCGTCGAACTTCCGCATGGACACGATATCCTCGGCCGTGAGCACATACTTACCCACGATAACGCGGCTCTCGCGTATGCCGGTAAAGGGCGAAACTATCTCCATGTGCGCATTCTCGAATCCCGGCACAAAGCGGCGCAGATACTCGTTGAGCACCTTTATCTGCTTGTGCGCAGTAAGCTCGCAGCGGGTATAGCTGGCGGGCTCGGTGCTGTCGGTTCCGCTCACGCGCACCATGTTCACCCATATCTCGTCGGGCTGCAGGCCGGTGATAAGGATGGTGCGTGAGACGGGGATGTCCAGTCCGGCCTCACGGGCCTTGAGTATCTGGTTACGTAGGCCTACGGTAATGAAATGGCGCCTGGTAAACTGCGAGTGCGGCATATTGTCCATGTCGTAGATATCCGGATGCTGTACGATGGCATCGCGCAGGGCCTGCACGTCCACGCCCCGCATCTGGTACATAAGAGTAGGGGGCTGCATTCCGCCTTCGGCATCGCCTTTATGGCATTCCACGCCGGCACGGAAGGCAACGTCGCCGTCCCCGGTGCAGTCGATGACCGACCCAGCGAGGATGGCCTCGCGGCCGCACTTGCTCTCAATTATGACGCCTTTGACTTGATCCCCGTCCTTGAGAACTCCGCAGCAAAAGACATACATAAGCACCTCGACTCCAGCCTCCTCCATCATCTCTGCACAGACGTTCTTCACCTCTTCACCATCGACCATGGTGAAAGATTTGTGAAGCTTGCAAGGGAAGTGGTCGGTAGCTGCGCCTCGGGCTTTGAGGCGGTCGATGAATTTCTGGGGCTCGCCCTTGATGACCTGGTTGCCCTTGGGACCGAGGTAGGCAAGAATCGGAAGACCTATAGTGAGGTTGCCTCCCAGGTATCCCCTGCTCTCAAGCAGCATGACTTTGTGGTTTCCCTTGCGTGCGGCAGCATAGGCGGCCATCACGCCGGAAGGACCGCCGCCAACCACGAGAATGTCAACCTCGGCGCGGACCTTGATATCCCTTGCGGGTTCGTGAATTGTCATAATAAAAATTGAGCTAATTCTTGATATCTTTCATAACGACGCTGATAGAACTCATGACGCTGAGCGTCAGGAGTATAGGTAGCGCAAGCACTGGGGCGCATAGCATCTTCGGCAGCGAGCACCGACGGATACAGCCCGGCAGCCACCGCGGCATGCACGGCCGCACCCATAGCGCAGGCATCGCTGCATTCCGATACCTCGATCGGGGCGCCCAGCACATCGCAGAGCATCTGCATCACGAAGGGACTCTTCTTGGCTATTCCACCCACGGCAATCATCTTGTCGATGCGTATGCCGCCGTCTATATACTGATCGATGCAGGCTTTGGAGCCGAATGCAGCAGCCTCCACAAGGGCCCGGTAGATCTCAGCGGGGCCGGTGGTAATCCGAAGCCCGCTTATGCTGGCAGTGACTATATTGCTTGGGTTGGGCGCGCGGCGGCCATTGAAAAAGTCGGTTGCGAGCGGCAGGTCGTCACGCAGGGCAATCCGTGATGCTTCCTGGGCAAGTTCGTCCAGAGGACGGCCAGTCAAACGCTTGAACCAGGCAAAAATGTCACCGAAGGCTGAAAGGCCTGTCTCGTAGCCCATATAGCCCTCGAGGATAGTACCTTCGGACTGTCCGAAAAGGCCCTCTATGAAGTGTCCCTTCATCTCTTCGACGGGCATGACTGCCATATAGCAAGCAGAAGTGCCAAGATTCAATACGGCAGTCCCTGGACGCACGCCGGCGCCTACTGCTCCCGAATGTGCATCGCAGTTACCCACTCCAACCACAACCGAGGTGCTCAAGCCGAGCTTTGACGCCCATTCGGGGCAAAGCGTACCGGCGGCCACCGAGCATGCATAATTGTCATGAGGAATGCGCCGCAGCACTGGAATCAGCAGAGGGTCGATCTCTTCAAAGAAGCTCTCGGGTGGATAACCGCCCCAGTCGCGGTTCCACAGCTGCTTGGCCCCGGGGATACAATGCCCCCACTTCATGCCCTCAAAGCTGCGGCACCCGGTGAGGAGATTGGTGATGAAATCACACTCATCCACAAAGGCCCAAGCCTCGCGGCGCACGGCCTCGTTGGTACGGAGCACATGCAGCACCTTGGCCCAGGTGCATTCGGCCGAATAATGATTGCCGCTCTGGCAGATATAGTTGGGCTTGTGGCGTGCTCCTGCAGCGGTAAACTCCTCTGCTTCAGCGGTCCCGGTATGATCCTTCCACAGTATGAACATAGCGTCGGGATCCTCGGCAAAGTCCTCGCGGAGCGACAGCGGCATGCCCTCGGCATCCGTAAAGCACACGGTGCTGCCGGTGGTATCCACCGCAATGGCGCGGACAGCCGCCGGATCGGGACATGCAGCCACCACCTCCCGCAACACTGCTTCCAGACATTCGATGTAGTCCAAGGGATGCTGGCGGAACTGCTGAGAGAGCGGATCACACCAGCGGCCTGTAGCCCAGCGGGCATAAGGGCTCACGGCCGATGCCATAATGGCGCCAGAAGAGGCATCAACCAAGACAGCACGGGCCGAATCGGTGCCGTAATCGACACCTATTGTGTATTGTTTCATTTCAAGAGACGCTGAAGTTCTTTCTGAAGTGCATCAGCACCGCTGATATCTTTGGTCTCCATCGATCCGCCTGCAAGCAGGAACGATGATGGAACTGTTGTCACATTGAACAGGGCTACGGCCGAAGAAGTCACGCCGCGGCCATCATTGACGTTGATCCAGGGCAGCTTCTGGGCTCTGACCACCGAGGCCCAAGTGGACTTGTCGGGGTTGACATCCACAGCGTAGATCTCGAAGCCCTTGTCATGCCAGCGTTCCCACTGTGGCATGAGCACATCGAGGTTAAACATCTTGTGGGTAGCGTCGGAAGAATCCCAGAAATGCAGGAGGATAACTTTGGAGCCAAGCTCGGAGAGGAGCACGCGGCGTCCGCTGATGTCGGGCATATTGAGGTCGGGATACCCTTTTTCCTCAGCAGAATCTACAAGGTACTGGAGCTTGAAAGCTTTCTCGCGGCGGGCGGTCTCCGCTTCCAAAGCCTTAAGGTAGCGGGACTCAGGATACACCATCCCGAGAGTATCGCACACCTTGCGGAACAAAACGGCATCAGAATTCTGGCTGAACACCGGCGTATATGTGTCAAGCTGCTCGAAAAGTACGGGAACCACGGTCAGCGATGTCATGTTGGCCATCACGTACTTGATATCGTCGCGGTAGTGTTTGATATAGATGCGCGACAACTCGGAAGGATCCATGGTAGCATCCAGTTCCTTCTGGAAACGAGCATAGGCTATCTCCCTGTCCCTCAACTTGATAGACTCAGGAGAGCCATCCACATCGAAGTTACCCAGCGTATCCGCCTTGACATTGACCCTCATGCCGGGTTCAAGCAACAGCGACGCTATTTTGGTCTTGTTATAGAAAAGGTACACGAATTCCGGGTCGCCGGCCTTGACGTCCACATTGAAACGTACTCGCCCGAAAGCATCCGTGCGGACGGTATCCAGCAGCTTATACACGTTCATATCCAGCTGGCTGACCACGATCCGACTGCCAGGAGCCTGGGCCACAGTACAATCAACCGTGGCCTTGGGAGTGCATGCCGCCAGCATTAAAGCTGCTGCGGCCAGATACTTAAAGCTTCTCATACTCGGCAAGGATGGAGGCAGCTATACGGGCCTGTTGTTCGGGCGTCACCTTGGGGCGCTCTTTACGGAAATCAAGATCCCCTTCTGTCTGAAGAGGAACAAGATGGATATGGGTATGAGGCACTTCCATGCCGAGTACCGCCACTCCTACCCTCTTGCAGGGGACCGCACGGCCAAGCGCTACGGCTACCTTGCGGGCGAAGGCCCAGAGGCCATTGTAGGTAGCCTCGTCAAGATGGAAAATGTAATCGTCCTCCACATTCTTGGGAATCACCAAAGTGTGCCCTTCTGCGAGGGGATTAATATCCAAAAAGGCGTAGAACTCATCGTTCTCCGCCACTTTCCATGAAGGGATCTCCCCTTTTGCGATTTTACTGAAGATCGTCATAATGAAATATCGAGAATCTTGAATTTCATAACACCCGACGGCACCTTGGCCTCTACTGTCTCTCCCTTGGCATGGCCCATGAGAGCCTTGGCAATGGGGGTGGTCGCAGCCAGCTTGCCCTTGGAGAAGTCAGCTTCATTCTCGCCAACTATGGTAAACTCCATGTCGCGGCCGGCGGTAATATTGTGCACGCGTACTTTGGTGAGCATCTGGACTTTGTCGGCGCTGAGCATAGACTCATCTATAACTTTTGCGTTGGCTATGGTGTTCTGAAGATTTGCGATCTTCAGTTCCAGGAGGCCCTGGGCTTCACGTGCCGATTCGTATTCTGCATTCTCAGACAAGTCACCTTTCTCGCGGGCTTCGGCGATGGCTGCCGATATAACCGGCCTGCGTGCAAGTGCTTCTGCCAAGTCTTTTTTAAGTTTGTCGAGCCCTTCCTGGCTCAAATAATGTACATCTGCCATAATCAGTCAATAGTCACTAAAAAGGAGTCCTGTCTTTTGACAGAACTCTAACCACTGCAAATATACAAATTTATTTTGATTTTGTTATCTTTGCAATGACAGAATACACAAGTCTGCACCGTCTCCCACTGGGGGACTTTAAACATGCTCGATGTCCCCCAGTGGGAGACGGTGCAGAACTGATATTTCAGACTTTTCATAACATTATAGATGAAAGAGATTATTGAACCAGCCAGAAAGATTCCGGTCAGGGATGAGGTAGATGTATTGGTAGTCGGCGGCGGCCCCGCCGGACTCATGGCAGCGCAGGCAGCGGCTCTCGAGAAAGGCACCAAAGTCATGCTCATAGAGAACCGCGGCTCGCTCGGAGGCAATATGACCCAGGGACTGCCGCTGCTCGGCTTTCTGGGCCGGAAAGGCAACGAGGTCATAAAAGGTCTCCCACTGCAGTTCGTCGAGAGACTACGCGCACGCGGACAAGCCACCCATCACAGGGCATGCCCTCTACACGTAAGCCTCACCATGATAGACCCGGAAGGCACTAAGCGTCTGGCCTGGGAAATAATGGAAGAGTGCGGCGTGAAGGTGCTCATGTACGTGATGTGCGTGGACACAATAATGGAAGGAGACAAAGTCAAAGGCGTCATAATAGAGTCAAAGAAAGGCCGTGAAGCAATACTGGCCAAAGTAGTCGTCGATTGCTCCGGCGACGGGGATGTGGCCTACAGAGCCGGCGCTCCCATGGCCTACGGCAACGACGACGGGATTGCCCAGCCTCCTACCCTCATGTTCTCAATGCGCGGAGTGGATTCACGCAAGCTGCGCGACGCAGTGGCCGACCACCCCGACATTTACGACATCGATTTCATTCCCAACGAGTTCTTCCGCTCCGATGACAACTGCACCATGGTGGGCTTCCGTAACCAGATACGCCAGGCACGTGAGCAAGGCTACAAGCTGCCCGTAGAGCGCACCATCTTCATGACAGGCATGGCCCCCGACGAGTGGTGGGTAAACATGTCAAGGGTGAACGGCATAGATGCCATCGACCCAGAACAATACACCAAGGGCGAAGAGATATGCATCAAGCAGAATGCCGAGATAGTGCGCTACCTCAAGGCATTCATCCCCGGTTTCGAGAACGCATACGTAGATCGCGTGGCGCCGTTCATGGGGATACGCGAGAGCCGCCGCATCATCGGCGAATACATTCTAACTGAGCAAGATATCTTCGACTGCGCCCGCTTCCCGGATGCAATCGGCGTAGCATCGTACCCTGTGGACCTGCACCATCCGGTGGGAGGTGACTGCACGCTCATGTGGTGCCCCGACTGCTATGATATCCCTTACCGCAGCCTGGTTCCGCAGAAAGTGGACGGGCTCCTTTGCGCCGGCCGCAACATCTCGGCGACCCACCTGGCCCTGGCTTCAGTACGCGTCATGGGCCCCGCCATGTGCCTGGGAGAAGCGGCAGGAAAGGCCGCGGCACTCTGCGTACGCACCGGCAAGGAGCCGCGCTCGCTGGATGTCGCCCTGCTTCAGAAGGCACTTAAAGAAGAAGGAGTCTATTTCCGTCCATGAAAAGAACTGCGTCAATACTGATTCTGCTACTGCTGGGCTGCAGCGTATTCGCCCAGGGCCTCTCGCTTGAAGAGGTCAAGTCGGACGTACGCCGTGCCGCCGCATGGTACGCACCTTACCACTACACGTCAGAGGCCGTGACTCCACAAGCTCCCCGCGGATTCAAGCCATTCAATATCAGCACGTATGCCAGGCACGGCGCCAGGCTCTACAGCAAGGAGGCGCTCTACGACCAGATGCATAAGCTGGTAAACATAGCTTCGGATTCCGGACTGCTCACGCCCCTCGGAGAAGATCTTTTCAACAAGAGCGAGGCGGTATATCATACCGTCCGGGGGCGCGCGTACGACCTCACCGAGTACGGGCAGCAGCAGCACCGCACAGTTGCCGGACGCATAATGAAGAGCTGGAAAAAGGTTTTTCGCGGCCGACGTACAATAGTGGCCCGTTCCACCCAGACCAACCGGACTATACTATCCATGACCGCTGCGCTGGACCAGTACCGCCGCCTTGACCCGAAGCTCAACATCCGGTTCGACGCATCCGCTTCGGACATGGGCATACTCAACCCCACCAGCAAATACAACCCCAGGGCGGAAGAAAGGGACTGGAGCCGCGCTTTCGAGGCTGACACCGCACGTTGGAATCCCGCCTTCAAGGCGCTGTGGAAGAAGAACATGAGCGACCCTGAGCGCTTCTTCGGACGCTTCTTCAAAGACCCCGCCGTAGTGCTGAAAGTGTACAAAGACTACATCAACGCAGCGCGCATGTTCTATTTCTACCTCAGCTTCTCCGAGACGCTTGGCCCTGATGCATCGCTGATGTACATGCTCGAGAGCGAAGACGCATGGAGAATGTGGGAATGTGAGAACTTCCGCATGTATAGCTGCTGCGGAGCCACTCCCATCTACTACGGACGCAACTGGGCGCTGGAGGAGGCTCTTCTGAGAGATCTGGTCAAATACATGAAGGAGGATATTGCCGGCGGCGACGTAGCGGCACGCCTTCGCTTCGGACACGACTACAAGATATCCGGCACGCTGGTGCTGCTGGAAGCCGAAGGCTGGGACCACTGCGAAAGCGACCCGGAGAAAGTATGGCGCATCTACGACTACGGGCACATGCCCATGGCCTCCACCCTGCTCTTCACTTTGTTCCGCAACTCAAGCGGAGAAGTGCTTGTGCGATGCACGCTGGATGAAGTGCCTCAGCACTTCCCCATTGATTGTTACACCGACCCGCGTGGCCAGGCATGGCCCGACTACTACCGCTGGAAAGACTTCGAGGCGCATTGCTCGGCGCGTCTTGCCCTTGCCGACAAAATCTTAGAGACAACATAATAATGTTACGTAAGCTTAGAATAGTTCTGGCGGCGCTATGCTTCATCGGCATAACGCTCCTGCTCGCAGGCATAGGCCATGACTGGTGGGGATGGATGGCCAAAATCCAGGCCCTGCCTACCACTCTGCGCGTCATAGGAGGCGCTACCATAGGCAATGTGGCCGTACTGCTTGGCATTTTGCTGTTTACATTTATCTTCGGCCGCATCTATTGCTCGGTCATATGCCCCCTGGGAGTATTCCAGGACTTGGTCCTGTGGCTGCGCCGTACTCTCGGAAAATGGATCAAGCCTCTGCGTAAGCGCTTCACATTCAACAAAGAGCGCCGCTGGGTACGCTACCCCGTGACAGCGCTTGTGATAGTCGCCATCATTGTCAACCTCCAGATTGTGGTGGCATTTCTGGAGCCTTACAGCGCCTATGGGCGTATGGTAAGGAGCATAACAGGAGGCGGCCCGGCATCACTTCTGATCACAGCGGCTGTAACATTCGTGGTGATATGCGTCTGCGCTGCGCTGTGGGGACGCGCATGGTGCAACACAATCTGCCCGGTGGGCACAGTGCTCGGATGCGTGAGCCGATATTCACTGCTGGGGATCAAAGTTGACCGCGAGAAATGCGTCAAATGCGGTGTCTGCTCACGGCAGTGCAAGGCTTCGTGCATAGAAGAAGGTACGCTCAAGATCGACCGCTCACGCTGCGTGGACTGCTTCGACTGCATCGACAGTTGCAAGAAGAACGCTTTGAGTTTCGGAAAGATAGTCAAAGAGAATGACGCAGCGGCAGAACCGGCCCCTGCCGGGAGACGCGCATTCATCAACGCTTCCGCTCTGCTGCTTGCCGGTGCCGCAGGGACCTCCCTCGCGCGCGCGCAGGTTAAAAAAGTAGATGGAGGCCTGGCGGAAGTGCTGCCCAAACAAAGCATAGACAGGGATCCGAGGCTGGTTCCGCCCGGATCGGGAAGCCCCAAAGCATTCTACAGCAGCTGCACCGCCTGCCAGTTATGCATAAGCGCTTGCCCCAACGGCGTCCTGCGTCCTTCCACCGATCTCGAGCACTTGCTGCAGCCGCAGATGGGCTATGAGAACGGCTTCTGCCGCCCTGAATGCACGGCATGCTCGGACGTGTGTCCGGCAGGTGCTATACGTCCCATCACAAAAGAGGCCAAGACCATGGTACGCATCGGCACGGCCGTAGTAAACCCGGAGCTTTGCCTTGCCGCACAGGAGCAAGAGGGATGCGGCGCCTGCGCGCGGCACTGCCCTACCGGAGCCGTATCAATGGTTGAAGTGGACGGGGTGCGCCGTCCGGTTGTTGCTGAGGAACAATGCATTGGCTGCGGCAAATGCGAGTATTTGTGCCCGTCGCGCCCAGTCAGCGCCATTACTGTTAAAGGACTTCACACGCATATTCAGAAATAGCTATGGACAGAAGATCATTTATTAAAGTCAGCGGTGCAGCTGCCGCATTAGCCGGAGTAGCTGCCTGCACAGGGCCCAAGGGGAACAATACCGTCTCTACCGCAAACGAGCTGGGAATAGACGGTCCCATGCTGCAGCATTTCCCCGGAGTCGGAGTCCTTGGCTACGGATGCATGCGTTGGCCTATGACCAAAGACGCCGAAGGCAAAGACGTCATAGACCAGGAAGCCGTGAACAGCCTCGTCGATGAGGCTATCGCACACGGTGTCAATTACTTCGACACATCTCCCGTGTATCTGCGGGGCGACTCCGAGAGAGCTACTGCGGTGGCCTTGAACCGCCACCCGAGGGAGAGTTGGCTTCTGGCTACCAAACTTTCCAACTTCGCTGATGCCAGCTACGAGAACTCGGTCAAGATGTACCGCCGTTCGCTTGAAATCTTCGACACCGACCATATCGATTACTACCTTCTGCACTCAATAGGCAGTGCAGAAGACTTCAGCAGACGATTCGAAAGCACAGGCATTATGGACTTCCTGCTCAAGGAACGCGAAAAGGGCAGGATACGCAACCTGGGATTCTCCATCCACAGCCACAAAGAAGGCTTCGACTCCATGATGGAACTGCACTCGAAGTACCATTGGGACTTCGTGCAGATCCAGATGAACTATCTCGACTGGACTCATGCCGGCGGCAGGAACTGCAATGCCGACCACATGTACAACGAACTCGCCTCACGCGACATCCCCGTGGTGATAATGGAACCGCTGCGAGGCGGAGCCCTGGCCAGCTTGACAAACAGCCAGACGGCGCAGCTCAAGTCACGTGAACCCGACCGCAGCGTAGCTTCGTGGGCCTTCCGCTTCGTGGGGAGCTTCCCCAAAGTGCTGACGGCCTTGAGCGGCATGACCTACCAGGACCACCTTGAAGACAATCTCAAAACTTTCTGCAATTTCAAGCCGCTCGTACAGGAAGAATTCGACCTGCTCGAGCAAATTGCCGACGAGCAGTCGCGCTTCCCGCTTGTGGGATGCACCGGCTGCCAGTACTGCATGCCATGCCCCTACGGAATTAATATCCCCGGCGTTTTCCGCTTCTACGACAAGAGCGTAGTGGAAGGAACTTTTGTCAAAGGACCGGAACAGCAAGGGTACGCAAAACTGCGCCGCCGTTACCTGGCCGAGTACAACAAAGAGGTGGAATCAGTACGGCAGGCGGACCACTGCATTTCATGTGGAAAATGTATGCATGCTTGCCCGCAACATATACGTATTCCTAGGGAATTGAGAAGAATCGACGATTATATTGAAAGCATAAAGCAAAATACGCTTTAATTTTTCAAGTAATCCGAAGCTATTTTTAACGGTTTATTACAAAAAAACTTAAAAATAGAAAAAATCAACGTGGCTAAAACCTTAAATCGCGGCATCATACCAGCGATTTTAAGGTTGTTTTTTTGTTATTTAGAAAAATAATGTCGATATTGCGCTCTAATTTGGTAACTAAGCCCTAAGTTGTAACTAAGATTAGTTAGTATATTTTATTGTTTAATTTAAAGTAATGCTTATGAAAAAAGCTAAACTGTTCTTCAGTGCTTTGTTCCTGATGCTAGGCGTGGCGCTCTCCGCTCAGAACGTCAACGTCAAAGGCGTCGTGCGTGACGCTGCCGGCAACCCCATTCCTGGAGCCGGTGTCCTCGTACAAGGAACATCAACTGGTGTCGCAGCAGGCTTGGATGGTGAGTATTCCATTACCGCCCCTGCAAACGGCACACTCGTTTTCAAAGCCGTCGGCTACAAGGACAGCGTTATTCCCGTTCAGGGGCAGAGCCAGATCAATGTCGTTCTGGCAGAAGACGCTGAAGCCCTCGAGGGCACAATCATCGTAGGCTACGGCTCCGCCCGCAAGATCGGAAACGTTGTCGGTTCCGTGGAGACTGTCTCCTCGAGCGACATTTCCGAGAAGCCTACCGCCAACATCGCTGACGCCCTTCAGGGCAAGGTGGCAGGTCTGCAGGTATTCAACACCTCCGGTGAGCCTCAGAGCTCCGTGAGCCTGCGTCTGCGTGGCGAGTCTTCAATCAACCTGAGCAGCGCCCCTCTGTACATCCTCGACGGTATCCCCGTGAGCTCCGGCGTGTTCAGTTCCATCAACCCTAACGACATCGAGAACATCTCTGTGCTCAAGGATGCTTCCTCCACGGCTATCTACGGTTCCCGTGCCGCCAACGGCGTTATCTTCGTGACCACCAAGAAGGGCAAGCTCGGCGAGAAGCCCACTGTTTCCGCCCGCGCCCAGTATGGTATCTCCATGCTTACCATGTACAATCTGGACATGATGAACGCCTCCGAGCTCCTTGCATATGAGGAAAAAGTCAACCCCGCCAACCTTACAGACCCCGCTTTCCAGGCTAAGAAAGCTTTCGTTCTGGGCAACGGCATCGACTTCAACTGGACCAACTATCTCTTCGACAGGAGCGCTCCCCTCTATCAGGCCGACCTCTCCCTGCGCGGAGCTACAGAAAGGACCAACTACTACCTGTCCTTCGGTTTCTACTCCGAGGAAGGTACCTCCAAGATCAACTCCAGCACCAACCGCTTCAATGTCCGCAGCAACGTGAACACACGTATCACGGACTGGCTTGAAGTAGGTAGCAACCTCGGTCTTGCATTCTCCAAGTATCACACCATCACCACCGGTTGGTACAGCCAGTCTCCTATGCTCTGCGCCGTTACCGAACTTCCTTACGAGGTTCCTTTCCAGATCGTGGTCAACCCCGACGGCACCGTGAGCTATGGCGATGTGCATCTGCGTTATCCTTGGGACAACCAGATCGACCTTCACGAGTATTATAAGAACAACACCAACGACCGCCAGGAGGTCAACGTCACCGGCCAGGCATATCTGCAGCTTGCTCCTGTAAAGGGACTCAAGATCCGCTCCGCCGAAGCCGTTGATGCTTTCGACTACACCAACGAGTCCATCAACAAACCTTCTTATACTCCTTACGCCTACCGTGGGCGTAACGCACAGGCATTCCAGCGTTACTATCAGTTATCCACCACCAACACCATCGAGTACACCACCAACTTCGGCCGCCACAATGTGACCGCCCTGCTTGGTCAGGAAGCGATCCTGAGGCACTACAAGTACTTCAACGCTACCGGTACCGGTCTGACCGACGACCGTCTTACGGCATTCGGCACCACCACCGCTATCAGCTCTTGGGATGGTTACAACGAGGAGAGTACTTTCAACTCATACTTCCTCAACCTCAACTACAACTTCGACGAGCGCTACTTCCTCGACGCTTCCGTACGTCGTGACGGTTCTTCGCTGTTCGGAGCCAACCACAAATACGCCACCTTCTATGCTATCGGCGCCATGTGGAAAGTAAAGCATGAGGCTTTCATGCAGAATGTGGGCTGGGTCAACGACCTCAACGTCAACCTCACCTACGGTACCACAGGTAACTCCGGAATGAGCAGCTGGTACGCCAGCCTCGGTCTGGTAGGTGCCGGTTCCAAGTACAACAACATCAGCGGCTGGGGCCTCAGCCAGGTGCCTAACGCCGACCTTACTTGGGAAACCGTGGCAACCACCAACTTTGCTATTTCCGGCCGCTTGTTCGACCGCGTCGGATTCGACTTCCAGCTTTACAACAAGTATTCATCCAACCTGCTCATGGAGCTCCCGTTCTCCGCAACCACAGGTCACAGCTCCGGCTGGGGCAACGTTGCAGAGCTCTCCAACAGGGGTATCGATCTGAGCCTCGACGTTGACATCATCCGCACCAAGAACTTCCTCTGGAACGTGAGCGCCAATGTCAACTACAACCGCAACCGCATCGAGAAGCTCTATCAGGGTCTCGACGAGCTTACCTTCATCGACAAAGGTCTGAAGTATCAGGTTGGCCATGACCTCATGGAGGTATTCGTTGCCAAGAAGGCAGGCATTGATCCTGAGGACGGTGCACCTATGTGGTACATCCCCGGCAAGGACGGCGAGACCACCAAAGAGTGGAGCGACGACCTCTATCAGTTCTGGGATGGCAAATCCGCAAACTCACCTTGGTCCGGCGGTTTCTCCACCAACTTCTCATGGGGCAACTGGGGCTTGAACGCCGACTTCTCATGGATTGGTGACCGCTACATCTGGCTCAACGAGCGTTACTACACCCGCAACACTTACAACCTCCTCGGCCAGCGCAACTTCGAGAGGTGCATGATGAACATCTGGACAAAGCCCGGCGACGTGACCGACATTCCTAAGTACGGCACCCCGTTCCGCTTTGATACTTCTGTTTATTCCAACGCAGCTTTCCTGCGTCTGAAGAACATCACCCTTTCCTACAGTCTTCCCAAGAAGGTCCTCGAGAAGAACAAGGTGGTCTCCGGATTCCGCGTCTATGTTACCGGACGTAACCTCCTCACCGCCACCAAATTCGAAGGCTATGACCCTGAGGTTGGCTACAGCAACGGTACTGCAGGTCTCTATCCTAACTCCCGTCAGATCGTGGGTGGTATCGAGATTCAGTTCTAATATCTAAAGAGATTATGGTTATGAAAAAGATATTTTATGTTACTCTCGCCCTGATTGCAAGCCTCGTGGCTTTCAATTCCTGCGACCTCAACAAATATCCTGAGAAAGCCTTGAATACTGAGGAGGCAATGGAAAGTGCTGCCGACTGCAACAACTTCCTTGTTGGTATCTACGCTTCTTCCAAGAGCCTGTTCAGCGGCTTCTACATGTACTCCACCGACTTTATGACCGACAGCTACCATGCAGTAAAGAACTATGGTAACTGGGATGGAGACTACTACACCTACAACATCGTTGCTTCCGACAGCAACATCGAGAGCGTGTGGTTCAACTACTTCGCCGTTATCGGCAACTGTAACTTCCTCATTGAAGGTACCGAGAAGCTTCTCTCCGCCGGCACCCTCAACGCAGCTGACACCAAGACCGTTCAGGAATACTACGGCGTAGCATGCTTCTTCCGCGCATTCCTGTACTACAGGCTTACCCAGTATTTCTGCAAGGACTACGATCCTGAGACCGCAGCAAACGTATTCGGCGTACCCGTGGTGCTCAAATATGAGCCTACCGGTGACTCCAGCAAGTATCCTCACCGCGGCACCCTCCAGGCCACCTACGACCAGATCGACAAGGATATCGCCGAGGCTGAGAAGTACGTCCTTACTGCAGGAAGCCCTGACTATGGTTACATCTCCGCTGACGCCGTCAAGGCCCTCAAGGCCCGCGTAGCACTCACAGAGCACAAGTGGGCTGACGCTTACGCAGCTGCCAGCGCACTGGTTGACGCAGGCAAATATCCTCTGGTAACCGATGCTGCCAAGTATGCAGACGGTTGGATCAACGACAATCTGGGCGAGGCCATTTGGCAGCCCATTATCATCGATGCTTCCGATGGCGGTTCAGCTTGCAGCTACTTCGTGCACAACACCAGCGGCAAGGAAGGTGAGGACGATCCTCAGTACTTCCCCGAGAAGTGGGTCCTCGACCTGTATGGCGCAAGCGACATCCGCTACGATGCATACTTCACCGAAAGTGACATCAACATGCGCGGCAACGTCGGCAAGATCACCATGCTGACCAAATTCCCTGGCAACCCTAAGCTCAATTCCAGCGCAGCATCACGCTACGTCAACATGCCTAAGGTATTCAGGATCTCCGAGATGTACCTCATCGCAGCAGAGGCCGCCAGCGAGAACAACGACGCTACCAACGCAGCCAAGTATCTGAATGCACTTCAGAAGGCCCGTGGAGCTGCCATAAGCGCAGCCACCAAGGACGAGATTCGCGCTGAGCGTAACCGTGAGCTGTTCGGCGAAGGCTTCCGCCTCTCCGACATCAAGCGTTACCACATCGGATTCAGCCGCGACGAAGGCCAGAACCCTGCTCTTATCCAGGAACTCGGTCATAAGATCTCCCAGCCTGCCGACAGTCCTAAGTTCGTATGGCCTATCCCTACCAACGAGATCAGCGCCAACCCTCAGATGGCTGATGAGCAGAATGAAGGTTATTCCCTCGAAGACTAATCATAACTTTTAATTATCAGAAATATGAAAATCAGATATATAATCGCTTCTGTAGTCCTGGGCAGCCTTCTGTTCACCTCCTGCGGTGACGGTATCAGCCTTCCCAATACGGACAACAAGGGCAAGGCTAAGCCTACAGTGGGCGTGGAGATCACCGATCAGACTGAGACCGGGTTCAACATCAAGCTCAGCCCTTCAGCAGACGTGCAGAATTACGCTTACGCAGTCTATGCTACTGACAGCGAAGAAGTTCCTGCAGCCCCAAGCGCTTACGAACTCGTGACCAGGGGCGTTGCCGGCACTTATGCTGCAAACTCCATCATCAAAGGTGATGAGACCAGCAAAGATGTGAAGATCAACTGCATCCTTAAGGATTACTATCACGTATGCGTTGCTGCTATCAGCAAATCGGGACTTCTCGGTGAGGTAGAGACCAAAACTGTCCACATCCCCGGTGCACACCCCGACGTGACCTTTGTCAACGCCGTGTACACATTCGATGCTCCTATGTCAGACGAATTCGGCAGTGATGCATTCGCCCCCGGCCTTGGTGGTCCGTTCGACATCACCATCGCAGAGGCAGATCCCGCTGTGTATGTAATGGATGCTACATGGTTTGGTCTGTTCAAGTTCACTCTCGAGGGAACTTACGACTACACCGACAACACCCTTACATTCGACGGCACCTTCTACAAGGATACCCAAGGATCTGCATTCGGATACATCTGTGGTTACGCCAATGCTGCTCAGACCCTCGGATGGGCCCTGTTCGGCGGCGGACAGAGCGGCAAGGAACCTCTTGTCCTTCAGTGCGAGCTCAAGGATAAGAAAGCCTATGTCACCAGTATCAAGAGCGGTGCTATTGAGATTGATATTGCCGACCGCAGCAGCGGAAGCTGGGCAATGGCCGGTATAATCAGCCTCATAGACAGAACCACCAAGGTGACCCTCAAGCAAGAATTATAGATTCTAATACTCATTAAAGGGTGCCGGTCATCCCCCGGCACCCATTTTAAAATAAAAATATATGAACAGACTTAATAGTCTTCTCCACATATCTATAGTGTTTGCAGCCGCATTAACGGTTGCTTCTTGTTCTAATAACATACAAGCTCCGGAAAGCATTGCCGCTGCTTCAGATGAGAACAAGACCTTCGTCAGCGGTTCTGCAATAGTACGTCTGAGCGAAGATGCTGCAAACGCAATAGAAAATGGAGGAAGCCTGAACTCAAGCCTTGAAATTACTTCACTTACACGCCTGTTCCCCGATGCCGGAGAGTTTGAATCCCGCACCAGGGCAGAGGGAATGCACCTCTGGTACAGGATAAATTATAACCCCGAAATAGCTTATACCAAAGCAGCCGGAGACATTTCGACGATTGACGGGGTGGAATTTGTAGAGCCGGACAGAATAGTAAAGCTGACCGACTCATTCAATGACCCAAAACTGCCCCAGATGTGGTCACTGAAGGGCAACACCGGCGGATACAGCGGCATCAATGTCGAGCCTGTATGGCAGAACTATACCGTCGGGAGCAGCGAGGTCATTGTTGCCGTGATTGACGGCGGCATACAGATGGACCACGAAGACCTGGCCGGCGCCGTGATACCGGGCGGCAATGACGGAAGCAAGAATTTCGTCGATGGTGGATTCTACATTACTCCCGACCTGCACGGAACGCACGTGGCGGGAACTATCGGAGCCATCAGCAACAACGGAATCGGCGTAGCCGGAATAGCCGGAGGCGATGCCGCAAAGGGCATAGCCGGAGTGAGGCTCCTGTCCTGCCAGTTCTTAAAAGATGATTCAGATAAGGGCAGCGGCGACACGGCCGCGGCCATCAAATGGGCCGCCGACCACGGCGCCACAATATGCAACAACAGTTGGGGCTACTCCTATGACGCCAACAACGACGGAGCTCTCACGGGAGACGAACTTGAGAGGGCTCTGAACGCCAGGATAACCCAGGCCGACAAAGCAGCGGTCGATTACTTCATCAAATATGCCGGATTTGACGCTTCAGGGAACCAGACAGGCCCCATGGCCGGAGGCGTGGTGTTCTTTGCCGCCGGCAACGAGAATATAGCCAACGGAGCCCCGGCTAATTACGAACCTATAGTGGCCGTGGGAGCCACCGACGTGAATTTCAATAAGGCAAACTTCTCCAACTACGGAGACTGGGTGGACATTTGTGCCCCTGGCACTCAGATACTCAGCACAGCCCCCGGCAACTCTTACAGGAACCTGCAGGGCACCTCCATGGCATGTCCCCACGTGACCGGAGTTGCAGCCCTTATCATTTCTTACTTCGGAGGCAAGGGCTTCACCAACAGTCAGCTCATCGACAAGCTGCTGCGCGGTGCCAACCAGAACGCAGTACATGCATCGGCCAAGATCGGCCCGTTCCTCGATGCCATGGGAGCATTTACCTGCGACAGCCCGGGAGCGCCTGCCAAGGTAAGCGGAATCGTGAGCGGAGCTTCAGCAAACAGAATGGACTTTACCTTCGCCGTACCCGGCGAGGAGAACGGCACCCCTGCCTATCAATACATGATTGCCGCTTCGAAAGACAAGAGCAAAATCGAGAATTTCGATCCCTTCTCGGCAGTTCCTGAAGGCGTAATCACTGCCATCGTCTCCAACAATGCCACTCCTACAGGCGCTCAGATAACTATAAGCCTGCCTGACCTGGAATTCAGCAGCCGCTATTACGCCGTGATTCTTGCCGCCAACTACAACGGCAACTACAGCGAGCCTTCAGATGTTGTAGAGCAAGCTACATACGAGAACAATCCCCCGGTATTCGAGTTCATCGACGCCGGTCCCTATGTTATCAAAGCATCGGAAGTGAGAAAAATCCGCATCAAGGTTACCGATCCCGACAGCCATTCCATCAATTTCTCCTTCGATGGAGGTTCGGAAGCGGCCGACTATAGCTACAGCGCCGAGGATTCGGTGCTGACGGTCGAACTGCGCGGAAAGAAGGCTCCTGAGGGCAACTACAAGCTTTCCGTCACGGCTACCGACAAATACGGAGCCACGGCAAGCACCGGCTTCGACTATACGATACTGCCCAATCAGCCCCCTGTAGTAAGCAAGGAGCCCGAAGACATCCTCTCCTACGGGAAGAGCCAGAGCATCACCTTGAACCTGAGTGAGTATTTCACCGATCCCGAAGAAGAAGAGATGGAATTCAGGGTCAGGGGCTATAATGTTTCGCTCGTAAACGTCAACGTAGCAGGCAGCCAGCTGACCATTACTCCCAAGGCGTTTGGCCTGTCGAGCATTATGCTGGTAGCCGTAGATGCAGGAGGCAAGGAAGGAACCACTCCCGTCAACATCCTGGTGAAAGATCCGGACAATGTGGCGGAAAGTTTCCCCAACCCCGTAATTGACAAGCTTACTATCCGTACTGAAGAAGAGACGCAGACCACTATCCGCATCATCGGCGAGTCTGGAGCCAAAGTGTACGAAAACACGCTCAACGTGGGCGGCTTTGCTCCGGCCGAGATAGACATGACTGCATGTGCTCCGGGAAAATACCGCCTGTACATAGCCTACAGCGGCAAGGAATTCAGCAGGATAATCACCAAGAAATAGAACCCAGACAATGAGAAAGCTTTCATTCATCATATCACTTGCAGTTTGTGCATTATCCGCCCTGCCTGCCGGGGCTGCCGGAGATAATGCCGGGAAATCTGCCGCAATGGCCTTTTCCGCCGTCAATTCCGACCCTGTATCACTAGGCATGGGTGGAGCCGGGCTTGCCCTTACATCATCCCCTGCTTGGGCCAGTTTCGGCAATATCTCATCATTGGCATTCAACGAGAAAGTTTTCGCTCTGAGCGCCGGATACCGCCAATGGGCTCCAGGCAAAGATAATTGTCCCGAGGGCGGCTTGTCCATAAAACTCGGACGCAGCTTCTGGCTCTCAGCCGGCGGCGGATTCCAGACAGGTGAATCCATTACCGAGTATGACGCATCCGGGAACTCCATGGGTGAATTCACGCCTTCAGCACTGAGGGTTAATCTTGGCGCCGCATACAGGATCAACGGTTTCCTGGGCGCAGGAGTCGCTGCACATTTCCTTCACTCTGCCGTAGCTTCAAACGCCAAATACAGCACCGTGTCATTTGACCTGTCGGCTATTGCCAAGTTTGCCGGCTTCAATGTGAGCGCAGGGGCCAGGAACATCGGCCTGCCGGTCAAGGATGGCGAGGGACAAAGCCACATGGTCCCCGGCGAGATATTCGTCGCCGGAGCTTATCCGCTGCATTTCGGAGAGAGTTCCCTGAATATCGCTGCAGATGCAGCTGCGTACATTTCCGGAGGCCTGGCTGCTTCGGCCGGTGTGGAGTACGGATTCAAGGATTTGATCTTTGTCAGGGCAGGAGGCCGTGTGAGCAACGCAGCGCTGCCCGGTTTCCTGTCTGCCGGACTCGGGTTCAAGCTCAAGGGATTGAGCCTCAATGCTGCATACGTGATTCTCCCTCAGGAGCTCAGCAATTCATTCTGCGCGTCGCTCGCATTTGCGTTCTAGACTGCAGAACCGGCTACGAGGTCAAGGATTTCCGAGGTAATCTTCTGCTGGCGGCCCTTATTGTATTCAAGGGTCAGCTCGGCAAGCAGTGCCTCGCCGTTGTCGGTAGCCGCCTGCATTGCCACCATTCGTGCTGCATGTTCAGCGGCTACTGAATCCAGCAGGGCTGCATAAAGCTTCAGGTCCATGACCTGCGGCATGAGGGATGCCAGCAGCTCGGTGCGCGATGGCTCCATGATGAAGCCCTGACCGCCCGCTTCGAATTCCTCTTCGGTAGAATTAGCAGAAGATTGAGTATCAGATAGTTGTCCGCAGCCCAGGTAGGGCTCTACTACAACCTGCTGATGGCCTGTGGTGACAAAGTGATTGTACACCAGCAGCACTCCGCTTATTGTACCCGCTTCGAAGCGTGACCTGAGTTCTGCGGCGGCTTGGGCCACGGCGGCATACTCTGGATGAGCTATGAGTGTGGTGAAGTCGCGGGAGGCTGGAGTGCCGTTTTTGCGGAGGAACTCTTGCATCTTTTTGCCGAAGGCCCAGAGTTCAAGTTCCTGGCTATCGGAAGAGGCTTGGCAGATGACTTCTTGTACTTTTTTTATGGCGTTGGCGTTGAAGGCGCCGCACATTGAGCTGTTGCTGCTGAAGGCTAGTATCACCAGAGGGGGCACCTGATCAGGCCTGCCTAAAACTGGCTGCTGCCGGTGTTGGTATGGGGCGGCAGCCCGTAAGATTTGGGTAAAGGGCTGCCGCCCCATACCAGCACCGGCAGCGGCAACAGAACCGGCAGCATTCGTACCAGCATCGGCAGCTGAATCCGGCGTGCCGGACACGGCGGCGAGAATCGACTCCAGGGTAGCTTCGTACGGCCGCAGAGCCTCGATGGTACGCTGAGCCTTCCGAAGCTTGGACGACGCCACAAGCTTCATGGCCGAAGTAATCTTCAACGTACTTCTGACCGAAGCGATACGGTCTTTTACTTCCCTAAGTGAAGACATATATCAGAAGCAACTTCAGTGAGCACACGCTCAGCATTATCACTCACAGTCCCCTGCTGAAGTTCCTCCAGGATATCAGCATGAGACGCCCTCATACAATCGAGGAAAAGGCTTTGAAACTCCAGTACCTGATCGACCTTGATATCTGCCATAAGCCCCCTCGTACCGCAGAAAAGAACTGCCACCTGCTCCCCTACCGGCATAGGCGAATACTGGGGCTGGATAAGCAGCTGATTGTTCTTGCGGCCCTTGTCCAGGGCCATGGCAGTGACCTTGTCGAGGTCGGAAGAGAACTTGGAGAAAGACTCCAGCTCGCTGAACTGCGCCTGGTCGATCTTAAGCGTACCTGCTACCTTCTTCATACTCTTCACCTGAGCGGCGCCGCCCACACGAGACACCGAGATGCCCACGTTCACAGCAGGCCTGAAGCCGGCGTTGAAGAGCGAACTCTCCAGGTAGATCTGACCGTCAGTAATGGAAATGACGTTAGTAGGGATATAGGCGGACACATCACCCGCCTGGGTCTCGATAATAGGAAGAGCGGTGAGCGAACCGCCAGCCTTGACCTTGCCGCGCAGAGACTCGGGAAGGTCATTCATCTGCTCAGCGACTTCCTGCTGGGATATGATCTTGGCGGCTCTCTCAAGCAGACGCGAGTGCAAGTAGAATACGTCGCCAGGATAGGCCTCGCGGCCCGAAGGACGACGAAGAATCAGCGATACCTCTCGATATGCCACAGCCTGCTTGCTCAGATCATCGTACACCACAAGAGCGTGCCTGCCCGTGTCGCGGAAATACTCGCCTATGGCCGCTCCGGCAAACGGAGCATAATACTGGAGGGCGGCAGGATCGGCTGCGGTGGCAGCCACCACAATCGTATAATCCATAGCACCCTTCTCGCGAAGTGTCTGCACAATGGATGCCACTGTAGAGCCCTTCTGCCCCACAGCAACATAGATACAATACACAGGATTGCCCTCCAGGAAGCCCTGGCGCTGGTTGATGATAGTGTCTATCGCAATAGCTGTCTTGCCTGTCTGACGGTCACCGATGATAAGCTCGCGCTGGCCACGTCCTATAGGAATCATGGAGTCGATAGCCTTGAGGCCTGTCTGGAGGGGTTCATGGACGGGCTCACGGAATATAACCCCGGGCGCCTTGCGCTCCAGAGGCATGCGCACCGTCTCTCCTTTCACCTTGCCGAGGCCGTCAAGAGGCGTGCCTATAGGATCCACTACACGGCCCACAAGTCCCTCTCCCACGTCGATGCCTGCTATACGTCCAAGCCTGCGCACCCTCATATCTTCCTTCACCTGATCAGTTGGACCAAGGAGGACGGCGCCGACGCTGTCTTCTTCGAGATTCATCACTACCGCCTTAACACCGCAGTCAAACTCCAGCAACTCGCCGGCCTCGGCTTTGGAGAGGCCGTAAATCCGGGCCACTCCATCGCTGACTGTCAGCACGCTGCCAACTTCTTCATACTTTACGGAAGTGTCGATACCTTTCAATTGCTTGTAAAGTATCTCGGAAATCTCGCTTGCTTTAATAGTATTCTGTATCATTCTTACACAATCCTGTTGTTCTTTTCAACAAACTGCCGTTGCAGAATCTCCAGCTGACGCTTCACGCTGGCGTCGAGCATGTATCCATCATATTCGACCCTGTAACCGCCAATGAGCGAAGGATCAAGCTCAGTCTCAAGCAGCACCTTCATTCCGCTGCGGGCCTCAATATTTTCAGCCACACGCCTTTCGAGTTCGGGAGACTCCACAACCGTGGTCAAACGCACATGCGCCATGGAAGCATCTTCGCAGTACATATCCACAAATGTACGCAAGATGCGGCGCAGGTACTCCATGCGTCCGTTCTTGTAAAGGAGCATGATAAACTGCTGAAGCTCAGGCTCCAGTCTGTCCGGAATGGAATACGGACGGTGCAGTATCTTTACCACCTGAGCGCACACCCTGGCTCCGCTGCCGTTGTCTTTGGTGTACATCAGCAGCGCAATTGCGTAACGCTTGGTAATAGCTCCCGAGTTCATATCAGTTCAACGGTGCAGAAGCCGCCTCATCGGCCAGCCGGTCCAGAAGGGCAAGCTGCTCCGGTGTGGTTTCGATCTCTTTTCTAACTATCTTCTCCGCCACGGCGACCGAGAGAGCAGAGACCTCGGAGCGTATCTCCCGAAGCGCCGATTCCTTCTCTGCAGCAATCTCTTCTCTGGCGCCTCGCAAAATATCCGCAGCCTCGGACTGCGCTTTCTGGCGTGCCTCGGCTATCATAGCCTCGCGGGCGCGGGAAGTATCCTGGATAATCTTACCTTGCTCGATGCGTGTCTGTTCCAGCATCCGGTCCCTCTCCAACTGGGCCTCCTGTACACTCTGGCGGGCCATTTCAGCCGCCTTAAGCGAATTGGCTATATGGTCGGTGCGCTTCTGTACCGCCTTGGTTATCACCGGAAAGCCGAACTTGGCGAGGATAAAGAACACCACGCCGAAGATAACGACCATCCAGAAGATGAGCCCGAAATCCGGTGTAATAAGCGACATAAGCCTTTACAGAAGAACAGCCAGCAGACAAGCGATAACGCCGATAAGGCACACACCTTCCAGCAGTGCGCCGATAATGATAGCAGTGGTACGCAAACCGCCCGCAATCTCGGGCTGACGTGCAGAGGCCTCCATTGTGGACTGGGCCAGTTTACCTATACCTATAGCAGCACCTATCGCAACTATACCTGCGCCTATTGCGCCGCCTACCTTGGCAAGAACTGCCGCTTGAAGAATTGTTCCGATCATAATATGTTAATTTTTAATGAGTTTCATTTTCAGGACGTTGATGCGCCAGACCTATAAATACCGACGACAGCATGGTGAATACATAGGCCTGTATGAAAGCCACCAGGATTTCCAGACAGTCCAGGAATACACCCAGCACAACGGCCACGAAACTGAGCGAGCCGTTGAGAAGCGGCCCCATCTTGGCCGTCAGGAAAACAAGCGCCACAGCGCTCAGGAGCATGATATGCCCCGCCAGCATGTTGGCAAAAAGCCTCACCATAAGGGAGAAAGGCTTGGTAAACATGCCCAGTATCTCGATTGCTGGCATAATAGGTATGGCCTTCAGGAAAATGGGCACGTCGGGCCAGAGGATATCCTTCCAGTAATGCTTGTTACCGAACAGGTTGACCATCAGGAAGGTGAACAAGGCCAGCACGAAAGTCACAGCTATGTTGCCGGTGATGTTGGCGCCTCCAGGGAAAACCGGGACTATGCCCATCAGGTTGTTGATGAGTATGAAGAAGAACGCCGTGAGCAAAAAAGGCGAAAAGCGCTTGTAGTCAGGGCCTACGGCCTCTTTGATAACATCGTTCTCTATGGTCATGATGACCGGCTCCATAAGTGCTGCAATGCCTCTGGGAGGCTCTTTAAGATAGTCGTGCTTTCTATACCATCTTGAGCACAAAAGTATCAGCACCACAAGGATTATGCTGTCAATCAGCAGGCCGCATACATTCTTGGTGATGGACAGGTCAAAGGGCCTGGTGCCATCGGACACGCGTACTATCTTGCCCTCGTGGCTCTCTCCCTTGGAGGCAATGCGCCAGTCTTCCCACACCTTGCCATGCTCCAGGCGGGAACTGCTGAAGACATGCAAACCGCCGTCAATGATAATACAGGGCAGGGGGATGGAAATCTCTTTGCCTCGTATAGTGGTGATGTGCCATTCATATGCGTCGTTGATATGGCCGAATATGTATTCGTTCATATCAATGGCAGGAGCGTCCTGAGCCGGCGCTTCCTCCGGAGCCGCCAAGGAGCGGACCGGCAACAGAAGCAGAACTGCCGTAAGCAGCATTATCAAACGACCTGCACGCATAGTTTCAACTCGTTATGTTCCAATATCAAGGCGCCGTAACGTATGGCCAGCGACGACTCTTTACCGCCGGCGCGCCATACTACATCTCCCATTTCCAGCGAAGAAATAATGGGAGCATGTCCGGGGAGCACTTCGAAGCGTCCCTTGTAGCCCGGCACAAACACAGCCTCCACGGTTCCTTCAAAAGCCGTACCCTCGGGGGTCAGCACCTTAAGTATCAAATCATTATCGCTCATTTAGCCTGTTCCAGAATACGCTTTCCCTTTTCAATGGCTTCTTCGATGGTCCCCACATTGAGGAAGGCCTGCTCAGGCAGGTCATCACACTCCCCGTCAAGTATCATGTTGAAACCCTTAATGGTATCGGCTATGTCAACCATCACTCCCGGCACACCGGTGAACTGCTCTGCCACGGCAAAAGGTTGCGAGAGGAAGCGCTGCACACGGCGGGCGCGGTTGACGGTAATCTTATCTTCGTCGGACAGTTCGTCCATGCCAAGGATGGCTATTATATCCTGAAGCTCCTTGTTACGCTGGAGTATCTGCTTGACTCTCTGGGCAGTACGGTAATGATCCTCCCCCACTATGTTGGGATCGAGGATGCGCGAAGTGGAGTCCAGCGGGTCCACGGCAGGGTAAATGCCCAGAGCCGTAATCTTACGGCTGAGCACCGTAGTAGCGTCAAGGTGCGAGAAGGTAGTGGCCGGCGCCGGGTCGGTAAGGTCGTCGGCAGGGACATACACCGCCTGCACTGACGTGATGGACCCGTTCTTGGTGGAAGTAATACGCTCCTGCATGGCGCCCATTTCAGTAGCAAGCGTAGGCTGGTAGCCCACTGCTGAAGGCATGCGGCCCAGCAAAGCCGACACCTCCGATCCGGCCTGAGTGAAACGGAAGATATTGTCTATGAAGAAGAGGATATCGTGCGGAGCGTCAGGCTCATGGCTGTCACGGAACGATTCGGCAAGGGTCAAGCCGCTCAGGGCCACGCTGCTACGGGCTCCCGGCGGTTCATTCATCTGACCGAACACCATGGCGACCTGCGACTTGCGCAGCTCCTCGGGATCAACTTTGGAGAGATCCCATTGTCCCTTTTCCATGGCTTCCTTAAACTCGGCGCCGTAGTGAATCACGTCCGACTCAATCATCTCCCTGAGCAGATCGTTGCCCTCGCGAGTACGCTCACCGACTCCGGCGAACACGGAGAAGCCATTGTGCTTCTTGGCGATATTGTTGATAAGCTCCTTGATAAGCACTGTCTTACCCACGCCGGCGCCTCCGAAAAGACCAATCTTTCCGCCCTTCAGATAAGGCTCCAGCAGGTCTATGACCTTAATTCCGGTGAACAGAACTTCCTGCGACGTGGCAAGGTCTTCAAACTTAGGCGGCTCCCGGTGAATCGGAAGGGAGCCTTCAGTATCAAGCGGAGAGAGGCCGTCAATATGCTCTCCCGTGACATTCATGACCCTGCCCCTGATCTGGGCGCCCACAGGCATGGCTATGGATTTGCCGCTGCTTCGTACTTCCAAGCCGCGGCTCAGGCCGTCGGTAGAGTCCATGGCCACGCAGCGCACTGTCTCTTCGCCAATATGCTGCTGCACTTCAAGCACCACCTTGCGCCCGTCAGGTGCAGTCACCTGCAAGGCGTTGTGAATGGAGGGAAGCTTTTTCTCTTCATTATCAAAATGGACATCGACCACCGGGCCGATGATCTGCGATATCTTTCCTGATATTGTACCCATCTTACACCTCCTTGTTTTGGGCCTCGGCTTCCATGCGCCTGCGGTGCTCTTCCTGAGCCCTGATTACAGAAACGGAACGCTTGAGCTGAAATCCGCTTCCGAGATATTTAGTACGCACATCATCGTCTGCAGCCAGCGACTCAGGAGTCCCCTGCTGGAGGATGCTGCCCTCATAGAGCAGATAAGCCCTGTCGGTAATAGCCAGAGTCTCGCCCACATTGTGGTCGGTAATGATAACGCCTATGTTCTTGTATTTGAGCTTGGCAATTATGTACTGAATGTCCTCCACAGCAATAGGATCGACGCCCGCAAAAGGCTCATCCAGAAGGATGAACTTGGGATCGATGGCAAGAGCGCGGGCAATCTCGCAGCGGCGGCGCTCACCACCGGAGAGCTGGATGCCCAGCGACTTGCGCACCTTCGACAGGTTAAACTCGTCGATAAGCGACTCAAGCCTCTCCTGGCGCTCCTTGCGGGGTACACCCTTGATCTCCATCACGCTCATTATGTTGTCCTCCACGGACATCTTCCGGAACACAGAGGCATCCTGGGGCAGATAACCTATACCCTTCTGAGCCCTCTTGTACATAGGAAGCTTGGTGATCTCCTCGTCATCGAGGAACACCTTGCCGTCGTTGGGGACAATCTGACCCGTAATCATATAGAAACTTGTAGTCTTGCCCGCACCGTTGGGGCCGAGGAAACCGACAATCTCACCTTGTTCGACCTCCATCGACACTCCCTTGACCACGGTACGAAGACCATACTTCTTGACTAAGTTCTCGCAGTGAAGTTTCATTTGATATCAAGTGCTAAATCCTTAACCAATTCGCCCACCTCGGCATTCTTGGACATGAGGTCCCTGGCCTTTTCCTGGGGCATATATATCTTGTTCTCCTGTTCCGCTTCCGGCAGCACGCATGGCTCCAGGCGCAGCTTGGGGCATTCTGAGAGCTTGCGGAAGCGGTCTTCCAGCTCACGGAGCTTCTTCTCGGCAATCCAGTTCTTCTGGGCTTCATTCACCACGGCGAACTGCAGCGTAAGAGCACCATCCTCATCCTTGATGTCCAGCTTGGCGCCCGACAGGGCATTGGCAAGACGGGGCTGAGAGGTGTACATAGCGGCAAGATCCTGCCACTTGGCACGAAGCGTTTCTTCATCCGGCAGAGCCGAAGGCGCTTCCGGAGCATCTTCTTCAGCCAGCTCCACCGTTATCTCCTCAGTATCCATCAGAGATGACAGAGACAGCCCTGAAGCCCGCCTCTTAGGCTTGGCCGGCACCGCCTTCTCCGGGGCGGAGGCCTTCTCCGGGGCAGCGGCCTCGCTGGAGCGACCTTTACCCGAATCTACGGGAGCGACAGCGGGAGCCGCTGCCGGCACACCGCCAAGAAACGCCAGCCGCATAAGCGCAAACTCAATATGCAACCGCTGATTCGTCGCCCCCTTATACCCAGCCTCACACTGCGCAATCACACCCAAAGCATCATAAATAAACTTCACACTACAACGCCCCGCCTGCTCACGATAACGATCCCTCAAAGAATCCGGCAAATCAAGCAAAGCCTCAAGCCCGCCGGTACGACTCACGAGCAAGTCCCGCAGATGCGACCCAAGGGCAGAAATAAAATGCAACGCATTAAAACCCTTCGAAAGAATCTCATCAAAAATCAGCAGTGCAGTCCCGTAATTCTTGGCCAGGAACGCATCCACAAGACGGAAACTATACTCATAGTCCAGCACATTCAAGTTGCGGATCACATCCTCATAATGAATATCCGTCCCGCAGAACGCCACCGTCTGGTCAAAAATTGTGAGAGCATCACGCATGGCGCCGTCGGCCTTATGGGCTATCACGTGGAGCGACTCTTCGTCCACTTTAACCCCCTCCTTACCTGCTATATCACGCAGGTTCCTGACTATATCCGGCACACTGATACGATTGAAATCGTAGGTCTGGCAGCGGCTGAGAATAGTGGGGATGATCTTATGCTTCTCAGTAGTAGCAAGGATGAAAATGGCATGTGCCGGCGGCTCTTCCAGAGT
This sequence comes from Bacteroidales bacterium, assembly GCA_017634595.1. Classification (GTDB taxonomy): domain Bacteria; phylum Bacteroidota; class Bacteroidia; order Bacteroidales; family UBA932; genus Cryptobacteroides. The sequence goes on from JAGBNC010000021.1 coordinate 125,133, forward strand.
CTTGAGGAAAGCATTGAACGCCGACTGGGTGAGCATGTGCACCTCATCAATGATATACACGCTGTATCGGCCCACCTGCGGCGGAATCTGCACCTGCTCCATGAGCGCCTTTATATCCTCCACACCATTGTTCGATGCGGCATCCAGTTCATGGATACAGTACGAACGGCCTTCACGGAATGACACGCATGATTCGCACTCCCCGCACGGCTCCATGTCGGCGGTAGGGTGGGAACAGTTGATTGTCTTGGCAAAAATGCGCGCGGCACTGGTTTTGCCTACACCTCTTGGGCCGCAGAACAGGTATGCATGAGCTAGCTGCCCGCGGAGTATGGAGTTTTTAAGTGTGCGGGCTATATTGTCCTGCCCGATAAGGGACTCGAAGGAGTCTGGACGATATTTGCGCGCCGATACGATATACTGAGCCATAATATGCCGGTTAATTCTACAAAAGTAGTGAAATATTTTATAACTTTGCTGATATGAATCGCTCGTATGGGAAAATATTATTGTTGATCTGGACTCTTGTCTTGCTCTTTGGAACAATGACACCGTCAGCAGGGCAGAAGCGAATCTACACCAAGAGTTTCCGCCTCCAGGACTTCAAGAGCAAAACTACCAAAGTTGTGCTCGGAGGTTCAGAGGCGCTCAATGCCTCAATACGCCAGGAAGTCACATCATATTGGACTATTTCGCCTTACGAATTCTGCACCCCGTCTCAATACGAGAAGCAGAAGACCAACTCCGATATCTGCTTCCTGTATTTGGAGAAAAGCCGCGGCATCGTGTATCTCACTCTCTCAAAAGGAGGCAAGCCCGATGACTCCAACGCCCTTAAACGGCCGCTGCAAATCATCTCCATACCTATTTCAGGAGAGCAAGACGAATCGGGGCGTGAGCGGGTATTTATGCCGGCTTTCATAAGTATCATACAAGATTACGTAGAGGCAGCGATGGACTCGGAGGCCGCCGCATATGGCGGGCTCAAGGCCATTGCCCGTGGAGTGCCCAGAGGCGTGAAGGTGTATTCCTCCGACGCAGAAGCGGTGCAAGTGTTCTCGCGGCACTCAGCGGACGCGGCGGTGCAGATCGTCATAACTCCCGACGGCACTCCGTCGTCAAAGCCCCGTCACAAACTGGTGTTCGGAGCATCAGACTACCGCTTATATCAATACGGAAAAAATTGACCGGCGTATGATATACTCAATCTCGTACCATGCCGATGAAGCGTCTGCGCGCGCATCTTATCCACAGGCAGATTTCTTCGACCTCTATCAATATATAGAGCACAAGATAGGCTCTGACATAGCTAGCATTAAATCCGACTCCCCCGACCGTTTCCGCGTCATCGAAGAAGAAGCTCTTCGAGACTTGGTTGTTATGAGCAAAATAACAGGCCGGGACAGAATTATCCGTCTCGGCCCCGATACTTTATCCAACCCCGAATGTGCCAGGCTAATTGCCCATTAGTAAGCTTTTATATGTTCTTGATATGGATGGTGCATTTTTTCATAAACTGTCAGTACGGCTCTCGTCGGTACTATTGTATCGAAACGGCTCTTTACGTCTCCTTCAATAGCTTCAAGCGACATACTAAAATCGCCCTCGAAATGGATTGAATAAGAGCGCCTGCCATCTCCAATCAATTCAAACCAATAATTGCCTTTCTTCATCAGAATCCTATCCCACAGCACTTTATAACCTGACCATTCTTCGGAGCCTTTAAATAGCACAAACTCCTCATCTGGCTTGAAAAAGTACTTTTTCCCTGATATAATACACTGTGGGTCATCAACAAATAATGTAAAGCCGCACCCGTCTTGGGGATGAAACCAATACTTATAGGTATTATCATTCCTTTGGCCCATCATAGGAGGTTCATACAAAGTGGGTTGAAATATATGGGAATAATATTTTTGATATGGTTCAATTTGTTCATACGTGTAGAATTCTTTGCCTTCAACCTCCACAATGTATGAATAAAAAGGCTTCCCATCTTTTCTGATTTTCACGCAAGAAGAAAACTGCAGCAGCATTAGCACTACGCATGTAAATATCTGAATATATCTTTTCATAACATTTCGGGTTATCTAAGACAAAAATAGGTATTATTAGGATTTTGTCAATGGGTCCTTTAATAAATCCCGAATCTTGCATCTGATGACACTTATGTGCTCGCAAAGGTGCCCGTGGCACTCAGGCCGGGCAGAAAACAATGCGGCCCGACACCACAAAGGATGTAAGGCCGCACAGCTTCAATTCAAGAGCATATTGTCCTACTCCTTACAGCAACGGACCGAGAGCCCCTGAGAGCGGGAGTCCTTGCCCATCTTGTAAGTACGTTTGCCGGAGAAAATGCCCATGTACTGGCCGTAGAGAGTGGGATAAAGATCCAAGTTGTCGCTTGCTTTACCCGCTGTACCAATCCAGATACCACCGTAAGGAATTGCTTCCGAGATATTCAGGCCTCCGGAGTAATTGACGCGGGTCCCCGCCGCAGGAAGGTACAGGCCATCATCTATGCGACCGTTGTTCCACACGCTGCCGGCATGGCTGCACCAATAATATGGTGTTTTGCCATCGGCCGTAGCCACAGGAACTTTATAGCCTTTCGGACAGGGATCGTAGATAGTCTTTACGCCGGATACACCACCCCAGGCATCGTCGTTCGACACATCGGCCCAGTCGCGTGTGCGCGGCACGTCTTCCTTTATTTCTTCGCCATATTCATCCACCTTGCCGGTCTTCACCTGATACACTTTGTAGAAAATGGCAGGATTGGCAATGCTCTTCTGCACGCTGCCATCGGTAGCAGCAGTGGAGAGGAATGATGGAAGTTCCTTGCCCTCAATATCATAGATCGGAGCCTCCCCGTCATCTTGATAGGAGAAATCTTCATTCTGCACCACGTAGCGCGCAGCAGCGGTGAAAGGATCCTTCCTGCCCCACTGATAGATGAGACCGAAAGCCTTGAAATTGTCTTCAGGCTTGTTGCTCAGCGCACCCAAGTTCCTGTCCATCAGCTCCCAGTCGGAGTCTTTAACCTTGTACAGACTTGCCGCCGGATCGTAGTCGCTGACCCACAGATGCCAGCTCCAGAGTACATTGCCGGAAGCATCGCTGACCGCTACAACGGCATTACCTTCTTTCTGCCCGGTCACGGCATAAGCGACCTTGCCTTTCCTGTCAAGAAAAACTTCCTTAACCAGGTCTTTGTCAGTCTGCCACATAAGCTTGACAGCTTCTGCAGCGCCCACTTCTTCCGTCTTCGAATTGCCTTTATAGGCTACAGAGAAAGCAACGGTGGAGCCAGGCTTGACAATGTAAGCATTGGCCGTGCCGTCTTCCGTCAAATTTACGGCCGCCTTTACCACATCTTCGGGTACATCAGGCTCTTCCTTTGGCGTTTGGTTGTGATTGCAGGCCGAAGCAACGGCCACCAGTGCCGCAAAAGCGGCGAGATACACTACTAACTTCTTCATAGTAAATAATATTAAGTAATAAAGTTCCAGGGGCTTACTCCCCGACAACAAAGATAGAAAATTATTTCAAACCATAGCGACGCAAAATGCGCAGCAGCGGTTTCTCGATGGAGCGTTCCCACAGGTAGTGCCCATAGTCGTCGGGATGAGTACCATCTACGCAAGTGGCATACAGCTCTGACGAAGCATCCGGCTTGATGTAATATACATCCTTGTACTTCTTGACGGCTATCTTCATCAGCGAATCGGCAACGGCCATCTTGGCGGCCTCGACACTCTCGCTGCCGGACGAGAAGTTGCGGCTCTCACGCCTGATGGTCTGTTGGAAAATCAGAGGCACGCCAGGACGGGCCGCCCTGATCTTCTCGATAAACGGGAACAGCCTTTCGCGAATCATCTCGGCAGAAGGATTGGAGAAGGTATCAAAAAGATATGCATCCACGTCAGGCGCAGCTATGAGAGCATAGGCAAAATAGTCCTGGAGCAAGCAGCGTCCGCTGACTCCGAGGTTGAGCACTTCGACGCCCGTCCTGCGCGTAAACATGGCGGAGTAAGACAGGCCCGACCGGGTGGAGCAGAAACCCTGACTGAAGCTGGAGCCGAACAGAGCGACCCGGTGACGGAAAGGATATTCAAGAGCCTCTATCTCAGCATCTTGGTCAACTCCCACCTGCACACTGCCAAGCTCGCTGTAAATAGGGAAATACAGCAGGCAATCATGGGCGACGCCCTTTTCAAGGCCCTGTATCAGCACCACGCTTCCCTCTTTTTCCGACCCCTGAGACTTGGAAGCCGCATATACCCACTCTTCACCTTTACGTATGTAGAGGTCGTATCCACGGGTGCAGATTCCGGTAGTATTGTCAATCGTCCTCTGGTGGGCAAAGGCGGTTTTGACCGCTATTGAAGATGAATTGGTGCGGAAAGCGCAGGCAATCCCGGCGGCCTCACGCACAAGTGCATTCTCCCCCGGCGTGAATCCCTTGAACCGTACAGTATCGATACGGTGATATGGATTAGGGGTGTCGTGAAAGAGTTTGCCCGTAAGCGTAAGGTCCGAAGCCTCAGTAAATTTATAATCCGCGGGCCCTGCAGCAGCGGCAAGCGACAGCAGCAGGACGGCAGCGATGATTGTCAAGCGTTTCATACAACTACAAATATAGCCAAAAAGATTTAGTATATTTGTGCTATGATAGCACTAATTCTTGCCGCGGCAATCACAGCCGCCACCCCAGTACTGCGGGAAGACAACATCCCGGAAATCGTTTCACTGCTCACTCTTGAAGAGAAGGCCGCCATCCTGGTGGGATGCGGCTCAACTGCCTTCGACGGTATAGGGCGCAACGACATAGGCGTAAAAGGCAGCGCCGGAGCCACGCACGCTATACCGCGTCTCGGCATTCCTTCGATAGTATTCGCAGACGGCCCTGCCGGTTTGCGCATCAGCCCTACCAGGAAAGACACGGACAAGACCTTCTACTGCACCGGTTTCCCCATCGGCACCATGCTCGCATCGACATGGAACCCCGAAATAGTACAGCAGGTGGGAGAAGCCATGGGCAATGAAGTGCTGGAATATGGAGTGGACGTGCTGCTTGCGCCGGGCATGAACATTCACCGCAATCCTCTGTGCGGCAGGAACTTCGAATACTTCTCCGAAGATCCGCTGCTGGCAGGTGAGATAGCCGCCGCTTATGTGGGCGGCATACAGTCCAACGGCGTGGGCACTTCAGTCAAGCATTTTGCCCTCAACAACCAGGAACTGAACCGCCTGCACAACGATGTCCGCGTAAGCCAGCGTGCAATGCGGGAGATCTACCTCAAGGCGTTTGAAATCGCCGTCCGCAAGGCCCAGCCATGGACGCTGATGACATCGTACAACTATATCAACGGCACTCACGCATCTGAAGCGCCATGGCTGCTGACAGACATTCTCAGGGGCGAATGGGGCTTCCGCGGGGCGGTGGTGACCGACTGGGGCGGAGGTTACGACACGGCAGCGCAGATACATGCCGGCAACGACCTTATCCAGTCCGGCTCCGACTCTCGTTACAACGCTCTCATACAGGCAGTTCGCGAAGGACGCCTGTCCATGGAAGACCTTGACGCATGCGTGACACGCGCGCTGCAGCTGATAGTCAAGTGCCCAGCTTTCAAAGGGTACAAACACTCCGACAGCCCCGATCTTGAAGCCCACGCCCAGGTGTGCCGCGCCGCAGCCGACGAAGGCGTGATACTTCTTAAAAACAACGGCGCCCTGCCAGCCGGTCCCGACGGCACCACCGCCCTGCTGGGAGTCACTTCCTACGCATTTATAGCGGGAGGCACCGGCTCCGGCGACGTACACCGTCCGTATGTTATTGATCTGCAGCAGGGACTGTCAGACGCAGGTTTTTCGCTCGAGAGCGGACTCGATGCCTTCTACACCAAATATATGGAGGACGAACGCTGGCGCTGCACCATGATTGATGGTAAGAACTCATGGGTCATCGACCGCGAGAGGCCCATTGAAGTCGTACCGGACGAGCTCATCAAAGAAGCGGCGCTCAAGGCCGACCGCGCATTCGTGACCATAGGGCGCGTGTTCGGCGAGGGCAAGGACAGAGACCTGTACTACAGCTACATGCTGCAGGAAAGAGAACATGAACTGCTCCGGCGTACGGCTGAAGCTTTCCATGCCAGGGGCAAGAAAGTCACCGTCATACTCAACGTAGGCGGAGTCGTGGAGTTGGAGAGCTGGCAGGGACTTGCCGATGCGATACTGCTCTGCTGGCAGCCCGGCGAGGAAGGCGGCCACACCGTAGCCTCCGTGCTGAGCGGCGAAGTCAACCCCTCAGGACGCTTACCCATGACGATATCAAAGCGTTACGAGGACGAGCCTTCCGCTCCCAACTTCCCTCGTGTCTTTGAAGACAAACCATTCAACTACTCATACTACCGACGTCTTGAAGGCAACAAGAAGGACTACACCGTCAAAGACATCGACTACACCGATTACGACGAAGACATCTATGTAGGTTACCGCTACTTCTGCACCAAAGCACCCAAAGCCGTCGCCTATCCCTTCGGCTTCGGCCTCAGCTACACCACCTTCCGCTGGTCCGACCTCCAAGTCACCACCCAACGTTCTGATGCTGACGGACGTTCCGATGTCGGGCAGGACAGCCGTGATGCTGCATCCGTCCGTACTGACGGAAGCCACGGGAATGGGAAGGACAGCAGCGGAGCGACATTGGCCCTTACGAACAGGAGCTCCGCTGCTGTCCGGACCGATACCCAAAACTACTACGTCAGTATCAAAGTCACCAACACCGGCAACAAAGCAGGAAAAGACGTAGTTGAACTATACATCACCGCCCCCGGCAAAACCATCGACAAACCCACCCGCGAACTCAAAGCCTTCGCCAAAACACCCCTCCTCGCCCCCGGCCAAAGCTGCACACTCCACATGACCGTACCAGCCGAAAACCTTGCCTCCTGGGACGAAAAAGCCGGCGGATGGACCATCGAACAAGGCCGCTACCGCTTCATCGCCGCCCGTAGCGCCGCCGATAAAGGCCTCACCAAAACCATACGCATCAGACCGTAACAGCTAAAGCACTAACGCTCAACGCATAACGCAATCCGGGTGCTCCGATCGGAGCACCCGGATTGTATAACAGGCTGGAGTCCAGCCGCTTAGAAGAAACGGAAGATTACTTCTTCTCCTCCTCTACCTTGGGAACGAACTTACCAACCTTCTCAAGCTTGACATTGAAGAGAAGAGTGGAGTTAGGATCGATACCGGGACGGCCCTGCTCGCCGTATGCCAGATTGGCAGGAACGAACAGATCAATCTCGCCACCCTCACCGATAAGCTGAAGTCCTTCGGTCCAGCCGGCCACAACACCGCTGAGCGGGAAGTGAACAGCCTCAGCATCCTCGGGAGTCTCATCGAACACGGTTCCGTCAATATGAGTACCCTTGTACTTCACCCACACAGTGTCCTGAGCTGTAGGCTTGACATCATTGCCAGGATTGACGATCTTGTACTGCAGACCGCTCTCAGTCTCAACGACACCGGGCTTGGTGCGGTTGGCGGCAAGGAACTTATCGCCCTTCTCCTTGTTGGCAAGGAGAGTATAGTTGTGACGCTTCTCCAGATAACCATTGAACACATCGTTGATGAGCTCAGGGCTGATCTTGAACTGGGAATTGAAGTCAGGATCACGGAAATCGCCCTTGGACTTGACATAGTCCTTCATACCGGCAATAACCTGAGAATAGTTGACATCACCAAAGTTATATCCCTTAAGGAAGCTTCCGAAGTTGATACCAAGAAGGTAGCTCACGGAGTCGACCTGAGCCTTGCTAGGGGTGTAATCTTTAAGAGTCTTCACAGCTTCCACGCCGTCTTTGGCCTCAGCACCCTCCACAGCGGGTTCGACCGGCTTGGGGGTGCAAGCTGCAATTGTAGCACTCATTGCGAGTGCAAAGAAAAGTTTGCTTGTTTTCATTTCAAAAATAATATTAATTAGTTGATTCTAAATTCCATGCAAGTGCCGACGCGCCGAGTATGGCGGCATCCGACTCAGAAAGGCTGGAGAAAAGCAGCTTCACCTTGTCTTTCCACAACGGCAGCACATTTTCATTCATTGACTTGAGCGCAGGCTCATACAAGAACTCACGGGCTCTTGCCAGACCGCCGAACAGAATTATCGCCTCGGGTGCGGAGAATGCAATGAAATCAGCAAAACTGCGGCCCAGGATGTTGCCGGTAAAGTCAAAAATCTCCTTGGCAGCCTTGTCGCCCGCCTTGGCGGCTTCGTAAACATCCTTGGAGGTGATATTCTCCCTCAGGCGCAGAAGCGAAGGCTCATCGGGATGCTGCTCCAGCCATTCATTGGCGCTGCGAGCAACACCGATGGCCGAGCAGTACGCCTCCAGGCAGCCCTTGCGGCCGCAACCACACACACGTCCGTCACGCACGGCGCAAGTATGGCCAAGCTCGCCGGCGAAACCGTCATGACCGTAAAGCACATTGCCGTCGATAACAATTCCGCTGCCCACTCCCGTCCCGAGAGTTATCATTATGAAATTCTTCATTCCCTTGGCCACCCCGTAGGTCATCTCGCCCATAGCTGCGGCGTTGGCATCGTTGGTAAGGGCCACAGGGAGCCCTCCCATGGTCTCAGAGAGCATTTTTGAGAACGGAATATTCTTCTCGTGAGCCCAGGAAAGGTTGGGGGCATCCTTGATTTCTCCGGTATAGTAATTACCGTTAGGCGCTCCCACGCCGATTCCGCGCACCTGCCCCTCGATACCAGCATCGGATATGAGCTTCTTGACGGTGGCACCAAGTGCTTCTACAAATGATTGAGCATCAGTGTGTGCATTCGACACCATAATGGTCTGGGCCAGCACCTCGCCCCTGGCATTGACAACACCGCTCTTTGCGGTCTGTCCGCCGATATCAATTCCTATTACGAAGGGTAATCCTGCAGTATCCATATTATTCTACCGGAATATCTTTATTTACATTCTTGCTGCCCCATACTGCATAGAAGATGAGGTATGCCAGGCACAATACAAGCAGCCAGTAGCTCTGGAGGGAAGAGCCAATCTTATCGGCCAGGGCGTTCTGGAGGAAAGGAATAATGCCACCGCCGCAAACCAGCGTCATGAAGATACCGGATGCTGCTGCAGTGTACTTACCGAGGCCCTCGGCAGAAAGGTTGAATATCGATCCCCACATGATGGAGGTGCAGAGTCCGCAGAGAGTCAGGAAGATAAGGCTCACGGGAACCTTGCCGATAGTGAAGGACTCAGGTAAGAAGATAGCAATGACTATAAACAAAATCGCAGCGGCGGAGGTATAGAGCAGCATGTTCTTGCTGGACACCTTTCCACCGACAGAGCCGCCCACCAGACGTCCGATGAGCATGCAGAGCCAATATGCGCTGATGAAAGTGCCGGTGATAGCGGGTCCTACCCAGTCGAGACTGGAGAAATGCACGTTGGCGGTATTAGGAATACCCACTTCAATACCGACATAGAAGAAAATGGCAATTGCTCCGAGCACGAAATGACGGAAAGACAGGGGGCTGTACGGATCTTTGACAGCCTTGCCTGCCAGACGTGCCGCTTTCTCTTCAGCAGTCTCCATGTGCGGCTCGGGGATCTTGGTAAGCATGATCACGATGAATGCAATAGCGAAAATCACCATTGCAATGATCATGACGGGTGCAGCCTTGGCCACGGTAGCGTCCTTGATGGAGCCTCCCACAAGCCAGCCCACCAGGAAAGGAGCGATGGTGCCGCCTATGGAGTTGCATGAGCCGCCCCACTGGATCAGCTGGTTGCCTCTGTTGCCGCCGCCGCCCAAGGTGTTGAGCATAGGATTGACGACAATGTTGAGCATGCACATTGAGAAACCGGCCACGAAGGCACCGGCCACATAGACTGCGAAGCTCTCAACATAACCGGAGAGGAACTGTATGCCAACTCCAATGAAGCCGACTACTACTGCAGCGAGGGCGGTAAACTTATAGCCCTTGCGGCGCAGAATAATGCCGGCGGGAATGCCCATACAGGCATAGGCGATGAAATTGGCCAGGGTTCCAAGCTGGCTGAGTGCTTTGCTCGCACCAAACTGGTTGGTCACAACCACACCCATGGAACCAGCAAGATTAGTAACGAACGCAATCATGAAGAAGAGTGCGAACATTACGATAATGGCAGGCGTATAGCTCTTGCCGGAAGAGGTCTTAGTCATAAAGATGCTATTTTAGTGATTGAATATTCTTCTCGTTGTAAAGGTCCTTGCCCTCGGGTGTCATGGCATAGTTGATACGGTCTTCATAGAACTTCTCGACCTTGCCTCGCACCATCTTGGAAGTGGTATTGAGCATGCCGTTCTGCTCCGTAAACGGAGTGTCGCCAACGATGATGGCTGCAGGGAGCCACTTCTCGGGGAACAGATTGGCATGACGTCCGCCGGGACGGTACGAATCCACCTCGCCCTTGATGATGTCAAGCTGGGCGCGCAGACCGGTCTCCGACTGAGGATCTATGCCCTTGGCCGTCACAGCCTCTGCAAGGGCGGTCTTGTTGGGGATGACCAGCACTACGGTATAGGGGCTCTGGTTGTTGTGCAGCACGGAAGCCTCGATGAAACGGGAACCGTCTGCAAGGCTGTCTTCGAATCCCTCGGGAGAATATTTCTCGCCGTCGGAAGATATGAGCAGGCTCTTAAAACGTCCTGTCACATACAAGTAGCGGGGATCTTCAGGGCAGATGTAGCCACGGTCGCCGGTATGCAGCCAGCCGTCAATGATAGTAGAAGCGGTGGCTTCAGGATTCTTCCAGTAGCCGGCCATGACATTTCCGCCGCGGATCACAATCTCGCCGGTGGTGCCATGAGGCACTTCCTTTCCATCTTCGTCACATATCTTGATATCCATGGGCTTGACGGTGCGTCCGGAAGAGCCGAAGCGTGCGTGGCCCATAGAGTTGGCACAGATCACAGGGGTGGCCTCGGTAAGACCGTAGCCCTGGAAAATCGGCATGCCTACCGCGCAGAAGTAGCGCTGCAGCTCGATATCCAACAGGGCGCCGCCGCCGATGAAGAATTTCAGACGGCCGCCGAAACTCTCGCGTACGTTCTTGAAGATGAGATTGTCCATCAACTTCATGATGGGCTTGCGCCACCACAGCTTCCATGCGGGCTGGCCCATATTGTAGTACTCGCGGTTGTATTTGATGGCGTTGTCCAGAGCGAACTCATAGAGCTTCTGCACCTTGGGGCCTTTCTTCTTGATGCCGTTTTCAATATTCTTGCGGAAGTTTCTTGAGATGGCGGGCACGGAGAGCATGAGATGCGGGCGCACCTCTTTGATAGCCATAGGGATGTTGCGGAGCATGGTGATGGCATTCTTGCCGCCTGGCACTGTAGCAATGCTGCCGCCGTTGCACATCATGAAGTAGATGCCGGCGACATGGGCGAAGCAGTGGTCAAGAGGGGTGATGATAAGCATCACGTCTCCCTGTTCAATACTCACCACCGAGTTGCACTGCACGATATTGGAAGTGTAGTTGTTGTGCGTGAGCAAGATACCCTTCGGGTCGGCTGTGGTGCCGGAAGTATAGGAGATGTTGGCATAGTCGCCGGGCTGCACGGAAGCAATACGCTGATCCAGCTCGTCACGGTGCTCTTTGAGGAACGCCTCTCCCATTTTGCGGAGATCACCCACGTACATTTCATTTTCCTGCAGGGGAAGATCGTCAAGGACTATGACTTTCTCAATGGCAGGGCACTTGGGCATGACCCGGCGCACCTTGTCTATCTGGCTCTCTGAAGCAATTATAAAACGTGAATCGGAATGGTTAATACGGAATGTAAGATCGAAATCTGACTCGAGTTTGAAGGACAGAGGGACGTCCACGCCACCGGCATAGAGCACGCCGAGTTCGCTGAATATCCATCTGTTGCGGCCTTCTGAAATAAGTGCCACTTTCTCTCCTTTGCGGAGGCCGAGGGCCATGAAGCCGGCGGCATAGAGAATACCTTCTTCGCGGGTCTGCTTGAATGAAGTCTCTGTCCAGACATCGCCTACTTTCTCTCTCAGATAAGTAGCGTCGCCGTACTTTTCTGCATAATGATCGACAAAATCGATAATGGTTTGAATCTGTTTTTCCATGGCACAGGTTTATTTGCCTTCCTCCGGGAAAAGTCCGTAGAGTTTGGCATCTATCATGTTGGTAATTTGTTCAAAGTCTTCCGGTCTGTTGCCGAATTTGATATGGTCTGCATCGACAATCAGCAGATTGCCCTTGTAGCCCGATATCCATTCCTCATACTTCTCGTTAAGACCTGTAAGGTAATCGATACGGATGCTCTTCTCGTACTCGCGGCCCCTCTTCTGTATCTGTGCGATGAGGTTGGGGATTGAAGAACGGAGATAAATGAGCAGGTCGGGCAGTCCTACAAGCGACATCATAAGGTCGAAGAGGTCGGTGTAGTTCTCAAAGTCGCGTGTGCTCATCAAGCCCATATCGTGAAGGTTGCGTGCGAAGATGCGCGCATCCTCATAAATAGTGCGGTCCTGGATAATCACCTTGTCGGACTTGGAGATATCCAGGATATCCTTGAAGCGTTTGTTCAGGAAGTAAATCTGGAGGTTGAAGGACCAACGCTCCATGTCTTCGTAGTAATCGGCCAGATAGGGATTGAAATCTACCGGTTCGAACTTAGGCGTCCAGCCGTAATGAGCGGCAAGCATCTTGGTGAGCGTGGTTTTGCCGCTTCCTATATTTCCTGCTATTGCTACGTGCATAAATACTAGTATTACAAACTACAAAGATAATAATTATTTGAATAGGCCGTAGAGTTCGGCGTCGATTTTGTCCGTTATGGAGGAGAAGTCCTCCGGCCTGTGCTCAAAATCAAGAGAGTCGGCGTCGATCACCAGAAGGCGGCCCTTATACTGGGCTATCCACTCTTCATAATGGCGGTTCAGCCCCGACAAGTAGTCCAGACTTATGGTCTGTTCGTAGTCGCGGCCGCGTTTCTGAATCTGCGACACCAGATGAGGGACGGAAGACTTGAGATATATCAGAAGATCAGGCGGACTTACCATGCTCATCATAAGCTCGTAGAGCTGCATATAAGTGTCGTAATCCCTCTCGGACAGATTGCCCTGCTCGCGGTTGTTAGCCACGAAAATGTGCACGCCTTCCTGCAATGTGCGGTCCTGGATGATGACATCCTTGGAAGAAGCGATCTCCAGCACATCCTTGAAGCGCTGGGCAAGGAAATAGGTCTCAAGGTTGTATGACCAACGAGGGATATCTTTGTAATAGTCCTCCAGATAAGGATTGTAAGTAACTGCTTCGTACTTCGGAGTCCATCCATAATGAGCCGCGAGCATGCGCGTAAGCGTGGTTTTTCCGCAGCCGATATTGCCAGCTATACCGATGTGCATTGAGTATTTGTTTTATTTACAAAAATAAACAGAATTTCGTATTTTTGCCAAATAAAAATATGGAGATATTTCGTTTCGTAGTCAACCGACTGGAAGAGAACACGTTTATAGTGGAAGGCGCCACAGGGCGCTGCGTGATAATAGATCCCGGGTGCCATTCAGATGAAGAACTGGGCAGGGTGAACGGATGTATTGAAGACCATGGTCTCAAGCCGGAGGCCATATTGGTGACCCATGGCCACATGGACCACACCTACGGGCTCGCCGCCCTGCAGGGCAAGTATGACATCCCTATCTATATGTCCCCCGACGACAAGCCGGTGATAGCTTATTTTCAACGGGTTGCCAAATTCGGCATCCCTGTGCCCGACCCTTCCTTCACTACCACCGACATCCTCGACGGACAGGTCATCAGCGCCGCCGGACTCAAGTTCAAGGTCATAAGCACCCCGGGGCACTCCCCAGGATGCGTGTGCTACCTGGAAGAGGAGCAGAAAGTCATCTTCACCGGCGACACCTTGTTTGCCGGCGCAATTGGGCGAAGCGACCTTTTCGGAGGCGACTACGACGCGGAAATACGCTCCATCATGGAGAAACTGATGTACCTCGACGGCGACATTGCCGTCTATCCCGGGCACGGGCCTTCGAGCACCATAGGAGATGAGCGCGTGGGCAACCCGTTCCTGGAGCCGTTTAACGAAAGGGAAGAGATTCCCGAACTTAATCAAAACCAATATGACCAAGATTGAAGCAGCCAGGCAAGAGTACAAAGACTGGTGTTCCGCCATCGGAATCGACACCATTGAAAAAGTGAATGAGGTAGTACAGGCCGGCGATGCCATCCCCCTGATAAACCTGTGCGAAGCCCGTCAGGAGCGCAAATACGCCGAAGCGGCCGACCAGATCTTCTGGCGCCGGCAGCACTCCAGCATAGTCATGATATCGGGGCCGAGTTCCAGCGGCAAGACCAGCAGTTCTCTTCGCATCGCCCAGCAGTGCCGCGTGCTCGGCATCTCCCCCAAGGTCATTGAGCTTGACAATTATTTCCTCCCGCGTGAGCAGACTCCGTTGGACGAAAACGGAGAATACGACTTCGAGGCGCTGGGAGCCATGAACATAGAACTTCTGAACAATAACCTCAACGACCTCTTGTCGGGTAAGGAGGTGATAATCCCGAAGTTCGACTTCAAGGAAGGCCGGACAATCATGGATCCGGCACGCGCGCTCAAGCTTGAAAAGCATGACATCCTGTTCATGGAGGGCATCCACGCCCTCAATCCCGCCCTCACCCACGAAGTGGACCAGGGCCGCATCTTCAGGATATACATCAGCGCCCTCAGTTCTCTGCCCGGAGGCGAGAAGGTGCACAACAGTACCACCGACAAGCGCCTGCTCCGCCGTATCGTACGCGACAACCGCGTGCGCGGCATAAGCCCCGAGGACAACATAATGCGCTGGCCTTCGGTGCGCCGTGGCGAGACTCTTAACATCTTCCCCTTCGAGGAGAACGCAGACGTGGTGTTCAATTCATCCACCCTCTACGATGTCCCTCTGCTCAAGTACTACGCAGAGCCGCTGCTTTACGGGATAGCCGAATCTTCGCCCGCACACGCTAAGGCGGAAGCGCTGCTGGAGTTCCTTAAGAGGGTTACAGCTCTCAAGCCGTCGGAAATAGCCGCCGTGCCTCCCACTTCAATCATGAGGGAATTCATTGGCGGACAGACACTTTAGCCTATGATTCACTCCTCGCGCTTCATAGTTCTGGGCGTCACCAAGACGGGAGACTCTTCCCTGGTGATCCATACCCTGAGCCCGGAATGGGGGCGCCGGAGTTTCATCACAGCCGTATCGCACAAGGCCTCAGGAAGTCTCCTGCAGCCGCTCTCTATACTGGAAGGCGAAGTGCTTGAGAACCCCAAGTCGGACCTGTGGAGACTGCGTTCCCTCAGCGCCGAATACCCCCTGACAGGGATACGCGCCAATCTGCACAAGAACACCATGACCATGTTCATGAGCGAAGTGCTGTACCGCACCATAAGGGACGGAGAAGGCGGAGAGGACCTTTTCGACTGGTGCCGCAGGAGCATACTGACGCTGGATGCGCTCGAAAGCGACTTCGCCAATTATCACCTGCGCTTCCTCCTGGAGCTCACAGGCGTGCTCGGGTTCGGCGCCAGCATGGAAGGCCTGGCCCCCTTTGCCGGGACCAAGCTGGAGGTCATCAAGCAGCTGCTCAGCAAGAGCTTTGCAGAGTCAATGCTGATCCCTCTCAATGGGGAGCAGCGCAGCGAGATAGCAGCAGTGCTGCTTGACTATATTGCCCATAACACTGAGTCGCAGCTCAATATCCGCTCGCTCGGCGTGCTGAGGGAACTGTACCAGTAAACGTTTCTGGAAATGTCTGAAGAGATAATTAAAATACGCGGCGCGAGGGCGCACAACCTTAAAGGGGTGGACGTGGACATCCCCCGTGGCAAGTACGTAGTGATCACCGGCTTGAGCGGCAGCGGCAAGAGTTCCCTGGCATTCGACACCATATACGCAGAGGGCCAGCGGCGCTACATGAACACGCTGTCGCCCTACGCCAAGCACTTCATGGGGGTGCTTGAGAAGCCCGATGTGGAGAGCGTGGACGGTCTGAGCCCCATTATTGCCATTGAGCAGAAGACCACTTCGGCCAATCCCCGCTCCACCGTAGGCACAATAACTGAAATATACGACTTCCTAAGGCTCCTTTACGCCAAAGCTTCCACGGCTTACTCGCCCGTGAGCGGCAAGGAGATGGTGCGCTATACCGACTCGCAGATCGTGGACCTGATAATGTCGGAATACGAGGGGCGCAAATGCATACTGCTGGCACCTCTGGTGCGCGGACGCAAGGGCCACTACCGCGAGCTGTTCGATCAGATGCGGCGGCGCGGATACTCCCAGATACGCATCGACGGGCAGATCTGCGAGCTCAACGAAATCGATGCTCTGGACCGGTACAAGGCACATTTCATCGAACTTGTAGTAGATAAGCTCAAGCCGGGAGAGGGAGACTTGTCCAGAGTGCGCAGCTCCGTAGCCAGCGCCATCGGTATAGGCAAAGGCTCCGTAGCAGTGCTGTCGGCCGACACCGGCGAGCTGCGCCACTTCTCCAAGCACTTGGTGGACCCGGAGTCAGGAGTTTCTCTGCAGGAACCAGCGCCTCACAGTTTCTCTTTCAACTCTCCCGAGGGTTGCTGCCCGTACTGCAAAGGGCTCGGAACCGTTGCCGACATAAGCATGGAGGCGCTCATTCCCGATCCTCACATGTCTATTGCCGCCGGCGGTATTGTGCCTCTGGGCAAGGAAAGGGCCAACCGCAAGTTCGAAGTGGTACGGGCGATGGCGCGTAAGCACAACTTCTCGTTGTACGAGCCCATAGAGGACGTGCCCCAGGAATATATCTCACTGATCATCAACGGTTCAGAGGACCTGTACCGCGTAGGCGAGGGTAACCTTGCGCAGATGACTATTTGGGAAGGCGTAGTGGGTGACGTTGAGGACAGGGTGGAATGTCCGGTATGCCATGGCACCCGGCTGAAAGAAGAGACCAAGTGCTTCCGCATTGACGGGCATACTCTCTCCGAAGTATCGTCGATGGAGATTTCAGAGCTGCTCGCCTGGGTACGGTCGCTTGACGGCAAACTCAGCGGACGCGGCAAGGCAGTAGCACGCGACGTGCTCCGCGAGCTGGGAGACAGGCTCGAGTTCCTGGTGGACGTGGGGCTTGAATACCTCTCGCTCGACAGGGCCACCGCATCGCTTTCCGGAGGCGAGAGCCAGCGCATCAGGCTGGCCACGCAGATAGGATCTAAGCTGGTAGGTGTCATATATATCCTCGATGAGCCGTCCATCGGTCTGCATCAGAGGGACAACCGCAAACTCATTGCATCGCTGAAAAAACTGCGCGACGAGGACAATACGGTGATAGTGGTGGAGCATGATGAAGAGACAATGCGCAACGCCGACTGGCTGATAGATGTTGGCCCTGGAGCAGGCACTCTGGGCGGCAGAATCTGCTACTCCGGCCCCGCCGCTCCAGATTCCGCTCCACAAGGAGACAATTCGTCCATAACGCTGGAGTACCTGGCGGGAAGGAAGAAGATAGAAGTACCCGGTGTGCGCCGCCCCGGCAGCGGCAAGTTCCTTACAGTCAAGGGGGCCAGCGGCAACAATCTTAAGGGCATAGATGTCAGTTTCCCCCTGGGATGCCTGGTGGGAGTGAGCGGAGTGTCCGGCAGCGGCAAGAGCTCGCTGGTCAACGAAACGCTGATGCCCATCCTGAAGGCCAAGTTCTATCATTCCAAGCAAAAGCCCTTGCCCTACGGCAGTCTGGAGGGCATCGAGAACATTGACAAGGTCATTGAAATTGACCAGAGTCCCATCGGACGCTCGCCACGTTCCAATCCGGCTACCTTTACCGGAGTATTTGACGACATAAGGCGTCTGTTTGAGGATACGCCGGACGCGAAAGTACGCGGATTCAAGGCCGGGCGTTTCTCGTTCAATGTGGCCGGAGGCCGCTGCGAGGAGTGCAAGGGAGCAGGTATCAAGGTGGTGGAGATGAACTTCCTGCCGTCGGTGAACGTGGTGTGCGAGGCATGCCGCGGACACCGCTACAAAGAAGATACTTTGGCTGTACACTATAAGGGAAAGAATATCAACGACGTTCTGGAAATGCCCATCTCCGAGGCCTACGAGTTCTTCAAGGCTCACCCGAAGATTGCGCCCAAGCTCAAGGCCCTGGTAGATGTCGGACTTGGCTACGTGCATCTGGGGCAGTCGTCAGTGACTCTGTCAGGCGGGGAAAGCCAGCGTATGAAGCTTGCGGCGGAGTTGTTCCGCAAGGCTACCGGAAATACGCTCTATATGCTTGACGAGCCTACTACCGGTCTGCATTTCGAAGACATCAAAACTCTGCTCGATGTACTCCAGAAGCTTGTAGATCAGGGGAATACCGTCATCATCATTGAGCACAATCCCGACATTCTCAAGAGCGTGGATTATCTTATCGACATGGGGCCCGAAGGCGGAAGGCGCGGAGGGCGTGTGGTGTCGTGCGGGACTCCGGAGCAAGTTGCCTCCGACCCGGCCAGCGTTACCGGTCCTTATCTGAAAGAGGTTCTCCGCTAGCGGAGTCTGTCCACGAAAGATTCAAAAAGCGGTATCCAGCGCTCGTCGCCGGCGGCAAGCATCTTTTCGGGATGGAACTGCACAGCCCAGATCTGAGGAGTCTCCCAGGCTTCAACGGTGCCGTCTGCAGCACGTCCGGTGATGGTGATACCAGGAGCCGGGTCTTTCACGGCCTGATGATGCATCGAATTGACATTCAATGAGTCAGGCCCGAAGATTCGGGACAGGATGCTTCCCGCGGCAAGGCCGATATTGTGCATTGCCCCGCCTCTGTGGCATACTCCAGACGGGCACTGAGTAGGGATGTCCTGGTAGAGCGACCCGCCAAGCACGACATTCAGCAGTTGGCTTCCCCTGCAGATGGCCAGCACAGGCTTGCCGGAAGCGAGCGCAGCACGGGCAAGAATGCTGTCGGAACGGTCACGTACAGAATCGACCTCCACCGTCTCGTTCCACACTTCTTCTCCATACCAGGCCGGATTGACATCCTCCCCGCCGGAGAACATGATGCCGTCCACCGCAGCAAGCGCCGCTTCCGCCTCGGCCACCGTGCACACCGTAGGTATTACCACCGGTACGCCTCCCGCCATGCGTATCGCATCGGAATAAGTAGTCGGCAGAAGAGTGCCGCCGGATTTGCTCCGCGAGCAGCTGATTCCTACAATCGGAAGACTCGGGGCAGTGCAGGCGCTAATAACGGCAGCCGCCAGAAGAGTGACGGCTGCTGATAAATAACATTGAAGTAATCGTCTCATCTACTACTTGATACCGTATTTGGCAAGTATGGTAAGAATAGGCTTCTCGATGGATTTGCTCCAAAGGTAGTAGCCATGGTCGTCGGGATGTACGCCGTCCACTGAGTACTCGTGACTGCCCTTCTCACAGGCGTTGGTCTGGATGAAATAGACATCGGCATACTTAGGATCCTTAAGAAGCTGATCAAACATCGTCGAAGCCATGTCCTGCTTGGCCTGCTCCTTGGCATCGTAAGTCAGGGAGAAGTTGCGAGCCTCGCGGCGGATAGTCTGCTGGAAGATGAGCGGTTTGCCGGGATGTGCTGCAATCAGGCGGTCGATAAACGGCTGCAGACGCTCCTTGATCATCTTGTAATCAGGATTGGAGAAGGAGTCGAACACATAGGCATCGGCCTCAACATCTTCCAGCACAGCCGCGAAATAGGGCTGCATCTTGCAGTTACCGCTCATACCGAAAGCAAGCACCTGCATGCCGGTATGACGCATGAACTGCATGGGGTAGCTCATGCCCGGGCGGCTGGTGCTGATACCGTGGGTATATGAGGATCCGTGGAACACAATCTTATTGCGGAACTGTCCGTCGAGCCTCTGAATGTAAGAACCCACGGTAGTGCCGATCTTGCAGGAACGTATCTCGCAGTAGTTAGGAAGATAGAGGATGCACTCCTTCTCACCAGGAGCCATGTCCTTGATCAACACCAGGTTGTCGTTTCCTTTCTCGGGCTTGGTAGCACCGGACGCTGCCCACTGCCACTCACCTTTTTTGTTCTTGATATACAGATCGTAACCGCGGTATGCAATAGGCATGGTGGCTACTGAGCTGTAGAGCTGTCCCCACTCGGTCTTGACGCTGATAGAACTGGAATTAGTCTTGAATATCACAGCGAGTCCCGCAGAACACCTGGCCTGCTGATTCTCGCCCTTGGTCATCCCCTTGTATTTGACCGTATCAACACGGTGGTAAGGGTTAGGGGTATCATAGAACATTTTGCCTACGAGTCCGATATCGGAAGCCTCGGTAAAGCTGTAACTTGTGCCCTTGGGGGTCGTAGGATTGTCGAGAACCTGCTGAAGTTTGGCGAAATGCTTGTCGTCATACGACTTGGTAACATTGTACAGTTTCTGGCTGCATGAGCAAGCCATCAAGAGTACTGTCGCTGCAAAAATAAATTTTTTCATTGTGTTATGTTTTATTGGTTGTATGCGTATTTGCAAATATAGTAAAAATCAGCTTCCGATGAGCAGGACTGCCACTCCGGCGGCCATGAGGAGCATGTTAAGGGCTTTGGCGCGGATGTTTCCTTCTTTGAAAATGATGGCTCCGAATACAAAAGTTATGAGGACTGAGGAGCGGCGGACAACGGAAATGACGCTCAGGAGGGCATCGGGCTGCTTAAGTGAATAGAAATACAGGGCATCGGCGCAAGTGATAAGCACGGCCACCAGCAGAAGCGTCCAGTCCCAGGTGATCCTTAGGCCTTCTTGCTGTCCGGCGGGGGTCTCTCCGCCAAGACCTCGCTTCGCTCGTCCCTCCCACGCCTGAAGGCGCGGGCCCCTCCCGTTCACGCGGCCACGGGCGGCCACGGTCTTGGCGGAGAACCCCCGCCGGACAGCAAGAAGGGTCAGGAAGCCAAGCCCCAGGAGCAGAGTAATGTAAAGATTGGTCCAGCTCTGGACGAACATCGGTTCCATTCCCTGCATGATATGCTTGTCGTAAAGAGCACTTGCAACTCCGGTCACGACCGACAGTCCCATCCACACGAAACCCGCCTTACGCACCTCAACAGTGCCGTCGCTGCGACTTGTACGCCCCAGCATGAACAAAGCACCGAGCACAATTACAATCCCGAGCCACTGCCACACATTCAGCCTCTCCCCGAAAAGAATAAGGGAAAACAGCACCACAAACACGGGCCGAGAGCCCTTGATAGTACTTACAGTAGTAAGGGGCAGACGCTTCAGGCCCTCCATCCCCGACACCCAGGAGGCCGTCACAAGCACGGCCTTGAGGCCAAGCCTCAGATGGTCCTCAACAGGACCTATACGCAGAAACGGGGACACAAAAAGGGTAGAAAAAGCAGTCGCTACCAGAAGAACGGCGAACGTGCCGTTCTTCCGGAGCGCTTGCTTCTTGGCCACATCATACAGGCCAAGCAGGATGGCGGAACAAACCGCCAGTAAAAGCCACATTTGTTATTTAACTTCAACCCAGCGGCCAGGCACAAGGGCCGACACGGTGGCATCGTACATGGCCGCACAACTTACGGCCGGCAGGTAGAAGCGTCCCGGATAAGTAGCCACGAGCTTGGTCTCCACGGTAACACTCTTGCCTGCAGACAGATCAAAGAAACTGTAAACCCTGTCGTCGCGGATATCCTGATAGGTCACGCCTGCAGGATAGGACGCTGATTCGGAATACAGACGATCATTCTGGATTTCCCATCCAGAAGGGAACTTATGACTGAGGGCAAGGTCCCTGGCTACGGTCGAGCCAGTATTGGTGACAGTCACGACAGCAAAGATCATCCTGCCGCGTGAAAGGGTGTCAACCTTGACCGGATTGTGCTGGTCATCAACATAGCTCACAGTCATCTTGAGCTTGCTGCTCACGGCCTTCTCGGTAGATGCCGGAGGTATGCCGGTCACAGAAGCTACTGCATAGAGATTGCCGCTGCCGCTGTTGTCGATCTTAATACTGAGACTCTTGTCGCCGTCGCCCACAGGGATACTGCGGCTCTCGATGCACTTGTCGCCGCTAACCTTAACAGTCTTTCCGCCAACGGTATATGCTGCCTGGATGCCGCCGGCGTTGGCACGGGCGTAATCGGAAATGGCATAGAGGCTCCAGGCGGTGGACTGGGTGCTCATGTACACCGACTTATCGTTCAGCCTGGAAGCTATGGTCTCGGCAAGCTTGAAAGCATCTTCCTTGCGGTCAATTGCAAGCATGGTCTTGAGGGCCACGGCGCGGTTGCGGTCGTTGCTGCCATAAGCTTCGTACACTCCGTCCTCGTACTTGAGCGGAGCTGCCAGCTCACGAGCGACATTCTTCTTGCCGTCGGCCGCATAAGCCGCAGCGAGCAGCCACTTGGCGCCGTCGGACATCTTCTTAACATTCTCGCGCAGCAGATTCATAGCACTGCGGGCGGGTTTGCCTGCGGTAGCAAGTGCATATACGCCATAGGCGCGGGAAGAATAGTTCTCCTTGGAGTCGGACACATTACGTCCGAGCCATGCTATGAGCTCTTTCTTGAGATCCACAGGCACGGCATAACCAGCATCCTCGGCCTCCTTGAGGAAGTGGAGGGCATAGGCGCTGCCGAAGAGAGATGAGCTGCTGCCGCCCGGCCAGTAGCTCAGGGAGCCGTCGGACCTGCGGTAAATCTGGAGCCTGCGGATAGCGGCCTCCACATTGAAGCGGCTGCGTGCGCGTGTACTCTCGTCGCAGGTCATGATCTTGTCAAGATAGAGCTGTGGGAAAGCAGCGGAGATGGTCTGCTCCACGCATCCGTAAGGATAGGTGATGAGGTAGCGCAGACGGGAATTGAGGTCGATAGCAGGTATGGTAGAAAGCTCAAGCTCTACGGAATTGGTACCGGGGGTGCCGAAGAGATCGGCCTTAAGCTCCTTGGAAGTGCCGCCGGAGAGCAGTACTGTCTGCCCGCGGGTGACCTCAGGATTGGGATTGAGAACATCAATCTCTATGACGCTGGTTGACTTGTCACCGGCCGATTCGGCGCTGGTAGTGACATGGGCGATGCCTGTACGGTCGCCGACCTTGATCTCGAAGTAGCTGAGCTCCTGACCAGCCTTGTTGCTGCGTACGGTCTGGGTTGCGGGTCCCACTACCTCGGCCAGGGCGTCGGTCTTGATGGAGAGCTTGACATCACCCACACCGTCCTTGAGAGTCATAAGAGTCACGGGGACCTTGATGGTCTCGCCAAGATTCATGGTCCTCGGGAGAGTGGTCTGCACCATCACAGGCTTGGTAACGGTGACATTGGTGCTGCTGCTTCCCTGGGCATGGCCGTCGGTAGCGATCACCATGGCACGGAGCGAGCCAATGTACTGGGGCACCTCGATGGAATGGTTACCGGTCTTGCCGCCCTTGAGCGTGAAAGGACCGAGGTAAGCCACAACGGGCTTGAAGCGCTGGGCGCTCTGGGGCCTGAGAGCAGCAGATGCGGCCTCGTCGTCACCACCGATTGCGAACAGCTGTTCGATCTTGCCGCCGTAGGCGCCGATCACATCGTCATACATATCCCATGTACGCACCCGAAGAGCCTGCTTGGCATAGAAAGCCTTCCATGCGTCGGGGGTCTTGTAAGCGGTCAGGCCAAGCAGGCCTTCATCTACAAGGGCGACCACATAGCTCATGGCCTTGCCACTCTTCTCCTTGACCTTGAACTTGAGAGTGGTCTCGGGCTTGACGTCGGCGGGGATATCAATCACAGGCTCCAGATGAGAACCGGCATCCTCAACATTCAGATTATGTACGCCGTACATACGCACGGGAGCATCGTTGAGCGTGGACTGATGAGGCTGCACCAGAGTGACGAAAGCATACACATTGGGGAGCATCTCCGATGTCACCGGCACCTTGATCTCGGTGGAACCGGCCTTGCAGTCGACCCACTCGGTGCTTATGATGCGGCCGCCTTTCTCGAGCGACACAAGAGCCCTGCTGCCCTCGGCAGAAGGTATGACAAGCTTGGCGGTCTCGCCCACAGAGTACTTATCCTTATTTGAACTGATGCTCAGGCGAACTGCTGCATCGGAACCGTCTGACTTGCCGCTGAAGCTCTCATAAACCTCGCAGAGCATAGACGTCGCATGCCCGCCCTGCTCATCGCTCACGCGCACAAAGTACAATCCGTCGGGAGCGTTCTTCCAGTCGTAGCTGAAGCTGCCGACGCCACCCTGGGTGGTAATATGCTTGTCCAGGAACACTTCCTTGCTCTTGCCCGACATGTAGCTGGCAATCTGCGAAGAAGAATTCCACCACCAGCTCCAGTCCACATGGAATATCTCCACATGCAGGTCGGACGATGAGACAGGCTTGCCGTCGGGGCCGACGGTAGCAATGTCGAACTTATGAGCTACGCCGGACTTCAGATACTCCTCGCCCCATTCAGTACGGTCCTGATCCACTTTGATTCCCACATAAGTATCGAACGGAGACATCTTGAAAGTAGAAACTCCGGTGCTGAATTCGCCCGAAGGCTCGAATGCGCGCATGGTGAAATCAACATTCAGCATGCCGGGGATGCCCTGGCCGCGGAGATCCATGTTAGTAGTCACCTGCACCTTGCCTTCTTCGTCGGTACGCATGTCGCTGAAGTAGCGCGACTGCGAGGTGAAGCTGCGGCTGTCGTCCTTGAAGTCGTAGGCCTCATAGCCCTTGAATGCGGTATGTGCGTTGCGGAGTTCCACATCGCCGTTGACCTTAAGTCCTGCTCCGGGAGCACCGTAGAGCCATTTCACGGCCACAGTACCTACGCAGCTGCTCTTAGGCACCAGCCACTCGCTGTCGAAAGAGAGGTTGATGTCAAGTTTGTTCGGCTTGACCGTCTCAATCTTGACACTCTTGGAGAATGTCTGGGAACCAAGTTTGACCTTGACCCTCCAGTTTCCGGTAGGAGCGTCAGCATCGGTAGCGAAAGGGAAATGATAGATATGGCTTCCGTCGTTCTTGACGGTGAGCGTGCGGGTCACCTGCCCGTCGGGGTTAAGCAACTCTGCCACAACAGGATGTCCTATGGGCAGGTCGCCGTCTTCGGTCATGGTGATGGTGCTGATATGAAGGGTGTCGCCGGGACGCCAGACTCCCCTCTCGCCGAAGATGAACGCCTTCATGCCTCCGACAGCAGAGGTACCGCTGACATCAAAGTCACTGGTAGAGAGAGACTTCTCATTCTTAAGCGCAAGGTAAGCCGAGCCCTTGTCGGAAGATGCCATGACGAATTGTCCCGTCTCATCGGCAGGGAACACTACGCGGCCGTCCTTGTCGGTCACGCCTTTTCCAAGCTCCTGAAGCACATCGTCATAGAACTTGACTTTCACGCCCTTGAGGGGCTCGCCGCTGATGATGTCGCACGCGAATATCTCCCACTTGTTGTCTCCGCCTTTGGCAATGAGGGCAACGTCAGTCGCCAGCAAGTAGGTATTGCGTTCATCGTAAGTATCATAGTCGCCAAAGTATGTGTCGCTGTCCCAGAAGTCCTCTTCTTCCAGAGGTTCGAGACCGCGTATCTCCACATGATAGATGGCGCCGGGCTCGGGCTTGATGAGCTCGTCCAGGCTCAGGGCGTAGTTGCGGACCTCCCTGATATGGGGAGCGTCGGTGCCACCCAGCACCACGGTGGTGTCTGCTACTATACGGGCCACCTTGGACAGATTGTAGCGGGCCTCGTAGCTGTCGAACTGCAGGAACTGCAAAATATTGTTAGTGAATATCTTGCGCACACGGAAACGTGCCTGCGCATAACCGTAGGAACTGAAAAGCAAATCCATGTGTCCGGTGGAAGGCAGGACAGACCCTTTGCTGACCAGTTTGATCTGAGGAGCGTCGGGAGTGGGGACCGAAGAGGTCTCACCCTCGCCGTATGTCTCATAACCGGCCTCCTGGGCGGTAGGAGCAGAAGTTTTGGCGGTCTTGGTAGATCCGCCGGACCCATTGTTGTTGCAGCCGATACACACCAGGGAAGCGATCAGTGCACCAGCGATTAGTTTGGAGAGTTTCATATAAAATGGCTATATTTGTTTGCAATGTCCAAATTTAAGAAAATAATTTTGATTCTGGCCCCCTTTGTGCTGCTTTATCTGTTCTGCCTTCCGGCCAGGCTGTTCAAAGCCCCACTTAGCGCCACTCTCCAAAGCACAGACGGGACATTGCTGGGAGCCCGCATCTCCGCCGACGGCCAATGGTACTTTCCCCCTGCCAAACAGGTTCCTGACAAGTTTGCCAAATGTATAGTCTGCTACGAAGACAAACGCTTCTGGTGGCATCCTGGCATTGATTTTCTCTCAATTGGGAGGGCCATACGGCAGAACTTCAGCCGAGGCGAAGTGGTGAGCGGAGCAAGCACCCTCACCATGCAGGTGATACGTCTGAGCCGCCCGCAAGCCCCCAGAAACATACCGGAGAAGCTACTGGAAGCGGTCATGGCGACGCGTCTCGAACTGCGGCATTCGAAAAAGAAAATCCTGCTGCTATATGCTTCAAACGCCCCTTTCGGCGGCAACGTAGTGGGCATTGAAGCGGCCGCATGGCGCTACTTCGGGAGGCCGGCTGACCAGTTGTCATGGGCTGAAAGCGCCATGCTGGCGGTACTGCCCAACTCCCCCGCCATGATACATCCCGGGCGCAACCGCGAGCGCCTGCTCCAGAAGCGAAACTTCCTGCTGGATAAGCTATATGCCAACGGGACCATAGATGAACTGGAATGCGAACTCGCCAAGGACGAGCCCTTGCCCGACAAGCCTATGCCCATGCCCGACAAGGCCTACCATCTGCTGGAGAGGCTTCGCGCACAAGGCGGTGACAAGGCATACAGCTGCACCCTCGACCCGGCCCTGCAGGACAGGGTCAACAACATAGCGCGCAACCACTTCGAAATCTACCATACCAATATGGTGGACAACATGGGCATACTCGTCCAGAGCGTGCGCAGCGGGGAGGTGCTAGCGTATTTCGGCAATACCCGCGGGCTTGCGAAGGGGCTGCGCGGTGCCGATGTGGACATGATACCGGCGGCACGCTCCAGCGGGAGCACCCTCAAGCCGTTGCTCTATGCCGCCATGCTTCAGAGCGGCCAGATTCTGCCCGGCACGCTCATCAAAGATACCCCTTACAACTACAACAACTTCTCGCCGCACAACTTCTCCCGCAGCTTCGACGGCGCTGTGCCGGCGGGCGAAGTGATTGAACGGTCTCTTAACGTACCTTCAGTACGTATGCTGGAGCAATACGGAGCCGCACGCTTCCTGGAGCTGCTGCAGAAGATGGGCTTCAGCACCATCAACAAAGACGCCGACCACTACGGGCTCTCGCTCATCCTCGGCGGTGCGGAGATCACCCTTGAGACGCTGGTCGGAGCCTACAGGTCCATGGCGGCACAGCTAATTGACGCCGAAGACGCACCTCAGATCCCTCTCAGCCGGGCTGCGGTGTGGCTCACTTTCGACGCACTGTCCAAGGCAGGACGTCCCGAAGAAGAGTCTTCCTGGATGGAATTCAGCTCCGGGCGCAAGATTGCATGGAAAACGGGGACGAGCTGGGGCAACCGCGACGCATGGAGCGTGGGTGTTAGTCCCGACTACGTGGTTGGCGTATGGGTGGGCAACAGCGACGGCGAGGGCAGGGCCCAGATGACCGGCGTGGGTTATGCCTCCCCAGTCATGTTCGATGTTTTCGCGGCGCTGCCTGCAAGCCGCTGGTTCAGCATGCCAATCGACGACATGGTCCCTATAGAAGTATGCCATCAGAGCGGACTTCCTGCTTCAAGGATATGCCCCGACCGCGACACAGTATGGGTGCCGGACATCAAGATACGACCCGACGAATGCAAATATCACCGCATCGTTCACCTGGACGCAGACCGTCAGTGGCTGGTAAACAGCAGTTGCTATCCGGTAGAGAAAATGGTTGAAGAGGTGCGCTTCGTACTCCCCCCGGCCATGGAGTGGTACTATATCAAGAACCATTTGGATTACAGGCCCTTACCTCCTAAGCATCCGGACTTCGACGCAGGCTCGGAGCAAGGCAGTCCAATCGAGATCATCTACCCGCAGCAGGGGGTGACGGTAGTGCTCACACGCGGCCTTGACGGCAAGGAACAAGGCGTAGTGGTTAGGGCTGCACACACCGATCCGGGAGCAGTGCTATATTGGCATCTGGACGACAAATACATTGGCCGTACGGTCGGCGACCACGACCTCATGCTGCACCCTGAGCCCGGCAAGCACCTGCTTACAGCTATGGATTCGGGCGGAGCCTCACGAAGCGTGTATTTTACCGCGAAATAATGTTCAGTCCGACTCCTGCCACAGGAAGACTTTGTCGCCCCTGCGGACATGCTCGCCGCTGGGACCTTCAGGGATGCGGACAGAGCAGCGTACGCCCTTGGGTGCCAGCTGGCATGGCTTGAGATCAACGCGCATATCATCCACGGTAATTTCGGTGACTCCGCTGGTGGAACCTATCACCATAATCTCGTCACCGACATGCAAGTCGGCGGCCTCCACGGTAATCTCAGCCACGCCTATGCGGTCGAACCAGTTGCTGATCTTGCCGCAGTAAACCTTGCGCCTGGTGGCCTGGGAGCCATAAACGCGACTCCATTCACCGAGCGGAGCACCTTGATAATAGCCGTCCCAGAAACCACGGTTGAACACCTCGCCGAGCTTAGCCTTGAGCTCTGCAGCAAGTTCTTGGGTAAAGCTCCCGCTGCACACTGCATCGGCCGCAGCGCGGTAGCAAGACGCGCAGCGCTTCACATATTCGGCGCTGCGGGCCCGGCCCTCAATCTTGAACACCCTCACCCCGCTTTCAACCATCTTCGGCATGAATTCAATGGTGCAGAGGTCTTTGGGGGACATGATATACTTGTTGTCGATATTCAGTTCGTAGCCGGTTTCGAGATCGGTGACGCCGTATCCGCGCCGGCACACCTGCATACAGGCCCCGCGATTGGCAGAAGCGCCATAGGCGTGAAGGCTCAAATAACACTTCCCGCTGACCGCCATACACAGTGCGCCATGGGCAAACATCTCTATCTTCACCCTCTCTCCGGACGGGCCGCAGATATTCTCAAGCTCGATGGTGTCATGAATCTCTTTCACCTGATTGAGATTGAGCTCCCTTGCCAGCACCACCACATCGGCCCAGCGGGACCAGAAGCGCAGCGCCTCGGCATTGGAGACATTGAGCTGCGTGGAAATATGAACTTCCATGCCAATGCTGCGGGCATATTCGATGGCAGCTATATCGGACGCGATCACCGCATCGACCCCGGCGGCATAAGCCATGTCCAGGGCCTCACGCATGGGCGCAAGGTCCTCGGGATACAGTACGATATTCAGCGTCAGATAAGACTTGACCGACGCCTCGCGGCATATTTTCACCACTTCCGGCAGATCTTCGGGAGTGAAATTATTGGCGCTGCGGGACCGCATGTTCAGACGACCCACGCCGAAATAGACCGAGTCTGCGCCTCCCTGGATAGCTGCAT
This sequence comes from Bacteroidales bacterium, assembly GCA_017634595.1. Classification (GTDB taxonomy): domain Bacteria; phylum Bacteroidota; class Bacteroidia; order Bacteroidales; family UBA932; genus Cryptobacteroides. Next base: position 154,724 of record JAGBNC010000021.1, read on the forward strand.
GCAGGCATTCGAAGTTGCCGGCAGGAGCCATTATTTCCAATGAACTACCCCGGGAATCCATGATTATTGAAACTTAAAGGCCGAAGCACGGCGGAGCGCCTCCTGCAGTTGGGTATCATATCTGAGGCGGAGTTGCACTCCGGCAGGCTGGAAATAGTAGCGCACCACTATCTCTTCTTCGATAAATGGCACTATCTCATCTTTCTTGATACGGAGGAATTCCTCTTTTTCCATGTCGAGGGCCTTGCCCAGAGCGTCAAGTTCCTGCTTCACATTCTCTTCCAGGCCGTCCCTCTGAAGCTCCTTGCGCACCAGATCGAAGTATGTGCGCGCGCTGGAGCGATAATCAAATTCTTTGCCTTTGGCAAACGAGATAAAGTTCTCGTAGTCAGCATCACTAAAGCTGAAATCGGCAGTGGCGGGAATAGTTTTGTGCTCACGCACATACTCCAGTGCATACTGTTCTACCACGCCGTTGAGTACCAGCGAATACGTAAGCCTGCTGTACTCATGGGGCTTGACTTCGATATCTGGAGTTATGCCGCCGCCGTCGCGTACAGTACGCCCCATAGCTGTCTTGAACTCATGCGTCAGAGAGTCGGGGATGTGCCCCACGCTGCCGTCTTCGTTGCGGTGCGAATAATCAATGGCCTGCACGCAGCGGCCGCTGGGAGTATAGTACTTGGCGGTGGTGAGCTTGAGCTGTCCGCCATAAGGCAACGGCCTGATACTCTGCACCAAGCCTTTACCGAATGTACGTGTACCTATGATTATTGCGCGGTCCAGGTCCTGCAGGGCTCCGGACACAATCTCCGAAGCTGAAGCGGAGCCGGAGTCCACCATGACAATCAGAGGGAGCTTAGTATCCAGGGGAGCCTTGGTAGTACGGCAGGCGTAGGACGCACCATCCTCCTTGCCCTTGGCAGTGACCACCAGGGAACCCTTCGGCACGAAGAGAGACACTATATCCACAGCCTCATTAAGCAGGCCGCCGCCGTTGCCGCGCAGGTCAAGTACCAGAGTATCAAGCTTCCCGGTTTTCTGCAGCGCCTGGATGCTCTTGCGCAGTTGCTCCGCCACGCCTTCCGTGAAGCCCGTCTGAAGGATATATCCGGTGTTAGGAGTCACCATGCCGGCATACTGAATGTCAGGCAGATGTATGGCCTGGCGGGTGATGCGGACATCGGTAAGCTCACCGGTATAGACTCTCTTGACCTTGAAAAGCACCTTTGTGCCGGGGGTACCGCGCATCTTTTCGCTGCACTCGGCACTGTTCAGCCCCTTGACGCTCTCGCCGTCGATGGCGAGTATCTCGTCGCCGCAGCGCAGGCCAGCCTTATGGGCCGGAGAATTCTCGTACGGCTCGTTGATAATCACATTGCCCTGAACATCAGGCTTATAGATGACGGCGCCAATGCCTCCGTAAGTCTTGTTGATCATCATACGGAGGTTCTCATTTTCCTCCTCGGGTATATAGACGGTGTAAGGGTCGAGATCGGACAGCATTGCATCTACGCCAGCGCGCTCGATACGGTCAAGCGGCAGCGAATCCACGTAGGAGCGATTGAGTTCTTTGAGTATGGCCGACTGGATCTCGGTCCATTTACCGAGCTTGAAGCTTTTGGACTGCGCCCAGGCAGGCATTGCGGCCGCCAGCAGCGCTATGGCTATTAGAAATCTCTTCATAAATGCAAAATTAACAATTATTCCCTCTCCTGCAACCAACGGGCCATGAGACGCAGAGCTTTGCCACGGTGCGAAATGGCATTCTTGACATCTTCCGGAAGCTCGGCCACACTGCACTGCGGGTATTCGTCGGCGATGAACACAGGGTCGTAGCCAAAGCCGCCGGAGCCGCTGCGCTCGTAGGCAATACGGCCCTCCAAAGTGCCTTCGAAGAAATGCAGCTGCCCGCCAAGGCGCAAGGTGACAACACTGCGAAACCTTGCAGTACGCGGCTCCCCGGGGTGCTTTCCCAGCTCGCGCAGCAGGGTGTCAATATTGGCGGAGAAGTCATGGTCGGCAGGCAGCGGAGCGCCGTCGCGCCGGGCAATATCGACTGCATAACGGGCCGCATGCACGCCCGGCGCACCTCCGAGTGCATCCACTTCCAGGCCGGTGTCGTCGGCAAAGCAGTCGAGTCCGCTCAGGGCGGCGAATGCCTCCGCCTTGATTATCGAATTCTCTTTCAATGTGGTGCCGGTCTCATCTACATCATCATTGATGCCTAGTTCTGCGGGGCTGAGCACCTCGAATCCCGGGCCCAGAATCTCCCTGGCCTCGCGGAGTTTTCCTTTGTTTCCGGTTGCGAATACAAGTTTCATTCTGCAAAGGTATTCATTAATTTGCTATATTTGTAAGCTATGATAGATGATGTCATCAAATTTTCTGCCGAACCGGCAGGGCTATACGACCCGCTGCGCTACATGCTGGACATAGGGGGCAAGAGAATACGACCCACCCTTTGCCTCACCGCTTATGGGCTCTACAAACCCGCTGCAGGCACTGATGTACGCAAATGCGCCGCAGCACTTGAAGTTTTCCATACCTTCACCCTCATCCATGACGATATCATGGACCGCTCCCCCTTGAGGAGAGGCGTTCCCACAGTCTGGAAAAAATGGGGCGAGGACACCGCCATACTCAGCGGCGACGTGATGCTCATCGAAGCCTACAAGCTCATAATGAACGCCCCGGAAAGCTGCCGGAGCGCCGTTGTGGACCTGTTTTCCAATACCGCGGCCAAAGTATGCGAAGGGCAGCAGTACGACATGGAGTTCGAATCCAAGGAAAGCGTGTCCATGGACGAATACAACCAGATGATAGGCCTCAAGACAGCCGTTCTGCTGGCCTGCTCAGCTACTACGGGAGGCATTTTGGCAGGAGCTTCCAATGCTGATTGCGAAGCCCTCTACCGCTATGGCTATGAGCTCGGGATGGCTTTCCAGGTGGCCGACGACTATCTGGATGCTTACGGTGACGAGAAAGTGTTCGGCAAGCCCATAGGCGGCGACATCCTGAACGGCAAAAAAAGCTGGCTGACTATCCGGGCCCTCGAGAAGACCGACGACCGCAAGGGCTTCATCGAGTCTTTCAGCCGCTGCTGCACGACTGAGGAAGAATGCCGCGGCAAGATTGCAGAGGTCAAAGCCATTTACGATGCGCTGGGTGTGGGAGACGATGCCCGCGCAGAAGTTGTCCGTTATTCCGACAGCGCCATGGCCGCCCTGCAGGGACTGAGAGTTGACACGGCGCCGCTCCGCGACTTTGCCGACAAATTGGTGGGAAGGGCCAAATGATGGAGGCCACCGTTGTAAAAAATGCCGGAAGTCATTTTCTGCTGAGCGCTCTTCCAGAGTGGGCTCCTTTTCCCGCAGTGCTCCGGGGCAAGGTGAGGCTGGAGAAGTCGGGAGCCACCAATCCTGTGGCTGTGGGCGACCGTGTACGCTACGCCACCGACTGCGATACCCCTGACGAGCTTCACCCGGCAGTGATTACCGAAGTGCTTGCGCGAAGCAACTATATTATCCGCCGCAGTACCAACCTGTCGCGGCAGTCACACGTGATTGCCGCCAACCTCGACAGGGCCCTGCTGGTAGTGACGCTGTATTTCCCTGAGATCAAGCTACCGTTCCTGGACCGCCTGCTGGTGACCTGCGAAGTGTATGGAGTGAAGGCGGTAATAGCGCTGAACAAGATGGATCTCTACCGCGAGCTCGCCCCGGAGCAAGTCCAGGAGTTTTGCCGCATCTACCGTAGCGCCGGGTACCAAGTCATTGAATGTTCAGCACTTACTGGCGAGGGGATGGATGAATTGCGCTCTTTGTGCAGCAGCGGTACCACTCTTATCAGCGGCGAATCCGGCGTGGGCAAATCGTCTGTCATCAAAGCCCTCGACCCTTCGCTGAGCCCCAAGACCGGCAGCATCAGCGAAGCGCATCTGCAGGGTAAGCACACAACTTCGCTATACGAGATGTACCCTCTGAACGGCGGAGGATTTATAATAGATACTCCAGGCCTGCGCGGCTTCGGGCTGGTAGACCTGGAGAAAGAAGAAATTGCAAAATATTTCCCGGAGATGCTGCGGGTGGCAGACAACTGCCGCTTCATCCCTTGCACGCATACCCACGAGCCAGGCTGCGCCGTCAAAGAAGCCGTTGATGCCGGACTTATCAGCCCCGAGCGCTACAACTCCTACCTCGGTATGCTGGAAGAAGACAAGAAGTTCAGATAGAAGCGGATGCCTTTATGTTCTTGACTGTCAGGACATGATCCGTCCCGGTATTATCCTTGAACTGAATTTCAACGTTGCCCCACAAATCAAACTGGGCCGGTGATGTCTTGGTAAAGTAGGTGCTTTGAAGGTGACCTTTCACTCTCCCGTTCGACTTTGAATACTTATTATCGGCATAGTGCACGATGACCTCAACATCTTTATCGAAACTGACGTCGCCCACCTTGCCCTCAAGCGCTACGTTTGAAGTTCCAACCGACACAATTTGACTGTTTTCAGCAATAGGAGCCTTAGAGTCCCGCGACGAAATGTCAAAAGTCACAGTGCTCTTATTAACTTGTCCAATAGATAGTATCAGAGGTAGATCACCGTTGTTATCCAAAGATGCACTCACAAAATAATATGGATGAGACTCCACCGATCCAGCAAGGGTCTTAAAGTTTTTCTCCACCTCATACTTTTCCGAGGTACAAGCCCCGAACATCAGCGAGGCAGCGATCAAAGCCGCCATGACGGAGCCATAAGATTTAATAAGTTTTGTCATAATAATTCGATTTTCTTATATAGATGCAGGGGGGGAAAAACGTTGCATTTATACAAGAAAAAGTCAAGCTTCAATCCGACCCTCAAACACAGTGACGGCCGGGCCGCGCTGGTGAATAGCGCCATCCAGAACGGATATTTCAAGGGCGCCACCATCCATCAGTACATGACAGGGGCTCTGGCAAAGGCCATGCTCAAATGCAGCGGCGGCAGTGGCACAAGCGCCTGTGCCACAAGCCAGCGTGATGCCGCTCCCCCGCTCCCATACGCGCATACGGATGCGAGAGTCTCGGCTTACGGATGCAAACTCGACATTGACGCCACCTTGGACCTGTTTCTCAAGCAGCGGACCATAAGTCCTGACATCTACTGCCATCACATCTGGCACGAACACCACAAAGTGCGGATTGCCCACATCCACATACATGCCGGTGAAACTCCTGCCGGCGGCCTCCAGAGTCAGCTCCCGCTGCAAGATCCGGTAACTCCCCATGCCTACGGATACCGATTCCACCTTGCCGTCGCATCCCAAATGGACTTGCAGCCTTCGCACTCCGGAGGCCGTCTCAAGGTCAATTATCCTCTTGTCAGTCAATCCCTTCTCATATACGTATCGGCCAATGCAACGGGCCGCATTGCCGCACATCAGGCCCTCGGAACCGTCGGCGTTGTACATGCGCATGCTGAAATCGGCCACACGCGAGCGGCCTATCAGCACAAGGCCGTCGGCGCCCACGCCGAAATGTCTGTCACTCAGGCGCTTTGAGAGATCGGAAGGATGTTCTACCGGGAAGCGGGAGGCATCGACATAGATATAGTCGTTGCCCAGACCTTCCATCTTTGTAAACTCAATTTCCATTCTTCTAAAACAACCAGGATAATTTCAAATATGTAGCGGGTTGGATGCGAGCCTCCTGAGCGCCGATAAACAGGTCACCCATTTGCCAGCGGAATGACCATTCAAGCACTAAACCGGCTGCCCTTATGCCGAAATTGGCAGCAAGGCCGCCCTGATGAGGGTTGACGGTCCAGCCCGGATCGGCTTTGCTGAAAGAATGGGAATAAACGTAACTATAATAGCCACCGAAGCCCACAAACGCTCCAAGCTCTGAAGAATCAGAGAGTAAGAGCAGATAAGCGGGAACGGTCAGCGACCGCTGTGTATAATCCTGGGCAGGGCCGAACACTGGATCAAGCGAAGGGAACCTGGATGAAGCGCTCTCCCACAAAGCATCTACCTGAAAACCAAAGCCGTCAAAATTCAGGCGGCTCGTAAGGCCAACGGTATAATCCATACGGCCCTTTGTACTCAGATCTGCTTTGGGGAAAGAGATGGCGGCATTGCCCAAAGAGCCTGTCACGCCGGCCTCGAACACGCGGTTCTTGCCGAGATGCTTGCGGGCCACCTTGCCGCTGGCGGCAAACTCAGGGTCAGAGGCGGCTTGGGAAGCAAAGTCCGTGAGATATCCGGTGACTTTGTCAAGACCTTCGTAATCAATGAGATCAGCTTTGTCGGTGGGCTTGTGGTACTGAGGGTGAAGGCCTGTCGATACTGCCAATGTAGGGACCTGCCGTTTGGCAAAGCCCTCTGTGTCTGTGGCAGTGAAAACAGAGGTCTCAAAGTCTTTCGTTTTGAGCTTAAGAGTGTGCTTTGCAGCAGCTTCCTTCGCTATTCTTTTGCCGTCGCGGATGGTGGCAACGCCTTCGAGCGTCAGGGCCCCGTTGGTGCCATAGCGCCCGACCATATCGACGCTCATCATCAGCTTGACTTTGTCCAATCCAACTGCGGCATCAAGATACTCGGCAAGGTTGGTGGAGCCGTAGAGACCGAGTTCTTCGGCATCGAAAGCGGCAATTATTACGCTCCTGTGAAGCTGTCCCTTCCGGGCTGCGAGTTCGCGGGCTATTTCAATCAGCGCCGCGCTCCCGGAAGCATTGTCGTCAGCGCCGGGATAGATCTTGCCGCGCTTGACTCCGAGGTGGTCATAATGAGCGCCGAGCACAATGTATTCGTCTTTGAGGTCGGTGCCTTCGATGATGCCGACTACGTTGCAGTACTGGGTCCCGCCTTTTTGAAAATAGATATGGAAATCGTTGCCGGACAAGGGCTTGAGGCCGCACTCCTTGTAGCGTTGGATGATGTATTCTCGCGCCTTTGCCGCACTGGCGGTACCAGCGCCGCGTCCCTTTAGGGAGTCGGAGGCAAAGTAGTAAACGTACTCAGCGAGTCTCTCGCTCCTGGTCTGCGCCAGGGCCGATCCGCCGGCAAAAGCAAGGATCAATAGCAGATATGTCAGCTTCTTCATAAAAGTCACAATAATTGCAGCAAATATAGTTCGAAGCGGCATAAAATGCAAACGGGGACTCAGCGTCAGTAGCGTATGTCCGTAAGGAACAAGGCATGACCGGGGACCGACTCGCCTGCGTTGGAGCGAAGCGACTCCTTCTTGACGGGACGCTCGGCCCCGGACTCACCGGCATCAAGCACCAACGCGGCAAAATCAGCCTCGGAACGCTTGCCGCGCCCCACCTCAAGCAACGTCCCCACCACGGCCCTCACCATATTTCGCAGAAAGCGGTCAGCCTCGATGGTGAACCTCCAGTACGGGGCCTCGGGGGCACAAGCGGCAGGGAACAAAGACAAAGCCGGGCTGTAAGTTTCCCAGCGGGCAGAATACACAGTACAGATTGAAGTCTTGTTATCTCCTCCAGACTTCTCGAAACAACTGAAGTCGTGAGTCCCGAGCAGAGCAGAAGCGGCCCTGTTCATGGCCTCGAAGTCCACTTGCGGGTACCCATAATAATAGGAACGCCCTTCCATGAAAGGGTCCTTGACACGGTGAAGGAAATACTGGTACTGCCTGCATGTGGCACCGAATCTGGCATGAAAATCGGGAGCGGCGGGAGCTATGTTCTGGATAGCCACCGACTTGGGCAAGATAGCATTCATCTTGTACCTCAACTGATTGCAGTCCAACTCCCCGTCAGGAAAATCGAAATGGGCCACGTAGCGGGATGCGTTCACCCCGGTATCGGTCCTGCCGGCTCCGACCACGCCCACGGGTGCCTTGAGCAGGGTGGCAAGAGCCTTCTCCACTTCTTCCTGCACCGACGGAGACGAGGGCTGAATCTGCCAGCCGCAGAACGAGGAGCCGTCGTAAGCCATGTCAATTCTGTACCTCATACTCGCAAAGGTAGTGCTTTTTTCTGACATCCAGCGGGCACATTTTTTGCATATTACACACACGCGTTAAAAACTACTACAACCAATATGGAAACTGTAAATATTAAGGAACTCAACGACCGCATACAGAAAGAAAGCGAGTTCGTTGACATCCTCTCTCTTGAAATGGGCAAGGTCATCGTTGGCCAGAAGCAGCTTGTCGAGAATCTGATGATTGCCCTCCTTGCCGACGGCCACATTCTCCTGGAAGGTATGCCAGGCCTCGCCAAGACTTTAGCCATAAGCACATTATCCAAGGCCATCAACGCCAAGTTCAGCCGTATCCAGTTCACTCCCGACCTTCTCCCTGCCGACGTAACCGGCACCCTCATCTATTCACAGAAGAAAGAGGAGTTCGAAGTACACAAGGGTCCCATCTTCGCCAATTTCGTGCTTGCAGATGAAATCAACAGGGCCCCGGCCAAAGTGCAGTCGGCCCTTCTCGAGGCCATGCAGGAGCGCCAGGTTACACTCGGAGACCAGACATACCGTCTCCCGGAGCCGTTCCTGGTAATGGCTACCCAGAACCCGGTGGAGCAGGAAGGTACCTATCCCCTGCCCGAAGCACAGGTGGACCGTTTCATGCTCAAGTGCCTGGTGGATTATCCCAAGAAAGAGGAAGAGAAGCTCATCATACGCATGAACAACAGCGGCGAGTTCCCCACTCCCAACGCCGTAGTATCGCCCGAAGACATAGTCCGCGCACGCAAGCTTGTACGTGAAGTGTATATGGACGAAAAAATCGAACGCTACATCGTGGACATCGTGTACGCCACTCGCACCCCGTCCGAATACGGACTCAAAGAGCTGGAAGGCCTCATCGCCTTTGGCGGATCGCCCCGTGCCAGCATTTCCCTCAGCCTTGCGGCCAAGGCCTACGCCTTTGTCAAACGCAGAGGATATGTCATCCCCGAAGACGTACGTGCCGTATGTTACGATGTCCTGCGCCACCGTATCGGCCTCACATACGAAGCCGAGGCAGAGAACGTGACCACCGAACAGATAATTGAAAAAGTCATCAACGCCGTCATAGTACCGTAATGGATAACGCAACCGAACTGCTGAAGAAAGTCCGCAAGATCGAGATCAAGACCAAGGCGCTATCGCACCAGATCTTTGCCGGAGAATACCATTCCGCCTTTAAGGGGCGCGGCATGGCATTCAGCGAGGTGAGGGAGTACCAGTGGGGCGACGACGTACGGTCGATGGACTGGAATGTGACGGCCCGACTGCGCAGTCCTTACGTCAAAGTGTTTGAAGAAGAGAGGGAGCTTACCGTCGTGCTGCTGGTGGACGTGAGCCGTTCCGGACTGTTCGGTACAGCTTCGCAGACCAAGCGCGAGATGCTGGCGGAGATTGCTGCGGTACTGAGTTTCAGCGCAATCCTCAACAACGACAAAGTAGGCGCCCTGTTCTTCAGCGACCACATTGAGAAGTTTATCCCGCCCGGGAAGGGACGAAGCCACCTGCTGCACATCGTACGTGAGATGCTGCAATTGGAGCCCAAGTCGGACGGCACTGACATAGGAGCCGCCCTGCGGTATCTTGCCAACGCCCTTAAAAAGAAGTGCACGGCATTCATACTCAGCGACATGCTCGACGTTGACAAGGACGGCAACCCCCGCTACGAAGACGCACTGAAGGTTGCCGCCGGCCGGCATGACCTGTCCATCATCAAGGTACACGACCCCCGCGAACGCACCATAGTTCCGGTAGGCCTGGTACATATCAAAGATGCCGAGACAGGACAGTCGGCTTGGATAAACACCGACTCCGCCAAAGTACGCAGGGCCTACTCGGAATGGTTCGAGTCCCTTGCTCTTAAAGAGGAAAAGCTTTACAACAAATACCAAATAGACAGCATAGACATAGCCACCGACCAGGATTACGTCAAAGGCCTGATGGCGCTATTTTCCCATAAATGAATCTGTTGACATTCATATTGACGGCCCTTCTGGACATTGTCCCTTCCGGAGACGCCACCTTGGTGCAGCTCCAGAAACGAGACTCTATCCTGATAGCCGACCAGCTGCGCTACGGAGTGACTGTGAGCGGAATGGATGCGCAGCATCAAATAGCCCTGCCCGACTTAGGGAGAGCATCCAACGACACTCTCAGCATCATAGGCGGATGGCAGATCGACACCTTGGTGGGAGGCAAGACCATACACTCAAGGAACGCCAAAGCCGCGGCAAAAATACTGCGCAAGCCCTTCGACCTTAGCGCATCCATCATACTCGCACCGTTCGAAGAAGGGACCTACCAGCTGCCGGACATACCTGTCATCAAAGCCGGGCCGGACAAAGCGGACACATTGATTTTCAAGGGCCTGGAGATGGAAGTCAAGACCATGCCCGTAGATACGGCCACTTTCGAGATCCATGATATCAAAGGCCAGATACTCTACCCCGTCACTTTCAAGGAACTTCTCCCATGGATAGGCGGCGGACTGCTGGCAGCAGGTCTCATAGCACTTGCCGTCTGGCTCATAATAAGGGCGGCAAAGCGCAAGGAAGAGGCTCTCAAGCCCAAGGATCCGGCCTACATAGTGGCCCTGCGCGAGCTTGACAAATTCCGCTCCGACAAATACTGGGCGCCCGACAAGCAAAAAGCGTTCTACTCCGGAATCACCGACGCCCTTAAGTTCTACATGGACGACCGCTTCGGGGTTGACGCTCCGGAGATGACCACGGCAGAACTGTTCGACGCGCTCAAAACTGACAAGGATATAAGCCCGCAGATGTTCAACGACTTGAAGGACCTGTTCGAGCGGGCCGACTTCGTAAAGTTCGCAAAGCATATCGCCACCGATGAAGAAAACGCCAAGGCGCTTCCGCTGGCAGTCAGCTTCGTGACTTCTACCTATCAGGCTGATATAGAGAAAGAGACTGGCGGGCAGGAGGCCGCGGACGACTGATGTATTTCGAGTATCCCAAACTCCTGTGGCTTCTTGCCGTTCCCGTGCTTCTGGTCCTCCATTATCTTTGGATGGAGCTCCGGGAGCGCAGACCCCACCTTAGAGTATCCAAAGCCACTCCCTGGCTCCAGGGCGGTACTTCCCCGCTGGCGGTCCTAAGGCACCTTCCGTTCCTTCTCAGGACCGCAGCCCTGTGCCTGATAATAGTGGCCATAGCCCGTCCGCGTTCCAGCACCGAAATTGAAAAGATCGACACCGAGGGCATAGACATCACCTTGGCTATGGACGTATCCACCAGTATGCTGGCACGCGACTTCAATCCCGACCGCATAAGCGCAGCCAAGGACATTGCAATAGAGTTTATTGCGCAGAGGCCGTCGGACCGCATGGCCATTGTGGTATTTGCCGGCGAGAGCTATACGCAGTGCCCTCTGACCACCGACCGTGCTACTCTCATCAACCTTATGAAGGAAGTGCAGACGGGCTTGATCGAAGACGGTACGGCGATAGGCAATGGCCTGGCCACGGCCGTGGCCAGGATGAAGGACTCCGATGCCAAGAGCCGCGTGGTGATATTGCTGACCGACGGCGTGAACAATTCCGGAGAAATATCTCCGCAGACCGCCGCCGAGATTGCAAAAACCTATGGCATAAGAGTTTACACCATAGGCGTAGGAGCCAACGGCATGGCTCCCTACCCCGTCATGACTCCTTGGGGTACGGAGCTCCAGCAGATGAAAGTGGAGATAGACGAAGATCTTCTCAAGCAGATAGCCGACGTGACCGGCGGCCGCTACTTCCGCGCCACGGACAACACCAAGCTCATGGAGATCTATTCCGAGATTAACAAGATGGAGAAGGCGCGTACCACCATCGACAGTTTCCCTGTATATAAAGAATTGTTCGGAAAATATGCCCTGGCAGCTCTCATCTGTCTGCTGCTCGAGCTTGTTATCCGATTGTTAATAAGGAGGATGCCGTAATGTTGTACTTTGCTTCTCCTGCATATTTATGGCTTCTGCTGCTGGTGCCGATCATACCGATCGTGTACGGTATCCTGCGTTCGCTGCGACGCAAACGCATACGGAAGTTCGGCGACGAAGAACTCGTCCGCAAGCTCATACCGTCGTGGTCCGGCCCCAAGGGCTGGGTCCGCATCATCCTGTGGAGCCTTGCTTTCATGTGCTTCGTAATAGGAATAGCCCGCCCGCAGATGGGCGCCAAGCTCAAGGAACATGAGGCAAAAGGCGCCGAAATAATGATTTGTCTCGACGTGTCCAACTCCATGCTGGCCGAAGATTACTCTCCGTCGCGCCTGGACAGGGCCAAACTGGCCATTTCGCGCATGGTTGACAAGCTCCAGGGCGATCGGATAGGTCTGATAATCTTCGCAGGCACCTCGTTCGTACAGCTGCCCATTACCACCGACTACGTGTCGGCCAAAATGTTCCTCGGCAACATCGACACCGGTTCAGTGCCCGTGCAGGGCACCGCAATAGGCGACGCGATACTTACGGCGGCCAAGAGTTTCAGCGCCCAGAGCGAAAAGAGCCGCGCCATCATTGTAATAACCGACGGCGAGAACCATGAAGACGATGCCGTAGATGCCGCCAGGCAGGCAGCGGAACTAGGCATCAAGATTTACACCATAGGCGTAGGATCGCTGCGCGGGCAGCCTATACCGGTAGGAGGCGAACTGCTCAAAGACCGCGAGGGCAACATAGTTGTTAGCCGTCTGGACGAGGCGACCCTCAAACAGATTGCCGACGAGGGCCACGGAGCCTACGTGCACGCCGGCAACGAGGAATTCGGCCTCAACCCCATCATCGAAGACATCAAGAAGATGGAGGCCGAAAAATACAACTCAATCATATTCGAAGATTTTGACGAGCAGTTCATGTACTTCTTTGCCGCAGCGCTGGCGCTTCTGGTAATAGAAATGCTAATAGGCGAAAGACGCCACAAAAGGAGGTTGTTCGAATGAAACGTCTGATATACACAATATTGCTGTTGTGTGCCGTGTCTGCTACCCTCGGGGCCCAGACCGACCGCCGGGAGGTACGGGCAGGCAACAGGAAGTTCAAGAAAGAAGCGTTCAAGGAGGCCGAGATCGACTACCGCAAGGCCGTGGTGAAAGACTCCCTGTCGGTTGCCGCCAACTACAACCTGGGCTCTGCCCTTTACCGCCAGCAGGACTGGGAAGGCGCCGGTAAGGCGCTTGACCAGGTCAAAGACATAGCTCCTGCCGGACCTAACGCGGCCAGGTGGCACTATAACCAGGGCGACGTAGCGCTCCAGAAGAAAGACTATGCCGCAGCCGTGAAGGCCTTCCGAGAGGCCCTGCTCCTAACGCCGGAGGATCTGGACGCCAAAGAGAACTACATCTACGCCAAGTTGATGCTGCAGAACCAGCAGAACGGCGGCGGTGGCGGCGACAACCAGCAGGATCAGCAAGACCAGCAGAATCAGCAGGATCAAAATCAGGATCAGAACCAACAGAATCAGCAAGATCAGCAGGATCAAGATAATAAGCAGGACCAGCAGGATCAACAGGACCAGAAAATATCGCCCCAGCAGGCACAGCAGATGCTTCAAGCCATCCAGGACAAAGAAAAGGAGACCCAGGACAAGGTGAAGAAAAAGAAGGCCGACCTGCTTAAATCCCGTCAGAAAGAAAAGAATTGGTAGCATGAAACGAATCTGCACAACCATAATATGTATCTTAGCCGCAGCGCTTCAGCTCGGTGCCCAGAACACTATCAAGGTCAAAGTACAGAACCTTGTAGCGCTTGACGAACAGTTCAGCATCTCTTTCATCATTGAAGGAGAAGGCAAGGTCAGCAGTTTTGAATGGACTCCGGGCGATGATTTCCAGCTCGTGTGGGGCCCGCAGAAGGGCAGTTCCAGCTCCATCAGCATCATCAACGGCAAGAAGACACAGTCGTCCCAGACCACTTATACTTACGTACTTATGCCCCGCAAAGCAGGCACTTTCCAGCTTCCTGCCGCAAGCGCCACCATCAAAGGAGAGAGCATAAGTTCCAAGCCATTATCCATACAGGTAGTGACCAACGGAGGCTCGCAGGGAGGACAGGCTTCACAAGGCAGCCCCTCCAGCACTCAGCCCGGTTCAATCCCCTCCGACGATATTTTCCTGCGCCTCAGCATCAGCAAGACCAAGGCCATCGTGGGCGAGACCATCAGCGCCACGCTCAAATTGTACCACCGTGTCAACATTGCCGGCTTCGAAGATGCCCGCTTCCCCAGTTTCAACGGGTTCTGGAGCCAGGAAGTACAAGCCCCGAGCAACATAGAGTTTCACCGCGAGAGCGTCGGCGACCGCATCTACAATGCCGCGGTGCTGCGCAGCTGGAACCTCATTCCCCAGCAGGCCGGTGAGGTCACCATCGACCCCGCTGAACTGGTGTGCCTGGTCAACATACGCAAGCAAAGCAGCAGCTCCGGAAGCATCTTCGACAGTTTCTTCCAGGACGATTATCAGACCATACGCAAAAGGGTCACGACTCCCGCCATCAAGGTCAACGTATCCAAGATTCCGGCAGGCGCCCCCGCTTCATTCGGCGGCGGCGTGGGCAATTTCCGTATGAGCGCCGCCCTTACCCGCGACTCACTTCAGACCCACGATGCTGCGGCCCTGAAAATCACGGTCAGCGGCAAGGGCAACATATCTCTGCTGGAGGCGCCCAAGCTGAGCTTCCCTCCTGATTTTGAAGTATATGACGTAAAAACGAGCGAGACCGGCGGCAGCAAGACCTTCGAGTATCCGTTTATCCCACGCAGCCACGGCAACTTCACCATCGGACCCGTAGAATATAGCTACTACGACCCTTCAACCGGCAAGTTCGTCACCCTCAGGAGTGCCGAGATGAATATCAAGGTCAGCAAGGGCCCCGACTCGGCGCCGGCCCAAAGCGGCGGTCAGCTGGTAGTCAATCCCAACCGCAAAGACGTACGTGACCTGGGATCGGACATACGCTACATAGCCACAGGAAAACCATCTTTCAACAAAGCTGGTTACTTCCTCGCCGGTTCCGGCCTCTTCTGGCTGATCAGCGCCCTTATGTGCCTGCTTGCCGCAGCCGTTTACTTCGGCACACGCAAGCTCTGGGAGCGCAGGGCCGACGTGGCCGGCAGCAAGAACCGCGCCGCCACCAAGATGGCCCGCAAGCGCCTGGCTCTCTCAGGCGAGTTCCTCAAGAAAGACCTTTACACGGCATTCTACGAGGAGTTGCATAAAGCCCTGCTGGGTTTCGTAAGCGACAAGCTGGGCATGGCCGCCGCCGACTTGAGCAAGGAGAACATAGCAGAGAGGCTCATCGAAGGCGGAGCAAGTAAGGAACAGGCAGAACGCTTCACCAGCCTGCTCGACGCCTGCGAATTTGCCCGTTATGCCCCGTCAGAGGGACACGAAGCCATGAGCGCCCATTACGAAGGCGCTATGAACGTCATTTCAGAGATTGATTCAGCAATGAGACATAAACATAAGGGCGGCTCCGGTGCAGCTGCCGCGCTGGCAGCCCTGCTGCTGACGCTTCCCGCAGCCTCCATCTCCGCCCAGAGCTCTCAGGACAGCCTGTGGGAGCAGGGCGTTCAAGCTTACAGCGAATCCCGCTGGCAGGATGCCGCAGATGCATGGACACAGATAGCCGGATCCGGTAAGGAAAGCGCAAGTTTGTACTACAATATCGGCAACGCCATGTACAAGGGCGGAGACAATGCCAAGGCCATTCTATGGTACGAAAGGGCCCTCAAAGTTGACCCTTCATACGATGATGCACGCGTCAACCTCGAATTTGTGCGCACCCAGATCCAGGACCGCATAGAGGAAGTGCCGGAGTTCTTCCTCGAGGCCTGGGGGCGGAAGATGTGCTGGCTGCTGCCGTCCAACGCTTGGGCAGTGCTGTTCCTGGTGCTTTTTGCAGGAGTCCTAGCCATGTTGCTGTTGTTCCTGCTGGGCAGGGGCGGTGCCCGCAAGACAGGCTTCTTCGTGGGACTGGTACTGCTGGTCATGAGCCTTCTGTGCCTCGACTTTGCCTTCTGGCAGAAAACCGAAGGGCTCAAGCATGACGGCGCCATAGTTACCGAAGCCGTAAGCGAAGTCAAGAGCTCTCCCGGCAGCGGCGTAAGCCTCTTCGTCCTCCACGAGGGCACCAAGGTCAAAATACTCGAGACCGTCGGCGAATGGCAGAACATCGAGCTCTCCGACGGCCGCCAGGGCTGGATTCCGGCCGGAAGTTTGACGGTGATATAGCCGGCAGATAGTTTTTCCAGAATTTTATTTATATTTGTAAGTTAAAGATTATACTAATATGCTCAACTATCTTCTTCAGGCCGACATCGTTGACGCGGTACAGGCCGCACCGGTGCAGCAGGAGATGTCCTTCTCCCTGATTGATATGGCCGTCAAGGGCGGCTGGCTTATGATTGTGTTGTTGATCCTGTCCATTTTGGCCATCTACATTTTCGGAAAGAAATGGTGGATGATACGCCAGGCATCCAAGATCGACAAGGATTTCATGATGGACATCAGGGACTACATCCATGACGGGAAAGTCAAATCTGCCAAGACCTTGTGTTCTAAATACGACACTCCGGTGGCACGTATGGTCGAGAGCGGCATAGACCGCATAGGCAAGCCTCTCGGAGACATACAGACCGCCATCGAGAACGTAGGCAACGTAGAGGTTGCACGGCTTGAAAGGGGACTCCCCTACCTAGCCATGATTGCCGGCGGCGCCCCTATGATTGGATTCCTCGGCACCGTGATGGGAATGGTGCAGGCCTTCTTCAACATGTCGCAGGCCGGCAACAACATTGACATCACCCTTCTGTCGAGCGGTATCTACACCGCCATGATTACCACCGTCGGTGGTCTGATTGTCGGTATCATAGCTTACTTCGGATACAACTGGCTCTCCTCCAAGGTGTCCGACGTTGTGTTCAACATGGAGAGCAGCACGATAGAATTCATGGACCTGCTGGATGAACCTCAGGGCGTAAAAGTCGAAGAATAATGGCACTCAAGCGAATCACCAAAGCGGATCCGAACATGTCGATGTCGAGTATGACCGACATCGTGTTCCTCCTGCTCATCTTCTTCCTGGTGACTTCCACGCTGGTGAATCCCAACGCGCTTAAGCTTTTGCTGCCCAAGAGCACCGGACAGGTGGGCGCCAAAGCTACCGTAAGCGTGTCCATCAAGGACTGGGGAGACGACCAGTACACCTTCCACATCAACGGAGACGAGACTCCGGTGCCCTTTGAGCAGGTGGAAGACGGGCTTGTGGAACTGCTCCAGACCGAAGAAGACCCGACATTCTCCATCTATTCCGATGAGAGTGTACCTATCAAAGAAATCGTACAGGTGATGAACATCGCCAAACGCAACCACTATAAAGTAATCCTGGCCACACAACCCGAATGAAACAGTATCTCCGCGAACGAGGCGAAAGGGAACGCAATTCCGTGATGACCGGCATCGTAATGACGCTGGCCGTACACATCTGCGCCGCCCTGCTGGTATCGTTCACAGGCATAAAGTATCTGTACCCGCCGCCTGCGGAGAGCACTTTCCTGCTGGATTTCGAAGAAGAAGAGCAGGTGGAGGTAAAACAGAAGCCGGGGCGCGACCCCAGGGGCGAAGACGTCAATCCTGAAGAGCGCATAGAGCTTGTCCAGAGAAGCGAATCGCCCAACGTGAGCAAGAAACCCAACCTTACACCCGCCGCAAAGCCCGACGACTTCGGCGACGTGGACGTGAAGGAGCCGGAGAGGGAGAAAGAGCCCGAGCTTGACCCCAGGGCGGCATTCCCGGGGATGGCTAAGAAAGACACTACTCTCACCGCGCAGCACGGGGCCTCCGAGCCTGGCACCACGTTCAAGCCGGGCCAGCCTACCGGAAACGTGACCAAGGGAGAGACCGAAGGCAAGCCCAACGCCCACCTCGAAGGACGCACCGTGGATAAAGCCGGACTGAAGAAGCCGGTGTACGCCTCCCAGGAAAGCGGCAGAGTGGTGGTCAAGATTTGGGTTGACCAGTACGGAAAGGTACAGAAAGCGGTTCCCGGTGCCGACGGCACAACCGTTACAGACAAAGCTTTGTGGACTGCAGCACGCAAAGCGGCCCTTGAGACGGGCTTCAACATGAGCTCCAGTGCCCCGGCGCTTCAAGAGGGCACAATAACTTATATATTCAACCTAAAATGATGGATGGTTTTTCAAAAGACGACCGAAAACTTAGACCACGGAAAACTGCCGGAAGTGCAGTCCGTTCCGAAAAAGTAGATTTCCAGAACGAAGGCAGCTCCCGCCCTTACGGCGAGCGCAAGCCTTACGGTGAACACAAGCCCTACGGCGAACGCAGACCTTACGGCGAGCGCAAGCCTTACGGCGAATCTCGTCCCTATGGCGAACGCCGCAGCTTCGGTGACAACAGGCCCCACGGCGAGCAAAGACCTTACGGTGAACACAAGTCCTACGGAGAGCACAAGTCCTATGGCCAGAGGCCACAGCAGGGAGGCCCGAAGAAATCGTTCAAGCGTCCCGGGACCCAGAATGCATCCGAGGGCATCAAGCGAATGATAAACAGGCGTCCCGTTGTGAACAAATCATACGACGGACCCGACTATGAACCCGAAGTGGTAAAGAACGAGATCCGTCTCAACCGTTTCATGGCAAATTCTGGAGTATGCTCACGCCGCGAGGCAGATACATTTATCCAGGCAGGCTGCGTGACGGTCAACGGAAACGTCGTGACCGAACTTGGCACCAAGGTTAATATTTTCGATGACGACGTACGTTTCAACGGCGAGCGTCTCAAGGGCGAAAGCAAGGTGTATATCGTGATGAACAAGCCCAAGGGCTATGTCACCTCCGCCTCTGACCCTCATGCTGAGAAGACCGTGATGGATCTTCTTAAGAACTGTCCTACAAGGGTTTACCCCGTAGGACGCCTGGACAAGGCCACCACCGGCGTGCTGATGTTCACCAATGACGGCGAGATTGCAGAACGCCTTACCCATCCGTCTTATGACAAGAAAAAGATCTACCAGGTCTCGCTTGACCGCAGCCTGTCACAGGAGGATTTCGATAAAATAGTGGAAGGTATCACTCTCGGTGACGGCTTCGTCAAGGCTGACGAGCTGGAGTTCATCGACGAGCACGACCACAGCAAGCTCGGCATCGAAATCCACTCCGGCAAGAACCGCATTGTGCGCCGTATATTCGAATCGCTCGGCTACACAGTCAAGGCTCTTGACAGGGCATACTTTGCCGGCCTCACCAAGAAAGGGCTGAAGAAGGGTGCATGGCGCTACCTATCCGACAGCGAAGTTAACATGCTCAAGATGGGGGCCTACGTATAATGGACCACCGCTCAGGATTTGTAAATATCATCGGCAACCCCAACGTCGGTAAATCTACGCTGATGAACGCTCTGGTGGGCGAAAAGCTGTCCATAGTCACCGCCAAGGCACAGACCACGAGGCATCGCATCATGGGCATCGTAAACGGCGAGGACTGGCAGATAGTGTATTCCGACACTCCGGGCATACTGAAGCCTAATTACAGACTCCAGCAGAATATGATGAACTTCGTCGACGGTGCCATTGGCGACGCCGACATTATTCTGTATGTCACCGACACCGTGGAGACACCCGACAAAAACGCAGATTATGTAGCTAAGCTGCAGCGCATTGAGTGTCCGGTGATCGTGGTTGTGAACAAGATAGACATAAGCACTCAGGAGAAAGTGCTTGAGCTTGCCTCATGGTGGAAAGAACAATTGCCGGCCGCTGAGATTATTCCCGCCAGCGCCCAGGAGCGTTTCAATCTCGACACCATCCTGGATGCAGTCATAGCCCGTCTGCCTGTCTGCCCGCCATGGTTCGACAAAGACGCTTTTACCGACAAGAACCTGCGTTTCTTCGCTTCCGAGATCATAAGGGAGAAGATACTTCTGAACTACAAGGAAGAGATTCCCTACAGCTGTGAAGTAGGCATAGAGTCGTTCAAGGAAGGTGAAGAGAGATACGATATTGATGCCGTGATATATGTCATGCGCGAATCGCAGAAGGGCATTATCATAGGCAAGAAAGGCGCGGCCCTCAAAAAAGTGGGCACACAGGCGCGCATAGAGATGGAAGACTTCTTCCAGAAGAAGGTTTTCCTCTCCATTTTTGTGAAGGTCGATCCCGACTGGAGAGAGAACAAAAGAGAATTACGCCGCTTCGGCTACGAAGAATAATGTAGTCTCTTGCTGATCGGTACGACAGTGCCGCAGTCCCCTCCGGGGATCTTTTGACAAGGATAGTTGGCCCCCTAAGGGGAACTGCGGCACTGCAAACGAAAAAAGAAAAATGGACGAAGAGAATATTGTGACAGAAGAAATCATCGAGGACGATGATATCGAGGTCGCTGAGGACGCTGAATCCAGCGGCAAATATAACCGCCTGCTCGAGAGCGACGCCCGTAAGTTCAAACTTTCGGGCATGTTCAAGGATTGGTACCTGGACTACGCATCATACGTAATCCTGCACCGTGCCGTACCCCATATTGCCGACGGACTCAAGCCGGTCCAACGCCGCGTGCTGCATGCAATGTACCGTATCGACGATGGTTCCTATACCAAGGTTGCCAACATCGTCGGCCAGGCCATGCAGTTCCACCCCCATGGCGACCAGTCGATTCTCGGAGCCCTGGTCACTCTGGGTCAGAAGGGCTTTACCGTTGACTGTCAGGGTAACTGGGGTAATATCCTCACTGGCGACGCCAACGCTGCGCCCCGTTATATCGAAGCGCGGCTGAGCAAATTTGCTAAGGAAGTGGTGTTCGACCCCAAGGTAACCCAGACCATGAAGTCGTACGACGGGCGCAACGACGAGCCCACCGAACTTCCCGTCCGCTTCCCGCTGCTGCTTGCACAGGGCACCGACGGCATTGGCGTGGGTCTGGCGTCCAAAATTCTCCCGCACAACTTCAACGAGCTGATTGATGCATCGATAGCCATTCTAGAAGGAAAGCCGTACGAGTTATATCCCGACTTCCCTACCGGAGGCTCCGCCGACTGCTCCAAATACATGGAAGGCAGACGCGGAGGGCGTGTCAAAGTAAGGGCCAAGATAGAGAAGATAGACAAGAGCACCATTGCCATCACTGAGATTCCCTACGGCAAATACACCAAGGACCTGATAGAATCGATACTTAAGGCAAAGGAAAAAGGCAAGATCAAAATCAAGAAGATCGAGGACATGACCACCGACAAGGTGGAAATCCTCATCCATCTGCCCGGCGACGTGTCCCCCGACAAGACCATCGATGCGCTATACGCATTTACAGACTGCGAGTGCAATCTTGCGCCTAACGCATGCGTGATTGTGGACAACAAGCCTCAGTTCCTGTCCGTCAACGAGATCCTGGAATTCAGCACACACCATACCCGCGAGATTCTTCTCAAGCAGCTGGGAATACGCCTCGAGGAGCTGGAACGCGACTGGCACTATAGTTCGCTCGAAAGGATATACTTCGAAAACAGGATATACAAGATACTAGAGAAGGACCAGTCAAGCTGGGAGGAGCAGAAGGAAGAGACTCTCGTCAAGATGAAGAGCTACGAGGGCCAGTTGCGCCGTCCGGTCGTGATGGAAGACATCGACCGCCTCGTGGACAAACCTGTACGCAAGATATCCAAGTTCGACGTCAAGGCTGTGGACGAACACATCAAGGCTGTAGAAGCCGAGATGGAGAAGGTGCGCGACAACATAGAACACATTGACCGCTACACCATCGACTGGTTCAAATCGCTCAAGAAGAAATACGGCAAAGATTTTCCTCGTCGCACTGAACTCACAGGTTTCGAGACAATTGCGGCCACCCGCGTGGTAAACAACAACGCCAAGCTCAGCGCCAACCTCTCCGAAGGCTTTGTGGGAATAGGGCTCAAGCGCGACGACGGCGGCGAATTCATCTGCGACTGCTCAGACCTGTCGGAGATCATAGTGATACGCCGCGACGGTAAGTACATAGTAACCAAGGTTAGCGACAAGGCCTTCTTCGGCAAAGACCTGATCTACGTAGGGGTATTCAACCGCGGCGACACGCGCACCATCTACAACGTCATCTACCGCGAGGGCAAGACCTCTATCTACTATGCCAAGCGCTTTGCCGTGACCTCCGTCACCCGCGACAAGGAATACGACATCACCACCGGCGAGGACGGATCCCAGATTATCTGGTTTACGGCCAACCACAACGGCGAGGCTGAGACTGTGAAAATCCAGCTGCGTCCCAAGCCGAAGCTCAAGAAGACTTCGTTCGAATACGACTTCTCCGCTCTTGCCATCAAGAGCAAGACCGCCCGAGGCAACTTGGTCAGCAAGAACGTTATACGCAGCATCAGTCTCAAGAGCAAAGGCGTCAGCACCATTGCCGGCAAGCAGATTTGGTACGACACCGACATCCAAAAGCTCAACGACGAGGGGCACGGACTGTTCCTTGGAGAATTCAACGATAACGACAAAGTCCTGGCGGTATTCAAGAACGGAACCTTCTATACAACCTCCTTCGACCTTGTGAACCGCTACCAGGGAGATGTGCTGCGTATCGAGAAGTTCGACCCGGACAAGACATTCACCGCCCTGTACTGGGACGCTGGGGTCAAGTCTTTCTACGTCAAGCGTTTCTCCTTCGTGGTGAGCGACAATACCCCCGTCAGTTTCATTGCCGAAGGCAGCAAGTCCTACCTCGTGGAGCTGTCGGATGACAAGCATCCGCAGTACGAAGTGATCTGGAAACAGGAAGACAAGCCGTCGGAGCTTATCAATGCTGAAGAATGGATTGCAAAGAAGGGTATAGGCGCCAAGGGCAAGAAGGTTGTTGACAGGGGCGAGGTGAAGACAGTACGTTTCGGCGAGCCTCTGGACCTCCCTGAAGACGAAGTCCACGAAGAGCAGGAGGCAGAAGAACAGCCCCCCGTGAAGCCTGGCACGGAAGTCCGCATCCCCGAGACAGAAGATGAGCCGTTTGAGTTGCTGTTTGAAGAACCGACACTATTTTAATTATTATAACTATGCTCGCAAAAATCGTTTACATTGTCGGCTTGATTGCCGCAATCTGGTGCGTCATTGACATCTTCAAGAAGCCCAAACTCAACATCCTCTGGAAGATTGTGTTGTCTATTGCTGTCCTTTCATTCAGCTGGATAGGACTTCTCGTTTACTATTTCCTTCTCCGCGACAGGATCTAGTAAGTTTAAGATTTACAGAACCCCCGCCGCAACTTTATCCGTTACGACGGGGCTTTTTGTTGTCCTGCGCCATGGGGAAGCTGCACAGGACATTGGCTCCCGAAAAGGGAGGGGACCCACGAAGTGGGGAGGATCCTGCGCAGCTTCCCCATGGCGCAGGACAACGGTTACCGAACCGTCGCAGAGCAAAAAACGAAAAAAGTAAAAATATTATTGTTTTTCAATAAATAATTATTATTTTTGCGACAAACACACTGGCTTAATTATTGCATAACAACAGCACTATGCTTATAGAATTACGGGACGTTAACAAAACATACAACAACGGACAACCCCTGCACGTACTAAAAGGTATCAACCTCAACATCGACAAGGGAGAATTCGTATCCATAATGGGCGCATCCGGCTCTGGAAAATCCACCCTCCTCAACATACTCGGCATACTCGACAACTACGACACCGGCGAATACTACATCGACGGGCGCCTTATCAAAGGCCTCAGCGAGAAACAAGCTGCCGACTACCGCAACCATCTCATCGGATTCATCTTCCAATCATTCAACCTGATAGGATTCAAAACCGCAGTTGAGAACGTAGAACTCTCGCTGTTCTACCAAGGAGTAAGCCGCAGCAAAAGACACGCCCTCGCAATGCAATACCTCGACAAACTCGGCCTGGCCGACTGGGCATCCCACTACCCCAACGAGATGTCCGGAGGCCAGAAACAAAGAGTCGCAATTGCCCGCGCACTCATAACAAACCCCAAAATCATACTTGCAGACGAGCCCACAGGAGCCCTCGACTCCAAAACATCCGAAGAAGTAATGCAGCTTCTTGGCCGGCTCAACCGCGAAGAGGGAGTCACTATCATAGTAGTCACCCACGAAAGCGGCGTAGCCAACTGCACCAACAAGATAGTACACATCAAAGACGGAGTCATCGGACAGATAGAAGACAACCGCCAGCACAGCGCATCCGTATTCGGCACCAGCACAATAATGAAATGAAAGACGTTTTCACAGAAATTTGGGAGAGCATCCGCCGCAACAAACTGCGAACCAGCCTCACCGGCTTCGCGGTGTCGTGGGGTATCTTCATGCTCATCGTGCTGCTCGGCGCAGGCAACGGCCTCCGGAATGCTTTCTCACAAGGCGGAGACCAATTTGCCAGCAACACCATGATGTACGGTGGCGGATGGACCTCCAAGGCATTTGACGGGCTCAAAGAAGGACGGCGCATAAGGATAGACGAGAAAGACGTACAGCTCACGGGGAGCGACGCGTTTGCCGCCCACATTGACGATGTCATAGCTACCGTAAGCACAGATGGCACAGCCACTTACAGCAATAAAAGCGTCTCCGTGAGCATTGAGGGAAACTACCCGCAGCGCGCTAAGATGGAGAAAATCGAGATACTCGAAGGCCGTTACATCAACGACAAAGACATAGCCGGCAAGCGCAAAGTGGTAGTAGTGGCCCAGAACACAGCCGAAGCACTGCTGCCTGACCTCACCCCGGCCAGGGAACTGCTCGGAAAGCACATCAAAATAGGAAACTTCTCTTATCTGGTGGTCGGCATCAGCAAATCGGACCGGATGAGGGGCAACAATATGATTGCAGCGCCCTTCAGCACCATCAAAACCATATACAACAAGGGCGAAGACATTGACGATATCACTTTTACCTTCCACGGGCTAAACAACGAGAAGGCCAACGAAGACTTTGAGAATCAGCTTCGTGCAACCATCAACCTTCGCCACCGCGCCGCTCCCGACGACAAGAGGGCTATCTGGATATGGAACCGCTTCACTCAGAACCTCCAGATGAACAAAGTGGGCTCAATCCTTAACGTAGCCCTATGGATCATTGGCTTGTTCACGCTGCTTGGAGGGATAGTGGGAGTGAGCAACATCATGCTGATCACCGTCAAAGAACGCACCCACGAGTTCGGCATTCGCAAAGCTATCGGCGCCAAGCCCTGGGACATCACCAAGCTCATACTCACCGAGAGCATCAGCATAACCGCCGTGTTCGGCTACATCGGCATGTTCCTCGGCATGCTCACCTGTGAGCTGCTGGACAAGACCATAGGACAGGCATCCGTATCCATCATGGACGAGAAGATCGCCATGCTCGTCAATCCGACCGTAGGACTGGACGTGGCAATAGAAGCCACAATCGTACTTATAATAGCCGGCTCGCTGGCCGGGTTTTTCCCCGCCCGCAAAGCAGCCAAAGTCAGACCCATTGAAGCCCTCAGAGCAGAATGAGATTCGATCTTGATTCATACCGCGAAATTACTGATTCGCTCGTGCGCAACAAGAGCCGCAGCCTTCTCACAGGCTTCGGCGTGTTCTGGGGCATCTTCATGCTCTTGTTCCTTATGGGCGGCGGCGCAGGGCTCAAGCAGTTGGTCAGCAAGAACTTCGAGGGCTTCGCCACCAATACCACCATAATGTTCTCCAGCGAGACTACCAAGCCTTGGCAGGGCTTCAAGCGGGGACGCTACTGGAACCTCAACTACACCGATGTAGAACGCATGAAGCAGATGGTTCCCGAGCTGGAGACAGTGACTCCAGTCATTTCATCATGGAGACAGACCGCGGTAAACGGAACCAACAGTGTCAACGCCAACGTAAAATGCGTAAAGGCTGATTATAGCAAGATTGAAGAGCCGAAGCTGCGTTTCGGACGCTTCATCAACGAATCCGATGAAGCACAGGAGCGCAAAGTCTGCGTAATAGGCAGACGCATCTACGAGGGCATCTTCCCCGAAGGGGGCGACCCTTGCGGAAGCTTCATCAAGGTCGGTTCTGTGTATTATCAAGTAATCGGCGTTGACTACAACTCCGGCAACATGAGCATCAACGGCAGCGCCGACCAGGCCGTGGTGATTCCTCTTTCGCTCGGACAGAAGATATACCACCGAGGCACCAACATCGATCTGCTGTGCGTCACGGGCCGGAGCGGCGTACGCATGACTTCACTTGAAGACAGGATGCGACAGATCCTGGCGCGCTCCCACAACTTCGATCCCACCGACAAGCAGGCTGTATTCATGATCAACACAGAGCAGATGTTTGCCCTTATGGACAACCTCTTCACCGGCCTCAACTTCCTTATCTGGCTGGTGGGCCTGGGCACCATTCTGGCCGGCATCATCGGAGTCAGCAATATCATGATGGTCACGGTCAAGGAACGTACCACCGAGATCGGAATCCGCCGCGCCATCGGTGCCACGCCCCGTGACATCCTGAGCCAGATTATCCTCGAGAGCATAGCACTGACCCTGGCCGCCGGTTCGCTTGGAATCGTGTTCGCCGTGCAGATGCTGCGGCTCACCCAGAGCATCGTAAATCACATTCCCGACATGTCGGCACAGTTCCAGATCGACTTCTGGACCGCTATAATTGCAGCCCTGCTGCTTACTCTGCTCGGCGTAATAGCCGGCCTTGCCCCCGCGTCCAGGGCAATGAGCATCAAACCTGTTGAC
Source organism: Bacteroidales bacterium (assembly GCA_017634595.1). Taxonomy (GTDB): domain Bacteria; phylum Bacteroidota; class Bacteroidia; order Bacteroidales; family UBA932; genus Cryptobacteroides. The sequence goes on from JAGBNC010000021.1 coordinate 181,395, forward strand.
GCAATGAGAGAAGAATAAACAAAGCACATAATATGAAAAAAGTAGTCAAGTACATCATCTTCGCACTCATCGGATTACTGTTCATCGGCACCTTCGTGTTCCTGTTCAAGAACTCACGTCCCGACGTGATTCAGTATATGGAGCATGAGGCAACCTATTCCGACATCAGCCGCACAACGGTTGTGACAGGCAAGATCGAGCCCCGCAATGAAGTGAACGTCAAGCCGCAGATCAACGGCATCATTGCAGAATTGTACAAAGAAGCAGGCCAGCAAGTCAAGGAGGGCGAAGTGATAGCCAAGTTGCGCGTCATCCCCGACATGAATTCGCTGAGCTCCGCCCAGTCACGCGTGCGTCTAGCCGAGATAAACCTCAAGCAGGCCAAGACCAATTTCGACAGGGAGAAAATGCTCTACGACAAGAAGCTGGTAAGCGACGAGGAGTACGACAAGGTAGTGCAGGCCTACAATCAGGCCAAGGAAGAAAGGGATGCCGCCCAGGAGTCGCTGGAGGTCATACGTGACGGTGTGTCCAAGAACAACGCCACGGGCAGCTCAACGCTGGTGCGCTCCACCATCACCGGTCTGATACTTGATATCCCCGTCAAGGTGGGCAACTCGGTAATCCAGGCCAACACCATGAACGACGGCACCACCGTTGCAACTGTAGCAAATATGTCCGACCTCATTTTTGACGGCAACATAGACGAGACCGAAGTGGGCTCGCTGGTGGAAGGCATGCCCATGCTCATAAGCATAGGCGCCCTGCCCGAATACAAGTCCGAAGCCGCCCTGGAATACATCTCGCCCAAAGCGGTAGAGAACAACGGTGCAAACCAGTTTGAGATCAAGGCGGCTGTGCCCGGCAGCAACGAACACATGATACGCTCCGGCTACAGCGCAAACGCTGAGATAGTGCTGGAAAAGGCCGACAGCGTGCTCGTGATACCCGAGAGCGCCCTTGAGTTCGAAGGGGCCGACACCTACGTGTACATTAAGGGCGAAGATGGAGAATTCACCCGTACACAGGTCACAACGGGGCTTTCCGACGGACTCAACATCGAGATACGCACAGGTCTGTCTGCTGGAGACAAAGTGCGCGGAACGCGTATAATCAATATAGGCAACAAGTAGTATGAGAAAGATAGTTTTAAGTCTGGCACTTCTGGGTACATCGCTTGCGCTGAGCGCCCAGAACACGCCTTGGAGCCTCTCCGACTGCATCAATCACGCTCTGGAGCACAACCTGAGGGTCAAGCAGAGCAGCCTGACTGTCGAGCAGCGCGAGCTTGAGCTCGACAACGCCAAAAACCGCCGTCTGCCGGGCGTAAGCGCATCGGCATCGGAGAATCTTTCGTTCGGACGCGGCCTTACGGCCGACAACACCTACTCCAACTCCAACACCACTTCCACATCTTTCAGCCTGGGCGGTGATATTCCCATTTTTCAAGGCTTCGACATCAACAACGGCATCAAAATCGGCAAGCTGAACCTCGAGGCGGCGACGGCCGATCTCGAAAAGGCACGCGACGACATACGCGTCGCAGTGGCACAGGCTTACGTGCAAATCCTTTACAACCAGGAGCTTCTGAAGGTTGCCCGGCAGCAGAGGGAGCACGACGCGGAGCTGCTTGATCAGGTCAAGGAGCGTCTTGAAGCAGGGAAAGTAAGTTCCGCCGACGTTTCGGCCCAGCAGGCCACCCTGGCTCAGAGCCGCCAGAGCGAGATTCAGGCAGAAGGCAACCTGAATATTTCACTGCTGGAGCTTACGCAGCTGCTGGAACTGACTTCTCCGGAAGGCTTCGGGATAGTTACGCCTGAAGTAGGAGACGTATCGCAGATGCTGCTCATGAGGCCCGAGGCTATTTTTGCTGAAGCAGTGGAGATTAAACCTGTGGTGGAATCGGCCAGGATCGGAGTGGAGTCAGCCAAGCTCAGCATAGACCGGGCCAAGGGCGCCTACTTGCCGTCGCTGTCTCTCAGCGGCGGGCTCGGCACCAACTACTACACCAACTCTAAAGTGCAGTCAGTCAGCTTCGGAGAGCAGCTTAAGAACAATTTCAGCCAATATGTGGGCCTCTCCCTCAACGTGCCCATATTCCAGCGTTTCTCGGCCCGCAACCAGGTACGCAACGCCCAGATCAACTATCGTGGGCAGCAGCTCAATCTTGAAAACGTCAAGAAGAGTCTGTACAAGGAAATACAGCAGGCATATTACAATGCCGTAAATGCACAGGCACGCTACAGCGGCAGCGCCCAGACTGCAGAGAGCGCACGGGAGCACTACGATCTTACCGTGGAGAAGTACATGGTGGGCAAGGCCGGCGTGGCCGACTATAATGATGCCCGCAACAACTGGCTGAAGGCAGAGTCGGAGCACATCCAGGCCCGCTACCAATGCCTTTACCAGACCAAACTACTGGACTTCTATCGCGGTCAGGACCTCAACTTCTGATGCAAGATTCCGCTTATTTTGGGATTGTTTAAGTATGAAGAGAAAGATTGTCATTCTATTGGCCTGCATCACCGCAAGTATTTGTGCCACGGCGCAGGATTATGTATTTCGTCAGTTTGAGGCATCCCTCAGTATAGGAGGCCCCGCCGGCATGCCTGGCTCAGTCGGAGGCGCCACGTCTTATTGTTCCGTTATCGCAGAGGTGAAATATACCCCAATCCTGAACAAATGGATAAGCTTCAGCCTCATGGGCGGCATACACGACTTCCATCCATCGACACAGGTCATTTATGACACGACCAAAGAGCCCGCGCCGCAAAAGGAAGAGCCTAAAATGGAACTGGCGCCAAACCTGATGCTGATGTGTTACATCAATTGGTACACAAGAGAAAAGTTTAAGATATACTCCGGTGTCGGATACGGTATCGCAGCCGGTGGGGTGCAATTTAGGGGGGACCGGATGATTCCTGCACACGGGCCGCACTTCACTCCAGTAGGAATCAACTTCGGACGCCGCGTTTTCGGCATTGCCGAACTTGGCGTGGGTCACATGTACCTTCCGCTCCGCATCGGCATAGGCTACAAGTTCTGACTCAAAGCCCAGACTGACGTCAATAGATCAGATTATATCGACGTAGCGGTACCACTGGTCGAAATCAATGATTTCAAGCCTGTCGCCCACCTGGCGGAGGGCAAAGCAAGTCACGCTCTCCGCCGCATTCTTGGCAAGGAAGATAATCACTTCTCCGTCAGGATTTTCGGCTATGGTCACCACATCTGGTATTCCGTAAGTCCCATCATCGTCCACATTCCACACGCTGCTGTCTTCAAACTCAGATTCAATCTCCGTGGTAAGGCTGGCGGTGGCTGCCACCTCACCCCCATTGACCCAGGCAAATACCACCATAGCCTGATGGTCCTTATGCTTGAATTCTATGATGTCCAGTTCTCCGTAGCCGCTGCGCAGCCATGCAGCCCTGCGGCTGTACATGACCTCGCGCCCGTACATTTTGGCCACGGCTTGCTCGATATCAGGCGACGCTGATTTCTCCGCCTCAGGGAACTTCCATCTTCCGAAAGCCGGGAAAGTGTGGAAAGCCGTGAAATCGGCATCCGCCACCAAGGCCTCGATTTCCATAGCCTGGTAGCCGCGGAACATCTTGCCAATCTCTTCTTTGGGACTCTGCAACTGGTAGAACACCCCTTTGGTACGGCCGAAATCCTGGTCCACGCGGCCTGCAAGAGCATTCTCGTCAGCTGTAGTATCGCCAGTCTGCCTGGCGGGAGCCACATTTTGTTTGAAAATCACCCACGGAGAGATGTTCTCCGGGCGCTTGAAACCGTCGAAGTAAGGTACCACGAAGCAGTCACGCCCGGGCCCAGGGTAGGCAAAGAACGGCTTGGCTATCTTGTCCCAGTCGTAAGGAACCTCGGTATATGTGAGGGCGCCGGGGGCCACACGCTGCTCACCATCTGACAGCGCAACCTGCGTCAGGGAGCGCGAAAAAGCAAAGGCGTCGGACTCTATACCACTCACCCTAAACACCTTACCGAACGGGCCTATCACAGTCGGAGGAAGGTCAACCCTACCGCTGTAGATACCGCCAAGGGTAAGGGCGCAGCTATTGCCGTCAACATGGTACATATATCCGTTGGGGGTCACAAAGTAAGCCGGGTCACGATGATAGTAGCCCTCAGGGGTTATGTCAATGGGGTATGGCGGTGCTCCGGCTCCCAGATGCTCCGTCACCTTGACGGTATTCTCCATAGGCTCGCCTTCGTTGACCTCCGGATTAAGGCAGATGGTCAATGTGTAATCAAAATCAGGATCGGGGAAACGCCACACGAAGCAGTCATCGGTCAGAGTCACCGGGCCGTCGGTACTGTCGTAGATTATGCTGCCCCCATCCTTACCTACCACACGCAGCAGGAACTCAGTCTGCGAAGGACCGACCGGCACAAGGAACAAATCTCCTTTGGCTATGCTCTCTTCACCTTCTACAAATTCGATTACATACTTGCCGCCCCAGTCCTGGGCGAACGAAAGGGCGCAGCTAAGCGCAAACGCCAGAATGAAAACCACTTTCTTAAACATAGTCCCAATGTAAGAAATATTTAGCTCAAAACAAAAAAATGCTATATTTGTAAGAACCATGACCAAGATGCATTTACTAACCACCGCGCTTATTGCAGCAGCACTCAGTTTTGCCTGCAACAAACCAGCACCCGCTCCGGAAACTCAGCCAGTAGTCAACCCCACTCCCGAACCGAAACCGGAGCCACAACCCGAACCTGAAGTTCCCACAGACCCTCGTGACATTCCTTCCGACGACGGCGTCATAAGAATACTCGCCGTGGGCAACAGCTTCTCCGCAGATGCTGTGGAGCAGGAATTGTGGCCCCTGTTCCATGCTGTAGGACAGAAAGTTATAATCGGAGAACTGTACATCGGCGGATGCGACCTCCAAACTCACTGGGAGCGCACTAGTTCCGGCGCCGAAGCTTACAGCTACCGCAAGATCAGCGACGAATCCGACGGCGCAGTAGTCACAAAATCCAACGCGACCTTCGATTATGGTCTGAAGGACGAACGCTGGGACTATATCAGTCTCCAGCAGGGCGGAGGGCACCACGGACAGTTTGAAACCTTCGAGCCATGGATGACCAACATGATAAATTACTGCCGCGAGAATGCCCCGTACAGGAAGTTCAAGCTGGTGTATCATGTGCCATGGGTTGCTCCTGCGCACTGCACCAACGCCAAGTTCGGCAACTACGACTACGACACAGCCAAAATGTACTCAATGATCACGGAGACCACGAAAAAAGCCGCCGAAGCTTACCCCTTTGACCTTATAATCAATACGGTAGATGCAATACAGAACGGACGCAGTTCCTACCTTGGCGACACTTTCGACCGTGACGGATGGCACCTCAACAAGAGCTACGGGCGCTATACCGCCGGATGCATCTGGTTCGAGAAAATCATGGGGCAAAGCGTGCTCGGCAACCCGTACCATCCCGATTCCATCGACGCATACATAGCAGAAATCTGCCAGACAGCCGCCCATGAAGCCTGCCTGCACCCATACCAAGTAACCGACCTGTCACGCTTCACCGACCCCGGCACCCCTGACGGCCAGTCAGGTACCGTGCTGGCAGAATGGGAGTTCAGCGCTACCAATGCTGTGGAAGACGCATACATCTCCTCTTTCACTACCCTGGCGGACCAGAAGTCCAGCCTCGAGGTTTACCATTACAGCAATGCTCCCGGAGTATCGGGTCACGTCGCATCTAATAAAAAGGCAGGCGGACGCATATCCTACGTCCAGATCGACAAGAGCGCGTGGAGTGCAGCATCAGGTAATGAAAGGGCCGGCACTATGATTTCGGCGGCAGGATTGCCCACCGTTGCTGCGGCTCTGCCTGGTGACTACTGGCTGTTTGAGACCACTTCCGGCGAAACCTTCCCTTCGGGCTGTTCGCTGCATGCCGAGTTTTCATGGAATTCCAACAAATACGGGTCTAAGTATTGGCTTCTGGAGTACCTTGACGGCGATACCTGGAAGCCGGTGCCCGGATTTACGGTCAAGACGGAAACGATATCCGGCAATACTCACGACGACAAGGCTCCGTTCAGCGAGACCATCACCTACAACATTGCTTTCGCCGCATCCGAGACACGTACAATCAAAGCCGACATCACGCTTGGCGCTCCCACAAAAGACTTCAAGATACGTATGACTTGCTGCATGGAGTATCAGGTCAACGGACGGCATTTCGCACATCCCCGTACTCAGTCGGTGCAGAATCTAAGCAATTTAGTCCAACCGAAACTCATCCGGTTGGACTAAACTATCTTCCACAAGTGCCCGTACTGCGGGATTAATGGATGTCGAAATCTACAATGATGGGGCGGTGGTCAGAAGGCTCGTAGAAGCTCTTCACCACCTCGCTCCGTACCGGCCGGGTATAACTGTCGGTATGGATCTCCGCCTTAACAACACAATCGGCAAGCGGCGGCGTACAATACACAAAATCGATGCGCGACTTCCCTCCTGTAGATGAGAAGAAGCTCATGGGGTCGCTCTCGTAGACAACGTCCACATAAGGAGTACGTTCAATAATGTAATCATGCACCAGCAGTTTGGTGTCGTCATCAGCATAACGATACACCCAATTATCTACACGTGAACGAGAATTAAAATCTCCCATCATCATCCAATATCCATGGGCGGCCGAAGGGTCGGTACCGATAGTGTGACGGCAGATATACTCCATCTCGGCACGGCGGAACTTGTCGCCCTCGAAAGCAGCCTTGCTGCGCTCCCTGTCTGCCTGGGCCACATTGTAGCCATAAGCCTGGGGCCAGGTGTGCAAAGTAACGATATTCACAGCGCGGCCGGCTACATTGATACGTACCCATCCGGCACCGTGGGATACCAGAGTATCAGCATTGCCGGTAATACGGTCCACAGACTCAAGAGGATAACGTGACGTAACCACCTGCGGATAGTTGTCACGATGACCGCCTATATACACATATTTATGACCGTAGCGCTTGCCAAGACGTTTCCACATCTGAGTCATAAGGGAATCCTTACGCCACTCGTCGATATTGTCAAGCTTAGTATAGGTGCCGGTCTTGTAGATTGGCTGGGCCTCGCACCACACGCACACGTCGGGCTTCTGCTGCTTCACCCAATCAGTAAACCTCTTATAATCATCAGTCTGTCCATCCCACATACCATTCTGGATATTCCAGTACACCAGACGCATCTTGCCGGGACGCCCGGCCCCTGCATCGACACTCATTCCAATGAGCAGCAATGCGCTCAGCAATGAAGATAAAACCTTTCTCATATAGTTGTTTTTAATCGGTTAATCAAGTAAGCACGCAAGTCCTCCCACTTATAGTACGGCCCGGGGCCGAGCTCAGGGAAGGAACTCTCCCCCTCGTTGAACAAGACCTTCACCAGCACATCGGAGCGTCTGCCGCGGTAGAACACCAGCTGAAGATTGCAAGCCATAGGCATCATGTAAGTAGGATTCCAATTATCAGACACTTCCTCGAAGCGCAGGCGCCTGTCGTAACCCTCCAGACCAATCAGGGAGAAGAAGGGCATGAGGCCCACGTCGTGGCTGAAGCGCAAGTCGGCAGCGATACGGTTGCCAGCAACTGCGGCATCGGCCCTGGCCACAAAGTCCAGGACCAGGGTATCCATAATATGCATGCGCCACTCTCCCTGCTCGACACTGCCGCAGTGCTGGAAGAATTGCTTGGCGGCATAGATGGACGATGCCAGCTTAAACTCCTCAGGAGTAAGCGAATGCATGATGGAAGGAATACCAATATAGTCCGCTACGGAGCCGTTGGCAACACAAGTCTCAGCAATAAGACGGTCACTCTTGAAGCAAGAGCGGGCGCGCACCGGGTCCGTGAAAATCCTCTTGTAAAGACTTGCAAAATCAAACTGCTCCGCCATAGCCTTATCGGACTTACGGGAACCTCCCTTAAGCCCCGGGGCGGCCTTGTCCTCACGGCAGAGCACGTCGAAATACTTCTCCCCTGCTACGAATCCAATATGGACCTTAGGCGCGAAGGAAGCCAGGGCAGCGGCAAAATTGGTCATAGAAAGTATGGCACGCTGCTTATGCGTCGAATAACATGCCACGCTGTCACGCCCTTTCTGCCGGAATACACGCGGATAACGCGCAGCCATACGGCGAGCTATGGCCTGCTGCTCCTCCGCTCCAAGGCTGGTGATGAGGCCATATACTCCCTGAGATGCACTGTCAAGCTGGCGGAAGCCGCGCAGAAGGCGCTTGCCCTCTGCGGTAAGAAGGCCGAGAGAATCAGCCTTGGCGAGAGGGTTCAAGCCATTGCCCACATATCCCTGGTTGACGGGATAGCGGCTGCCATGTCTACCGATATGACTGATATAGAACGGCTTATAGCCGCGTGGCGGGCGAGAGGTGCTTGTCACCCTCTCAGCATATGGGTGATACAGCCCCTTCCACTCGTCATACGCGTCCTGGGCCCTGAGGCTCAGGCAAGACAGCGCCGTCAGCAGCAGCAAACTAGCCCACCTGCGCACCATTGTTCACTACTTCCTGAGGTGTAATGAAACGCATCTTGCCGTCGCCCTGCTTGGCCATCAATATCATGCCGTGGCTCTCAATGCCGCGGATGACCCTTGGCTTAAGATTAGCCAAGATGCATATCTGTTTGCCCAGCATATCTTCGGGAGAATAGAACTCCGCGATTCCGGACACAATGACGCGGCTGTCGATACCGGTATCGATTGTCAAGCGAAGCAGCTTGTCTGTCTTAGGTACGCGTTCTGCCTCAAGCACAGTGGCAGTGCGTATATCCATCTTCTCAAAGTCCTCGAAAGTGCATTCCTCTTTCTGCGGAGCTACTTTCCTGGCAGCTTCGGCCTTCTCACGTGCAGCACGCTCGGCGCGTATAGCATCGAGACGGTCAAGCTGAACCTGAATCTGCTCATCTTCTATCTTGGCGAACAGAAGCTCCGGCTCCCCTATCTCGTGGCCGGCCGGAAGGATCTGGGGCCTGCCGAGCAGTTCCCAATCGAGCACTATTGCGCCAGGAGCAGGCTCAACTCCGGTATGGAGCGCACGGCCCTCGCCCTCGGCATACGTATTCTCAGTCACCCTCTCTCCCTTACGATGGTCGGAACCGGCATTCAGGCTGACTCCCAGCATCTTGCGCAGGCGCTCGGCGGCAAATGGAGTAAACGGTTCGAAGGCGATGGCCAGGTCGGCGCAAATCTGCATCGAAATGTTCAGGATAGTTGCCGTCCTGTCCAGATCGGTCTTCGCCACTTTCCAAGGCTCGGTATCGGATATATACTTATTGCCGGCACGGGCAATGCCCATTGCATCTTTAAGGGCCTCGCGGAAACGGTAGTTCTCAAGGTTCTTCTCCATCGACGCCTTAAGCGCGGGGATCTCGGCTATCACTTCCTTATCCACGTCAAGCAGCGGCCCGCAGGCTGGCAACTTGCCACCGAAGTACTTGTGTGTCAGCACTATTGCACGGTTGACGAAGTTGCCAAAAATGGCCACTAGCTCAGAATTGTTATGCACCTGGAAGTCCTTCCAGCTGAAATCGTTGTCCGCAGTCTGAGGAGCGTTGGCAGTAAGCACATATCGCATCACATCCTCCTTGCCAGGGAAATCCTTCAGGAATTCATGGGCCCATACTGCCCAGCCGCGTGACGTGGATATCTTGTCTCCTTCGAGGTTAAGGAACTCGTTGGCAGGAACATTCTCCGGCAGGATATAGCCGTCGCCGTAGGCTTTGAGCATCGAAGGGAACACGATGCAGTGGAACACGATATTGTCTTTGCCGATGAAGTGCACCAGGCGCGTATCGTCGCTCTTCCACCACTTCTCCCAACTCTGAGGCAGGAGCTCGCGGGTGTTGGAAATATAGCCGATGGGAGCATCGAACCAGACATAAAGCACCTTGCCTTCAGCGCCTTCCACGGGCACAGGCACGCCCCAGTCGAGGTCTCGCGTGACAGCACGGGGCTGCAGGCCACCGTCGAGCCAGCTCTTCACCTGGCCGTACACATTGGTACGCCATTCCTTGTGGCCCTCAAGTATCCATTCGCGCAGCCACTGCTCGTAATCCTGCAACGGAAGATACCAGTGGGTGGTCTTCTTCTTGATGGGAGAAGCTCCGCTCAGCTTGGAGCGGGGGTTGATCAGCTCCTCGGGACTCAATGTGCTGCCGCATTTCTCGCACTGGTCGCCATAGGCTCCCTCATTGCCGCACCGGGGACAGGTGCCTACTATATACCGGTCGGCCAGGAAAGTTTTGGCCTCAGGATCGTAGTACTGCTCGCTCTCGCGGGTGATGAATTTGCCGTCCTCGTAGAGCTTGCGGAAGAACTCCGATGCGCCCTCGGCATGCACGGACGAAGATGTGCGTCCGTAGATATCGAAGTTGATACCCAGGCCGCTGAAAGAGTCACGTATCAGCTTATGGTAGCGATCAACGATATCCTGCGGTGAGCAGCCTTGCTCACGAGCCTTTATAGTGATAGGGACGCCGTGCTCGTCGGAGCCGCAAACGTACAATACGTCCTCTCCACGCATGCGCAGATAGCGCACGTAAATATCTGCGGGCACATACACGCCCGCCAAATGGCCTATGTGCACGGGGCCATTGGCATACGGCAGGGCACAAGTAACCAGTGTTCTTTTCTTTCCGTTCATATTTTATTCTGTTTTGTCTCTTCCTATTCTTTGGTTAATACGGCGCTGAGCTGCCTGCAGCCGCAGCATCTCCTTCATCACGTTCATCTGTTCATCCGGCCCCAACCCGGGGAGCGACTTGCGCAAGTGCTCCAGCCTGTCATGCACCCTTCGCTCGGCATACACCAGGATAGCCTTAGGCACTCCGGCCGACAGCACGGTGGCAGTAGAAGTGAGCGAGGCCTCGAAAGCTCCGACCGTAAGCTGATACTTGCGGGTCGAGAACCGGGCGGCAAGGTCGGCCAAGGTGCGGTCGGTGTCATTCATTATGGTCTTGAGTATATTCTCCTGCGCCAGCCCCTTGTCGTACAGTTCTATGTATTTGTCGTACAGAGCCTTGTAAGGAGCGTTTGCAAAGCAGCTCCCGTCGGCCTCAAGCGACTCGCGGATAAAGTCCGCCACGGTAGGCTTCTCGTCCTCTGTGCCTGAGTAATACGGAGAGTCACTCTCGAATTCCAGTTCTTCGCGGCCGTAGGTCAAAAGATAATACAGCAGATCCCTTTCAGCCGGCGCCAGTATGCGGTTCTCCAGGAGCGAGTCTTCGTCCCCGGCAGGTGCCGTGTCCCCTTCAGGGACCTTTTCCCAATTATTCTGGTCCCCGGAGGCGCGGCGCTGCTCCCTCTCCATCTCCCGCCTGGTCTCTTCCTGCTTGCGCCTGCGGTCGGAGGCAATGCGCTGGAAAAGGATGGAAGACTCTATACCGAAACGAAGTGCCACTGTATCAACGTACACGGAGCGCTTAACAGGATCCGGGATCTCGGCTATGGTATCGGCGATGTCATTGATGAGTTCCGCTTTTCGCAATGGATCGGAGCCTGCCTGCTCAAGCAGCAGGTCGGTCTTGAACTCGATGAAATCTCTCTCCCCTTCCGCTATGAAGCGCTGCATTTCTTCCAGCGTATGCTTACGGGCGTAGGAATCGGGATCTTCGCCGTCGGGCAGCAGCACAACCTTTACATTCAGTCCTTCTGCAAGGAAAAGGTTGATTCCACGCAGGGCGGCGTGAATGCCGGCACTGTCGCCGTCGTACATTATGGTGGCGTTCTCGGTAAACTTATGTATGAGGCGAATCTGCTCCACCGTAAGCGATGTCCCGCACGATGCCACCACATTGGTAATGCCCAGCTGATGCAGGGTCACCATGTCCACATTGCCTTCAACCAGAATACATTTGCCGCTGCGGGCTATTTCCGATTTGGCGAACCAGATGCCCAGCAAGTTGCGGCTCTTGATGTAAATCTCCGTCTCGGGCGAATTGACATATTTAGCGGGATTGTCGGCATGAAGTGTGCGCCCGCTGAATGCCAGCACGCGCCCGCTCACAGAGTGAATGGGGAACATTACCCGCTCCCGGAACTTGTCCGCCACGCTGCCGTCCTCACGCTGCACGGCCAGGCCGGCGGCGAGCAGATACTCCATCTTATAGCCCGCCGCCAGGGCCGCATCGCACAGGGCGGTCCTGCCCGACGGCGCCCAGCCGAGCCCGAAATGCTCGATGGTGGAGTCTTCAATGCCGCGCTTGTGGAAATAGGCAAGGCCCACCGAACGGCCCTCGGGGGTCTGAAGCTGAGAAGTATAGAACTTCTGAGCAAACTCCGACACCAGCAGAAGACTCTCTCGGCGCTGCCTGCGGGCAATCTCCTCGGCGCCCTCTTCCTCTTCCACAATATCAATATGATACTTCGAGGCAAGATAGCGCAGTGCTTCCACATAGCTGCAGTGCTCATGCTCCATCACAAAGCCCACGGCAGAGCCGGCCTTGCCGCAGCCGAAGCATTTATAGATGCCCTTCGAGGGCGATACATAAAACGAAGGGGTCTTCTCGTTATGGAATGGACAGCAAGCCACATAGTTGGCTCCGCGGCGCCTGAGCGTCACGAAGTCCCCTACTACATCTTCGATACGGGCAGTATCGAGGATCAGGTTTACTGTCTCCTGAGGTATCACGATGCTATCTCACACAAGAATTTGATGCGCACAAGACGGATCTCCATCTCGTCGTAATCCGCACCGAGGGCGGCTATGGCGTCGGCCACAGAATCGGAAGCCGCCTCATCTTTGAAGTAATCGTATATCTCCTCAACTATGTCCTCGTCAAGATTCTCGCTGATATAATAGTCGAGATTGAGTGAGGTACCCGTGGACACGATGGCCTCTATTTCCGTCATAAGCTCTTCCATATCGAGCCCGCGAGCAGAAGCTATATCCTCTAAAGACATGCACTTATCTATGCTCTGGATGATGAATATCTTGTTGGCGGACTTGCTGGGAGCAGACTTCACTATAAAGTCGTCCGGACGTGATATCTCGTTTTCTTCAACGTACTTGCGTATGAGGTTCACGAACTCGGTGCCGAACTTGCGCGCCTTACCTTCACCTACGCCCTGGCAGCCCTTAAGCTCCTCAATGGTAATAGGATACAAGATAGACATATCGTCCAGGGCCGGGTCGCCGAAAATAATCCATGGCTGCAGCTTAAGCTTGCTCGCCACGCTCTTGCGAAGATCCTTTAGCATAGCCAGGAGCACCGGGTCGCCGGAGCCGCCGCCGCGCATGGCCGCATTGGCCGCCATGGTCTCCTCGTCGTCGTCATCGTCTGAAGAGTCTCCGCCGGTGAACACGCGGTCTTCCACCATCATGAGCTCATGGGGGTGCTTGTAGAATTCGCGTCCCTTGTCGGTGACGCCTATCAGTCCGTAGCTTTCTATCTCTTTTTCAAGCAGATGCAGTATCAGCCCCTGATGAATCACGGTACACCAGAACTTGTCGCTGTGGTCGGAACCCTTGCCGTAGAGCGGAAGCGTATCGTGCTTGTAGGACTTTATCATGGCGTTGGAGGCGCCTGTAAGGATGCCTGCAAGGTGCTCTATCTTAAAGTGCTCCGGCAGCGACTCTATGAGTTCGATAACGAGCTTCATCTGCTCGCGTCCGTCGAATAGAGGCTTGGGGTGCAGGCAATTGTCGCAGGCCCCGCAGTTGTCGTTGGGATAATCCTCGCCGAAGTAGTTGAGCAGCAGTTTGCGGCGGCACTGGTTTGATTCGGCGTAGGCTACCACCTCTCCGAGCAGCTGCCGGCTGATTTCCTGCTCCGCCACGGGTTTGCCCTGCATGAATTTCTCCAGCTTCTGTATATCCTTGTAGCTGTAGTAGTCGATACAGCGGCCTTCCTTGCCGTCGCGCCCGGCACGCCCGGTCTCCTGATAGTAGCTCTCTATGCTCTTGGGTATGTCGTAATGGATCACGAAGCGCACGTCGGGCTTGTCAATGCCCATTCCGAAGGCAATCGTGGCCACTATGACGTTGATTCCTTCTGAAAGGAACGCGTCCTGGTTTTCCGCCCTGGTCTTGGCGTCGAGCCCGGCGTGATAGGGACGCGCCTTGATGCCGTTGATGCAAAGAAGCTGGGCTATTTCCTCCACCTTCTTGCGGCTCAAGCAATACACGATCCCGGATTTGCCGGGATTCTGCTTTATGTATTTTATCATGTCCCTGTCCACGTCCTGCTTGTCCCTCACCTCGTAATATAGGTTGGGACGGTTGAACGACGACTTGAACACGGCAGCATTCTGGATGCCCAGGTTCTTGAGAATGTCGCTCTGCACCTTGGGAGTGGCAGTAGCCGTAAGCGCTATTATCGGCAGACGGCCGATTTCGTCCACCAGGGCACGTATGCGGCGGTATTCCGGACGGAAATCGTGCCCCCATTCGGAGATACAGTGCGCCTCGTCCACCGCGTAGAAAGATATCTTGACCTCACGCAGCAGAGCTACATTTTCTTCCTTGGTCAGCGACTCCGGCGCCACATACAGGATCTTGGTCTTGCCGCTCAGCAGGTCAGCCCTCACCTCTTCAATCTGCACCCTGTTGAGCGAAGAATTGAGGAAGTGGGCAATGGTACCGGTACCGGCTTCGAAACCACGTAGCAGGTCCACCTGATTCTTCATCAGAGCAATCAGGGGCGAAATCACAATAGCCGTCCCTTCCATCAGAATGGCCGGCAGTTGATAGCAGAGGGATTTCCCCCCGCCTGTAGGCATCAGCACGAAGGCGTCTCCGCCTTCCAGCAAATGTCTGATGACACGTTCCTGGTCTCCCTTGAACGTGTCATACCCGAAGAACTCTTTGAGTGTCCTGTGGATAGTTGCGGAATCGATTGCCATGGGGAATTAGTCCAAGGTGTGAATTGCAAGTCCGGAACGGAGCTTAGGCTCGAACCAGGTGGTCTTGGGCGGCATGATCTGGCCGCTGTCGGCTATGTCGAGAAGCTGTTTCATCGACACCGGATACAGGGCGAAAGCGACTTTCATCTCGCCGCTGTCAACCCTGCGTGAAAGCTCGCCCAGGCCCCTGATGCCACCTACGAAGTCGATACGTTTGTCGGTGCGCAGGTCCTTGATGCCCAGCAGTTTGTCAAGCACCAGACGGGACAATATCGTAACGTCCAGCACCCCAATGGGGTCGGAATCGTCGTAACGCCCGCTCTTGGCCGTAAAGCTGTACCAACGGCCCTCCAGATACATGGAGAAGTTGTGAAGCGCCTGCGGCTTGTACGGGTCGGGACCGTTTTGGGGTTCCACTATGAAATCCTCCCCAAGCGCCTCGATGAACTGCCCGGCAGAATATCCGCCAAGGTCCTTGACCACGCGGTTGTAATCTATAATCTTGAGCTGGCTTTCGGGGAAACACACCGCCATGAAGAAGTTGTATTCTTCATTACCCGTATGATGTGGGTTCTGCGCCCTCTTCTCAGCACCGACCCTGGCCGCAGCCGCAGTACGGTGGTGACCGTCGGCCACATAGAAGGCATCCACCTGACCGGTAAATATTTCAGTGATGCGGGCTACGGTCGCCGGATCGTCAATCACCCAGAACTCGTGGCCGAATCCGTTCTCGTCCGTGAATTTGTATTCCGAAGGGCCTGCTGCCGCACGCGCCACTATCTCATTGAGTTCCGGCTTGTCGCGATAGGAGAAAAACACAGGCTCTATGTTGGCGTTCTGGATACGCACGTGGATCATGCGGTCGTCTTCCTTGTCCTTACGGGTCAGCTCGTGCTTCTTGATAACGCCGGAGGCGTAGTCGTCGGTATGGGCGCAAAGCACAAGGCCATACTGGGTGCGGCCGTCCATGGTCTGGGCGTAAACATAGTAACACTCTGAAGGGTCCCTCACCAGCCAGCCCCGCTCGCGCCACAAGCGGAAATTCTCCACAGCCTTGTCATAGACGGGTTGTGAATGCTCGTCCGCTATGGGATCGAAGTCAATTTCGGGTTTGGTAATGTGCAGCAACGACTTGGGACCAGCCATCTTTTTGGCTTCAAGCGAATTAAGCACATCATAAGGAGGAGCAGCGACTTCAGCTGCAATATTCTTCGGGGGCCTGAGGGCCGCAAAAGGTTTTACTCGTACCATAGGAATTTCAGATTATATCCCCAAGATACGGATAAATTAATTAAAATGCAAATCCTACTCCTTCTCGTCGTAGATGATTTCTTCTTCCTCCTTGTCCTCATCGACCTCATCCTCATCATCCTCGTCATCCTCGTCCTCATCATCACCGGCTGCGGGGCCGAGGTTCAGTCCTGGGATCTTGCGTTGCTGCTGAGGCAGGTCTTCGAATGCCACATATCCGTTCTCAAACTCCAGAGGCACAGGCCCCTTGGTCTCGACTATGACAGGAGTGACCACTGAGCCCTGCTCCTCCCCTTCGAGGGTGATAGTCACGCTTTTACGGGCAGCTATATCATAGAAATAGACAAACTTGACAATCCCGGCGGCAACTGTCTGTGCCACGGAAATCGCATCTACGGTGCCGAAGCCCAGATCCTGCAGGGCGTAGCGGGCCACTACCTCACCGGAGGCATCGAATGCCTTGAACAAAATCGGCTGGTCCACTGTAAACTCCAGATCGGCGCGGAGGCGTTTGTGGAAAGTGTAAAGAGAATTGTCCCCGTCCACCTTATATACTCTGTAGAAACCTTTTATCCCCTCAAGGGTAACTCTGTACTTGTACACCATAATAGTCTTTTCATGAAATCAGTATGCGAAGATAAAAATAAATCACTAAATTTGGAGTGAAATGAGCGATATTTATAAAAGTATTTCTTCCAAGTCGGAGGGTTTGTACAAGGACAACGGCAGCCGCTTCATAGCTTCTGCGTGGCCTGTAGAGTCGGAAGAGGAGATAAAAGTTATAGTCGATGCGCTCAAAAAAGAATACCACGACGCCAGACACCACTGTTACGCCTACCGCCTGAGGCGGGACGGCTCCGTATGGCGTGCCAACGACGACGGGGAGCCGTCGGGCAGCGCCGGCCGGCCCATTCTGGGCCAGATAGACTCTGCCGGCCTGAGCGACATCTTGGTAGTAGTGGTCCGCTATTTCGGCGGCATCAAACTCGGAATCCCGGGCCTGATACGCGCCTACAAGACATCCACCGCCGACGCGCTGGGCAGCGCCACTATCATAGAGAAAATAGCCGGCAGCTGGTACCGTATAGGTTTCGGCTACGAGAGCATGCCCCAGGTCATGAAAGTACTGAAAGACCTGGAGCTCCCGCAGCGCTCACGCGACTTCGGTGCCGAGTGCAGTTTGGAGGTCCGCGTACGGGATACGCTCAGAGAAGATTTTTTGGAAAGAACACGCACAATCTGTACTTTTGTAGAATGTTTATAAACTGCTTATCGCCGTACCATATTACAACCGCCCTTTTCCCAGTATTAACGGGCGGCTGCAATATGGTACGGCGGACAGATAATAAGCAACCATAATAATAACCACTATAGTATGTCCAAAGTTCATGTTTTCAATGCAGGTCCATGCCTCCTGCCGCAAATCGCAATCGACAATTCCATTGAGGCCCTCAAGGACTTCAAGGGCACTGGCGTATCGCTAATCTCCATATCACACCGCACCAAGGAGTGGGAGTCGGTGATGGATGAGTGCCGTGCACTCTGGAAAGAGCTTCTCAACATACCCGACGACTACGAAGTCGTATTTCTGGGCGGCGGCGCAAGCCTCCAGTTCCTTTATGTAGCAATGAACTTCCTCGAGAAGAAAGCCGCTTATCTTGACACCGGCGTCTGGGCGCACAAGGCCCTCAAGGAAGCCCAGGGCCTGGGCGAGGCTTATGCCATAGCCTGTTCCAAGGACCGCAACTACTGCTACATTCCCAAGGGTTTCGACATCCCCTCAGACCTTGACTATCTGCACATTACTACCAACAACACCATCTACGGCACCGAGATCAAGACCGACATCGACTGCCCGGTACCCCTCATCGCCGACATGTCTTCCGACATCCTCAGCCGCAAGGTTGACGTAAGCAAATACGCCATGATTTACGGCGGCGCCCAGAAGAACGCGGGCCCTGCCGGCGTGGCATTCGTCATAGTACGCAAGGACATGCTGGGCCGCGTGAGCCGTTACATCCCCACCATGCTGGACTACCGCACCCACATCGACAAGGGATCCATGTTCAACACTCCCCCCGTGTTCTCCATCTTCGTGATGAACGAGACACTCAAATGGCTTAAGGGCATAGGCGGCGTGGAGGCCATACATGCCATCGACGAGAAAAAAGCCGCCACTCTCTACGCCGAGATTGACCGCAACTCCATGTTCCGCGGCACCGCCGACAAGGAAGACCGCTCCATCATGAACGTCTGCTTTGTGATGGCAGAAGGCCGCGAGGCCCTGCAGGACGAGTTCCTGGCATTCGCCAAGGAGCGCGGCATGGTAGGCATCAAGGGTCACCGCTCCGTGGGCGGATTCCGCGCTTCGCTCTACAATGCCTGCACCCAGGAAGATGTAGAGGCACTGGTGGCATGCATGCAAGAATTTGAGAAACTTCACATTTAATTGATATGAAAGTACTAGTAGCAACACAGAAACCCTTTGCGGCTGCAGCCGTAAACGGTATCAGGGAAATACTTGAAGCTGCCGGACACGATGTGGTCCTGCTCGAGAAATATGCTGCACAGGAAGAGCTCACAGCGGCAGTTGCCAATGTGGAAGGCTTGATAGTGCGTTCCGACAAAGTCACCGCCGAGGTGATAGCCGCCGCTCCCAAACTTAAGATCGTGGTGCGCGCCGGCGCCGGATTTGACAATGTCGATCTTGCGGCCGCCAGCGCCCGCGGCATAGTGGTGATGAACACTCCGGGCCAGAACTCCAACGCCGTGGCAGAACTCGCCGTAGCCATGATGATATACATGGCCCGCACCCAGTTCACCCCCGCCACCGGCAGTGAGATTTCAGGCAAGACGCTTGGAATCCAGGCATTCGGCAACGTAGGCCGCCTGGTCGGCGCCAAGGCTAAGGCCCTGGGCATGAAGGTCAAAGCCATCGACCCATTCCTCAAGGAGGAGCAGATCGAGGCCGGCGGCGCAGAGCCCGCATCGACGCTTAAAGATCTCTATGCTACATCCGATTTTGTATCCATTCACATACCCGCTACGCCCCAGACCATAGGCAGCATTGGTTACACGCTCATCAGCAGCATGCCCAAGGGAGCCACGCTTGTCAACACCGCCCGCAAGGAGGTCATCGACGAAGCCGGACTGGAGAAGGCGCTGGAGGAGCGTCCCGACCTGAAATACATCACCGACGTGGCTCCGGACAACTATGCAGTCCTCAAGGAGAAATTCGGCCTGCGTGTGTTCGCCACGCCCAAGAAGATGGGGGCCCAGACGGCTGAGGCCAACCTCAACGCAGGACTCGCCGCAGCCCGTCAGATAGCCGACTACTTCGCTACCGGCAACACCCGTTTCCAGGTCAACCGCTGATTTTTCCGGCCGACAGTAGTGATACCGGGGCCCTTTTCCCCATGTTTTATGGGCCCCGGACCACTACTGTCGGCCGGAAAATGATAACATAGTGTGAGAAGTTCAAAATACATTACCATATGCCTTGCTGCCGTATTCGCTACGGCAGCAAGTATCTGTGCCCAAGAGCCCGAACGCCGTGACACCCTCGACACTTCCTACGTGACAGCAGTCAAGGAGAAGATGCGCAATACCACCCAGACGGGCCTCATGCGCCTCGACGGTGAGAAACTTCGCGGCGGAGTAGCGGTATTCGGCACTCCCGACATCATCAAGCAGCTTCAGCTCCTCCCCGGCGTAGCCGCAGGCAACGAGCTCATGAGCGGACTATACGTCCACGGCGGTGACGGAGCCGACAATCTGTTCCTGCTGGACGGAGTCCCGCTCTACAACATAAGCCACTTCGGCGGCTTCTTCTCAAGTTTCAACACCGATGTTGTGGACAATCTGGACTTCTACAAGAGCGGTTTTCCCGCACGCTACGGCGGCAGACTGTCGTCGGTAGTGGATGTGGAGACCTCCGAGGGCAACATGAAGAAGTGGCACGGAGGCGCGTCGCTCGGCCTTATCGACGGGAGGCTACATATCGAAGGGCCCGTGTGGAAAGACCGCACTTCGGTCAATTTTGGGCTCAGGCGCTCATGGATGGACGTCATAACCATTCCCGCCATAGCGTATGCCAACCGGCGCAACGGCGACAATACCAAGGCCCGCGGCTCCTACGCCATGTGGGACTTCAACGGCCGCATCACCCACAAGATTGACGAGCACAACAAGCTCAATGCCACCATCTACTGGGGCGAGGACAATCTACGTGCAGGCATAAAGGAGCTTGACGAAGATAATTCCTACATGGACATGGGCATACGCACGATCTGGGGTACGTTGGCAGGATCGCTTGCATGGGAGTCAAAGTATTCCGACAAACTAAAGGGCAAACTGCTTACATACTACACCCGCAGCAGCTCCGATGTAGGCTATACTTTCGACATCAATTACACCGGAGACAACGGCACCAACAGAATGTATTTCAACGACGACAACATCTGCGCCGTGCGTGACGGAGGCTTCAAATACGACCTTGACTGGTATCCCAACTCATCCCACCATGTGCGCTTTGGCGCCGCTGCCGCAATGCACGGTTACAAAACAGTGCGGGAATACCAGCAGCGCAATACATTTGAGGGGCTGGATCCCGAGGAGAACAACGGCGGCGAAGGCGACCGCTACCTGTCCTGGGAGCCCGCTGCATATATCGAAGACGAATTCTTCATCAGCTACAATTTCACCATCAATGCCGGCCTGCGGGCGTCGGTATTCGGCACCAAGCTCAAAAGCTGGGGGTCACTGGAACCCCGCGCCGCCCTTAAATGGCTCATTACCAATACGGCATGCGTCAAGCTTTCCTACACGCGCATGAGCCAGTACGCTCATCTGGTGTCGGCCATGTACATCGACCTTCCCACCAACAGCTGGATGCCGTCCGTGCCGGGAGCAGGCCCCATGGTGTCGGACCAGATTGCCGGAGGCATTTACCTCACACCGGGGCACTTCAAGATAAATGTCGAAGGATGGTACAAGACCATGAACGGCATGCTGGCCTACAACGGAGCCAACGCCTTCTATCCCCCGCTTGTGAATTGGGAAAAGTCTTTCACCACCGGCAGGGGTGAATCGTACGGCATGGAGCTGGAGGCTACTTATTCAGAGCCCAAGATCGAGCTGTCCGCTTACTACACCCTCAGCTGGTCATGGCGCGAATTCGAAGCTTACTCTATGTTCCCATTCCTCGACCACAACGACAACCGTCACAAGGTCAACCTTGTGGCCACATGGAGGCCCAACAAGAAATGGAACGTCTTTGCCAACTGGAACTACCACTCGGGCAACCGCATCACCATACCAAGTCACGTGATACACTACGAAGAGGGTTCTTCATCCATGCTCTATCAAGCGCCGTACAATGCTAAACTGCCTGACTACCACAGGCTTGACATAGGAGTAGATTACAGGATATTCTTCAAGGAAGGCCGCATGCTGAACATCAACCTCAGCATTTACAATGCCTACAATCATCTGAACGCATCTTTCGCCATGCTCGACACCGACAATGACGGCAACTATATAGGCATGGCCTACGGGCTTGTACCAATCATCCCCACCATCAGCGTGGGCTACAAATTCTGACGTCATGAGAGCTCTTCGTACAGTGTTAGTATTCACGCTGCTTCTGCTGGCCGTTTCCTGCGAGATACCCTTCGCGCTGGACAACGTGTCGGAGCCCGCCATATACATAGAGCTCATCCCGGCAAGTCCCTACAAGACAGCATTTTTCAAGGTAGGATATGCCGAGCCGCCCTATGGCAAACCGGGAGTGCGCGCACACACACCTGCGGTGCAGGACATAAGCCTCAGCCTCAACGGACAGCCGGTGCAGCTGGAACCGGAAGCTATGGTCAACGGCAACCTCATCACTGTCGTACCTCAGGATTTCGAGCCGGTGCCGGGTGACAAAGTGGATATAAGCGTCAAGAGCGGCAGCGCTCCACTGGCCAGCGCATCAACTGTCATTCCTCCGCTGCCCGTCCTGGAGTCGGTGGAAATGGTCCCTGCAGGCGAGGACAGCACTTCCAAGACCGCCAAGGTCACAGTCAAACTTGCGGGGGACGTAAAGGAAGGCGAATACTACGGCATCAGACTACTTGAGAAAGTGACAATTGTCACACTCTCGGAAGGGTTTCAGACCGATACCACCGTCAACTTCGAGTACAAACTTCCCGGGCAGGTGGCCTCGCGCGAGGACCTCAACTCGCTTGACCTTGACGCATTTGCCAACGTCCAATACAACGGAGCCCTCACCGACGAAGGCTTAAATATCTCTGGTCCGATGATGCTTCTGACAGCTAAGCAGTTCAAAGGCGCGTCCTACTCTTTCTACGTGAGCCGCGGTTCAGGATTTGACTGGAGCATCTTGTTCCCTGAGGGGATCGACCTGCCCGAACCTGAAATGCCGCTCGGCGACACGCAGATGCCCGACATTCCCCAGACTGAGACGCTGGTACTTGTGGACAATGCACAGTATGTGGTAGAACTGTACCGACTGTCGGAAGAACTTTACAACTACTTCAAGGCCCAGTATCTCATGGAATTCAACATGCTGTCCAATTTCGGCGTCACTCCGCCTAACTTCACATACTCCAATGTTTTGGGCGGACTTGGCATTGTGGGCGGCATATCCGGCGTACGCACACAGTGGCTGGAGCTCCCTGATACTTCACCGCTAAGTATTTGTAAAAAAGCAATATAGTGGTATTGCAAATCCAAGAAAAACTTTTAATCATTTGCAATGAAGGGTTTGCGTTCCACCTATACTATTTCTAACCTCATACAGCTACCTCTTACTAAGGGATTATTCTTACTTGAGATGGGGGTTTAATTACTGACTGCCAGGAACTTATAGTTTCACAATCAAAGCGCTGACAGGACCAAGAGTAATGCGGTCACCCTTGGGGGAGGGCCTGTAAGAAGCCACCCCGAATTGCATAGCCTTATAATAACCAGAAGATGTTCGGTCAAGGGTAACGCTCCGCTTCTTGGATGTCGGGTTAAGCGCTATCAAGTAAGTCTCCTTACCGTCGGTACGATAGTAGAGCATGGGATATGGCTGCGCGGCATTGAACACCGGTATGAACTTAGCATCCGCCCAGAAAGCCGGGCTGCTCTTTCGAAGGGCAATCAGGGCCCTGGTCCAGTTAAGCAGCGATGAAGGATCGGCATCCTGCGACTCCACCGTGATGGCCCCCGGAGCCGTAGGGTTCTTGCACCCGGCTGCCTTCCATTCCAGATACTGCGGATATGATGTAGCCGGAGTCCACTCGGGGCATACCGGGATGTAAATATCTTCAGGCTTACACGCACTGAAACCGGCATTGGTGCTGGAATCCCATTGCATAGGACTCCGCCCTCCGGCCCTCTCCTTGCCGTTGTGGTTAGCCCCCTCGACATTGGGCAACTGAACCAGACTCCTCAGACCAATCTCGTCACCATAATAAAGAATAGGCAAAGGCATGGTAAGTACCCACGTCATCATCACCTTAAGCTGGGACGGGTCGTTACGGGCGCCGGTATTAAGACGAAGGTGATCGTGATTACCTGTGATAGTCGCGTAATACCCCATGTCCTTGGTGTACTCAACACAGTCGGTATAGTGCTCATAGTAAGTTGAAAGCATCTCGGACGGGGGCGTACGGTCAATC
Organism: Bacteroidales bacterium; assembly: GCA_017634595.1. Lineage (GTDB taxonomy): Bacteria > Bacteroidota > Bacteroidia > Bacteroidales > UBA932 > Cryptobacteroides. The sequence continues at coordinate 205,216 of JAGBNC010000021.1, forward strand.
TTGTCCTCAGGCCAGGGATTGCCGTAAAGGTCCCGCACCGATGGAGCACCGCCGCTAAGAGAGAAGTAGCTTCCGCCGTCGGCCTGATGCTTACGGTCGAAGTACATTCTGCGGATTGAAGAGCCGGTGCTGTTGAGATACATATCCACGTTGAATCCTCCTGAGAGGCACACCTTGGGATCATTCCATTCGGCCATGAGCACCCTGTCGGGGAAATTGGCATCAGACCAGTTGCGAATCTCGCGCCAGAGTGCAGTTATTGCTTCTTTGTCCTTGTCATTTTTGATGAGGCTTGACGCCATATCCACACGGAAACCGTCCACGCCCTTGCCATACCAGAACGCGAGAATGTTCTTAAGTTCCTGCCGTACAGCACGAGGGCCCGGCTCATCAACACCCTGCTCCCAGGGTCTGGAAGGATCGGGATTCGCGTAGCCATAGTTCAAAGCCGGCTGGCAGGCATAGAAGTTCTTGTAGTAGTACTTGGCTCTAGGGTACTCGCTCTTCATCCATTTACCGGTAGTATTCTGCATATAGTTCGGGTCTTCGAGCATCTTGGCCAGGTCTTTTTCGGCTTTAGCATCGGGCAAACGGTCGCTCCAGATATAGTAATCGGAGTGCTGCAGATTGGTGTCGGAAGCGCTCTCCAGGAACCATGGGTGCTTGTCAGAGGTATGACCCGCTACAAGGTCAAGCATCACCTTGATGCCTCTATCGTGAGCCTTCTGCACCAGCTCGACAAGGTCGTTGTTGGTACCGAAGCGTGGATCGACCCGGTAGAAATCAATCACGTCGTAACCGCCGTCAATCCAGCCCGACACAAACAACGGGTTGAACCATATGGCGGTAACGCCAAGGCTCTGGATATAATCAAGTTTGGATATAACTCCCGGGATATCGCCTATGCCATTGCCGTCAGAATCCTTGTAAGACGAAGGATATACCTGGTAGATAACTGCGTTCCTGATCCATTCAGGGCCCGGCTGGGCACAAACGCACAAAGCCGCAAATATGGCGGCGGACAAGGTGGTGATGAGCTTTTTCATATTATCTCTTCTCTTTCCCGGAGATCCCTCACGCGCAGCTGTATGGTAGAATTGCCACGATAGTAATTCTCTACGATAGAATAGCACACGTCGAGGGGATTGCCGGACTTAATGTAATCGTAGTATTCCGCCATATTGAAAGCTATAGCGGCAATCTGATGGTATGGCTGCGACTCCTGAATAAGGTCGAGCTTGAGATGCATGCCCCCGGCACCCACCTTGCGCCCGTTACCGGCATCGTACACATTTTCGGTAACGAATACCGGATTGTTGTTGCCGGGACCGAAAGGTTGGAACTGCTTGAGGATTCGGAAGAATTTTGGCGTTATCTGTGAGAAGTCCAGGCGCGCGTCGATATCGACCACAGGTACAAGCATCTCGGTAGTGATCTTGCCGGCAATGAACTTGTCCAGACGGCTGGCGAACTCCTGTACGTTTTCTTCTTTAAGGGTAAGACCGGCCGCATAGACATGGCCGCCGAAGTTCTCCAGCAGGTCGGCACAGCTCTCGATCGCTTCGTACAAATCGAATCCCTGCACGCTCCTGGCAGAGCCTGTCACGAAACCGTTGGACTTGGTAAGTACCACTGTAGGCTTGTAGTAAGCTTCCACCAGGCGGGACGCCACAATACCCACTATACCCTTGCTCCAGCGAGGGTTGTACACAATGGTTGCATTCTCCTTAGCCAGACAGCTGCCGCTTTCCACCATCTCGAGGGCTTCCTTGGTAACTTCGCGGTCGATATTCTTGCGGTCGTTGTTGTTCTCATTGATCTTCTCCCCTATGAACATGGCCTGGTCAACATCCTCAGCCGTAAGCAGTTCTACGGCAAGGCGGCCCGATTCCATGCGTCCGGCGGCATTGATGCGGGGACCGATCTTGAACACGATATCGTCTATGGTTATATGGCCCGGCTCAAGATTGGAAAGGTTGATCATGGCCAGCAAACCCTTATGGGGATTCTCGTTGAGCTGCTTGAGGCCGAAATGTGCCAGCGTGCGGTTCTCTCCCACCATGGTCACAAGGTCGGAGGCTATGCTCACCACCAGCAAGTCCAGAAGGGGGACAAGGCTCTCGAACGGCACCTCGTAGCGCTGGCTGTATGCCTGGACCAGTTTGAAGCCCACTCCGCATCCGGAGAGGTCATCGAAAGGATAATGACAGTCATCACGCTTGGGATCCAGCACCGCCACCACCTGAGGAAGAGTCTCCTCCGGGAGATGATGGTCGCAGATTATCATGTCCACGCCACGCGAGGCGGCATATTCAGCCTTGTCGATGGCCTTGATACCGCAGTCCAGAGTTATAATGAGCTTGAATCCTCCTTCGATGGCCCAGTCGATGCCCTTGTAGGATACTCCGTAACCCTCGTCATAACGGTCTGGGATATAGAAATCTACGGCGGGAGTGAAGCGGCGGATGAAAGAATACACAAGTGCTACTGCAGTCGTGCCGTCCACGTCGTAATCACCATAAACGAGAATCTTCTCGCCACCAGTGATTGCACTGTGCAGCCTCTCCACAGCCTCGTCCATGTCTTTCATCAAGAACGGGTCATGCAGGTCGCCGAGACTGGGACGGAAGAACGAACGGGCTTGTTCGAAAGATTCAACTCCCCGTTTTACAAGCAAGTCGGCCAGAACACGGTCTATTCCGACCTCGGCGGCCAGCTTGTCCACCTTGGCAGGATCGGCCTGCTCTCTGATTATCCACTTGCATTCCTTCATCATAACTGGCAAAGATAACAAAAATAATTCGTACTTTTGCACCGTTATGATGATAGAACTTAGCGAACAGGAGCAAATTCGCCGCGAATCGCTGGCGAAGCTCAGAGAATTAGGCATCGATCCCTATCCGGCAGCAGAATATCCAGTCAACACCGACGCCGCGGCAATCGCCGCCGGCTACGACCCGGAGAAGGGCAATTTCAATGAAGTATGCATAGCAGGACGGCTCATGAGCCGCCGCATCATGGGTGCGGCGTCGTTCGGCGAACTGCAGGACGAGAGCGGGCGCATCCAAATATACGTCAAGCGCGACGAAATATGTCCCGGAGAGGACAAGACGATGTACAACACGGTGTGGAAGAAGCTGTTGGACATCGGCGACATCATAGGCATCAAGGGATTTGCATTCATCACCCAGACCGGACAGCTGAGCGTGCACGCCAAGGAGCTGACGCTGCTGAGCAAGTCGCTGCGCGTGCTGCCCATTGTCAAGGAAGCCGAAGGCCAGGTGTTCGACGCCGTGACCGATCCGGAGCTCCGGTATCGCCAGCGTTATGTGGACCTTATCATCAACCCTCAGGTGAAGGAAGTGTTCGTAAAGAGGGCGCAGATAATAGCCACCATGCGCGAGTACTTCAACGAGGCGGGCTGCCTGGAGGTAGAAACCCCGATCCTGCAGGGCATTCCCGGAGGAGCTACCGCACGCCCCTTCATCACCCACCACAACGCGCTCGACATTCCCCTGTACCTCAGAATAGCCAACGAGCTGTACCTCAAGCGCCTCATCGTAGGCGGATACAACGGCGTGTACGAATTCGCCAAGGACTTCCGCAACGAGGGTATGGACAAGACCCACAACCCCGAGTTCACTTGCATGGAAATCTACGTGGCATACAAGGACTACAACTGGATGATGTGCTTCGTGGAGAAGATGCTTGAGAAGATTTCCCTCAAGGTCAACGGCACCACTAAGGTGAAGATTGGCGAGCAGGAAGTAGATTTCGGCGGCAGCTACCGCCGTCTGCCCATTCTTGAGGCCATCAAGGAGTACGCCGGCGTGGATGTGAAGGGCATGGACGAAGATCAGCTGCGCGCCACCTGCAAGCAACTCGATGTGCCCGTAGAGCCCTCCATGGGCAAGGGCAAGCTGATCGACGCCATATTCGGTGCTTACTGCGAGGAGAAGCTCATACAGCCTACGTTCATCATCGATTATCCTGTCGAGATGAGCCCTCTGACCAAGCGTCACCGCAGCGATCCTTCGCTCACCGAGCGTTTTGAGCTGTTCGTTTGCGGCAAGGAGCTGGCCAACGCATATTCAGAGCTTAACGACCCTATAGACCAGCTGGAGCGCTTCGAGGAGCAGGCCGCTCTTAAGAGCAAGGGCGACGACGAGGCCATGTACATTGACATGGACTTCGTGCGTGCTCTGGAATATGGCATGCCGCCGACTTCAGGACTGGGAATGGGTATCGACCGTCTTACCATGTTCATGACTGGGCAGACTACTATTCAGGACGTTCTTTTCTTCCCTCAGATGAGGCCCGAGAAGAGCCTTAAGAAGGATAACGCCGAAAAAGAGCAGTAGATGCCCAACGAGCTGATTAGTTCAGCGCAGAACCCCAAGATCAAGCGCTTGCTCGCGTTGCAGAAGGATTCTTCCCTACGGCGCGAGTGCGGCCTTTTTGTGGTGGAGGGACGCCGGGAGCTGGAGCGCTGTGCCGCCGCCGGTTTCACCATCGACTCCATTTTCTTCTGTCCCGACATCTTTGGCCCCCTGTCCCTGGAGGGGCCCGCTCTGCGGGAGGGGTCGCGGAGCGACGCCCCCGGACTCAGAGTCCTCCAGGGACAGGGGACGAAGGGGGTTAAAATCTTTGAAGTAAGCAGGGAGGTTTACGACCGGGTAGCTTACCGCGGCGGCACCGAAGGCATTATAGCAGAGGTGTTTACAAAATCCATAGGCCTCAGCGATCTTGGCATGCCTGACAACCCGCTGATAATGGTGCTTGAATCCGTCGAGAAACCTGGCAACCTGGGCGCAGTACTCCGCAGCGCCGATGCAGCAGGAGCGGATGCCGTGCTGATCTGCGACCCGCTTACAGACTTGTGGAACCCCAACCTCATCCGTGCCTCCACCGGCACTGTATTCACAGTCCCCACCGTAGCCTGCACCTCAGCCGAAGCCATAACCTGGCTCCGCAAACTTGGCGTACAGATACTTACAGCCCAACTTCAGGATTCATCGCTCTACTACGACTGCGACATGACCCGGGGCACCGCCCTGGTAATGGGCACCGAGAGCACAGGCCTGTCGCCGCAATGGCGCGAAGCGGCTACTTCCCATATACGCATACCCATGCTCGGCACTGCCGACTCCCTCAATGTATCGGTGAGCGCAGCCATCCTGCTTTTCGAAGCAGTAAGGCAGAGGCTCTAATTTTTTTACTATCTTAGCGAGTTGATTTACTTGTTATGGCAGAAAAAATTGCAAAATTGATGAACGATTCGCCGCTGGCGCGGTGGACCGTACTGGTGCTTGTAGCACTGATGATGTTCTTCGCATACATGTTCGTGGACGTAATGAGCCCGCTGAAGTCCCTCGTGGAGACCGATTTAGGCTGGAACAGCAGCGTCTTCGGCAAATATGCGGCATCCGAATACATCCTCAACGTGTGCGGCTTCCTGATTTTGGCAGGTGTCATACTTGACAAACTAGGAGTTCGCTTCTCCGGCGTCCTGTCGGCCGGCCTCATGGTAGCCGGCGCCGCCATCAAGTTCGTGGGCATCAGCGACTGGTTCCAGGCCACAGGCTTCGCACAGTGGCTGGGCAGCTGGTGGGTAGAGATGCCCGCAAGCGCCAAGATGGCATCGCTGGGATTCATGATCTTCGGATGCGGATGCGAAATGGAAGGCACCAACGTATCAAAGATACTTGCCAAGTGGTTCAAAGGCAAGGAGATGGCGCTTGCCATGGGACTTGAGATGGCAATTGCCCGTCTGGGTGTATTCGCCGTGATGTGGATAGCCCCCATCATCTCCAACGCCGCCGGCGGCAGCATCCTCGCTCCCCTCGGATTCTGCGGAGCCCTGCTGTGCATCGGCCTCATCAATTTTATAATCTTCGGAGTGATGGACCGCAAATTCGACTCCCAGCTGGTGGCAGCCGGACTCGCCACGGAAGAGAAATCGCCCGAGGACGAATTCCACATCAAGGACCTGGGGGCCATTTTCACCAGCAAGATGTTCTGGATCGTGGCCCTGCTGTGCGTGCTTTATTACAGCGCCATTTTCCCGTTCCAGAGGTACGCCCCCAACTTCCTGGAGGAGACCCTGGGCGTAGATGCCGCTACGGCCGCCCGCCTGTTTAGTTGCTTCCCCATCCTTGCCATGTGCCTCACACCGCTGCTGGGCATCTTCCTTGACCGCATCGGCAAGGGCGCAAGCATGCTCATGCTCGGTTCGATAATCATGATAGCCTGCCACCTGTGCTTTGCCTTCGTCCTGCCGGTATTCCCTCACAAGTGGTTCGCAGTGCTGCTAATAGTGGTACTCGGCGTCAGTTTCTCGCTTGTGCCCGCAGCACTTTGGCCCAGCGTACCTAAGATCATCGACGAGAAAATCCTTGGCAGCGCCTACTGCCTCATTTTCTGGGTGCAGAACATCGGCCTCTGCCTCGTGCCCATGCTCATAGGCTCGCTCAGGCAGAGCACCGGAGGATACACCGTGCCAATGATTGTATTCTCCAGTTTCGGAGTACTCGCCTTCATATTCAGCCTGCTGCTCAAAGCGGAAGACCGCAAGAAAGGCTACGGCCTCGAACTCCCTAACATCAAGAAATAATGTCCTGGAAGAAACTACGCTGGGCGGCGCTTATCTGCCTGATGGTGCCGATGTTTGCATCGTACTTCTTCGACGATGCGTTCTCCACCCTATCTCAGATATTCCAGCACCCCGAGACCCTGGAACTTGGTTGGAATTCAGCAGATTACGGCTTCTACGCCGGCGGTTACAGCTTCCTGTGCGTGTGCGGCGGCCTCATAATATGCGGCATCCTGCTTGACATATTCGGAGTAAGGATCATAGGGTCCGTATTCGTCGGGCTAATGGCCCTTGGCGCGGGCACGGTGGTGCTTGCACTGCGCAGCGGGCTTCCGGCACATACTTCCCTCATTGTAGCTTATGTGGGCTGCATGCTGTTCGGTCTGGGCAGCGAGATTGCCGGAGTGGCCGTGACGCGCTCCATAGCCAAATGGTTCAAAGACGGTCCCGTGGCCTTCGCCATGGGCGCTCAAGTAGCTGTGGCGCGGCTCGGCACCGCCCTGGCATTCATCCTTTCGCCCGTGCTGGTAGCCCAGAAAGCTCCAGGAGAGATGTACACCCTGGCCGAGACGGCCCGTCCCGCCATGTTCGGGCTCTCGCTCATCCTCGGCGGCGTGCTTCTGTGGGGCATCTTCGTGGCCATGGATTCACGCTTCGACAAGGCCCACGGAATAGCATCCGGAAGGGGCGCTGTCAAGGACGAAGACAAATTCAAGTTCTCCGACATCGGGCACCTGCTCACCAACAGCCGTTTCCTGCTGATCTCGCTGCTGTGCGTCTTCTTTTATTGCTGCATCATCAGTTTCAAAAAGTTCGGTACGTCAATAGTCATCCCCAGGTTCAACATGGACATCGACAGTGCCAAATGGATGATAACGATGATACCGTTCTTCACGGTCATCTTCACACCCCTTTTCGGAGCCATGGTTGACAAACTCGGCAAGGCCACGTATTGGATGGCACTCGGAGCCTTGATGGTCCTGGCAGCCCACATGATACTGGCATTCGCCCCGCAGGGCGTCCCCTTCTGGGGATACTTCGGAATCTCCATATTAGGAGTAGGTTACTCACTTGTACCCTCTGCCATGTGGCCCAGCGTACCCAAGATAGTGCCGGAGCGCAACCTCGGCACGGCATATTCACTTATCTATTGGATACAGAACATGGGTATGCTGCTGGTTCCCGTATTCGTGGGGCGCATTTTCAACGCTCGCGAAGGGGTCGATGCGGCAGTGCACGCAGAGTACATATTCATAGGTTTGGGAATAATCGCCGTGGCCGTGGCCGGACTTCTGCGGTCATCGTCCCGCATGCATCCCGAGCTGAGACTTGATCAAGGAAAGACCACAAAATAATGTTACACAGAGCATTAACCATTCTGGCAGCACTCGTGCTTACCGTAGCCTGTCAGAAGCCGCAGGAGCAAAAAATAGTAGAACGATTCACCTCGATAGAGGGTATAAAAGACTATAAGGCTTCAGCAAATGCCGGCGTGGCGGCAAGCGTGAAGCTGAGCGCCACCGGACAGTGGAAAGCGAGCGCGAACGCTTCGTGGGTATCGTTCAGCAAGGACTGGGGCTATGCTGGGACCTTCACCGTGGACATAAAAGTCCAGGCCAACGAATCTGCCGACAAACGCTCTGCCACAGTGACTTTCAGCTGCGGCGAAGACTCGCAGTCGCTGTATCTGGTTCAGGAAGGCGCAAGTTCCACTCCGGAGCCCGGACCCGAAACGGGTGGCCCATACATCACCGACCCGTTCTCAACCGACCTGGTATTCAGCAGAGGACGTCTGAGAACCACATCTGCGGTAATGCAGAGCTTCGATGTGGACCTGCCGATGGGCATGATATACTACTCCCAGCTCAACAGCAAGTTCAGGGCGTATATTTCCGTCGGCCCTGTCAACAGCACCAGCCAGCCACCTATGATGACGCTCAACTACTTCGGGCACGTATCCAACTTCACCCTGGAGACGGCCGAAGACGGCAAGAAGTACATCTGGATCGACAATTTCTCGTCCAAGAACGCATCCGGGGACTACTGGGGCAGCCCCGTTATCTCCCGGATCCCCTTCTCCACAGGAGTCACCATGAATTCCTGGGAAGCACCCGAGAACTACTACTTCGGAGAAATCAACATTTCCGGGGCAGTGGACATTGAGGGTGACATGCTCACCACGCTCGGCATCAGCTCCGGCAACTGCAACACATACAGACTCAGCGAGCTTCGCGCCCTGCCGATAGAAGATATCACCCTCCCTGAAGTCACCTACGGCGGCGAGGACAAATCATCCGACCCTCTGACCACCAAGAGGCATGTTATAAAAGGAAGGGACTGCACTAAAGTCAAACCGATAGGCCACTTCGTGATACCCAGGGAGCACTACGTTGACGGCACCCAGGTATCGTGGCAGGGCTTTGACATACACGACGGCCTCATCTATCAAGCCCAGGGCAACGGCCACGACGACGGAACTCCTTCGCCCGGCTGGCTGCAGATACGCGGCATTGACGGTTCTACCATATTGCCTCTCACCAAGATAACGGCCCTTGAAGACGTCGGCGCCCTCAGGGATGCCGGTATAACCGATATCGGTTACATGGAGCCTGAGGGCGTCAAAGTCCGCGGAAACCATCTCTATCTGGGATTCGCGTCCAAAAAGGCGGACGGGGTGAGGATGGGAACGATCTTCCGCTACAGTAAAGAAGCGTTCAAACACTAGAACGGGAGGTCGTCTTCCGGAGCAGGACCGCCGAAATCGGCAGCCGGAGCGGCTGCGGGTGCGGAAGTGTCACGCTTACGGTAGCCGCCGTCCATCTGAGGACCTTGAGCAGGAGCTGCGGGTGCTTGATATGAAGGAGCCTGGTAAGAAGGAGCCTGATAGCCTCCCTGGGGCTGCTGGTACGATGAGCCGGCAGGCTGATACGAACCCTGCTGCATGCCTTCGCCTTCGCGGCGGCCGAGGAGCTGCACGTTGTCGGCCACAATCTCGGTCACATATTTCTTAACCCCCTGCTGGTCAGTATAGGAACGGGTACGGATGTGCCCTTCCACATAAATCTGGCTGCCCTTGCGGATGTATTTCTCCGAAAGATCGGCCAGTTGCCTCCAGAGCACGAGGTTATGCCACTCGGTATTCTCGCGGACCTCGCCGTTGCGGTCGCGGTAGCGGTCGGTGGTGGCTAGCGTAAATGTGGCTACTTTGGTTGTTTGGCCGCCCTGGGCGGCTCCCTGGTCGAGGTAACGTACTTCTGGGTCTCTGCCAACGTTACCGATAAGCATTACTTTATTCAAAGATGGCATAACAAATGATGTATTAAAGTTGCTTAAAGCCGGCCGGAGCTCCTGCGGGAGCCTTTTACCTTAGACTTACGGCTCCCGCAGGAGCTCCGGCCGACTTTAATTAAGCCAAATATAGAACATTTTTCGGGAATACTTACTATTTTTGCGTCCGGAATGTACGAACTGTTGAACAAGATTAACTCGCCTGCCGACCTGCGCAACCTGGACCGGAACCAGTTGCGGGAGCTATGCGCAGAAGTCCGCAGTTACATCATAGAATGCTGCTCGGGGAACCCGGGTCACCTGGCCTCCAGCCTTGGTGCTGTCGAGCTCATAGTGGGCTTCCACTACGTTTTCAACACACCTGAGGACAAAATAGTATTCGACGTCGGCCACCAGGCCTACGCACACAAGATTCTGACCGGCCGCAGGGACCAATTCCGGAATATACGCAAAGAGGGCGGCCCCAGCGGATTCCCGCTTCCCGCCGAAAGCGAGTATGACGCTTTCGTGGCCGGTCACGCATCCAACTCTGTATCAGCTGCATTGGGCATTTCCGAGGCCGCCAGGCTCACCGGCCAAGACTACAAGGTGGCAGCGCTCATAGGTGACGGAGCCCTTACAGGCGGCCTCGCATTCGAGGGGCTCAACAATGCCGGACTGGGGCGCTCCGACCTGCTCATCATACTCAACGACAACAACCAGTCCATCGATGGCAATCTGGGAGGACTTCACAACTACCTGCTCAAGATTACCACCAGCGCCCGGTACAACAAAATCAAGAACAGAGTATGGCACAGTCTCGGCGACAGCCGCCTCAGGGCCATGCTCCAGCGCTGGACCAGGACCGTCAAGTCGTGGTTTATCAAGAGGACCGGCGGCGACCTGTTCGAAGCCCTGGGCTTCAGGTACTTCGGCCCCATCGACGGCAACGACATCGACTCGGTGGTGGATACTCTGCTCAAGCTCCGGTCGCTCAAAGGCCCGCGCATCCTCCACAGTTTCACCGTCAAAGGCAAGGGATACGCCCCTGCCGAGGCAGACCCGGTGGTATGGCATGCCCCGGGCAAATTCGACCCTGTGTCGGGGCAGCGTCCCAAACAGGAACGTGCGGTCCCCCGCTATCAGGATGTGTTCGGCAAAGTCCTCTGCGAGCTCGCCTCTGTGGACCATAGGGTTGCCGGCATAACCCCGGCGATGGCTACCGGCTGCGGCATGACCGCATTTGCCAAAGAGTTCCCCGACCGTTTCTTCGACGTCGGCATAGAAGAAGAACATGCAGTTACTTTTTCCGCCGGCCTTGCAGCAGGCGGCATGCATCCGTTCTGCAACATATATTCATCGTTCTCACAGCGCTCATACGACCAGATCATACACGATGTTGCCCTGCCGGGGCTGCCGGTCACGCTCTGCCTTGACCGCGCCGGCCTGGTGGGCGAAGACGGGGCCACTCATCAGGGAGCCTTCGATATAGCCGCTCTGCGTTGCATCCCCGGAGTGATAATAAGCGCGCCGCGCAATGAGGAAGAGCTTCGCAACCTCATGTACACGTCGTTACACACTCCGCAGGGCCCTTTTATAATAAGGTATCCGAGGGGGAGCGCCGAGGGTGTGGCATGGGAAGGACTTCCGTTCAAAGAGCTTAGCGTAGGTAAAGCTGAGCTGCTCAAGGATGGGACGGAGCTTGCCGTGATAGGAACAGGTCCCGCCGTCAACCGCGCACTGGAGGCGGCCGGCGGATTCGGGGACAAAGTGGCCATGTACTATTTCCGCTACGTAAAGCCTCTGGATACCAATGCCTTGAAGGAGATAGCAGCAAGATTCCGCAAAGTAGTCACGGTTGAAGACGGCGCCGTCACAGGCGGACTGTTCGGAGCCGTGAGTGAATTCATGAGCGAGAATGCCCCTGGAATAAAGGTGGAGGCAGTCGGGATAGGCGATAAGTTCGTATCGCACGCCAGTCAGTCGAAGCAGCGCTCAGACTGGAGACTTGACAAAGAAGGGATAGAAAAAATCTTACAAAAGTTTTTGGAGATTTGAAAATAATGATTACCTTTGCAGTCCCCTAATAAAGGGGCATTGAAATACTGCCGATGTAGCTCAGATGGCCAGAGCGTGTGATTTGTAATCTCAAGGTCGTGGGTTCGATTCCCTCCATCGGCTCATCGCAGTTTAACAACGGGCAAGTACCAGAGTGGCCAAATGGGGCAGACTGTAAATCTGCTGGCGCACGCCTACGGTGGTTCGAATCCATCCTTGCCCACACAGCGGAAGAGAATCTTCCCACCAGCGGGGTTCGTATAACGGCTATTATGTCAGCCTTCCAAGCTGAAAATGGGAGTTCGATTCTCCTACCCCGCTCAAAACGCTGCCGATGTAGCTCAGGGGTAGAGCGCATCCTTGGTAAGGATGAGGTCATGAGTTCAAATCCCATCATCGGCTCAAAACCGGAGCAATCCGGTTTATTTTTGTAACAACTTTATACATAATATTATGGCAAAAGAAACATTTAAAAGGGACAAACCCCATGTCAACATCGGCACCATCGGCCA
>JAGBNC010000022.1 GCA_017634595.1 Bacteroidales bacterium
ATATTGTGTTAATGTTAATAATCTTTTATAAATCAGGGCCTTAAGCGTGGCTCTTTGCTTGTTTGCTCTACTAATATCCAAGCTACAAAAATAGGCATTCTTTCTGTTATCACAAAAATAATTGCTATGATTTTTTCAACAATTTTTATTTTTAATATCAAAGATATTAGCAACAAGCCTCCGGCGCCGTTGCAGGGGCTCTCGGGTTTAGGGCTGGGGCATGTTTTCTCGCAGATTATGCTTATCTTTACCCGTCCGTAACGGTAATAATAGTTTAAGAATTCTTATATGGAAGTAATTCAGAGTTTTACAATTGATCATACCCATCTTAAGCCGGGCATATATGTGTCGCGAGAGGATAAAGGCTTTACTACTTTTGACCTTCGGATCACGGAGCCGAACAAAGAACCTGCCGTGGCTCCTGCGGCAATGCATAGCCTTGAACATCTTATGGCTACATGGTTCCGTAACTCGAGAGCCAAGGAAGATGTGGTGTATGTTGGTCCCATGGGCTGCCTTACAGGCATGTACATCATCATGTTAGGCCACTACAGCGTGGAGGATATGCGTCAGTTGACCATTGAGTGCCTGGGGTGGATACTTACTCAGGATGAAGTGCCTGCTACACAGCCGGAAACGTGCGGCAATTATCTGCTGCACGACATGCCTATGTGCAAATGGGAGTGCGCCCGCTACTTGGACAGGCTTAAAAACGACTTCCACAGTGAATACACCAAGCTCCAGGTAACCCTGGGAGACGGCCGTGTGTTTGCCGACGCATAGAGCTGCTTGCGTGCTATGTGTGAAGAAATGATTTTCAGACCGATGCGCCGGTTCAAGCAGCAGCTTCCGCAGGAGGAGTGTGTTGACATATTGCAGAATGCTTATCGCGGGTTCCTGTCTGTTAATGGCGACGGGGGCTATCCTTATGCGGTGCCCATCAATTTCCTGTTTGCCGAAGGAAAATTGTATTTCCACTGTGCTGCGGCAGGGCACAAGCTTGACGCCATCCGCGCCAACGATAAGGCTTGTTTCACCGTCATCGACGAGCCCCGGAGGGAGCCTGATGACTGGTGGTACCATGTCAGGAGCGTGATTTGCTTCGGACGCGTTAGCGTCTTGGAGGATGAGGCTGAGAAGGACAGCTATCTGCGGCAGCTCGGAGCGAAGTATTTCCCTGATGGCTACGATATTGAGGCCGATATGCAGCGTAATGCCGCCCGGGCCCTGGTCCTTGCGTTTACCATTGAGCATATGTCCGGGAAGAGGGTAAGGGAGAAATAGCGCAAGGTCGAACAGCCTTGGGGTGCTCGCACCGGTGCTGCTGAATGCACCTTTGAGGGCGGTGGTGTCAGGGTGTCGTAAGGGTTTTTACGGAAAACTGTGCCACCCTCGGCACCATAAGAGGGAGGGGCCCACAAGCGTAGCGCCGTGGGAGGGGTCGCGGAGCGACGTTTTCCGTAAAAACCCTTACGGCCCCTACCCATCCTCAAATCCGGCCTCTGGTGAGGACGACATGCTGCCGGTTACAAAGAAAAACCCCTCTGAGATGCTCTCAAAGTGGTTTTCGTGTGACTCCTACAGGACTCAAACCTGTAACCTTTTGATCCGTAGTCAAATGCTCTATTCAATTGAGCTAAGGAGCCGTGTTGCAGGGTAGTAGAACCCTGCTGTAGTCCTATTCGGCGGAGGCTTCCTTTACATTCCTCTTCGCTTCCTTGATACGGGCCTTCTTGCCAGAGAGGTTGCGGAGATAGAAGATGCGAACCCTGCGGACCTTACCAACCTTGTTGACCTCGATCTTGTCGATGAATGGGCTTTCGTAAGGGAAAATCCTCTCGACACCGATACCGTTGGATACCTTGCGGACGGTAAAAGTCCTGGTGTAAGGGGTAGCTCCACAAATCTGGATAACTACACCGCGGAAATTCTGAAGTCTGTCCTTGTCACCTTCTTTGATCCTGTAGGTAACGGTGATGGTATCACCGGCCTTGAACTCAGGATAGGAGGCTGCTTTGTTCTGCGAGAAGGAGTCCTCCACCAATTTAATTAAATCCATAACAATAATTCAAAATAAGTCGCAGCGTCACTGAACCGTTCAACGAGAGGCTGCTCAAATGGGACTGCAAATTTAGGAATTATTTTTTAGTTAACAAACATTTTTTAAAAATATTTGCTCTCTTTTTCGAACAATTCCCGGTCGTCGCGGTTTGGGTCGGGCTTGAAGCTGCTGCTTGTCCGCATGTTCTCAATGGCTTCTTTCTCGCTGCGGCTGAGCTTGCGGGGAATCCACACCAATATTTTTACATATAAGTCACCCTTGCCGTAACTGTTGACTTCCGGAATTCCTTTGCCGCGCAGGCGCACAACGGTCCCTGACTGTGTGCCGGCATCGATCTTGAGCTTTTGCCCTCCGTCGAGGGTCGGGATCTGTATCTCCGTGCCGAGCATGGCCTCGGGAACGCTGATGACCCTGGTGTAGAACAGGTCAGTTCCCTGACGCTTGAGCTGGGGGTGCGGTTGCTCTTCAATAATGACGAGCAGGTCGCCGTTGATACCGTCGCGGGCTGCAGCATGTCCCTCGCCGCGTACAGTGAGTTGCATACCGTCTTCCACTCCGGCCGGAACTTTGACCTGAACGGTCTCGCGCCTGCGCTCAAGTCCGGTGCCTTTGCAGCGCGAGCAAGGATTGGAGACAATCTTACCCTCGCCGTGGCACTGCGGACATGTGGTGTAAGTCATGGTGCGTCCGAACAGTGAGTTGACTACATTCTGCACCTGGCCGCTGCCGTGGCAGGTCGGGCAGGTCTTGATGTCGCTGCTGTTCTTGGCGCCGCGCCCGTTGCACTCGGGGCAAGGACGGTTGCGCTCAATGGATACTTCCTTGGTGCATCCTTTGGCTATCTCTTCCAGGCTGAGGCGGACCCTGGTGCGAATGTCGCGCCCGCGCATGGTGCGAGAGCCTTGCTGGGACCCGCCGAAGCCGCCAAAACCGCCGAAGCCGCTGAATGCGCCGCCGAACGCCCCTCCGAACAGATTGTTCAGAATGTCGTTCAGGCTGCCGAAGCCCTGGCTCCAGTCCTGGGCACCGGCTCCATCCACTCCGGCAAAGCCGAACTGGTCGTACTTGGCCTTCTTGTCGGGGTCGCTGAGCACTGAGTATGCTTCGGAAGCCTCTTTGAACTTCTCTTCAGCCGTCTTCTTCTCGGCGTCAGTGCCGCTGACCCAGCGGTCAGGATGCCATTTCAGGGCAGCCTTGCGGTAGGCGGCTTTTATATCATCCGCCGATGCGCTTTTCTCAAGCCCTAAAACATCGTAGTAATCTCTTTTTTCTGCCATATTGTTATGCTCCCACTACAACTTTGGCGTACCTCAGAATTTTGCCGTTCAGCATGTATCCGGTCTGAACCACATCGATGACCATGCCCTTGAGGTCCTCGCTCGGGGCGGGGAACTGGGTCACGGCCTCATGGAAATCAGTGTCGAATTTCTGGCCTTTGGCTTCGATCGGGGTGAGGCCCCGGCTCTTGAGGTAGTCCATCAATTTGTTGTAAATCAGCAATGTGCCTTCTTTGGCTGCGGCGTCGGAAGACGTCTCCAGCATCTGAAGCGCCCTCTCGCAGTCGTCCAGTACGGGAAGCATGCCCTTGATGGTGTCGGCTGCAGCCGAACTCACCAGGGCAAGTTTCTCTTCAGCGGTGCGGCGCCTGTAAGTCTCAAATTCGGCGTACAGGCGTACGTATGAATCATGCTCTTTGGACAATTTGTCATCGAGCTCCTCTATCTTTTTCTGAAGATGGTTGTCTTTCTTTTTCTTGGACCCCTTCTCGGTCTGCTCTACAGGGGTCTCCTTTATCTCTTTTTCTTCCATTCTATCTTCCATGTCTCAGTTTTTTCCTGCAAAGGTATCAATTATTTTGCCACTGACACATTGTCATAATTGAAAACTTATGACTATCTTTACGAAATAATTCTAAACTGATAGCAATGGCTCGTTTCTTAGATCCGCCCAAGCCGAAGGCGCAAATCCCGGCAGAAAAAGTAGATAAAGAGTACAAAGCGATGAGGCTCAAGGTGTTCCTTGGGGCGTTCCTCGGTTACGCGGCATATTACCTTGTGCGCAAGAATCTTTCGCTTGCGGCTCCTGATATGATTAACGACGGCATCCTCGATGCCGGCAAGGTGGGCCTGGCCATGTCGGCCGTGTCCATAGCATACGCATTCAGCAAGTTCGTGATGGGCAGCGTGTCGGACCGTTCCGACGCCCGTAAGTTCTTGTGCGTAGGCCTGGTGCTTTCTGCACTGACCATGATGGCCGTAGGCCTGATTCCTTTCGGCCCCAATACGGCAGTCAATACCGTCATTATCTTCGTACTCATGCTCGTGGTGGGCTGGCTGAGCGGATTCGGATGGCCTCCTTGCGGCCGTATCATGGCTCACTGGTTCAGCCAGAATGAGCGAAGTTTCAAGATGAGCGTGTGGAACGTTTCCCACACCATCGGCAGCTTCTCCCTCGGCTTCCTTGCAATCGCCGGCGTGGCACTTGCTGCCGATCTGGGCGTTGTACAGACCTGGAGGGGCAATTTCGTGTTCCCCGCCATCATAGCTATTGTCATCGCCCTGTTCTGCTGGTGGGCCATACGTGACACTCCGGAGTCCTGCGGGCTGCCTGCGGTCGCCGACTGGAGGAACGACCACAGCGGAGTGAAGTCCAAGGGCGCGGCAGGGGAGAAGCTCCCGTTCAAGACCCTCTTCGTGGACTATGTGCTCAAGAACAAGCTCCTGTGGATTGTGGCCATTTCCAACGTGGCCGTGTACATGGTGCGTTACGGTATCGGTGACTGGGCTCCTACATATCTGCAGACCAAAGGCATAATGACAGCAGCGGAGAGCAAGGTGGCATTCTCGGTACATAATATAGTAGGTGCTGTGGGTACCATTGCCTGCGGCTGGGCTACTTCAAAGATATTCAAGGGACGTTGCGCACCTATGAATGTAATATGTATGTTCCTCTGCGCTCTCGGCGTCCTGCTTTACTGGATGGTCGGCGCAGGTATCATCCAAGTGGGCCCTTCGGCACAGAAGGTGCTTGTGTACGTGGCTCTGTGCCTCATCGGATTCTTCATCTACGGTCCTGTGGCACTCACCGGAGTGCAGGCTCTGAACCTCGTGCCCAAGAATGCTGCGGGCACCGCGGCTGGCTTCGTGGGACTGTTCGGATATCTTGTCGGAGATGCAGTGTGCTCCAAGATTGTCGTGGGCGGTATCGCCAACGGCAGCTCCTGGGATACGGCAATGCTGTCAGTGGCCATTGGTGCACTGATAGGCGTGGGCCTCTGCGCCCTGCTTATCCCTAGCGAGAAGAAGCTCGCCCAGCAGCAGGGTTAGGGCTTATCTTAAACTGTATTAGTGTTTTTCTTGACTGGGTCGCAGGTTAATCCTACGCCCAGTTTTTTGAATGTCTTCCTGTCAACTTCGCTGAGCAGGACGGTGGAGTGGACCTGGCAGCCTTCGAAGAGAGGGAGCGTCTCAAGGGCGCGGCGGCAGTTCTCGTCGGTTATGCTGAGCATCGACAGGGCTACAAGCACTTCGTCGGAATGCAGACGCGGGTTGTGCCCGTGGAGGAACGACACCTTGGTGCGGGCGATAGGTTCTATCATCTCCTGCGGGATGAGCCTGATGTCATGGTCTATGCCGGCCAGATGCTTGGCGGCGTTGAGTATGAGGGCTGCGCTGGGGCCGAGGAGCGGGGAAGTCTTGGCTGTGATGATGGTGCCGTCTGCCAGTTCTATGGCTGCCGAAGCGACTCCGGTCTCGAGCTTGCGCTCGTATGCGGCCACGGTGGGCTTGCGCCATGCTGTAGTGATTCCTGCCTGGCGCATGAGCAGTGCGGTCTTGTTGACTTCGCCCTCAGTGCCGTTGCCTTCGGCCAGCTTGCGGAGAGCCTCATAGTAGCGGCGGACTATTTCGTCGCGGGCCGCGTTGCTGCACACCTCTTCGTCGCTGATGCAGAAGCCCAGCATGTTGACGCCCATGTCGGTGGGCGATTTGTATGGATTCTCGCCGTAGATGCCTTCGAAGAGGGCGTTGAGCACGGGGAATATCTCTATGTCGCGGTTGTAGTTGACAGCTGTCTTGCCGTAGGCCTCCAGATGGAACGGGTCTATCATGTTTACATCGTTCAGGTCGGCTGTAGCGGCTTCGTATGCAAGGTTGACCGGGTGCTTGAGCGGGAGATTCCACACCGGGAATGTCTCAAATTTGGCATATCCGGCCTTGATTCCGCGCTTGTTCTCCTGATAGAGCTGGCTGAGGCATACTGCCATTTTGCCGCTTCCTGGACCGGGGGCGGTGACGACTACCAGCGGGCGGGTCGTGCGGACATAGTCGTTGCGCCCGAATCCTTGGTCGGAATCGATCAGCGTGACATTATTGGGGTAGCCCTCGATCGTATGGTGATAATACACCTTGATCCCAAGCCTTTCCAGACGTGCGCGGTATGCATCGGCGCTGGCCTGCCCGTTGTAGTGGGTGATAACCACAGAGTTAACCAGCAGCCCGCGACTCTCGAACTCGCCCCTCAGACGCAGTACGTCCATATCGTAGGTGATGCCCAGGTCGCTGCGGATTTTGTTCTTTTCAATATCCGTCGCGCTGATGACAATGATAATTTCAGCCTCGGCAGAGAGCTGCATGAGCATGCGCAGCTTGTTGTCGGGGTGGAAGCCGGGCAGGACGCGGCTTGCATGGTTGTCGTCGAAAAGCTTACCGCCGAACTCAAGATACAGCTTATCCCCGAACCTGGCGATACGCTCCTTGATATGTTCCGATTGAATTTTGAGATATTTCTCGCTGTCGAATCCGTATTTCATACGGACTACAAAGATATGGAAAAATGATTAACTTTGCACCTTTAAGATGCAAAAAAATGAAAATTGAGAAAAACAAAGTTGTAGCCCTGAGCTACGAGCTTGAGGTGGAAGGTAAGACCGCCGACAAGGCTGGAGCAGATGCTCCTCTGGAGTACATTCACGGTAGCGGTATGCTCCTTCCCAAATTCGAAGCGGCTGTGGACGGAAAGGCGGAAGGCGAGACTTTCGAGTTTACGCTGACACCTGAGGAAGGATACGGCACATACAATCCTAAGTATTTGGTAGATCTTCCGTTGGAAGCTTTCCAGGTGGATGGTAAAGTGCGCAGTGAGCTGCTCGTTATAGGGCGTACGCTCCCGATGCTCAACTCCGAGGGACAAGTGGTGCAGGGCACTGTGTCTGCCGTGGGCGA
The DNA here is from genome assembly GCA_017634595.1 of Bacteroidales bacterium. GTDB lineage: Bacteria > Bacteroidota > Bacteroidia > Bacteroidales > UBA932 > Cryptobacteroides. The sequence goes on from JAGBNC010000022.1 coordinate 7,285, forward strand.
GAAGACCGTGACCATGGATTTCAACCATCCCATGGCCGGCAAGACTTTGCATTTTACCGGCAAGGTGGAGAGAGTGCGCGAGGCTACCGATAAGGAACTGCGCGAGGGACTGCACGGCGAGTATCTGCCTCCTGAGGAAGGGTGCGGGCACTGCCATAAGGACAATTGCGACTGCAACGGCGGAGAAGACTGCTGCTGCGGCAAGAAATAGATAATGAAGACAGCCGTCGTCATACTTAATTGGAATACAGAACGTTACCTGAAGGCTTTCCTGCCTTCGCTCGTGGCGTCCTGCCCCGATGATGCGGCTGTCATTGTGGCCGACAGCGGCTCGTCCGACAGCTCTTTGGCCTGGGTGGCTAAGGAATTCCCCGGATTGCGCACCATACCTCTCGGGGCGAATTTTGGCTTCACGGGAGGCTATAACAGGGCATTGGCGCAGGTCGATGCCGAGTACTTCGTGCTTATCAATTCCGATATCGATGTGGCGCCGGGGTGGCTGGAACCGCTTGTAGCATATATGGATTCCCATCCCCGCTGCGGCGTGTGCGGCCCCAAGCTTCATGCTTTGGTGCAGGATGCTGACGGCAGCTACCGGCGCTGCAGCCGTTTCGAGTATGCCGGAGCCGCCGGTGGCATGCTGGACCGTTTCGGCTACCCGTTCTGCCGCGGGCGCGTGCTCAAGCGTACCGAGGAAGATGCGGGACAATACGACCGCGACGCCTCCGTGCTGTGGGTGAGCGGGGCATGCCTTGTGACGCGCTCTTCGCTTTGGCGGGAGCTCGGAGGGCTTGACGACCGTTTCTTTGCGCACATGGAGGAGATTGATTACTGCTGGAGGGCGCAGCGCCTCGGCTACTCTGTGAATGTGGTCCCTGAAAGCGTAGTTTGGCATTTGGGCGGCGGCACGCTTGCTCCCGATTCTCCGTTCAAGCTGGAACTGAATTACCGCAACAATTTGCTCATGCTGGACGGCAATCTTCCTTCCGCCGTGGGTCCCGCGCGTGCGCGAACTATTCTTTTTATGAGAATGTTGCTGGACGGCGCTTCTGCAGCGGTATATCTGCTGACTGGCAGGTGGTCGAGTTTCAAGGCGGTTGTGCGTGCTCATCGCGGCTTCAAGGAATTACGCGGCCGCCGCGCTGCCGGGCCTGTTAAGCGGGCCAAGGTGACAGGATATTGGAAAATTTGCATTATATTGCAGAGTTTCATGAAGGGAGACGGTATTTTTAATTATTTAAGGCGTTATGAAGATAGTCATTGAGGGAGCGGGCGAGATTGGCTCCCACCTGGCAAAAATGCTGAGGGCCGAGGCAAATGATGTCACGGTCATTGATAACGATCCTTCGCGTCTTTCCGCTCTTAGCGGCTATGCCGACGTGGAGACTTATCTGGGCAGCCCTTCTTCCATTAAGGCGCTCAGGAATGCCGGAGTGTCCAAGGCGGACCTGTTTATCGCCGTGTATCCTCTGGCTACTCAGGAAGTTAACATAGTAAGTGCGCTCCTGGCCAAGCAGCTGGGAGCCAAGAAGGTGATTGCCAGAATCAATGACGAAGATTATCTAGCCGCCGAGAATCGTCTTCTCTTCAAGGAGATGGGCATAGAGCTCATGTTCTATCCGGAGAAGAGCGCCGCTAATGAGATTGTCACTTCCCTAAAGCACGTATCTTCTTCGGATACAATGGATTTCGCTCACGGGAAATTGCAGATCTCGGTATTCAAGATTGACGAGGATTCTCCCATGGTGGACCTCAAGATGGAGGAGTTTATCCGTACTATGACTCCCGAGGAGACTACTCAGTTCCGTATTATTGCCATCTCCCGCAGTTCCAATACCATAATTCCTAAGTTCGACACCAAGTTCCAGTTTGGCGACGTCGTATTTACCGTGTCGAAGAGAGAAGGTATGGACAGCCTCCTTAAGTACTTCGGCAAGACAGTGAAGGCCATTTCCAAAGTCATGATTCTCGGAGGTTCGCCTATTGCCGAAATGGTGGCCCGTGCCCTGGCGGAGCAGATGAGTTCGGTGAAAATAATAGAGAAGGACAAGGATCGTTGTATCGCTTTGTCGGAAAGGCTGCCCGAATCGGTGCTGGTTGTGCATGGGGATGGCTCCAACTCCGATTTTCTCTATGAAGAGGGGATTCGTGATTACGATGCCTTCATAGCCCTTACCGAAAGCGACGAGAGCAACGTGCTCTCTTGTGTGGTGGCTAAGAAATTCGGGGTGCAACGTACTGTGGCTGAGGTGGAAAACATAGAGTATATCGGCCTTGCGGAGGAGATGGGTGTTGACAATGTCATCAACAAGAAACTGGTCACTGCCGGCCGTATCTTCAAGTTTACCTTGTCCGGGAGAGCGCGTTTCGTCAAGTATATGTCCGGGAGCAATGCGGAGATCATCGAATATACCGTAGCTCCGGGCAGTCCCATTACCAAAAAGACCCTCAAGGACATGAATTTCCCGTCCAACGCCATCATAGCCGGAGTTGTCAGGGGAAGCGATTCTTTCATCGCTGTGGGCGATACCCGTATTGAAGACTACGACCGTGTGGCTATCCTCGCCCTGCCGCAGTCGGTCAAGGACATCGACAAATTCTTTAAAGTGTAGCGGCACTGCGGCCGGCAAGGGCGCATCGGTCTGCATCAGCATACCCATTGCAACCATCGTTCTTTAGATACCATCGTGCCAATCTCTCCATAGCCGTTTTTGCTAAATGACGAACAACCAGGTGATTATATAATTCGGGTGCTCTATTTGGTGCACCCGAATCGCGTAACTACCTGTCACCAACCGTTTTATGGAAAACGGGGACGCTACCATCCTTCAACCTAAGGAATTTGGCAATCTGCTTAGGAGGGATGCTGAAGGTATTGTAAATATCCAATAGCAAATCTCTGCGTTTTTCCTCAGAGAAACGGAAAATGTCATGTATGTCGTGTAATTGGAATCTGTCGAGCAGGTATTTCGTGATTGTGGCATAATGTGCATCTGATCTTCCTACAAAAGTCTCTTTCAACTCGTACTCCCTTCCTGTGTTGTGATGCATGGCTTCAATGGCATCTTCGATACTGCCGAAGAGTTTCTCTGTGAAGCTATAGTCAATGACTGAGTATGTTACCACGATGAAATCAATCAACTGTAGTCTTTCTTTCTGGTCCAGGGAACTAAACATCCGTTGTAATGATTCATATGAAAGAGGATTACCGCGCCTATGGGCTCCTTCAATTTCTTTGATGTACTTTCTCATTTTCCTTGATGCTTTTCTCAGAATAAGCTTTTCGGAAAAGGGATGATCGCTTTTTGCATATGCAAGAAAGTTCCACCTGTATTGTTCCGCCCTATTGACGAGGCCTCTTTCAACCGGGTTGTTTCCAATGTAGATTATGTTCGTCCTGGCTATTTTTCCATCAGGCTTGAGTGAACTGCCAAACCTCCTGTTGAATAGATGTCCTTTTCTATGGCAGGTAGAGTTGTTCTGCTTTGTGTTCAGACTCAAGGTCTCGCACCAGAATCCCGACAATGATTTTTTGTTCTGGGTTATGGTGCCGGCATGAAAATGATCGGGCATCAGACAGAGGGCAGCAATAACGATGTCGTATTTCTCTGCGGTTACGCAAAGCCTTGTGAAGAATACAAGATAATCGCTGATGCTGTAGAA
>JAGBNC010000023.1 GCA_017634595.1 Bacteroidales bacterium
AGGTACTCACTTATTCTCATTTGCAATCTTTAACACAGGGTTTTGGACTTGGTCCCTCATAGCTATAGTAAGGGGGTTATGATGGTTTTCATCCAGACGGGCATGAGGAGGACATCGCTTCGGAATGCGTCCTTGTCCGGATGTTTGTCAATGGCGTTTTTGAGGGCCGATATTTCTTCCGGGCCGATGTTTTCCGCACCGGTTGCTTTCAGGGCCTGCACGATAAGGGCTGCAAGACGCGTCTTGTAGGCGAAATTCCGGGGAACCGCCCGCTGGAGGTTGATGGTTTTTCCATCAACGGTGAGCTGACGGGAGGAGCCGGATGTTATGAACATGTAGGCCATAGGCACCTGGGTGGAAAGCCCCAGCATATTGGCTGCGGTATAGCCGGATGGCAGCACTTGTGCATGGTCCCGCTGGACAACCGCCTCCACAATCTTGGAAACATCCGGATAAAGAGGGCCGAAGCGGGTGACGATGGGTTTGCAGTAGATACCCCTTGCGAGCCGCTTGATTTCTCCTTTGGCTTCCAGTTCAGTGAGCACACGTCCCGCCTGCCTTTCCGTACATAGGTCCAGAAAGTCCGAGGCAAAGATAACGCTGCCGCCCTCCAGGGAAGCAATGCGCCCGTATATGTCCTTTGTCCTCATAATTCAGCACATTTGACGAATGCAAAGATATAAAATGGTAGCTAACTTTGCAAAAATTAGCTACGTTTTTATTATAAAGGCAACGCCGCCGGCGGCTGGCCTCCTGCCCTTGTCCTGAAAAAGATTACCAGATTCCTATCCAGAGGCTGGAGGCTCTCCTGTGCCGTAACTCCGGCGTGCGTTGCCTACCACAGTCCGTCCGTGACCTTAAAGCACAAAGCGAGCCAGGCACGATCTAACCTAACTCGCTTTGTGGACTCGAGGTGCCACGGTATTCAGACTTGGCGTCCCGAAAGACTTTGCAAAGATAGTGCTTTGGCATGAGATAACAAGAGGTCGTGGGGCACAGCGGCCATTTGCCGGGACCGCAGAAGTCTCAGGCAAACGGACAGGTTTCCGGCCGAATCCTGTCCGAATCTAAGCACCCCAAGGCCAATCGCAGCCCCCCACTACCCTTTTGTGCGATATTCCAATTTTTTTGTACCTTTGTCGGAACATAAAACCTATTCTAATGAGCAATTATTTCTATGACATGCTCCCGAAGGAGGAATTCGAAAGGATCCCATACCTTCCCACAATGGGGCAATTCGTGGACTGGTTCACGAAAGAGTACGCCGACAGTCCGGCATTATCCGATCAAGTCAACACCATCACTTACAAGGAGTTAGGAGAGCGCGTAGCGAGGCGTAGAGCATTCCTCAACGGCCTCGGACTCCCTAAGGGCGCCCACATTGCCATCTTCGACAAGAACAGCCAGGATGCAATTGAGATGTTCCTTGCCGTGACTTCCGCCGGATACGTAGCCATGAACTTCCCCGCCGCCCTTCCCGAGCCGGCAGTTATAGGCTCCTGCAAGAGATTCGACGTGGCAGCCATCATGGTTCGCGACGAATTCAAACCACTGACAGCCAACCTCCAGGGCGTCAAAGTATGCCCGGTAAGTTCAATAGCAGACACCGAGGCTCCCAGCGTGGAAGTCGATCCCGAAAGCCCCGCAGCAATATTCTTCACAGGCGGCACCACTGGTGCTCCCAAGGGTGCAGTGCTCAGCCACAGGGCCCTCATGAGGGGTAACTACAACGCCATCTTCAAGCCCGGCAAAGTCATCGGAGTACACAGGTACATAGCCATTCTGCCTCTGAGCCACGTATTTGGACTCATTGCCGGCACCATGGGCTGCTTCTACACCGGCAACCTCATCTTCACTTGCGAAGACATGAAGGCCACCATCGGCAAACTGCCAGTGCTCAAGCCCACAGTGCTCGTAATAGTGCCCGGTGTGTGCGACATACTCGCCGGCCTCTGCAAGATGTACGGACCTCAATTCCTGGGCGGTAACCTGCGCCTCATCATCTCCGGCGCCGCCAACGTGCCACCGAGGCTCGTGGACATCTTCACCAAGCTCGGCGTAGAGTTCTGCTTCGGCTACGGACTCACCGAGACCGCCAACCTGACATCGGCCAATGCCGACGCCATCACCCATCCCACTTCCATCGGTAAAATCTACCCCGGCCAGCAGACCAAAGTCGTTGACGGAGAGCTGCTTATCAAGGGCGACAATGTATTCTCGGGCTACTACAAGGATCCCGAAAGGACTGCTGAAGCATTTACAGAAGACGGGTGGTTCCGCACCGGCGACCTGGTCCACTTCGACGAAGAAGGCTTCCTCTATATCACCGGCCGCATCAAGAACCTCATCATACTTGCCAACGGCGAGAACGTGAGCCCCGAGGCGCTTGAAGAGCCCTTCTACGCCGATCCTTGCGTACGCGACGCCATGGTCAAGGAAGACGATCTCAACGGCAACAAAGTGATTGCAGTAGAGATACTTCCCTTCGCCCCTGCGTTCGACGGCAAGACTCCCGAAGAGATCCACGCCTACATGCAGCAGCTGGTGGACAAGATCAACGCCACCCTGCCCTCAACCCACCGTATAATGAAGATGACCGTACGCACTGAGGATTTCAAGCGTACCGGAAGCATGAAAGTAGCACGCGTATGACAAGAGAAGATATTTTCGAAGGCCTCAAGGAAGTGATAGGCGGAATGCGCCCTGAAACGGACCTTAGTCAAGTCACTTACAATACCGAGCTCGTACGTGAACTGGGTATCGATTCACTCTTCATGATTCTGCTGTCGCTTGCCGTAGAGGAAAAGTTCCAGATACGTTTCCCCGACAACCAGGCAGCTCCCACCACAGTCGGAGAGGTGTGCGATGCTGTACTGCTGGCACAGTCAGAACTGGCTTCTGCCACAGCCCGATAGCTAATAGCAAATAAAAAGGTCCGGAAGCCCTGTCAAGTGACTTCCGGACCTTTTCATATATATCAGAATTACAATTCCTTAACGTAGCTGCGGCGGCGCTGGTAAGGCTTGGCATCGTAGCCGGCAAACAGCGACTGCACCTTGTGATTCTCCTCCAGCTGCGGATTGAGAAGCATGCGCTTGATACCCAGGCGTATGTAGTTCTCATGCAGGTACTTGAACATGAGCATGGCCGCGCCCTTGGCCTGATACTCAGGAAGCACGCCTATAAGCAGGGCCTCCACTGTGTCGTTGTGCCGGAGCGAATGAAGCAGCGGAATCCAGCCGAATGGCAGGATGCGCCCTTTGGCCTTGCGCACAGCGGCTGAGATGTGAGGCATGGTGACGGTAAATCCTACAAGCTCGTCTTTGTCGTTGACAACGAAAGCCACCAGATCCTTGTTCATCACCGGCACGTACTGCTTCACGTAGCCGTCAATCTGCTCGTCAGACAGCTTGGAATACTCATACAGAGGAGCGAAGGCATCGTTGAGCACATGGAACATCTCGCGCCCGCGGCGGGCCATCTGGGAGAGGTTCTTGGCTTTGTAGATATGTATGCCGTAGCGCTTCTCCACCAAGTCGGCGTACTGCAGCATGGACGGAAGTGTATCAGGCATGTCCACGAAGCGCTGAGTCCAGTCAACATCTTTGCTGAATCCCATGCGCTCCAGGAATTCGCCGTAGTAAGGATAATTGTATATTACAGTGAAAGGACTTTCGTTCTCGAAGCCGTCCACCAGCAACCCTTCGCGGTCCATGTCGGTAAAGCCCAGAGGGCCCTTGATCTTCTCCGCCCCTTTGGCCTTGCCCCACTCTATCACTTTGTCTATAAGGGCTTTGGCCACATCATAATCTTCCACAAAATCAATCCAGCCGAAGCGTACCGTGTGTTCGTTCCACTTCTTGTCGGCATTGTGGTTGATGATGGCGGCCACGCGTCCGAGCACCTTGCCGCCGCTGGACAAAGCAAGGAAGAGTTCACGCTCGCAGAAAGAAAGGGATGGATTGTCGGGACCGAGTGATTTGAACTCATCGTCTTCGAAAGCGGGCACCCATTTGTCACAGTCCTTATACAGGTCCAGCGGGAAACGGATGAACTGCTTCAACATCTTCTTGCCCGTTACGGGCACAATCTCAAAAGCTTTAGTACTTTGCATTATTTTAACTTTCAAACAGCAGAAGGTATCCCTCCGAGATCCTTTTCCCATGTTTTATGGATCCCGGAGGGATACCTTCTGCTGTTTTGATAAAACGATTTACAAAAATACAAAAAATGCTGTATTTTTGTACCTCATGAAAACTCTGACCATTATCGGCGCCGGTATCTCCGGCCTAATATGCGGCATTTACGCCCAGCGTTCGGGCTTCCGCACCACGATTCTCGAGAAAGCCGGAAATCCTGGCGGAGTATCAACAAGCTGGAAAAGAAAAGGTTACACTTTTGAGGGCGGTATCCACTGGCTCATTGGTGCCAAAACTGGAGTGCCGCTCAACGATATATGGACCGAGACGGGTGCCCTGCAGGCCAACAATCCCGTATTCTTCAAAGACCCTGTGTACACACTCCTGGACTCGGGCTTGCAGCTGGACCTCAGGCGCGACCTCAGTACCCTTAAACAATATGCTCCCGAGGACCGCATCCCTCTGGCACTGATGAGGTTCCACGTGTGGTGCTTCAGCTTCTTTCATTCCCCTGTGCAGGACATCAGCGACCTCAAGGTACGCCACCCCCGCAAGTTTTCGCTGACCGAGTTCATCAAGATGGGGCCGGCGGTACTGCTCACCCCGTGGCTGATGAGCTTCTCGGCCCGCACATACATACGGCGCTTCCGCAACCCTCACCTGCGCCACCTGCTCGAATCGGTGGTGGACCCGGACATCAATGCCCTGTCGCTAATCTACACCCTGAGCTCATTCAGCTCGGGCGACAGCGGCTATCCCGAGGGAGGGTCGCTGCGCATGGCACAGAATATGGCAGACACCTTCACCAAGCTCGGAGGACAGATATTGTACCGCACGCCGGCGCTGGAAGTCGTACGCGAGGGAGACACCATAAAGGGCGTGCACACAGCACAGGACCTGTTGGAGAGCGATGCGGTGGTTATTTCCATGGACGCCCGCACCGCCATCGACAAGCTCTTCACCCCCGCCCTGCAGGCACCGTGGGCCAGCCGTATGCGGCGCAAGCTGCGTACCGCCCAATGCATGTTCATCGCCCTTGGCGTGCATGCCGACCTGTCAGCGCGTCCCCGTTGCATGCAGATAATGCTCAACGAGCCCCTGCACGCCGGCGGACTCTCATTCAACGCGCTCACTGTCAACAACTATTCCCGCGACCCTGAATATGCACCCGAAGGCTGTACGGCAGTAACATGCATACTGTCGGGGCCGTCGTACAAGTATTGGAAACAGGCTCGTGAGGACGGAAAATATGCGGCCCTCAAGCAGGAGGCCATAGCAGATTTCATAAGCGCACTCTCCACGGCACTGCCGGAAATCAAGGACAAGGTAGAGGTCACAGACATGGCCACTCCGCTCACTTACGAGCGCTACTGCGACACTTTCGAAGGCAGCTACATGAGCGAATGGAAGCCTTGCCACTTCTGCTACAACGCCCCCTTACGTGTAAGCCACGGGCTGTATTTTACCGGGCAGCGCACTGCCTTCTCGGGAGGACTGCCGGTTGCCGCCGAGACAGGTCGCCGCTGCGCACAAGTGGTGTGCCGCGACTTCGGGGCAGAATTCGTAAGCCGCTAAAGACTATTTGCTTCTTTGGTGCGTTAGATGTATCTTTGCGCCGTGTTTAAGAAGTACCTGATAGTTTTTCTGATATCTATGGTGCCGCTTATAGAGCTTAGAGGCGCCATTCCTTACGCCGTCGGATTTGAACTTCCGCTCGTGCCATCATACATCGTAGCCGTGCTCGGCAACATGCTGCCAGTGCCATTTGTTTTTCTGTTTGCCCGCCGCATACTGGAATGGGGCAAGGACAAGAAAGTGATAGGCGGCTTCTTCCGCTGGTGCCTCGAGAAAGGCGCGAAGGGCGGACGCAAGCTGGAGGCCAAAGCCGGACGCGGGCTCTACTGGGCCCTGCTGCTCTTCGTGGGCATACCTCTGCCCGGTACGGGAGCCTGGACGGGAACTCTGGCGGCGAGCTTCCTCAACATGGACTTCAAGAAAAGCGTTCTCTTCGTGATGCTTGGGGTCATACTGGCCGGAGTCATCATGCTCCTGGCTTCGCTCGGCGTTTTCGGCGCCATCAGTCTGATTAAATAATCAGCGTGCCAAAATATGCTCCCGCAGCTGCGGCCAGGGGTAGAACGGTCCCGGGCCCAGAGCGGGGATGCTCACTTCGCGCTCGTTGGACAGCACCCGCACAAGCACGTCGCCGGAAGCATTGCGGTAGAACACCAGCTGCAAGTTGGAACCCATGCACATCTGGCGGAAATTCTGCCAGCGGTCGGTATCTTCAGGAGCCAGGACCTGGTCAAAGCCTTCGACTCCGATGTACGCCTCAAGCGCCAGCAGGGCGCTGTCGTGCCCGAAGCGGAGCGACGCCGCAGGGCTGCCTTTGGCAATGGCAGCATCGGCCTTGGCCACAATATCTTCCGCCAGCGTGCGTGACGCCTCGAGCCTGTGCCTGCCGTAGAGCGTAGAATTGCCGTGATAGAGGAATTGCTGCTTGTTCTTAAGTGACCAGAGCTTGACTCCCTCCTCATAGGGCACGGCCCACAGGACGTCGTACTTGTCGGGCAGGCACTGGCTGATGGCCACGCAGTCGTAGAGCCTGCGCTCGAATACCACAGGGTCGCCCAGCAGTGCCGCAGCCCTGGCATAATCTTTAACGAGCGGGCCAAGAACGGCTCTGGGGTCCAGGCGTACGTGATTCAGGGAATCGATGTAGCGTTTGACATCCTTATGGAAGGACACGTCGCCATGGTTAAGGATGTAGCGCATATTCTCCTTGGAGGCGTCAATATTGACGTCCAGAGACGTCTCCTTCTCAGTCAGGGCGCCCAGGAAACTCACCATGCTGGTCTTGCAGCGGCGGGAGGTGCTGGACACGGCATCCAGCTTGACGTCGGCGGCAAAAACCTCAGGGAACCTTTCATACATGCGGGAAGCTATGCCGCGGTGCTCCTGTATGCCCTTCGGCGAGAGGCGGCCTATCCTTTCCTTGCTTACATCCCATGCCGACTGAAGCTGCCTGAGGAGCTTACGGCCCCGTGCCTTAAGCAGGCCGTCGGCCTCCAGGCGCTCAAGACCTGCGAGTATCTCCTTGTAGGAGCTTGCGTAAGTAAGATAGCGCGAACCGTGCCTGCCGTAGTGGGATATGTAGAACGGCGTAAACCCTTCAGGGGCAGGTGATAAAGGAGCAACGGACGGCTCATAGACATGGTAATTAGCTCCCATGCGGGAATAATCCTGGCGGATAAGGGCAGCCGGATCCTGCGCGCACAAGAGAGATGAAATGCAGATGGCGGCCAGCAGCACAAAAAATCTTCTTATCATACTGCAAATGTAGTGTTTTTAAGGGAATGATTTGCTATATTTGTACGTTATGAAATCGATACTTGGAATTGGCAACGCCCTCACCGATATTCTCGCCGTACTTCCCGACGACACCCTTTTGAAAACCTACCATCTGCCCAAGGGCAGCATGCAGCATGTTGACATGGAGACCGGCGACATGATATGGGCCGCACTCAAGCCCCTCGGCGTGAAATATGTGGCCGGCGGAAGCGCCGCCAACACAATTGTCTGTACCTCCATCTTCGGGATGCCTTCCAGCTTCATAGGCAAGATCGGCGACGACGAGCTCGGACTGCTCTTCAAGAGCGACCAGGAGCAGTACGGCGTGAATACCCTGCTGTTCAAGAGCGAGCATTCCAGCGGACGCTCCATGGTGTTCGTGAGCGGAGGCAACGCCGAGCGCACCTTCGCGGTGTACCTGGGAGCGGCCCTCGACCTGGTGCCGGAGGATCTCAAGCCTGAATACTTCCAGGGCCATGACTATTTCCATATCGAGGGCTATCTCGTACAAAATCAAGCGCTTATACGCAAGGCGGTAGAGCTGGCGCACGATGCCGGCTGCATTATCTCGCTGGACATGGCCTCCTACAACGTGGTGGAGAGCAACAACGCATTCCTGCATGACATTGTGGAGCGCTACGTGGACATTGTATTCGCCAACGAGACCGAAGGCCGCGCTTTCACCAAGCTTTCATCGACGGAGGACATACTAAACGACATCAGCTCCCTGTGCAAGATAGCGGTGCTGAAGGTGGGAAAGGACGGCAGCTGGGTCAAGTCCGGCAGCGAAGAGCATTACATTGAGGCATGGCCCGCCAACACCATCGACGCCACCGGCGCGGGTGACACCTACGCCGCAGGATTCCTGTACGCCCACTCGCTCGGTATGCCGCTGAAGGTGTGCGGTGAGGTAGGCTCCATAATTGCCGCAAAAGTAGTTGAAGTGATAGGCACCAAGATTGACATCCCACGCTGGAGGGACGCCAAAGCCGAGATCCGCGAACTGATTGCACGTAATCAATGAGTTTTTCACGCAAAGTGCTTCGCCGGCTCTGCCTAAGGGCACACCGCAGTAAGACCCCCACAGAGATTCTGCCGCTGTCGGAGATCAAGAGTGCCGTGGTGTATGTAGATGCCACCGAGCCTTACTGCGAACCTTTTAAACTGAGACTCAAGGACTTCTTCAGCAAGAGAGGCATCGACACGACTATCGTCAGCGAGTTCGACAAGGACTTGCGGACATCTTCCGACTTTTTCCTTGCCCTCAATCCCAAACCCTGCATCAACGAGCTTTACGCAGCCACAAGCAGCGGCGCCCGCTTCAAGGCCGGCCGTCACCAGCTTGGGAATGGGCTGTACGACCTTGTGGTTATAGACGCCCCCGGTGAACCGCTTCCTATGAAAGACGCATTTGCCGCTATCGAGAAAATGCTAATCAACATAAAATAAAAAATAACCATGTTTGAGATTCTGACCAAAGAAATGCTCACGCCCATCATCTGCAGGATGAAGGTACGCGCCCCAAGGCTCGCAGCAGCTGCTCAGCCCGGCGAATTCCTGATCGTGCGCGCAGACGAGAAGGGCGAGCGCATCCCTCTCACCATCAGCGATTTTGACCGTGAAGAAGGAAGCGTAACCATCGTTACCCAACGTATCGGTGCATCTACTGCCGACATTATTGCTTACGAGGCCGGCGAAAGCTTTGCTGATGTTGTAGGCCCTTTGGGACAGCCGTCCGAGTTTGTGAAGATGAGCCCCGAAGAGCTGGCAGGACAACGTTATATTCTCATTGCCGGAGGCCTTGGCACCGCACCGGTGTATCCCCAGGCCAAATGGCTCAAGCAGCATGGAGTCCCGGTAGATGTGATCATCGGCGCCAAGACCAAAGATCTGCTGATCTACGTTGACGAGATGAAAGAAGTGTGCGACAATCTCTTTGTGTGCACCGACGACGGCTCCTACGGCTTCAAGGGCATGGGTACCAACATGTTGGAACATGTAGTGAGCAAAGGTCACAGCTACACTCAGGCCGTCATCATAGGTCCTATGATCATGATGAAATTCACTACTCTCACCTGCAAGAAGCTCGGCATACCGGCCATCGTGAGTCTCAACACTCTCATGGTCGATGGCACAGGCATGTGCGGAGCATGCCGCGTGAGCGTGGGCGGCAAGACCCGCTTCGCATGTGTGGAAGGGCCCGAATTCGACGGCTATGAGGTCGATTTCGACGAGGCCATGCGCCGTCAGGGCCAGTACAAGGCCGAAGAAGCCGCAGTCAATGAAAAACATGTCTGTAAAATCGGGAGGGGAAAATAATGGCAAACAGAATACCCAGAGTCGCGGTTCGTGAGCAGGAGCCCAAGGTCCGCGCAAAGAATTTCGAAGAAGTGTGTTACGGCTACAACCGCGAGGAAGCCATGCTGGAAGCAAGCCGCTGCCTGCACTGCAAGAATCCCCGCTGCGTAACGGCCTGCCCGGTCAGCATCCAGATACCGGAGTTCATTGCCAAGGTCAATGAGGGTGACATCGAAGGTGCCGCAGCTATCATTGCCCGCGACAGTTCACTCCCCGCAGTGTGCGGACGCGTATGTCCTCAGGAGACTCAGTGCGAAGGCAGCTGCGTACTCGGCGTCAAGGGCGAGCCCGTGGCGATAGGCAAGCTGGAGAGGTTCGTGGCCGACTACATGAGGGAGGATACCGCAGCCAAGAACTCACCGGTGAGCGACAGCGAACATAAAGCCAACGGCAAGCGCGTAGCGATTGTCGGCAGCGGTCCTGCAGGTCTGGCATGCGCGAGCGACCTTGCCAAGTGGGGCTACGACGTGACCATATTCGAGGCCCTGCACAAAGCCGGCGGCGTGCTGGAATACGGTATTCCCGAATTCCGTCTGCCCAAGGACAAGGTGCTGAAGCCCGAGATAGAGGACGTAACACGCCTGGGCGTGAAGATAGAGACCGATGTCATTATCGGCAAGACAGTTACCATCGACTCGCTGATGGACGAAGAAGGCTTCAAGGCGGTGTTCATCGGCAGCGGCGCAGGCCTGCCCAAGTTCATGGGTATCCCCGGCGAGAATCTCTGCGGCGTATTCTCCGCCAATGAGTTCCTCACCCGCAACAACCTTATGAAGGCCTGGCGCGAGGACTACCTGACCCCTATCCACGCCGGCAAGAAAGTGTGCGTTGTAGGTGGCGGCAATGTGGCAATGGATGCCGCCCGCACGGCTCTCAGGCTTGGCGCCGACGTGCATATCGTGTACCGCCGCACCGAGGCTGAGCTCCCCGCTCGCCGCGAGGAGGTGCACCACGCCATGGAAGAAGGAATCATATTCGACATGCTTACCAACCCGGTGGAGATACTTGGCGACGAGAAAGGCTGGGTACGCGCCCTGCGCTGCATACGCATGGAGCTTGGGGAGCCCGACGAGAGCGGACGCCGCAGCCCGGTGCCCATCCCCGGCAGCGAATTCGAGATTGACACCGAGACCGTGATCATGGCTCTCGGCACATCACCCAACCCTCTGATTTCCAAGACTACAGAAGGCCTGGAGGTCACCCGCAGAGGCTGTCTGGTGGCCGACGACAAGGGGGCCACCACCCGTCCCGGCGTGTTTGCCGGCGGCGACGCCGTGACCGGTGCCGCCACGGTGATCCTTGCCATGGGTGCCGGCCGTACCGCCGCCAAGGCTATTGACGAATATCTTCGTCAACAGCCTTAAAACCGATGGATACGAAGGTCAGGACTTCGGGAAGTGCGGTGCGCCAATACTCGCTGCTATGAGTCCCCTCACGGACACGAAGCTGCACGCAAGGGAAACCAAGCGAACGCATCTCACGCCATAAGTTAACGCTACCATCCACCAGATAATCATCGTCGCCGCAGTCTATATACCAACGGATTGCGGCGATTGCATTCTGACTGTCCGCTGAAGCGTCGTGCAGATATGCTGGCATATCATTGGACGCCACCTGGTCCAAGTACTCACCCATCTCCGGACGGTCCTTGAAGCCGTCGGGACGGCCCTGCAGACGCCCGCTCAGAGGGCAGGCGGAGCTCCAGTACTCAGGCCTGTGCATGGCAAACAGCACCGTGCCATGACCTCCCATTGACAAACCAGCAATCGCTCTGTGGCCCCTGTCCGCCTTAATGCGGTACCGACTCTCAATCTGCGGAATGAACTCTTCGAAGAAGAAATCTTCGTAACGCCATCCGGGATAGTTGAAATATCCCATATAGCGCCCCACGTTGTCGGCTCCGTCACCCGAAGCGTCAGGCATGACAATGATCATTGGCACGCTGAAGCCGGAATTCATGCGCCAGTCGCATATAAGCTTCATGTTATAGTTCTTGGTCCAAGTCTGATAGGTACCGTGTGCACCATGCAGAAGATACAGCACTGGGTAGGACTTGTCAGGGTTAAGGTCGTATCCTTCAGGGAGATAGACATTGTACTGCTTGTCCGTGCCAAGAATCTTGCTGCTTACGGCACCTGTCTCGATGCGGCTTTTGCCCATCACCAGGTCGGCGTACACCGGATAGTGGTCGGAGATGAACTTCTTGCCAGCATACTCCTTAGTTACAACCTTGAAACACAGGCTGTTGTCGAAACCGCTATAGTAGATATAATCGAGCGGACGCAGGGACTTACGTTCCGATTTCTTATCACCGAGCACAGGCGCTCCAGAGGAGTTGCCATACTTGCCGAAGCCGTTGAAAGAACCAATCGTATCAGCATCCAGAGAATTGAAACGGGCGCTCTTCATGAGCGTGTTGATCTCTTTCAGCCCGTCGTTGTCGGGAAGGATGTTGAAGTCGCCGGTCAGAACCATGGGCAGTCCTCCGGGATTCATCTGCTTTATCCTGTTGTAAATCAGCGCTAGACCTTCTTTTCGGGCTTTTATGCCCACGTGGTCGAGATGAGTATTTACGAAGTAGAACTTCTGGCCTGTAGCCTTCTCCCTTAGCAGCGTCCATGTAGCGGTACGGCGGCATGCGGCATCCCAGCCGTAGCTTGGCACGTCCGGGGTCTCGGACAGCCAGTAGGTACCCCACTCAAGCAGTTCGATGCGGGTGGTATCGTAGAACACTGACATGTGCTCGCCGTCGGACTTTCCGTCGTCGCGTCCTACGCCAACCGCTTTATATTCAGGGCATTGCTCGACAATGTACTGAATCTGGAAGTCGTAAGCTTCCTGCACGCCGAACACTTCCGGGCGGATGTCCCGAAGCATAGCGGGAGTAGCTTCCCGACGTTTATCCCAGGAATTATCGCCGTCCTTGGCTACGCCGAGACGGACATTGTAGGACATAACACGTATGCCTGCCGAGGCGCTCAGGGCCATCAGCAGGACGAAAAAGGACAGAATTATACGTTTCATAGCAATCGTAAAGATACTAATTTTTATCAAATCCCGGAGGCGGGTGGGGGGGGATGAAGCAGCTAACGGCCCTGACGGTAGATCCATCTGAGCCCAAGGCGGTCCTTGAGGCGGGCAGGGAGGATTGCTACCAACGGAGGCAGGATCAGGTTCATCAGCCCGGGACTCATGGTCCGGCGCCCGCGGAACATTGCGCGCAGAGCTCGACGGACCAGCCATTGAGGGGTCCGCAGAACTCCGATACGCCTCAGGAGGGTCCGTAAGCGGTCGCCCAAAGGATAGAGCCCTGTATCTACTGCGGCGGGACAAACGGTGGTTACCGAGACTCCGAACGGACGCATCTCGTACGAGAGTCCCTTCCCGAAACTTTTCAGATAAGCCTTTGACGCTGAGTATATTGCAATCCCAGGGGCGGGTGTTTCCGCAGTCATCGACGACATATTTAGAATGCGCCCCGAGCCACGCTCCTTCATCCTATCGCCGAACATAATGCACAATTCAGTGACTACGTTCATGTGGAGTGACATCATTGCCCTTGCTTTATCGAGGGTCGCTACGGAGAGGTATTCCATGAAGAACATTCCCGCATTGTTTATGAGGATATCTGGCTGAATGCCCTTTTCGTCGCACCAGTGCAGCACAGTCTCGGCCGCTCCATGAAGGGAAAGGTCGATACAAAGTTGCGCCACCTGGACTCCGAAGTCAAGGCTTATTTGTTCTGCTGCAGAAGACAATTCATCTCGGCGGTTACCCAGAAGAGCAAGTGCATATCCCTTGCCCGCCAGCTGCCGGGCAAATTCAAGGCCCATCCCTGAGCTCGCGCCGGTGATAAGAGCAGTCTGATTGCTTTTGTGATTGATGTTTGAAGTGGCCATAGCGCTGCAACAACACTCGAAAAACACACCGTAAATATACAAATTTTGATGGAATGCCCTTAACGGTGCTGCCGCGTGCACCGGTACGAGCATTCCACGACCGTTGCGAGCGGCGAAGGTCGGCCAGATACGGCTGATGTGAGGTTTTATTGATATAGTGTTGTCCGTTTATATTTCTTTCGTTATTTTTGCTAAACTAAACAACTTGATTATGTTAAACTTTACTCTTGTTTCTACGAAGCACCTGAGTTCGGGCATGCTTTTTCTTGACGAAGACGATTATCGTGCCGCAATGAACATTGTGGCTATCTGTTCGTTTGTAACTGGTGTCAGGGTGATAGCATTTATCATGATGTCGAATCACGTTCATTTTGTTCTGATGGGTTCAGCCGATGAGGCGCGCTTCTTTATTGACAAATTTAAGGCTCTATATGGCAAGTACTTCTTCAATAAATATGGGGTGCATGAGTTCATGAGGCGACTGGGAGCGGATTTGAGGGCTCTTATTATTGAGGATGAATCACTTATGCGAGGTATTGCTTACGTGCATATGAACAGTGTGGCCGCCAACCTCACACCATCTCCATTTCTATATCCTTGGGGTACAGGGGCAACATTCTTTAATCCGACCTCGGCTTCTGGGCGGCGGCTCCAAGAATTGTCCAAAAGGCAGCAATACAGGATTCTGCGCTCCCGTATGGACCTGCCGCAGCAATACGTACTCGGAGAGGCTGGATACGTTTTGCCCCATTGCTACGCAGAAGTCGAATTCGTAGAAAAGCTATTTTGCTCGCCAAGCAGGTACTCCTATTTCTTAAATACGTCATCTAAAGCAAGGCAACGGAAAGAAAAGGATCCGGCGCCGTCTTTCGCGGATTATGTTGCAAAGGCCGTGATGGAAAACCTGGTAAACTCTCTGTTCCGCACAGATAAATTCGACAGCCTAGATTTCGAGAAAAAAGCAGATGTCTTGAAGCAGATGCATCGACGTCTAAACTCGGATGCAAAGCAGCTATCCCGAATTACAGGTATTCGGCCTGAAGAAATAATAGAAATACTGGACACCTTTCAGTAAACGTCCGCAAGGGTGCTGCTGGAGGCACCGGTGCGAGCAGGCACACACAAAAAAAAGGCCCGGGTCCTTTGGACTCGAGCCTTTCGAAAAGCGGCAGCTGCCTACTCTCCCACCTGGTGGGGCAGTACCATCGGCGCTAGTGAGCTTAACTTCTCTGTTCGGGATGGGAAGAGGTGGATCCTCACCGCTATAACCACCGCAGTATATTA
>JAGBNC010000024.1 GCA_017634595.1 Bacteroidales bacterium
AGCAGGCATTTCCCGGTCTGGAGCACTTTGAACTTACAGTATCTAAAAAGAACCCTCCGGTGGGAGGCGAATGCGAATGGGCGAGAGTAAGCATATCACGATAGCGTTTCTAACCCTCGGCTGCAAGCTTAACTACGCCGAAACAAGCACTTACGAGCGCGGATTCCGTGCCGCCGGACTGGAAGTCGTATCCAAGGAACAGGCTGCCGACATCTACTTGGTCAACACCTGCTCGGTGACTGCCACCTCCGACGCCAAGTCCCGCAACCTCATACGTAAGGTACACAGGCAGAATCCATCGGCAGCAGTGATTGTGACCGGCTGCAGCGCCCAGTTGCGCAGAGACGAGATAGAGGCCATACCCGGCGTCAAGAGAGTGTTCGGCTGCAACGAGAAGTCTTCTGTCGTGCCGGATACCCTTGCCGCATGCGGCATCACTTCGGCGGTAAGCACTCCCCCGCCTGCCGTTTTCGATGCCTGGAGCAGCGGCGAACGCACGCGTTCTTTCCTTAAGGTCCAGGACGGCTGCGACAACTATTGCGCTTACTGCACAGTCCCTTATGCCCGTGGAAGCAGCCGCAACGTGCCCATCGAGACCTGCGTCCAAAACGCCAGCCAAATCGCAGCGCTGGGAGTCAAGGAGATAGTACTGACGGGGGTCAACACTGGAGACTTCGGCCGCAGCACAGGAGAGAGTTTCCAGGACCTGCTGAAGGCACTCAACGAGGTAGAGGGGATAGAGCGTTACCGCATCTCAAGCATCGAGCCCAATCTGCTTACTCCGGAAATCATAGACTGGATAGCGTCAGGCACCAAGTTCCAGCCTCATTTTCACATTCCGCTCCAAAGCGGCTCGGACGAGCTTCTGCGCAAAATGGGACGCCGCTACGACACTTCGTTCTTTGCCGGCAAACTGGATTACGTACGCCGGGCCATGGAAGCTCCGGGACGCCCGAAGGTATTCTTCGGAATAGATGTGATGGTGGGCCTTCCCGGCGAGACGGAAGAATTGTTCCGGCAGACTTACAGTTTCCTCGAATCGGTCCGTCCCGCTTTCATACATGTCTTTCCCTACTCCCGAAGGCCGGGCACTCCGGCGGCATCGATGCCCGGGCAGGTGGCGGAAAGCATCAAGAAAGAGAGGGTGGAAGCACTTGAGGCTCTCTGCGCACGGCTTCACGCCGAGTTTGTGGAACTCAACCGCGGCATAAAGGAGAAGGTCCTGTTCGAATCGACTGACCATCAGGGCTTTATGGAAGGATATACTGGTAATTACATACGCATACGCCGCCCCTGGGAGGCGTCTCTGTGCGGAAAGATAGTGGATGTTACAATATGATGAAGGCTAAGCTTACTATTCTTGGTTCCGGCACATCATCTGGAGTGCCGATGTTGGGGTGCAACTGCCCGGTGTGCAATTCGACCGACCCGCGCGACAACCGTCTGCGCGCCTCGGCGCTTGTGGAATATGGCGGACTGACCATACTGATAGACTGCGGACCCGATTTCAGGCAGCAGGCCATAAGGGCGGGGATACGCCATCTCGACGCTATACTCCTGACGCACAACCACATGGACCACGTGGGAGGGCTCGATGATACACGCGCCCTCAACCTCTGCGAGCGGCATCCGGTCAATATATACTGCGAGAAGTACGTAGAAGACTCTCTCCGCCACACCTACGCCTATGCCTTTGCCGAGCCACGCTACCAGGGCGCTCCGGAGTGGCACATGCACACGATAGACGGCAGCAAACCGTTCATGGTGTATTCCAATTCCGGCGACGAAATCCTGAGCTGGGAGAAGGGCTTCGGCTACAGGCACGTAGAGAACCATTCCGAGCCAGGAGCCGGGGTCGAAGTAATACCTATCCAGGCTTGGCATCACAAGGTCAAGAAGCTGTCGGTGCTGGGCTACCGCTTCGGGGACATAGCCTACATCACCGATGTCAATCTCATCGAAGATGCTGAGTTTGATAAGCTTAAAGGGCTTAAGGCCATCACCGTCAACTGCGTGAAGTTCGACTCTCACCATTCGCACTTCTCGCTTCACGAAGCCTTGACTTTCTTTGAGAGAGTGGGCGCCATGCAGTCTTACATAACTCATATCTCCCACCTGCTGCCGCAGCACGCCCTCTTTGAAAAGATACTACCGGACGGCGTCAAGCCCGCCTACGACGGAATGATTATTGAATAACCAGAATATGAAACGACTCATCACCGCTGCAGCACTGCTTACAGCAGCCCTGAGTTCCTGCAAAATGGAAAATCCTCTACTTACCGAATCTCCGCTCCAGTACGGAGCGCCACAGTTTGACAAGATTAAGACGGAGCACTATCTTCCCGCCTTCGAACAGAGCATCAAAGAAGCCAAGGCCGAAATAGACGCAATCGTGGCCAATCCCGATGCCCCGAGTTTCGAGAATACCATTGAAGCCCTAGAGGATGCCGGCCGCCGCCTGGAACGTGTCTCCGGCATTTTCTTCAACATCCTTGAAGCCGATACGAACGAAGAGTTGCAGGAGATTGCCGAGAAGGTGTCTCCCATGATGAACGAATACTCAATGTACGTGTCGCTCAACGAGAAACTGTTCGAACGCGTAAAGGCTGTGTACCAGACCCGCGAGAGCCTTGGCCTGAATACATGTCAGCTGCGCTTGCTGGACAATACATATAAGGACTTCACCCGCGGTGGAGCCAATCTGTCTGCTGCCGACAAGGAGACCTATAGCAAACTAAGTGAGGAACTGGCGCTGCTGAGCCTCGATTTCGGCAAGAACGTACTCGCTTCCACCAACGATTTCGCTTTGGTGCTGACCGACGAGTCGGAGCTTGAGGGCCTGCCCGACTTCGTGATCGACGCCGGCAAGCAGGCGGCCGAGGAAAAGGGCAAGGAAGGCTGGTTATTCGACCTGAGCTATCCAAGCTACGGTCCTTTCATGAAGTATTCTACCAGGCGCGACCTGCGCGAGAAGCTCTACATGGCCTACAATTCCAGAGCTTTCGGGGGCGCACATGACAACTCTCAAGTAGTCAGAGACATAGTCGAGCACCGCATCAAGATAGCCAATCTGCTCGGCTACCCTACCTGGGCCGACTACGAGCTGGAAGAGCGCATGGTGAAGACTCCTGCAGAAGTAAATGGTTTCCTCAAAGAGCTGCTTGAGCCCTCGCTTCCTGCTGCCCGGGCAGATGTAAAGGCCATTGAAGATTACGCCCATGCACACGGTTTCGAAGGCACTATCATGCCCTGGGACTTCAGTTTCTGGAGCGAGAAGTATAAGGCTGAGACCTATACTCTGAGCGATGCCGATCTGAAGCCATATTTCAAGCTTGAGAATTGCATCGACGCCGTTCTGGGCCTTGCCACCAAGCTGTACGGCCTGCAATTCACTCCAAGGCCGGACTTGCCTGTGTACCACAAAGACGTCAAGGTCTTTGACGTCTGCGATGCCGACGGCAAGCATCTGGCGCTGTTCTACGCCGATTTCTTCCCGCGCCCGAGCAAACGCGGCGGCGCCTGGATGACGGAGTTCCGCGGCCAGAGTATCACTGACGGAAAAGAAGAGCGTCCGCTGGTAAGCATCGTAACCAATTTCAGCAAGCCCACAAAATCCGACCCTTCGCTGCTCACCCACGACGAACTCACTACCTTCCTGCACGAGTTCGGCCACTCCCTGCACGGAATGATGGCAGAAGGCAAGTATGGTTCAATGACAGGAACCAACGTTGCGCAGGACTTCGTAGAACTGCCTTCGCAGATCATGGAGAACTGGGCTTTCGAGCCCGAGTACCTTGAGACCTTCGCTCGGCACTACAAGACCGGTGAAATCATACCCAAGGAGCTGATAGACAAAATCGTAGCCGCCAAAAACTACCTGTCAGGCTATGCCCAGGTGCGCCAGCTCGATTTCGGAATGCTCGACATGGCCTGGCACAGTCTTAAGGAGCTTCCCGCCTGCAGCACGGCGGAATTTGAAAAATCAGTACTCAAGGCTTCGGCACTCATGCCGCAGCTACACGGCACCTGCATTTCTACATCTTTCAACCATATCTTCTCCGGAGGTTATTCCGCCGGCTACTATTCTTACAAGTGGGCCGAAGTCCTGGAGGCCGACGCCTTCAGTCTGTTCCAGGAAAAAGGCATCTTCAATACTGAGGTCTCCGGCGCTTTCCGCCGCGAGATCCTGTCCAAAGGCAGCAGCGACGATGAGGCAGTGCTCTACCGCAACTTCCGCGGACACGACCCTCAGCCCGAAGCACTGCTGGTGAAATTAGGCATTATTACAAAGTAAAGGTATCATGAGACACACCCTCAAAGCATTAGGCACCGCGTGCCTCCTTGCCCTTCTCCAATTCGGAGCGGGAGCCCAGGAAAGCGACGTGAACGGTATCCCCGCAAGCGTGTACTACCTCATGCCTTCCTTCGACAAGGGAGTCGTGTATTTCTCAGGACAAGCCCCTGCATCGGGCCTTATGAATATATGCGCCGTGGACAATACCCTGCGATTCCTCGACAAGAACGGGCAGGAAATTGTGGCGGACAACATCTCTAGCGTAATCAAAGTGCTCATCAACGACGTGTGGTTCATCCGCAGCGGCGGCATGTTCTACCGTGCGTATCCTGTCACAAAGGACTTCGGAGTAGCCATCAGACGCGATGTCAACATCCTGAAAGAAGCCAGGAAGGGAGTGAGTTCCGCTACCATTGCCAAGCCCAGCGTGATGATGGAACATAGTTCTGCCTATACCGGGGGTAATATTGACGGCATAGATAAGAGCGGCAACTTCCCATACGTAGTATCTGAAGCCGTCTTGATCTACAACAACGACAAGGTTCTGCCCATCACCAAGAAGAACCTCAAGACTCTGTTCCCTGACAAGAAGGACGAAATTGACGCTTACTTCAAGGCACGCAAGCCCCTGCCCCGGACTCTTGACGAAGCTCTTGAGTTCTTGTCACAGTGGGAATAATCAACTTAAGAGCCCTTCATCAAGCATGTTGCGGTACACCTCAAGCGCATCGGACGGAAGGCCCGATGCTGGGTTGCTGCACCATGCTTTGATCTCTTGCAGTCCAGCTCCCGGGTGGGATTCGACAAAGCGCTTGAGCGCAGCGCGGGTCGTACCCTCCCCGCCACCGTTCCGGTGAGAGCGGCACACATCGCAAGTCCCGCAGTCGTGGCTTTCTTCCTGACCAAAATAGCGCAGAAGCTGCCTGGAGCGGCATTCATCATTGTCCGTCACATAAGCCTCCATAGCCTTCAGGCGCTCTTCGGCATTGTTTTTCAAAAACGCATAACGATCCGCCTGCAGGTCTATATTGCCCGGAGTCAGACGATCGTGATGAAGGTACACCATTGAGCTGCGTTCCGAAGGTATGTAGTTGATGACCCGCTCAAGCGACAGACGGTAAAGCAGCTGGTGCAGGTCCGGGATGGTAGCATCGCAGGCAGAGGCAAGGCTCTCTTCGTCAATGGGCATGGAGTATGAGAGTATCCCGGGATAGTTGCGCATGAGGTATTCCAGCAGCGGAATCATGCGCGGGTCGGGCAAGTCCGTATCATACAAGTTGTTACGTGGTACCGAAATGCGCACGCGCGTAGGAAATTCAGCATCTTCCGTATAGCTCAGGTGCCCCGCCTGCTCCAGATAACGTATGGCGTAATGCACCGGAGCCCGCTGCAGCTTCCACTGTTTGCAGAAAGTATCAAGGTCGAAACGC
This sequence comes from Bacteroidales bacterium, assembly GCA_017634595.1. GTDB lineage: Bacteria > Bacteroidota > Bacteroidia > Bacteroidales > UBA932 > Cryptobacteroides. The sequence continues at coordinate 5,725 of JAGBNC010000024.1, forward strand.
AGTGAACGGGCCTCTCCTGTCTCGTAAATGATGTTATGGAAAATATGCAGCTTCTGATATATGTCTTCGATGTACTCGAGCGAGGGGAATGATGTCTCCAGCATCTGTCGGAGGTGCGCAAGGTTGGCGGCGTTCCAAAGCAGTACGGCATAGGAGCGCAGTCCGTCCCTGCCGGCCCTTCCTGCCTCCTGGAAATATGATTCAATGCTGTCTGAGGGCTCCCAGTGCACCACGAAACGCACGTCAGGTTTGTCGATGCCCATGCCGAATGCATTGGTACACACCATCACCCTAATCTCTCCCCTCTTCCATGCCTCCTGACGTTCGCTGCGGCTCTGCGGCCCCAGGCCGGCATGATAATACGAAGCACTTATCCCCTTGGAATTCAGCATTGCCGCCACTTCCTCACAGCGGCTGCGGTTGCGGAGATACACTATCCCCGAGCCGGGCACGCCCTTGCAGATATCGAGCAACTGTCCCGCCTTGTCGCGGCACTCGCGCACGATATAGCTGAGGTTGGGCCGTTCGAAGCCGCTCCGGAGCAGCCTGAAAGGAGGCCTCCCTTCCACCGAAAGCCTATGCATTATATCTTCGGCTACCTTGGGCGTGGCTGTGGCAGTAAGTGCTATGACCGTAGCATCCACATCGCGCCGCAAAGCTCCAATCTGCAGGTAGTCAGGCCTGAAATCATAGCCCCATTGCGATATGCAATGCGCCTCATCCACCACTATATAATTGATATTCAGCACTCCCAGGTAAGACCGGAACAGCTGGGTGGAGAGCCTTTCGGGCGACACATACAGGAACTTGCAGTCGCCGTAGGCCGCGTTGTTCAGCGCCAGATCGACCTCGCGGCGGGGCATGCCGGCATGAATAGCAAGAGCCCTGATGCCTCTCTGGGCCAGGTTCTGTACCTGGTCCTTCATCAGGGCTATCAGCGGAGTCACCACCAGGGCGAGGCCGTCCTTGAGCATAGCCGGGACCTGGAAGCACACCGACTTGCCGCCGCCCGTAGGGAGTATGGCAAGAGTATCATGCCCCTCCAGAGCGGAAGTGATGATCTCCTTCTGCATGGGGCGGAAGTTGTCGTAGCCCCACCATTTCTTAAGTGCTTCCTCCGGCGTCATGCGAGTATAATGAATACGCAAGGGCGCTTCCCTATGATAGCAGGAGCGCTGCGCCAATGGGCTACGGTAAACGTGCGTATGTATGCCTCAGGAAGTGTCAGATCCCTGGCGACGGTGAGTCGTGTGGACGGCTGAAGATTCTTGAGCAGGTCCTCCATAAGGGCATCGTTGCGATACGGGGTCTCGATGAATATCTGGCTCTGGTTCAGCTGTTTGGACAGGTGTTCAATGTCTTTGATCGCAGTGCGCCTTTCGTCGGTTTTGGCCGGGAGGTAGCCACGGAAAGCAAAGCTCTGCCCGTTCAGGCCAGATGCCATAAGGGCCAGCATGAGCGAAGACGGGCCGGTGAGCGGCACCACTTCCACGCCCCTGCGGTGGCAGAGGGCCACAAGTTCTGCTCCGGGATCGGCAACCGCCGGAAGACCTGCTTCGGAGATAAGCCCGACGTCGGAGACTTCGAACAGTTTCCCCAGAGACTCTATTTCTTCTTTAGTGCTGTGCTCGTTAAGTACATGAAACTCCAGACCTTGTATCTGACCTTTGAGGCCGGCGGCCGACAGGAAACGGCGGGCCGTCCGCAATTCCTCCACCACAAAGCACTTAAGCTGCGCTATTGTCTGGAGCACAGGCTGCGGCAGGACAAGCGATGGATCATATTCGCCCAGGGGGGACGGTATCAAAAAAAGTTTTCCTTTCACGCTTACAAATATACCAAAAAATAATGATGAATACATATTTGAGAAGATGCTAAAAATAGCTAAATTTGCGGACTGGAATAATACTTTATTAACTTTATAAATTATGTCTAAAATCAATCTTGGCAAGTATGGCATCGAGGGCGTAACCGAGGTGCTTTACAATCCCACCTACGAAGTACTTTACAATGAAGAGACCAAGCCCGGCCTTACCGGCTACGACAAGGGACAGGTCACTGAACTTGGGGCTATCAACGTCATGACCGGCATCTACACCGGACGTTCCCCTAAAGATAAGTATATCGTTATGGATGAGAACTCCAAGGACACCGTATGGTGGAACACTCCGGAGTATCCCAACGACAACCATGAGCTCTCCCTTGACCAGTGGAAGGTCCTCAAGGATCTTGCCATCAAGCAGCTTAGCGGCAAGAGGCTGTTTGTCGTGGATGGCTTCTGCGGCACCCACAAGGACACCCGCATGAAGGTCCGCTTCATCATGGAGGTTGCATGGCAGGCCCATTTCGTGACCAACATGTTCATTCGTCCCCAGAACCAGGCAGAGTTCGATCAGGAGCCCGACTTCGTAGTATACTGCGCCGCAAAGGCCAAGGTAGAGAACTACAAGGAGCTCGGTCTTCGCAGTGAGACCGCTGTTGCATTCAACGTCACCAGCAAGGAGCAGGTCATCCTCAACACCTGGTACGGCGGTGAGATGAAGAAGGGTCTCTTCTCAATGATGAATTACTATCTGCCTCTCAAGGGCATTGCTGCTATGCACTGCTCCGCCAACACCGATATGAACGGCGAGAACACCGCTATCTTCTTCGGCCTGTCCGGCACCGGCAAGACCACCCTCAGCACCGATCCTAAGCGTCTGCTCATCGGCGACGACGAGCACGGCTGGGACGATGAAGGCGTGTTCAACTTCGAAGGCGGCTGCTACGCAAAGGTCATCAACCTCGACAAGGAAAGCGAGCCCGATATCTACAACGCTATCCGTCGCGATGCACTCCTCGAGAACGTCACTGTGGATGCAGAGGGCAAGATTGACTTCGCTGACAAGAGCGTCACCGAGAACACCCGCGTCAGCTACCCTATCTACCACATTAACAAGATCGTCCGTCCTTATTCACAGGGTCCAGCAGCCAAGCAGGTTATCTTCCTTAGCGCCGATGCATTCGGTGTGCTGCCTCCCGTCAGCATCCTCACTCCCGAGCAGACCAAGTACTACTTCCTGAGCGGCTTCACCGCCAAGCTGGCAGGTACCGAGCGCGGCATCACCGAGCCCACTCCTACCTTCTCCGCTTGCTTCGGCCAGGCATTCCTTGAGCTGCATCCTACCAAGTATGCAGAGGAGCTCGTCAAGAAGATGGAGAAGAGCGGCGCCAAGGCATATCTGGTGAACACCGGCTGGAATGGTACCGGCAAGCGTATCTCCATCCGCGACACCCGCGGCATCATCGACGCCATCTTGAACGGCAGCATCGACAAGGCCCCTACCAAGAAGATCCCTTACTTCAACTTCGAAGTTCCTACCGTGCTCGAAGGAGTTGATACCGGTATCCTCGATCCTCGCGACACCTACGCCGATCCTAAGATTTGGGACGACAAGGCAAAGGACCTCGCAGGCCGCTTCATCAAGAACTTCCACAAGTACGAGTCCAACGAGGCCGGCAAGGCCCTCGTCGCCGCTGGTCCCCAGCTTTAATCCTCGCACTTAACTATAATTATCCGGGGCTGAATCTCTGAGGTTCAGCCCCGGATTTTTTCCTCTACGGGCCCAATATCAGCCGTTTCGGGCCGGATTGGCAGTTTTCCCACGTCTTCTGGCCCGCGAAGGGCGTTCTCGGGCCAGAATAGCAGATTTTTCATTGATTTCGGCCCAAGAATCCTGTTTTAAGGCCTTGGATGAGCAGTATACAAACTATTTGTTTTATATTTGCACAGCGGGCCAATTCCCGCGCTGCTTAAATTATGAAAACTTTTTTCGACCTGGAGAGCCGATGCTCTCTAACCTTCAACCAATCCGGGCCATATTGGCACTTGTGGACGCCGGAGAATCACCAAATCATTTTTCCGGACAAGGAGTCTTTTATTGCGGGAATGAATATCCTCGCGATTTGTTCCCGCCTTGTTCCGAAAGTGAAGATCATCACATTCCAACTAATGAGCAATCACTTGCATCTGACTCTGTCCGGGCCCCGCGAGGAGGTGTTGCGCCTATTTAGCTTGTTTAAGCGATATCTTGGCAAATATCTGAAAGGCAGAGGATTATCTGTGGATTTATCGATGTTTGAGGCAAACCAGAGGGAGTTATGTTCGCTTCAGGAACTTCGCAACGTCATCACGTATAACAATAGAAACGGATACGTTGTCACCCCTGACTCCACACCTTTTACTTATCCGAGGGGCGCCAACGCCTATTATTATAACTGTTTTGCAAAATCTCGTTTCCGCGAATCGCAATCTACCCTTTCAAAAGCGGAGAGGCGTGCCCTCATCCACAGCCACGACTCCGATTATCTATATGAACCAATTATAACAGTGGACGGCTACGCTTGCCCTATGAGCTTCTGTAGCATTTCATTCGGCGAAGGGATATTCCGCTGCGCATCACATTATTTTAGGGAGATCTCACGAAACATCGAGTCGCAAAAAGAAATCGCTAAAGAGCTTGGCGAGCAGGTATTCTACACTGATGACGAACTCTTCAGTGTGATCCTGTCAATTTGCAAAGATAAATATGGCGGGCAGAAGCCGTCGCTGCTGCCAGCAGCTGCCAAAAGTGAACTTGCATTGTTGTTGCACCATGAGTATAATGCCGGCAATAAACAGATTCAAAGAATGCTGCGGCTTGAAGCTTCATTTGTCAATTCGTTGTTGCCACCAAAAAGTTGAATCAGGCGTTGCCGCATTCTCATCCCGGCATCCAGCAGCACCATTAGGCAGTTTCCCCGCGTCTTCTGGCCCGCAAAGGGCATTCCCGGGCCGGATTGGCAGTTTTCCCGCGTCTTCTGGCCTGCAAAGGGCATTCCCGGGCCGGAAGATTGGCTGCCACGGCTGCAGGAGAGGGCCGGAGCTATTAAGTTTCTAAAAAAATAATTACCTTTACGAAGACGAAGACAAATGATTCTATGGCAAAAATTTTAAAATGGCTTCTGCCGCTTGTGGCAGTCCTCATCACCGCCGCGTCCTGCGGCCCGAAGGCAAAAGCACCTAAAGTGCTGGTACTTTATTATTCCCAGTCTGCTAACACAAAGGCTGTTGCGGAGGAGTTCGCCTCCCGTCTCGGAGCCGATATCGAAGAGATACTGCCGGTGGAGCCCTATAGCGGCACCTATCAGGATGTTGTAGAACGCAGCCGCCGCGAGCGGGAACTTGAGATTCTGCCTAAGGTCCAGCCCATTTCGAGCGACATCGCCGCCTACGACATCATCTTCTTGGGCTACCCCGTGTGGTTCGGCACCTACGCACTGCCGGTGGCTTCGTTGCTGAGCGACATCGACTTGAGCGGCAAGAAGGTCGTCCCCTTCTGCACCTTCGGCAGCGGCGGGCTCTCCACCAGTTCAAAGGACCTTGCAGCCAAATTTCCTGACGCTGAGATTCTGCCCGGATACGGCGTGCGTGCAGCCAGGATTGCCGCGGCTCCGAAGGAAATCGACCGCTTCCTCAAGGCAGGAGGCTTCATCGAGGGAGAGTACACCCCGCTTGACGACTTCCCCGCCCCACACGCCGTCAGTCAAGATGAAGCAGCTATTTTCGATGCCGCCGTGGGCAACTATCCCATGATTCACGCCAAGGCAACTGATGCCTCCGCCCGCACCATCCCCGGTGGCACAGAGTACCTGTTTACAGCTGTTGATCTCCCAAGGGAAAGCCTGCCGCAGCAGCCCGGCCGCCAGTTCAAGGTGTATGTCAACGCCCTTGATGGGCAGGCGCCAGAGTTTACGCAGGTGGTAAGATAACATGATGGATATGAGCAACATTGATCAGGTTCTCGCGTTCAACCGCGAGTATGTAGCAGCCAAAGCCTACGAAAAGCATATTACCGACAAGTTTCCCGACAAGAAACTGGCAGTGCTCAGCTGCATGGACACGCGGCTTTCCGTGTTGCTCCAGGAGGCCCTGGGGCTGAAGAATGGAGACGCCAAAATTATCAAGAACGCCGGTGCCGTCATCCCCTCGCCATGGGATTCTGCCATGCGCAGCCTCATCGTAGCTATTTATGAACTAGGGGTAACGGAGATCATGGTTGTGGCGCACACAAGCTGCGGCGCCTGCCACATGAGCTTCGCCCATTTCAAGGAAGAGATGCAGCACAGGGGCATTCCGGAGGCGGAGCTCACACGTTCCGACGTCAAGCTTGAGGAGTGGCTGGAAGGCTTTCACGACACGCAAGCCTCCGTCCACTCGACGGTGGCCGCAATAGTCAATCATCCGCTGGTCCCGTCAGATGTAAGCGTGCGCGGTTTCATCATTGATTCCGTCACCGGCGAGTTACAGGAGGTTCAATAGTATGATGAAGTTTTTAAGCCTCGCAATTGTTATGGCGACACTCATTGGAAGCCCGCACAAAATATCCAACATCGAAACCAGCGGCAACTGGATATATATGTATGATGAAAAGGGCCACCGCTACAAGTCCCTGAGCGCCAGCAGCGTGGGAGAGGTAAAGGGCTGGAGCGCCAATTTCTTCGTATCCCGCAACGGCAACTGGATCTACACCTGGGACAAGAACGGCAAGAAGACACACAGCCGGGGAGCAACAAGGTAGTCAGTATTATCGACTCAAAGGAAAAGCATAACATATCATTTGATTACTTTAGCTTATGAAATCAGATATAATGGGAATGTACTGCCCACCCGAAGCAAAGATCTTCGAGGTGAGGACTGAAGGCGTCATCTGCCAGAGCGGCAGAGCTGGTGTTCAGGACTATGGGTGGAACGAGTACGTGGAAGAGTAAGCTACCCGTCAAAACGAAGAAGCATGAAAAAGATTACGAGCTTTTGCATAGCCGCCCTCGTTGCAATGGGCGTTATTGTTGCCGCCTGCTCCAAAGCAGAGAACCCGGGCTCTGAAATACTTCAGGCAAATATCGTTACCGTGACCACTACAGTGGGGTTCTATGGCAATGTGGAAGAGCATGCCACCAAAGCGCTGGATATCGACTACGTCGCCAAAACGCTCACGAAGACCTTCGCCGTGGGCGACCAAGTGGCATTGACGTATCGTTCGGGAGAAGTTTGGGTGAAGGCTGTAAGCGGTCCTTTGACCGGAAACGACATCACTAATGGCGGCAAGTCGGCAAAGCTCACCTTCGAGCTGGTTAATCCCAATGAGAATAGTGAACTTAGATTTATTTATCCGGCCTCAATGGTAGATGAATCTTGCAATGTAGACAAATCAAGGCTTGCCACACAGAACGGGACGCTCTCTGAAGTTGCCGGCAAAGATTTGGCTTCGTCTGACACTAATTTGGAAGGATTGGCTCTTCCTGCCGATGTCACACTAAGAAACGATCATGCCATCATCTCTTTCACCCTTAAGGACGCGTCAGGAGCCTATGACATCACCGGCACAATCACCCGTATGGTCGTCAGTGACGGCACCGACACGTACGACGTCACAGGACATGACACCGATGGGCATATCTACGTGGCAATCAGGCCCGTGAGCGATGCAACCATCCACATCACCGCCACCGACGGCACAAAAGATTATGCCAAGACGCTGACCGGCAAGAAATACGATGCAGGACAGTTCTATCAGCAGGGATTGAAGATGGCGGAGGTGGCTCCTTCTGTCAGCCTCACCAACCCGGATCTGGGACAAGTTATCGGCAGCGATGGTAAGAACTATCCCGCTGCCGCCACGCTGCCCGAGGGCGTAACCAAGGCGGCCGTGATAGTCTATCTGAACGGCAGCAATGGTCTGGCCCTCGCTTTGAATGACGAAACAAGCACGATGCCATGGGCCGATGCCAATACTGTCGCAACGAATGCCACGCCGAAGTTCTCTAACGCCACTTGGCGCCTGCCCACCATCCAAGACTGGTGGAACATCTTCGAAAAAGAAGGCGATATTGATCCTGAACACGCAATTTCCAGTTCCGAACTCGCAGGCTATATCCTTGGCGCAGGCGGCAGTAACTTCCAGGCGCACCAGCACTATTGGTTAGGTACAGTGAGCAGTGGTCACAACGTTCTGTACGTAAATGAGGCGCGTGCGGACTTCGTGGACGTCGTCTTCGACATCATGGACAAGGACAAGGATCATCTCCATGTTCGTCTATGCCTCGCTTTTTAACCTTTTAAGTCGCTTTGCGGCCTTTAGATGTGCAAATAAACGTTACGCAAAGGTCATTAAGTCATACGGCAATTGCAGTTACTACGGTTCCTACTTCGGCAGCATAGCCGCCATCCTGCAAGAAGCAGAGGAATTCCAGCCGGCCGGAGCGAGCGGTAACCATTTACTCCAAGCCTGCTGCAAGCCATTTTTTAGCGAACGCATCGGCTTCCTTCTCCTTGAGGGCATACGCAGGATCACTTGTGCTGTATCCGGCATCTTCTATAAAGATGTCTTTCTTGCCGTGGAGAAGGATGTGCCCGACTTCGTGAAGTACGGTGAATGCGAAGTTTGGATATGTTTCGGTTGTGTTCAGCAATTGAATGCAAGGGTTGCCGTAAATCCAGCGGGTTGCACCTTTTATGGGAACGCCGCGGAGACTTTCTGTGTACAGCATTTTTATCCCTATGCCAGCCAAAAGCGAAGAGACGTCATCCAGTATGCTGTCTTGCGGGAATGCCAGAAGCCGGGCCAGAGAAGGGATTGTCTCCTTCAGTTTCGAAGCAGAGTATTCATTCTCGAGATAAAGCGCCTGGGCCAGGATTTCGCCTCTCCTGAGCCAGGCGGAGAGAGCATATGGATTAACTGTTTTCTCAAGGGAAATCCTGAAAGCCACTTTGAGTTTTTGGCTGAAATAATAATTCTGCCAGGCCGATGGGGATGCTACGCCAAAGAAATGCAGGACTTCCGACAAAGACTCCGTGGAACTGACCCAACCATTGGCTTTCATTTCATCAAGCGGGAGTTTTTTGAGCCATTCTTTGCCCCGAAAGCCTTTTCCAACATCTCCGGGTGTTCATACAAAGACTTTAACCTGCGGTCTTCAAACTCAATCTCCATTTCATAGTTTAATTCTCTACAAACATAATCAAAATTTAATTAATTACAAAAAGAATTAAAAATTTAACAATTGCAGATTCGTTCTTTCATCATCTCGTATTTATCAACTAATCCTGCAATTTCGCCTATTGTTCCTGAGCGCCTCCAGCGTATGAAAGGTCAAAGGCTGGCAAGAAGATTCGCAGCCGGGGAGCAAGATAACAAAGGCAGGTCATCGTTCGTGATGCCTGCCTTTTTCAGAGCTTTGCGGTCATAGACCTTCTTGGATTTATGGAAAACCGACCGGAAACGGACCGGCTTCCCGTGTGCGGCAATCTCCTCGAGCCTTGCCGCCCTGCGCTGGGCTAGAATATAGTCAGCTTCCGTAATGCGCAGCATCTTCTTTTTCTTCTTCGGTTTCATAGTTGCGAGATTTGCGACTCTATAGATGCAAAATCCATCCCATTCGTTGCTCTGCCAATTATTAAGGAACAATCATCTGATAAAACAAATTCCTGAATAATTCGTAACTTAGCGCTATGACTCAGTACATCGCAGACGAAGCACATTTCAAAGAAGTTATCGCCAGGGTCTCGAAGGTGAAAAAGTACCTATGGATAGGTACGGCCGACATCAAGGACCTCTATGTGGAAGAGCGCCCCTTCCTTGGCGTGCTGGCAGACCTTATCAGTAAGGGCAAGGATGTCCGCCTCATCCACGCCAAGGAGCCGGGGCCCAACTTCCGCGAAGATTTCGACCGTTACCCGGTCCTATTCACAGGACTAGAGCGAGTCCTCTGCCCGCGTGTTCATTTCAAGATAATCATCTTCGACCTCAAACTTGCCTATATCGGTTCCGCCAACCTCACAGGCGCCGGCCTCGGCATGAAGAGCAGCCGCACCCGCAACTTCGAGGCCGGCATCCTCACCGACGAGCCCGACCTGGTCGAAGCCGCGATGAACCAATTTGACTCCGTGTGGGCTGGCTTCAAATGCAAGACCTGCGGCCGTAAAGAGTACTGTCCCGATCCTATAATCGACCGATAGAGATGAATGAGAAAGTCTCTTTTGCCGAATCCAACTCGATATGCTTACAAGAAAGATATAAGAAACCCTCACCCAAGAGGGTACACCCATTCCTGATAAAAAGGAGAGGAGTGCGACCATGTACAATTCCACGCATTAAATGGACCTTGTTTGGACCTTTCAGTCAGAAATCAACAATGTATTTTTGCAGATATAGATAGTAATCACAAGTAATATGGAATCTCCCAAGCACTTATCACACAAACCAATAGTATCTGTGAATAATTATGACCAGATTGATGCGTCATATAAGCCATGTGATACGGACGTGAGGGCATTATCAATTGGATTCGCTCAGTATAACAATGAGGACATATCCCTTAAGGTCTGGAGGCACACAGGCTCAAGATGGAGCCGGCAGAGCGAAGAATTGCCAATCCATAGAAACCTCGATTTATCAATCTTATTTGTAGAATCCCTCATTATGGCGGATAAGACTCAAAGCATCATTTCGCGTCCTTCAAATATGTTTTCCGTAGATCGCGTCGAAGACTTGGGCAAGATAAGGGAGTACTACCGCAGAAATAAGGATGTGCTATATCCAAGACTGAAAGAACTGAAGGATTTAATTGGCAGATTTTTGAGCAATGACTGAGAATTCTCCGATTTAACAATAGTATTACCATACAATGATAAATGTGTTATATATTTCCCCCGAAGTGGAGGTTATTGAGAAAGCAATCTACGACCAAATCTGTCAGACTTCCTTGGAAAGCGGCTTTGAGGATATTAATGAAGAAGAATGGGTATAAATCAATGATTATGAAAGCATCGAGATATTTAATTGCAGCGGTAGTTTTCGCCTTGTTCGTCTCGTGCGAGGAGGGGCTCGAAGAAGCAATACAGATTCCAAATACGTCTGAGGTGGACGATAAAGAAGTTGTATTCTATGCGTCAGCAGAAACACCTCTAGAGAGCAAAGCTGCTGTACAGGAAGATTCTCACAGTATCTGGTGGGAACCTGGAGACCAGATAAAAGTATTCAGCGGGACTGCTGAAGGGGTTTTTACAACCAACTTAAAGCAGTCTTCCTCAAAAGCACTATTCAGGGGCTCTTTCGCGGATGGAGAGAAGGGAGACTATTGTATTGCTGTTTATCCTGCAAAGGCGGCTCAATCTATGGAGGGCAATAAGATATGTGTATCTATTCCCACAAATCAGGTTGCCACTGAGGGCTCTTTCGATCCTAACGCTTATGTTGCTCTTGCAAGGACCGAGGATTCAAATCTTCTCTTTTACAGTGTCTGCGGAGGGCTGAAATTCTCTATAGATAGAGACGATATTATCAAGGTTGAATTAGAGACTAGTAATACAGTGACAGGAACATATGAGGCTTATATTACGGCCTCGGCTTCGGGTGCGATTACCTCATATGGCCTTGGCTCTGAAGTAAGCGGGAACAAATATGTCACTATGAAGTATGCAAACGAACGGACATTTAAATCAAATACTCCATATTATCTCGTGCTAAAACCCCATACTATGGGAAGTTACACCATACGTCTGTTTACCAGTTCCGGAGCGGTAGGTACCTTCAAGTCCAGCAAACAAGTTATTGTCAAAGCGGGAACGTTCGGCGTAATAGAGCAACTTGACAGGTTCTGCAGCTGGGCAGATAATAGAATAATTGAGCCAGACGCAGTTGATTTAGGACTGCCTTCAGGTTTGAAGTGGGGCTCATTTAATCTTGGTGCATCTTCACCTGCGTCTTATGGCAGCTATTTTGCCTGGGGCGAGACCACTAATAACAAAGGCCCCCTGGATTTTTCTTGGAGGTCATATGAGGTTGATGGATACAATAATAGTGACGGAAAAACAGTCTTGAGCTCAGATGATGATGCTGCTACCGTTAACCTTGGCGGAAAATGGAGGATGCCGGAGGCGGCAGAGTTCACGGAACTCATAGACAATTGTCAGTGGACATGGTGCAAAGAGTCAGGGATATATGGATATACGGCGACAGGGCCCAACGGGAATAGCATATTCTTTCCTGCTGGCGGCTTTAGTTACAATGGACATCTTATATCCCTTCAGGAGAATGGAAATTACTGGTCGGCTACATTAAGCTCTGAAACAACAAGCGCAGGACAATGGCTAGATTTCAAAAAAACGTCTGTTGCGGTTGGATGGAATGCAAGGGCTATGGGTGCTCAGATACGTCCGGTGACAATGGCGGGAGATTATATTATGCCATCATCGGTAACTCTTAATGAATCTTCGCTTGAGCTGACAAAAGGTGAGTCGTATAAACTTGAGGCATCGGTAATGCCGGTTTATTCTGCATACAAATCTTTCTTGTGGACAAGCTCAAATACTTCAGTAGTAACAGTAAACGATAACGGACTCGTTACTGCAATAGGATCAGGTGCAGCAACTGTTACTGCTACTACACAATACGGGGGCGTATCCGCAAAATGTGCTGTGCGAGTTTATAATATGCCGGAATCAATAGAGCTGAGCGCCGACGCCGTTGACCTTGCGGTTGGCGAATCCATAAAGATCACAGCAACAATCCATCCGGAGGATGTTAAGGACAAGACTCCTCTGTGGAGCAGTTCTGATAAAAGTGTTGCATCAGTGTCTTCTGACGGTACGGTCACAGGAGTATCCGAAGGTGAGGCAACGATTACGGCTCAATCTAGTAATGGCATTTCCGCGTCCGCATCAGTCATTGTAAAAAACCTCTCTGTGGAGAGTGTGTCTTTAAGTAAGTCTGAATTGACTTTAATGGTTGGTAGTTTTAGTAAATTAGCAGAAACTATTACACCTTCAAATGCGGCTGATAAAAGACTTACATGGCTCTCGAGCGAATCATCTGTAGCATCGGTCTCATCCGATGGATTAATATGCGCGAAAGCTATTGGCACTGCCATAATAAGTGTCATTACTCACGACAGGAACAAAGTTGCCAAATGCACACTAACAGTTGTTGAGAGTGATACTCAGCCCAAAGCGATTGATTTAGGACTATCAGTAAAATGGGGGTCGAAGAATGTAGGAGCGAGTTCGCCAGAAGACTACGGTCAATACTTCTCGTGGGGAGAAACAGAGCCAAAAACATCATTCTTCTGGGATAATTATATCTGGGGAACAGGAACGTATTCAAATTTCACAAAATACTATGATGGTGATTATACTTCATTAGCCAGTGCTGATCAAGTTCCATCTATCAGGTACACAAGCAAATGGCGGATGCCAACATGCATTCAAATTAAGGAACTTATTGATAATTGTACCTGGAAAGAAACTACTCTCAACGGAGTGGATGGCTATGAGGTTAAGAGCAATAAAAACTCCAATTCGATTTTCATTCCAAAGTCAGGATCATTCCGTAATTCTGCCTCTCTTTCATTTGCAGGCTATGAGGCGTGTCTATGGGGGTCGACGTATTGCTGTAGTTATTATTCTGCGCCCCGTTACAGCTATCTGGGAATAGATGTGGAAAATCCTGCTTACGCGCATATTATTGATTGTGACAATGTAAGGGTCACTTATTTAGACCGATGGTGGGGTATTCCTATTCGCCCTGTTTATTAATAAAAATATGGAGGAAACAATTATCAGGATTCTATCCGGTAAAACGAACCATCAATGCAGTCGTGAAGAATTGATACAAGAAGTGAAAGGTCTCGGCCTTTATCATGAGTTTGGGTTCGATGATGCTTTTCGCAATTTAATTAGGAATGGCATCATATCAGAGCAGACCATTACGACACCAGATGGAGGAATATATAATTCGGTCACATTGAAGCAAATTTCGCAAAATCTCTTGCTATCTTTGCATCCGTGAAAAGATTCTTGTTCATACTTGTAGCTATGTTGTTGACCTTGTGCACCCAGGCGCCGAAGGCGGAGCAGGGGGTGCCGAGGCTTGTGGATACCAATGTGACGGCAGATGCCGTTTCGGCAGAGCTGACGGCCACTTTCGACCACGCTGGGAACATCAAGGAGGCGGGGTTTGAACTGCTTACGGGCGAAGGCGGCAGGAGCCTGAGGAGCGGAGCTACACCTGAGGGCAATACCATCAACACGACTTTTGAAGGTCTGCTCCCGGATACCGAATACCGCTATCTCGTGTTTTGGAGCAACGGGAGGACGGAAGTACGATCGGAGGAACGCTGCTTCCGCACGTCCGCCGCTCCTGAAGAACCTGATGACCGGCAAGGACCCGACCAACCAGACCAACCCGATCAGCCCGACCAGCCCGACCAGCCGGAGGCCCCGGTCGATCCTACATCCTTCAACCCGAATCTGCTGAAGCACCTGCTGAAGAATTGTGATACTGACGGCAACGGAGAGATATCGCAGGCCGAACTGCTTGCAATAGAAGAGCTTAACCTGAGCAGTATCCTGCTTGAGGACACCCGCGGGCTGGAGCTCATCGCGAACCTGAGGTCGGTTTCGTTCGGCTACAACTGGCTGACGACGCTGGACCTATCCGCCAACAAGAAGCTTGAATTCCTTTCTGCAGGAGGCGACACTCACCTGCAGGAGATAATCCTTGACAACCCGGAACTCGTGCAGACCTATTTCGTCGGCGATTCCGGAGTGAAGCATCTGGATTTCACCCGCTGCCCCAAGATCTATATCTGCGAATGGTGGGATTTCCCTGTAGAGACTGTTGATTTCACCGGCTGCGAGGACCTTCACGCAGTAAGGATTGGCAACTCAAGGCTCCGCGAGATCGACCTCTCAGCCGCATGGAAACTCCGCCACCTGAATATCAAGGACAATCCCCTATTGCAGACCATCCGGCTCAAGAAAGGCGTTGAACTTGAATCTCTTGAGTACGATACCCACGCTCAGATTATATACAAATGACAAATAACCAATTAGAACTCACGTTCTTAAAACAGGCAGTCGAGCGCAAATTCGGCAGCGTGCCCTCCACTACCGCTGCATTTGTCCGCCTGTCGGAAGACATGGGAGACCGCATCTCCCCTTCCACGCTTAAGCGCCTCTGGGGCTACGTAGGCATGACGGTAGAGCCCCGTGGTGAAACCCTCAACACTCTGTCCCGATACGCAGGATTCCGCGACTACAAAGCTTTCAGCGAAGATCTGCAACAGACCAAAATGTCGTCGTCGGGCTACTTCAATGCGGCCCGTATCGACACGGCATCACTTCAGAAAGGAGACATTCTACGAATAGGCTGGAGGCCAGACAGGATTGTGGCCCTGGAGTACATGGGCGGTCAGCGCTTCCGCGTGATAAGTTCCGAGAATTCCAAACTTGAGGCCGGCGATGAGTTCGAAGCCCAGTCCATCGTGAAGGGCTTCCCGCTCATCATTCCTGAGATTCACCGAAACGGCGCCAAGACCTCCTCGTTCATTGCAGGACGCGACGGAGGGATAGTGTTCATCAAGGCCGATTAGAAGCTCCGCGCACCTGCTCTACGGCGTCCAGGAACAACTCCTCAACGGGATCGGCACGTCTTAGTGCAAGCCACACCACAAGCCCGGCTATAAGCGCCAGGGCAGCAAATATCGACCACGTTAAAGAGCCACGCCGCCCAACATGCTCAAGATCAGAGCGCAGCTCATCGGCAGAGATATACCTCTGCTCCCTATCTGCACGTGTGCACTTGCGGGCAAACTTGGAGAATGCCGGGCCCATGTCCTTCATGATCATGCCCAGGGAATAGATGTCGCTCAACGCATCTGCCTGACATCCCTCAACCACCTCCGGAGCAGCATACTTGAGAGTGCCGGCAGGCCCTTTGCCAGTAAGAATGGAATCGGTATCGGACAGGCCGAAATCGAGGATTTTAGCATATCCTCCAGAACGGGTAATGAGTATATTCTCAGGCTTCAAATCCTTATGTATCACCTGCTTGTGATGAATATACGACAGGGCGTCGCAGATATCGCACAGCACCCTGGTACGGAGAGCCACATCGTCATGGGTACTAAGCCACACATCCAACGGTTCCCCGTCTATCCACTCCATCTCAATAGCGTCCCCATATCCGGGAAGAGTCACCCAATCAAGTATCTCACATATACCTGGGTGTTTGAGCGAAGCGCCGATCTCATATTCTCTGCGGAGAATACGCTGCTGGACAGGGTCGTCCTTATGCCCGGCTTGCAAACATTTATAGACCACCACCCTGTCATTCCTGTGCCCCTTAAGGAGGAGGTAAGGGCCCGACTGCGATTCTTGGAGCAGCTCCAGGCCGGCATGGGCTGGAGGCTGCATGTCAGGAACAGAGCCGAAAAAACCGGAAGTGTTGATCATAAAGGGCAAAAAATGCTTTTAAACTTTCAAATTTAAGGTATTTTGATTAATTTTAAAATCCAAATGTCAAAATGGTGCTCATATATTTTGCTCCTTGCCGTCACTCTGGGTATCCCCTGCTGCCGGCAGGCTGCATCAGCACCTCGAATATCAGCCACAAAGGCTTATGACGATTCGGTGTACTGCTTCAACATGCGGTCAATCGTTAGCCGTGACGGGCTCAAAGGCATCACCGATCTTGAAGGTAATGTGGTGCTCCCTCTCGAATGGGACAGTATTGAGTTCCTGGACGACGATGTGGCTCTACTCTCAAGGTCGGGTCTATGGTACCTAAGTACAAGGGACGGGCGCATTTTTGGCCAAAGTGATGATGCATCGGAACTTGAAGCCTCCTTCAAAGAAATGTTCACCCGCATGCAAGAAGATGACATGCGCTATTGGGACGACGTGCTTGACCAGCTTGAAGCGCTGTCGCATGCCTGCATAGCAAGCGCTCGCAAGGGCATGAATGAAAGCATATTAAGCCAGCGTAACAAGCTGCAGCAACTGCTCGAGGAGAGCCACGGCACGGCAATGACTAAAGAACAGGAGAAGCGCCTGGAGCTCATCGAATCTGAATTCTCATCCCTGTACCACCGATGAAACGACTCCTGCTGATTATTCTGCAGTTACTTGCAGTTCTAACATCCTCGGCTCAAACGCCCAGGCAGATTAAGGCCGGAGGCGATTTCCTGTGGGCTGAGGGCAGGGGCAAAAGTCCCTCCGAAGCCGACGCATCAGCTACGGCGGCACTGGCTGAAAAGTTGGCTGCCACTGATATTATGCACGCTGCACCATCTGAGAGCCGTGCTATCTGGAGCACCTACGCGGCAGATATCCGGGAGTGCTCGCTTCTTACGTACGAGGCCGATGGTACTGCCTTAAGATACATAGCATGGAAGGATGTTCCGCAGCTCTTCAGCAGAAGATGGCGGAAGGTACGGGAGCTTGCAAGATCGGCGGGGAAAGCAATGCAAGACGGCAAAACCGACATCGCTCGCACTTACTGCTATTGGGCTGATACTTATCTGCTTACCCTTCCGCCGGGCGAAGAAGCACTGCGGGCTGACATGTCCCGGATGAAGAGACAGTTAGGCGGCGGCACAGTCACAGCGGTCAGGATAAGAAACGTAGAGTCGGAAGTCAGAACAATCCGGAGCGCTCTTTCTCTTGACGTCCCCAAGGCTGCTGCCGTAAAGCACGCACCGCCGGCACATCCCGTAGCACGCGAGTATTGCACCGCTCCCCTCCGGCCCGCCATCGCTACGCTGCCGCAGTCGGAGGGTAAGTTGTTATTACCCAGCTGCTTGCAGCAGAAAGAATCCAACCCGCGAATAGTTTTCCGCAAGCCGCAAAACATGGCCCCGATACCAACGGCCCCTCGCCCGGCAAGATTTAAATTACTGGCAAGCACAGAATTAGGCAGCGCTGCGGCCTTCGGCGGCCGTCTGATATGGCAGCCGGGGCGTTTCGGGCCATACTTAAGCGCAAGGAGCAGCTTCAGCAACAAAGCCGCCGATTACGCATGCAAGAGCGACGGCACGTCAGACTTCGGCTTCTTCTGGGCCAACGGTGCTGCGAGCGGCAGCAGGACCGCTTTCAGCACAGGCTTGGTCTGCCAGGCATTCAAGTTCTTAAGTATTTATGCCGGAGCAGGATACGCCGATGACGCCGTGTTTTGGGAGGACACCTCCGATCTGTGGGCCCGGGTGGAAGACCTCTCCGCCAAAGGCTTGCTGACCGAAGCCGGTGTCATTTTGAACATAGGGCGATTCAACATAGGCAGCGGCATATCTTTGACCTCTTTTTCACGCCCCTGCATCATCATAGATGCCGGGATATCCTTCTGAGTTTCAATTATGACAGACTTTGCAGCCATAGACTTCGAGACGGCTAACGAGTGCCCGAGCAGCGTGTGCAGCGTGGGAGTGGTGATAGTGCGGGGCGGGGAGATCGTGGACAGCTTTTACAGCTTGATACATCCGGAGCCGGAATACTATCAGTGGTTCTGCCGGCAGGTGCATGGGCTCAGCGAAGAAGACACCTGGGACGCTCCCGTTTTCCCGTACGTGTGGGAACAGATTGCGCCAAAGATTGAAGGGCTGCCGCTGGTGGCGCACAACGCCCGTTTCGACGAAGGGTGCCTGAAAGCCGTGTTCAAGGTGTATCAGATGGATTATCCTGACTACGTGTTCTTTGACACGCTGGCGGCATCGCGCCGGCACTTCGGCTGCGCCCTTCCCAACCACCAGCTCCAGACAGTTGCGGCAGCGTGCGGCTATGACCTGCAGCATCACCACCATGCCCTTGCCGATGCCGAGGCCTGCGCACAGATTGCCATCAAACTGCTATAACAGTTGCGCCCTCGAGGTGACGGTTTATTTCGTCCCGTTCCAGAAAATATACCCTGAGCGCTGAAGAATTGGGGAAACGGGCGAAGAAGCTGTCTTCCGTAATATAGAAATCGACGGAGGCTACTTTCCCGCTCAACATCAGGCCGTTGCGATAGGCTCTCATCCTGCTTGCGATACGCGGCACCACCTTGACTCCGCTGCGCCCGTCGCGGAGCATGACTACGGCCACCACCCGCACTCGCGGCCGGGTGTCCCGCATCTTCGCTGCCTGCTCCGGCGAACTCTTGTGCGAGACACGTATGTGCCTGCCGTAGTTGCTGTTGATGGCGTCCATAATCCGTCTGAACACCTTGCCATGAGACGAACTGTCCTTAATGCCCTTCAGGCCTATGTAGTAATGAATCATCTCATGTATGATGGTATCTTCCCACTCGTCCTCGGGCAGGTCGAAACTGGAGCTAAAGCATAGCCTGAAATCGTACAACTCCTCCTTGCCGAACAACTTGCGCCGGCGTTTGTACCGGCATATGCCAACGTAACTTACCGCCTTGCCTATGTAGATGGACACCTGAGGCAGGGTATCATCGAAGAACAGCTTGTTGAACTCATCAAACTTCTGCTGCGCGTATGTCTGGGTTATTGTCACCCGGCGAAAACGATCTTGCAGATGAAGCTCTGCACGCCCTCGAAAAGTCCTTCCACGAACCAGGCTCCGTCGGCGCCCTGGGCACGCACCAGCTGGACATTGCTGCCCAAGCGAACCTCGCGGTTGTAGTTGATAAAGAAGTCGGAGACCCTTTTTGCCATAGTCTCGCTCTCAGGCAGGCAGTCCATTGCCCAGGCAGGATACTTGGCGTTGTTGGCATGCAGATTATAGTCGATGTCCGTGTAGGTCACCACATGCACTCCGGCGTCTTCCTTGACGGCATCCCTTGGGAACAGGATCTTGGGAGCGTCAGGCTGCAAGGCCCTTTCGCCGCACTGCGCTTCCATGGGGAACACATCGGCAATGCTGTCCGGTTTGGCAATGCTGCGGGCGGCAATGTCCATCACCACCCAGGAACTCGTCGCCCTCACCAGGCTCTCTCCCTGAGCCGACAGCATACGGTAGTCCCTGGTAAAGTAGGGCCCCTTGACCCCGCTGTGCCATGTCTCCAGCTTGACGGACTCGGAGATGGTGGGATAAGCATCGAAATGTATTGCATTGCGTACAAGTATCCATCCAAGTCCCCTCTCGTGGAGCACGAAGTCGGAAGCCCCGAGCTGGGTGGCGCCGCGCACCGCAAGCTGCTGGGCGATATCGAAGAAGGATGAAGGACGCAGCATGTAGCTGTTGTCAATGAAGTAGCTGGGGACGATATAGTCGTCGCGGAATTTATCGGAGATCATCGTATTGTATCGGATTTGTGTTAATATCTGTAGGGATTATCGCAAGGCCCGGGAAAGCGCCTTCGAGTATGCTGCAGAGCAGATCTACCGTGTATTGCTCGCTCTGGTAGTGTCCAAGTTCGGCTAGCAGCATGCCGTCGTTTTCGAAGTAATCGTGATAGTGGAATTCGCCGCTGATGAAACAGTCAGCGCCGGCACGTACGGCGTCACGCATAAGGAAAGCACCGGCGCCGCCGCAAAGGGCTACCTTATGTATTGGTTTGCCGCTGCATTCAGAATGGCGGAGACATTCAACAAGGAACGTATCTTTTATGCGCGCCAGGAACTCCTTGTCTGTCTCGGGCTCAGGAAGGATACCCACAAGCCCGGACCCTGCATCTTCTCCGTCCTTCGGCTGCAGCCACTCAAGGTCCAGCAGCCCGATGCGTCCTGCAATCTCGAAGTTGACTCCCCCGGAAGCATTGTCAAGGCTGGTATGCGCAGAATAGATGGCGATCCCTTCCTTAAGGGCCTTGTACACACAGCGTTGCTGATAAGTAGCATCACTCACTTGCTTAAGGGAGTGGAACAGCAGCGGATGGTGTGAGACGATGAGGCCGCAGCCCTTAGCCGCCGCTTCCTCCACCACCGCCTCCGTCACATCGAGGCACACCAACACCTTGCGCACATCCGCGCCCGGGAAGCCCACCTGCAAGCCTGAATTATCCCACTCATCCTGCAGCCTCAGCGGAGCCACTCGCTCAATTGCTGATATAATATCTTTGACTATCATAGATTGCAAATATACTATTTTCAATTTGGTTCGCAATCCTGAATGTGCGAAGGACGCCTATCGATAATTGAAAATAATGTTTAACTTTACAACTCGACGGCATTGAGCCGCCCGTGTTTATTTACAATATAATTAACTGAATATGAAAACGATACATACTCTTTTAGTAGCAGTAGCCGCATTGCTTATTTCCTGCACCGGCCGCGTTGTCCCGACAGACGGGAGCGCAGGCGCCGAGGCTGCAAAGGCCGTTGTTGAAAGGACATTCGGGCACTTCCCCACTAATGTTCATTTTGAACTGGCCGAGGTTCAGGATTCTTCTCTTCGCTACAGCACTGAAGTCACTGACGGGGTCCTGACTGTGACCGGAAGCACGCCTGTGGCCATCTGCCGGGGGTTTTATGACTATATTCTCCGCGGCGGTTACGGTATCGCATCATGGAGCGGGAACCGTCTGCAGCTGCCCCACCACCTTCCCGACGAGGCTTTGAGGGAAGTTGTTTCCCCTTACCGTATGCACCTTTACCAGAATGTCTGCACCTACGGCTACACCTATCCTTTCTGGGGATGGGAGCAATGGGAGAAAGAGATTGACTGGATGGCCCTGCACGGCTTCGACATGCCTCTTTCTCCTATTGGCGGAGAGACCATTTTAGCAAGGGTCTGGAAGAATATGGGCCTTTCGGACAAGGAGATAAAGGATTATTTCACGGGGCCGGCACATCTTCCATGGATGAGGATGGGGAATATGGCCCATTACTGCGGAGGGATGAGCGATGAGTGGTTCGATGCCCAGATAGCCCTGGAACACAGAATAGACAGCCGAGAGAAGGAACTCGGAATGACTCCTATCTATCAGGGGTTTGCGGGCTTTGTCCCTGCCGCTTTCGCAGAACATTTTCCTGAAGCGGACATTACCGAGACCATCTGGAGCAAGCTCTCCCCGGAAGACCATAACCATATGCTTTCACCTCTGGACCCGCTGTTCAAGGAGGTGGGCGTCGGCTTTATTCGTGAGTGGGAGAAGGAATTCGGCAAGGGAAAGTATTATCTCATTGATAGTTTCAACGAGATGAAGGTGCCTTTCGGGCCACTTGGGAGCAAGCAGCGTAGTGAGAATCTTCGTTTTTACTCCGAGAATCTTTACGATACCGTCCGGGAGGCCAATCCGGATGCCGTCTGGGTGCTACAGGGATGGATGTTCGGATACCAGAGGGAGAAGGAATGGGATCCTTCCAGCGTGAGGGATCTTCTCAGCGGAGCTCCCAATGGCAAGTTGCTCGTGATAGACCTCGCTGTGGATTTCAATGAATTCGTTTGGAAAAACGACAAAAGCTGGGACTATTTCGATGGCTTTTTCGGGAAGGACTGGATTTGGAGCACAACGCCTAACTTCGGTGGAAGGACCGCTCTTGTGGGAACGTTGGATTTCCTTCTTAACAGCCATCTGGAGGCGTCCGCTTCACAGAATAAGGGTAATCTTGTAGGTTACGGCACATCGCCTGAAGGTGTTGAAAATAACGAGATTGTGTATGAGGCAATTTCCGCCGGAGGCTGGAGTGACGCAGAAATAGATATTCAGGCGTTTCTGGACAACTATACGGTGGCTCGCTACGGGAAGCAGGCGCCTGGTCTGAAGACCTTCTGGCAAGAGATACTTCAATCACAATATTCCAATTTTACCAACAATGCCCGCTTCCGCTGGCAAAGGCGTCCGCCCTTCCGCACGCCTCATACCATGAATGTTAATGAGCATTATTTCAAGGCCATAGAAAGTTTCATTTCCGAAAAGGATGCTTTTAGGGGGAACCGTCTGTATGAGGTTGATGCGATAGGGTTTGCGGGAATGTACCTGGCCGGCAAGGCTGACATTGTGCTGGATTCCCTTTACCTTGCAGTTGACAGGAAAGAGTTTGATGCAGCGAAGGAAAAGGAATCGCTGCTGGTCGATATTCTTCTTGATGCAGACAAACTCCTTGAGTCACATCCCCTTTGGAGGGCTCAGCGCTGGATTGACTTTGCCCGCGCAGCGGCTTTCAGCCCTGAGGAGGCCGATTTGTTCGAACTTGAGGCCAAGAAACTGATCTCCATCTGGGGAGGACGCTCCCTATATGATTACTCGGCGAGGGTATGGTCCGGGCTCATCCGTGACTACTATGTTCCACGTCTCAAATACTATTTCGACACTGTAATTGCCGGGGAGAAGCCCGATATGGCAAGCTTCGACAACAGCGGATTCCCAGCAAGGCCCGGGCTTAGCCCGCAGCAGAAGTATAGTTCCCCTGTCAAGGCCGCAGCCGAACTCGTTGAAAAGTACAAGGAAATCCACTGAGAACATAAAACTCCTTCTTGCCCCATTGACGGCAGCTCCCTCAAGCGGCTCAGTGGCTTGACATCTATCGATTATTGAAAATAATTGTTTATCTTTACATCTTGTAATTTACACGCAACTAAATAACCTATTAAAAATGAGCGTTTTATCTTATACCGCACCACTCTGTAGAATCTACGCTGTAGCGGTTCAGCAGATTATCTGCCAATCAAATCTCAACAAGGTGGTCATCAATTATGATGACGAAGAAATCGAACTCTCCTAAACTTGACAACCATGAGAATTAATTGTTTTGTTTTAACAGCCCTCTGCGCTGTACTTCTGGCATCCTGCACCTCCAAGGAGCTGGTAATTGATACTGCCCTTGATCAAACCTCGGGAGTCAAACTAATCAAAATCACCATTACTGCCAACCTGGAAGGCACCAAGGCCGATATGGCTGGCGAGAGTGGGACTGCTTGGACTTGGAAATCAGGAGACAAACTCGCCGTATATGACGGCATTGAAAAGCGCGAATTTACTCTTGACGATTCCGCCTCTGGTTCATCTGTTGCCAAGTTTACAGGCGAGGTCGCCGAGGGGTTTTCCTCTCTCCGAGCCGTATTCCCCTACGCTGCGGCCGGGGACTCGTTTGAGACTCCTTCTATTCCCTCAACACAGACTATTTCGGACGGATCTATAGACCCCAATGCCATGATTGCTATTGCCAATCAGGCAGACAAGGTTTCTGACGATGAATACAATTTTTATTTTACCAGCGGCGTAAGTCTGCTTAGATTTACTCCCCCAGCAAACGCTACCAAGGTGATCCTCCTTGCCGCAACCAAAGGCGAAGCCCTCGCTGGTGAATCCCCTTCTGTAACTGTCGAACTTGGTTCAGCTGCTGATGGAACCAAGCGCTTCTGGGCCGCCGTGAATCCAGCCGTTTATCATGGTATAAAAGTCTTTACTCGTACGGCATCAGAAGATGCAACTAAAGGGACCAATGCAAATATTGACCTTAGCGCAGCTGGAACAGGAAAGAACCTTGGTAATCTTTCCGGTGGCGCAAAGGTAGGCTTAATCGAGAATGCAGATGATTATATAGCTTTCGCAAATGCGTTCAAAAGCGGTGACTACGATACCAGCATCAATGTTTATGTGCTCGGGGACATGGATTTCAGCGGAAAGTCTTTCACAACCGTTGACAACGACACTTACAAATATGGCGGTACTTGGAATGGCAACGGCCATTTACTGAAAAACATCACTGCCACCAATGTACCTATGTTTTACACTCCTGCAGGTGCTGTTCTTAATGATATCATAATTGATAAATCCTGCCGGTTCACAAAAAGCACTGCAGCGGCAGGTCACTGGGGCATTATCGCCCGCACACTTGAGCCGGGTGGTGAGATGAACAGATGCACAGTGAACTGCGACTGGAATTTTGAATATGTGGCTACAGCGGGAGTCGGTTATGGCGCCCTTGTCGGGCGGACAACCGGTACCCTCACGGGCTGTACAATGAACGGAGATATTATCTACACTCGCACTCGCACCGACAAAGAAACTGAATCAGCATACATTGGCGGTCTTGCAGGCTACCTTAATTCGTCGGGGTCCTATACAGGCAGCATGACTGATTGCAAGATGAACGGAAACGTGGTTTTCAATTGTCCGGATGAAGATAAATGTCCCACGGCACAGACCTCAAATAAATACTTCCAGGTAGGAGGAGTAGTAGGTTACTCAAAGGGCACCGTTTGCGATTGTCACATGTATGGTGACATTGAATATTACGACCACACTTGGAACACTTTCCTCGGCGGAGTTGTTGGCAACCAAGAAGGCTCTTCGTATGTTGACGGCTGCACAATGAATGGCAACTTGACCGCCAAGCAGCAGTATGCCACGACTTCATACCAGCGCCTTTTCGTTGGTGGTGTTGTGGGCAGGGCGGCCGCAACTGCGCAAGTAAAGAATTGTTCTAATATTGCAGGTAAAACAATATCCGTTGGATCCAGGACAAACAATCTTGTCGCTGGCGGTGTGATTGGTTCAGTTCTTGGAAGCGCAGCCATTTCCTCCTGCGAGAACAACATGACAATAAAACAATCTGAATACGGATCCAAACAGATGTATATCGGCGGCATCTGCGGAGTTATTTCTGCAGGCACCATCTCCGACGTCCAGAATAACGGACCTATTACCGTTGATCAATTCAGTTCAGAGAGTAGCGGAACAGTTCGCGTCGGCGGTGTGATTGGTTCATGCTCAGTCGATCTAGACGGCGGCAAGATCACTTCCAACAAGTCTGGAATCCACAACACTGCCCAGGTCTACACCCATGCCAACGAAAGTAGTTTGGGCTACAGCCATGCTAATTTTGGGGGTGTTGTAGGTGTAATGAGTGGCAATGCTTCAAATCTGACAAATGCCGGCAAGGTCTATATCAATTTCGGCGACAATAAAGATGACACCAAGCTACTGAAGCATGTGGCGGCAGGCGGCATTATCGGCCGTTTGAGCGCAGCAAAAACAGTCAAAGGTTGCATCAACACAGCAGAAGTTCAGTTCCGCTATTGGGGGACAGACAAAAAGGACGACCGTATAGAATATATCGGCGGAATCGTGGGATGCGTTATGACAGGACAGCATGGAGGCGGAATTGCAGCTAGTATCCAGAATTGCACCTGTTCCGGAAGAATAAATGAATCCGTCAACAATGACAGCTATATCTCCGGAGACTTCACCAAAGGGAAGTGCGTAGGCGGTATAGTAGGCGCAATTATAGGGACAGCAGATTCAAGGGCTGTTTTAAGCGGATGCGTTTGCAACTCGACTACTCAGCATGTTTCCTCAGTCGGCTATTTCGGAGGAATTGCAGGCAGTGCAGATTATGTGGATATCACATCCTGCAGAACAACCGTAAATATCCAGGCAAAGCGCATCGGAGGGATAGCTGCGATGCCGAGAAGCACCACTATCTCTGGCTGCTATGTACAGAATTGCACTCTGAAAAATTTCGATCAGTGCGGAGGCATTGCAAATGCTAGTAACAACGGCTACCTCATCATTCAGGATAATATCGTCCGGAATGTCAGCTTCGAATCTCAGGGAAATATCAATGCCGCCAATTTCGGTGCAATAGCCCGCAATCCTGTTGCAGCAACCACCATAGAGAACAACGGCATAAGCGGCTCTTACAAGAATAATGGGGCCACGACGGCTTTCTCAACAACATATGCCCCATATACAGGCAACGGAACATTTACCTGTGCCGAAGGGAAAGAGAATTATATCATTTCGAATTAACCGTTCTTCTAACGACTGTTTCCCAAATTAGTTATGAGTACCCGTGTATAAGCCCGGGTACTTTTTTTATCCACTGCTTTTGTCTATTTTTCCCTTGCTTCGGCGGTCTCCACCACCTGAGGCTTCACGAAGACGAAAAAGATGCCTGTTTTTTGTCTTCGCGGGCAAAGGGGCGAGCTGAATCCGCCCTCTGGGTCACGTGGAAAAATCCTGGCCGCCGCGCCTTGTTTCATACAAATATTTTGATTACATTTGTAAGTTACATAACTATTACTATTAACCGATACACTATTGATGAAAAAACTTTTTTCAGCACTTGCTCTGACTGTCATCTTGTTGTCCTGTTCGAAAGTTCCTTCAGGAACGGATGAGCAGGGTAAGGACAAGCCTTCCGCTAAAGGTTCACCGATCAGCGTGGTGGATGGGAAGGTAAGGTTCTTTATTGACTATTCAGAGCCGTCATCGCTGCGCAAAACGCTTGGACTGCCGACCACCGACTTCACGGGATACAAGGTGAATGTCAATGGCAGTGACTATACCCTTTACACCGACGATGCCGGTAATTGGTACGCTGATGTAGAAGCCATGTCGAACAATGTTTACAACGCTGTCCTTATCACACGCAATTCATCCAAGTGGTTTGGCTCCAGCGCCTACAAAGATGTGGCTGTTCCCCACTCCCAGTTCTGGTCCGGCACCAAGTCGTCTTTCAAGGATTATCCACGATATGCTTCGTACAACGAGGCTTCAGGCAATGTCCTCGACTTTCATGACGCCGTGTCCATGCTGGACATCCACGTAAAGGGCAGCGGAAAGATTTCGTCCGTAAAAGTCCTTTCATTGGGCGGCAACATCATTGCAGGAAAGGCAATGTACTCCCCTACCAAAGAAGCCTTCCAGATGACTGAAGGCGTTGATTTTGCCGTTGTTAACTGCACCGAAAACGGCAGCTTCGTGTCCATGGGTCAGGAAGGGGTATCCGTGCCGGTACTGCTCGCTCCGGCAAGCCTGTCAAAGGGTCTCGAGATCACCGTTTGCGGAGCGGACCACAAGATGGCCCGCAAGACCATCACCCCCGATGCACTTACCCAGGGCAAAGTGTTAAGCGTGGACTTCGATTACGCACCGGACAGCGACCTGGTGTGGTATGAAGGATTCGACAATTTCGTATGGGGAGGCAACATCATGGGCGGAGAGAAGACCAAGGGGTATTCTCCTGACGCCGCCAAGATCGGCATACTCGACGGGGGCCAGCGCAACGGTTACGCCGATGCATTCGCCGCCGTGTCATGCGACACCCCAGGTTCTGGATTCATCCAGTCGAACACCTGGGCTGATGTCAGCGGCAAATGGGTAGGTACTTCACATGTCATGTCCGATTCCTACATAGCAAGCCGTAACTTGAGCGACTGGCGCTACTTGTTCCGTTGCCAGGAGTATCAGGGGGTGCTGGCGGTCGGCTCCGGCGAAGGCAATAAATCACGCGGAGTCATGCAGACAGCAGCCATCACCAACATCAAGGGCCTTGCAGACATAACAGTAGAATTCAAATTCTGCTTCGAGAACGGAGCCGGCGACGATCTGCTGTTCGAGCTTGTCAATGCCGGCTATATCAACTCCGTCATGATTGACGGTAAAGACATAGGCACGCAGGCAACTTATTCCGGCAGCTCTTCCCTTGCCACCATCGACCGCACCAAGCTCAGCATTCCCGCTACTGCGCTGGAAGCCAAGACCTGGCATACAGCCACAGTCACCGCATCCAATGCCACAGACGGCACCTACTTGTATTTTGCCGGCGCCGACCCAAATGCAGCCACCGTGCATGGTTTCTATCTGGACGATCTGACGGTACGCCACACTGCCGACAATGTCCGCAAGGGCAATCTGAGGATTCTGTACTGGAATATACAAAACGGCATGTGGTCCGACCAGGCCAACAATTACGTCAATTTCGTGGCGTTTGTCAAGAAATACGACCCGGACATCTGCGTCTGGTGCGAGGCATCGTCCATCTACAAGGATAACACCAATTCGTCACAGACCACTTCGCTCCGTTTCCTTCCGTCCGGCTGGCCCGCACTGGCAGCCAGATACGGGCACAACTACACTGCTATCGGAGGTTTTAGGGATAACTATCCGCAGGTAATCACCTCCAAGTATCCGATTACCACACTTCTCAAGATCACCGACACCGACGTCGCAGGCAAACCCATTGCCCACGGCGCGGCTATTCAGCAGGTCAATGTAAACGGCAGGGGTCTTCACTTCGTGACCTGCCACATGTGGCCGCAGGCTTACGGTTATGGTGTAGCTACGTCCAAACGCGAGGAGAGCGCAGCAGCCCACGAAGGAGACTACTACAGGCAGTTCGAGATGGAATACATTGTATCCCACTCCATTAACTCGCCGGAATACTCAGGCGTCACGGACTGGATCCTTCTCGGAGACCTCAACTCACGTTCACGTCTGGACAACTGGTACATGGGATACCCGGAGAACGACACCAGGCTGTTGACGCAAGACGTGGTGCTCAACAAGACTAATCTTCATGACGCGATATACGAATGCTACCCGGCGCCCAAGAACCTCGTATCTACTACCGGCGGCACCGCAAGAATAGATTTCGTTTATCTTTCCTCCCCTCTGATGAGCAAGGTGGTCAATGCCCTGGTAATCGGTGATAAATGGATGACGCAGAGCCCCAGCATTTATGTGCCTTCGTTCTACGATCCTTCGGACCACAGGCCCATCATGATAGATCTCGAACTATAATAACAACCAAATAAACTATTCAATTATGACCAAAAGAAAAGCTGTCGGAGTGCTTCTTGCTCTTAGCCTCCTCTGCCTTTGTTCCTGCAACAAAGGCGGCGAAGAGGTTTTCCGCAAGGAGTACATCGATTTTTACAAAAACGCGGATGACGAAGAGCCGTCCACGGTGGTCAGCGTTCCGGTAATAGGCGGTACATCCACCTTTACGGTCCGATCCAACGTGGAGTTCGAGGCCCTTTGGCAGGACGACCAGAGCAAGCCCTGGGCGTCTGTATCCCGAGTAGAAAAGAAGGGTGACGACTTGTATGAGATCTCCCTGGACGTTCTGCCACGAGCCACCTACGGTTACTACACTCGCCGTACAGGTACGCTCATGTTCACTTGCCCGAGTCAGCAGCTCGGAGCATTTGTGACAGTACATCAGGGGCTTATAGCTCCCGTAGCAAGCGATTTCTCCTGGAGCAAATACGGCACATCCGACCCGCGCAAGCTAGACGGCACCGTGTACTCCCAGTGGATTAAAAACGACAAGACACGCGGCTGGGTCCTGACTGAAGATGCCGCCGTGTACGGAAAGAACGGCTACCTCATGCTGGGAGATGCCACAGGACGGGGAGCCAGCATATATTCCCCCTACTACGAAGGCATACGCAACGATTCCCTGGCGGTAGTGTCCTTCCGTGCCGTCGCATTCACAGATGTTGAAGGCGTACGCGACGCGAACAAGCTGACCGTAGAGATTATCGACGGCGGCGTGTTCCGCGACAACGGCCAGACCAAGATGGAGCTGGAGGCTCCATATGCCGACATCACTTCCGAGAAGTATCCTGCTGACTTCTGGAAGCATACTGAGTTCCTTCTCGGAATCATTTCATCGGACCGCAACCCCTTCACCGGCGACACCCGCATCTGCATCACGGCCGGCGATCCTTCTGCAACAAGCGGCCAGCCCAACAGGATCTACATCGACAACTTCTACATCCGCAGGATTGTAGAGAAAAACGGAGATGAAGATCTGTGGATTGCCAATGGAGGCAGCGGAAAGGACAATTTGCTGGGAGCAGTCACAGCTGAGTCTAACGATTAATCTGTCATGACGATGAGTACATTTTTACATAAAATACTGCTTCCCCTGGCATGTCTGGGAGTGCTGCTGGCAGGGTCCATGCACGCTGAGCTCAAGGCACAGGACAAGTCAGTGACCATCACTGGTAAAATACTTGATCCCGACGGTGCGCCCCTTCCGAGCGCTACCATCAGGATACAGAACACCACCAAAGGCACTGCCGCCGGACTGGACGGAAGCTATGCCCTCAAAGTTAACAAGGGAGATGTTATAGAAGTTCTCTTTATGGGTTACAAGACAGCCACCGCCCGCATTTCCGGCGAGAGGTCTGTTTACAATTTCACCCTTGAAGAAGACAGCAACATGCTTGAAGAGGTGGTCATGATCGGCTACGGTTCCGTGAAGAAACAAGACCTCACCGGATCGGTCACCAACGTCAAGATGCAAGATATCCAGAGCGCTCCGGTGCTTTCTGCCGACCACGCCCTCCAGGGACGTATCGCAGGTGCGGACTTCATGTCCACCGACGGTGCTCCGGGTTCCACCACCACCATCCGTATCCGTGGTACCCGTTCCATCACCGCTTCCAACGAACCGTTGTTCGTAGTGGACGGCATCATCGATGCAATCCACGACCTCAACGATATCAATGCTGATGATATAGCCAGCATCTCGGTGCTGAAGGATGCCTCATCCACAGCTATTTACGGTAGCCGCGGAGCCAACGGCGTCATCATCATCACCACCAAGAAAGGAACCGGCAGGAAGGGCCAGACCGGCATCACGTTCAAGGCCGATCTTGGTTTCTCCAGACTTCCCAGGAAACTGGACATCATGAATGCCTCGGAGTTCCAGATGTACCGCAATGAAATCGCTTCATTCGGCGCCGACGCCAACCACCCCGGCATGGGACTGGATACTCCCCTT
This sequence comes from Bacteroidales bacterium, assembly GCA_017634595.1. GTDB lineage: Bacteria > Bacteroidota > Bacteroidia > Bacteroidales > UBA932 > Cryptobacteroides. The sequence continues at coordinate 36,988 of JAGBNC010000024.1, forward strand.
TCCGGCATGATCTACAAAGATCCTTACCATGTGACGGAGAGCACCGACTGGATTGACGAAATCACACGTACAGCCCTGGTCCAGAACTATGCTCTCACGCTCAACGGCTCGGAGGGCAAGCACAATTACTATGTCTCGCTCTCCTACAACGACACCCAGGGTATCATCCAGGACAGCGGCCAGAAACGTATCACCGGCCGTATCAACCTCGACCGTCAGGTATTCAAGTGGCTGAAGCTCGGATACAACGGATCTTACACATGGCGTCACAATGACGAGAACAAGGCCAACCTCGGCGGCACTTCATGGTATCAGGGAGCAGTTTACCTCAATCCTAACATGAAGCCTGAGGACACCTTCAATGATTACTACTACTCCGGAGCATGGATCAACACGCCGCGCTCGCTCATTGACATGAATACCCATTATCTTGAGCGCCACTCCATGACCAACAACTTCTCCGCCGTAGTAACTCCTATAAAGAACCTCGAGATACGCAGCGTATTTTCCTACTACCTCTATCAGAAGCACACCTATCGCTACTATCCCGGCACACTGCCCGTCAAGGGCGAGGACCAGGGAGGTGACGCATACAGGGCCGAGTACGATGAGAATTCACTCTCGTCCGAAAATACTGCCACCTACAAGATGAAGTTCGGCAAACACCGTGTTGACCTGATGGCCGGTCTGTCCGCCTACAAGATGGGTTCAAACAGCTTCAGCTTGAGCGGCAGCGGATACATGGACGACGCTGTCATGTGGAACAACATGAACGCCGTGCAGGACAAAGAGACCTACAGCGCCGGCACATCTGCTTCGGCCACACGCAAGTTCTCCGTGTTCGCACGTGCCAACTGGAACTACGACCAGCGTTTCTACCTCACCGCAACGGTACGCCGCGACGGCGCTTCCAACTTCGCACAGAACCACAAGTACGCTACCTTCCCTTCAGCGGCTTTCAAATGGAACATTGCCAACGAGCCTTGGATGAAAGGCGCCAGCTGGCTTGACGAGTTCTCGCTCCGTCTGAGCGCCGGCCTTTCCGGCAACGACGCCATCAGCGCATACCGTTCGCATGCAGCCATCAGCACCACTACCGGAGGCTACCTGTTCGACGGAAAGCAGCCGGCAGCAGCCTACCGCAGCAGGCTTGACTCGCCTGAGCTCAAATGGGAAAAGACAGCCGCATACAACCTCGGTGTTGATTTCTCAGCATTCAAGGAGCGTCTGTCCGTCACCTTGGAACTCTACGATTCCCGCACCTCCGACTTGCTGCTGAACGTGCCTACCCCTACCCAGGTTGGTTACAGCTCCAAGTTCATCAACATCGGCAAGACCTCCAACCGCGGTATCGAGCTGTCGGTGGAGACCCGCAACATCGTGAAGAAGGACTTCAGCTGGATTACTTCCTTCACCTTCTCGCATAACCAGCAGATGGTCGATGACATTGGCGGAGAGGAATTTGTATCCGCCTACGACAGCCCCGGCAACAACAAGTACATGATGTACGGCTACGTGGCCGGCTACCCTCTGAACTCCCTCTGGGGATTCAAGTACGGCGGCACCTGGAAGAGTGCCGAAGAGCGTGAGCGGAATAAAGTCACGCACGCATACGCATCGTTGAGCAACACCAACGGCGGCCCCCGCTACTACGACATCAACCACGACGGCATCCTCTCGCATGAAGACCTGGTGTATATGGGCAATGCCGATCCTTATCTGTACGGCGGTCTGCAGAACACCTTCCACTACAAGAACCTGCGTCTTGGTATTTTCTTCGCCTACTCTCTCGGAGGCAAGATCTACAACTACTCGGAGTTCTACATGGCAGGTTCCATCTTCGGCAACCAGTACCGTTACATGCTGAACGCATGGCACCCCGAGCGCAACCCTCAGTCGGATATTCCGAGGGCTGCCGCAAAGACCGATGCCGCTCTGCCGAGCGACTTTATGATTCACGATGCTTCGTTCCTGAGGCTCAAGAACATATCCATCTCCTACACGCTTCCTTTCAAGCGCTCTACATTCCTGCGCGACATAACTTTCAGTGCCATAGGCGAGAACCTGTTCCTCTGGAAGAACTACAACGGATACGATCCCGATGTATCATCGCAAGGAACATCCTCTACTCTGCGTCGTGTTGACCTTGGAGCATACCCCAAGGCACGCACATTTACTTTCAGTGTCCAGGTAAGATATTAAAACTCAAGGGCCATGAAAATGAAATACAATATTATACTGACAATAGTCGCGGTTGCGGCAGCCTTCCAGGCTTGTTCCCTGCAAGAGGACTTGTCTCCTATCTCCACTCCGGGCAATTACTTCCGCTCCAAGGCGGAATGCGAGTCGGTGGTGAACAGCTGCTACATACCGATGAAGAGTTTCTACACCTACACTTATATGCTGGCCACCGAGTGCTGCACGGATATGGCTTATTGCCCTTCCGGAACTCTTGATGCACGTCTGGATATTTCTCCTGCTACGCCACGTCACGGCCAGTCCGTATGGACCAATTGCTACCTGGGAGTACAGCGATGCAACTTCGCCATTGCTGGGATCGAAAAGTCCAGGGCTTTCGTCAACAAAGACACCAAAGAAATAGACGAGACCAATGCCGAACGCGTACGCCTTCTCTGCGAAGCTAAGGTCCTGCGCGCCTTCTACTACTACACGCTGACCTGTTTCTTCGGAGATGTGCCGTTCTACTTTAATGACGTCGATAATCTGGCCACACTGGACAGTCTTGCAATGCTTCCCAGAATGGACGCTACGGCAACCCGCAAGGCTTGTATCCGTGACCTTCAGGAGATCGCTCCCCTCGCCACCCAGACCCGCACTTCCGACAACAAGGAACACCGCCTCGGCGCAGCTACTGCTTACATGCTCATTGCCAAGATGGCAATGTGGGACAAAGATTGGGACACTGCCCTCGAGGCTCTCGGTCACATCGAGGAAATCTACGGAGATTTCTCACAGTATGATTATGCCGAGAACGTGATGTTCCGCAACAAGAACACGCCGGAATCCATAATGGAAATCCAGCACACCTACACCCAGGGAGGTACAATCTATACTTCCAATGTAGCATGTATATGTATGCCTCACCCGCGCACCTCGGGCGGTTATTACGACGGCATTCAGGTGGCTGAACTGGGCGACCAGGCGACTGCATGGGCAGCCATGAGGCCCAATGTCGTCTTCTGCCAGGGCTTGCAGTCCAAGATGAGCAAGGACATTCGCAAGAACTACAATATGGCATGGAGCTATGACGGACATGATTTCAAGAGCGTAAACACTCGTCCATGGTGCGGTCCCAAGTTCTGGTGCCCCAATATGTACCAGACCAGCGACGGCAATAACTACAAGATTTTCCGCTATGCAGATGCAATACTCATGATAGCAGAGTGTTACAACGAGCTCAATCAGGATCCCAAGGCCGTGGAGTATCTCAACAAGACCCGCACACGTGCAGGGCTGTCAGAGTACGTTTACCGCAGCCATGTGCGTCTGCAGGACGAGATCCGCAACGAGCGTGCACGCGAGCTCTTCGGAGAGTTCCAGCGCAAGTTCGACCTCGTACGCTGGGGCATCTGGTATGAAGAGACGCTCGCCAACAATGATTATCAGGCGCTCAAGGACAACATCCTTCCCTGCCACCGTTTCTATCCTATTCCTGAACAGGAGGTCATCAAGAGCAAAAATGCCCTGGACAACAAGGAATATGCAAAATATGGACTTTAATGATTTCGCAAGTTATGAAAAAGCATAATACTATATTCCGTGCGGCCATAGGCCTCTGCCTCTCCGCCATGCTGCTTTTCTCCTGCGACAAGCCTTTCGAGATGAATCTGCCGCTGGCGGTAAATTCCCATAAGCTGACATTATCAGAAGCTGCCGGTTCCACCCATATCCTTATATGGTCCGACGGCAACTGGACGGCTTCCTTCGGACGCGACATCAACTGGGGCTCGCTCAACAAACGCGAAGGCACCGGAAACAGCGACCTGGAGTTCAGTTATTCGGCTAACTATGGCGTAACCAGAAGCGTAGAGCTCATCCTCGCCAAAGCCGATCTGCGCGATACCATCCTTCTGGTCCAGAATGGCTCCGTGTCAGGCGACGAAGTGTCACTCTCATTCAGGAGCCCGGCACTGAACCTGCTCAAGAACGGCTACAGCGTGGAGTCGCCCATCGCCACTTCCCTTATCTACAGCACTGACATGATAATACCTCAGGTAGAGTTTTTCGATGCCGAAGGTGTATCACAGGGTGTGGTCGTAGCAGGCGAAGAGGTACCAGACACATTGCATATCACCCCGTGGATCAGCAACATTGCTCTCTCTTCCGAGGGTGGCCTGCACGTAGCTTACGACGTAGCCGACAACACCAGCGGCATGGCCCGTTCAGCGGTATTGTCAGTGAATGTCGAAGCCGCCGACGGTACACTTTACTCTTCACGTCAGACCATCACTCAGGGAATAGAGGAACCGGCTCTTGAACTTGCCGAAGCTGAAGGCGAATACAGCGGTTTCAACGGCGCTTATACAATTGCCGCCAACGTCAACAACGTTTATCCTTACACCAAGTTCCTCTCCTACAGTACCGATGCTGACTGGATCACTAGTGCGCTGCTTAACGCAGAAGGCTTGGTGTTCGTCATCACACGTAACGACACCGGCTCGAAGAGGACAGGAACCATCAACGTCACCTTCAATGACGGAGCTGGCAACAACCTTACAGCCAAGTACAAGATTACCCAGTCGTCCTACCCCGGCAGCATCAGCTTCAGCGACGTTCGCGCCCTGACTCCGGGCGAAATCAACCAGGACAAGTTTATCGAAGGCTTCATCGTGAGCGACCCGGCCAGCGCCAACGTGTGCCAGAGTCCTCAGACGGCTCAGTTCAAATTCGACTTCGAGCAGAACTATAAGACCGCATACATTGAGAGCGTTGACGGCAAGTACGGTTTCCGTCTGCTCTTCGCAACCCGCGAAGACAACATCACCGAGCGCTGGTCCAGAGTACGTATCAACATCAACGGTCTTACCCTGGTACGTCAGGACGAGCCTTTGTGCTACTCACTCGAGGGTCTTACCCAGGCAAGCATCATAGAGACGGTCTCCGCTCCCGATGAGTTCCTGGTACCGGCAAAGAAGAAGTCTATTGCCGAGTTGACCGACGACGACATCTTCACCCTGGTCTCGCTCCAGAATGTCGAAATCATGTGCAAGGACGGTTCTTACACCAACTGCACCGATGGTTATTCCATCAAGGATCCTGACGTTAATCCTCTGTCGGGAGCCACCTCGCCACGCTGGGATACAGCTCCGCTGCTGCTCAGCGACACTTCCGGCAACTCCATCTACATGCTTACCAATGCCATGGTGCCCTGGAGACGCAACGGCACCACCTACGGTAACGGTACTGAGGTTGTAGCACAGGGCTCCGGGTCTTTCAGGGGAATTGTCACACCCGAAGAGCTTGTCCGCTACGGCGAACTCGGACGCTACAAGATACGTCCAATGGCCCAGACCGACATCCAGCTCTCCTCCCCGGCCTTCTCCAAGACCATCGTAGAATGGAACTGGAACGACAAGCTCACCGACTTGACACCTGAAATCGGAGCCGGAGAATTGAACCTGTACGGTGCTACCATCGCCGCCAACTCCGACTTCAACAGCATGATGAGCCACGAGTACGACAAGAAGGGCCAGGCAGGACTGGTCCCCAGCGCCGCCATCATAGCCACACGCAAGTGGTGGGACTTTGCTGAAGACAAAGGCGAGTACTTTGACATCAGCTTCTCCACCGCAGGTATCTCCGGCAGCAACCTTGTGTTCGGTATAGTATGGAACCACGGTCAGATGAACAACAGCACACTTGATTCACCGGCACACTGGAACCTGCTGTATTCGACAGATGATGGCCACTCTTTCAAACCCGTGCCCGGTGCTGACATGATCAAGAACCGTTCAATAGTATGGTGGACCACTACCTCACAGGATGCATGCCCCGGTTTCAAGGACCACATGAGGAAGCTTCCTTCCGATTGCTTCGGCAAAGAGAAAGTGATACTTCGTATGCAGGTTGCAGACAAGGTCACTGACAAAGCTCCTGCGACCGGCGCTTCCACCTATCTCACCAACCTTGGTATCGAGCAGGCTTCCCTTACCGACAAGGCTACCGGCATACGTATTGGTACCATAACAGTCCGCTATAATTGACGATGAATATGAAGAACATTATACCTCAAAGTCTTGCGTTAATCTCCGTACTGGCCCTTACTGTGGCTTGCCGTTATGATGACGCGACTCCGGTCAACCTGGTAGAACTGGGTGCGACCCAGAAAGAGTATATCATAGATGAGGATGGTGGTTCCGTTAAAATTGCTGTATATTCCAACGGTGCATACCATATCGACTCTCTTGATGAATCGCCTTGGCTCTCCCTCGACCGCACCTCGGGGGAGGGTGACGATTCCCTCAAAGTTACTGCTACGATGAACGAGGAGTTCAAGCGTATGAGCCGTATCGTTCTTTGCAGCAATGTAGATTCAAGGCGCGACACCATCTCCATCAAGCAGAAAGGAGCGTTGACAGCCGCCCTTACCAAAGAGAACACTTCCATTGTACTCCCCGGCGCCGGCGGCACAGTCACGGAAAGCGTGAGCACCAATGTTCCGTTCTCTTACATGAATGTGGACATTGAATATCCTGAAGGGGCGCCTTCAGGATGGGTGAGCAGCGTTAATATCGACGACACTCCCCTTACAGACGGCAGTCATGCCCTGAGCATCTCCGCAGATGCCAACCCCGATGCCACAGTGCCCCGCACCGCCACCATCAACCTCTCATATACAGACGGTTGGGGTGACAATGTATCCGTACTGCTGAACCTTGTCCAGCGTAATGCCAAAGAGGGCATAGGCGTGGAGGTATCTTTCGCCGACCTCATGGGCACATACGCCACCGGCAAGCCCATCGAGGACTACATCATCATCGATGGATTCGTGGTTAGCAATCCCGAATCCGGCAACTCCGGCGAGAACGAGCAGATAACCACGTCCAGCATCGATTATACTGGCAGCCAGCGCACCATCTACCTTGAAGCTCCCGATGGAAACAGCGGCGTGATGATCCTGCTCGCTGATGCCTCCGACAACATCTTCAAGCAGTTTGATCGTGTGCAGATACTGCTCCACGGAGCAACTGCCGACCTCCATGAACAGCCTGACAGGGTAAGCCTGAAGAACGTCACCAAGAACATGGTCGTATCTCAGGTTGCGGGCACCAAGAGTTCCATTCCTGTAAAAGAAAAGTACATCAATGAGTTGACAGATGCAGATCTGTACACCTATGTCACTCTGAAGGATGTTGAATTCCCTGTGCGCAAGGGCTCCATTACTCCTGTCAACGAAGGCTATGCCATTGGCACCGGAGCTCACCGTCTGTCCAAATACCCCCTGATGGTTCGTGACATCAACGCCAACCATATCTACATGTACACCAACACCGTATGCTTGTACCGCAACGACGGCACCCGCCTGCCCTACGGTTCAGGCAAGATCAGCGGTGTCATTGTGCACGAGCGCTTCCCCCGCTTCGAGTGGCGTGAAGGAGCCGATCCCGGCGAGATGGAAGACGATGTAACGCTGGGCAACATCGGCCGTTACCAGATTCGCCACCAGTGCAAGGAGGACATCTGGAGCCAGATGAACGACAGCGTGGAAGACAGCTTCTCCGCTCTTCTCACTGAGTACCGTTACTGGTATCCCGATATGACCAACGAAGTATGTCGTCCCACCTATGGCGAGAACGGCTGGATGACCCACACCTACCAGCGCAAATATACAGGCTCGGAGCTTAAAGAGTACACTCAGAAGACTTACATGCAGCACATGTGGGGTGCAGGTACTTACGAGTATCTCGGTCCTATGGGCAACCTGGCCACCAGGATGTTCGGCCTCAACTGGGGCAATATCAACGGATTAGGCATAGTGATCGATCCTACCAAAGAGCATTTTGACACTGAGCATGCCGCCCTGGCCAACCTCTTGAGCTACAATCCCGACGGCACTCTTGAATGGTGCGGTCCCAATGCCAAGAGCACCGATGCTGTGGGCACCACAATGGGAGGCGGAGGCATCAACAACCAGTCTTCCAGCATGTATGGCAAGAGCAATGTGTACGGCGGCTGCTTTACCGGCTGGGCCAGTCACTACTGGTGGGACTATGACGAATCACGCCCTTACGCATGGATGTTCAATTTCTCCACTGAAGGCATCTCCACCAGTCACATCTCGATGCAGATTTCAGTTCTCAACACCCAGCAGAACTGGTACGCACCGCGCTTCTGGAAAGCAGAGTGGTCCGAGGTGGACAGCATGGACGCCAAGGACGATTCCAAGTGGCACCTCATCGGAGAGTACACCATTCCGGACGTGTCTGTTTGGGCAAACACGCTGTACTCTTCAATCGTAGCTTACAAGACCATTGACTTTGAGCTTCCGCTCGAAATCCTCGGCAAGCCTAATGTGTACGTCCGTCTCGCGCCCGTGAACGATGTATGCAGCAACGGCGCCGACTACGCCAATGACATCATTATCAATCAGCCGGCAGGCGACGCCGCTCATGCCAGCGCAATTGAGTACTTTGCAATCAGATACAATAAATAGTCCAACAAATGAAAAAATCAGCCAAACACTACGAAGCCCCGGCTATCGACAGCTGGAAGCTGGGACTTGAAGGCCTTTTGTGCCAGAGCCAGTTGGAGGACCTCATCATGGACGACAGTGAGGGTATTGACTTTTAAGCAGGAGGAACAGCCATGAAAAAGAATTTGTTTTTTGCAGCATTCGTGCTAGCAGCGGTTTTCTCCGCCTGCCAGGTCAAAGAGAGCATTGAGACTCCAGCCTCTGGGCCCAAAATGATTGAAGTTCGTGCCGTAATTGCAGACGGCGAACTGACCAAGACTACCCTTGACGAGGGTTCACCTTCGTTCCATTGGAGCGAAACCGACAAGATTGTGGCCTGGAACGGTACTGAAGCAACCAAGGATTGCGCTATTACCAGTCTTGACGACAACGGAGTAGCCACATTCGAGGTACCGGAAGGCACACAGTGGGTTATTTATCCGTCACGCGATCTGACCGTCGCAAGCGGAGTTGCGACATGGACTCGCTCGACCAACCAGTATTTCTCCGAGGATGGAAGCGAGCTTATCGGCGACGGGTCCAACCCCATGTTCGGCAAACTTGAGGGAGGTATTCTCAAGTTCACCAATATGTGCGGTTATATCCAGTTCCAGCTCACCGGTGGCAAGACACTTCACAAGTTCAGCTTCAAGACCAACAACGTGACCACTCCTGCCATAACAGGCAAGGCGGACATTAATGTAAGCGAGGAAAAACCTGTGCTGACTTACCCTGTATTGTTCAGTGTCGCAGCCAGCGGTGTTGCTAAATACGGCTACATCAATCTCTCGGGCCGCGATATTGCACTTGGATCAGAGCCTGTGAGCATTTTCGTTGTAGTACCTCCGGCAACCTACGAAGGCAGCGAGATCGTGCTTGAGTTTACCGACGGTACTTCAGCTGCGGTTATTGCTTCCAACGAGATCAAGGTGGATCGCAACAAAGTCACCAAGGTCAAGCCCATCAATGTGGACTCCCTTTTCCCTGAGACCACCGTGGCCCTTGACGAAGGCGGCCGTTCCAACTGCTACATGGTAATCGCCGGCAACGAGCCTCAGTATTACAGCTTCACTGCCCAGAAGATCGTGTCGGGAGATACCTTCGAAGGAGCAAAGGTAGCAAGCACGGTATGGGCCGAGTCCAAGACCATGCTCAACAACTTCACCTTCGACGCCAACACCAACAAGGTGACATTCAAATACTGCGGCGGCGGACAGGAGGGCAATGCCGTGATAGGTATTGACCAGAACAATCTTGGAACTGCAGCCGCCCTGCTTTGGAACTACCATATCTGGGTCACCGACCAGCCCGACAACGTCCTGATCGACGAGACCGACATGCCGGCTCCTATCCTTGACCGTAATGTGGGTGCTACCTGGGCCCCTAAGAATGAAGCCGAAGTGCTTGCCATGACTGAAGCCCAGTGGCTTGAGACTGTGGGCACTTACTACCAGTATGGCAATCATATTCCCTATCCCCGCCTTGCCAGAGCCGCAAATTCCGCTGCAAACTGGGATAATATCAAGGTAGGCGTGTTCTATGGTTTCAGCAACTATTGCCAGCGCTTCGCCAACAGCGGTTCCAGCAAAGCGACGCTCGCTGAGCAAGAAAGCTACCCCAACTACCAATATCATAAAAGCACAGGTGTCAAGTTCGGGTCAGGTAATGAGACCGTGTGGACTCAGGTCGTCCTCAGGGGCGGCCCTACAGGTGAGGGGGAAAACATTTGGGAGACCAAAAACGGCGGTTCTGCCAAGTCAACTGATTACGATCCTTGCCCTCAGGGATACTGTTTCATATCGGCTACGCATACCTATCAGGCCACTCTGAACAACGAATGCAGTACTCATAAGATAGGAGACAAGTTCTTCGGCAAGTACAACAGCGATGCCAGCGAGCATTTCTTATACTTCCCTGCTGCCGGTTACCTTGGCAATTCCAAGAACTCTCTCGTCAACAGCCGTGTCGTGTACTGGGGCTACTTTGTAGATAAGGCGACCGACATGGGACACATCTTCCGCAGGGCTTTCATGAACGAAGGTAACAACTCGTTCAAGAACGACAACCAGCCCTTCAGCTCGCAGGCGCACAACATGCGTTGCGCACTGCTGGCGACCGGGGAATAATACTGATCCCATTATAATAAATAGAGGGTTACGTCAGTTGATGTAACCCTCTATTTTTATAACAGGTCGAAATCGACAATGATTGGACGATGATCGGAAGGCATCCTGAATGTATCCACGTAAGGGCTCTTATCTCCCCGGTAGTTCCACTGGTCGGCCAGAATAAAGGCATTGACAACCTTGTCCATAAGGACAGGAGATACATAGACATAGTCTATGCGGCTAGTGCCGAAAGTGCTTGCCATGAAGTTATCAGGAGCAGGATACAGTTCAATGATAACATCCTTCATGTCCGTGTTATTCAGAATCACATCCTGGGTCAGGAACGCAGTGTTGGTAGCCGCGTAGCCATAGGTACCGTTATCCTGGCGGGAACGGGAATTCATGTCACCGAGCAGCACCCATTCCTCGGAAGCATAGCTGGAATTGTTGATGGTCTTGTCAACAATATACTGCATCTCAAACTGACGATAGTAGTCACCTTCATGTGCGGCGGAGCTGGCCGCCTGATCAGCCGAAGACACGCCGAATCCGTATGACTGAGGCCACATGTGGCAAGTCACGAAGCGCAGATTGTGCCCATTCACAACGACTTGCTGTATTGCTGCACCGTGGGCCACAGGCTTACCTGAAGTTGATGTATTGGTGATCTTAAGCAAGGTAGAGATAGGATACTTCGAAGTTATCTCTTGAGGATAATTGTCCCTCCAGCCGCCAAGGGCAGCGTAGTTATGCCCATAACGTTTGGCCAATGCCGGCCAGTTACTCGGCAAATAGCGGTCGGATGACGGAGCGCCAGTGCTGGTGTTGTTCTTGTAGATCGATGCAGCCTCACACCACACGCACACGTCAGGATCATATTTCTTCACGAACTCTACAAAATTATTGTAGTTATTGGGCTGATCGTACCACATGCCGTTCTGGATATTCCAGTACATAAGCCGCAAGTTGCCTTTGCGGGAACTGCCCGGGACGGAACGCAACATGATATCATCGATCCAGAAGCCATGTACGCCATATGACGAACTCGCTGTACGCAGGTCCAGCAGGGTTGCATCGGTGGCATTTGCAATACTAAGTTCCGCAGTGTGCCAATCCTTGGCTTCCGCATCCGAAGCAGGGATGCTTACTATGCTCCTGCTATACTTGGCCTCGCAGTAATTGGACTTGTAAACCTTGGACAGGTGGTCAACATCAGCTCCGTCAATCTTGCAGCCGGTGATATATCCGGCATTGAGCAACTGCACCAGCAGGCCGGAATCGTTGAAGCCAGGCTGCAGGCAGAACTTGAAGGTCAGCACCATGTCAGTAACGCTGTCGATGCTCCTCATGAACGGAGTCCGCAGTATGCCCCTGTATTTGTTGCCGGTGCCGACTGAAAGATAACCCGGACGCTCCTGACAACGGCACATGTAAGTCCAATCTGCGATATTGCGGCTGGCCACGTAAGAGTCGCTGACAGCGTGAGTGTCTCCGACAATGGTATTGTCAGTGGCACTGGTCTGGATGAAACCAATGCCGGGATTGCTATATGCAACGGAGACCGCTGCATCTTCATACCCGGTCCTATCCAGGCCTGCTGAAGAGTTGATAGCGGCATCGTCGGGAGCATAGGCGGCAGAATTCTCTCCGGACATGATATCTCCGCCCCACACAAAGCAGTCGAAGCCCTCGTAAAACAGAAGGTCGCTGTCGGGAGACCAAGTGAGCGGGGCATTTACAACCTCGCCCGGCTTGACTGAAACGGCAGCCAAGGTCCGGCGCATCATTTTGTGCGAGGCATCGCACACGGTTATTTCAAGCCCGCCGGCATAAGTCCCTGGCCTGATGAACACAGGGATAGAGACTTCATTCGAATTCAACTTAACGAATCCGCCTCTGTCCGTGCAGTTCACTACGGCCCAGTCCAGCCCTCCTGCGGGAGTGCAGCCGCTCAAGTCTTCTCCTCCGGCGGCCCTTACTTTGACCGAACTTATTGACGCATCTCCGTTCAACTTGACATTCACCATAGACAGGCAGTCGGAGAAGCTAAGGACATTGCCCATCCCGGGGCTCCAGGTCAAAGAGCGCGGATAGGACAGGTAGGCTTCCTTGGTGGTATTCCAGAACTGGGAATACGGCACCATTATGTCGTCGAAGGCATCAGGGCCGAACCATTTGCCGGCCCCGGGGCCATAAAGTACGGCATCGTATTTCCAGTCAGCCGACTCGGGGACTTCGATATAATAACGCCCGTCCGTGTCGGTCAGTATGTTGCAATCGCTGCCGTTGACATTGACTGTGAACGTACCAAGATCAGCCTCAGGAAGGTTAAGGACCTGGGCTATCGAGCTTTCCGCAGTCACATAGAAGCGCACTTTGCCCTCCGAAGGGGTCAACGAATTCAGACCGTCCAGCACTCCGAACGTGGCTCTTTTGATGGTGCGGGAGCGAGAGGAGACCAGTTTAGAATCAGGAACGCCGCCGCTGTGAGTGAGAGTGATGCTGAGGCCTTCGGGTAAAGACACCGGGAACATCAATGCATAGTAATTCTTGCCTGCCACGAAGCCGCCGTCTGGGGCGGTCAGGACTATCTCGTCCTGCCCATCAACGACAGACTGCAATTCGGGCACACCGCTCTGCATGGACACAGTGGCCTTTCCGGCAAGGAGTTCACCACCGCAGCCCCTGATAATCACAGAACTTACGCCTTCCTCTGCAAGCGAAAACTTTATTCCGCCGGCAACATTGCGGAAAGTCATAGTATGGCCCTCGGCAATTGCCACAGTGGGGGCAAGATCAGTATCGAAAGTCCCCTTTACTGCCCTTTGGCGTCCTGGAAGATATACAGTAAAAATACCATCGGAGGACACGGCCGCGGCTTCATTTGCCGGATAGATACCATAGTAAGTATCGGCCTGAGCCGCCTCGCCCTTGAATACCGCCACGGGACCCGGCTCAGACTCCTGACTTACAAACTCAGACCCAGCGGATCCGGGCCCGGCAAACACTGATATTTTATCACCGACAAGCCACCAAACGCTCTTGCCGTCGGGCTGAATGGCGGTTTTGGAACCTGGCGCAGAACTCTCCCGCTCAGCTGTAAATGTCATTTCCCTGACTGCCAGAGTGTCGGAAACGGTCTCTTTGCCGCAAGCTGCCAACACCAGAGCAGACAGCGCAAATAAGCATTTGGTAGTAAATCGGTTCATATCATTTTGAGCCTTCCGGGCGCATTTTAGCATATTTAAGTAAGAGGAGCTTCTCTCCGAGTTCATCGAAGCGCACGCGAGCTTTGAGCTCCGGTACTTTACCGGTGATCTCCAGAATCTCACCCGCACCGAAGCGATTGTGTTCAATACGTTCTCCAACGTAGAAATCCGTCATAGGTGAAGGGATGAAGTTGGGGTCGGGAGCAGCAGGGGCAGAGGGCACCTGAATGGGTTTCTTCGCAGGCGACGGGCCCCTCCCGTTCACATAGCCGCGACTTACGCCGCTGAACCCGCCGAAGCCCACAGGATCGTCCTCGACTGGCCTCTCGAGATAGCGGCTGTCTATATCCCGCAGGAAACGCGAAGGCGAGTTGGACTCGTGCCGGCCGTTGCGCATGCGGGTGCCGGCGTAAGAGAGCGTAACTGCCTTTCCGGCACGTGTAATAGCCACGTAGAACAGGCGCCGCTCCTCCTCCAAATCCTTCTGACTCAGCATCATTGACTGGCTCGGGAACAGATTTTCCTCCATGCCGGTCACAAATACATAAGGGAACTCAAGGCCCTTGGCTGAATGCACAGTCATGAGGGCAACCTTATTGTTGGTATCCTCATCTTCGCTTAAGTCCACATTGCTTAGCAGGGACACGTTCTCAAGAAAATCGTCCAGCGTGAAAGTATCTTCAGCGCCTTCCGCCTCGTCGCGCCTTTCTTCTTCAAAGGAGGCCACGGAGTTGACCAGCTCCTCAACATTGGCGAAACGAGCCATGCCTTCGATGGACGTATCTGCCTGATAAAAAGCATACAGGCCGCTCTTGTCGGCAATCTGACGGGCCAGGTCGAAAGCGCCGAGCGTCTTGACCGACTGGTTAAGCGAATCGATCATGGCGCAGAAAGCGCGTACCTTCTGGACAGCGGCACTGCGAAGTCCATAGGCCTCCAGGTCATCGGCAAAAGCGGCGCGGAAAAGCGTAGTCCCGTGTGCAAGCGCCGCGGCCTCAAGAGCCTTGACGGACGTATCCCCTATGGCACGGGCCGGTTTGTTGACCACACGCTTGAAGGACTCGTCGTCCATAGGATTGACAACGAGCTTGAAGTAGGCCATCATGTCCTTTACTTCAGCCCTCTCGAAGAAGGAATTGCCGGAGTACACAATGTAAGGGATATTGCGTCTCCTCAACTGCTCTTCGAGGGCGCGGGACTGGGAGTTTGTACGGTAAAGAATAGCAAAGTCCTGATATGCCGCCCCGTCGCCACGCATGCGCTTCTGGATGGCTGACACGATCTCCACCGCCTCGTCCTGCTCCGTAAACGCCTGTATCAGATGCAGTTTCTCACCCGGAGCCCCTTCAGCGAAACACTTTTTGGGGATGCGTCCGGAATTGTGTTCTATGACAGAATTAGCTGCGTCCACAATCGTGGGAGTGCTGCGGTAGTTCCTCTCCAGGCGGAAAATCTTGCTCTCGGGATAGTCTTTACGGAAGTTGAGTATATTCTGAATCTGAGCACCGCGGAATGCATAGATGGACTGGGAATCATCCCCCACCACGCAGATATTGTGATGCCCTGAAGATAGCTTCTTGATGATGATATACTGGGCAAGATTGGTATCCTGATACTCATCCACCATGATGTAGGAGAAGCGCGCGGCGATGCTGGCTAGGGCTTCTTTATTGTCCCTCAGCAAGATGTTCATATTGACCAGAATATCGTCAAAATCCATCACGCCCGACTGCTTCAGGCGCTGCTGATAACGATCGTAAATATCTATGATCCTCGGCTTTTTGGAGTGAGTATCTGCCATGAGGGCATTACGGTCGGCCCTGTAGGCCGATACCGTCACCAGATGGTTCTTGGCACTGGATATTCTCGACTGCACGTCCCGGGGCTTGTACACGGCATCGTCAAGGTTAAGCTCTTTGATGACAGCCTTGACCGCCGACACAGAATCGCCCTGGTCGTATATTGTGAATTCCTTGGGATAACCAAGGCTTTCCGCATAGTCTCTGAGGAAACGGATGAACACCGAGTGGAAAGTGCCCATAACAACCCTGCGGGCCTTGTATTGGCCAACCATCAGCGCAATCCTCTCCTTCATCTCGCCTGCCGCTTTCTTGGTAAAGGTAAGAGCCAGGATACGCGAAGGATCTACCCCCTCGGCCAGAAGATATGCCACACGGCTTGTAAGCACACGGGTTTTCCCGGAACCGGCTCCCGCCACAATCAATACAGGACCATCAACACACTGAACTGCCTTTCTCTGCTCATCATTCAGCCCGTCCAGAATAGCTCGCACATTGTTCTCCATAATGATGCGAAAATACAAAAAAAAGTGGTATCTTCGCACCGCATTTACGTAAATTATTATAACCATCTATAAAATGTCAAAAAACATCGTTTTGAAGAAGGGTCTGGACATTCCGATCAACGGCTGTGCGACCCTCAATGTCAGCAAATCGATGGTTCCGGCACTGCTTGCCGTCCAACCCGACGGCATCAAGGGACTTCTCCCCAGACTGCTGGTTAAAGAAGGAGACCGCGTTCTGTGCGGCTCCCCCGTCATTGCCGACAAGAAAAACCCGGACATTTTACTCACCTCACCCGCAAGCGGAACAGTCAAGGAAGTAGTGAGAGGCGAGAAGCGCAAGCTTCTTGCCGTTCTCATCCAGACCGATGCGGAGCAGGAGTATGCCCGGATTGATACTACCGACGTTAAATCTGCGCTCCTGCAGAGTGGACTGTGGACGATGCTTACCCAAAGGCCTTACGGCGTGCTTGCAGACCCTGCAATTACCCCCAAGGCCATTTTTGTTTCAGCATTCCACACTGCGCCCCTCGCCGCCGACCTGGAGTTCACCCTCGGTTCCGAGGTGAAAGCCATACAGAAAGGCATCGACGCCCTGGCCACCCTCGCTCCCGTACATGTGTCGCTTAACGCCGCCGTCAAGGACAGCGCTTTCGCCTCCCTGAGCGGCTGCACCCTCCACTGCTTTGAGGGGAAGCATCCCGCCGGGAACGTCGGAGTGCAAATCAGCCACATCAGTCCCATCCTCAAGGGTGAGACCGTATGGACTGTTTCTCTCAACGGGCTTGCCGCAATAGGCCGTCTCTTCCTCGAAGGGCGCCTGAACCTGCGCCGCAAAGTTGCAGTCTGCGGACCTGCCGCTCTCCAGCCTTCATACGTGGAGACTCTTCCCGGCACTCCCATCAAGGATTTCGCTCCTTTCTACGGAAACGGAGCAGAAGAGGTGCGCATCATAAGCGGAGACGTGCTCAGCGGACTCAATGTAGGCGCTGCAGGCTATCTGGGACGCGATGACGACCAGATCACCATTATCCGCGAAGGCCACGAAAAAGAGCTGCTCGGCTGGATTCGTCCCATACGCTACAAGCAGTTCAGCAACGACCATAGCTACTTCAGCTGGCTCATGCCCGGCCGCAAGTACAATATGGACACCAACCTCCACGGAGGTCCGCGCCCGTTCCTTATGAACGACAATTATTATTCAAAGGTTCTTCCCATGGACATCTACCCTGTGTTCCTTGCCAAGGCTTGCCTTGCCGGCGACATTGAGAAGATGGAGAAATTCGGCATCTACGAAGTTCTCCCCGAGGATCTTGCCCTGTGCGAGTTCGTAGATCCAAGCAAGAACTATATTCAGGACATCATTGCAAAGGGCATAGACCTGATGCTTAAAGAAATGGCTTAAAAGATATGAACAAGATATTTGAAAAAGGCGGCAAGCTCTACTGGCTTCACAGCACCGTCGATGCTTTTGAGACATTCCTCCATGTCCCCGGCACAGTAACCCTCAAAGGGTCACACGTACGCGATGCTATCGATCTCAAGCGCCTGCTTATACTCGTAGTCATCGCCGCCGCTCCCGCCGCCCTGTTCGGCATGTGGAACGTAGGCTACCAGCACGGACTTGCAATGGGCCAGACCGGAGTTCACATTCTGGAATATTTCTGGTTCGGCTTCCTCAAAGTGCTTCCCCTCTACCTCGTATCCTACATTGTAGGTCTGGGTATTGAATTCGCTTCCAGCCAGATACGTGGCGAGGAAGTCAGCGAGGGATACCTCGTGAGCGGATTCTTTATTCCCCTTATTGTCCCCGTTGACATCCCCCTCTGGATGCTCGCACTGGCCGTGGCCTTTGCCGTCATCTTTGGCAAAGAGGTCTTCGGAGGCACCGGAATGAATATTTGGAACCCTGCACTCCTAACACGTGCATTCCTGTTCTTCTCCTATCCTAACTATATGTCCGGATCCGAGTGCTGGATAGCATTCAAGAAAGGCGAGACCGCAGTAGCTGACGCATTTACAGGCGCCACTCCCCTCGCCCTCGACGGTGCTTCAGCCCAGTATGGCACAGGATTCTGGGACCTGTTCATCGGAACTGTTCCCGGTTCGGTAGGTGAAACTTCCGTCATCGCTATCCTGCTCGGCGCATGCCTGCTCCTCTGGACCGGCATCGCAAGCTGGAAGATCATGTGCGGCAGCGTTATTGGTGCTCTGCTTGTCGGCTGGATCGGACAGATTGCCGGCGTGACCGACATCCCCTGCTACATGCAACTCCTGTACGGCGGATTTGCATTCGGTACCGTATTCATGGCCACCGACCCTGTCACTTCCTGCCAGACCGAGACCGGCAAATGGATCTACGGCCTCCTCATCGGTATGCTTTGCATCACGGTACGTCTCTTCAACCCTGGCTACGCCGAGGGTATGATGCTCGCTATCCTGCTGATGAACACATTTGCACCGCTCATCGACCACTGCGTTACGAGCGTACACATCTCCCGCAGGGCCAAGAAACTTAAAGTCGCATAAGCTATGAACACAAATAGTAACGCATATACAGTCATCTACACGACGGTCATCGTCGTGATCGTAGCTGCGCTTCTTGCTTTCGTAGCAGCCAAACTCGGCCCCGCACAGGAAGCCAATACCAAAGCGGAGACACTCCGCCAGATGATGTCCGCGGCTCAGATCAAGCCCACGGACGAGCTCTATTCTACCAAGAACGCCGGCATTCTCCAGCTCTACGCTGACAACATCGAGGAAGCCTATACCATAGGACTCGACGGCCAGAAGAACGGCACTCTTTCCACTACCAAGGACAAGATTGAACTTATAGACAAACTCAAACCGCAGAACAAGGCCATCAAGGCCGGCTCCGGTGCAACTCTTCCCGTGTACGTGTTCAAGAGCGGAGTTATTGTAGTTCCCATCTACGGCGCCGGACTCTGGGGCCCGATCTGGGGATACATCGCATTCAATCCTGACTGCCGCACAATAGCCGGAGCATACTTCGACCACGAGTCCGAGACCCCCGGTCTGGGAGCCAAGATAAAGGACGAGGCATGGTTCCGCGAGAAATTTGCAGGCAAGACCGTTGAATTCAGCTCCGAGACTCCGTTCAACCTGTCAAAGAATGCCGAAGCCACCGGTGCAAGCAATGCAGTTGACGCCATAACCGGCGCCACCATGACTTCCAAAGGCCTGGGCGAGGCTCTCAACGTATGGTTCAAGGCCTACGAGAAGCACCTCGGCGAGGCACAAACAACTAATGCAGAGGAGGAATAATTATGGACAAGAAACTTAAAGAAACCATCCTCAACCCGATTCTGAAGGGCAACCCTATCACCGTCCTGGTGCTCGGTATCTGCTCTTCCCTCGCCGTGACCGTGCAGCTCAAGGGAGCAATAGTCATGGCTCTATCGGTCATTATAGTTACCGGACTGTCAAGCCTTGTGTGCTCACTGCTCCGCAACACTATCCCCAACCGTGTGCGAATCATCGTTCAGCTGGTAGTCGTAGCATTGATGGTGATCCTGGTGGACCAGATATTGAAAGCAGGAGAAGGCACCTACGCCATTGACAAGCAGCTTTCAGTATATATCGGCCTTATCATCACCAACTGTATCGTCATGGGACGCATTGAGGCTTTCGCCCTCGGCAACAAGCCCATCCCTTCCCTGCTTGACGGTCTGGCCAACGGTGTGGGCTACGGCCTCATCCTCGTGATCGTGGCGTTCTTCCGTGAGCTTCTCGGCAGCGGCACCCTCTTCGGATTCCAGGTCCTGCCCGCCGGCTATATCCCCAACAACCTTGTCATTCTGCCTCCTTTCGCCCTCATCCTCCTGGGATGCATAATCTGGGTACACAGGGCAATTGACAAAGACCTTCAGGAAAATTAAACAGCGAGCCATATGGAATACATCAGCTTATTCGTAAAGTCAATCTTTGTTGACAATATGATCTTCGCATACTTCCTGGGTATGTGCTCATACCTGGCAGTATCGAAGAACGTGAAGACAGCCAATGGCCTGGGCCTCGCTGTTATATTCGTACTTCTTTTCACCCTGCCCATCAACTGGTTGCTCAACACCTTCGTGCTGCAGCCCGGCGCCCTCAAGTGGCTCGGCCCCCAGTTCGCAAACGTGGATCTGAGCTTCCTCAGTTTCATCATCTTCATTGCCGTCATCGCCGCATTCGTGCAATTGGTGGAAATGATTGTTGAGAAGTACCTTCCTTCATTGTACTCATCCCTCGGAATCTACCTGCCGCTTATTGCTGTCAACTGCGCTATTCTGGGCGGTTCGCTGTTCATGCAGCAGAGAGATTTCACCGGCTTCGGCGAGAGCGTCGTGTATGCACTTGGTTCCGGCATAGGCTGGTACCTCGCGATCGTAGCGCTTGCCGCAATCCGCGAGAAGATGGCCTACGGCAATGTCCCCAAGCCTCTTAAGGGCATAGGCATCACATTCATCACCGTAGGTCTCATGGGCATGGCATTTATGATCTTTATGGGAATTCAAATCTAAGCGACTATGACACAGACAATTATTGCATCCATTGCGGTCATCGTCATAGTGACGCTGATCCTTGTAGCCCTTCTGCTTTTCGTGAAGGACAAGATTACCCCCAAGGGTACAGTCAAGATCGATATCAACAACGGAAAGAAAGAACTTAATGTGACTCCCGGCGGCAATCTGATGGCTACGCTGGCAGGCGAGAAGATCTTCCTTCCCTCAGCCTGCGGCGGCAAGGCCAACTGCGGCCAGTGCAAAGTGCAGGTATTCGAAGGCGGCGGAGAGATTCTCCCTACCGAGACCGGTTTCTTCAACCGCAAGCAGATCAAGGACGGCTGGCGTCTGGGCTGCCAGGTTAAGGTGAAAGACAACCTTAAGATTCAGGTAGCTGAGAGCGCTCTGTCGGTCAAGAAGCTGGAGTGCGAGGTTATCTCCAACAAGAATGTGGCTACATTCATCAAGGAATTCACCGTTAAACTTCCTGAGGGAGAGCATCTTGAGTTCAAGAGCGGCGAGTATATCCAGATAGACATCCCTGCTTACCATGTGTATTTCAAGGATATAGAAGTCGAGCCCGAGTACCGTGCCGACTGGGAGAAGTATGGATTCTTCAATCTTGAGTCTGTCAATCCCGAGGCTACCGTACGTGCCTACTCCATGGCTTCCTATCCTGGAGAGAAGGGCATTATCAAGTTGAACGTGCGTATCGCTACTCCTCCGTTCGACCGCAGCGTTCCAAGGGAACTTGGTCCCAAGCTGCTGCCTGTGAACCCCGGTATCGCTTCTTCTTACGTGTTTACGCGCAAGCCTGGCGACAAGGTGATGATCAGCGGCCCGTTCGGCGAGTTCCTGCTGCCTAAGGATGATCCTGAGGACATGGAATACATCTTCGTTGGAGGTGGTGCCGGTATGGCTCCTCTGCGCAGTCACATTATGCAGCTCTTCAAGACTATGCATACTACGCGCAAGGTCCATTTCTTCTATGGTGCACGTGCTCTTGTGGAGGCCTTCTATCTTGAAGATTTCGCCGAGATTGAGAGGGAATTCCCTAACTTCAAGTTCCATCTTGCACTCGACCGTCCAGACCCGGCCGCCGACGCAGCAGGAGTCAAGTACACTGCCGGTTTTGTGCATAACGTGATGAACGAGACATATCTGAAAGACCATGAGGCTCCCGAGGATATCAAGTACTTTATGTGCGGTCCTCCTATGATGGTGTCTTCAGTTAATCAGCTTCTCGATTCGCTTGGAGTTGCCCCTGAGAATATTCTCTACGACAACTTCGGCGCATAAAAAGAATCAGTTGCTATAGGCCCCCGGGACGTCGCTGCGCGACCCTTCCCGCAAGCGGGCCCCTCCCTCTTCCGGTGCCGAGGGTGGCACGGTCCCGGGGGCCTATAGCAACTGATTCTTTTTTTATTTACATTTGTCCAGTCCCAAAGTAACACAACATGCGAATCTGCTGTATGATAGCATCACTGCGTATGGGAGGTGCCGAAAGGCAGCTCGCCGGGCTTGCCGTACTCCTGAAGCAGGCCGGGCATGACGTTGAAGTGCTGACATACAGAGACGGAGACTTTTATGCCGGAGAGCTTGCAGATGCCGGCGTGAGCCGTGCACAGATTCAGCAAAAGGGGGGCGATTTAAGCTTGATACGCGCAACCGCATACCACCTGCGAGCCAAGCATACGGAGCTGCTCATTTCTTTTCTGGCCGGGACCAACGTCAAAGCCTGCCTTGTTAAGCGGCAATATCCTGAATTGCAGCTGATTGTATCCGAGAGAAACTGCAACACATCCTTCCTGCCGCACGACCGCCTGCGCTTTTTCCTTTATAAGCTCTATGCGCAAAAGGTAGTCAGCAACAGCTACGCACAAACGGAGTTTATACGCGCCCACGCACCTGCCTTGCAGGGGAGGCTCTATACAATCCCGAACTTTGCTGACCTTGAAAGGTTCAGCCCCGGACCAAGCAGAGAGGCACAGTCCGACGGGCTTTTCAGAATAGCATGTACCGCACGTCTGGCTCCCAGAAAAAACGCACTGGGACTTATTAAGGCCGCGGCACTCTGTCCCGGAATACGCATTGACTGGTACGGAGCCGCAGCGAAAGACGCTTACTTTACCAGATGCACGAAAGCCATTCTGACTCTCGGTCTGGAGCGGCGTTTCTTCATACACGAGGGAAGCAGCGCACCTGAGTCTGTCTACCGCGAAGCCGACGCCTTCTGCCTTCCAAGCTTTTACGAAGGCACCTCAAATTCACTTGCAGAAGCACTTGCCAGCGGACTTCCTGCCGCTTGCAGCAAAGTGAGCGACAATCCCCGTTACGTACAGGAAGGCAGGAACGGATACTTGTTCAATCCCTCTGATGTAAACTCTATTGCCTTTGCCCTGCGGCGCCTGGCTTCCATGAAGCCGGAGGCACTGCTCAAGGCTGGACAAGCAAGCCGCGCGATAGCTCTCTCGTCATTCTCCCAAGAGAACTTTCTTAGCCGCTATGAGGAGCTGATTTGTGGTCCGGCAGAGGGTAAAAAGGGCAATTCTTAAAAAATCAGCAATATTTCATTTACGATTTTTTTGATTCCATTGAGCTTTGAAAAAGCAGCCTTAGCTTTGCGGCACTATGAAAGCGAAATGGAATCAAACAGGCCGGGCGATATTCCCCTTCTCATCTTACCGGCGACCGTCGGGGAGCCCTCTGCTCCACCTAATACTCTTGTTCAGCTTGCTTATACCAATGCCGGCCTGTTTGTTCCTTTCGTGCGACAAGGATACGGGACGGGAAGATGTAGAGCTTGTGGAACTGCAGGTTGACAGCTGCCACGTGTGCATCAAATTCGCCGTGCACGATATGATAGCAGACACAGCAAGTCAGGTAAGGAGCTTGGATCTTCTAATATACAAGGCCGACGGGATAAAGGAGCTCAGGGACAAGCGTCATTACGACTTCCTGCCCGACAGCATCTTGATTTACGGGCCTCGCGAGGACCTTGTAGCAGTGGCAATAGCGAATTACCCTCAGGAACTGTTCTCTTGCCCTCCCGAGCGCTTCGAAGAAGCTGAAGGGTTAATCTGCGACTTCGAGTCTGATTCGCCTGGAAGGCCGCTGATGAGTGCAAGCTGCAACATTGAGCAAGGAGAAGGGGCATCGCTCATGCTCATTCCCCTTATGAGCAAAGTCAAGCTTGGACAGATCTCCAATAATCAGAAGAAATATGTGCGGCTTGAGGATCCCCGAATATACCTGGAGAACGTAAACGCCAGTGCTGAAATCCTGCGTCTGGGTGGATTCAGGCCTGCGGAGCTGCTGCAAGCCCCGGTCCGAGCTCCCCTTCCCTACGACATAGGTATTTTCACCCAGAGTCCCGGCACTGAACTGTTCTGCTATCCCAACGATTCTGCAGAGGCTACAATAGGCACTCCATCGACGGTGTTGGTACTGGAATGTGAGATCAAGGGAGAGACCTGCCGATTCAGCACTTCCCTGCCGGCAATACGACGCAACACCGTGACCTACGTCGATATAAGCGTGAACGGCCCGGGCGACTTTGAGAGCAAGGTATATTAAGAGTTAGACTATCTTTCCGAAACGTTCCGGCACCAGGACGCGGATCTTCATATTGAGCATGGCCGGCTTGTTCCAAGTGTAAGGCAGGCGTATCCAGGACTGGAGCTTGCGAGCCTTGACTGTCCACTCATCCCAATCCTTGAAGGGAATCGACGGCAACGAATCAATAAGACGGCGGCGCTTGCTCAGATGCCTGTGCCATCCGCGGGATGCAAGGTCTTTATCCTGCATCTTCTGAGCTATGATGGAGGGATCGGCGCAGCCAAAATGAAAGAGATAGAGCCCCTTGCAAATATGGAAATCCCCCCTGCGCGTACGGTGAAAACCGCTTCCCCAACGGACCGGAGCGCACAAAACGGAGCTCTTGGTATATCGGGTTGACAAAAGGGCGGCCCTGCGCTGGGACAATAGCGGCATGCTCCGGTCGAATACGGAGTCTCTGCCGGGATCGAAAATTATGTCGCAACCAAGCCCTGAGAGAGAATTGTGTCCCTTGATATTCTGGGCTGAAAGAAACTCCGGAAGGCTCTGATGCAGCACGGGATCAACTACAAGGAATTCATCAACATCAGTGCCGATGATCATGTCGTAAGATTCCAGGAGCTGAGAGGCACGCGCAGAAAGAATATTGATACGTTCTTTGTCCGATACCCTTACATTGCCATCGACTCTGGGTATCACTTGCACGTTACAAGATTGCGCACAGGCAGGCACCGATTGGTCTTCACCGTCGAAGTATATGAAAAGGTTCTCTTTCCCGAGCAGTTGTCCGTAGTATTCTACCCATCTGCTCAGAAAGAAATCATCTTTTCTGACCATTGTCAGCGCTGCAATCTTTCTCATTTGTAAATATCTTTCAAAGATAAGACTAAATGAGACAATTTCCAAATTGCAAAAAGTTTTTGGAAATAAATAAATCTTGACTATCTTTGCAGTCCTTTGCAAGGGAGATTAGCTCAGCTGGTTCAGAGCACCTGCCTTACAAGCAGGGGGTCACTGGTTCGAGTCCAGTATCTCCCACCACAAAAAACTGACCTGACATGGACCCCGAAAGTTAGACAACAAGCTTTCGGGGTTTTGTTATTTAGAAACCCAACACACTAGATCCGTTATGTAGACCAAAACAGTTTCCTAGTGATCTAAGTTTTAAAACTAAGTTGCTGTGCTCAGGGGCCCTTTTCCCATGCTTTACGGGCCCCTGAGCACAGCAACTTAGTTTTTATACATTATTTAGCACCAATACAGGTGAGAATGATATCTACAGCCTGATCTTCGGTAAGATTGTCAACATTCAGGGTAAGATCGTAATTGCGGGCATCGTAGCGACTCGTATCGGTGTAACGCTTGACGAAGTTGTCCCGCATCTTATCCACCTGGTCCACAATTATCTCGGCGGTGGCCATGTTGACCTGCTGCCTGTCCATAACCCTGGCTATACGCTTATCGCGGGAGGCGGTAATAAAGACATCGAATTTGTTAGGGCAATCCTTAAGCACGAAGAATCCTGAACGTCCTGCTATTACGCAGGAAGACTCTGAGGCCAGCTGATTCAGGATAACTTTCTCCTCCTTGAAAATATCATCCGTAGTGACGTCGGAAGGCAGTTTATCAAGGTAAGAACTAGCCGGGTCGTTAAGGAGCGCCGGATTGGGTGACGGAGAGAGTTTGCTGAACAGATCGGCCAGCCAGCTCTTCTTTTCTCCCTTAAGCTTCTCGATCTCGTAGGAAGTCAGATTGAATTTCTCCCTGAGAGCGTTAAGCAGTTCTTTATCGCAATAGCGTACACCAAGCTTATCGGCAAGCTTTTTCCCTATAGTACGACCACCGGAGCCGACTTCACGGCTAAGCGTAATAACAAATTGCTCTTTAATATTCATAAGAAAACGGTTTTGCAGCCCTAAAGATAATACTTTTTTCTTTGTTTAACACCATAAAACACCGGAAGGCCGGCCATATGGCCAGCCTTCCGGTACGTGTCAACTGTGTGACTAGTACCTGTCTTCGGAAGAAACGGTGAGTTTCTTTCTGCCGTGACGACGGCGTGCCGCAAGGACGCGACGGCCGTTAGGAGTGCTCATGCGCTCGCGGAAGCCATGCTTGTTGACTCTCTTGCGGTTGGAGGGTTGGAATGTACGTTTCATATCTTTATTCTTTAATTAATCAGATTTGGGAGGGCAAAGGTAAGATTTTCCTATTTCAATTACAAATTTTTCTTTAAAATATTCATCATTAAGCCAATCTTCGATGCTCCAGACCCTCACCCGGCCGGGGTCCACGCCCCAGCGGCGGGTCAAATCAGAGATCTCGCCGAGCACATTTCCACCTTTGAGACAAAGAATGCTGTGATCGAAATGCCCCTTTACCCATGGATAGAGATCCTCAAGCGAGGCCACGGCCCTGGTAACCACCCAGCCGAAGTTGCGCCCGAGAGATTCAGCCCTCGCATTGACGCACTGCACGTTACTGAGCCCAAGCCCTTCTGCCACGGCCTGTGCTACCCGGATCTTCTTTCCAATAGAATCACAGAGTGTAAAATGGGCATCAGGGTACTCCAGCGCCAGCGGAATACCCGGGAAGCCACCTCCCGTCCCTAGATCCAGCACCTCCTCTCCGTCCAGCACGCCTTCAGGATAATGGAGTTCGAGGTACCGGGCAATTGAGAGCGAATGCAGGATATGATGCTTGTAGAGATTGTCTATATCTTTACGCGACACCACATTAATGCGTTCGTTCCACTCCCGGTACAGCTCCAGGGCAAGAGCAAAATCCGTTTCGCTTGTTCTCATTGGCGTTCAAGCAGCAGCACAGTGCTCTGATAGGGCTTGTTGAGGCTGAGGTTGAGACCGAAATTCATAAGGTAGTCACCGCCGAACTCCATGCCGTCACCCCAGAAAGACTTGCGCACGGGCGCAATCTCGCTTACCTTGTAGCGCGCCGCCGGATCGAGGCCTCCGGCCCTGAACTTCGGCACGAATCCCCTGCCGTTGTACTGCAGGCAGAAAGCAAAGAGCACAGCCTTGGACTTGTCCTTGCTGGCATACATAAGAGCGTAATGATCTCCATCGTAAGGAGATGATATACGGTACAGGTCACCGTCGAACACAATGTCACGGAACTGTTTGTACTCAGTAAGGTAGCCCTTGATATAAGTCTTTTCCTCATCGGTGAGCTGCTTGGGCTGGATCTCCATACCAAGACGCGCCGAGGCGGCCATATCGCAGCGGAACTTGAGAGGAATGACACGTCCGGTCTGGTGGTTGGGACTTGCAGAGATATGCGATCCAAGTATTTGGGCGGGATATATCAAGCTGGCTCCGTATTGTATGAACGCACGGCAGTGGGCATCTGTATTGTCGCTGGCCCACACTTCATTGGCCCAGTTGAGCACGCCGTAATCCATCCTGCCGCCACCTGACGAGCAGGACTGCAGGAACACTTTAGGATATTTGGCTCGGATACGGTCCAGGACACTGTAATACCCCTTGACATAATCGACCCAGAAATTGGACTGGTTGCTCTCGTAGTTGGAGCCCACATTGTACACATGGCGGTTGCAGTCCCACTTGATATAATCAATGTCACCGAGCTGCATGGTCCGGTCGAACACGCCGAACACGAAATCCTGCACCTTGGGGTTGCTAAGGTCGAGCAGCAGCTGGTTGCGGGCCGGGTAAGCCTCACGGCCTTTTTCGTTTACCACCCAATCGGGATGCTTGAGGTACAGATTGGACTTAGGATTCACCATCTCCGGTTCAATCCATATACCGAACTTAAGGCCCTTTGAATGAGCATAATCGGCAAGATAGCCTATTCCCTCAGGAATCTTCTTGACATTGAGTTCCCAGTCGCCAAGTCCAGCCTTGTCATTATCGCGGGCGAACTCGCCGTTACCGAACCAGCCGTCATCAAGTACGAACATTTCGAGCCCCATGGAAGCGGCGTCGTCAATCATGTCGGTGAGGGTCTTTGTGTCGAATGCGAAGTATGCACCCTCCCAGCTGTTGAGCAGCATCGGGCAGTGCATTGAAGCATCGTACATGCCGTAACGGCGGGCCCAGTCATGCAAGTTGCGGCTGGCCTGGCCGGCACCGGATGTGCTATAGGTAAATACCGCCTCGGGGGTGATGAATGAAGCGCCACCTGCAAGGGTGTATTCGGCTCCGGTGGGATGGATACCGGACAAGATGTACATGCGGCCGGCCTCGTCCATCTGGAAGTTAATCTTGTAATTGCCGCTCCAGCGCAGGGCGCCGGCAATCACTTCACCGTGAGTCTCGTCCAGGGTATCCGAATCAAGGCTCAGCAGGAAAGATGGATTGGAACGCTGGGTGGCTCGGGCGCCGTCGCGGCACTCTATCACCTTGGCTCCGTGGGTAAGACGCTCAGTTTCAATGCAGTTCTCATTGGCCCACGCACCATTGAAATGGGTGAGAGTATATTTCGGAGCCCACAGCGGAATACTGGCGGAGTAGAAATTGCGCAGCACTACGCTCTTCTTGGCATCGTTGGTTATCTCGGAATGCATAAGGATGACGTCCTCTTCCCAGTAAGCATCAAACACCAGGCACACCCGCAGCGGCTGCTTCGAATCACGGAGATTGACCTTGGTCCGCACCAGGTCGGGAGAAAGTGTCTCCTGCTCCCAGCTCTCATAGATCAGCTCGGTATTGAGTCCGCCGTCGGGATAGGTGACGGCAAGGGCGGGCTCGAACACAAACTTGCCTCCGGCAGTCGGATACATAGGGATATCCCCTACCGAATGAGAATCGGCATAGGCCGAGTACTTGGTAAAGTCGGCGGCATTTGATACGGACGGACCGTAATGCCTGTAGTTCAGCGGGCCTCCCACCTTACCCACCATCACAATGGAGGTCCCGGCAGTATTGACGGAAATGTAGTGATAATCCGCAGCAAGGGTCTGGAGCGAAAGCCCCAGCATGGCAAAAACGATGATAATCAGGTTCTTCATTTTGTCGAGCATTTGTTTTGCGCGTCTGATCCGGGTTCTGACTGTATTCAGTTCGAGTCCCGTCTCTTCAGCTATTTCTTTATATTGCATTCCTTCGATAAGGCGCTTGCGCGCTATGTCACGGTACAGTTCGGGGAGACCGTCGACCATAGATTCCGTCTCTTCCCGGGCCTCGGTCTTGATGATCTCATCCAGAGCGTCCTCTTCCACTCCGCTCATGGCATCAACAGCATTGAGCGTACGCGGATCGTCGTCAAATGAGACGTATCCCCTCTGGCGCCTCTTTTCCTGGTCGATGACATCGAGCGCGGTATTATGCGCGATGCGCACGAGCCACACCTCGAATGAGCCCAGTTCAGGATTGAAACTGCTGATCTGACGGAAGGCTTTCTCAAATGTCTTTGAACACACATCTTCTATGTAGAAGTGATCAAGCTGCGTCATGGTTTTGCGCAGGTACGAGCGTACGGAGGATATATTGGCATCCCAGAGAGCCGTAAACGCCGTGCCGTCGCCTGAAATCGCCCTTCCGACCAGTTCATCAATGTGCTTCGAGCCAGTTTGCGCCATAATTGCATTCAACAGTAAGTGGAACGTTAAGTTTAATTATGCCCTGCATGGAATCGGTAACCAGCGGGCGTACAGTCTCTATCTCCTGCGACGGCACCTCCAGCAGGAGTTCGTCATGAATCTGCAGCACCATCTTTGATTTCAGGCCACGGGCGCGCAATTCCTTGTCCACCTCTATCATGGCCAGCTTGATGATGTCGGCACTGGTACCTTGAATCGGGGCGTTGACGGCATTGCGTTCAGCAAATGAGCGGACGGTGCCATTGCCGCTGGTGATGTCGGGGACATAACGGCGCCGGCCGAAAAGTGTCTGGACATATCCGTCACGGCGTGCGGCAGCGAGCGTAGCATCTATCCACGCACGTATGCTGGGGAAAGAATTGAAATAGTCTTCGATGAGTTTAGCGGCCTCGGAACGTGAGCAGCCCAGGTTCTGGCTAAGGCCGAAAGCGGAGATGCCGTACATGATGCCGAAGTTGGCAGTCTTGGCTATGCGGCGCTGGTCGGAGCTCACCTCGGCCACCGGTATCTGAAATATCTTGGCTGCAGTGGCTGAGTGTACGTCTATACCTTCGCGGAAGGCCGAGCAAAGGTGCTCGTCACCGCTCAGATGGGCCATGATGCGGAGTTCGATCTGGGAGTAGTCGGCGCTCATTATCACTGAAGATCTGTCCTGAGGTACGAATGCCTTGCGTATCTCACGTCCCTGCTCTGTACGAATGGGGATATTTTGCAGGTTCGGGTTGGAGCTCGAAAGCCTTCCTGTCGATGTAAGTGCCTGGTTGAATGTGGTATGTACGCGCCCGTCGCGCTCGCTTACATAGGATGGGAAAGGCTCTATATACGTCCCGAGGAGCTTGCGCAGGCCACGGTAGTCCAGTATTGCTTCTACGATGGGGCTGCGGTCGCTGAGCTCCTGCAGGGTCTTTTCGTCGGTGGGCCAGTTACCTTTCTTGGGCTTTCGAGCCTTGGGATCAAGCTTGAGCTTTTCGAACAGCACCTCTCCTACCTGTTTGGGTGAATTGATATTCAGCGATGGTTCGCCGGCAAGCTGCCTTACCTGCTGCTCACGCTGGGCGGCCTGCACACGAAGGCTGTCAGCATAGCTGCGAAGTGCGTTAAGATCGACTTTGACGCCGGCCAGTTCCATGCGCGCGAGTACTTTGAGCAGCGGTTCTTCGATGCTGTCGTAGAGTTCGCGAAGACGCTGGTCCGTGTGGTCCATTTCAGCATAGAGGGCGTCGGCCAATGGTATGAGCAAGGCGGTCTCGAGATTGTGGTCGGAGCCTTCGGGAGCCTCGTCGAACAGGCTTCCCTGGGCTGAGCCGCTGTCTGCAGTCAGGTCGATGCCAAGGTAAGCCGATGCGAGGGCGTCGAGTTTGTGGCTGCTTTCGGGGTTCAGGAGGTAGTGCAGGAGTTCTATGTCATCGAGGCGTCCCACGAGGGGCAGGCCAAGAAGATCGAGCTCTTTAATCTGTGACTTAAGGCCTATGCCGACTTTGCTTATGGAAGGGTCCCCGAGAAGTGCTTTGAACTGCCCGGGATCGCCGGAGGCAACGCCATGGGAATCAGCGACGAAGAGTGTCCCGTCGCATAGATGGACTGCTACCCTGCTGTCGGTCACAGCCCCGGAGGATACCTTTTGCGTATTGGCGGACAGATTTGGCTTCGAATCCTGTCCGTCAGAGACATTTTCGCCCACTTTGGACAGCTTTTGGGGTGAAAGCTGTCCGATTTTGCGTACAAGACGGATAAGGGACGGGAATTCGTAGAGTTTGAACAGGGCCTCCACGTCGGGTGTCCAGGCCAAGTCGAGCACCATGTCATCAGCAGTGGTCTCCAGGGGAATGTCGGTTTTGATGGTGACAAGCTCGCGGGATAGGGCGATATGGTCGCGTGCTGCCTCGAAAAGTCCCTTCTGGCGCGGGGTAAGCTCATCCAAGTGCTCATAGACAGCATCAACGGAGCCGTATTTCAAGAGCAGCTTGGAAGCCCCAACGGGACCTACGCCCTGCACTCCAGGCACATTGTCTGAGCTGTCTCCGCATATTGTGAGTATGTCTATTACCTGTGACGGGCGCTCGATACCCCATTTCTCGCATATCTCCGCCTCTCCGAGTATCTCATTGTCGGTGCCGGATTTACCGGGACGGTATTGGTACACATGCGGAGCGACCAGCTGGCCGTAGTCCTTGTCCGGTGTCACCATATACACATCAAAGCCTTCGGCGGCGCTGCGCAGCGCCATTGAGCCTATCACGTCGTCGGCTTCGAAGCCTTTGATCATGAGCACAGGTATATCCAGGGCCTTGACTATGGCGGTCAGGGGCTCCAGGGCGTCGATGACAAGCTGAGGTGTCTCGCTGCGGTTGGCTTTATACTCCGGATACAGGGTATTGCGGAAGGTGCCCCCCGGCGGGTCGAAGCTCACCGCGATGTGGGTGGGCTTTTCCCTGTCTATCAGTTCCAGCAGGTACTTAGTGAATCCGAAGAGTATGGATGTATCCACCCCCTTGGAATTGACCATGGGGCGCCCTAGAAAGGCATAATACATCTTGAATATAAGAGCGTGGCCGTCTATTAGAAAAAGTTTCATATTGAAACACAAAAATACATTTATTTTCGAAAAAGTTTCATCTTTCTTTTCTATATTTGTGTAAATGCTAATTTCAAAATGAAAAGGACAATCATTACCCTTATCGCGCTCTGCCTCGCTGCAGGCGCATTCGCCCAGACTCAGACAATACGTGCTTTTTCCCACCGCGGAGGACGCCTCGAAAGGGACGAGAATACGGCCCAGGCGTTTCAGGACAGCTGGGATGCCGGCTACACCGGCTTTGAGACCGACATTCGCCGCACCAAGGACGGAGTGCTGTACTTGACCCACGACCACACACTCGAGCGCACCACCAATGGCACCGGCATATTCGAGCAGAAGACCTCCGCCGAGATTGAACAGCTCCGCACCAAGCAAGGCAACAAGCTGATGAAATTCGACGAATTCATCGAGTTCCTTCAGGACAAAGACAATCTGTACGTAGAATTCGAGCTCAAGACCAAGCCTGTGGAACTCTATCCTCAGGAGCTGGTCGAAGAAGTGGCTGAAAGGGTGTACCAGGCGGCCAAGAGCATACGCACCAAGAACTCTGTGCTCCGCTTCACTTCATCAGATATCCGCGGCCTGCGCTACCTCAAAAAAGCGCATCCCGATATGATTTCCAAGGGTCCCAAGTCCGAGCTGCTCATCATCTTCAACAGCGGCGTAACCGACGAGACCATAGAGACATGCAAGCGCGAGGACATCTGGGTCATGGGGTGCAAGACCGAAGGCACTACCCGCGGCATGGTCAAGAAAGCTCACAAGGAGGGCATGATTGTCAGTCTGTGGCCCACTCACAAGATCGAAGACTTCATGTTGGCCGCTTACCTCGGCTCCGACGCCATGTGCACGGACATTCCTTTCACCATGAAGCCGTGGCTCGAGCGCAACGCCCCGTGGCTGAATGTTATCTACTAAATAATGAATCAGGACGAGCAATTCATGCGCGAGGCGCTTCGCGAGGCCGAAGCGGCGCTCCGCGAGGGTGAAGTGCCGATTGGCGCGGTGGTTGTGGCCAAGGGCCGCATCATAGGGCGCGGCCACAACATGACCGAACGCCTGCACGACCCGAGCGCCCACGCAGAGATGATCGCCCTGACCGCCGCGACCGAAGCCCTTGGGGGCAAGTATCTGCAGGACTGCACATTGTATGTCACCGTGGAGCCATGCCCCATGTGCGCAGCCGCCCACTGCTGGGCTCAGACTTCGCGCATTGTCTATGGCGCATCCGACCCCAAGCGCGGATACAGTCTATATAAACCAAACTTGCTGCATCCCAAGGCTGAGGTCCTTTCGGGTGTCCTCGTCGATGAATGCAGCAAGCTTATGGTTGACTTCTTCAAAGAGAAGCGTTAGAGCTACTTGGCTACGGCGTAATTGTAATCGTCACATACTACCCTTACGGCGTCCTTGACCAGCGCACGCGGTTCAAGAGGAAGCCTGCCGTCACGCACTTCCACGTACTGAACAGGCATGTACTGATGCAGGAGTCCCATAGGAATATCTACCCCTCTGAGATTGGCGAACAGCTTATCCATCGCGGCCTCAATGCGCGGATCCGGCATGTAGTAGCGGCTGCGGTCCGAATAGCTGTACGCCCTCTTGATGGCCTGCTCCTTCGGAGTCCCGTGGTAGTACTTCTGCCAATTCTTGGGATTCTCAAGCATCACCTGCTCCAGCACATCGATGTAATGAGAGCGCGCTGAATCGTCGTCGATAAGTTCCGACTCAATGTGGCACAGGGCGAACAAGGCCTCACGTGCAGCGAAAGTCAGCGCCGGTCCCACCTTGAGTATCCCGATGCCGTCTTCGACCATCTCCCTCAGACACTTAGGACTCTGGTAGTCTGTCGAATGTCCTTCGAACATCAGCTCAGGGAAATCCTTAAGCTTGGCGCAGAGAGCTGCAGCATCGGAGCGGCGGTAGAAGTGCACGTCGGCATCACCGAACTCCACGCCCGGCTGCACCACGACGGCTATAACATAGCGCCACAGATCAGACAAACCATACTCGGCGAATACCTGCTTATACGCACTTACGGTAGCGGCAAAGGCTTCGGGATCAGTCACCTGCATCTCTTCCTTGTCCTGAGCGCCGCCGGGAATGGGGACCTCGCTACCGATGATGAATACAGGATGTACTGCATCGGGATTCTGCTTATGAAGCTCCTGCCAGGCGCTTTCGGCCACCTTCAGCAGCTCAGCGCCACGGCGGGCGATAGTAAAGTCGCTCAGGGGCTCGTCACGGCTGTCATCGGCCACACGCATGCTCGTATCAAGATGAATCTTGGTGTATCCTGCTGCGGCATACTGACGCACCATCTCCTTGGCATTTTCCATTGCCTCGGCCTCAGGCTGGTTCTGGAACGGCTGGGGGCCCAGGTGGTCGCCTGCGAGGATTATCTTGCTGCGGTCGAAGCCGATGCGGTCGGCAATACGCCACACATAGTCACGATAATCGGCGGGCTTCATACCGGTGTATCCACCGAACTGGTTGACCTGATTGCTGGTAGCCTCTATCAGCACCTGGCCGGGGAAACGTTTGGCCTGCTCAAGCACGCCTTCTATTGCAAGTTCGTTTGCCGTACAGTAAGACGGCATGCCACGAGGTATTACTTGATTTCCCATACTCCGCCCTTTCCGAATACTTTGTCCATAAGTTCATCGTAGAAGCAGCCACGCTTTGCGAGGTCGAGCAGATTGATACGCCAGCGCATAAGCTGCACGTAATCAGTAATCTTGCGAAGATCGGCACGAGTGACACCTATCTCCTCGGGAGTCGTAGGGGCGCCGGCGCGGCGGAACATGTCGCGCATCTTTTCGAACGGCCACACCTGGGCCTGGAGTTTCTTCTTGAACTCGGGCCAGGTATCCTTCACCTTCTGAAGTTGAGCCCGGACCTCTTCCTTTGGCTGCCATTTCTTAGTGATCTCTTCATATCCGAGAGTCGGCACAGGGAAGTCAGCGTAGATACGCTTGGCTCTCTCCTGCTCCTCTTCCAGGCTTGGCCAAGCCTCAACGCACTTGTCAACGTCGAGTTTGCTCAGATCCATCTCGAAGAGAGCATCGAAGAATGCGCACAAGGTCAGTTCACCTATCGCCACCTGGAATCCGTGGCTCACGGGACGGCCGTTGTTGGTATGGTGGGTCATATCCCAATAGTGTCCGTAGAGGTGCTCCGCGCAAGATGCTGGACGGCTCGAACCGGCAACTTCCATTCCGATTCCGGCAAGTGTTAGGCCGAGGAAAAGCTTCTCAACCGACTCAGGCTTACCGACTTTGATACCATCGGGATCGTCAAGCATCTCCTTGAGCGAATCCTGGGTGACATGCCAGCTGGCGGGATCGATAGGCTCTGTACCAAACAGGTCGGCAATCATCCACTCAGCGCCGGAAGTCACCTTGGCGGCCAGGTCGGCATATCCGGCGGCGGTAAGGAACCAAGGGGCGGAAGCCAGGACCTTGGAGTCGGCTACTATCACCAGAGGTGCGTTTGACTTTATGTTTATCTTGGCGCCACGCTCGTCGTTGACGATTGCGGATGATGAGGTATATCCATCGACAGAAGCAGTAGTAGCCACGCAGATATACTGGCGGTCGTGACGGAAAGAGCCGAGCTTTGCAAGATCATTGATAACTCCTGCGCCCACGGCGACGAAAATACCGTCGGGTTCGCTTTCCATGACTTTATCCACCTGCTCGACATACTTCCAGTCGGGATGGAAACGATCGTCGGTAATGAGGAATGTAGTTGCGGGGACACCGGCCTTGGCCAGCTCGTAGAACACACGCTCGCCTGCTACCTTCCATGTAATCTTATCGGCAAAGACTATTGCCTTCTTTCCCGGGAAGAATTTGTTGAACAGACCAGGAACCCTGTCCAGGATGTCCTCGCCGAATTCAAGGGCCTTGGTGGCCACTGAAACCTCAAGGGCTTGCTTGATAACTTTTTGTGTATCCATATGATTTAGATAAGTAGTTTTCCAAACCTTAAAATTAGCAATTTTTCTCATTTTATGCAAAAATATCGTATCTTTGCACCCGGAATTGAGGTATGGTGTAATGGTAGCACTACAGATTTTGGTTCTGTCTGCCCAGGTTCGAATCCTGGTACCTCAACAATAATCATGGACAGAAGGACATTCATCGGCATTGGCGCAGCAAGTGCGCTGGCAGCTGCCGGAACCACCCTCGAAGGCAAAGTTCCCACGGCCATCAAGGACCTCGCAAAAGACAACTCACTCAAAATCAAATTCCTGGGCACAGGAGCCGCAAGCGGGCGCAAGAATGGCAAAGGACGCCGCCACAGCAGCATACTGGTAGATAACAGTTTCCTCATCGACCTTACGGACAACTCTCTGGACATGATACCTGAAGGGCTTCATCCCGGTACCATTTTCTACACACACTCACATCCCGACCATTTCCAGCCGTCAGCGGCGCTCAAGGCCGGCGTGCAGAAAGTGTATCTGAGCCACAGCTGGTATGACGTGGCCGCAAAAGCCTACAAAGAAGCATCCAAGGAGCTTGGGGTCAAGATGCCGGAGATAGTGCCCACTTATTTCGGGCAGGAAGTGCAGGTGGGCGAGGTCACCGTCACGCCCCTGATTGCCAACCATCCCACGTCCAACGTAATGGAGGAATCGCAGATATATCTGCTCTCCAAGGGTGGCGTGCGGCTGCTCTACGCCACTGATACGGCAGGCATACCGGGTCGCTCGGCCCGCCGCATCGGAATCGACGCTCATCGCGAAGGATACGGTATCACCGCACTTATTATGGAGGCCACGATGGCCGATCCTGACGATTTCCGTCTGTACTGCCATTCCAGCACCGCCACTGTAGCCAATACAGTTAGGGTCCTGCTGAAAACAGACCGGCTGCACATGCCCGCAGGTCAGAAAGTCTATATTACCCACATGGCGGGCAGCCTCCACACGGCGGCGGAGCTATCTTCCCTTCCCGATCCTATCGTGGCTGCGGAAGACGGACTAGAAGTTATTTTCCGGGAGCCATAGCGGCACGCCCGGCCGCTGCAGAACGATACATTTCTATCAATTCGTCAATAGACTTATGAATGTCGTAAGCCTCCATTGACTCGGCATAGCGGCGCCCCATAGCCAATCTTTCATCTGGATGCTCTATCCAGTAGTCAAGGCGTTCTGCGAGAGCTTTAGCATCGCCCGCGGGGAAAAGGCTGCGCGAATCCAATGCAAACTGCGCTGTAGCAGTCAGTTCTCCCTGTGCAATGACAGGCACCACCCCCTGCTGGAGCGCCTCAAGAGCCGAAAGGCCTTCGACCTCCACATTAGCGCAGTGCACATAGATATCGGAAGCAGCGGCTAGTTCGCGAAGCTGGTCCCGGTCGCGGAACTTGAACTCCGGGGCATATTTCACAACTCCGTCGCTGTACAATTTTGCCGCCTGCCGCTGCATCTTTTCGGCTTCAGGACCACGGCCGGCAAAGAACAGGCGGATACGGTCGGCATGCCGCGAATAACGGATTGCTTTGATAAGCGTGTACTGATCTTTTTCGACTGCAAGACGTCCTATGCATACTACGTTTACAGGAGCATTGTCCGGCTTAGGCTCAGCGCTGCGTATGCATTTGTCTGGAATTATGCCGTTGGAAATCTCACGCAGCTCCGACTTAAAATGGAAACGCTTTAGCCTGTCCACCACATGCTTAGTCGGGCATTGTATATGCGAGCAGTTGTTGAACACATAGTCCCGCCAGAGGCGCAAGGTAGTGTTGTTAAGGAACTTCCATCCGCCCAGATGGACTGAGGAAAACATATTCTCGGGGTGCAGATGATAAGTAGCAGTACAAGGGACGCCCATCTGACGCGCGATCCGTCCTGCCACCATCTCTATAACGAACGGTTCCTCAAGATGCACCAGGTCCGCCCATGCCACAGCCTCGCGGATGATCTTCTTGTCTGCACCGGCAAAACAATAACCATGGGCCGTGATAATGGGGTTGAACACAGGGATTTTAATTACATTTAATATATAATCGGGCTGCGGAGAGTCCTGTTCGAGGTTGGGTCCGGACAACACTCGCACCTCCTGCCCGGCCTCGCGCAAATACTGCACAGTGCGGCGTGCGGAGGCAGAAAGCCCGTTCCCGGAGGCATAAAAATTATTTACAACGAAAAGTATCTTCATCACTAATAATTCAACTGAAATTCATCCACATACAGCACACTCTTGCTGCTTCCGGTAAAGCTCTCGCCGTGGACGCTGGATGAAATAGAAATCAGTATGTACTTTGGCTGCCTGTCGTTATAATACTCAATAGGCATATCAAAATGGACGTAGCCTGAGGTTCCTTTTTTCAACGTAAGGCGCCCCTTCCCTATCAAGTGCGGATCTTCGCTGGATCCGGTATCGTCGTCATTCCCAACCGTAAGATGAAAGGGAGAATCCCAATCGGTAAGGGTCACTTCTATACTGCCGCTGTCGGCCGCCCCCTTCATATTTTTATAAGGCGCTCTGACACAATCAATTACACCTGGAAGGTAGTGATAATAACCGGAAAGACTGCGGGGCCGCCCGTGGAAGGGAGTCCCAAGATACATGTCAGCCGAGGAAAACTTGACTACTTTCACGAAACGGCCAGTGTACAAATTGCCTGCGCAGAATGTGCCTGCGACCTTTTTGCTGGACAGTTTGGCGGCCGCTTTCCCTTCGCCCCGTACTGCCACATGATCATACTCCGGTATGGTTCCGTTTATTCCGAGTATGCTGAGGCCGTGGTTGGCCGTATCCCAGACCCTTGTAGATGAATCGGCTTTGAGAGGATAGGGGTTCCACGAGCCGCGGCTCTTGCTCCAAGTATCAAAGCTAAGGTTATATAACTGAGGCTGCGCAGCCATGCCGCACCATATTGCCAAAGATGCAAAACATAATGCTAATCTCTTCATTTAAAAACACTTGTATAAAAATCAGCCAGATATGACCGCCAATTGGACCACCGATGTCCACCTTCCGTCACTATCAGATTATGATCAAAGCCGCGCCTTGACATACGGCGGTCGAAATGGCTGATATGATGGATAAAGAAATCTTTTTTGCCTATGTAAATGTTGTACTTGGCCGGAGGAGTCTCAAACTGTCGCTCCAGTTTAGGCCACAATCTTCCATACACGTCGCGATGTCCCCACGCCGCAAAAGTGGGCTTTGTATATGGGGAGAAAAGGGCTACGTAGTCAAAACAGCCGGGACTGTTGGCCGAAAGATGCAGAGCCTGAAGGCCGCCGCTGGACATGCCTGCAATAGCTCTCGCCGACTTGTCCTCGACCGTACGGTAGAGGCTGTCCACACGCTCAACTACATCCTGCATAAAATACCTTTCCGTCTCCCCGCTAACCAGCCAGAACGCCCTGAAGGCAGGAAGCGCATGCCCGTTCATGTAGTCTTTGTCGCTGTAATAGTTGTTGGTATTGGGCAATACAAGAATAAAGTCTTCGGCAAGGTCTCTTTCCCTGAGGGAATCAAGCAGGCGGAAAGCATCGCCCCTCTCTATCCATGACACTTCATTGCCTCGGGCCCCGTGGAGAAGGTACAGGACAGGATAACTGCGAAGGCTATCGGCATAGTATTCCGGCGGAAGATATACCACCATGCGTCTTTCGCTCAAACGGGGCTCGCTGCTGGGATAGCTCACCACCTCGACTATTCCGTCACAGCCCTCGATAGACTCGATGGCATGGCTTTCCGGGCCAGCTGCAAAGCGGGCAGTCGAACATGAAACGGCAAGCAGAAACACTACCGCAGAGCACAGAAAACGACATACTTTCATTTGGAGCGACAAAGATACGCGAAAAAAACGACACATCTGTCACTATATGTAAGGATTTTACGGACGGGTAAAACGCCTGCGCCTATTGAAAAGATTGAGCCAGTCGTAGAAAAAGCTGTATGAGAGCATAAATGCAAGCAAGAGTAAAACCGCCGCCCACCACGGCAGGAACATGAAGCCCAGCACTCCCCATACCGTCAGCATCACGGGAGTCCCTATCAGACGCAGCATGTAACGTATTGAGTTGCTGAAAGTTTTGTCAGACAGTCTGAAACGGCAGATGTACTCCGCAATGCTCCACATCGGAAGAGTCAGAAGCGCAGCAATCAAGAAAAACGGGAAGCTAAGCACGGCCAGAGGCAGTACCCACCACTCCGACTTGACATACGGCCTGAGCGAATCGAGCCTGTGTTGATATAGTTCATCGTCAGGGATGCACAAAAACAGCTTCGAAAGCTCGGAACTCAACTGTCCGCTAAGCCCCAGAAGCAAGTCGGACTTGCGGGCCCCTGGGTTGGCGTCAAGATAAGCATTTACGTCAATAGGTTCGCCGAAATGGATCCTGCAGCGGGGTCTGTAATGGAAAAAGTCGCTGTAATCCAACCCGACGGGCACAATACAGGTGGGGCCTGACGCCGCACTCAGCGCCGCGATGCGTACTATCCCCTTGCGTATCGGGAGCAAGGAATACATGGGCCTGTGGCGGCCCTCAGGAAACATGCAGAATGGGACATGGTGGTTCAGGACCTCGCAGATTTCTGGTATAACCTCCAGATTCTGAGCTACTGCCCGCACGCCGTCCCTTTTTCTGGCTATAGGTAGAATACGAAGGAAACGGAGTATGCGTGCAGCCACCGGGCTTCGGAATATATCTGCCCTGGCTCCGAAAACGCTGGGTGCCCTGCGGCACTGAAGCACCACCAGGGCATCCATCAACGTGTTGCAATGATTAGGAGCCACAATGACAGCGCGTCCGTCGTCGGGCAGCTTCCCCTCTACCTCAATGCTCCTGAAACTCAGACGGGTGCACCAGTCCACATAAGGACGCAAAAAGTCGTATAGCCTATCTTTTCCCCAGATTTTGGACATCGCATCATATTGGATTAGCATCCAAAAATACGAATTTTTATTATATTCGCAGTCATTATGAAAGCTATCTCATTCGTGGCAGCTCTGGCCGCTTTGTTGCTGACTGTAGGCGCGGCCGCTCAGCCTAAAACCTATTTCTGCACCCGTAATGGAGTGACCCTGCGTTACGAGCGCTTCGATCCTGATTCCGTC
Organism: Bacteroidales bacterium; assembly: GCA_017634595.1. Lineage (GTDB taxonomy): Bacteria > Bacteroidota > Bacteroidia > Bacteroidales > UBA932 > Cryptobacteroides. The sequence goes on from JAGBNC010000024.1 coordinate 78,605, forward strand.
AAGCACTGGTGGACCCAGACAACACACATTGACAAAATACAGAAACGGCAGGACGGCTGCTACGATATTGTGTTTACATCCAGCATCAAATCAGACAAGGTCAAGTCACAGGTAAAGGGAGGTGTCAGTTCAACGGCCGTGGTGCATCCCGACGGCACCGTTGACATCAATATATCGGATGCGGTGTCCATTGCCGCCAAGCAACGTTTTTCGCTTTTCGACTTCAAACCGAAAGGCGGCATTTCCTCGATGAAGAGTACCATAAAGCCCGGTGACAAGCTGGAGGAAATCCACGGCGGAGTGGACTGGGCGGGGATCAAGTTGTCCATGGATTACACCGACCGCACAGTAATCAGGCGCGAAACCATCACCGTCCCTGCCGGAACCTTCGACTGCGTGGTCGTGAAAGAGCACAAACTGGAAAAAGCTCCTCTGTACAAAAGGGACCGCATCACCCTCACATGGTACGCATACGGAATTGGGCTGGTCAGGCACGACACCTTTTTCCTCGACGGCCGCCAGGAATGCTCCGAGAAACTTTATGCTATTGAATAACAGCAGCTACAGCAATAAAGGAATTACTTTTTCCTGAAGAACTGAGACTTCTGGGCACGCTTGCGTTCGGGATCCCTTTCTACGAACACGGGCTTCATGGTGCGGGGGTCGATGCCGCTGTAGAACATGACGCTGGACGTGGTCATCGGCGTGGGCATGAAATCCTGTACCTGGTCCATCCATATTCCTTTCAGTGCTGGATGATGAGCCAGTTCCTGCATATCTTTGAGGGTGCAGCCGGGATGGGACGAGATGAAATACGGTACAAGTTCTACATGTGTACCGGCTTTACGGTTTATGGTGTCAAACTCCTTCCGGAGCCTCTCGAAAAGGCGGAACGAAGGCTTGGCCATGTAGCCGAGCACCTTGTCGGAGGTGTGTTCAGGAGCCACTTTCATGCGTCCTGAGGTATGCCTGAGGACGACAGTCTCCAAGTACGGACGGGAGCTTGAATTCACATAGCCGTCTTCGTTCAGGAACAGGTCGTACCGTATGCCGCTTCCTATGTAAGAATGCCTTACTCCTTTTACGGCGTCTATACGTTCGTAAAGCCTCAGGAGACGCTCGTGGGAACGGTCCAGGTTGACGCATGGCGCCGGGTAGAGGCATGATTTGCGGCGGCATTTTTCGCAGCGTGACAAGTCTGTTCCGTGCATGCCGTACATATTGGCCGTAGGGGCGCCTATATCGGATATGTTGCCGTGGAATTCGGGCATTGCGGCTAGTTTGCGGACCTCTTTGAGTATGCCTTCTTCGCTTCTGCTTTGGATGAATTTGCCTTGGTGGGCAGCGATTGTGCAGAAGTTACAGCCTCCGAAACAGCCCCTGTGCGTTATGATACTGTCTTTGATCATGTCGTAGGCGGGGATGCGTTTGCCTTTGTAACGGGGGTGCGGTAGTTTGGTGAAGGGAAGGTCCCAGTAGGAGTCCATCTCTGCAGTGGTGGATGGTTCGCAGGTGGGGTTGACTTGTATGTAGCCGTTGCCAACGGGCTCTATGAGTATGGGGGGATGGAGCATGTTGGCGTATATTTCTATGTGATGGAAGTTTTCGGCGAAGGCTTGTTTGCTTTTGCAGCACTCTTCGTAGGAATGCAGTACAAAATGTGATACGGTGCCTCCGGCGGCATCTGCCGGCACTCGCTCCTGTTCGTAAGGGCCAAAGTCGCTCGCGCCGGCAGATGCCGCTCTCACAGCCCCCTTCCCCTGGGTGACGGCAAGAAGCTTTTTACCCTGACGGTAGAAAGCTAACTGCGGCAGACTTTCCATCTGCCGGCGGCTCCACCCTTTCTCGATAGCGCGGGTAAGCTCCAGCATAGGCTTCTCCCCCATACCGTAGCAAAGCCAGTCGGCACCGCTGTCCACGAGAATGGACGGCATGAGGCGATCGTCCCAGTAGTCGTAGTGCGTCAGGCGCCGCAGTGAAGCTTCCACCCCGCCGATGACCACAGGGACATCAGGCCACAACTGCTTAAGTATCTTCGTATAAACCGTTACTGCCCTATCGGGCCTCTGTCCGAAGCGCCCTTCCGGCGTATAGGCATCATCGTGACGCAGGCGCTTTGCAGCCGTATAATGGTTAACCATGGAATCCATGGCCCCTGCATTCACGGCAAAGTACAGCCTAGGGGCCCCCAGCTTGCGGAAATCGCGAAGGTCGTCACGCCAGTTGGGCTGAGGCACAACGGCAACTCTGTAACCGGCCTTCTGCAACCAGCGGCTGATGCATGCAGTCCCGAAACTCGGATGGTCCACAAAGGCGTCCCCGGTAAAAAAGATGACGTCGATGTAGTCCCATCCGAGCTGCTGGACCTCCTTGACGGAGGTCGGGAACATATATGCTTGTGCGTCTGTCACATCCGTTCAGGAAGCTCCACTCCAAGTATACCCATGGCCTTGCGCAGCACCGAAGCTATGGTGTCTATCAAGGCAAGCCTCATGCTCAGCAGCACTGCGTCCGGTTCCTTGAGCACCGGAGTATCATGATAATACTGATTGAATTCCTTGGCCAGATCGTAGGCGAAATTGGCTATGATAGCCGGTGAATAGGCAGCAGCCGCTTCTCCGACTTTCTGCGGATAGGTGGCTATCAGCTTCACAAGCCTTATCTCCTTGGGACTCAGCACGGCATCGGCTGCCACTCCTGCCCTGGCACCGGCCTCTGCCGCCTTGCGCAATATGCTGCAGATACGGGCGTGGGTGTATTGGATGAAGGGGCCTGTATTGCCGTTGAAGTCGATGGACTCCTTGGGATTGAAGAGCATCTTCTTCTTGGGATCCACCTTGAGTATAAAGTACTTGAGAGCGCCAAGGCCTATCATATGATAGAGCTTTTCCTTTTCTTCTTCCGGCACGCCTTCGAGCTTGCCTGACTCCTCGCTGGTGGCCTTGGCTTCCTGATACATTTTCTCTATCAGGTCGTCCGCATCGACCACGGTGCCCTCGCGGCTCTTCATCTTGCCCTCGGGGAGCTCCACCATGCCGTAGCTGAGGTGGAAAATCTGGTCGGCCCAGTCGAAACCGAGTTTTTTGAGCACCAGTTTGAGGACCTGGAAATGGTAATTCTGCTCATCTCCAACCACATATACGTGGGAATCGAGCTTATATTCAGAGAAACGGCGTTCCGCTGTACCGAGGTCCTGAGTCATATAGACGGAGGTGCCGTCGGAGCGAAGCAGGAGCTTGCGGTCCAGCCCGTCGGCAGTAAGATCACACCACACCGAGCCGTCGGGATCTTTAACGAACACGCCCATGTCCAGCCCTTTCTGCACCAGTTCTTTGCCCAGCAGATAAGTATCGTGCTCATAGTAAGTACGGTCGAATGTGATGCCCAGGGCCTTGTATGTTTGCTCGAATCCGTCGAACACCCATCCGTTCATCTTGGCCCAGAGGTCGCGTACGTGCTTGTCGCCTTCTTCCCACTTGATGAGCATCTTGTGCACATCGTCTATTACTTCGGGATGCTCCTTCTCCATCTTGGCGTATGCCACGTAGCAGTCGCCCACAAGATGGTCCCCCTTTATGCCGGTACTCTCAGGAGTGGCCCCATTGAAGAGTTTCTCCCAGGCGTACATGCTCTTGCAGATATGTACGCCACGGTCGTTGACAAGGGTAGATTTTATGACATCATCTCCTGCAGCTTTAAGCAGGTTGGACACTCCGGCACCCAGCAGGTTGTTGCGTATGTGCCCGAGATGCAGGGGCTTGTTGGTATTGGGAGATGAGAACTCGACCATCACCCTCCGTCCTGTAGAAGGGAGGATGCCGAAGTTCTTGTCTGCTATAACTTCTTCGAGGGACTCGCGCCACCAGATGTTGCTCAAGCTAAGGTTAAGGAAGCCCTGGACAGCATTGAAAGAACTAATCTCAGGGCAATTGGCTACGAGCCACTCGCCTATAGCCTGCGCGGTGGCGGCAGGGGCCTGACGCGACATCCTCAACAGAGGGAACACCACCAGGGTGTAGTCGCCTTCGAAGTCCTTGCGCGTGACCTGGACTTGCATCGCGCCTTCTTCCACATCGGCGCCGTAGAGCGCCTTCACTGCCAGCACAGCCTTGGCTGCGATAAATTGTTCAGTAGTCATCAGCCCAGATAGGATTTGAGAAGTTTACTTGCAGATGGTTTCTTGAGTTTGCGTATTGCTTTCTCCTTGATCTGACGGACGCGTTCGCGAGTAAGGTCAAGCCTTTCGCCTATTTCTTCGAGAGTCATCTCCTGGCAGCCTATGCCAAAGAAACTCTTGATAATCTCGCGCTCACGCGGGGTAAGAATCTGGAGGGCACGTTCGATCTCAGTGCTCAGGGACTCGTTGGTCAAGCCCTTGTCGGCGCTCGGAGAGTCATCGTTGGGAAGAACGTCCAGCAGGGAGTTGTCCTCTCCTTCCACGAAAGGGTCGTCCACGCTTACATGACGGCCGGAAACACGCAGTGTATCAGCAATCTTGTCCTTTGGCACGTCTATCATTTCAGAAAGCTCCTCAGCGGACGGCTGACGCTCGTTCTCCTGTTCGAATTTGCCCAGGGCCTTGTTGATCTTGTTCAAGGAGCCTACCTGATTAAGAGGGAGGCGGACTATACGGCTCTGCTCGGCAAGCGCCTGGAGTATGCTCTGGCGTATCCACCAAACAGCGTAAGAGATGAATTTGAAGCCTCGTGTCTCATCGAATTTCTCGGCGGCCTTGATGAGGCCGAGATTGCCTTCGTTGATAAGGTCGGGAAGGCTGAGGCCTTGATTCTGGTACTGTTTTGCTACCGATACCACGAAGCGCAGGTTGGCGCGGGTAAGCTTCTCGAGCGCAGCCTGATCGCCTTTACGGATACGCTGGGCGAGCTCCACTTCCTCCTCGGGGCTGACAAGTTCCTCGCGACCGATTTCCTGGAGGTATTTGTCAAGGGAGGCGCTTTCGCGGTTGGTAATTGATTTGGTGATTTTTAGTTGTCGCATTCTTTTGACTTTTGTACCATAAATACGGAATAAATATCAGAAAGTTTCACCGACTTTAAAAAAGTTTCAGCCGACAAGCAACTGCCAGGCCGCCCACGTCGGGGCAGTCTGGCAGCATAAAACATTGTGGACGGTCACGATTTGCGTTATTCGTCTTTTCCGAAGGCGAAATAGCCCTGACGGCCGGTGGAGGTAACACCTTCGATCACAATGCTGCGGCGAGCCTTCTTGGCAATGTCGATAACATCCTGAGGCTTATTGACTTTCTGATCGTTGACGAACTGGATCACGAACCCGTCTTCGCCACCGGCCTGTGCGAGCTTACCGCTGCCGGCAGACACGATCTCGACACCCTTGTCGGTCTGGCCTATACGGGCTCCGTAGAACGCCACGGTACCATCTTCACCCACGGTCCCGGTCGCTTCGACAGTACCCTGGAACTGGACTTCCAGATCTTTCTGGCGGCCGTCACGGATGACAGTCAGCATGGCCTTGTCGCCAGGATGGAAGTTATTCACGATGACCTGGAGGTCGGAGGGAGACTTAACTACTGTGGAATCGACTTTCACAAGCACGTCACCCTTCTTGACACCTGCCTTATCGGCAGCGCTGCCCTTGGACACCTCGTTGATGTACACACCGTCAAGCGAAGGCAGATTCTCATCCTTTGCAATCTTGTCCGTGACGGGAGTCATGCTGACGCCGAGTTTAGCTCTCTTGACTGAGCCGAAGTCAATGAGGTCGCTGACGATCTTGCTCACGATATTGGAAGGCACGGCAAATGAGTAGCCGGTATAAGATCCAGTGGTAGAGATGATTGCGGTATTGATACCCACAAGCTCTCCGCTCTTGTTGACGAGTGCGCCGCCGGAGTTGCCCGGGTTGACGGCGGCATCGGTCTGGATAAACGATTCAATCTTGAATTCGCCATTGTAGTTAGGCATGGAACGCCCCTTTGCGCTCACGATTCCTGCGGTAATGGTGGAACGGAGCTCCTCGCCGAGAGGAGAGCCAATAGCCAGCACCCATTCGCCGAGACGAAGCTTGTCGGAATCGGCGAACTGAAGAGTCGGCAGACCGGCCGCATCTATCTTGATCAGAGCCACATCGGTGGCGGGATCAGTGCCGATCACGGTGGCAGGATAAGTCTTGTTGTTATTGAGAGTGACCTCTATCTTGGTAGCATTCTGCACTACGTGGTTGTTGGTAACGATGTAACCGTCAGGCCTGATAATAACGCCCGAACCGCTTCCCTGGCGCTCCTGCTCACGAGTCTGGGGCTGACCCTCATCGCCGAAGAAGAAACGGAAGAACGGGTCGATCATCTGATACTGCTGTTGATACTTTACGGTCACTTTGACGTAAACCACAGCCTCGACAGCATGTTCAGCTGCATATGTAAAATCGGGATAATCCGACACTGACAAATTGACAGTGCTGGGGGTCCGCCCCTCCGAAGTGTACATCACACTTTGCTGCTGCGGTGTAGCAGCTTTAACTATTCCAAAGGCTGTCAGTCCGCTTAGCACGACCGACGCCACAACTGTAAAGAAACCTTTTGCCATATAAATGAACTTTAATATCTCCAAAAAGTCAAAAGCTGTGCCAAATATCACGATAATTTACTATTTTTGCATGAATAATAACAAAAATAAAAATATGGAATTCATAGTTTCTAGCGCAGAACTACTCAAGGGTGTACTGAATGTCTCCAAGGCAATACCTGCCAAGACATCCCTCCCCATCTTGGAAAACTTCCTCTTTGTACTCGGAGACGGCCGTCTGGACATTACCGCTTCCGACCAAGAGCTCACGCTGCGCACATCAGTGCCCGTGGATGTGAAAGACCCGGGGCAGATAGCAGTACCCGCCCGTCAGCTCACCGACCTCCTCAAGGCACTCCCCGATCAGCCTCTTACCATCAAAGTCAAGTCGGAAGGCTCATTCGAGTGCGTGTGGAACAACGGTAACTCCACTCTCCCCTTCTTCCCCGCTTCGGACTATCCCGCTATCAAGGGCGTTGGAGAGGACGCCGAGACCGTGACCTTCCCCGCAAAGTCTCTGGCCGACGGCATCAGCGGCACCATCTACGCCACAGCCGACGACGAGATGAGACCGGCTATGAACGGTATTTTCTTTGACATCGACACTGCGAGCACCACCTTGGTAGCATCTGATTCCCACAAGCTTATCTGCTATACTACCAACGATGTAAAGGCTGAGCAGAAGTCGTCTTTCATACTGCACAAAAAGCCTGCTGCAGTGCTCCGTTCCATACTTGAGCGCGGAGAGGAGGACGTAGAAGTTAAGTTCGACGCCTCCAACGTGCTGTTCACTTACGGCCCCACCACCATGGTGTGCCGCCTCATCGTAGGCAAATACCCCAAGTACAGGGACGTTATCCCGCAGAACAATTCCAACGTACTGAGAATTGACAGGGTACAGCTGCTCAACACCGTGCGCCGCGTATCGGTGTGCGCCAACAAGGCTTCCAACCATGTCAAGTTCACCCTCAGCTCCGGTCAGCTGGAGATCACGGCCCAGGACCTGGGCTTCGCCCTTGCCGCATATGAGAAACTGGAGTGCGACTACGCAGGCGAGGATCTCGCTATTGGATTCAAATCCTCCTTCCTGGTGGATATCCTGAGCAACATGAGTTGCGAGAACTTGGTAATGAAATTCATGGACGCCCGCAGGGCCGCCCTTATCATCCCCTCAGAGGAAGAAGAATCCAGCGAAAAGATTTGCGGCATCCTTATGCCGATCATGATTTCCTAAGACAATGGAACTTAATCTTCAGAAGCCCCTTCTTTTCTTCGACATAGAGAGTACGGGCTTGGATATTCCTGTAAACTCTATAATAGAGTTGAGTTTTGTCAAGGTCTTCCCCGGAGGCGAAGAGCGCATAAAGACTTGGAAGATAAAGCCTTGGGACTATGTAAACAAGTGTCAGCGCCACATCGAGCCGGCTGCCTCGGCAGTCAACGGAGTGACGGATGACATGCTGACAGAATGTCCCACTTTCTACGAACTTGCCGAGGAAATAGCGTCCTGGATCAAGGGCAGCGACCTTGCCGGTTTCAATTCTTGGAAGTTCGACCTTCCCATGCTTGCCGAAGAATTTGAGCGCGCCTCGCTTGCGGGCAAGAAACTGGACGTGGACCTGCATGCCCCCCGAATGGTTGACGTGCAGAACATCTTCCATGCAATGGAGCCTCGCAACCTCAAGGCCGCCTACCGCTTCTACTGCGGCGGAGAGGACTTCGAGAACGCCCATACGGCAGAAGCCGACACGGTGGCTACTTACAAGGTACTCAAAGCACAGCTCGACCGCTATCCCGACCAGCTGCACAACGACGTTGAGCAGTTGTCTTCTTTCGTAAGCCGCAAAGCCATAGATTTCTCTGCCCATCTGGTATATAACGATGCCGGAGAGGCCGTAATCAACTTCGGGAAGCACAGGGGCAAGACCGCGCGCATGGTGTATATGACAGAGCCCTCATACTTCGCATGGATTCAGCAGGGCAGCTTCACATTGGACACCAAACGTCAATTCGAGAAATTGGAAGAACAGTTCAAGCTCGAGAGGCTTGCTGAAAAATTCAAACGTAACTAATGGCACTTATCCCTATTTACACCTGGAACAAAAGCCTGCTGGCAATCAATAAACGCAGCAAAAAACTGTCGCGCCAGCCTTGGTTCCAGGGGGTTCTTCTCCTGGCTTGCGTGGTCATAGCCATGCTGCTTGCCAATCTCCCCTTTACCAAAGACTTATATCATTCAGTACTGGATACCGAGATACAGGTCCACATGGCCAGTCCCGACAGGTCTGTGGATTTCATGTTCCCGCAGGACCTTACTGTAGAGAAATTCATCAACGACATACTGATGGTGATTTTCTTCTTCACCGTGGGTCTGGAGATCAAGCGCGAAGTCTCACACGGAGAACTATCCTCGGTTAAAAAGGCCGTGCTGCCCATCATCGCAGCGTTCGGCGGGGTGATAGCGCCGGCGCTTATATTCACCATCATCAACCACGGCAGCGCCGCTGCCAGCGGATGGGGCATACCTACTGCCACCGATATTGCATTTGCCGTGTGCATATTGTCAGTGCTCACGGACAAGGTGCCAGTGTCCCTGAAGGTTTTCCTGACGGCTCTGGCCATAGCCGATGACTTGATTGCGATTCTTGTGGTCGCTCTGTTTTACGGAGGGAAGATTAACCTGGTGCTGCTTGCAATAGCCCTGGGGGTCATCCTGTTTACCCTGCTGCTCCGCAAGATGGGCGAGAAGCATATGTTCCCGTATGTATTCTTTTCGGTGGTCGTATGGGCTCTGTTCTACTACAGTGGCATCCACGCCACCATGTCCGGAGTCGTGATGGCATTCATCATCCCCTCAAAGGCCCGCTTCAACAAGGCACAGTACCAGCACAAACGCGACAGCTACATCGCCAAAATAAACAACTACGAAGGCATTGACGACGAGCCCTTCCCCAATGGCCCGCAGAGACACTGCCTGCGCAAGCTCCAGGGCATAGCACACGGTACCATGGACATGAGCTACCGCGTAGAACACGCCCTGTCGCCTTGGGTCAACTTCCTTATCATGCCGATATTTGCACTTGCCAATGCCGGTGTGGAAATCAAGGATCCAGCCATGTTCAACATGTTCAATTTTGACCCGGCACTGGGCAGCGTATCCATGGGTATCTTCCTCGGGCTGCTTCTCGGAAAGCCGCTGGGCATCACTCTCTTCAGCTGGATAGCCATCAAGCTTAAAGTTGGAGAAATGCCTAAGAACGCCAACTGGAAGATGTTCTTCGCCGTGGCTTGCCTCGGTGGTATAGGCTTTACCATGAGTATATTTGTAGATACACTGTCATTCAGCGACCAAGCCCCCGAAATAACGGCTCATCTGCGTGACGCAGGCAAGATTGCCGTCCTCATGGGCTCCGTCTGCGCCGGTATTCTCGGCTCCATCCTCATCAACATTAACTCCCGGCTCCAGAAACGAAGCGCCTAAGGTTTCCAATTAGGTACATGAAGTATTGAAACAATAAGGGGATGACTGATAGCCAGCCATCCCCTTATTCAATTATTATGCAGTAGCTTATCAGTTGCCGAAGCTAACTCCTGAAATATCCAGAAGCTCGCCTGCGCCAACTACCAGCGAGGCAAAGTTCTCGGCTGTGACAGCTGTCACTTCTCCGCCCTTGGCAATCTGACCGGCCACCTTGCCGGTAACCGCAGTCTCAAGTTCGGCTACATTGCCGAAGGCTATACCCAGCTTGCATGACGCACCGCCCTCTACTGAGCTCTTCGAAGTAACCGTGAAGTTGGTAAAGGTGGATGCCTTGCTGCACCTCATGCCAAGTATTCCACCCACTGCGCCGCTGCCGGCGGAGTAAACGCGTCCGTTGTTGGTGCAGCCGTCACACACTATCTTGGCAGACACCTCGCTATATCCGAGGATACCGCCGATGTGGTTGTTGCCCGTGGTGGAAGTGGCCGTAATCTCGCCGTTGTTGGTACAGTTCTTATACTCAAAGGTAAAGATTCCGTCATCGGATTTGGACCGTCCGGCATGTCCTGCAATACCGCCGCAGCGGGACCTTGTATTGGTATCGCTTACATTGCACTGGATGTTTCCATTGTTGACACAGTTGTCGTAGAGGACCTTGCTGCCGTCGGAAGGAGTACCGAAGTAACCGGTGATACCACCCACATAAGACCATGAAGAGGCAGTGTAGTTACCTTCGTTCCAGATCACAGGGCCATTGTTGGTGCAGTCCTTGAAAGTCACGTTCACGAGATTATTGACATAACCTACAATACCTCCCATTCGGGGAGTACCCGCACCTTCGTAGGTGACCTGGCCTGAGTTGGTGCATGATGACACTACTCCTTCTCCTTCAAGGTGACCGATGATTCCTCCCAACTGGGATGCGTTGGAAGCACCCTTCTCGGGGATGATCATCTCCACACGGCCCTTATTGCTGCAGTTGGTGAGGTTAACGCCGGCAGAAGTGAAACCGACTATGCCGCCGATATGGTGGGTACACTTGGTAGTGGCTACAATGTCAATGCTGCTCTCGCAGTTCTCGAAAGAAGCACCGGTCGATGCCATTCCGGCCACGCCGCCGATATGGTATGTACCGGAGCCGGCCTCGGCTGAATGGGTAATGGATCCGGCGACCTTGAGATCCTTGACGGCACCGGCTACTGTGCGGAATACACCGACATTGGCAAATTCGGGGTCTGTATCAGACTGAGTCTCAGCAGTAGTGAAATCCAGCGTGATAGTATGATTCTTACCGTCGAAGTTACACAGCAGATGCTCTGCCGGAGCCTTGATGGTAATGTCAGCCTCCAGAGTGACTGTCTCCCCGGCTTCATATTCGGAAGTAGAGAATGCAGCAAAATCCTCGGCACTCTTGATCTGGGTCACCTTCACGGGTGCGGGAGGAGTGGGAGGCACGTCGGGCCCCTTGGCTGCCTCCTGCTTGACGCTCAGGGAACGGCGTCTTGCCGGAGAGTTGAAATAGATTACATCTTCACGGGCGGAAGCGGCCTCGTTCTTAGCCACGGTCACGATGATGGTGGCATTGCCTTTACCGGACTCATGCGAAACTGTGATCCAGTCCGCCTTGTTTACAACAGCCCACTCAGCACTGCATACCAGATCCACGGTCGAAGTTGATCCGTCGGCCGGGGCAGTAATCTCCTCCTGCGACAGAGTAAGGTCGGAGAAGGCGGGATCCTGCTTGTTGCAGGCCATCAGGGCAAGAGCCGCAGCAGCGGCCATTATGATATACTTTTTCATATAATAATCAGTTAATTATTACCAACCTGCATTCTGATCAAGATTGTCGTTCATAGTAACACTTGAAGCGGGTACCGGGTAGAGGTATTTCTTCTCACTCCAGTTGTATTGGGCACGGTTTGCCTGATAAGGCAGGATATATCCGTGGTCGCCCTCGGAGAGCCTGTGGTCGGTACCCGACAGAGTAGAGCCGTTATAATTGATAGTAAGCACATTGATTCCGGCCTTCTCGGTGAGCTTGGCAGACACCATGCTGTCGGCAACGCCGTCTCCGTCAAGGTCGAGTTCGGTCTCAATGGCGGGGATCCACATTCCGGTCTTCTGCTTAACGAGAAGTTCGCCCATGTGCCAGCGGCGGATATCCTGCTGACGAAGGTTCTCCATGGTAAACTCGATACCGCGTTCCCTGCGGATTTCCAAGATCTTAGGATCGGTAACTCCTGGGAAATACGCCGCCATGTAAGGATCGGCCGTGACAGGATAGATGCTCTTGACGCCGGCCCTTTCACGGACGAGTTTTACTGAAGCGTTCCATACTTCCTCGGTGCACTGGCCAAGCTCAGCTTTGGCCTCGGCGTAGGACAAAAGGACTTCAGCATAACGCATAAGCGGCACGTCGGTATAAGTAGCGGAGTTGATTTCATCAAGGTCAACACGGTCGTAGAGCCACTTGATAGGCTGATATCCGGTCTTGGAATATACCAGGTCGGGAGCATAATGTACTTTGCCGCCGTTACGTGTGAAACCGGGAGTACGCATGGTCTGGGCCAGGCGCAGGTCGCGGCCGGTGCACTCTTCCTTGAAGGTAGCCTTGTAATAATCGGTTCCGCTGTACTTGGATGTGAAAGGAGTACCGTCAAGCATCAGGTAGGTCATCACAAAGTCACGGTTGAAAGCGTACTGAGCATGCTGGGCATTGAGCATGTAGTCGTTGATCGAATACTTGGTGTTGTTGACCTGATAGGTAGCGTCGTAGTCGCGGGCCCAAATGAATTCCTTGGTAAGGTTGGCGCAACCGTCCTCGTTAGTGAACAGGTCGCGGTACTGGGTACTGCGCTTGGCAGGATTGTCAATCAGGCCGTAGATGCCGGAGTTCATGATCTCTTCGCATGCCTTGACGCACTCGTTGAGATACATGTTGCCCTCTTCCTTCTCGGCGGCAGTCCAGGGCTTGCCTGTGGAATGGTCTATATCATGATACTTGCGGTAAGTTCCCTCGAACAGGCAGAAGCGGGCCTTGTATGCAAGCGCCACATATTTGTTTACATATGTAGAACGGGTACGGTACTGAGCGTCGCCAGAGCAGTGCTCGCACGCGTAATTAAGGTCCTCGAGGATCTTGGAGCATACGAAAGAGCGGGAATCACGGGCCTTGTACAGATCATCTTTGTTCTTGGGATCTATCACGTGGTCGTAATAAGGACATGCGCCTATCTGCTGCACCTTTCCGATATAGAACATGGCACGGAAGAAATGGCCTACGCCCTCGTAGTGGTCGTGGATTGCCTTATCCACCTGGGCCTCGCCCATGTGCTCGAGATAATAATTGACAGAACGCAGGAAACTCCAGCTCCAGCTGGTCATGTCGCCCACATCGTACTTATCAGTGTAGAAGTTATACAGGCCGTCCCAGCCGTGGGTATCGGTATAACGGTCGCCGTTGACGAAATCGATAATGGCAGGCACCCAGCTGCGGGTCAGCGTGTTGGTATAGATCACAAGAGACGTCTCGTCTTTGAAGAAATACTCGCTCTCTATGGAGTTGGGGTTCTCTCTTGTCAGAAAGTCGTTGCAGGATACAGCCAGCAGACAGACGGAAAGCAATGCAATTGAATACTTTTTCATTGTTCTATCCTCCTGATTAGAATGTTACGTTTACACCCACTGCCACTGACATAAAGGTCGGATAGGCAGTTCCGTTGAGGGTATTTGAAGAGAAGTCGGCATCACCTCCGTCGATTCCTTCAGGATCGAGGTTGGGTGCCCATTTGTGGAGAGGAGTGAAGGTCAGCAGGTTCTCACCGTTGAGGAACACCTTCAGGCCCTGGAGGCCGAGGGTGTGGCAGACCTTGTCGTTGAATGTGTAGCTGAGTTCCACGTTCTTGAGGCGCAGATATGCAGCGTTCTGCATATAGCGGGTATTAGGAGTGGAGAGCACCGTCTTCTTGTCGGTACTGTTGGTCTGGTAAGTGGTAGGACGCGGCCAGTATGCCGTATCCCAGTTGGTACAATTGCCATCGGCATCGAACTGGGCCACATTAGGGCTGTCCAGCCTGTGGATGGTTGGAGTAAAATAGAAGAACGGACGTGCGTACCTTCCCCAGAAGTAACCAGAGTCATAGCCGGGATACCAGTCTCTCTTGCCTACGCCCTGGAAGAACAGGTTGAGACCAATTCCGTTCCAGGAAGCATTGAAGTTGAGGCCGAAACGGTATCTGGGAAGGCTGTTGCCTATGATGCTCAAGTCTCCATGATTCTCAAGAGTGAGGTCCCTGTAATCGATCTCGCCGTCAAGGTCGAGGTCGGCAAACTTGACCTGTCCGGGATATACGGCATTATTGACTGTCTGCTTGAAATTCTGGGTCGCGGAATTGGCGATATCATCCCAGTCCTTGTACAGTCCTACCACAGTATAGCCCCACATCTCACCGAGCTCCATGCCTTCGTAGTAGTCAGGCTGGCCCATGCCGGTGATAAGGTCTGCAATTTTTCCGAACTTCTTACCGTCGTTACCGTTGAACTTGGTCACGAACGAGCGGCTGTCCCAGAGAGAGCCTTTGACGCTGTAGCTGAACGGCTTGCCGCCAAGATTGAACTGATCTCTCCACTGGAGAGAGAGTTCCCATCCGTCGGTGCGCAGCTCTGCGTTGTTGCCCTTAGGCACAGATGCGCCGAACACGCCGGGAAGGGTCTCGCCGGCAGTGTACATATTGGTAGTGTTGCGGCGGTAGATATCGAAAGTGGCTGACAGACGGTTATTTAGAATGTCGAAGTCGACTCCGAGATCGTAGGTAGTAGCGGTCTCCCAGGTGAGCGATGCTGGCACCGTACTTGCCGTACTGGTGACGATGGGCAGGTCTCCTCCGAGCGTGATGTCGGTAGCCTTGGAAAGGGTCATTTGTGATGTGTACTTGTAAGGAGCCACGCTTCCGTTACCCATAGATCCGGCGGAAACGCGGATCTTGAGGTTGTCAAGGAAAGAGCGCGACCAGCTCATCCAAGGCTCGTCACTTACCCTCCAGCCGAATGAGAACGAAGGGAAGAAGCCCCAGCGGCTGTAGGTCGGGAATTTGGAAGATCCGTCATAACGTCCGCTCAGCTCAAAGAGATAGCGGCTGAGCAGGTTGTAATTGACACGGTAGAAAGCGCCCATGTAAGCCCATTCGTTTCCGGCCTGAGTAATGGTAGCCTCACCATCCATGAGGGCGAAGGAAGGCTTATCGGTGGTGAAACCCAGACGCTTTGCATTCAGGGTAGAGTATTTACTCCATTCTACATTATATCCCAACAGGGCCGTAAGAGAATGCTTCTTGCCAAGCTTAGGAGTCCAAGTTGCATAAGCGTTGGCGCTCTGGTAGAGAGTATGATAATCTATCTTCTGAAGCAGTTCACCTGCGGTGGGGCTTTCGGCCACGAACACGCCGGGGTACTTGGAATAATTCACCTGCCTCTGCACCACCATGTTCTGACGTTCGGTGATATTGAACGAATAGTCGGCCTGAAACTTAAGCACATCCTTGAAGATATCCACATCGAGAGAGGTCTTGTTCCTCAGGTACAGATAGTCGTCGGTACGGTAGTTCTTCCCTTCAGCATAAGCTGCATAGCCGGTACCTACAGCGGCCGGAGTCCAGGATCCGTCGGGATTCTTGAGACCGACCATAGGATTGGCCCAGTGCTCCATGATACGCATGACGCTCTGCCCGGCCTGCTGGCGCGGCAGATAGTTCTTGTCAATGGATATGCTCATGTTGTCGGAGAGCTTGAGCCAGGGACGGATCTTCAGAGTGCCCTTTGCACGGACATTGTACTTCTTGAAGTCTTCGTTACCCACTTTGAAAACGCCCTGCGAATCATAGAAACGGCCTGAGATATAATAATTTGCATTTTCATTACCTCCGGACACCGACAGGTTATGCTCTGTGGAGTAGTGGAAGTCACGGTAGAAAGCCCCGAGCCAGTCGAAGTTGTCGTAGTAGGCATATCCAAAGCCTGACACATCGTAGTTCTCTTCAACCTTGGGGAGACTCGGGTCAAGCTTGCGGCGGGCTATCTCATCATATATGGCCTGTGAATAAGGAGCCTTGTTGTCGAGGTGGTTCAGACGGGACTTGGAGCCGTTGTAATATCCATCATAGACAGCAATCCATATATCCAGCCACTCGTTGGAATCATGAATGTCGTCGGGAATAACGGTCCTGCGGTTCACCACAAAAGAGCCGCTATAGTTGACAACGGGTCTGCCCTTGGAAGCGCTCTTGGTAGTGATGAGGATCACGCCGAAGGCCCCCCTGGCACCATATACAGCGGTGGACGATGCATCCTTGAGCACAGACACGCTCTCGACATCCTGAGGGTTGACCATGGAAAGGCTTCCTTCCACACCGTCAATCAGGACGAGTGAAGAGCCGCCGGCTCCGATGGAACCGGTGCCACGGACGTTGTAAGATCCTGCGTGAGAAGGCTTTGAATCGTTGAACGTAATGTTCAGACCGGCAATCTCGCCCTGCAGGGCGCG
This sequence comes from Bacteroidales bacterium, assembly GCA_017634595.1. Taxonomy (GTDB): domain Bacteria; phylum Bacteroidota; class Bacteroidia; order Bacteroidales; family UBA932; genus Cryptobacteroides. The sequence goes on from JAGBNC010000024.1 coordinate 95,166, forward strand.
GCTGAGGTTGGAAGATGCACGGTTGGCTATAACCTCAGTTCCCACAGCATCTACCGCTCCCACAAGGTCGCGCTTCTTCATGGTGGCATAGCCTACCACTACGACATCGTCCAGAAGCTCCTTGTCTTCTTTAAAATTAATGTTGATCACACTCCTGCCGCCAACAGGGACTTCCTGAGTCTCAAATCCCAGACAGGAGAAAACCAATGTGGCATCAGAAGGTGCCTGCAGATACCAGGAGCCGTCAGCTCCCGTCATTGTGCCGTTGGTAGTGCCTTTGACATAGACACCGGCCCCCTCAACGGGAGCGCCGCTGCCATCAAGCACCTTACCGCTCAGACGGTTCTGGGCACTAAGCTGCACACCCGCCAAGACAAGCAAGGCGGACAGAATCATGACAATTCGTTTTAACATAAGTTATTTGAATAAGTTATCGTTTGTGTTATCGTTTGTGTTATCGTTTGTGGGGTTAAAGATACTCTTTTTTCGGCGAAAACACAAAAAGAGGCTGCCAAGAACGGCAACCTCACACCCTGGAGCCACTCATCAGGCTCGAACTGACGACCTGCGCGTTACGAATGCGCTGCTCTACCGACTGAGCTAAAGTGGCATTAGGACTGCAAATATAATGACTTTTCAGAGATTCTGCAAAAATTCTTCCCTCAAGCGCGTGAGCCCTTTTGTAGCGACTTCATTGATGAAGGTAACCCCGGGAATATGGCCGCCGAGCTTATCGTCGGGATCGATGAGGAATATCTTGCAGCCTTCCGGCGCATAGTGATACAGGCTTGCGGCAGGATATACCTGAAGCGAGGTCCCGACTATGACCAGTATGTCCGCCACGCTCACCAAACGTGCCGCGGTCTCCAGGTTCGGTACTGCCTCGCCGAACCATACGATATGCGGGCGGAGCTGACGATTGCGCGGGCCGCCAGTCTCGCCTAATTCAACAGGCCTGTAGCCAATATCCTGGACATATTTAAGGGAATATCCATCATAGTCGGTATAACAATCCTCCGGGCGGACCTTGGTCAGCTCTCCGTGCAGGTGGAGCACGCGCGTGCTGCCGGCACGTTCATGGAGGTTGTCCACATTCTGCGTGACGACACACACATCATAGTCATTCTCAAGGCCGCTTACTATGCGGTGCGCCTCGTTAGGCTCGACCGTAGGGAGCTGCGCCCTGCGCTCATTGTAGAACTTCAGGACCTTGGCCGGATTTCTCCTCCAGCCCTCAGGAGTACATATTTCTTCTACCGGGACATTGTCCCATAAGCCGTTACCTCCTCTGAACGTGGAGATTCCACTTTCGGCGCTGATGCCGGAGCCGCTCAGCACCACAAGATTTTTTTTCTTCATAATGTTCAAAGATAAAAACAAATTTTTGTTTGATTGAAATATTTGGCTTATTATTGCACCCGATTAAGCTACAATAAGGAAATGAACGCAGACAGCAAGCACAGACACGTAATAAGCCAGGAGAATCTCCCGGCTGACATTGCCGCTTTGTTCAACGATAAATATCCCAAGGGATTCAGCGACCTGCTGCCCGATCTGATCAAGTATTCTCCAGGGGTCAACCCCCGCACCGGCAAGACCATTGAACCGTTCTATGCCGTTACTATCGAGACCGATACCGATGTGTATCTGGTCAAGATAAAGGTGGATATCGACAACCCGGAAGACGTGGAGCGCTGGCTTGAAGGCGAAGAGGAAGCCGAGGCCGAAGAGGTTGCGGGCACCAACGGCGCACCCGAAGGCGACACTCCGCTGCCGGACGACAACATTTCCCAGTACGGCGGGGATGACGACTCCTCAGACGCATAAGAGAGCTTCGTCACATCTGCCAGAGCGGAGCATCCTGCTTCTGCTCAGTTTATTGGTGGGCATATGTTCCGGGCTTGCCGCGGTGCTGCTCACGACTTGCATTGACGGGATCAAGCATCTGCTTGACAACTCTTTACGCCTCAACTACAACATTCAGAACCTGATTCTTCCGGGCGCAGGCATGCTTATCAGCCTGTTGCTGCTGCGTTATGTAATAAAAGACAACATCAGCCACGGAGTAACCAAGGTGCTGCTGGCAGTCAGCCGGGGCGAATCGAAGATCAAGCCGCACAATATTTGGTCTTCCATGCTCACCTCCTCCATTACCATAGGATTCGGTGGTTCGGTGGGTGCCGAGGCTCCTATAGTCTATACCGGAGCAGCCATAGGAAGCAACGTGGGCCGCAAATTCGGGCTTTCGTACAGGAACATCACCATACTGCTCGGCTGCGGCGCAGCAGGAGCCATATCCGGTATATTCAAGGCGCCACTCGCCGGAGTGTTGTTTACGATGGAGATTCTGCTTTTCAATATCTCCCTATCTTCAATGCTGCCGCTGCTGGTTTCCACCATCTCGGCCACTGTCGTATCGTACATCTTCCGTGGGCAGACCCCTATGTTCGCCTGCACGCTGACGCCTTTCGCCATGGGCAACATCCCTTTCTACATAATGATGGGCGTCGTCCTGGGGTTCGGATCACTCTACTTCACCAACACCACCCTGTGGCTTGAAGACAAGATAGCCAAGGTAAGCAACCAGTATCTTAAGTGGTTTATATGCGCAACGGCTCTGGGTCTTACCATTTTCTTGTTTCCGCAGCTGTACGGCGAGGGTTACGGCGTGCTCTCCGACCTGCTCAACGGACGTGAAGTCGAAGTGGAAGGCACTTCCATATTGTCCTTCATGATGAAGTCCGGCTGGGGTATCGTATTGTTCTTTACCCTGGTGTTCTTCATAAAGGTGCTGGCCATGACCGCCACCAACTCGGGAGGAGGCAACGGCGGTACTTTCGGTCCTACACTGTTCTGCGGAGCCATCGCCGGGTTCGTGGTGGCAAAGTGCTTCAACCTTCTCGGAGCGGGAGTACCGGAGCAGAACTTCGTGCTCGTGGGCATGGCCGCAATGATGGCGGGCGTCATGCAGGCGCCGATGACGGCCATCTTCCTTATTGCCGAGATTTCGGGAGGCTACGAGCTGCTGATTCCGCTGATTCTTACTTCTACCGTATCGTACGGCACCGTGCGCCTGTTCCAGAAGTATTCTATCTACAGCAAACGCATCGCCCAGAGCGGCGACCTGCTCACGCACGACAACGATCAGGCAGTGCTGACGCTGCTCCGCACCTCCGATTTGATACGCGACAAATACCCCAGGCTCGAGACCGAGCAGAGTCTGCGTGACGTGGTAGCGGCCGTAAAAGACAGCACCGCGGCTGTTATTGCCGTTGTCGATAAAGATGGCCGGTTCCAAGGACTCATCGACATAGGAAACGTACGTAAATATCTGCTGCGCACAGACTTGTACGACAAGTTAAAAGTCACGGCCATCATGGAAGTCTCCCCTGCCCTCATCATGAAGGGCGAGAAGATGGACAGCGTCATGCGCAAGTTCGACACCACCGGAGCATGGCGTCTGCCGGTGGTGGACAATGATTCCAAATATCTTGGATTCATCTCCCGCTCGCGTCTTCTCACCGCCTACCGCAACGAGCTGAAGGAAATCTCCAACGAAGATTAAGATCCCTGCTGAATAAGCTTGAGACTTATACGCCGGCGACCGGTATCCACATCCAGCACACGCACACGCACATGTTGGTGCAGTTTTACTACGCGGGATGGATCTATGCCGCGCGGTCCCATCTGCGACACGTGCACAAGGCCGTTTTCGTGAAGACCTATGTCCACGAATGCACCGAAGGCAGTAATATTGGTGACGATGCCGGGAAGTTCCATACCGGTTTTGAGATCCTCAAGTTCGTGTATATCCTCGGCAAAAGCAAACTCTTCGGCCATCGCACGCGGGTCCAGGCCCGGTTTGACAAGCTCTTTGAGAATATCGTTCACGGTCGGGAGGCCCACGTCTCCGCTCACGTAATCTTCGGCTTTGATCCTGGAGCACAGAGCGGCGTTGCCCACAAGTTCCTTAGTGCTGACACCGAGGGAAGCAGCCATCGCATCGACGATATGATATGACTCAGGATGCACTGCAGAAGCGTCCAGAGGATTCTCCGCATCGCGGATACGCAGGAAGCCTGCGCACTGCTGGAACGCCTTAGGCCCCAGACGGGGCACCTTGAGGAGGTCACGGCGGCTGCGGAACGCTCCGTTCTGCGTCCTCCATTCGACTATATTACGAGCCAGTACCGGCCCAATGCCGGCCACGTACGACAGCAGGTAGGGCGACGCGGTATTGAGGTTGACGCCGACACTGTTGACGCAAGATTCTACAGTATTGTCGAGCTTCTCTTTAAGCAGGGCCTGGTCCACATCGTGCTGGTACTGGCCGATTCCGAGGTTCTTGGGATCGATCTTGACAAGCTCTGACAGCGGATCCATAAGCCTGCGCCCGATGCTCACCGCACCACGCACCGTCACGTCCTGATCGGGGAACTCCTCGCGGGCGATTTCTGAGGCGCTGTATATAGAGGCCCCGTCCTCGCTCACTGTCCAGACCTTGCAGCCCTCGGGCAACTGCACCTTACGGAAAAACTCTTCGGTGTCGCGGGACGCCGTGCCGTTGCCTATTGCCACGGCCTGTATCTTATATTTGTCCAGCATCCCCTGAACGGCAATGAGTGCCTTGACTTTCTCGTTCTGGGGAGGATGCGGGAAGATGATGGTATGATACAGTAGTCTCCCCTGCTCGTCGAGGCATGCAATCTTGCAGCCGTTCCGGAAACCGGGATCCACAGCCATAGTGCGTTTCTCCCCCACCGGGGCCTGCAGCAGCAGCTGACGCAAATTCTCGCCGAACACTTTGATCGACTCCACATCGGCCTTCTGCTTCGCTTCCCGTATTACTTCGCCGCTTATGGACGGCTCAAGCAAACGCTTGAACGAGTCCGCTACGGCTTCCTTGATCTGATCGGCAAGGGCTCCTCCGGGGTACCCCTGCGACTGACAGAAATCATAGTAGATCTTGTTGCCGCATTTTTCGGCATCGGTATCCAGCCCGACGGACAGAAAGCCCTCGTTCTCGGCTCGAAGGATTGCGAGCAGATTGTGGGAAGGCATACGGTCCAGCGGCATCTTGAAATCGAAATACGTGCGGTACTTGTCCGCTTCAGGATTGTCTTTAGCGGCTTTAGTGATCTTCGACTCAAGCCTGCGGGCACGGAAGATAGTTCTCAGGTCCTGACGTATGACAGGCGTCTCAGAGAGCCGCTCGGCAATGATATCGCGGGCGCCGGCAAGGGCAGAATCGGCATCCTCCGCTCCGGCTTTTCCTTTCAGTGAAGCCGAGCCTTTGACGAACGCCACGGCGCTCTGATAGGGGTCGCGTGTCTTGAGGTTCCACATAAGGTCGGCAAGAGGCCCAAGGCCAAGTTCCTTGGCCACGGTGGCCTTGGTGCGGCGCTTGGGGCGCCAGGGCAGATAGATATCTTCAAGCTCGGCCGCATCTACGCAGGCCTCTATCTTGCCGCGCAGTTCGTCAGTGAGAGCCCCTGCCTCGCCTATAGTAGAGAGGATGGTCTCCTTGCGCTTTTCCATCTGGTCGAAGACATCTGCCCAGTGCTTGACTTCCGCCACGGTGGCATCGTCCATACCACCGGTCTTCTCCTTGCGGTACCGGCTGATGAACGGGATGGTGTCGCCGTCTGCAAACATGTCCACGCAGTTCTCTATCTGCCAGACCTTTGCACCGACACGGGCGGCAATTTGCTTTAAGTAAATCTCTTTCATGTGTCTTTACCGGCACGAAATCAGCGGTGAAACTTGCGGAAGCGAAGCTTAATGACTCCCCAGAAAGCCTCTCCGAAGATACTGCCCGACATCTTCGAGGTCCCTTCCTTGCGGTTTACGAAGATGACGGGGACTTCGGCTATACGGAAGCCCATTTTGTAGGCAGTATATTTCATTTCTATCTGGAAACCGTAGCCTTTCATCTGCACGGCATCCAAATCTATGGTTTCCAGCACCTTGCGGCTATAGCACACAAAGCCTGCCGTGCTATCGTAGATCTTGAAGCCGAGTACAGTACGCACGTAAACGGACGCAAAATAAGATATGAGAATGCGGCCGATGGGCCAGTTGACGACACTCACACCATTGCTGTAACGGGAGCCTATCGACATATCGGCACCGTTACTGCAAGCGTCCAGAAGTCTGGGAAGGTCGGACGGTGCATGGGAAAAATCGGCATCCATTTCGAAGATGTAGTCGTAACCGTGCTCCAGGGCAAATTTAAATCCTGTGAGATAGGCGGTACCAAGGCCCAGCTTACCGCTGCGCTCAATAATGTGCAGGCGGCCGTCAAACTCGGCCTGGAGCCCCTTGACCACAGCGGCAGTGCCGTCCGGAGAGCCATCGTCGATAATCAAGATTTCAAAACCTTCAGGAAGCGCAAACACTGCCCGGATGATCTTCTCTGCATTCTCGACCTCGTTGTAGGTCGGTATTATAACCAGATTCTTCATAAGTTCACAAATATATAAAATATCCGTGATATTTACGTATCGCCGCTCCCGAACTGTTTCAGATACCCAGCACAGGATCTAACCTGACCTCCTGCCACCCTTTTTACCCGTCACCACGCTCCTAAGGGTACTTCGGACTGTACCCTTGGGAACATTCTGAGGCCTTTTCGTTGCCAAGGGTACGTAGAACTGTACCCTTGGGGACGGTCAGGGGAAAGAATCCGGTGTTCTTGTTGATAATTAGCCAGTTTTTCAGTAAGTTTGATGGATATAAACTTAATTGTATTATGACTATGAAATTCTTTCTTATTACTTCCGATCATTTCTCCGATCGCTTATGGTTCAGAGATGATGAAGACTTCCGCGTAGCGATGAACTATGTCGCAATCGTATCTTTTACTCTAGGCATCAACGTATTGGCCTTTATCCTGATGTCCAATCATGTTCACTTCGTTGTTGAATGCACCCACGAAGAAGCAAAGGTTTTTGCAGACAGGTTTAAGATGTTGTATGGAAAGTACTATGCCAGGAAATATTGTTCTGCCGAATACCTGAGACGCACAGGCATAGACATCAGAGACGTGCGTCTGGAAGATGAGTCCCTGAAACGGGCTATAGCATATGTCAACATGAACAGCGTAGCAGCTAACATTTGTGCTTATCCGAATATGTACCCTTGGGGGACGGGAGATACATTCTTCAATTCCAATAATACCAGCTCTGCCCTGCTTGGGGACATGAGTTACAGAGCACAGAATAGGATAATCAAAAGTAAGGTCAAATTGCCATCCCACTTCAGCCTTTCCAACTCTGGTTATATTCTGCCAAGCTCTTATGTCCCTGTCAAGTTCGTAGAATCTGTTTTCAATTCTGCATCAAGTTACAGATACTTTCTTAACAACTCCTCAAAAGCACGAGCGCACCTCGAGACACGGGCTTCACCATCATTCAGGGACCAAAATATCGTCGCTGCTTCAGTGGATTTATGCCGCTCACTTTTTCGCGTCGATGGGGTAGAAGATCTAACAACGAGTCAAACCGCAGAGCTGTTGCGGCAGCTGAAATACCGGTTCAACTCCGACATCAACCAACTTGCCAGAGTGATAGGATTATCTTATGCCAAAGTAGCAGAGTTGATTGACTTGTATTAAACGCAGACATGCACTAAATCTGCCTTGGCATAATCGTTTTCCTCTCCCTCAGCCGCTCCTAAGGGTACTTTGGACTGTACCCTTGGGAACATTCTGAGGTTTTTTCGTTGCCATGGGTACGTAGGGCTGTACCCTTGGGGACGGTCGGGGGAAGGAGTGGCGTTACTCCATGAGTTTCTTGTACTTGAAGCGCTTGGGTTCTTCGGAGCCCAGGCGTTTCTTCTTGTTCTCTTCGTATTCGGAGTAGCTGCCCTCGAAGAAGTACACCTGGGAGTCGCCTTCAAAGGCCAGGATGTGGGTGGCGATACGGTCAAGGAACCAGCGGTCGTGGCTGACCACTACGGCGCAACCGGCAAATCCGTCCAGACCGTCTTCCAGGGCTCGTATCGTATTAACATCCACGTCGTTGGTAGGCTCATCGAGCAGCAGCACGTTGCCTTCATCTTTAAGTGTCAGCGCAAGATGCAGGCGGTTGCGTTCGCCTCCGGAAAGCACTCCGCAAAGCTTTTCCTGGTCGGCGCCGCTGAAATTGAAACGGCTCACCCAGCTGCGGGCGTTGATGTCGCGTCCGCCCATGCGTATCCATTCGGAATTACCGGCAATCGTCTCGTACACTGTAAGGTCCGGATCGATGCTCTTGTGCTGCTGGTCAACGTAGGAAAGCTTCACCGTGTCGCCAATCTCAATGGTGCCGGAGTCAGGCTCCTCGATACCCATTATCAGGCGGAACAATGTGGTTTTACCAGCACCATTCGGCCCAATCACGCCCACAATACCGGCCGGCGGCAGCTCGAAGCTCAGATGCTCGAAAAGAAGCTTGTCACCATAGGCCTTGCTTACATCATTGAAACTGATGACCTTATTGCCAAGGTGCGGGCCGTTGGGGATGTATATTTCCAGATTGGCCTCCTTTTCTTTTGTATCTGCCGAGGCAAGCTTCTCGTAGGCTCCCAGACGGGCCTTCTGCTTGGCCTGACGGGCGCGGGGCGCCATACGGACCCACTCGAGCTCACGTTCGAGAGTCTTGCGCCGTCGGCTTTCCTGCTTCTCCTCCATAGCCAGGCGCTTGCTCTTCTGCTCCAGCCAGCCGGAATAGTTGCCCTTCCACGGGATCCCCTCGCCGCGGTCAAGTTCAAGTATCCATCCGGCCACATTGTCAAGAAAATAGCGGTCGTGGGTAACTGCGATGACCGTACCCTTATATTGCTGCAGATGAGCTTCCAGCCATTGTATGCTCTCGGTATCCAAGTGGTTGGTGGGCTCGTCGAGCAGCAGCACGTCGGGCTCCCTGAGCAGCAGGCGGCACAGGGCCACCCGGCGCCTCTCGCCTCCGGAAAGGGTTGCGACCCTGGCATCGGGCGGAGGGCACTGAAGGGCGTCCATCGCCCGTTCCAGTTTGGAATCAATCTCCCAACCGTTATGATGCTCAATGAGTTCTGTGAGTTCTCCCTGACGCTCGATAAGAGCATTCATCTCATCGTCCGACATGGGTTCGGCAAATTTCATCCCTATCTCATTGTACTCCGCGAGCATATCCACAACCTCCTGCACGCCCTCCTGCACAACTTCCAGGACGGTCTTGTCCGGGTCCATCTGAGGCTCCTGCTCAAGATAGCCGACGCTGTATCCAGGTGCCCAGACGACCTCTCCGCGAGTAGGCTTCTCCACCCCGGCTATGATCTTTAGCACAGTTGATTTACCTGCGCCGTTGAGACCTATGATACCGATCTTGGCCCCATAGTAAAAGCCAAGGTAGATATCCTTGAGTATAACCTTGTTGTTGTGGGGGAGAATCTTGCTCACCCCGTTCATTGAGAAAATAATCTTTTCGTCTGCCATAGAGAATACAGCCTCTTAAAGCATGAACTCAGGCTATTGCCTATAGCGTACGTTTGATTTCAACGATCTGGAAGGCCTCGATGACGTCGCCCTCTTTGATATCGTTGTAGCCGGCTATGCTCATACCGCACTCCTTACCGGCAAGGACTTCCTTGACGGAGTCTTTGCCGATCTGGAGAGAGCCGAGATCTCCGGTGTAGATCACGATACCGTCTCGGATCAAGCGGACCTTGGACTTCTGTATCATCTTGCCGTCACGCACAATACATCCGGCAATTGTACCGACCTTGGAAATCTTGAATGTCTGCTTGACCTCGGCAGTAGAAATGACCTCTTCCTTCTTCTCGGGCTCAAGCATACCCTCGATACCGTCCTTGACATCGTTGATACAGTCGTAGATAACGGAATAGAGACGTATTTCGATGCCCTCGCGGTCAGCACTCTTGCGAGCCTCGACGGAAGGACGCACCTGGAAGCCGATGATAACGGCATCGGAGGCCTCAGCCAGCAGGACATCGGACTCGGAGATGGCACCCACAGCCTTGTGGATGACATTCACGCGAACCTCTTCGGTGCTGAGCTTGATGAGCGAATCGGACAGAGCCTCAACCGAACCGTCCACATCGCCCTTGACGATGACGTTAAGTTCCTTGAAGTTGCCTATGGCAATACGGCGGCCGATCTCTTCGAGAGTCATATGTTTCTGGGTCTTGATGCCCTGGATACGTATGAGCTGCTCACGCTTGGCTGCAATACTCTTGGCTTCTTTCTCGTCGGTGAGCACATTGAACTTCTCGCCTGCTGCCGGAGCGCCGCTCAAACCGAGCACGGACACTGGCGTAGAGGGCCCTGCCTCCTGCACCTTCTGACCACGCTCGTTGAACATGCTCTTGATGCGTCCGTAGAAACTTCCGCACAGCACCACATCACCCTGATGAAGGGTTCCGTCCTGCACAAGCACGGTGGCAAGGTAGCCGCGGCCTTTGTCGAGGGACGACTCAATGACCGCACCGCTGGCGAGCTTGCTGGGGTTGGCCTTGAGCTCAAGCAGGTCAGTCTCGAGAAGCACCTTCTCAAGAAGCTTGTCAACGTTGATACCCTTCTTGGCAGAAATCTCCTGACACTGGTACTTGCCGCCCCAGTCTTCCACCAGGATATTCATCTCAGAAAGCTGGCGGCGGATCTTGTCGGGATCGGCGCCAGGTTTATCTATCTTATTGATAGCAAACACCATGGGCACGTTGGCTGCCTGGGCGTGATTGATAGCCTCAACGGTCTGGGGCATCACGGCGTCGTCGGCGGCGATGATGATGATGGCAAGGTCGGTCATCTGGGCACCACGGGCACGCATGGCGGTGAAGGCCTCGTGACCAGGGGTGTCAAGGAAAGTGATCTTGCGGCCGTCCTCAAGCTTCACGCTGTATGCGCCGATGTGCTGGGTTATTCCACCAGCTTCACCTGCAATGACATTGGTCTTGCGGATATAGTCAAGAAGCGAAGTCTTACCGTGGTCAACATGGCCCATAACGGTAATGATAGGCTCGCGTGGCTTCAGGTCCTCGGGACGGTCGGGCTGCTCGTTGGAGTTTATCTCGCTGGTAAGCTCAGCCGTCACGAACTCTACCTTGTAGCCGAATTCTTCAGCCACAAGCACCAAAGTCTCGGCATCGAGCCTCTGGTTGATAGACACCATCAGGCCGAGGCTCATGCAAGCGCCGATAACCTTGACCACAGGCGTATTGTTCATCAGAGTAGCAAGGTCGTTGACTGTCACGAACTCGGTGACTTTCAGCACTTTCTTCTCGGCGGCAAGCTCCATCTGCTCTTCCTGGCTGCGCTGTGCGGCGGCTTCCCTCTTCTCCTTGCGGTACTTGGCTCCGAAGTTGTTCTTCTTGCCCTCATTCATACGGGCGTAAGTCTCCTTGACCTGCTTCTGTATCTCCTTCTGCATCTCCTCCTGCTGAGCCTCGGTAAGGACTGGCTTGAGGCGGTCGCGATCGCGGTCGCGCTTGCGCTTGCCCTGGCCGGGTGCCGGCTGGGAAGATCCGTTGTTCTTGGGTTTGTCTTTCTTGCCCGCGTTGCGGTCAATATTGGCGCCGGCCTTGGCCACGTCAACTTTCTGGGCGCCTTTACCTATGCGCTCGCGCTTGACCGGTTTGCGGTCAAATTGGCTGAGGTCCACTTTGCCGACCACCTTGAAAGGCGAAGTCGAAACGGGTGCGGGCTCCGGTTCGGGAGCGGGTGCGGGCTCCGGCTCGGGTGCGGGTGCGGGCTCCGGCTCGGGTGCAGGCGCGGGCTCCGGTTCGGGTGCAGGCGCGGGCTCCGGTTCGGG
>JAGBNC010000025.1 GCA_017634595.1 Bacteroidales bacterium
CCGTGGTTGACGATGCAAATATAACAACTTTACTGAACAATGCAAACTTTATTGAACATTATTTACGGATTTTTGTAAACTTTTTTAGACAATGAGAATTGACAGACTTAACGTTTTGATTAAGAATAGCGCCCTTAACAAAACCCAAATCGCCGAACAAAGTGCGATTTCCCGCACTACTCTTGACAACATACTCGCTGGTTCCGACGCAAAGGTTAGCACAATCGAAAATTTGTGTCGCGTCCTGGGGGTCAGCGCTTCATATTTGTTTGAGGGCGAATCAATCAGCATCGGCCAAATATCAGGGAATGGGGCTGGCGTCAATTCTGTTAACAACGACCCAGACATTATCAACCGCTTCCTCTCCATCATAGAAGAGAAGGACCGGCAGATTTCCGAGTTGATTTCAAAGTTGAAATGAAGTCACCAGACTTATGATAATATATAATGATAAATCAATCCTTGATTGCGCAGTAGCCCGTTATGTCAATTACATTCTATTGGTCGTGCTGCTTGGTTCCTCATTCGGAATCAATACCGACCTGCCGTTTATCTGGTGCTTTATCTCCCTTCCGGTTTGTATATCTCTTTCAGCCCTATTGACACATATTGCAGTAAAGAACACGGTATTCTATGTGTGGGACAAAAGCGAAGCAAACAAACGTATATTTTTCAAAGATGCCTATTTGATAGTCAGCTTGTTTTTCAGTGGCTGCGTTGCTTTGAGTTTGATTGTCGGGATAAAGATGTTCAATACAGTCCAGAGCGGCTTTCGCGCTCTATTGTTTCTCCCGACCATATTATTCATAATCAACCTCCTTAATATTCCAACATTACATTATTGGCTATTTGAAGATTCACTAACAACAAAAGTAAAGCGGTTTAATTAGTTTGTTTTGTTTGGATTGGCAGATTGGATTACAAATCATATCCTCATAATATGAAAACAATCAAAATACGACACTATGCTGGGAATGCTTTTGTTATGATTGCGTTGGTTCTTTCCTTCATAACAAAAGATACTGGCTGGGTCTATACATTTAGGCTTGCTGCCATCTGCTTATCTTTTATCCTGCTTTTTGAACCGGACAAGAACGAGTATTTGAACTCCTTGAAAAAAGAGTATTTCAAACTGACCGAACGCAATTACATTGACCTGCCGACGAAGTATTTCGAGACGAAAGATATATATAGCATAGCCAGCGCCCCGACAGTTATATGTGGGCTATTGTGCGGTTACCTTTTGCGGCCAGAACTAACGGGCGTAACAGGCATCATTAGTTCCTTTATCGGCTTGGGATTCTTTGCGTTTATGACCAATGTGCGGGATAGGGTCGGCCTCTCAGCGCGCGCACTTTCGCTTGCCAAGGAAGAAGCTGAAGAATTATTAAGAAACCAAAATTCATAACAAGAACCGAGTTACAAAGCAACGTATGAACACCAAAGAACAATTTTTAGAAGAGACCTTCAAGGTCTTGCGAGAGAACCCCGGCATCGAGCGAGCCGAGTGGGCCGACGCTATGGCCAGCTGTTATCCAAAACTCGTCAAAGAACTGCTCGGGAGCGACAGAGGAACTCTTGCAAGGCTGGAGGACTTCTGGGACTGCGAAGAATACACAGATCCCGTCACGGGCATTAGTTTGTCCATTGATGAATGGGCATCCTTCTTTGCCGGGAACAATGCAAACTGGATATACGATGAATTAAGGCTCAAGATTCAGCAATTAACGGCCCTTGTCCCTTAATCGTCCCCCAAAGATTTAGAAAATACTATAAACAATTAATAATTAAATACATAGGAGAAATATCTATGTTCAAAGGACAGCCTAAAGGCTTATTCGCTCTGGCACTCGCCAACACCGGCGAGCGCTTTGGCTACTACACAATGCTAGCCATATTCCTGCTTTTCCTGCAGGCCAAATTCGGTTTCTCCGCCGCTGCGGCGGGGCAGTTTTACGCCATTTTCCTCGCGGCCGTGTATTTCATGCCGGTCATAGGAGGGTGGCTCGCCGATAAAATTGGTTTCGGCAAATGCGTCATCACCGGCGTTTGCGTCATGTTCACAGGTTATCTGTGCCTTGCCATCCCCACCGATGCATTTGCTGCAAGAGGCTTCGCCCTTGCCCTCATGATTGGAGCACTGCTGCTGATTGCAGTAGGCACCGGATTGTTCAAGGGCAACCTGCAAGTGCTTGTAGGAAATCTTTATGACGATCCGAAATACGCAGCAAAGAGAGATTCGGCATTCAGCCTGTTCTACATGGCCATCAACATCGGCGCCATGTTCGCACCTACTGCAGCCACCGCCCTTACCAACAGCCACCTGGCCAAGGCCGGCCTTATCTACAAGGCCGACATCCCTGCTCTCGCCCACCAGTACCTCGGCGGCACCCTTGCCGATACCGGGATTCTCGAGAGCCTCAAGGCAGCCATGCCCGGCTCCAACATCGCCGCAATGGACCTGGGCACATTCAGCCAGTACTACATTAACAATCTTTCTACCGCATATAACCTCGGATTCGCAGTCGCCTGCGTGTCCCTGATAGTATCTATCGCCATCTATCTCAGCTGCCGCAGCTGGTTCAAGCATGCCGACGTCAACGCCAAGCAGGCCAAGACATCGGAGGGAGCACCCGTTGCCGAGCTCACCCCCAAGCAGACGAAAGACCGCATCACAGCCCTCATCTGGGTATTCGCAGTAGTCATCTTCTTCTGGATGGCGTTCCACCAGAACGGCTCCTCGCTGACCTATTTTGCACGTGATTATACTCAGACCACAGTGACAGGTCCGCTCAAGATAGGCTTCAACATCTGGGCTCTCGCCCTGATTGCCGTATCGGTGTACACTCTCTTCAGCACCTTCCAGTCAGAGACCGCCAAAGGCAAGACCATCAGCGGCGTAGTGACCGTGGCCCTGTGGGTCGGCGCATTCCTTCTCTACAATGGAATGGATCCTCAGATCAGCATTCTGCCCCAGCAGTTCCAGCAGTTCAATCCTTTCTTCGTCGTGGCCCTCACACCTATTTCTATGGCTATCTTCGGAGCGCTTGCCAGCAAAGGCAAGGAGCCTTCGGCGCCGAAGAAGATCGGTCTCGGAATGTTCGTCGCTGCACTCGGTTATCTCATCATGCTCGCTGCGTCCAAAGGCCAGCCGGCTCCGTCGGAACTTATCAACGTGGGCGGCGTATCACCTGACCCCGTCGTGCCTACCTATCTGATTTCCACCTACTTGGTTCTCACTTTCGCTGAGCTGCTGCTCTCCCCTATGGGCATCTCGTTCGTGTCCAAGGTAGCACCTCCCAAATACAAAGGTCTCATGATGGGTCTGTGGTTTGCAGCCACCGCAATAGGCAACTACCTCAGCTCCATTCCTTCCATGCTCTGGAACAATGTACCCCTCTGGGTCAACTGGTGCGTCCTCATGGCCCTGTGCATCATTTCCGGAGTCGTCATGTTCTCAATGCTTAAGAAACTCGAAGCAGCAACCGCATAATCATGAAGCGTTTCCTCAGTATCATAGCAAGCATCTTCATCGGTGCAGCCGCTCTTGCGACAGAACTGCCGGATTCGGTTTACGTGGCTGTGAAAGACGGTCACGTGCAGGGCATCGCCCTCGACAGGGAGAAAGGTTACATGTACTTCTCCTTCACAAGTTCATTCATCAAGACCGACCTGCAGGGCAACATCCTTGGCACCATCAGCCGCATTCAGGGACATCTCGGGGCCATGACCATGGGCCCGGACGGCCGCGTGTACGCTTCGCTTGAATGTAAAGACGATGTTATCGGACAAGGCATCTCCAAGCGTCTCGGCGTAGAGAACCTCAGCCACGAGAATTCTGTATTCTATATTGCCATAATTGATGTGGATCGCATAGACCGCATAGGCATGGATCCGGAGAAAGACGGAGTCATGACCACCGTCTGCATACGGGAGGCATGCAAGGACTATGTCGGGCACACTTATGGCTGCTCCGGGATTGACGGAGTGACCTTCGCCCCCGGTATGGGCAAATGCAGCAAGAAACTGTACCTCTATGTAGCTTATGGAATCTACGGCGACAATGCCCGCACCGACAACGACAACCAGGTGCTGCTGTGCTATGACATCAAGAACTGGAAACGCAAGTACGAAACTCCAGTGGTGTTCGGGACCGTTCCCACGAACGGCCCCGAGAAACCGCTGCATAAGTATTTCATATATACGGGCAACACCACCTGGGGCGTACAGAACCTCGGCTATGACGCCCACACCGGCCGCATCTTCATGGCCGTGTACAAAGGCAAGAAAGCTCAGTACCCTAACTATCCCCTATTCTCCATTGACGTGGCGCAGAAGCCAAGGAAAGCAATTCCCTCGGGCCTGAGCGAGCGTCACGAGACCTTGCAACTTTCGCAAGACGGTCTCTTCGATCAGGCGAGCGGCGTGCGTGGATGGCAGTTTAAATGGGGTTCTACCGGGCTCTGCCCGCTCGGAGACGGACTTTGGTACATATCCGAGAACCATAAGGACAAGGCGACCGGCATACAGAGCTGCACGGCGCGGCTCTATCGCTGGACAGGCCTTGGAGACCAACCGTTTAAAGCAGCTAAATGACTCGCAAGACAGTAGAACAGATGATAGCGTGGGCCGAGCAGTACAACGACCCGCGCTATTTCGAGGAAGACCCGCTGGCTTTTCCGAAGGAATTCGTGCGCAGGGGCTCATCCCTGCAAGATATCGAGATTGCCGCCGTATTCTCCTCTCACCTCGCCTGGGGGCGAAGGTCCATGATTGTACGCGACTGCACCCGACTTTTCGACGAGATGGAGTGGAGGCCCTACGACTACGTCATGGCTGGATCGTATCGCGATGACGAGACTTCACTGCACCGTACTGTAAAATGGAGCGAGGCTGCCGGCATATGCGGCCGCCTGCGCGAGTGGTACACATGGCACAAGAGCCTGGAAAGCCTTTCGGCCAAGGAAATCCGCGCCATTGTGTTCAGGCGCAAGGAGGACCCCTCCGCTCCCGACAAGAAAATCAACCTCATGCGAAGGTGGCTGGTACGGCGTGACGGCAAAGTGGACCTGGGACTCTGGACTAACACTGACCCAGCATCGCTACTGGTTCCTCTCGATGTCCACGTACATGCCCAGGCAAGCGCACTGGGCCTGACCAAAAGACGTTCCAAGGACATGAAGACAGCCTTGGAAATAACAGACCGTTTCCGCGAGATATGGCCTGAGGACCCCCTGCTCGGCGATTTCGCTTTATTCGGTTACGGGGTAACTCACAGTAAATAATGCCGCGACTTTTCATCCTCTCGGGATGCAACGGTGCCGGGAAAACCACTGCGTCTTACTCATTTCTTCCGGAAATCCTTGACTGCCACGAATTTGTCAATTCCGACGAGTTCGCCAAGAGCCTGTCGCCCTTCGACCCTTCGTCGGCATCGGTGTCGGCCAGCCGATACATGCTCATGCGAATACAGTACCTGCTCGACCAATGCGCCGATTTCAGTATCGAGACCACGCTGGCCACCAGGTCGCTGGTATCAATAATCAGACAGGCCAAGGAAAAAAATTATAAAATCACCCTGATTTACCTCTGGCTGCAAAGCCCCGAACTTGCTATCCAGCGGGTGCGCAGCCGCGTTGCGAGCGGCGGGCACAATATACCTGAGGAGGTGCTCCGGAGACGATACAAAATGGGGATCTCATATCTGTTCAATACCTACATGTCGCTATGTGACAACTGGATAATTGCAGACAATACCCATCCGCCTTTCACCGTGATAGCTGAAGGCAACAGCGAGCGTACGCTGATCAAGGACGACGTCACGTTCAAGAAAATCAGGAAACTGCTTGAAGATGAACAATAAACTGGATCTGTTCGGGCTGACCCGGACACAACTTCGCGCCATAGTGAATGAAGGATTGAAGGGAGGAAGTTGGTGCGATTTATATTTTGAACAGACAATATATAACGACCTGCTGCTCCGCGACTCCGTAGTAGCTTCCGGTGGATTCCACCTCGACTACGGCTGCGGCATAAGAGTGCTTAACGGAGAGAAGACAGGCTACGCATATTCGGAGTCTACCGATTTCAACTCGCTCATGGATGCCGCCAGGGCTGCAACCGCCGTAGCCGGCAAGCCCGGTTCTTTCAAAGCCGGGACTACCCCTGAGCCATCTCATGACGCTCCATACTTAACAGAGCTGGAATGGGACGGAGCCGACAAAAAAGAGCTCGCCGCCTGGCTCGGCAAGCTCGAGAGCGCGATCCGGAGCCGTGAAGGACGCACGGCCAAAGTCATAGCGTTGCTATCATGGTCAACAAGCGACATCCTGATGTACAACTCCCTAGACCAGCTCTGCTCAGACAGGAGGCCGCTTGGGAACGTGACGGTCACGACCATATTCAGCCAGTCCGGCAGTACCGAACAAAGGAATGTCTCGCGAAGCTTCCGATGCGGACGGGAAATGCTCACGGACAAGCTGATAGAAGAGCTTGCCAACGAGGCGGTCGCAGGTCTGGACGACAGTTTCGCAGCGCGCCGTCCCAAAGGAGGCCGCATGCCGGTGGTCATGGCGGCAGGAGCCTCCGGAATTTTGCTCCACGAGGCCATGGGACATGCATTTGAGGCCGATTTCAACCGCAAAGGGCAGTCGATTTTCTGCGACCGCATGGGCAAGCGCATCTGCAAGAAGGGCATCAACATTGTGGACGATGCCACCATCCCCGGCAACCGCGGGTCAATGATGTACGACGACGAAGGCGTACCGGGTCAGAAGACCTACATGGTGCGCGACGGAGTGCTGAACTCATATCTGCATGACAGGATTAGCGCAGCATGGTACGGCGTCTCCCCTACCGGCAACGGACGCAGGGAGTCTTTCCGCTACAACCCCATCCCGCGCATGCGCACAACATACATGGAAAGCGGCACTGACGGCACCCTGCAGGACTTGATATCAAGCGTACGGAAAGGCATATACGTAGATAAGTTCGCCAACGGTGAGGTCAAGATAGGCGAGGGCGATTTCACGTTCTACGTCAACCGCGGATACCTGATCGAGAACGGACGCCTGACCATGCCCGTCAAGGACATCAACATAATAGGCAACGGCCCCAAAGCGCTGGCCGACATAGAAGCTGTAGCCGGTGACCTCAAGATTGACAACGGCACCTGGACCTGCGGCAAAGAACAGAGTGTTGCCGTGTCCTGCGGCATCCCCAGCGTACTTATAAAGAATCTGACAGTAGGAGGAGAATGATTACACAGGAAGAGAAAGAATTGGCGCGTGAGTGCCTGGGCTTCGCTATCGAAGCCGGTGCCAAGGATGCACGTATCACACTCACAAAGAGCACGGAAGACCTCATCGCGACGCTCGACGGCGAGGTCGATAAAGTAACCCGTTGCGCCGACCGTTCGCTCAGCATTGCGGTCTTTGCCGGCGGCAGCTTCGGCAGCTTTTCCAGCAACAAGATAGAAAGAGACAGTCTGCGCTGCTTCATAGGCGATGCCGTACGAACAGTAAAAATGCTTGCGGCCGACCCGTTCCGGCGCCTGCCGGATACGGAGCGCTACTGCAGACAGGCACTCAGCGGACGCGAAATGGAAATCTATGATGATGCCTATGCAGGGATCAGCTCCGATTTCCGCAGACGCGCTGCGCTGGATGCTGCAGTATTCGGGAAAGAGTCTGCCGTGCTTCCCGGAGGAGCAGCGCTGATATCCGAAGAAGGCGAATACAGCGACTCCGAATATGACGTCTATGTAGTAGATACTCAAGGGCTTGAGTGCCGCCACACCGAGACCTCGTTCGACTATGGAGTAGAAGTGACGATACAAGACGCCGGCGGCAACAAATACAGCGACTACTGGTGGACAGCCTCGCCTAAGCTCAAGGACTTCGACCCTTCGGAATGCGGACTCACAGCTATCAGAAGAGCATGCTCACAGATTGGATCGGAGCCATGCCAAAGCGGGAAGTACAATATGGTAGTAAGCGCCAACGTGGCCTCGCGGCTCGTCAGCCCTCTGCTGAACGCTCTCAATGCATACTCTATCCAGCAAGGAAACTCTTTTCTGGTCGGCAGCATGGACAAATGTCTGTTCTCCGAGCGTCTGACCATAATTGACGAGCCCTGGCGCAAAGGCGAATCCGGTTCCAAGCTATTCGATTCGGAAGGCGTGGTCACATGCGAAGCTCCGATTGTCGAAGGGGGCACGGTAAAGCGCTACTTCGTCAACACTTACATGTCCGGGAAGCTGGGGATGCCGCCCACAGGAGAAGATGCCGTGCGTCCCCGTCTGTGCGCAAGCCCTCAACCTGGCCTCGACTGCGACTCCCTCATGGAGCTTTGCGGCGACGGCATATTGGTCAACGACTTCAACGGCGGCAACTGCAATATGGCAACGGGCGATTTTTCCTATGGTATTTCGGGGCAACTGTTCCGGAACGGCAAAGCAGTACAGCCGGTCAGCGAAATGCTAATCACGGGGAACTTCTTGTCGCTGTGGAAGAATCTCATTGCAGCAGGCGAAGACTACCGTTCGTGCGCTACCAAGCTCATCCCTTCCCTTGCTTTCTCAGGAGTAGATTTCAGCGGGTAACAACAAAAAAAGGCGTCGCAGCAGCGACGCCTCTTGGTAGTGGGTAGGAGAATCGAACTCCTATTGCGAGATTGAGAATCTCGAGTACTAACCGTTATACGAACCCACCGATTGGGAGTGCAAAGATATGAAGTTTTTTTGATTCGCCAAATATTTTGACAAAATATTTCATATCTTTATAGTCGTTATGAAACTCTGTGTCCTCGCATTTCTGTCTTTTCTTGCTTTTTCGGCACCCGGTGCTGCACAACAACACGTGCTGGTGGAAGCGGAACAATTCGAATCATACGGAGGCTGGTCACTTGACCAGCAGTTTATTGGGCAGACCGGCTCGGCATATCTTCTGGCCCACGGGGCCGGAGTCCCAGTTCAGGATGCCGTCACGACCGTCAGTATCCCGAGAAGCGGACGCTGGTATGTCTATGCCCGCACCTATAACTGGATGTCCCCTTTTGCTCCCGGCGAGGGACCTGGCAAGTTCAGGCCGGTGATCAACGGCAAGGCCCTCAAGCCTGTGGGCTGCACGGGAGAGGCGTGGGAGTGGCAGCAGGCAGGCAGAATACGGCTCCGAAAAGGCACATGCAGAATCAGCCTCCAAGATATGAGCGGCTTCGAAGGACGATGCGATGCCTTGCTTCTGTGCAAGAAGCCGCTGAGCGCGCATCAGGCCGCCTCGCTGCGCCCCTTCCCCACTCCTGCGGCTCCAGCCGAAGATGGCGGTCACTATGATTTTGTTGTAATTGGCGCCGGTTATTCAGGCATTTGTGCCGCAGTTGCCGCTGCCAGGCAAGGCCTTAAAGTGGCCCTTATACAAGATCGTGCAGTGCTGGGCGGCAACAACTCCTCGGAAATAAGGGTGCAGCTTGGCGGCGCGATAGACTGTCAGCCGTACCCCAACCTGGGCAATCTGCTCAAAGAATTCGCCCCTACTCGCAAGGGGAACGCCATGCCGCCGGATTACTATGGAGACGATGCTAAAATGGCCATTGTCCGTGCCGAGCCCGGCATAAGCCTGTTTACACTGACCAAAGTGCTTGAAGTAGAGACACATGACAGCCACATTGTATCGGTCACTGGAAGGAATGTGGTAAGCGGGCAGAGGCTGCGCTTCACCGCACCCCTCTTCGCTGATTGTACAGGCGACGGCACCGTAGGCGTGCTGGCCGGAGCCGATTACACCATGGGGCGTGAAGGGCGCAGTGACTACGGAGAATGGATGGCTCCGGAGCAAGGCGACAACATGGTCCTTGGTGCTTCTCTCCAGTGGAGTTCCAAGAAAGACCCACAGCCAAGCAGCTTCCCTCTTTTCGAATATGGCATCAGCCTTAGCGAGGACAGTTTCCAACGCATGACCAAGGGCTCATGGACCTGGGAGACCGGTATGTTCCAGAACCAGATAGTCGAGGCCGAGCAGATACGCGATTATGGTATGCTCGCCATCTACGCCAACTGGTCCTATCTCAAGAACAAGGCTTCGTGCCGCAAGGACTTCGAAAAGCGCAGCCTTGACTGGGTCTCCTACAACAGCGGCAAGCGCGAGAGCCGCAGGCTGCTGGGCGATTACGTTCTGACAGGCAACGACATACTGCACAACGTCCAGTTCCCGGACGGCACCTGTTCCACATCATGGTCCATTGATATACACTACCCCGAGCCGGAGAACCACCACTTCTTCCCTGGACGCGAATTCAAGAGCGTCTGCGACCAGGAAGAGACTCCTGTCAGCCCTATCCCCTACCGCTGCTTCTACTCCCGCAACATCGACAATCTGTTTATGGCAGGGCGCGATATAAGCGTCACCCACATTGCTCTTGCATCCGTGCGTGTGATGCGCACCTGCGCCATGATGGGAGAGGTTGTGGGACTTGCTGCAAAGGTATGCACCGACTGCAATTGCAAGCCTCGTGCCCTATGGCCTTTGCATTTTGACAAGCTGAAGGCGCTCATGGAAAAAGGCGCGGGCAACCCTGACGCACCTAACCTCCAGATGACCAATGTCGGGCGCAACGCCCACCATTTCTTTGAGAAGCCTTTGACCCAAAAGGCCACTCCTGCTCACCAGCTGAAGGAAGCCGACTGGCAGACGGAGATCAAGGGCATAAGGCTCGAGATGGTTCTGGTCGAAGGGGGCAGTTTCATGATGGGTGCCGACGGACGTGCCGAATTCACCCACGCAGACGAAAAGCCAGCTCATAAAGTCACGCTGGATAGTTATTATATAGGACGCTACGAGGTCACGAACGCATTGTGGAATGCGGTCATGGGAGTGGAGTCGAAGCTCAACACAAGCGAAGAAGAAGCCTGTCTGCCGGTACAGCGGCGCACAAGGACGGAAATCAAGGCTTTCTGCGCTAAACTGAAGGAGCTTACTGGCAAGAGTTTCCGCCTGCCTACGGAAGCGGAATGGGAGTTCGCCGCCAGAGGAGGACGCTATTCCAAAGGATACCTGTATAGTGGAAGCGACGACTAGGCAGATGTGGCATGGATAAACTTAACTTCCGGCGGGGTCATGCATCCCGTGGGCACTAAACTGCCAAATGAACTGGGCATTTACGATATGAGCGGAAATGCTTGGGAACTGTGCTCCGACTTGTACGGTCCATACTCACCGGCATCGGTCTCCAACCCCACCGGAGCGGCCAAAGGCGCATACGCAGTGGTGCGTGGCGGAGGCATTTTCGGCGGCACCAACAGCTGCAGAGTAAGCTACCGCAGCTTCGACGCTCCCGAGAGCAATCTCGTCATCAACGGTTTCAGGATAGTTATGGATTACTGATTTTTTTCTTATATTTGTGAAAACCATAAACCAATTTGCTTATGAAGAAGTATTTAGCTGAGTGTCTCGGCACATTTGTCCTGACATTCCTTGGTTGTGGAACAGCAATGTTCCTGGGCTGCGGCAGCCCCGCAGGCGTGGTAGGAACCGCTATCGCATTCGGTCTCGCTGTGGTAGCCATGGCCTACACTATCGGAGGCATCAGCGGATGCCACATCAACCCTGCCATTACCCTCGGCGTGGCTCTGTCCGGAAGGATGAGCTGGAAAGACGCCTGTGGCTATTGGTGCGGTCAGTTCATCGGCGGTATCATCGCCGGCGCCCTGCTGCTCCTCCTCGTCAATGTGACCGGCGCTCCTGGCGCCATGGGTGAGCCGGCAGGTCTTGGAGCCAACGGCGTGGCCAATGCAGGCGGCCCCTGGGGCGCTGCTCTCGTGGAAGTCATCGCCACATTCCTCTTTGTGCTCGTAGTACTCGGCACAACCGATCCCAAGGTCGGAGCAGGCAACTTCGCCGGTCTTGCAATCGGCCTGAGCCTGATTCTGGTGCACCTGGTCTGCATCAACCTCACCGGCACTTCGGTCAACCCCGCCCGTTCGCTGGGTCCCGCAATCTTCGCCGGCGGCGATGCTCTCAAAGATGTGTGGGTATTCATTTGCGCCCCTCTTGTGGGCGGTGCACTGAGCGCCTTCTGTTGGAAAGCCCTTGCTCCCAAGGAGTAAAGAACAGTCCACAAATTTAAAAGCCCGGGGTTCCTTGAACTCCGGGCTTTTCCTATCTCTTGGCAAGAAATTATTTCTTGCGGGCTTTGTAGCGCTGGTAGAACTGGTCCACACGGCCGGCGGTATCGACGATCTTCATCTTGCCGGTGTAGAAAGGGTGAGATGTGTTGGAAATCTCAAGCTTCACGAGAGGATATTCAACGCCCTCGATAGTTATCGTCTCCTTGGTGTTGGCGCAACTACGGGTGATGAATACGTCTTCGTTGGACATATCCTTGAAAGCTACAAGTCGGTAGGTTTCGGGATGAATTCCTTGTTTCATAAAACTAGTTTTAAAAAATCGGCCGCAAATATAGCACTTTTCTGGTAATAAACAAAGGAATAATAACTATTCTTCCAGCCAGGCGCCTAGTTCGGTATAAATCTTTTCAGCCATGAACTTCATGGCCTGCGAGCCGGGATGGCAGCCGCCCACATCGCCGCTGTAATCGTGCTTGGGCATATTGGGCTGGGTGCCCTTATTGGACAGTGATTCAGGGCTGTAGCCGCCCAGATCGTTGAAGCCGTTGACACGGAACAGATTGACTGTCTTGGCTCCGTAGTGGGCTGCAATATCAAGCACTGACTGTTCAATACTCTGGCTCAGGTAGTCGCCTATTATGCAGACCACCTTGCACTTAGGATAACGTTCCCTAATCTGGCAGAGCAGCTTGACATAAGCCTCGCAGAAGCTTCCGTCGGGCAGGGCGTTGATCTCGCTGCGAGTTTTGGCGGCATCGGCCTTGCTGTAGATAGCATTCATTATCGTCGCAGAAGGAGCTGAGCCGCCATAGATATTGGAAGCATCGTTGCGTATCGCCACTCCAGGAGCGAGAGGGTCGGCGTTGTGGGCCCAGTCGTTGGTACCGCCATGGATAAGAATGATATCGGGGCGTCCGCATCCTCCGCACTCTGCGAAGCGGGTCGAGAAATCCTTCTTGAACCATGCATTGGAAGCAGTGCCGTATTTGGCCTTGTAATTCGCATCGGTAGTATTAGTTACGGTCGAACCGGAGAAAGAAATATTGGTATCGAACTCGCAGTCCTTCATGTAATCGTGGGCCAGGCGATACCAATAGGTCTCGTTAACCAAAGTAAGAGTACCGTCAACAGCAGGATAATGAGCACTGTAACCTGCAGGAATCCAACCCTTGAAAGTAGAGATGGAGTCGCCAATGACGCTCAGGCGCTTTGCTGCCTTGGGCTTGACATTGGGATCGGCGGGAAGGCCCTGGATGGTAGGGAGCCCGTTAGCTCCTGCAATCCATGTCGTGCCGTCAGCAGTGGCCTGCAGCTTGGAGAGCAAGGTTCCGTCGGAAAGCTGGGCGGTGGTAAGGGACTCATTGCCGCTCTCGGTAGTCTTCCCTTCGTCAGGACCGATCTGCAGCATAGCCTCATCCCAGAAGCAGTTACGCACAGTGGTGGGCTGGGTGCAGCGGGCATAGATAGCGCCGTAGAAGCAAGTGCCATCAACATCGGTCACTCTCTCGCCACGGTTGAGGACGCTGACAGGAGTAATGGTGGAATAGCAGTTCTCATAGACAGTGTTGCCAGTGCAGTTCTGGTATCCGCTTATGCCGCCAATCGCGCCGCGGTTGCCCACTGAAGTGGTCTGCACAAGCGAAGGAGCAGCATAGCAGCCCTTGATGGTGGTTGTTCCGCTGCCGTGTGTCCAGCCGCACAGACCTGTCACAAGGGAATATGCATTGCTGCCGCCGTTATTGCCGGTTGCTGTTATTTCTGCTCCGATTGAGGCACAGTTGGAAATAGTAACCGGCTTGGTGGCATTGCCTATCTTAAGGCTGCTGGTAAGGAAACCTGTGTATCCGACCACGGCTCCTACAGAGTACTGGCCGCTGACTACGCCATACACAGCGCACTTATCGATAACTATCTCATGCACAGGCACTGCCGCACCTACGATACCGCCCACGAAGTACTTGTCGGAGCCCATCTTGCCATAGCTTCCGAATACGCACTCCTCGACGCGGCCGCCCTTGAGTTCTCCCACTATACCGCCAAGTATGTACCCGACATTGGTAAGGTTGCCTTCAAAGGAGCAGCCCTTGACCAGCATGTCAGCACCCTCGGCTACGCCCACGAGGCCTCCGGCCCAGTGATAGTAGATATTGATAGTGTTTTCCTTGGTCACACGGCAGCCTTCTATGGTAGAATTCTTGGCATAGCCTACCAAGCCGCCGGAGAACTTTCCATAGAACGTTGCATCTCCGTCGAGAGTACAATTCTTAAGCGTCGTGTCATCCATCCAGCCCACCAGGCCGCCCGAATAGCCGGCGTTGGCATCGGAGCCAATGGATATATCCTTTACGTACTGACGCACTTGTCCTGTAACGGTACAATTCTCTATGGTGCAGGATTTTGCATAGCCAACCAAAGCTCCGCAATATACATACTTTGCGTCAATAGAAGCATCTGTCAGGTTTAGATTCTTGAGCGTAGCACCGGTACCCTTGGCGATGAAACCGGAAGGCTTGCCGGCCGCAGTATTCAGGGACAAATGTGCAATAGCATGGTTACCACCGTCATATACGCCTTTGAATTCACCTGGCTCAGCCAATGGCTTTATGGCCTTGCCCTGCATGTCTATATCAGCAGTCTGCTTATAGTATGCACTGCAGAAAAAATCTGACTTGACCGAATTTGTATAGAAAGAGAGGGAGTCCAGATTCTCAGCTGTAGCTATCTCGAAAGGCTCCGCTTCTGTGCCCTTCCCGCCGGAGAAATGCCAGACCGTCGGTTCGGGTTCGGGCTTAGGCTCCGGTGTAGGAGTCGGGGTGGGCGTCGGCTCCGGTTTGGGTGCCGGCGGCTCCGGTTTCTCACAAGAAAAAACCACAAGCGCCAATGAGGCGAATAAAAGTGCAATCTTTTTCATGTTTATTTTATTCTATAAGGTGAATCCTCATAAAGCAGGAAGCGCTTGGCTTTGCGTATCCACTTCTGTTCTTCTATTTTGACGTGTTCCTGCACTATATCGAATGTAATACCACCTTTGAGATACTCGGAAATGACGGGATCATTGATCTTTTCCAGCAGTTCTTCCGTGATCTCGAAGCGTGAATCCCTGTCGGCGAACCAGCGCATGAGCTGCACCGTATGGAGCAGCGAGTGGTACTCGGCCCCTGGGAGAATGATAATCTGATACCCGCGGCACTCCTGTCCTGAATAGATGCCGTATGCCGGAGTAAAAGAGCAAGGACGCATGAGCACGCCGGCGGGGCTGGGAGGCAATGCCGAATTGCTCATGAAAGGCGCTCCTATGTATTCGTAAGGACGCGGAGTACCCGTCCCGGGACAAATTGCTGTAGCAGACCATAGACCGCCGCCGCTGTACATCTGGCAGGTGAACAGGCCCGGGAAATCCGGTGCCGGGGGAATGGTCCAGGGGAGCATATCCTTCCCCACCTCGCTGCATAGGGCAGAAATAATGTGCAGCGGGAAGCGGGCACCTATTTCTGAGCAGTATAGATTGCAGAGCTCCGCCAGCGTCAGCCCGTGCCTATGGGCCACTTTAGGAGTCCAAAGATCCGGTTCCAGGACAGGGATAGTGCCCTCCACTACCCTGCCGGCGGGGTTAATGTGGTCGATGATATAAATGGACGGACCTTCCTCCATACGGGCACGGAAACTCAGAAGCCTCAGCACATCCCTTGTGTAAGGGAAATACCTTGAGCCAACGTCCTGTATATCAACCACCACAGCATCCAGCCCCTCAAGATCTTCGATCCCGAAGTCAATGTGGCCGGCATCCGGCGAGAATTCGGGGGCCACAGGGCTGAACACCCGTGCAAGGTTCCCTCTGGAGCGGAAAAAGTCCACCAGATATTCTCCTGTTGCAGAATTCCAGGAAGACGGTGTGCAAAAACATGCTACGCGTCCTTCTGTCAGGCCCTTGTCGAGCTGTTCTGATATAGCTGTGGTGCGGAAACTAAACATTGCCTATGATGTTGTCTGCCAGTTTGATCACTTCCTGGGCCAGAGCTTCGGCCTGGGCCTCGGTGGGCGCCTCGGAGTATATGCGGATTATAGGTTCGGTATTGGAACGGCGCAGATGCACCCAGCTTCTGGACTCCTCGAAATCTATCTTCACGCCATCGATGGTATTGATCTTTTCATCCTTATAATGCTCCTTCATAGCATTCAGGATGCGGTCTATCATGGCACTGTCACTGAGGTCGATGCGGTTCTTGGCAATGAAATACTGGGGCAACGTGGCTTTGTAGGCGCTGGCACTCAGCCTCTTGTACGCGAGCTGGCTGAGGAACAGGGCCACGCCAACCATAGCGTCGCGGCCGCAGTGAGAGGCAGGATAAATGACCCCGCCGTTACCTTCGCCACCAATTAGAGCTCCCACCTCGTGCATCTTGGTGGTGACATTGACTTCGCCAACGGCTGCCGCGTAATAGGTGCCGCCATGGGCTTCGGTAACATCGCGCAGGGCGCGGCTTGAACTTAAATTGGACACAGTGCACAATGGTTTCACGCCCCTGCGGACTGCATCGTCAAGCAGATAATCGGCGACGCTTACCAATGTATATTCTTCGACAAAAGGCTCACCGTTCTCGCAGATAAAAGCCAGGCGGTCCACGTCGGGATCAACGCTGATACCCAGATCGGCCTTCTCCGCCACCACTGTCCGGCTCAGATCCGTCAAGTTCTTGGGCAGCGGTTCGGGATTGTGTGCAAAGTCGCCGGTAGGATTGCCATTCAGGGTTATACATTCCACGCCAAGCCGTTTGAGAAGGCGAGGCATAATGATTCCGCCCACTGAATTGATAGCATCCAGCACGACCTTGAAGCCCGCCTTGCGTATGGCTTCGGCATCGACTGCTTCCAGTTTGAGGACAGCATCGATATGTTCATCGGTATAGTCGTGGTCTTCAACGCAGCCAAGCTCATCGACAGGGGCGAAATCGAAGCCCCCGGCCTCGGCACAGTCGAGGATGGCCTGACCCTGGGCCGCGGTAAGGAACTCCCCATGTTCGTTCAGAAGCTTGAGGGCATTCCACTGCCTGGGGTTGTGGCTTGCAGTAATTATAATACCGCCGTCAGCTCCGGAGAATGTCACCGCCAGCTCTGTAGTGGGAGTACTGGCAAAGCCGCAGCGGACCACGTCCACGCCACAGGCGACGAGCGTGCCCACCACTAGCGACTCCACCATCTCGCCGCTGATGCGGGCGTCACGTCCGACCACCACCTTGTAGCGGTCTTCGTTGGGAGCCTTGCGGTCACGCAGGCATTTGCAATAAGCGTATGTGAATTTTACAATGTCAACTGGTGTAAGATTGTCTCCGTCGGCACCACCTATAGTGCCCCTTATACCGGAAATAGATTTTATAAGTGCCATAATGTACAAATTTAATTATTATCTTTACAAAATGAAAAAGTACATCGAACAAAATAAAGAAAGGTTCTTTCAGGAACTTTTCTCCTTGCTGAGGATTCCATCCATAAGCGCCAAAGCTGACCACAAACCCGATATGTATGCATGCGCCGAGCGTATTGCGGAGCTTCTTACCGAAGCAGGCGCTGACAGTGCCGGCTTGTGGGAGACAAGCGGCAACCCTGTAGTTTTCGGACAGAAGACAATTGATCCCAAGGCTCCAACCGTGCTTGTGTACGGGCACTATGACGTACAGCCTGCGGAGCCGTTGGAGAAATGGCGAACCGATCCTTTCGAGCCTGTGCTTGGGCCCGATCCGGCTACCGGCCAGGAAGCCATCTGGGGGCGAGGCGCCAACGATGACAAAGGACAGCTGTTCATGCACATCAAAGCATTTGAGTACCTGCTCGCCAGCGGACAGCTCAGGCACAACGTAAAGTTCATGTTCGAGGGAGAAGAAGAAATAGGCAGCCCGTCCCTGCCGGCTTGGATCAAAGCGCACAAGAGGATGCTGGCCGCGGATATTTGTCTTGTGAGTGACACTACTATGATAAGCGAGAAAGTACCCTCGATCAACTGCGGGATGCGTGGTCTGAGTTACCTGGAAGTCAAAGTCACCGGGCCGAACAAGGACCTTCACTCCGGCCATTACGGCGGAGCCGTAGCCAACCCCATCCAGGTGCTCTGCGAGATGATATCCAAGCTGATTGACCCGGAAGGACGCGTAACGGTGCCTGGTTTCTATGACAAAGTGGTAGAGTTGTCAAGAGCTGACCGCAAGATGCTCGCCCGCGCTCCTTTCAACCTGAAAGAGTACAAGGAGTTTCTCGATGTACGCGATGTACGCGGCGAGAAAGGTTATACTACCCTTGAGCGTACAGGCATCAGGCCATGTCTTGATGTGTGCGGCATCTGGGGAGGCTACACTGGAGAGGGCGCCAAGACCGTACTGCCTTCGGAGGCCCACGCCAAGATATCCATGAGGCTTGTCCCCAACCAGAGAAGCAGCGAGATCACCAAGCTGTTTGCCAGCTATTTCAAATCAATAGCTCCCAAATGCGTAAGGGTTGAAGTAAAGCCATGCGAGGGTGGAGACGGATTCCTGATTCCCATAAGCAGCAGCGCCTACAAGGCTGCAAGCCGTGCTATATCAGAGGTTTACGGAGTGGAGCCTGTTCCGGCCAGGGGCGGCGGCAGTATCGCTGTTCTGGCGGAGGTTCAGAAGATTCTCGGCATCGATCCCCTCCTGATGGGATTCGGGCTCGAAAGGGATACCATCCACTCGCCCAATGAGAGTTACCTCCTGAAACAGTTCTTCGGAGGAATGGAAAGCATTGCACTTTTTTACAAATACTGGTAATATGAAATTCTTGAGAGTTCTATGCATGGCCCTGACTGTACTCTCGGCCATATCATGTTCAGCCACCAAAGAAGTATCAATCCTGTACTGGAACATCCAGAACGGCATGTGGGCCGATCAGGGCAACAATTACGACAATTTCGTGGGCTTTGTCAATGAGATCAACCCGGATGTCTGCATCTGGTGCGAGGCTGAATCCCGCTATATTACTGACTCTGATAAGAAAATGCAGATGCCCGAAGATCAATATCTTCCATGGAACTGGGACATGCTGGCATCAAGATATGGCCACAAGTATGTCCTTATCTGCGGCAAGCGGGACACATTCCCACAGGTCATCACTTCCAAGTACCCTCTCAGGATCGTCAAGAGGATCAATGGAAACGGAGAAGATGTGGTTGTAGTGCATGGAGCCGGCTGGGCTAAAGTGGAGATTGAAGGGAAGGAGATCAATCTGGTGACCTTGCATACCTATCCTTTCAAATACGCCTACGGTGCTGAAGACCAGGCACTCAGCAGTGCTGAAAACGGCGGCGACCGTTTCCGCGCCAAGGAAATGCAATATATCTGCGAGCAGACTGTAGACCAGGAACCACAGGCCGCAAATCAGCTGTGGCTTATGACCGGAGATTTCAATGCCATCTCTTCAGTAGATAATTTCCACTACAAACGTGATTTGTCCGACCCCGCGTTCTTGGTGCACGACTACGTGAGGAACAACACTCCATATATCGACCTGATAGAGCACCTGCACCCCGGGGAATTTCACAAAAGCACACTATCCGGCAGGAGGATAGACATGGTATATGTCACTTCCCCGCTGCTCAAGATGGTGTGCTCTGCAGATTATTTGTACGAGGGCTTCCCTTCGGCCGTACGCGACTCTTCAATCAAGAAATTCTGCCGTCCTTCGGATCATTACCCTGCACTGATCAAACTTAAGCTCCGGTAAGGATTACAGCTCGCGGAACTTCTCAGAAGATATCTTCTTGTCTTTCAGAGTGATGGTCTCCTTGATCTTTTCAATGACTTTGCGGTCTTCGACCTGCTCTGAAAGACGCTCCAGCTGACGGCGGTCCTTCATTACGTTGGCCACGGCCTCGGTGATCATGTCTTCGGGCACGTTGCCGATACCGTACATAGCGTACTGATAGGTAACATATGCCTTAGCTGCCTCCAGAATATCCTCATGCTCGACCTTGAAGCCGAACTTCTGCATAAGGTGACCGCGTACAAGCTGCCACTTGAAATCTTCGCAGAATCCTGAGAAATCCTTCTCAATATCTTCAGCGGTGAGTTTGCCCTGGTTGGCGGCAAGCAGCCACCTCTTCAAAAATGCCTCAGGCAGGGTAATGCCGGCCTTGGCCACGTAGAAGTCACGCAGGTCCTTGTTAAGGCGCCATTCGGCCTCCTGACGGTGCTCTTCCTTAAGGCGCTCGGTAACGTCTTTCTCAAGCTCTTCATCGCTGAGGGCTTCCTCTTTGCGGTCTTCGCGGTATTTCTTGAGATTCTCGATCATCGTGGACTTCTCCTTAGCCGTAGAAGTAATGGAATACTTGCTGACGGTATCGGAAGCCTCTACATCAACATTCACTTCGGGCGAAAGAGCTGCATCGAAGACAAAGGTAAAGCTGTTGCCGTCTTCCCACACAATCTCGGGCTGGCTTTCGCTGCCGAGAGGCTCTCCCAGAAGATGAAGGTTGTTGTCGCTGATATATTTGTCTAGCGAAGTGGTAATAACATCATTGACGGCATCAACGAGCACCTGCTCACCATAAACCCTCTTGATCAATGATGCAGGCACCATTCCCTTGCGGAATCCTTTGAACTCAGCATTGCGCCTGCGTTCGGAGAGTTTCTTCTTTACTTCTTCTGCATAATCCTCAGGAGCAATCTCAAGAGTAAGCTCGATATTGAGGTCGTCGATCTGTTTTTTGGTAAGGTTCATTGTATTATAATTTTAAAAATTTTTTTCTGCTTGACGGATACTCTACCCTTCCGTGATGAACTTGGGCAAGATATCCCTTTATAGCTTCCTTTATCCCGGAAAGCTCCTTGATAGATATATCAGCATTGTCAAACTGCCCCTGGTCCATCTTGCCTTGAACTATCTTCTCGACAAAATTGGAGAAGGCCTGGGGGGTATAGTCAGTAAGCGTACGCGAGGCCGCTTCTATGCTGTCGCAGAGCATGAGGATAATCTGTTCCTTGGTCGTAGGCGCCGGCCCTGGGTACCTGAAATACTTGCTGTTGGCCGGATCGCCTTTCTGGGACAAATACTTGCTCCAGAAATAACCTGTGAGGGTCGTCCCGTGGTGGGTGCTTATGAAATCAACCACCACGTCCGGAAGTCTGTGCTTGCGTGCAAGTTCCACACCGTCCGATACATGCTTTATAATATCCTCCGCGCTCTGCTGGGCAGAAAGACCGGTATGATACTTCTGGTCCTCACTCTTGTTGAGCAGCGACTCGTTTTCCACGAAGCACATAGGGTTATTCATCTTGCCTATGTCGTGATACAAGGCGCCGACCCTGAGCAGCAGAGGGTTGACATCTATGGACCTGGCTGCGGCATCGGCCATGTTCATGACCTGAAGCGAGTGCTGGAATGTGCCAGGAGCCTTCTGCTCAAGCTCACGCAGGAGTTTGCTTGACGTATCTGCCAGCTCAGCCAGACGCGAATTCGACACCAGATTGAAAACTTTCTCGAACAGGTAGATCAGCGGATAGAATGCAACGGCAAGCAATGAAGCTATGAAGAGTCGCAGCAAATCCTGTAAAATCAATCCGTTGACTGCTCCTACCAGCCTTAGTGCCAAATACGTAAGGGCCATGCTGATGAAAGTGATCAACGCCAGCAGGAACTGCTTCCACCCTTTTCCGAGTGTCGGGAAGCCCCAGATAGCAACCATACCTCCTACAAGGAAGATAACGAACAAGGCTGAACCGTGGTCGGCATAAATCAGCAGAGGCAGCAGGGATATGATATAAACCGGGATAATGACCCTTCCGCGGACGAACGCCTGCAAGTAAAGGGCAGCAAGCGTAAGCGGAGTAAGGAAGAGCCAATAGGAGTTGAACCTGGTGATGACCAGAATCGCCACCGCAGCCAAAGTAAAGACGAACAGCAGATAGTAGTACCTGGTGTCACTGAAAATGTCGGGGTTGCTGTAGTAAATAACCAGCACCAGCAGGCAAAGCAGTATCAATGCTACCAGGAGATTGCCCAGAAGCTCGATATAAACGGAGCGGGTCGATCCGATATTGGTCTCATATTCTTTTTTATAAGAATCCAGGATCTGCGCTATTTCCGCCGTAACTATCTCTCCTTTTGAAACTATAAGCTGACCGGCAGATACAAAACCGCTGGTAGGCGAAATACGGGATGCGGCATCGGCATTGACGGCATTTGTGGTCTCCGCGTCGAACACAAGGTTGGGGACGACAAGATTGTACACCGAATATGCTCTGAGCAAGGAATCGACCGACACGGAATCAATACTTGCCTGCAACTCGCTCAATAGCTTGCCGCGGGCGGCCGAGAGTCCCAGGATATTGTCGGAAGGCAACTTAAGGGCTCTTTTGTCCCTTTGGACATAGATTACCCCTTCGTTCTCGGGATAAGAATCGTCCGATACGACTCCCCGGTCCAATATGCTGCCCAGCACAGCCGCGACCTCCTTCCCGTAACCGTCGAGGTGCAATGCGGATACTTTCTTCAGGCTGGAAGCCGTTACTTCCGGAAGATAATTATAGTAAGGCACATACAGATCAGCCGAGTTGTTCATCTCCTCCTGAATCTGCTCCGTGGTTTTCAACACGGGGAAATCGAAGGGAGCAAACAAGGTCTCATAGTCCCAGGTGCTGCCCTTCTTGTACTCATACTCGAATCGGACCGTTCGCGGAGCGACGGCCATCAGCAGCAGAGCGGCAAAGATCAGGGGCAGGAGCTTATTTAAACGGACTGTCTGTTTCACGGGCTATGTATTTGTATGTCAGTTTATCCGTAAGGCGCGGGAACAAGCGGTGCGCCCACACGGTGGCTTTGCCGAGGCCGGTTAGTATCACCTCCGACTTACGCCGGGCAAGGCCTCGGGCGAGATACTCTGCACATTTTTCTGCGCTCATGAGCTTGTCCTCGTCAAGAGGAGTTTCGCCCTGGGCGCTTCCATCGGCTGTCAGCGCCGCGTTGCGCACGTTTGACGAAGTATAACCGGGTGCGAACACAAGCACACCCAAGCCGTCTTTCATATGCTCTATGCGCAGCGTGTCAAGGAAGCCGCGGATGGCATATTTGGAAGAACTATAGCCCGTGCGCGCAGGAAGTGCCGAGTAGCCGGCAATGCTGATAACACCGACTACCTGTCCCTTGCTTTTCAGCAGCCACGGAAGGGCGAACTTAGTGCAGTTAACCGTCCCCCAGAAGTTTACATCCATCAGTCTATGTATGACACTTAAGTCAAGGTCCTTGAACATTGCACGCATGGAAAGTCCGGCATTGTTGACCAGAATGTCAATGCGTCCAAAGGTCTTGACAGCAGCCTCAACAAGCTGCTTGCAGTCTTCTTCGGAGCTCACGTCGCAACGAACGGGAAGCACGCTGCCTGAAGGCCCGACTGAAGGAGCCAGGGAGCAGAGCTTATCGTAAGAACGGGCTGCCATCACCACCTTGGCGCCGAGACGGCCGAACAGCCGACACGAAGCCAGGCCGATTCCGGAACTGGCACCGGTGACTATAATAACCTTGTCTTTAAAATATGTCTCTTTCACAATAACTGATGAAGTTAAACGATGTGTGGCGCCCTCCGGGGACCTTTCCCTCGTTAATAAATCATTTAAGCGTCATCGCGGCAATGTCGTCACCGTCGTAAGCGCCGGCATCGAGCTTGGCTTTGATCTCCTTGAATGCATTTAAAGTATATTCTACATCTTCCATGGTATGCGCCGCAGTGGACACGATACGGAAAATAATCATTCCCTTCGGAATCACGGGATAGATGACCATAGAGCAGAAGATACGGTAGTTCTCTCGGAGATCCTTGGCGATCTTGGTAGCCTGGGCAATTCCGCCGCCGTCGATATGGATAGGGGTGACGCACGCCTCCGCCTCTCCGATGTCAAAGCCCTGCTCACGGAAGCCCTTCTGCAGGGCATGGGTAATCTCCATGCACTTGCGGCGCCTCTCGTCACCTTCAGGAGACATTATAATCTCGAGGCGCTTGATGTTGCTTATCACATAAACCATAGGCTGGCTCTTGGCGTACATCTGAGAGCGCATGTTGAGACGCAAGTAATTGATTATCTTACGCGGGCCCGCCACGAAGCCGCCAATACTGGCCATGCTCTTGGCAAAAGCGCCGATGTAGATGTCCACGCCGTCCATCACGCCGAAGTGCTCGGACGTGCCGCGCCCATGCTCACCCAGGAGACCGAAACCGTGGGCGTCGTCAATGAGGATACGGAAAGGATACTTCTCCTTGAGGGCCACGATCTCGTCCAGTTTGCCCAGGGCGCCGGTCATTCCGTACACGCCTTCTGTAATGAGGAGCACGCCGCCACCGCTTTCTTCCGCTTCCTTGCAGGCACGTGAGAGGACACGTTCGCAGTCGGCCATATTGTTGTGGCGATACTTGTACTTGCTCCCGGTGTGAAGACGGATGCCGTCGAGCAGACAGGCATGCGCCTCGTTGTCATATACAATCACATCGTGCCTTGCAGTCAGGCAGTCGATGGTGGATACTATGCCCTGATAGCCGAAATTGAAAAGGAATGCATCTTCCTTGCACTCGAAATCGGCAAACATCTTCTCCAGCTTCTCATGATACTTGGTATGTCCCGAAAGCATACGGCTGCCCATAGGCGCACTAAGTCCCCACTCTGCCACCGCCTCTGTCTCCACCTTGCGAATCTCGGGATGGTTGGCAAGTCCGAGGTAATTGTTCAGGCTCCAGTTCAGTACGGGAGTACCGTTGAAAATCATGTGGGGCCCGAGCTCACCTTCCAGGCGAGGATACATGTAATAACCGAATCCTTGTTCGAAATACTGTCCGATAGGACCGCCGCTATCTCTCTCTATGCGGTCAAAAATATCCAAAATCATGCGTCTATATTTGCGTAATGTGCGTTTTCTTCAATAAACTGCCTGCGGGGCGGGACATCGTCGCCCATGAGCATGCTGAAAGTACGCTCGGCCTGGGCGGCATTGTCGATGGTGATCTGGCGAAGGCGCCTCTTTGCAGGGTTCATTGTGGTCTCCCACAACTGCTCCTCGCTCATCTCTCCAAGACCTTTGTAACGCTGGATGTTGTAGCCCTTGTCGGTACCTTTGCCCAGTTTCATGGCAGCCTCTTCCCTCTGGTCTTCCGTCCAGCAGTATATTTCCTCCTTGCCCTTCCATACTTTATAAAGAGGAGGGGTGGCAAGATACACGTAGCCGTTCTTGATAAGGTCGTACATATAACGGAAGAAGAACGTGAGGATAAGGCAGGCAATATGCGATCCGTCAACATCAGCATCGGTCATGATGACCACTTTGTGATAACGGAGCTTACTGAGGTCCATATGCTTCTCGCCGGTCTCATCTTCCTGAGCCACGGTAACGCCGAGGGCAGTGTAGATGTTGCGGATCTCTTCAGAATCGAAAGCACGGTCGCCGGCGGCCTTCTCCACATTGAGGATCTTGCCTCGGAGAGGAAGTATAGCCTGAGTACGCCTGTCACGTCCCTGCTTGGCGGTTCCGCCTGCGGAGTCACCCTCCACCAGGAAGAGCTCGCACCTCTCAGGATCCTTGTCGGAACAGTCTGCCAGCTTGCCAGGCATTCCACCGCCGCCCAGAGGGCTCTTGCGCTGAACCATCTCACGGGCTTTGCGGGCTGCAGCACGAGCTGTAGCGGCCAGGACTATCTTGTCGATAATAGTCTTTGCGAATTTGGGATTCTCCTCCAGATAGAGGTCCAAAGCCGCCGCCGTGGCCTGTGACACGGCCGATGTAGCCTCGGGGTTACCCAACTTAGTCTTGGTCTGGCCTTCGAACTGAGGCTCGGCAATCTTGACGGATATGACTGCCGTCAAGCCCTCGCGGAAGTCCTCGGGAGCAAGGTCGCCCTTGAACTTGTCAAGGAGCTTGTTCTTCTCTGCATACTGCTTGAGCGAACGGCTGAGGCCCATCTTGAAGCCCTGAAGATGCGTTCCACCCTCTATAGTATGGATGTTGTTGACATAGGAATATATCTTCTCGGAGAAGCCGCTGTTGTATTGCAGGGCAATATCGATAGGGATAATCTTGTCGGATGCAATGCACACGGGCTTGGGAATAATGGTCTGGGCGCCTGCGTCAAGGTATTCTATGAACTCGCTAAGTCCCTGCTCCGAATAGAACATGTCGGAACGGAAAACCTTACGGCCGGTAGCCTTTGACTCTCCGCTCTCGTCTTGTACGAACTCATCAACAAGCTCCCTCTCGTCGGTAAGGGAAATGTGGATTCCCTTGTTGAGGAAAGCAAGTTCGCGGAGGCGCGCAGCCAGGGTATCGTATTTATAGTGAGTAGTCTGGACGAAGATCTCAGGGTCGGGATGGAAAGTAATGATGGTGCCCGTATCGGACGCCTCGCCTTTCACCTCAACCTTAGATATAGGTTTGCCCTTGGAATAATGCTGTTCGAACACTTTCCCCTCACGGTGGACCTCAGCTATGAGCGAATCGGACAGTGCATTGACGCAAGATACGCCCACGCCGTGCAGACCGCCGGACACCTTATAACTGGACTTGCTGAATTTACCGCCAGCATGCAGCACTGTCAGCACCACCTCAAGAGCGGAACGGTGCTCCTTTTCATGCATGCCTGTAGGAATGCCTCGTCCGTTGTCGCTTACGCGTATGGAATCGCCTTCCAGGATGCGGACGTCGATGGTGTCGCAGAAACCTGCCATCGCCTCGTCGATGCTATTGTCAACGACTTCATATACAAGATGATGGAGGCCGCGTTCGGCGATATCGCCTATATACATTGAAGGGCGCTTGCGCACTGCTTCAAGTCCCTCAAGGACCTGGATACTATTGGCGGAATACTGTTCTTCCGCCTGCTTCATCTCTTCCTGATCAATCATAATATCTCTAAAAAACTCGCAAATTTACACAAAAAAATCACAAACTCAGGCTGGCACCAACTATAACGGACGGGCCGCATTCGCTGATAAGAGGACTTATGCGAATATCGTGGCCGAGTAGATTGTCGCCCTTCAGCCAGAAACTCAGCTTGTGGTTGTATTTATATTCTCCGTACAGTCCAACATTGACGTAACCAGGCATCTTAGGGGTCGTGCCCCCGAGCCTTGCCTTGCGCGACGATCCCATATCCACGGAAAGTCCGGCGTAAATACGTTTGTTCCAGTTATATGTTCCCTTCACTGTACCGGTGACGGCGGACGGGGCAAACACGGCCTCATCTACACCGGCGGGAATATTGACATAGTGGATGCCGCCGTCCAGATTGAAGCGCTCTGACGCCCAGGCCAGCAGCGCGTCTACATGCAGAATATTGCAGTCCTGGAAATAAAGGGCTTCGTGGCCGGTAGTAGATATAGCCCAGAACGGAGCATCTTTCATGAAGCGGTAGCCAGCCCTGAAATCGTATTGGAGACCGATATCGGCATGGCCGCGGAAGCCGAGGAACAAGTCGGCGATTTCACGGACCGGACGAGGATCACCGTAAGTGGCATAATAGCGGTGCGCCCTTGACTTGTAGTCCCAATAAGTCATCATGTGGTCCTGACCGTCAGCTCCGGCATAAATGTCGAAGTAGTCCTTGAACAGATGCAGCGTGGCGGTGAGTGCAGGATGAGCGGTGAGCTGTCCTGTAAACCAGCCCAGGCGTGCTCCGGCGTCGAAATCGACCTTGCCCATGCGGAACAGCGCGTGCGGATGCATACTGAATGCTGAATAGAACGAAGTGTACATCCAGTTGACATCCACCGACAGGTTATACATTGTGGACACGAATGGAGTCAGGGTCGCATCTATTTTGAACTCATTGTCGCGTACCGGAGTCTGGCCGTTGAGCCAGTCATAGACATGACGATAATGCGCTCCAAGCGACAGGATATAAGAATCCTGCTTACCATAAGCCAGGCGCGCCGAGACATAAGGAGCATGGCAGTTATCCCTGTGATAAATCTCATGACCGGTGTAAATACCGTCGTAACCGGCTTCGGCACGGATCACGAAGTCCTTTATGTTGAAACGGGCGTCGGCACCGACTGATGTACCGAAGTCCCAGCCCTTGTCGAACTGCTTCTTGGCAAGCTCAAAGGAACCAGGCACGATGTGCCGGTAATTGCCATAGTAGCCATTGCCCGATGCGAATACATTAACTGCACTGCGTTTTTTGTCCACTGCAGCCCACACAAGATCAAGCTCCGGCTTGAAAGTGTAACCAAGGCCTCCGCGCAGATAAAGTTTGCGTCCGTCGTAGGGCCTGGCCTCGGGGGTAATAGTCACCGAGTACGGCGAAAACTCATAGGACCCCTTGTACGGCGAATCGAACACAGAATAGTCGAAATGATAATCGAAACGCAGCAAGGAGTCGGGGACCTTCATGTCGGGCCCGAGCTTCGAGGCGTCACCCATGCGGGTCTGGTACTCGTTAGTTACCTGCACCTCAGGATTGAGGTTCTGGGCTGCGAGCCCAAAAGGGAGCAACGCTGCTGCCAGCATTATAATGTGTTTATTCATACTTCCTGGTTGTTAAGTTTGTAAAGCCTCGACTGCACAAGATCCTGGATGTCGTCATCAGCCTTTTCGGCCGTATAACCGTCACGGATACTCTCAAGAGTGGCTTTGGCCTGTTCCTTCTTGCCTATCTGCACAAACGTGTCGGCAAGGGTGATATATGCACGTGCAAGCCAGTAGTTCTGGCCTCCCGACTTGTCCGAGAAGTCAAATACAGCCTTCTGTACGGCGTCGTAATCAGCACGGTCATAAGCATCCTGGATTATGATGTAGCGGGCTTCGGCACCCTCATCAGTAGAAGGCTGCGAGGACAGGCTGCGGAACATTGCGAGCGCCTCGTCACGACGGCTTGTGGCCATGAAAGACTTGGCCTTGATGTAATCAGCCTCACGCTTAAGCTCGGGTGTTACGCCAGCCGAAACAGCCACTTCCGAGGCCGCAAGTGCAGCTTCGTCATAATTGTGGGCCTTGTATGCCGAACGCATCATCCCGTTCAGAGCCTCCTTGCGGTTCTCTTCCATCTTGCCCTGGTTGCGGAGCTTGGAATAGGCGTCGTAGGCCTTGCCGTAGCGCTCGAGGCTGTAGTTCAGCTGTCCGAGATGCAGCAGGGAGGATTCTACGAAGGAACTACCCTCGCCAGACTGCGAGACACGCTCGTAGTAGTCACATGCCTTCTCCTTGTTGCCGAGAGCTGAATAAGACTCGGCCAGATAGAACAGGGCATTGGTGGTATGGGCACCGTTGGGATAGGTGTCAAGGTATTTCTGCAGCGACGAAGCGGCCTGGAGGTAGTTGCCGGACAGGAACACCTGCTCGGCGGTATTGAAATAAAGCTCCTCCTTGTCGGAATCGGACTTGCCGGCTGCAAGATTGTTGTTCTCAATGTATTCCAGATATTTCTCGGGCTCCTGACGGGTCTGGTAGATAGACTCGATGGCATAGAGCGCATCGTCGGCATACTGACTGCCGGGAAGGAGTTTGACGACTTCCTTGTAGCAGACCAGCGCCTTGTCGTAATCTGAAGAATTGCGATGTACCATGCCCATGCCAATCAGAGCCTTGGCACGAGTCTCACGGTCGGTTGAAGCGTCCCTGAGGATGGTGAACGCCTCCAGGGCCTTAGGATTGTCGGAGATGTCCATATTGGCGCGCCCAAGTTCATAGAGGCCTTCCTCATACATGGGAGTGCCGGGATCCGACTGCAACACGTAGCCAAGCACGTCAGCCTTGGCATTTTTGTCTCCAGACAGACCGTAGGCCATGGCAAGCTGACAGTAAGGATAGAGGTCATCTTTGACCCCGATTTCCTTGGTAGCGCTGCGGTAGCTCTCAATTGCGCCCTTGTAGTTGCGGAGGGCAAAATCGCAGTCGCCGCGGCGCACAAGCGCATCTTTGCGGCACACTTTCCCGCCTTCGGACAGATAGATGTCGAACCAGCGTGAGGCTGAAGTGTAGTCGCCGGCTTTGAAATGCGAGAATGCCACGTTGTATGCCAGAATATCACCTTCCTCTTCGCCCTCGAGGGCAGACATGTTATAGAGGTCGGCAAAAAGCCTGGCCGAACTATCGTAATTCTCCGACCTGTACTCCGACTCTGCCTGCCAGTAACGGGCGAGCTGCCCCAGGCGGTCCTGCTTGGGCAGGTAGTATGCAGCAGCCCTCAGGCACGGGACAGCGTCGCGGTAAGCGCCGCTTTCAACAAGCTGCTGTCCCCTAAGGTAATAGGCCTTGACATAATTGCTGCGCTGAGCGTCATCCAGCTCGTCTATCTTGTCGTATGCCTCGACAGCTGCCGCGTAATCACGGTTGTACAAAGAAGCAAGGGCAATGTAGCTGTAAATCTCATCGCCTCTCTTGGAAGTGTTGTAACGGGCAATGTAGCGATTGAACGCCGAAGTATCTTTGTTGAGGTCGAAAGCAAGCTTGGCGTAATTGAACATTGCATCCTCCTGCATCACCGGGTTCCATTCCTGCTCCGAGGCTTCTTTGAACGAATTCATGGCGGCAATGTTGTTGCCGGTGTTCAGATATGCGTTGGCAAGCTGGTAATTGGCAATCTGGCCCAGGGAGTCGGTGCGGTCGGTCATCTTCTGGAAATTGCTGATGGCACCCTTGTAATCGTCCACTGCATAGAGCACCGATCCGGCGTAGAAATAGTCGGAGCGGGTCATGTTGTCCTTGGAAGTGGCCGCATAGTACTCTTTAGCCTTCTCTTTGTCGCCTTTCACCAGATAAGACTCCGAGATAATCCTGGCAAGGTGGGTCTTGCGCACCCCGGGCTGGTCCTTAAACAGCGATACACCCTTGGAGAGCACGTAGTCGTAGTCTTTCTGCATGAAGCGGCAGTCCACCAGATAGAACGAAGACAACTCCGAGAAACGGGGGTCGGTGGCGGAAAGCTCGAACCACTTCTGGGCCTCATGGAAATCCTTTTCGCAATAGGACATGTATCCAAGAGCGTATCTCGAAGGAGCCTTGTAGTCCGACATGGGAAGTTCCTCTACCTCGTAAAACTCGGGACGGGCCTTTGAATACAAGCCGCGTATGAAGTCCGAATAGCCCTTCTTGAACGCAAGCTCGGGATAATTGGAACCATCGAGATATTTTTTCTCCACATTGGAGAAACGGCGTGAGGCCTCATCGTATCGGCCGCGGTCGAACAGTACGAGCGCGTATTCGTAATCGATGACGTTGGAGATGGAAGACTTGTGCCAAGTACGCTCGTACTCGCGCAGGCGCTCCTCGAAGCCGTCGCTCTGCATCTTGATTGCGCACAGCACAGCATAACCGTCGCTCATCGGGTCCCCGTGGATTTTGTCCAGCAGATTGGCAGCGCGCTCATACATGCCGTGTTCGTAAAGATTTACGGCCCGGCGGTAGATTTCAGTACGCTCGTCCGGCG
The DNA here is from genome assembly GCA_017634595.1 of Bacteroidales bacterium. GTDB lineage: Bacteria > Bacteroidota > Bacteroidia > Bacteroidales > UBA932 > Cryptobacteroides. The sequence goes on from JAGBNC010000025.1 coordinate 31,530, forward strand.
CCGCATACACCACTGCAGAAAGCAGAACGGCAGCCATTATCAGTTTCACTCGCATAAAATTACTTTTTAACTTACAAATTTACTCAATTTAAGTTATATTTGCAGAATCTAAGGGCAGTTTTTTATGAAAAATGTCATTATTTTTAAAGATGCCGATATAAGCAGTGGTGAGAGCACTGTTGTGTACGGACTCAACATGGAGGTAAAAGAAGGCGACCTTGTGTACATTGTAGGCAAAGTCGGCACAGGGAAAACATCCATCATCCGCACCATCATCGCTGAGAATCAGCTTGAAAAGGGCTTCGGAGAAGTGTGCGGGCAGGATCTGACCAAGCTTCGCTCCAAGGATATCCCCATGCTCCGCAGGCGCCTGGGGGTTGTATTCCAGGACTTTCAGCTGCTGATGGACCGCAGCGTGGAGGACAATCTTGACTTCGTGCTCAAATCTACCGGATGGAAAGACCGCGAAGCCATGGACAAGCGCATAATGGAAGCCCTCGAGGCCGTAGGCATGCAGACCAAAGCGCACAAGATGCCTCACCAGCTTTCCGGAGGCGAGCAGCAGCGTGTAGCTATTGCCCGCGCCATCCTCAACGAGCCGGAGCTCATCATCGCAGACGAGCCCACGGGCAACCTGGATGCAGAAACGGCCGACGGCATACTCCAGCTGCTCCTCCAGATCAACAAAGAGCGCGGCACTGCCATTGTGATGATTACTCATAACAAAGCCATAATAGAAAAATATCCCGGGCGCGTTTTTGAGACAAAGAACGAAACTTGCATCGAAATATGAAAGAATTTGAAGCCAGAGTGCAGAGCTGGCTCGAAGGAGACTTCGACCAGGCCACCAAAATGCAAATCCTGAAAATGCGTAACGAAGACCCCGCCGGTCTGGAAGATGCTTTCTACAAGAATCTTGAATTCGGCACTGGCGGTCTGAGGGGCATCATGGGCGTAGGCACCAACCGCATGAACAAATACACGGTGGGTATGGCCACACAGGGCCTGGCCAACTACATTCTGAAGCACTGCAGCGGCGACGACCTCAGGGTGGTAATATCCTACGACTCCCGGCTGGGCAGCAAGGACTTCGCCAAGATTGCCGCCGACGTATTGTCTGCAAACGGGATACATGTTTTCATTTTCGACAATATTCGTCCCACACCCGAGATGAGTTACGCCGTAAGGCTGAAGGGAGCCGTGGCCGGCATTATGATCACAGCATCGCACAACCCTAAAGAGTACAACGGCTACAAGGTATCATGGTCCGACGGCGGACAGGTAACATCCCCAATAGACAAGGAAATCGTTGCGGAGGTGGCAAAGGTCACCGACCCGTCCCAGGTGAAATTCAAGGCGGGCTTGCACTGCGGAGAGATTGAAGCTATGGGCGCGGACGTTGATGAATTGTACCTGCGCGACCTGCTCTCGCTGCGTCTCAGCCCAGAAGTGTGCGCAGATCACTCCGACCTCAAGATAGTTTACACCCCCCTGCACGGCTGCGGAGTAAGGCTTGTCCCGGAAATCTTGCGCAGAAGCGGTTTCCGCAACATTATCCATGTTCCCGAGCAGGACATCTCCGACGGCAACTTCCCTACCGTCATCTCACCCAACCCTGAAGAGCCTGCCGCCCTTAAGCTTGCCATCGAAAAAGCTGAGCAGACTGGCGCCGACCTGGTGATCGGTACCGATCCCGATGCCGACAGGGTGGGCATAGCAGTACGTAACGACAAGGGCGAAATAGTCCTTTTCAACGGCAACCAGACAGCATCCATGCTTACATATTACATCCTCACAAGATGGAAGGAACAGGGCCGGCTGGACGGACGCAAGTACGTGGTCAAGACCATTGTCACCACGGAGCTCATAACCGAGATCTGCAAGAGTTTCGGGGTCCCGGTGTACAATGTGCTGACAGGTTTCAAGTACATAGCCGAGGTGGTTAAGCGCAAGGAGGCCGAAGGATGGGAATTCATCTGCGGAGGCGAAGAGAGCTACGGCTTCAATGTAGGCGAATTCGTACGCGACAAGGACGCTCCCGTAACTTGCATGATGATTGCAGAATGTGCTGCCTGGGCTGCAGGCAAGGGCATGACTCTGTACCAGCTTATGCAGCAGATTTACAATGAGTTCGGCTACCGCAAGGAGGGCCTTGTAAGCCTTGTCCGCAAGGGCATAAGCGGAGCGCAGGAGATACAACAGATCATGTCCGGCCTGCGCACTGCTCCCCCGGCAGAGCTTTGCGGATCAAAAGTCTGCAAGGTGATTGATTACCTGGAGCCGGAGAAAACGGGACAGCCCAAATCGAACGTCCTGCAGTTCTTCGATGAAGACGGCGACGTGGTATCTGTACGTCCTTCAGGCACCGAGCCCAAGATAAAGTTCTATTTCGGAGCCAAGGGGCCGGATGCCGATGCCAAGATTGAAAAGCTTAAACAACAATTCACATAATGAATAGCCAAAAGATCAATATCGAGTATCAGGAGTTCAGTTCTATAGAAGAGCTAAACGCCGAGGACCGCGAGCTTGCGCAGGCCGCTATCGAAGGCATGCGCGGGTCTTATGCACCATATTCCCATTTCAACGTGGGCGCTGCCGTCAGGATGTCCAACGGTCAGATAGTGCGCGGTGCCAATCAGGAGAACGCCGCATTTCCGTCAGGGCTCTGTGCAGAGCGTACGGCAATGTTTGCAGCGGGAGCCAAGTATCCCGACAAAGACATGCTCAGTATAGCTGTTGCAGGCGGTGTGTACGGCCATATTACCGATGATCCGGCGACTCCCTGCGGAGCTTGCCGTCAGGTTATGGCCCAGTATCAAGCCAAATCCGGCAAACCTATGTCCGTCATTATGGTCGGAGGCAAAAAGATCTGGAAATTCGAGAAAGTTGACGATATTCTGCCTTTGATCTTCGACAGTATCTGATTTTTTTATATATTTGCAACGGGAAAGTCGTACACGACCAGCTCCCTCAAAACTCCCCCAGGGTCGGAAGGCAGCAAGGGTATGAGGTCGTAGCGGTGCGATGTGCTAAGCTTTCCCTTTTTTTATTGCTCCGGATATAACAGGTATGGGCGGCGGAGAACTTTAAAAGCCTCAACATCTGAAGCCCAGCAAGCCTTGATCTCAGACGCAGATCTGCCGGCAAGCAGCATATCCCTCACGTAAGACACTCCGATTTGCAGTTCGAAATGATTGGTCGGGCCGAAGAAGGCCAGGCTGTCAGGCATGTGCCGGATAGCATCAAGCATGTAATCCAGATTTATCTGCTCCCGCCATATCTCGTCCAGAGGTTTGTACCTAAGGTCAACTCCATAGCAGATCTGGTCAAGGTATCTTGGGTTCTTTGCCCCAGGGATGCTGCGAGGGATGAATGAGAATCCCCTGTCAGCCATCTGAGGGTGTCCGTACACTTCGAAAGGGAAAGACGTTCCGCGGCCAGCGGTCACAATGGTGCCCTCAAAGAAGCAGGTCGAGCTATAGAGATAGATGGAACGCATATCTTTGAGGTTCGGAGAAGGAGCTATCACCAAAGTACAATGCATAGAATGATTGTAGCCCTTGCACGGAATCACAGTCAGATCGCAGTGCAGGCCATCACCAAGCCAGCCTTCGCCGTTGATCATTAAGGCAAGCTCGCCCATCGTCATTCCGTGCACCATAGCTATCGGGAGAGCACCGATGCCGGATTTATACTGCATATCGAGAATCGGTCCGTCAACGTAGAAGCCGTTGGGATTGGGCCTGTCCAGGACTATTACCTGCTTTCCATTCGCTGCGCAGAGCATCATCATCCTGAGCATTGTCACATAGTATGTGTAGTAACGCAGGCCTACGTCTTGTATGTCCACAACCAGCACGTCGAAGCGGTCCATGTCGGCATCCGACACCGCTTCCCTTCCGCGGCCGTACAAGGAAATAATAGGGACGCCGGTTTTGTCGTCCACGCTGGAACTGACATGTTCTCCTGCATCGGCGGCGCCCCGGAAGCCATGCTCGGGCGAGAACACAGCTCTCACATCAATGCCCTTATCTATCAACACGTCAAGCAGATGAGGGCCATAAGCCACCGCATTTGCAGTATCAGAAGGGTGTCCAAATGGCACCCCTACGGTCTCCGGCGTCACTTCGCTTCCACCCTCGAGGCACCAGTTGTAAACTTTGTCGCCTACTATTCCACTTTGGTTGCTAAGGATCGCCACCCTGCGCCCTTCGAGCAGGGGCAGGTATTCCCCGAAGCGTTCATCGCCAAGCGTCACCACCTTGCGGCCCGGGCTGCAAGACAGGCAAGCGAACACAGCCAGAAGCAGACATAGCTTTCTCATCTAGCCAAGGATAAACTCTCCGAAAAACTCTGGCCTATGGAAGTCAGGGGCCGGTGTTCCTACCGGAGCCCACGTGACATAATGAGGATGAGCAGTGAGGTCACCGCATTTGTAGATATTGCCAAGCAGCTTTGAGGGCGCCTCTTCAAGTCCCAGAACCTCGAATGGAATAATCAACAGCACACGCCAGTTCCAGATACCTCCTTCATAGTTCAGGGGCACATTGATAAGGGGCACTCCATCAACCGAGCTTATGCGCACGATCTTCCCGAAGTCCTCGTCCGACAATGCCGTCCTGCCGGCACGTCCGGCACCCCGGGCGGCAACAAGGCGCCCTGCTGGATTGACTTCGAAATTGAAATACTCCTCGCTTCCGGGAACCTGGACAAAGAACTCGCAAGCACTGTCTTCCCAAATACGCTCCTTATCCGACAGTCCCTGAACGCGCAGATCCAGACCGCTGACACGGAAATCTATCAGCAGCGATTCCTCGGTGTGTGCTATCCTTCCGCAGCAGAAAGGAGAATACGGATACTCACTGGGCCAATTGACCACATCCACTTTAAAAGGCTCACCACCAAGCTCGATGGCGGTGTCAAGGTCCTGCTCTTCCAGATTCTGCAGGAGAGGGATACGTAAAGATTTCATGTTTTATTCGTGATTTTCGAAACGCTTGACGGCCAGTTCTTCCCAGCTGGTGCCGGGACGTCCGTAATTGGCATAAGGGTATATGCTTATGCCCCCTCGCGGCACGAACAGGCCAGTGACTTCCAAGTACTTGGGGTCCATCAACTTGACCAGGTCCTTCATAATTATGTTGACGCAATCTTCATGGAAAGCGCCCTCATCGCGGAAGCTGAAAAGATAGAGCTTCAAGCTCTTGCTCTCAACCATGCGCTTGTCAGGGACATAACTTATGCGAATTTCAGCAAAATCGGGCTGCCCGGTGATGGGGCACAAACTTGTGAACTCAGGGCAGTTGAAGCGTACCCAGTAATCGTTGTCAGGGTGCTTGTTCTCAAAGGTTTCCAGCGCCGAAGGATCGTAAGTGCTTTTATAGACCGATTTATGGCCGAGGGATTTCAGCCCCTCCGATTTTCTTTCTTCCATTAAATATCTCCTATTTTGAAGGGATTGTACGATATGTTCGTGTCATAGGTATCTACCTGCTCGGCTGCCTTAACCTTGCGTACCACAAGTGACGTGACTGGCAGAATAATAATCTCATAACACACCTTGAATGTAACCTGAGCGAGCATCATGGAGGCCAGCGTTTTCAATGGCGTGCCCCAGAAAGCTATCGGCATGAAAATCAGGGAGTCAAGCAACTCTCCGGCAAGCGAAGAAAGAATGGCGCGGACTCCGAAGCGACGTCCCTTGTCTGCGACTTTCATCTTACTGAGCACCAGCGAGTTAAGATGCGAGCCGGCAAGGAAGGCCAGAAGAGAGGCAGCCGCGACACGTGGAGCCATGTTGAACATGAAGTCAAAGTGCTCAGCACCGTTCCAGAATGAAGCTGCGGGCAGCCAGACCAGCAACTGGCCCAGTATGACTACCAAGAAATTCATGAAGAATGCAGTCCATATCACGAAGCGGGCCTTTTTATAGCCCCACACCTCGGATATACAGTCATTCAGAATGTAGGACAGGGGGAAAATAATCACAGCCCCCGGCAGATTGATTCCCCACAGGCTTATAACCTTGGTGGCGAATAAATTAGAAGTAATGAGACAGACCGTGAAAAGCACGGCCATCAACAAAAATGTTGCGGAAAACTTTTCTTTCATCTTTGCAGTTTTTATAGTGGTACCTGTTACACTTGACTCTGCACCGTGCAGAATCTCGCTGCAAAGATAGACAAATTAGCCGACTCTGCAAAAAGCTGTCAAAGCGTATCTACAATGGCCTTGTACAGCTGCGGGAAGCGGTCAGCAAGTACAACCGGACGTCCAGCGTCAAGGAAGCAGTGGGTACTGGTAGCGGTGCACACTATCTTGCCTGCCACGCGCATGTTGTACTTAAAACTGATCTTAAGCTCCGACATTTCATCCACAAGCACCTCTATCTCAATCACATCCTTGAATGTTGTCGTACGCTTGTAGTTGCAACTCAGAGAGACCACAGGCGACACAATTCCTTCGGCTTCCATCCTTTCGAAGCCATAGCCCAGCTGGTCCATCCAGTCGATACGGGCTTCTTCCATGAAACGGATGTAGTTGGAATGGTGGGTTACGCCCATCCTGTCGCACTCATAATACTTAACTTCGTGTTTGTAAGGCTGTATCTGACTCATAATTTACCTCCTGTATATAATTCCCAATACTTTCCATGGCTTTCAAGCAGTTCGAAGTGCTTTCCGGCCTCAATAATGTGTCCTTTTTCGAGGACGACTATATAATCAGCATCACGCACGGTAGAAAGCCTGTGCGCTATTACGAAGCTGGTCCGGCCCTTCATGATGCTGTCCATACTCTTCTGTATCAATTTCTCCGTGCGGGTATCAATAGAAGATGTGGCCTCGTCAAGCACAAGCACGGGGGGATCGGCTACAGCTGTACGCGCTATACTTAGCAGCTGCCGCTCTCCGGCGCTCAACGATCCGCCGTCCCCTTCAATGAAGGTATTGTAGCCATCAGGAAGACGCATGATGAAAGAGTGGGCGCACGCGAGTTTTGCAGCCTCAATGCACTCCTCGTCGCTTGCATCCAGACGTCCGAAACGGATGTTGTCCATCACCGTCCCGCTGAAAAGGTCGGTCTGCTGGAGCACTATTCCAAGCGAGCCGCGCAGCGACGGCTTCTCGATGTCAAACACATTGAAACCGTCAATTCTGATCTCTCCGTCAGAGATATCGTAGAAACGGTTGATCAGATTGGTAATGGTGGTCTTCCCTGCCCCGGTGCCGCCGACGAAAGCAATCTTCTGTCCGGGATATGCAGTGAGCGTAATGTCGTAAAGCACCTGTTTCTCAGGGACATAGGCAAAATCCACATCTTTCAGGCTCACAAGCCCCTTCTGCGGCACCAGCTTATCCCCGTCCTTCCAGAACCAACCGTCGGCGCCGGACTTGACCAGCTTCACCCGCCCGTTATCGGTCTCCGGGACCTCATCCAACAGGTCATAGACCCGGTCTGCGCCCGCGGATGCCATGGCTATATTGTTGACTTCCTGACTTATCTGGGCAATCGGACGCGAGAAATTCTTATGCAGTGTAAGGAACGACACGAGAGTACCTACTGTAAGGGCTGCAGTCCCGTAATGAAGTGAAATATAAGCACCGGCTATGGCTATCAGCACGTAGCCCAAGTTTGCGATGCCGGCATTTATCGGCATGACGGTATTTGCCACGCGGTTAGCCTTGAACACACTCTGGAACAGATCCTTGTTGATATCGGCAAAGCCCCGGGCCGCCTGCGCCTCGTGACTGAAAACCTTCACCACTTTCTGCCCCGACACCATCTCCTCAATATACCCGTTCACACGCGCCATGTTCTCCTGCCTGCCCTTAAAATAGCGGCGCGAGAACTTGGACATGGTGACGGCCACCACCATTGCTCCAGCTGCGCACAGCAATGAAAGAGCCGTGAGCGGGATGCTCAGCACAATCATGCTTACAAACGTAGAGACCAGGGTGATAGCAGCGCTGAAAAGATGCGGCAGCGTACGGCCCACCATCTGGCGGAAGGTGTCCATATCGTTGGTAAACACCGACATGACGGCTCCATGCGAATGTGAGTCGAAATAACGCAACGGCAGACTCATCAGGTGGTTGAACGTGTCGGTCCGGAGCTGCTTGATGGTACCCTGTTCCACTTTGATCATCAAGAAGTTATAGAAGAACGACGCTGCCGTGCCGAGCAGCAGCACCGCAGCCAGTTTGAGCAGCGCCACTCCGAGCGGAGTAAAATCAGGGGCATCCTGCGCCGAAAGAGGAAGGATGTACCCGTCTATGAGCGTACGCGTGAACAGAGTCATGGCAAGGGTACAGAGAGTCGAAATCACAATCAGCACCGCCACCGTGAGCAGCGTCCATTTCCAGTCCCTGAACATATGTTTCAGAAGCCGTTTCATAGATTGTCGAAATCGGCCTCCCCTCCGGATGTCTGCATGTCGTAGATTTCTTTGTAGATGCCGCCGCCGGCAAGAAGCTGCTCATGAGTACCTACTCCGCAAATCTTGCCATCGTCCATAACCACTATTCTGTCGGCATCCTTGATGCTAAGAATGCGCTGCGAGATAATCAGCAGAGTCGTCTCCGGAATACGGCTGGCAAAAGTACGGCGTATGCGTTCGTCCGTAGCAGTATCTACGGCACTAGTTGAATCGTCCAGCACAAGCACCTTAGGATGACGCAGCAGAGCACGCGCTATGCACAGGCGCTGCCTCTGGCCTCCGGACAAGTTTGCACCGCCCTGGTCAATAATGGTACCGAGTCCCTGGGGCAGTTCGCCTACAAAGTCTGCGGCCGCAAGTTCACAGGCTTCGAGGCACTGCTGCTCAGTGGCTTCAGGATCTCCCCAGCGTAAGTTTTCAAGCACGGTGCCGCTGAACAAAGTATTGTTCTGGAGCACAACGCCCACAGCCCCGCGTATTGCATCGAATGAATACTCCTTTACGTCATGTCCACCCACTTTCACTACCCCGCTTCCGGCATCGTACAGGCGGCTGATTAAGTTGACAAGAGTCGATTTCCCGCTGCCGGTGCCGCCTATAATCCCTATCCTTTCGCCGGCGGATATGTGCAGGTCGATATCCATGAGCGCAGGGTTGCCTCCGTCAGCATAAGAGAAGCTTACATCCTCAAAATCGATGCTACCTGAAGGAACCTCAGTCAAAGGATTCTCCGGCTCTTTCATGCAAGGCTCGTGCTCCAGCACTTCGGCAATACGTCTGCCGCTGGCTACGCTTTGAGTAAGCATGACGAAGATCATAGACAGCATCATCAGCGAGCTCAGAATCTGCATCTGATAGGTAAAGAGCGAAGTCAGCTGGCCGGTGGTAAGCGAACCGCCCACAATGAACTTTGCACCGAACCACGACAAAACTATCATGGAGGCATAGGTCACTATGTTCATCACTGGCTGGTTGAAGCTGATGATTGTCTCTGCCGCTACATTGAGGCGGTAGATTACTTCTGCCGCGGCCCTGAAACGCAGTCCCTCATGCTTCTCGCGCACGAACGACTTGATGACCCTTATGCCTGCGGCGCCTTCACGCACAACATTGTTAAGGTCGTCATATTTATGCATCAGTTCTGTGAAAATCTTCATCGAACGGGACACGATGAAATACAAAGCAATGGCAAGAAATGCCATCGCCCCCACGAACACCAGGCTCAGGCGAAGGTTGATAAACAAGCTCATGAACATGCCCGCCAGCACATTAAGGGGCGCCCGGACACTGATGCGCAACAGCATCTGGAAGGCATTCTGGATATTGGCCACATCGGTGGTCATGCGCGTGACCAGACCGGCGGTGCTGAACTTGTCGATATCGGCAAAGCCGAAGGTCTGAATCTTGTCGAACATGGCACCGCGAAGGTTCATGGCGAGACCGGCGGAGCTGCGGGCGGACTCCCTCCCCGACATAATACCGAAGAACAGACTCACCGCGGCGATCCCAACCATTATAGCCCCATATTTCCAAACTGCGTCTATATTGCCAGCCATGAGGCCCTTATCAATTAGAGACGCCGTGACATATGGAATCAACACGCCCATTAGAACTTCAAGGGCAGTCCAAAGCGGCGCCATCAAGGCGGAGCGTTTGAATTGCCCTACATAAGCTAGTATCGTCCTCAACATGAGGAGCAAATGTAAGAAAAATCTTGTGATTTTTGCTATATTTGTGGAAAATACACAGCTATGGCAAAAAGAAAGATATTGCTTGCAGTTGACCTGCAAAAGGACTTTATAGACGGCACGCTTACAGTCCCGGGAGCTTATACCGTCATACCCGAAATCAATCGCATCAAGAAAGATTTCGACCTCGTTTATTTCACCTTGGACTGGCACCCGCTGAATCATTGCTCATTCAAGGATCAAGGTGGACCCTGGCCGGTGCACTGCGTACATCATACCGTGGGGGCTTCAATCCCCGATGAGGTGTTCGAGGGCCTGGACGAAAGCCGGATTCGCTTCATCCTTAAGGGCCGCCGCCCCGAGCGCGAGGAATATGGTGCATTTGTTGACTTCGACCCTGAGAATCAGGATCTTTTCCAGCCCGGCGACGAAGTGGTCGTATGCGGAATTGCCGCTGAATACTGTGTGCTTGAGACTCTGAAGAAGCTCTATGAGATCAGCCGCCAGATAGGATTCACTGTCAAGGTATTCCTTGGCGGCACTGCCAAGTTCGAGAGCCACGATACCGTTGTAGCGTTTATGGCAGAAAACGGCATTAAGGTCTGGTAGCAATTTTACTTTTATCTCATAAGACAGTCTAAATAGTAAAAGATTGTTTTATGAGAAAAGTTGTTTTTTCCTTAGCGATAATTCTCTGCAGCACCCTGGCAGGCGCCCAGGGGAGAATAGTGTGTGACGAAAGCTGCGACATCGACTCAGCCGCCGACCATAACGGCACTGCCGGTTATGCAGTGGTATCCCCTGTCGGATACGGCACTGTACCCATGATTCAGCAGGCCCCGAGACTCAACACGCTCAGCGGCAAAACTATTGCTGTGGTGGGCGTGAGTTTCATGACGTCTGTCACTCATCCCGAAATCAAGCGGCTTATACTTGAAAACTATCCCGATGCCAAAGTGCTCCTGCTTGACGAGATAGGAGCCGCAGGCGTATATCCGGCACCCGGCATCACCCGTAAGGCCAAAGAGGACTTCCAGCGCAAGCTCTTGGAAATGAAGGTTGACGCTGTGATCTCGGGCAACGGAGGCTGCGGTCTCTGCACACCCAAGGAGACTGGTTCTTGCATAGCGGCAGAGTATCTAGGTATTCCGTCAGTCATTATAGCGGGCCCGGGCTTTGCCGATCAAGCGCGTTATACGGCCCTAAACAACGGAGTGCCGGTGATGCGTGTCGCCGAGTATCCCGGAGCTTTTGCAGCGCAGACCCAGGACGAATTGATACGCAATACCCGCGAAATCACATGGCCCCAGATAGTTGATGCCCTTACCAGGCCTATTAGCGAGGAAGAGCTCAAAGCCGGAATATCGGCGGACCACGGCGACTTACGCGACGACGTATTCTTCGGCACGCTCGATGAAATCGATGCATATTTCAAAGAGATGAACTGGAGCGACGGGCTCCCCATCGTGCCTCCGACCTTCGAACGGGTGCAGGAATTCCTGCGTTTCACCGACCGCAAATGGGATGAAACTGTAGCCGTGCTGCCAATCGCCCACCGCAACACCACCGTGTGGCATGTGGCGGTAAACGGTGTCATGGCAGGCTGCAAGCCGGAGTACATGCCCATTCTGATTGCCATGACACAGGCTATGGGAGGTCCCGATTTCCGCCGCACCCTTGCCAGCACCCACGCCTGGATACCTTACAGCTGGCTCAACGGTCCCGTTGCACGCCAGCTCGGGATAGACAGCGGGCAGGGGCAGATCAACGAGAAAGCCAACATTGCTATAGGGCGTTTCATGAATCTGGCGCTCATGAACTTGGCTGGATACTATGTCAAGCAGGACAGGATGGGCACCTTCGGCTATCCCATGTCCTGGTGCATGGTGGAAGACGATGCGGCATGCCTCAGGGTAGGCTGGAAGCCCTACCATGTACGCAATGGTTACAATATCAATGAAAGCACTGTCACTACAGGTTCCACCCTCCTGTGGGGCAACAACATGGCTCCATCCACCACCGACCCGCAGAAAGTCATGGAACTGCTTGCCTGGGACATTTCTGAGCGCTGCCAGTTTGCTCTGGGAAGCGGGCGGCAGTACACGTTCAGGACCATACTCATGACCGAACCGGTTGCAGCGATTCTCGCATCCAAGTACCGCAGTCCGGAGGCTCTGGACAAAGCACTGGTGCAGAATTCGAGGCGTCCTGTCAAAGAGCGGGCATTTGCCAACTACTACGCCAATCCCGGGAGCGCCAAGGATGGCGGCGAGCACACACTCAGACAGTACACCGGGCATATTCGCAAGGACGAAGGCGGGAAAATGACACCCACCGCCCCCTGGTACGACTCGCCAGAGAGTGAACAGATGACAATCCCCACCATGAAGCAGGGCATGACGGCATATCTTATCACAGGTGACGCAGCCCGCAACAAGGTGCAGACCATGCCGGGCGGAGGTTACTCTACCATTGCCATCGAGCTGCCCAAGGATTGGGACAAACTCGTCGCCGAGCTCGGCTACCAGCCAATAGAAGAATTCTACCTCCGGTAACAGTCACCACCTTCGGCAGGGTTATTACCTTCTGCAGGGGACAAGCCATCAGCAACAGACACCATCCTCGGCAGGGGTCCATGCCTTCAGCAACGGTTCCTGCCGTTCTAAAATAGTCCTAAACCTTTCGGCAGCACCCCTCTACACCAGCGAAGACAAAAAAACACCACCGTTTTAGTCTTCGCCACGCGCCACAGGCCTCGAGGAAGGTTCCTGTCAATAGCTTTCGATGTTGTACCGGGTAAGAATGTCCATATGCATGTAGTTGTCGCGACGCAAAGGCTTTTTACCGAGAACTATAAAGTCAAAAAGGGCCTGAATGCCCATAGCCACTTGTTCGTCTGGGTGTTGGGCAATCAGTGCGGAGACCGTCCCCCTCGAAAGGGCATTCAAGTTTGCTGTCAGATTGTCGAATCCCACCACCCGCCTGACCTGAGCCGGGTGCCTTTCCAACCATGGGGCAATCAAATAGATACGGGAGTTGAACATAGCCACGTGCGTAGTCCCGGGGAAGGCCTCGAAGAAGGAGTTCAGTTCCTGATCGGTCCGGACCGGATCGTCAGGGTCGATAAACAAACTGCGCACCGTACAATCGGGATAGTGTTCATGCATGTAGTCAAGGAAACCGGCCCGGCGTATGATAGTTGGGTCCGACTGGCGGAACGGATCGCGCTTGATTCGAACCACAAGCACTTCAGAAGCACTTCTGTCAATGGTCAGTTGATCGGCACAGAGATACCCGCTTTTGTATTCCGGCAGCCCGAAATAAGCCAGGTAGCCTTCATCATCTTGTTTGGTATCGAAGAAAACATAGGGGATTGACTTCCGGCGCAACTCAGCGGTAAGCATCTGTACGCCCAATCTGAACATGGGCGCCACTACCACTCCCGAAGGCGAACTTGCTAGCAGTCGGTTGCAGGCATCCTGGAACGATGCAGCATCGCTTGGATTGTACTGAAACAGTTCGGTGTCCACCCCAAGCGGGCCAATAGTATCTGAAGCCTTGCCTATTCCCATGAGAGCAAGTTCCCAATACGAACCGGGGCCATACTCTGGTATGAGAACCGCAATTCGGGGAGACACTCCCCTGGCAAGGGCAGAGGCAAACACATTAGGCTCATAGCCGAGCTCCTTAATCACAGACATCACCTTGTCGTAGCTCTTGCGCGATACTTCACCCCTGTTGTGAAGAACTCTGTCCACCGTGCCCTTGGACAATCCCGACATGTGGGCAATATCCATAATGGTGGGTTTTTCTTTCTGAAGCATAACACCCTTGTTTTCAATTGCAAATATAATAATTTTTAATTTTTCCGTTACCGTGCACGATTTTTTCCGTTACCGTGCACGGAATTCAAAAATTATTGTATATTTGCAACACACACTATATTAATAATCAATGAAATTGTTTCGTACACTCTTAATGGTTATAGCGCCGGCAGCCGTCTGTGCCCTCTCAGCATGCTCCAGCGAAGGTTCCAAGGCATACGGAAACGAGCTCCCTTTCGAGATGCCTGAGGTCGTCTATCCTTCAATACCCGAGCGCAGCGTCAGCATCACCGACTTCGGCGCCATTGGCGACGGACAGACTCTTTGTACCGAAGCCTTTGCCCAGGCCATCGGAAGCCTAAGCGGCAAAGGGGGCGGCCGGGTTATTGTACCTGCCGGAATATGGCGCACCGGTCCCATTACATTACAAAACAACATAGAGCTCAACCTGGACAAGAATGCAATTGTGGTCTTCGATCCCGACCAGTCGCTCTACCCCATCATCGATACAAACTTCGAAGGGCTTGACGTTCGCCGCTGCCTCTCCCCTATCAACGCCGAGGGCGTGCATGACATCGCGATCACCGGCGGTGGCGTGATTGACGGAAGCGGAGAAGCCTGGCGCGAGGTCAAGCGTCGCAAGGTTTCGGATGACCAGTGGAAGCGCATAATAGCCCGCGGTGGCATGATCAGCCCCGACGGGAAGGGGTGGTATCCCGACGAGGGTTATTACAAAGCCCGCCTCACTGCCGGCAGCCTCAACTTCCCCGACCCGTCACTGGACGAGCAGGAGATCAAGACATTCCTCCGCCCCGTAATGGTGTCGCTTCGCAATTGCGAGAGGGTGCTTCTGGAAGGCTGCACATTTCAGAACTCGCCTTGCTGGAACATTCATCCCCTCTATTGCAAGAACCTAATAATCAAAGGTATAACCGTCCGCAACCCGCATTATTCCGCAAACGGAGACGGCATTGACATCGATGCCTGCGAGAATGTACTGCTCACCGGATCCAGTTTTGACGTGGGCGACGACGCCATCTGCATCAAGTCCGGCAAGGACGAAGACGGCCGCCGCCACGGAAAGGCCTGCCGCAACCTCGTCATCACCGATTGTACCGTTTACCACGGACACGGAGGCTTCGTGGTTGGCAGCGAGATGTCCGGTGGAGTGGAAAATATCGTAGTGCGTGACTGCCGCTTCCTGGGCACCGACGTCGGCCTGCGCTTCAAGAGCACCCGCGGGCGCGGCGGCCTGGTTAGGAATATCTGGTGCGAGCGCATCTACATGAAAGACATTGTTTCTTACGCAGTTATCTTCAATCTCTACTATGCCGGAGTAGCCGCCACCGAGATGCCCGAAGGCCGCGTGGAGCCTGTCGTACAGGTGGATGAAACCACCCCCGAGTTCAAGGACATTCACTTCGACGCCATAACATGCGCCGGTGCCGGCCAGGCCATATACATCAACGGTCTGCCGGAGCTCCCCGTGAGCGCCGTGAGTTTCAGCAACAGTTGTTTTACTGCAAGCAAGGGGGTTGAAATCAACTACGCCAAGGACATCACATTTGACAACGTCAGCGTCAACGGAGAATCATTATGATAAAGAAAGTTTTCCCTCTTGCCACTTTGGCTCTTTGGTTAGTGCTGAGTTCTTTCACCATCCATCTGATGGGCGACAGCACAATGGCTGAAAAGGACCTGTCGAACGGCAATCCCGAGCGCGGCTGGGGAATGATGTTCCAGAATTTTCTGGACGATGGGGCGACAGTCATCAACTACGCACAGAACGGCCGCAGCACCAAGAGCTTCATAGACAAAGGCTTATGGGACAAAGTACATAGCGCCGTCAAGCCGGGCGATTACGTATTCATCGAATTCGGGCACAACGACTCCAAGGAGTCGGACCCCGAACGTTACGCTGCCCCATGGGGCGCATATCAAGACAATTTGAAGCTGTTCATCGACGGAGTGCGCGAGAAAGGAGGCACGCCGGTGCTTCTCACACCTGTGGCACGCCGCTGGTTCAAGGGAGGGAAGCTCGACCGCGGATGCCACGGCGACTACCCCGCTGCCATGAAACAGGTGGCCGAGCAGACCGGCACACCCCTGCTGGATGTTACTACTGCCACTCTTGACTGGCTGGAAAAGCTGGGCGACGATGCCTCCAAGGCATATTTCATGATCTCCACAGGCAAGAACGACAACACCCATACAGTAGCCTGCGGAGCCCGTGAAGTTACAAAGATCGTCTGCTCACTCATAGAGAAGCTGATTCCGCAGATAGCTGAGCATCTGATCCATTATGATATAGTTGTTTCCGCCGACGGTCACGGAGACTACATGACAGTTCAGGAAGCTGTAAACGCTATACCCGACTACAGCCACGCAGAAATAACTAAAGTGCTCATACGTAAAGGCATATACAAGGAAGAAGTCATCATTCCCCACTCCAAATTCCGCGTGCACTTCATAGGAGAGGATGCTGGTAGCACCGTGATTACCTACGACAAATATGCAAAGAAGCTCTGGCCCGGGCGCGAGTTTCCCATAGGCACTTCGGGAAGCGCAAGCATCTACATCCACGCCAGCTACATCACTTTTGAGAACATCACCTTCGAGAACAGCGCAGGCGAAGGAAAGGACATCGCGCAGGCGGTTGCCGTATTCACCGACGGAGACTTCCTATTCTTCAAGGGATGCCGCTTCATTGGCAACCAGGACACACTTTACACTTACGGGCGCTTCGGCAAAGAAGGAGGAATCAAACGCAACTACTTCCTCGACTGCTACATAGAAGGCACCACCGACTTCATCTTCGGACCAAGCATCGCTTACTTCGAAAATTGCACTCTCCACTCCAAAAAGAACAGCTATGTCACTGCCGCTTCCACACTTAAAGGTCAGAAATACGGCTATGTGTTCAAGAACTGCAGACTCACAGCCGCACCCGGCATTGACAAAGTCTATCTCGGGCGGCCCTGGGGCGCATACGCCAAGACAGTGTTTATAGACTGCGAACTCGGGGCGCATATCGTACCTGAAGGATGGCACGACTGGGAGAAAGAAGGCAAGCCGAATACCAAGAAGAACTCATTCTACGCCGAATACGGAAGCACCGGGCCTGGAGCCTCGGGCCCGAGAGTTAAATGGGCGCACAAACTCAGCAAACGGAAAGTCGCTGAATACGATTTCGACAAAGTAATGTTCCAAAAAGAAGACGGCATCATATGGAATCCATACGACAACCGATGAAGAAGTTATTGATAATAACGGCATTAGCCTTGACCGCATGCACGGCCAAGGCTCCGTTGTATCAAGAGGTCGTTCGTTCCGAGATGTCACGGCACCCTGAGGCGTCGTACATAGACGGCCAAGAAGGCAACTTAAAATGGAACTACACCACCGGCCTGGAACTCAAGGCCATGCTCGATGCAGTCATTGCAGAAGCTGCATCAGTGGTTGCTGAAGACGCTCCAGCCGTCTTTGGCCCTTACGAACAGGAGGCCGGAGCATCTTCCACAACCACAGCAAAAACGGTCTTAAAGTACGTAAACGACTGGTACGATGCCATCATAGACTCCACAGGAGCAATTGGCGGAAAATACAAGAAAAGCAATTACTCCCTGGACCACATCTGCCCCGGATGCACCCTTTTCCAACTTTACGACCTCACAGGCAAGGAAAAATACCGTGCGGCCATAGACACCCTGTACCTTCAGCTCAAAGAGCAGCCGCGCACTGCCGACGGCGGATTCTGGCACAAGAAAGTGTATCCTGAACAGATGTGGCTCGACGGCCTCTACATGGCCCAGCCTTTCTACGCTGAATACACAATGCGTTACATCCCCGAGCCCCAGCGCCAAGAGAATATAGACGACATAACTAGACAGTTCGCCCTTGCATTCGAGCACTGCTATGATACCAACACGAAGTTGCTCCGCCATGCCTGGGACTCCTCACACTCCATGTTCTGGTGCGACCCTGCCACAGGCCAGTCTGCTCACGCATGGGGAAGAGCCATGGGCTGGTACTGCATGGCGCTGGTCGATGTTATCGGCATCCTCAGCAAGGACAGCTGCCAAGAACTTATAGGGATACTGACCAAAGTGCTCGATGCACTTAGAGACAATGCAGCCCCCTCGACAGGGCTCTGGTACCAAGTGCTCGACCGCCCCGGCGAGGAAGGCAACTACCTGGAAGCCACTTGCAATGCCATGTTCAGCTACGCATTCTCGAAAGCAGTGACGCTCGGCATCAGCAAAGACAAACGCTATGCACGCAGGCTCTACAAGAGCATGGTGCGGACCTTCGTGACCACAGACAATGACAACGATCTTGTCAACCTGGAACAATGCTGCGAAGTAGCCGGCCTGGGAGGCAAGCAAAACCGCAGCGGTGACTACGAATATTATATACACGAGCGCGTGCGCGCGAACGACCCCAAAGGTATAGGTCCTCTGATCTGGGCATCAATAGAATACGAGAAATTATGAGATTTAATTACATCATACTCGCAGCAGCCATTCTCATGGGCACGTCTGCATGCGGCCATCAAGATTCCTCCGAAGAGCCCAAGTCTCCGGCAGTGCCTTCCGGAGTAAGCCTCCACAACGCCACGGAAACCTCCCTTACCTTCAAATGGAGCCAGGCTGAAGGAGCCGAATCTTACGAATGGCGTCTCCGCCAGGGGGCCAAAGAGGCAGGCCACGGGACAGAGGTCAAGCGCAATGTGGTCATTCCCGACCTATCCCCTGCCACCACCTACAAGTTCTCGGTGCGCAGCATTGCCGGATCGGCCGCCTCAGAATGGTCGCAGGACATTGAGGCTGCCACCAAAGACAACAGTTCCAATCCGGACATTCCCGACGACCCCGCTCCCGAAGCCAAGATCAAATATGCCGACTTCAAGATTCCGGCCCCGGAAGATGAAGACGGAGCCGCCCGCGCATTCCCCGGCGCCGAAGGCTGCGGGATGTTCACCACAGGAGGCCGCGGAGGCAAGGTGATCCATGTGACCAGCCTCGCCGACAGCGGCACCGGTACACTGAGGGCCGCCCTGAGCGAGAGCGGCAACAGGACCATCGTATTCGATGTCGCCGGACGAATAGACCTCAAATCCAACCTTGCGATCAAGCGAGGAGACGTTACGATAGCCGGGCAGACTGCCCCAGGAGACGGGATCTGCATCAGCGGGTGGTCCACCCAAGTGTCTGCTGACAACCTGATTATAAGGTTTGTACGTTTCCGCATGGGCGACGAAGGCGCAAAGGCGTACAAGGCTACTATGACTGAAGAACAATGGGCGAAGCTCTCCTCCATACCCATGGAAGACTGCATCTGGGGGCGTGAGCAGAAAAACATCATTCTCGACCATTGCTCAATGAGCTGGTGCATCGACGAGTGTTCATCGTTCTACGACAATGACAACTTCACCATGCAGTACTGCATACTCGCAGAGAGCATGAACAAATCATTCCATCCCAAGGGAGCGCATGGCTACGGCGGCATCTGGGGTGGCCACGGAGCCACATTCTCCCACAACCTTATCGCTCACCATACATCACGCACCCCGCGCCTGTGCGGCAGCCGCTACACAGGGAAACCGGAGAACGAAAAGACCGAAATCATCAACAACGTTTTCTACAACTGGGGCCCAACCAACGGCGGATATGCCGGCGAGGGCGGGTCTTTCAATTTCATCAACAACTACTACAAGCCAGGCCCGTCCACGGTCACCAAGAATTCGCTTGTAAACCGCATCTTCTCGCCCAATGCCGACGACGGTTCCAACAAGAACGTCAAAGGGCTCTGGGGCACTTTCTTCCTGAGCGGCAATTACTTCGACAGCAGCAGTTCCTCTCTCAAAGAGGATCAGAAGCCCCTATGCGACAAAGTCAATGCAGACAATTCAGCCGGTCTGCATCCGAACGGAACTCCTTCGGGGTCAATCATTGCAAGCTCCCGTTTCGATATAAGTGCTGGCGGCAGCAGCATCCATGAGCACAGTGCCTCCGATGCTTTCGAAACCGTCCTGACCAATGCGGGAGCCAGCCTCAGCCGCGACAGCGTGGACGAAAGGATTGTAAGCGAGGTGCGTTCCGGCACAGCGCCCAACGGCACCCGCGGCATCATTGACACGCAGTCCCAAGTAGGAGGATGGCCCGAATACAAAGCCACCGAAGAGCAGATTGCCAAAGCATCGCTCGACTCCGACGGTGACGGCATGCCCGACTGGTTCGAAGAAGAAGCCGGCTTGAACAAGACCAATCCTTCAGACGGAGCGGCTTACGGACTCGATCCCAAAAAGCGCTATACCAATCTGGAAATGTATCTCCACTATCTTGTACGCGACATTGTTGCAGCACAATACTCTAGATAATACATAATAACACCAACATTAATTACTAACAACAAAATTCCATGAAAAATCAAGCAAAGAAACTCTTTATTACTCTGCTTGGAATGGCCTTGGCAGTCTCGCTATCGGCGCAGAATACCATCACCGGTATAGTGACCGACGAGAGCGGCGAACCCCTCATCGGGGCCGGCGTTCTCATTGAAGGGACAACCAACGGCACCATCACCGGTATGGACGGCGACTACATGATCGTCGTACCTGAAGGTGCAGCCAATCTGGTGTTTTCGTTCATCGGTCTCACCGAACAGGTGGTTCCCATCAACGGACGCACCAAGATTGACGTAGTCCTGGCAGCCAACAACACCGTCCTAGACGAAGTTGTTGTCGTGGGTTATGCCACTGTAAAACGCCGCGACCTCCTCGGCTCTGTATCCTCCGTGAGTTCCGACAAACTCACCGAGCAGCCGGTGACTTCGGTCAGTCAGGCGCTTGCCGGTAAAATGGCCGGTGTATCCGTAACCACGACTGAAGGTGATCCCGATGCCGACATCAAGATCCGCGTGCGCGGAGGCGGCTCCATCACCCAGGACAACTCTCCCCTGTACATCGTTGACGGCTTCCCCGCCGAATCCATCAACGATATATCCGCATCCGAAATTGCATCTATCGATGTACTCAAGGACGCTTTCTCAACCGCTATCTACGGTAGCCGCGGCGCCAACGGTGTCGTCATCGTCACCACCAAGAGTGCCGACAAGGGCGAGAAGGTATCGGTAAAATTCAACGCATACTATGGGCTCAAGACCATGGCCAACAAGAAGGCCATCCAGCCCATGAACGTATCCGAATTCGTTAAGTTCCAATATGAGAAGGCCCTCGTCCTCAACCGAGTCAGCAATGACTACATGCCTTACTACGGCAACTTCTCCGAGCTGGACCAGTACCAGGGCATGGTGGGGAACGACTGGATCGACGCCGTATTCGGCAACACCGGTTCTTCCTTCTCCGCCGACTTCTCCGTGTCAGGAAGCAATGAGGGTGTCAACTGGACCTTGGGCTATGCCCACATGGGCGACAACGCCATCATGTACGGCTCCAACTATGTCAGGGACAACCTCAACCTCAAGACCAACTTCAAGACATCCAAGACCACAAGCATTGATGCCAGCATACGCTATGCACGCGTGAATGTACGCGGCGCCGGCGCCAACAGCCTCAATGACAAAGGTTCTACATCAGGCAATGGCCGTCTGAAGCATGCAGTGCAGTTTGCTCCCATCCCCGTGAACACCATGAGCATTGAAGATGAGGAAGCAGAACTCTATGGAGACAACGTCCAGCCCCTGCGCAGCGTTGCCGACAATGACAGCAAGCGCTTACGTACCGTTCTTAACGCCAATGCTGCATTCAACTGGAAGATTACCAGCAACCTCCGTCTCAAGATCGAAGGCGGCATGGAAGACTGGCGCCAGAGCGACGACCGCTTCTACGGTCTTTCTACAAAGCTCAGCGCACAGGACAGCAAAGTACCCGGAACTCCATCCAGCAACCACAAAGAGGCGTTCCGCACCAAGTACCGCAATACCAACACTTTGAACTTTGATTTCAAAGATATCCTTAAAAACGAAGACCACCAGCTGACTGCCCTCTTGGGCGAGGAGTTGACACTCACCAATTCCAACACCATAGACATATTGGTTGACGGCTTCCCCACTTTCTTCGATTCTCAGCTCGCATGGAACTTCATGTCTTCCGCCTCCGGCAACCTCATCGGCGACGTAGTGGCGAACAACACTGAAGTAAGCAACAAATATGCAGCCCACGACGCCCTGCTTTCTTTCTTCGGGCGCGTGAACTACGACTACAAGCACAAGTACTCGCTGGGTGCCACCCTCCGTGTGGACGGTTCTTCCAAGTTCAGCAACCCCTGGGGCTTCTTCCCATCGGCCGCCGTGTCGTGGAACATCTCCAATGAGCCCTGGATGGACAACAGCCACAGCTGGCTCGACCAGCTCAAACTCCGCTACAGTTTCGGTACCGCCGGTAACAACAACATTCCGTCCGGCCAGCTGCTCAGGGAATATGAGTCACACGCAAGTTCTTACATCAGCCCGGGCGGATCATACATGTCCACCAAGATCACTGACGGCAAGCTTGTAATGAACAATCCCGACCTCAAATGGGAGACCACATATACCCACAATATCGGTCTGGACTTCAGTTTCTGGCAGTCAAAACTCAACGGTAGTATCGAGGTGTACCAGAACGACACCAAGGACCTGCTCATCAACTTCCCCATCTCGGGTGCGGGCTACCAGAGGCAGTTCCGCAACGCCGGTTCCACCCGCAACCGCGGTATCGAGCTCACGCTCAACGCCCCTATCGTCACCAAGAAGGATTTCTCCCTCAACATCAGCGGCAATATTGCCTACAACAAGAATGTGGTCACCGACCTGGGCGGACTGAATGAGATATCTTCCGACTCCGGCTGGGCTTCCTCGGAAATCAGCGGCGACTACCTTGTGATGAAAAACCAGCCCCTCGGCAACATGTACGGTTATGTCAGCGACGGCTTCTATACCGTTGATGACTTCGAGGGCTATATCGGAGGCAAATGGGTCCTCAAAGAAGGTGTAGCCAACGACAAGGACATCATCGGCGAAAGATATGTCATGCCTGGCGCACTCAAGCTCAAGAACGTTGACGGATCTGAAGACAATTTGATTTCCGCCAGCGATATCACCAAGATTGGCAACGCGCTGCCCGACTTCACCGGAGGGTTTGCACTGAGCGGATTCTACAAAGGCTTCGACTTCAGCGCCAACTTCAACTTCATGCTCGGCAACCAGGTGTACAACGCCAACAAGATTGAATTCACATCTTCCCGCAAGGACAGCTACATCAACCGCAACCTCATCAACATGATGAACGTTGATAACCGCTGGACCGTGGTAGATTGGAACACAGGCGAGCTCATCACCGATGCTGAAGCACTTCGTTCCCTCAACGCCGGGAAGACCATGTGGAGTCCCCTCGTCAACAAGGCCGTCTTCACCGACTGGGCTGTTGAAGATGCTTCTTTCCTCCGCCTGCAGAGCGCAACTATCGGTTACACTCTCCCGGAGTCCCTCACTCAGAAGGTCAAGCTCAAGAAGACCCGCATCTATGTCACAGGTACCAACCTGTTCTGCCTTACCAAGTACTCCGGATATGATCCCGAAGTGGATACCAGGCGCAGCACCCCGCTTACTCCGGGCGTTGATTATTCCGCCTATCCTAAGAGCATAGGTTTCGTAGCAGGTCTGAATCTCACTTTTTAATTGTCTATGAAGATGAAAAAGATATTCAACCTTATCCTTTGTATCGCAGTAACCGCTGCTCTGGCATCTTCCTGCGACAATCTGCTCAAGCCCGAATCTCCTTCTTCATTTGAAGAGGAGGCCGTGTTCTCAAACTACAACCTCGCTGAGAGCGCCATATTCGGCATTATACACACATTCGGTATCGACAAGTCTTACAGAAACCGTTTCCTCCCCTGGTACGGCTACAACACTGATATCGAGTGGTACAACACCTTCACTCCCGGTGATTCCAAGTCCGACATCGGCACCTACAACTGCTTGCCGAACAACTCTCAGCTCAACGAGGCCGAAGGTTGTTACACCCTTATGTACACCGCCATCGAGCGCGCCAACCTGGCCATCGAAGGCCTGCGCAAGTTCGGTAAAGTGGAAGAGAATGCCGATATGGCATACCTGCTCGGAGAGGCCCTGACTCTGCGCGCCATGGTGTACTACGACCTCTGCAAGGCCTGGGGAGACGTACCCGGACGTTTCGAGCCCGTCACCTCGGAGACCATTTATATGAGAAGAACCAACCGCGACGAGATTTTCAAGCAGATACTCAAAGACCTTGAAGAAGCTTGCAACTACCTGCCTTATCCCGGTGTCACGGCCAACACCCAGCGTACCGACCGCATCAACAAAGTGTTCGCAGAGGGCTTGTACGCCCGCATCGCGCTCATGGCATCAGGTTATGCCCTCCGTCCCGACGACGGCCAGGTGGGCAACCATGACCTCGGCTCCGTGCGTCTGTCCAGCGATCCCGAGCTCCAGAAGAGCGTTCTTTATCCCAAGGCTCTTGCTTACCTCAAGGATGCTATCGCCAACGGCGGGTGCAAACTCGACCCCGACTACGAAGCCTACTGGAAGCGTTTCAACGCCAAGGAAAACCTGGCTTTTGACGGAGAGACCTTGTATGTCATTCCCTTCAGCGAAAACCGCGGACAGTGGAACAACTACTACGCACTCCGCGTCGAAGCCGGATCCCGTTACAACACCTATACCGGAGCACGCGGCGGTTCTACCGGCCCCGTCCCCAGCTTCTGGTGGAAGTATGATGAAAATGATGTACGCCGCGACCTCACTTGTGTCAATTACAAGTGGGACGGCGAGAGCGACGAACTGGTACCGGCCGGTATAGCCAGCTGGTATTTCGGCAAGTACCGTTTCGAATGGTGCAAAGCTCCTGCAAGTCAGGCTGACGACGGTGTCAAGCCCGTGGTGATGCGTTATTCCGACGTACTCCTGATGGCCGCCGAAATCGAAAATGAGCTCAACGGTCCCAGCGCCGATGCCAAGAACTGGTTGCTCCAGGTCCGCAGCCGCGCATTCAAGAACAATGAAGAGGCTGCCGAGACCTACGTCAACAGCCTGTCCGGCAAAGAAGCCTTCTTCAACGCCATCGTTGACGAGCGTGCCTTCGAGTTCTGCGGTGAAATGCTCCGCAAAGCCGACCTCATCCGCTGGAATATGCTCAAGAGCAAGCTCGACGAAGCCAAGGCCGATCTCCGCGCCCTGCGCGACCACACCGGCAAGTTCGCCGGCCTCGGCGATGATGTATATCATCAGTATGACGAAGGCACTCAGACCTTAAAGATCTACGGTTTCAAGGTGGGCGAAACTACACGTCCCGCCGGTGCCTGGGAGAAAGACGGCAACTACTTCTCCAAGATCGTTGACAACAGTGGTAAAGCCACCGGACTTTACGATGGCCGTATCGACGGTATCTACTCCAACGGTGACCAGATGGAATGGTACATGTACTGGCCCATCTTCGCCACCCAGATATCCAGCAGTCAGAAATATCTCGTAAACGACTACTACTATGAATAAGATTAGATTCGCAATATTGGGCCTGGCCGCTCTCGCCGCCGTCTCCTGCATGAACAAGGAGTTCGAAGAGATAACCACAGTGCCCCTCAAGCGCTGTCTGGAGCCAATGAATCTGTCGGCCAAGGTAGATGCCAACTCAGGCGTGCAGACCACTTTCAAGTGGGATGTCACAAGTGATGCCGAGCAGTACATCCTCGAAGTGCTTACAGAAGATGGCAAGAGCGTTCTGTACGACACTCTCGCCCCTGCACAGGTTCCTTTCGTAACAGAGCTTGAAGCCGACGGCGTGTACACTTTCAACGTCCGCGGTATTTCCTCCAAGCTGGATGATTCCAATCTGGCTGAATACGGCGAGACATTCAAGACCTACGCTATCAAAGACAACCTCTATCTGGCACTCACAGGCAAGACTTCCGAATCCGTGTCCTTGAGCTGGTCAAAAGAAGTGTCCGACTACATGGATGTGTCGCACATCGAAGCTAAGCCCGTGTCTGGAGGCAAAGCAGTGACCCTTGACATAGAGAACAACGAAGCTGTCAAGACAGCGGCCGCCGCCACGCTTACCGGCCTCACACCTTCTACCGAGTACAACATCGTGCTTTATTTCAAGAGCGCCAGCCGCGGAGCCCTGACTGTATGGACCAGCCCCGCGCCCGGCACCCTTACCAAAGTAACCACGTCCGACGCTCTCAAGGCCGCAATGACAGCAGGCGATGACGTGTACGTTGGCGCCGAAGGATCCCCCTACTCTGTAGGCAGCATCACTCCGGCCAAGGGTTTCCGCATGCTCGGTGAGCCCGATGCTTCAGGCAACGCTCCAGTAGTCAGCGCCGACCTTGTTCTTGACGCCGGTTTCACCGGAGACCTGTATTTCGAGAACATCAGTTTCGACGGAACAGGCCGCGACCGCATTATCAACCACAAGGGCGGCGAGATGCAGATCGGGAAGATCAGCATAGTCAACTGCGTGATTGCCAACTACAACGCCGGTATCTATTACGACAACTCCGGAGACAAACTCGATCTGGGTGAATTCTTGATCGAAGGATGCGACATACATGACATCCTCGGTTCCGGCGGCGACGGCTTCGATGTACGCAACAACTCCGCTATCAGCAAGATTACCTTCCGCAACAACACGGTGTTCGACAGCTTCAGGTCATTCTTCCGCATTGACGACAAGAGCACGTCCCTGGAGGAAATAGTGTTCGAAAACAACACAGTAAAGAACATCGCCGTCAACGACAAGGGCATCTTCTACATCCGCGCTCCCTGGAAGAAGTTCACCATCAACAAGAACCTCTTCATGTTCCAGCAAGGAGAGAAAGCAGTCATTGCCACCACCAACAATGTGGACAATGTGCCTTCCGACATCACTGCTGCCGACAACTACTACTACAACGTGGGAGAAAAGTTCTTCGGTGAATCAAAGAACTTCACTGCCGCACAGATCAGCGCCAAGGCACTCGCCGCCGATCCTTGCTTCAACTCCAAAGGCAACTTCTTCAACCTTGCCAACGAGGAACTGCAGGACAAGAAAGTAGGTGCAGCCAAATGGCTCAATGCTTACGTAGAGCCCAAAGAGGACCTTACGCTCGGACTTACCGAGGCTCCCCACACTTGGGACCTCACCGACGCCACCCTCTTTGCAGCCGACCTCACCAAATCTAAGGTACGCGACGGTCTGCTCATGGTAGCATCAGAGGCCTGCCCCATGAATCTTGACGGTGCCATAAGCTTCATGGCAGCATCGGCCAAGAACAAGAAAGGCGTGCCCACCGACGGTTACATTGCATTCAAGGTCAATACTCCGGGTTCCGTAGTACTGAAGGTTGATGATCCTAAGGCTCTCGGAAGCCAGGTCGTAGTCGCTACCGGAGATGTGGACGGTGCCGCCGCCACCATCAAGGGAGGAGCTGTGGCCAATGCTGACGGTTCCCTTCAGAAAGTCGTGCTCAACGGCATCAAAGGTGAGACCATGGTCTATCTGTATGTCACCGGCGCAGCCAAGATCAGCACCCTTGCATGGTCGCCCGACACGGCAGGCGTGAATACCTCACTCGAGGCTCCCAAGCCTGCCATCAGCGTCGAGACCATAACCAAGGGCGACGCTACCGAGATCGTAGTGAGCTGGGCTGCCGTTCCAAATGCAGCAAGCTACACTGTGACATTCAACAAAGCCAAGACCACTACCGAAGATACGAGCTTCGTCATTGATGCCGAGACAGCAGCCGGCCTTGACGCCGGCAGCTATACAGTCTCCGTGGTCGCAAACCCTGCCGACACTGACATCTACAACACTGCTTCCGAAGCCGGAGTTGCAGCATTTGCCGTGCTCGCAGCAGGCGGCGGCGAAGATACCGTGGAAGTCACACTCACATGGGACTTCAGTTCCTCTGAGTGGCAGGCCGAACTTGGCAGGCTTGGCGCGTCCGGTTCCGACATCACAGGAATCGACATGACCTACGACGGACTCACGTTCTACTCAAGTTCCAAGTCAAAATATGGCGCCAGCTACATCCAGTTCGGAGGTGCCGGTCTGAACAAGACCTCCGGAGAACTTGACCGTTACTTCAAGTTCACGGCTCCCGCTGGCGGTACCCTCAAGGTCACTGCCTCCAATACCGGCAGTTCTGAAGATCTGACCCGCATGGTTTACACCAAAGTCGGCGACAATGTACAGCAGCTCCCCGGCGGATACTCCTCCACTGCTGCACAGGCCGTCGAATTTGAGGTTCCTGCAGGCGAGGTTTACATCTCCAGCGCAGGAAACGGCCTTCGTTTCTATAAGATGGAGTTCACCTACACTACCACAAGCGGCGGCAGCGGCAAAACTCCGGTCGAGTATGACTGGAACTTCAGCTCTGCCGAGTGGCAGTCCGAACTTGGCAGGCTTGGAGCATCAGGTTCCGACATTACCAGCATTAACATGACCTACGACGGGCTCACGTTCTACTCCAATCCAAAGTCAAAGTATGGTTCAAACTACATACAGTTTGGTGGAGCCGGTCTGAACAAGACCTCCGGAGAACTCGACCGTTACTTTATGTTTACTGCTCCCGAGGCTGGAACCCTCAAGGTCACCGCCTCCAATACAGGCAGCTCCGAGGACCTTACACGCATGGTTTACGTCAAAGTCGGCGACAATGTACAGCAGCTCCCCGGCGGATACTCCTCCACTGCTGCACAGGCCGTCGAATTTGAGGTTCCCGCAGGCGAGGTTTACATAGCCAGCGCAGGAAACGGCCTCCGTTTCTACGAAATATATTACACCAACCAGTAATATACCCCTTGGGGAGCCGGGCCTGACCGCCCGACTCCCTCCCAAATTTAAAACAATACAATAATATGAGCTTTATCAACAAAGACTTTATGCTCCAGACGGAGACAGCGCGCAGGCTCTACCATGAGCATGCCGAGAACATGCCCATCATCGACTACCACTGCCACCTTGTGCCGCAGCAGATTGCTGAGAACATCCAGTTCCGCGACATTACCCAGCTCTGGCTGGTGGACGGCCACTACGGGGACCATTACAAATGGCGTGCAATGCGTGCCAACGGAGTATCGGAAGACTATCTCACAGGGGGCAAATACAGCGCCTGGGAGACTTTCGAGAAATGGGCGGAGACAGTCCCATATACCATGCGCAACCCCCTCTACCACTGGACGCATCTTGAGCTCAGCCGTGTGTTCGGCATAGATAAGCTCCTTTGCCCGGCGACGGCCCGCGAGATTTTCGATGAGTGCAACGCCAAACTCGCCACCCCCGAATTCCGCGGACAGGCGCTCATAAAGAGGTTCAATGTAGAGACTGTCTGCACCACCGATGATCCGGCAGATGACCTGCGCTGGCACAAAAAGATTGCCGCAGAGCCATTTGGCGTCAAGGTTATACCTGCATGGAGACCGGACAAAGCCATGGCAATCGAGAATCCCAAAGCCTACAAGGAGTATCTGAAAGTCCTTGGCGAGGCTGCAGGGATGGAAATAGATTCATATACCGACCTCCAGGAAGCCCTCCAGAAACGGCACGATTTCTTTGCCGAAAACGGATGCAAGCTTTCCGACCATGGGCTGGAGAACTTCTACTCATGTGACTACAAGGAAGTGGAGATCGAGCTCATTTTCAAGAAGGTTCTGATGGGAATCGCCCCAGGCCCCAAGGAACTGGAGAAATTCCGCAGCGCATTCCTCCACGACCAGGCAGTAATGGATGCCGAGGCTGGCTGGGCCCAGCAGTTCCATATCGGAGCCATACGCAACAACAACTCTCTGATGTTCGAAAAAGTAGGTGCGGACACAGGCTACGATGCTATCCATGACCAGGAGATAGCGGCAGCAGGGCACCGTTTCTTCGATCGCCTCACACGCGAGGGCAAGCTGGCCAAGACCATCCTTTATTGCCTCAACCCCAAGGATAATGCCGTCATGATGACCATGGCATACACCTTCAACGACGGCACCGTGCCCGGCAAGATGCAGTTCGGCTCGGGCTGGTGGTTCCTCGATCAAGAGGTGGGGATGCGCCGCCAGATGGACTCCTTGAGCAACCTCGGCCTTATCAGCCGCTTCGTAGGCATGCTCACCGACAGCCGCAGTTTCATAAGCTACCCCCGCCACGAGTACTTCCGCCGCATACTTTGCGACGTATTCGGCCGCGACATCGAACAGGGAAAACTCCCCGCCTCCGAGTTTGACTTCATCGGTAAGATGGTCGAAGACATCTGTTACAACAATGCCAAGCATTACTTTGATTTCTGATGAAACACATTAAAATCAACCCCGACGACAACGTAGCTGTAGCCCTTCAGGACCTGAAGGCCGGAGACGTCGTGGAGGGCGTAAGCTTGAAGTGCGACGTGCCCCGCGGCCACAAGGTGGTCCTCCGTGACCTTTCCGAAGGCGAAAATGTCATCAAATACGGCTTCCCCATCGGACATGTCACCCGCCCCGCGCAGGCAGGCACAATGGTTGACCACAACTGCATCAAGACCAACCTGGAAGGCCTGCTGGAGTACAGCTACTCCCCCGCCCTGGTGGACATTCCCGAGGCAGCGCAAAAGCGCACTTTCAGCGGCTTCCGCCGCGCCGACGGGCAGGTGGGCATACGCAACCAGATCTGGGTGATCCCCACTGTCGGCTGCGTAAACGGTATCTGCGAGGAGATCGTCCGCCGCTTCAAGGCAGAACTGGCCGGGAAAGGGGAACTGCCCCTGAGCGACTTTGGCCCTTACGAACAGGAGCCCAGGGGCAGTTCCCCTTTCGCCGAAAGCTCCGTTGATGCAATCGTCGCTTTTCCCCACAACTACGGCTGTTCGCAATTAGGTACCGACCACGAGAACACCCGCACTGTGCTCGCAGACATGGTACATCACCCCAATGCCGGAGGCGTCCTGGCAGTGAGCCTGGGCTGCGAGAACAATCAGCTCGACGCATTCCGCGAGCTCGTCGGCCCAGTTGACGAAGGCCGTGTACGCATGTTCGTCACCCAGAAGGTCCAAGACGAAGTCGAATATGGGCTTCAGCAGCTGCGCGAGATTTACGCTATCTGTTCTAAGGACAAACGTGAGGATGTCCCCGTCAGCGAACTGCGTGTAGGTCTCAAATGTGGAGGCTCGGACGGACTTAGCGGCATCACTGCCAATCCTCTGCTAGGCGTCTTCTCCGACCGGATCGTAGCCCAGGGCGGCACAACTGTACTCACGGAAGTGCCGGAAATGTTCGGAGCAGAGACCATCCTCATGAACCGTTGCCAGGACAAAGCGACTTTTGACAAGACAGTCAGCCTGATCAACGACTTCAAAGACTACTTCATCAAGCAAGGCATGCCCGTGTATGAGAATCCATCCCCGGGCAACAAAGCCGGAGGCATCAGCACTCTTGAAGAAAAGAGTCTCGGCTGTACGCAGAAGTGCGGCAAGAGTATAGTCCGAGGCGTACTCAAATATGGTGAGCGTCTGAGTGTCAAAGGCTTGAACCTGCTGAGCGCTCCCGGAAACGACTTGGTGGCATCAACCGCTCTGGCTGCATCAGGCTGCCAGATAGTGCTCTTTACCACAGGCAGAGGCACACCATTCGGGAGCTTTGTCCCCACAATGAAAATATCCACTAACACTCCTCTGTTCGAGAACAAACCGGGCTGGATAGATTTCAATGCCGGAGTACTGGCCCAGGACACGCCCATGTCCGAAGTCTCCGAGCGTTTTATCGACACCGTGCTTGCAATAGCCAGCGGCAAGCATGTCAACAACGAGAAAAACGGCTATCGTGAAATTGCGATCTTTAAATCTGGTGTAACTTTATAATTTATAAAACCATGACAAAGCACACATACACTGCACCGCAGACAAAACTGCTCGAAGTCTTCAACGCCATGGACTTCCTTGTAGAGAGCCCCGGCGGGACAATCCCCGCCCTCGAAGAAGAACCCGGATTTGGACAGGACATTTGGTAATAAGGAGGAAATCATCATGAAAAAGACATTATTACTTGCCCTCTCCATGGTTCTTGCGCTTATTGCAACTTCATGTAACAAGAACGCGGCACCTGAAGCCCCAGGCTTCATTACCAAGACCTTCTCCGTCACGGCGCCCGAAGGCACCAGGACAGAACTCTCCGGCCCCACTTCCGTGGTATGGTCAGAAGGTGACGAAATCAACATCATTGCCAAAACCTCCGGCAATCAGTACACTTTCACTATCAAGTCTGGAGCGGGCACTGCAAGTGCAAAGTTTGAAGGCAGCATAGCAGAAACCGACAAGGACGAGACAGAATTCTACGCTCTCTATCCCAATGTTCCCATCCGCATAGAAGAGACCAATGACAAAGGCAATCGCTGGGCTCTTGACCTCGGTCAACTGGTTATAGATGAGGCCATTAGCAGTCAGCAAGCCGTCAAAGAGGGATTCCCCGTCACACAGGCCTACATGACCGCAGTAGCCGACGAAGAAGGCAATTTGGCTTTCCGCCATGGTGCTGCTTATTTCAAGATCAAGATGCCTGCTGACGACATCAGTTCCATACACTTTCAAGTTGACGGAGGAGCACGTCTTGGCGGCCGTCCAATTTACCAAATGTCAGACGGAAGCACATTCCAGGTCAACGGTGCCAAGAACTACATGGATTTCACCTGCGAAGGCGGTTTTGAGAAAGATGCTGTCTATTACCTCCCGGTACTTACCAAAGGGTCCAATTGCGGAAACCTCAGCATTACATTCAATCTTTCAACTGGAGTCCAGGCACAGGTCTCTACCGCCGCTTTTGCAAAAGTGACACTGGTCTCAGGGCGTATTTATGATCTGGGATGCCCTCCGGCCAGCTTCGACCCCGTCATCGTAGCTGACAATGTCACCATTGACGCAACTGCGACTTCCGGTTCCATCGCCTATGAGATTTCCAACTACTTCGGAACCGGGACCATGACCGCAGAGCTCAAAGAACCATGCGACTGGCTTACTCTCGGCGAAGTATCTGAAGATGCTGTATATTTCACTTGCTCCACCAATACCGGCAGTGCACGTTCGGCATCGGTCATTCTTACATACACATACGAAGGAGCCAAGACCGTCACCAAAGAGATTGAGGTTCTGCAGTCCGACAGCTCAGGCGCAGCGGCTACACACACTTACGCTTTTTACATTGACGATGAAAAGAATACGGTCCAGACTAAGGATGGAGAACCCGGTGGAACTTACTTCACCGTGACCGGCACTTCAATCCTTTCATGCTCAGCCAGCGGCTATTTCGCAGTGGACAGTTTCACCATCAAAGGTAAGACATACTCTAACGCAAAAAAAATTGACGGTAGCAACAACATCAGCTTCACCACCAGTTCCACAGCTACTACTACCATCCAGTTCTGGGCAGCCAAGCGTCAGGAAGACAAGGATGGCATTATTAAGCTCCAGAAAGGCAGTTCGAATATCGTGAATGCCACCATGACTTTAGGCACCATATACGATTCCGGCATAGTCACTCTGGAGAAGGGCACTGAATACAAATTCAACAAAACCGGCGAAGTAGGACTATTCTACGTCGAGGTAATAGAAGAATTATGATAATCATGGCTAAATACCAAAGGCCCCTCTGTGAGCTGGAGGAGCACATAATTACCAGGGCCCTGCTTGCAGGGAGCGAGCTTACTGATGACGGAGCCGGGGATCCGCTGATCCCCGGAGACGAATTCACATTCTAGGACACCACAGCGATGAAAAAGACCTTTAAAGCATTATTGGGAATCGTCGCAGTGGCGGCGGTTGCCTGCCAACCAAAGGAGAACATAAGCACTCCTTCGGCAGTACGCCTCATTCCTATCACTCTCAGCGCGGAGCAGGATGCCACGCGCACCCACATCGAGCAGACACCAACCGGCTGGCAGCCATACTGGAACGAGCAGGACTCGATCTTTGTGACACATGACGCCGATTTCGGCAAGGCATTCACTTTCAGGAACAAATCAGGAGCAGGCACTACGGCCAGCTTCACAGGCAGCATCGAGGCCACAGACGGCACGCTTAACGCCTACGCCTTCCTTCCCAAGAAAGACGGGCGCGACAACAACGTGTTCAAGTTCATCATCCCCGAGCTGCAGACCGTACCTGAATTGAGCACTTTTGACCCTGCTGCCGACCTCATGGTATCGGATGCCTGCGAATTAAACATCCAGGACGGTGCCCTCGCCAGCGCAGGCACACTTCATTTCCACAGGCTCATGGCCGTTGCCAAACTTGTCATTGCCGATGCTTCTACCGGATCCAAACTTGCCGGCAAGGCTATCAAGAGCGTAACGCTCAAGTCTTCGTCCGAAATCCTTACTGGACGCGTCCTGGTGAACATCACCACCGCACAGGTCTCAAGTTGGGAGAGCAAAAACAGTCAGAAGCAAGTCACCGTGGCATACGAAGGCAGCGACTGGATTGCTGACGGAGAGACAGCCGCATACATCATCCTCAACCCCACGACCTTGGCAGCAGGCAGCACCCTTACTGCTTCTGTCGTCACCGACGACTCAGGGATTGAGGTTGAGCGCAGCGTCACCTTGAGCAGTGACGTCCAGTTCGTCACCGGCAAAGTCAACACCCTGACTTTCAGGATTGAAGATGCTGACATCACCGAGAGCACCGGCATCGAGCCCACTACCTGGGACTTCTCCGAGCAGGCATGGCAGGATACCTTTGCCAAGTACGGCAATATCAATACTGACATTACCGGATGGAACCTGACCTTTGCCAATCTCACCATTGTGTCCAGCAACAAGAGCAAATACAACACAAGCTTCTTCCAGTGGGGCGGCGCGGGCTCTACATCTGATCGCTACATGAAATTCACCGCTGCCACCAAGGGCAAGCTCACAGTGTGGGCCACCAATACCGGAAGCAGTGTGGACATGAACCGCAAGGTCAATGTCAGCGCCGGTTCTTACTCATCATCCATCGCCGCCGGCGTGGCATCCGTCAGCTCGGCGGCCGCAGCCATGGAATGTGTATTCAAGGATGTTCCGGCAGGCGAGGTGCTCATCTATCCCAGCGGAAACGCCCTGAGGTTCTATAAATTAGAGTTCACCGGCGAGGTGCAGGAAGCTGAGCCCACACCAGATCCCGAGCCCGATGAGGGCGGCGAGCAGGAGTGCACCACTCCCCCGACAGTCTCCACAGTTGATCCGCTCAAGATGTACGGCTTTGCCGAAGCTGCCGGTGTGACGGGTGGCGACGATGCCAGCAGTGCCAATATCCTTCACTTCAACAACGGAAAGGCCCTCCAGACGTGGCTTCTTGCACGCGCCAAGAGCGAGAAGCAAGGAGACCACAGCCCTGTAACAATCTGGCTGAGCGGCACTTTCGGACCCAGTGACGGACGCGACTTCAGCGAGGCGCACCCTTGGTTCGACGTCAAGGAAGTAAGCAACCTGAGTATCTACGGCACCGACAGTTTCGTCATGGACCGCATAGGATTCTTTGCCGTAAGTGCCAGCAACATCATCTTCCGCAACATCAACTTCCAGCAGCCGAAGGCCAACAACGGGGCCGACGCAATAAGTATGCAAAAGAGTGACGGAATATGGGTTGACCACTGTACCTTCACCTCTTTGAATCAGGAAAAGGACTACGAAGACGGCAGTACCGACATCACACATGGAAGCAAGAACGTCACCGTGAGCTGGTGCCACTACATCCAAACTCAGAAGACTTGCCTCGTAGGACACTCCAACAGTCAGACTTCCGACACTCAGATCACCGCCACATTCCATCACAACTGGTTCGACTCTTCCAGCTCACGCCATCCTCGCGTCCGCTTCGGATGGGCACACGTGTACAACAATCTGTACGACGGCTGTACCACCTATGGCGCAGGAAGCGCATACGGAGCCAGAGTACTGGTGGAATACAACTACTTCGACAGCGTGCAGCTGCCCACTGACATCTGCACCTATCCTGCAAAGGAAAACGGCGAATCGAACCTTCAAGGCAGCGTTGCCGGATATCTGTACCCGACGCAGAACGTTTATGTCAACCGTCCTCCGAAGGCAAAAGATCCATATCCTCTGTGCAATGTCAAGTTCACTTCTTACCGCGGCAGCACCATTACTCCGCTGACTTACGAAGACTTCAAGCCTGAGTATCGATATGAAGTGACAGCTGCCGAACTTGTGCCTGAAGTAGTCAGGGCCAACGCCGGTTATGGCAAGATGGGCTGGACCGAAGCCCCCGTGGCAGTCAACAATGGAGGCATAACTGAATACAACGGCACCGATCCCGATGAACCTATAGTCGAAGGTGGTGCTCATACCCACGTGTTTTATTACGATTCAAGCAGCAATGCGGTCAACCTTACCGACGGTGCAGCCGGCAGCTACTTTACAGCTACAGCCAAGACCGATCTGGGCGGCGACTACGGCATCAGCGACTGGACCTTGGAAGGCTACAGCTCCACTAAGGGTGTCAAGCTCAACAGCACTGGTTCGGTAAGCTTTACCACTTCCGCATCTGTGAACTCAAGCGTTCAGTTCTGGTTCATTCGCCGCAAGACTGGTGACTCGACTGCACGCATACAGCTTGTTCCCGCCGGAGGTACCGCACAGGTGTTCGAGACTCCTTACGATACGATCGGAGATTCCGGAGTGATCACGCTTGAAAAAGGCACCGCATACACCATAAAACAAGATAACAAGGAGCAGGCTCTCCTACTCGTCATAGTTAAAGAAACAGAGTAAACAAAACTAATATGGAAAGATTAAACCGCACTACCGCCCCTCAGGCGAAGACTTACACAGAGAAAGTAATCCAGTTCGGCGAAGGCAACTTCCTTCGCGCATTCATCGAGTGGATCATTTGGAAGACCAACCAGAAGACCGACTTCAACGGCTCTGTGGTGGTAGTCCAGCCTATAGAGAAGGGCATGGTAAGCTGGCTGAACGAGCAGGACGGCCTGTATCATCTTAACCTCCAGGGCCTTCAGAATGGAGAGGCCATTGACAGCATCGACCTGATAGACGTAATATCCAGGGGCATCAATCCCTACGAGGATTTCAAATCATATCTGAAGCTGGCAGAGCAGCCCGAGATGCGTTTTGTCATCTCCAACACTACAGAAGCAGGTATCGCCTTCGATCCCGCATGCAAGCTCGATGATGCACCGGCTTCCTCATATCCCGGCAAACTCACTCAGCTCCTGTATCACCGCTGGGAGTTCTTCAAGGGCGATCCGAGCAAGGGCTTCATCATTTTCCCTTGCGAGCTCATATTCGAAAACGGCAAGCACCTCAAGGAATGCATACGTCAGTACATCGACCTGTGGAATCTCCCCGAGGGGTTCCGCACGTGGTTCGAGCAGAGCTGCGGCGTGTACAGCACGCTTGTGGACCGCATCGTCCCAGGCTATCCCCGCGACAATGCAGCACAGCTGTGCGAGAGGGTCGGCTATCAGGACAATCTGCTCGACAAGGCGGAGATCTTCCATCTCTGGGTTATCGAGGCTCCTGAGGAGGTCGCTGACGAATTCCCTGCCGACAAGGCCGGGCTCAACGTGCTCTTCGTTCCTTCAGAAGCGCCCTACCACGAGCGCAAAGTTACCCTCCTCAACGGTCCCCACACTGTGCTCAGTCCTGTGGGTTATCTGAGCGGGCTTGACACCGTCAAAGAATGCTGCGAAGATCCGGAAATAGGCAAATACGTCCGCAAAGTTATGTTCAAAGAACTCCTCCCGACCCTGAATCTTCCCAAGGAAGAGCTGGAGAAGTTCGCTTCCGACGTCATGGAGCGCTTCCGCAATCCTTTCGTCAAACACTTTGTGACTTCCATCATGCTCAACTCTTTCCCCAAGTTCAAGACCCGCGACCTGCCCGGGCTCAAGACTTACCTGGAGCGCAAGGGCGAACTGCCCATGGGTCTGGTGCTCGGACTTGCCGGCATCATCACCTACTATAAGGGCGGCAAGAGGGGCGAAGACGAGATTGTCCCCAACGACGATCCCAAGATCATCGAGCTTCTCCAGAATCTCTGGGCCACCGGCGACCTGAGGAAAGTAGCTGAAGGCGTACTTGGTGCCGAATTCATC
This sequence comes from Bacteroidales bacterium, assembly GCA_017634595.1. Classification (GTDB taxonomy): domain Bacteria; phylum Bacteroidota; class Bacteroidia; order Bacteroidales; family UBA932; genus Cryptobacteroides. The sequence continues at coordinate 69,566 of JAGBNC010000025.1, forward strand.
TGGGGAGAAGACCTCAACGCCATCCCCAATCTCACCCGCATTCTGGGCAAAGCCCTCGCACTCATCCAGATGGAAGGGATGCGTGCCGCAGTAAAGGCTATAATCTAAGAGTATATGAGCACACAAAAGAAATTAATGACCAACTGGCGGTGGTGGATATGCAGTCTGCTGTTCGTAGCCACCACTGTCAACTACCTTGACAGACAAGTTCTTTCCCTCACCTATGAGGAATTTATAAAGCCGGAGTTCAACTGGACCGACGCCAATTACGGCACAATCACCAGTTTCTTCTCCATTTTCTACGCCATCTGCTGCCTGTTTGCCGGCAAATTCGTCGATTGGATGGGCACCAAGAAAGGCTATCTTATCGCCATAGGCGTATGGTCGCTGGGTGCGTGCCTGCACGCTGCCTGCGGCTGGGCCACGGCACATATCGCCGGACTTGACTCAGTATCAGCCATGCGCGCCGTAGAGGCCGGCAGCAACATTGCTCTCGCCGTTTCCACTACATCGGTTTATCTCTTCCTGCTTTGCCGCGGCATACTTGCCCTCGGTGAAGCAGGTAACTTCCCCGCCGCTATCAAGGTGACGGCCGAATACTTTCCCAAGAAGGACCGTGCTTTCGCAACCTCCATCTTCAACGCCGGTGCATCGGTGGGCGCCCTTGCAGCCCCCCTGCTCATACCGCCGCTGGCCGTCAAGTTCGGCTGGGAAATGGCCTTCATCATCATCGGCGGCCTTGGATTTATATGGATGATCTTCTGGGCGTTCATGTATGAGAAGCCCGAAAAGAGCAAGAGGGTAAATGAGGCGGAACTCACTTACATCCACCAGGATGACGCTGCTGAGGCCTTGGAGAAAGCCAAGGAAGCCGCTTCTGACGAAAAGACCATCCCCTTCATCCAGTGCTTCCGTTACAAGCAGACCTGGAGTTTCATAGCCGGCAAGTTCTTTACCGACGGCGTGTGGTGGTTCTTCCTGTTCTGGGCTCCGTCCTATTTCAGCAATCAGTTCCACGCCCCTGCCACATCGCCTCTGGGGCAGTGGCTCATTTTCACCCTCTACTTTATCGTGACCATTATCTCCATCGGCGGAGGGTATTTGCCGAAGATATTCGTTGACAAGAAAGGCATGAACCCGTACGCCGGGCGCATGCTCGCAATGCTTATCTTCGCATTCTTCCCGCTGGCCGCCCTGTTTGCGCAGCCGCTTGGAATACGCTTCGACAGCCCATGGTGGCCCGCGATCCTGATCGGTCTGGCTGGCGCCGGACATCAAGCATGGAGCGCCAACCTCTTCTCCACCATCGGTGACATGTTCCCCAAGAGCACCATTGCCACCATCACCGGCATCGGTGCAATGGCCGGAGGTATTGGCTCCATGATCATTCAGAAGGTGGCCGGCAACCTGTTCACCTATGCTGAGACACAGGGTTCCGCCTTCACCTTCCTCGGATTCGAAGGCAAGCCCGCCGGATACTTCATCATGTTCTGCTTCTGCGGTCTGGCTTATCTGATTGCATGGAGCATCATGAAGTCTCTGGTTCCCAAGTACAAACCAATAGAACTTTAACACATGAGGAAATTTCTTATCCCTGTCCTTATGCTTCTGTCCCTCGGCGCCTGCAAGCCTGCGGCCGAGGGCGGAGTTATGGCACGCGCCGTACCCGAAAGGGCTGACGACTTCGTGTTCGAAAACGACCTCATCGCAGGCCGCTTCTACGGGAAGGCCCTCGAAGGCAACCCCACATCGCCCGGCATCGATATATGGGTCAAACTGCCAGGCAAACTTGTGGCCGACGAATGGTACGAAGGAGCTATGCAGAATCCCGACTACTATCATCACGACCACGGCGGCAAGGACTGCTACAAAGTGGCCGTATCGCTTGGCGGAGGCGCTTCTGCCCCTCTTATCTGCGATACGCTGCGCTATCCTGCCACAAACTACCGCTCGTATGAGATCCTGGAATCCAAGCCCGGCAAAGTAGTGTTTGTGCTGCATTATCCCGAGTGGGAGGCCGTTCCCGGCACTGTGGTGGCACTTGACAAAAAGGTCACCGTAAAACCGGGTAGCTACTTCTGCGAGGTTGAAGACAGCTACAGCTTCAGCGGTCCCGAGACCCTGACCATCGCAGCAGGAATCAACCGTCACGCTGCACAGGAGACTATTATCGACGAGCTCAGCGGGAGCGACCGCTACGCCATCTGGGAGCATGCATCCGACCAAAGCATAGAGCCCGAAGACGGTTGTCTCGGCGTTGCAGTCGTTATGAAAGGCGCCCATTGGTCCGGAGCCTCCACAGACAAGAGCCACGGGCTCTGCACCAAGCAGATACGCAACGGTGAAGTGCTCCGTTACAGCTTTGGATCATGCTGGTCCAAAGGAGACATAAAAAATGCAGAAATGTGGTTCGATTTAGTCAAAGCACAATGAAAGAGCTTTTCTCTCTAAAAGGGCGTAACGCCTGGATTACCGGCGCCGCCTACGGTATCGGCTTTGCCATAGCCAAAGGCTTCGTCGAGGCCGGTATCGACAATATCATCTTCAACACCTCCAACGAGGCCTCTATGCTCAAAGGGCTCGAGGCCTACCGTAAGGCGGGGATCAGCAACGTCCACGGCTACGTGTGCGATGTGACCGATGAGGCGGCCGTAAAGGCACTGGTGGAACGCATCCACGCTGAAGTCGGCCCCATTCACATCCTGGTCAACAACGCAGGCATCATCAAACGCATTCCCATGCACGAGATGAAGCGTGAGGAATTCCAGAGAGTGATAGATGTGGACCTTGTGGGACCGTACATCTGCTCAGCCGCCGTGGTGCCGGAGATGATGGAGCGCCGCGAAGGCAAGATCATCAACATCTGCTCCATGATGTCGGAACTGGGCCGCGAAACTGTGAGCGCATACGCCGCTGCAAAAGGCGGCCTGAAGATGCTCACACGCAACATCTGCTCGGAATACGGAGCATACAATATACAGTGCAACGGCCTGGGTCCCGGCTACATTGCTACTCCCCAGACTGCTCCCCTGCGACAGACGCAGCCCGACGGCAGCCGTCATCCATTCGACAGCTTCATCTGCGCCAAGACCCCGGCAGGACGTTGGCTTGATCCGGACGAACTTGCCGGTCCGGCAGTGTTTTTGGCATCACACGCCTCCGATGCCGTAAACGGACATGTCCTGTATGTGGACGGAGGCATACTGGCATATATAGGAAAACAACCTTAAAAGTATGAAAATCAATTGTCAAGTCAGACAGGCGTCCAGCAACGTGGACGCAAAGCATTACGACACCGAACGGCTGCGTAAAGAGTATCTTGTGGAGAACCTTATGGTGGCCGACGAGATAAACATGGTGTATTCAATGTTCGACCGCATCATAGCCGGCGGAGCTGTCCCGGTCCAAGAGGACCTGCTCCTGAGCGCTCCCGATGTACTCCGCGCCGACTTCTTCACCGAGCGGCGAGAGCTCGGCATTATCAACGTGGGCGGCACCGGGAAAGTGCAGGTCGGCGAAGAGGAATACACAATCCCTTTCAAAGAAGCATTGTACGTGGGACGCGGCAAACGCCATGTCACATTCAAGAGCGTTGACCCTGCTAACCCTGCGCATTTCTACTTCTGCTCAGCCACAGCGCATCGAGAGACAGGAGTGAAGCAGGTGAGCAAGAAAGATGCAGTGGTTATGCATCTCGGCAGCCTCGAGGAGAGCAACGAACGTACCATCAACCGTCTGCTGGTCAAGGAAGTAGTCCCCTGCTGCCAGCTTCAGATGGGCATGACCGAGCTCGCTCCGGGCAGCACCTGGAACACCATGCCCGCCCACACGCACGACCGTCGCATGGAGGTGTATTTCTACTTCGAGCTTCCCGACGATGCAGCTGTATGCCACTTCTGCGGAGAACCTCAAGAGACGCGTCACATCTGGATGCACAATGAGCAGGCCGTGATCTCCCCTCAGTGGAGCATACACAGCGCCTGTGCTACCCGCAACTACACTTTCATCTGGGGTATGTGCGGCGAGAATGACGACTACAATGATATGGATTGGTGTGCAACTAAAGATTTAAAATAATATGGCAAAAGTAGTTACTTTCGGAGAAGTTATGCTCCGGCTATCGACCCCCGGATACCTTCGTTTCTCACAGGCCCGTCAGTTCGACGCCACTTTCGGCGGCGGCGAGGCAAATGTGGCAGTGTCGTTAGCCAATTATGGCGTGGACGCGCAGTTTGTGACCCGCCTGCCTAAAAACGACATAGCCGACATGTGCGTGAGCGAGCTCCGCGGCCTCGGCGTAGGGACCGATGGAATAGTCTATGGCGGTGAGCGCATAGGCATCTATTACCTTGAGACTGGAGCAGTAGCCCGCGGCAGCAAAGTTGTATATGATAGGGCACATTCGGCTGTTTCCGAGATTCAGCCCGGCATGGTTGACTGGCATAAAGTACTCCAAGGCGCCGACTGGTTCCACTGGACAGGCATCACACCTGCCCTCAGCCAGGGTGCTGCCGATGCTTGTCTGGAGGCCATCAAAGTGGCGAACGAGATGGGTGTCAAGGTCAGCTGCGACCTGAACTATCGCAAGAAACTCTGGAAATACGGCAAGAGTGCATCAGAAGTAATGCCTTCGCTTGTGGAAGGATGCGACCTTATCCTGGGCAACGAGGAAGATGCCGAGAAGGAATTCGGCATCAAGCCGGAGGGCTTCGACGCCGAGAAGACAGGCGGCGAGATTGACCAGAGCCGCTTCGAGAGCGTGTGCCGCCAGCTCATGGAGCGCTTCCCCCGCTGCAAGAAAGTGGCGGTCACACTCCGCGGCTCCATTAATGCCAACCACAACACCTGGGGCGGGGTTCTTTACGATGGCAAAACCCTGTGGCAGAGCCGCCGCTATGACATCACGCATATTGTCGACCGCGTTGGCGGAGGCGACTCCTTCATGGGTGGCCTGCTCTACGGTCTGCTCTCATACGACACAGACCAGCAGGCAATTGAATTCGCAGCTGCAGCTTCTGCCCTGAAGCACACCATTATCGGCGATTACAACCGGGTCAGCGTTGCCGAAGTCGAGGCCCTGATGAACGGAGGCGGCTCCGGCCGCGTATCCCGTTAAACAAATGTCATTCTGAACGAAGTGAAGAATATATGGCTAAATTCAAGAAAATAGATACCCTTGGTATCATCCGCGGGACAGGAATAGTCCCTGTGTTCTATAATTCAGATGTTGAATTGACCTGCAAAGTGGTCAAGGCCTGCTACGACGGCGGCATACGCGCCTTCGAGTTCACCAACCGCGGCGACGGAGCCCACAAAGTGTTTGAGTCGCTTATGGCTTTCGTGCGCGCAGAATGCCCCGAAATGGCACTCGGCGCCGGCACAATACTCGACGCTCCTACCGCAGCACTGTATATGCAGATGGGTGCCGATTTTATCGTATCTCCCTGCCTTGTGGAAGAAGTCGCTCCCCTCTGCAACCGCAGGGGCGTTCCGTACTCCCCCGGATGCGGTACCGTCAGCGAGATAGTACGCGCCCAGGAACTTGGCTGCGACCTGGTCAAGGTATTCCCGGCAGGCACTGTAGGAGGCCCCGCTTTCGTCAAGAACATCCTTGCACCTCTGCCATGGGCAATGATCATGTGCACGGGTGCGGTGGAGCCGACTCAAGAGAACCTTGCGGCATGGGCGGCTAGCGGTGTGACCGCAGTGGGAATGGGCTCCAAACTCTTCCCCAAGTCCGTTATTGCTGCCGGTGACTGGAAAGCCGTCTCAGAGCTCTGCACCAAATCGCTGCAGTGGTTCAGCAAATAGAGGATCTTTCCAGTCTCGTAAGTATTCAAAATACCCTGCTGTTTCCGGCATTTTCCCATGTAATTTGGGTACCTGGAGCAGCAGGGTATATTATATGTGGCAGAAGCCTTCTGCTATTTCTTAAACTTGACTTGAGCTGAAGTGGACTTGCCGTTACGATCTATCGCATTGATAGTAAACACATTGGTAGATGCGCCCATGTCATAGCGCTGGTCGAACATGAAAGCGAAGTCAAGAGTCACGTCTGTCTTGCCGGCCACTGAAGTGCCTGCAGGGAAATATGACTTGAATGAAGTTGCCACAGTAGCATCTTCAATCAAATCTATCACGTTGGTCCGCCCGGCCGTACGATTCTTGACGTAGGACATCAGCTTGTCATCAGCGCCATTCTCAAGAGTGATAGTGAGTTTTTCAAACCTTCCGGGAGCATTGATCCTGATCTTGGCGGGAACCACTGAGCCGTTCAGATCAACTATAGCAAAAGAGCTGTTACCGTCCCAGCTAAAAGCAGGAGCAGAAGTGAAATGGAACTTAGCCGTTGAGCTTACTGACTTGCCGGCCTGATCCTTAAGGTCAATCTTCATAGTGAAGTTGGTGTTGTTCTGGACCGGCTGGGCGGCGATAAGAGACTCAAGAACAGCGACCAAATCGATAGTAGTGGCTGTCTTTCCACGAAGGGATGAGCCCACCTGCATACCGAGTTTGGAGAAGAATCCTGCAGTCACGCTATCGTCGACAATGTCAAAGACAGGGCTCTTGGATGCCGTTCCTTTGTTGGAAGACACCCCGATGTAAGGATTAGCCAGAATAGCATACTCGCCAAGGCCGAGAGTTATGGTAAGAGCATCAATCTTACCGGGGGCAGTAACGGACACCACGCCGTCAAGTCCGGGGACCAATTCCTGTTGAGAAAAGCTGGGGTTGCTTGCCCAGTTGAGTGCAGGAAGATCAGGATTGACATCTTTCTTACATCCAAACGCAGTAATCGCCAGCAATGCGGCGAACAAAAACTTTGAAAAATTTTTCATATCTATGATTCTTTACGGGACCCGCCACAAGCATCCAGGCGGTTTACCCTTGCTTAAACCTCCAAAATTACATTATTTATTTCCAAAAAACAAATCGCTGCCCGCCCCGCAGCCACGGCAACAGCAGCACTATCACTCAAAGCGCGTCATCGCCTGAATTCTTATGCCGGCCCCTCTTGTGGATGTTCCACAGACCGTACACTTCGCTTACGTTGCCTGCCGTGATGAACGCGTGAATATCTTCACTCCTTATCATGTTCATCAACTTAGAGAACTCGTCTTGTGTAAGAAGCGCCTGAACTTCTATGTTCACATCGCCGCTGTATCCTCCCTTAACCTGGTAAAGGCTGCATCCGCGATTGAGCGTCTCGACTATGTACTTACGTATCTTCTCGTGTTCCTTGGAAATGATGCACACTCTCTTGCGCTTGTTAAGGCTGGCGGTGAAATAATCCAGGGCCAGACCGTTCATCCACGTGCCCACGAGGCCTGTTACCACAATGCGGAAAGGATTGATAGCGAACGCTGTACAACAAATAATGGCCCCGGCTACAGTTACCGAGACACCGATATCGAAATGCAGATACTTATTTACGATTTTGGCCAGGATATCCAGTCCGCCGGTAGAAGCATTGATGTGGAACAAAATGGTCTGCGATATGCTCACGACCAATACGAAGCAGACCAAGTCAAGAAGAGGCTCACCCATAACCGAAGTCATGCCGGGCTCAATGAGCTTTTCATACGGGAGCACTTTTTCCCAAAACTCAATCATGGGACCCAGTATCATGGCCGTATATACCGTCTTCGCCCCGAACTCCTTGCCGATCAACAGCCACGCAAGGACGAGGAGCAAAGCGTTGATAGCCATAACGACCACAGACACCTTGACAGGTATGCCCATCATTCCAAATAAATTCGAGACAACAATGGAAAGACCGGATATTGATCCGAGAACAAGCTTACCGGGCATCATGAAGTAATACACGGCTGCAGCCGCTATCATCATACCCAAAGTCATAATGACCAGGTCCTTCCAAAATTTGAAGGTGGTCAAGTAACGGAGTACGTCTTTCATTAAGAAATGTATTTGGTCATTAGTTTTACTCCGTAAATATAGCATAAAATTGTTTTGAATGAGCAAAAAACTGGCTATATTTGGGAATAAAACTAGTAACCTTCTATGAAAAGAATTATAGAATGTGTTCCCAATTTCAGTGAGGGGCGCAACCGGGCGGTCATTGACCGCATCGTTGAGGCTATTGCATCCGTGGAAGGAGTCAAAGTGCTTGACACCGACCCTGGCGAAGCCACCAATCGTACAGTTGTTACTTTTGTCGGAGAGCCGGAGCCTGTGCTCGAAGCGGCATTCCGAGGAGCGGAAAAAGCTGCCGAACTCATTGACATGAGGCAGCACCACGGAGCCCATCCCCGCAGCGGAGCCACCGATGTGCTTCCATTGATTCCCGTCGCCGGCATAACGCTTGAAGAATGTGCCGAACTTGCCCGCAAGCTGGCTGGACGGCTCTGGAAAGAGCTTGGCATACCATGCTATTGTTATGAATCCGCAGCATTCAAGCCCGAGCGCCGCAACCTGGCTGTCTGCCGCGCCGGCGAATATGAGGCCCTTCCCGAAAAAATGGCCGATCCCGACCGCAAGCCTGACTTCGGAGGGGAATGGAACGACAGGGCGGCACATACAGGAGCCACGAATGTCGGCGCACGCGGTTTCCTTATTGCAGTCAACTTCAACCTCAATACCACTTCCACCCGCAGGGCCATGGCAATTGCTTTCGACGTACGCGAGAAAGGGCGCAAAGTGCTCAAAGACGCCGACGGTCAACAGATCTGGATACCCGGCACGCTCAAGGGGTGCAAGGCAATTGGTTGGTATATCGACGAATACGGCATTGCTCAGGTATCCATGAACATCACCGACATTGCCGCCACCCCCCTGCATACTGCCTTCGAAGAAGTCAGCCGCGCAGCAGCAGCCCGCGGCCTTAGGGTCACCGGAGCCGAAATAGTAGGTCTGGTGCCCAAAAAGGTACTGATCGATGCTGGCAAATTCTACCTCGAGAAGCAGCAGCGCTCCCTCGGCATATCCGAAGAAGAGATCATCAAAATCGCCGTCAAATCAATGTCTCTTGATGACCTCAAGCCTTTCGACCCGAAAGAGAAGGTCATTGAATACCTGATGGAAGACCCTGCAGAGGCTGCTGTACGCGAGAGGCTCGTAAGGATGAGCGTGAAAGATTTCACCAAGGAGACGGCATCTGAATCGGCGGCCCCGGGGGGCGGCTCCGTGTCGGCGGCGATGGGCGCCTTCGGGGCAGCCCTGGCCACGATGGTTGCCAATCTATCATCCCACAAACGCGGATGGGACGACCGCTGGAAGGAGTTCTCCGACGTAGCCGAACAAGGCCAAGCCATCATAGATGAGCTTACTGCACTGGTGGACGAGGACACGGCAGCATTCAACCGCATCATGGATGCCTTGTCCCTTCCCAAAGGCACAGATGAGGAAAAAGCGGCAAGGGCCCAAGCCCTCGAAGCTGCCACCCTATATGCCGCTTTCGTCCCCCTGCGCACAATGGAAGCATCTTTGAAAGCACTCCCGCTTGCCCTCGAAATGGCGCGGAAGGGCAACCCTGCATCGGCTTCCGACGCCGGCGTAGCAGCTCTTGCCGCCGTGGCCGGTATACGCGGAGCCAGGCTGAACGTACGCATCAACTCTGCCGGACTCAGCGACAAAAGCGCTGCAGCTCCCCTGCTGCAAAGGGCCGACGAGATTGAAGCAGAGGCAGTGAGACTTGAAAAAGAAGTTCTAGAAGTAGTTAACAAGAATATCAATTTGTGATGATTCCCGAAGACATCGAACGATTCAGGGCTGAAATACTGGAAGGCATACCCGAAGAGCTTCCGGCCCCCAGACCATACGACAGCGGCATCAACCACGCGCCGCGCCGCAAAGATATTCTCACTGATGCTGAGAAGGCCCTTGCCCTGCGCAACGCCCTGCGTTATTTCCCCGCCAGGCACCACGCTGTGCTGGCGCCCGAATTCGCCGAGGAACTTAGGCAGTACGGACGCATCTACATGTACCGTTTCCGCCCTTCGTATGCAATGTATGCCAGGCCCATTGATGCCTATCCCGCCAAATGCAAGCAGGCCGCGGCCATAATGGCCATGATTCAGAACAATCTCGATCCACGTGTGGCGCAACACCCTCACGAACTGATCATCTACGGCGGCAACGGAGCCATCTTCCAGAACTGGGCCCAGTACCGCCTTACAATGCAATACCTTGCCACAATGACCGAAGAGCAGACCCTCGCGATGTATTCGGGACATCCTCTCGGGCTCTTCCCTTCACACAAGGACGCTCCCAGGGTGATTGTAACCAACGGCTTAGTCATTCCCAACTATTCCAAACCGGATCATTGGGAGAAATTCAATGCCATGGGCGTATCCCAATACGGGCAGATGACGGCCGGTTCCTATATGTACATTGGCCCTCAAGGCATTGTTCACGGCACCACCATAACGGTCATGAATGCAGCACGCAAGCAGCTGAGGGCCAGAGGCATAGAAGGAGACGACAGGAGCGGGATGCTTTTTGTGACGGCAGGCCTCGGAGGCATGTCCGGCGCCCAGCCCAAGGCAGGAAACATAGCAGGCGTAGTGAGCGTGACTGCCGAAATAAACCCCAAAGCTGCAGAAAAGCGTTTCGAGCAGTCATGGGTTGACGAGCTCCACACCGAGCTCGACGAATTGATACCGCGCATAAGAAAGGCGGTGACTGACAAAGAAACCGTATCGCTCGCATACGTGGGCAATATCGTTGACCTGTGGGAAAGGCTTGCCGAAGAAGACATCAATGTCGATCTCGGCTCTGACCAGACATCGCTGCACAATCCCTGGGCCGGAGGCTATTACCCTGCCGGCTACAGCTTTGAGGAGTCGAAGCGAATGATGGCGGAAGAGCCGGAACGGTTCAAGGAGGCTGTGCAGGCATCGCTTCGCAGGCAGGTGGCCGCGATCAACAAACTCGCAGCCCGCGGGATGTATTTCTTCGACTACGGCAATGCCTTCCTTCTGGAAAGTTCCCGAGCCGGAGCAGATGTGATGCTGCCCGACGGCCGCTTCCGTTATCCTTCTTACGTCCAGGACATTATGGGGCCTATGTACTTCGACTACGGTTTCGGTCCCTTCCGCTGGGTCTGCATGAGCGAAGATCCTGCCGACCTTGCCAAGACCGACGATATTGCTGTAAGAGTCCTTACGGAGATGGCTGCCGAAGCTCCGGACGAGATTGCCGGACAGATGCGTGACAACATACGCTGGATACGCGAGGCCGGGCGCAACCATCTGGTGGTCGGATCGCAGGCCCGCATTCTATATGCCGACTGCGAGGGACGCACCAAGATTGCCCTTGCCTTCAACGAAGCTATACGCACGGGGAAAATCACTGCTCCCATAGTGCTGGGCCGCGACCACCACGATGTCTCCGGTACCGATTCGCCTTTCCGCGAGACCTCAAACATTTACGACGGGTCCCAGTTTACTGCCGACATGGCCGTGCAGAACGTCATCGGAGATGCATTCCGCGGTGCCACCTGGGTATCGATACACAACGGCGGCGGCGTAGGATGGGGCGAAGTAATCAACGGCGGGTTCGGAATGGTGATTGACGGAAGCGATGACTCGGCCCGCCATATACGCGAGATGCTGTTCTGGGACGTCAACAACGGCATCGCACGCCGCTCCTGGGCCCGCAACAGCGGCGCACGCTTCGCTATCGAACGGCAAATGGCCCGCACCCCGGGGCTCCACGTCACCCTCCCCAATGACGCCGACGACCAACTTATCCTAAGCTCCCTGAAAGCCAAATGATACACTACATTTCCACTGAACATATTTCCCTCGAGCGCCTCAAAGAAATCATAGACGAACACTATACGCTCGTACTGTCAGAAGAAGCCAAGAATGCCATAATCAAATGCCGCAAGTATCTGGACAGCAAGATGGAAGACATAGACCGTCCACTCTACGGCATAACCACCGGATTCGGCTCCCTGTACAACGTAACCATTCCCGCCGACGAGCTGTCACGGCTTCAGCACAACCTTGTCATGTCGCACGCCTGCGGCTCCGGCGAGACAGTACGCCCCCAGATTGTCAAGTTGATGCTGTTCCTCAAGGCGCAGAGCCTGTCGTATGGTCATTCCGGCGCGCAGCTCATCACAGTGCAGCGCCTTATCGACATGTTCAACGAGGACATTCTCCCCGTGGTCTATCAGCAAGGGTCTCTTGGAGCATCGGGCGACCTGGCACCGCTTGCGCACCTGAGCCTTCCGCTTATCGGGATGGGAGAAGTTCTTTATAAAGGACAGATACGCTCCGCCGCCGAGGTTTGGGCCGAGAAGGGATGGGAGCCTATTACACTTCAATCCAAAGAAGGTTTGGCGCTGCTCAACGGCACACAGTTCATGAGCGCCCACGCCGTATGGTCTATTATCAAGAGCATGCGTCTCTCACGCTGGGCCGACCTCATAGGGGCAATGTCGCTGGACGCCTACGACGGGCGCATAGAGCCGTTCCTGCCGCTTACCCACCATCTGAGGCCTCATCAAGGACAGATTCTCACCGGCGCCCGCTTTATCGAACTGCTTGAAGGAAGCGAGCTTATAAAGCGTCCCAAGGAGCACGTGCAAGACCCTTACAGCTTCCGCTGCATTCCTCAGGTACATGGTGCCGTCAAAGACAATATCCTGTATGTCAAATCTGTAATAGAGAACGAGATCAACTCCGCCACCGACAACCCCAACATCTTCCCCGACGAAGACATGGTCATATCGGCAGGCAACTTCCACGGCGAGCCTATAGCCATACCCATGGACGCACTTGCCATAGCAATGTCGGAGCTTGCCAGCATCTCCGAGCGCCGCACGTATCAGCTCATCCATGGGCTACGTGGCCTTCCAAAATATTTGGTAGCAAACCCCGGGCTCAACAGCGGCTTCATGATCCCACAGTACACGGCAGCCTCGATTGTAAGCCAAAACAAAGGCCTCTGCTGGCCCGCATCCTGCGACTCCATACCTTCCTCCCAAGGACAGGAAGACCATGTAAGCATGGGGTCCAACTCTGCCACCAAACTGGTCCGGATTGTTGATAACACCGAGAGAGTGCTGGCCATCGAACTATTCAATGCCGCCCAGGCCCTGGAGTTCCGCCGTCCGGCCAAGTCGTCACCGGCCATCGAGAGGGTATTTGAAGATTTCCGCAAGGAAGTGCCGTTCATCGACAACGACACCTACATGCATCCCCTGATCGAGAAGGCCATCAGCTTCATCCATCAAGAGCAATATCTATGATTATCATCAACATAGGAGAACTCACCGGCATAGTCCCCGAGGGCACTTTGCGCAAGCAGGGTGCAGAGATGTCCGAGACCGGCACCATACGCAACGCCTGGCTCCGCATCGCCCCCGATGGTACCATCCTCGACTTCGGCCCCATGGACGATTTACCCGGTGCCGGGCTGGAGATGGGCAGTTCTGATGTTTCTGGCTGTTCTGGTATGGGGATGGGCGGGCCGACATTGGCCCTTACGAACAGGAGGCCCGCCCACCCCCAGCCCGGCATCCCAACAGATAAGCAGGTAATAAATGCAGAAGGAGGCATGGTACTTCCGGCATTCTGCGACAGCCACACCCACATAGTATATGCCGGCAGCCGCCAAGGCGAATTCATAGACAAAATCAACGGCCTAAGCTACGAACAAATAGCCGCACGCGGCGGAGGCATACTCAACTCCTCCGACCTCCTCCACAACACAAACGAAGAAGAACTCTTCCGCCAGTCAATGGAAAGAGTACAGGAAATGATAGCCAAAGGCAGCGCCACAATAGAAATCAAAAGCGGCTACGGCCTCAACCCCGAAGACGAACTCAAAATGCTTCGAGTCATACGCCGCATAAAAGACACCGTCCCCGCCACCATCAAATCCACCTTCCTCGGCGCCCACGCCGTAGGCCGCGGCTACACCAAAGAACAATACGTCCAAGAAGTCATAGACATGCTGCCCCGTGCCGCAGAACTTGCCGACTTCGTAGATGTATTCTGCGACGAAGGATTCTTCACCCCACAAGACACATCACGCATACTCCAGGCCGCAGCCCGGCACGGACTACGGCCCAAGATCCACGCCAACGAGCTGGCAGAAAGCGGCGGAGTACAAATTGGCGTCAAATATAACGCCCTGTCAGTAGATCACCTCGAAAGAGCCGGGGATCCTGAAATAGAAGCACTTAAAGGCAGCGAGACCATGCCCACCATGCTGCCCGGATCGTCATTTTTCCTCGGCCTCCCCTATGGACGGGCCACAGACTTCATAGCCGCCGGGCTGGGGATTGCACTCGCATCAGACTACAACCCGGGATCCTCCCCTATGGGAGACATGCGTTTTGTCATGGCACTGGCATGCATACGCATGAAACTCACGCCGGTACAAGCCCTCAATGCAGTCACTCTCAATTCCGCATACGCAATGGGGGTGAGCCACCTTACTGGCAGCATCACCCCCGGAAAAAGGGCAGACCTCATAATCACCCTGCCTGGGTGGACACTTGAGCGTCTGCCATATACTTATCAGACGCCTTTTATAAAATGCGTTCTCCTAAAGGGAGTTGAGTTCCAGACCTCTCCGCCACAGGCTTGAGGCCGTAAATCTGCCAAGCCCTCGGGTGGAAATATGAATTGAGCCCACGCTCTACCTCATAGCCCCTGGCAGCAGCCCTGGCAGCTACGCCGGAAGCAGCCTGATATACAATCGACTGGATAGTAATCTCATCATAGTCACCGGAATAAGTATCCTCCTCATACCCGGCAAACAGCAGATTCAGTCCATACGAAGTATAGGCGAAGCTCAGTTCATGTGGTGCGGTAACATTGAAAGCAATGTCATCATTGTATAAATACTGATCATCACACATCATCAGCTTTATCCAAATGATAGTAGTCTGGGTATCATCTTTATAAGTACCGGCAACGACCTGACCGCTATAGATACTGTACACAGCTTTTGCGGCATCATACTCTCCATACAATTCGACATTGGATGCAATACCAAAACTGTCAGCCGTAAGTACCACAGGGCCGTTCTGGGAATCAGCCGAAGGAGCTATCTTCACCAGATTGCTATAAGGTCCCAGTCCCTCACTTTCGTATTTAGACTTGCTGCTGATCAAGTAAGCGCCTGTCAGATCGCGGTCAATCTCTTCAGTAGTAGCACCCTCAGGGAATACCACCTCGGCAGCCGGCATGTTGATACGGGTATTGCGCTTGATCTCAATGCTTGAAGAGTATGAAAGGCTGAACTCATTGAATTCCTCATCCAGCACCCAAACGGTAAATCCCTGGCTAAGGGCGACGGGTGGCAGGACGATCCAGAAATCTGTGGCGTGCACTGCATCGGCGCCAAGCAGGACAGGACTGCTGGTGCAATCTACAAATGCATAGGCCTTTGTGTCAGTATCAGCAAACTTAAACTCAGGTTCCGCACCGGGAGCAATGGTCACTGTAGCGCTGCCGGACAGCGGCTCTTCGGCCTTGGAATCGACCTCAATAGCAGCTACGGACACATTCTCTCCATAGAGTTTAAGGTGCAGATAACCACCGATATTATAGAAGAACAAGTTCTCATCGGCCGATGCCGCAACCATAGGGTTGGACTTGGGACCGAAGGAATTGACGGCATAAGTCTGGGAACCAGGGAAAGTAAAGTTTATTACTCCTTCACTAGTAACTGCATTGCTCGCATCATAGGGATAGATGGCATACACATTATTCAAGGCTTCGGAATCAAAACCCGAACGTACCACCTTAAAATCACCGGCACGGTCACCATCCGCACCCGTGAACTCGGCAATGAAGCTGGTCTTGCTCTTGTTGAAGAGATTAATGGAATCTTTAGCATTCCAATACACATTCAGATCCTCTCCGGTATAAAGCTTAGTGCTCTTGACTCCTTCAACTGAAGCGTGGAACAGAGGGTAAGACTTAACCTGATCAATCTTGGTGCTGCATGACACTGCCAGTGCCGCTACCGCACAAAACAAAAATGCTCTTCTCATAGCTAGTCCCATTGATAATTAGTTAGATCATCCAAGATCGTCTCCGTATTGGGCGACGAATCCAAAATCACGTCCGTAAGAGAGTACGGACAGAACTCACAGTCGGGCGCAGCATACCGCGAAGGGACGCCGCTGAACTTGATTTTCTCCATAGGGCAGAAACAATAATTATTACACTACGCCCCAAATATAGAAAAAAAATTCAATCGGCGCCCCTTTAGCGCGTAAAAATCAATGGTTCGGAACTTAGATACAGGTGTATCCTCCGTCCACGGCGATGTTCTGACCTGTCACATAAGTACTGGCAGGAGAAGCCAGGAACAGAGCACATGAGTCAAGCTCGCCGTTCTTGCCATAGCGTCCCAGAGGAATGCTACGCTTAGCTATTGCCTGGAAGTAATCAGAATCAAGGGTTTCAGTAGTAAGGTCGGTATAGAAATAGCCGGGACATATACTATTGACGGTTATTCCGTATTTTCCCCACTCGGCAGCAAGGGCTCTTGTAAGGTTGACTACACCGCCTTTGGCGGCATGATACGGTGCACTGCCGACGATGAGATTGCCCACAAGCCCGTACATCGACGCGATATTGATAATCCTGCCATATCCGGCCTTTATCATTTCCTTACCGAACTCCCGGGAGCATACGAATGTGCCATACAGGTCGATGTCCATTTCTTTCCTGAACTGCTCATCGGTAATCTCCTCGGCAGGAGCCACAGCACCCGTACCGGCATTGTTCATAAGGATATCCACACGGCCGAACTTGGCTACAGTAGCGGCGACGGATGCTTTAACCCTCTCAGTATCAGTAATATCGCAAGCGAAAGGCAGCACCTCCACGCCATATTCCTCATTAATAGACTTGGCGTTCTCCTCAAGGAGATTCATGCGCCGGGCCAGAAGGACGAGATTGGCTCCCTGGCTGGCAAATGCCTTGGCCATCTGGAGGCCCAGGCCTGTGGACGCGCCGGTAACTACAGCGACGCGGCCGGAGAGATCAAAATAATTCTTCATAAAACTTGAGCTTATTTAGTGAGTTTATCAAATGCTTTAGGGCGAATGACCGTTTCCTCATGAAGCACCTTCCCATCTGCGCCAGTCACTCTTACAAGTATAGGAGCCGTGGCAGTTGCGGCCGTAGCTACGAAACTGTGGGGCGTCTTGCGGTCTTTCATTGCAGACTTAGAAGGAGTACTGTCTTTGTCAAGCTTGGGGGTGACATAGGTAATGACGTACAGAGGCTCGTCAAGATTGGATTTTGACACCACCAGAGGCTTTCCGTCTTCGAACACCTCCACTTTCTCACCGGGAGCATAACCCCAATAGTTGACGTATATCATATTGGCAAAGGCCGGATCGGCGTACCAGCTGCGGGCTGGATACAGCTCATGGAATATACGGCACTGTGGATCGTTGCGATAAAAGTCTCCCACAGCATTTATATCGTACACCCTCATCATCTTTGGGTTGCCGCTGACTGGCACAAAACGCGGCCGGGGATCGGCAGCGCTGCAATCAAGCACGTTGATGGCCTGTTCGCTGGCATCGGAACCGATAGCCTGATAGCCCTCCGGATGCTGCCACATGCTGCCTGAGGTAGCTCCGAATATGAACTGCTTGAACCTCGGGTACTTTCCAGTGCCCGTATGGATGTACTTATGGGTATGCCCGGAAAATACGTACACGGAAGGGAAATCCTTGAACACTTCGTCCAGCACAGCAGCCTGCTCCGGCACCATCACCTCGCTCTTGCTCGCATCATTGAACAGAGGCACATGACAGCAGAAGAAAATCCTGGTGCCGTGAGCCACATATTTAAGATCGTTCTTGAGCCACTCAATATCCTTGTCAAGTATGTGGCAGACATAATTGCGGCGTCCGTTGATGTTTTTGTGTCTGGCATCCGGCTCGCCTTCATTAAGATACTCGACGGAATCCATGAAAATCCAATGGTCGGCACCTATGTTCACAGAATAGCAGGCCGGTCCCCAGGTATGGCGGTAATTCCATGCCGACACGAAGTCGGTACGCTCACCAAGACCAGACACAGCACCGTCGTTGTCATGGTTGCCGCTTACAGAAAAGACAGGCATAGGATAGCCGGAATCCGCAAGGAAACGTTCTGCAGCAGCTTCATTAAGTCCGAAGTCATACCAATAGCGGTCGTGTGCGAAGTCCCCCAGATTGACTGAATAGACCGGACCGCGGGTACTGGACTCTTTATATTCACGCATGATGACGGGCATGACAGTACTCCTGAAACGCTCCAGATCATTGCGCGACGGATCGGCGGCAAAGTGCGTGTCGGTTATGAAAAGCACGCTGTAGTTGCTCTGATCCTGAGGTTCAAGCCTGAAATCATGCACTTCCCTCTTGCGCGGAGCCTTGGTAAGCAAGTGCCAGAAGCCCGGGCGGACGGGATCGATCATTTCAGCCCGGTACCCCGAAGGGACCGTGATGAAGACCACGCTGTCGGCTTTGTCAGATCTCATGCAATAACGGCCTCTGGCATTGGTGAGGACAATCTGACGGCCATCAGATACCTGCACGCCGGCTACCGGCTTCCCCTGTGCGGTAACTTTTCCTTTTACCACACCGGCCTGGAGGCATAAAGGGAGCAACATCACTGCTGCTATCAGAAGTGTTTTTTTCATTGTCTTGAATATTTCAGAACCGGTTGACGCGCAGCCGTAGTCTCATCAGGACGCCCGATAGGCGTATTGTGAGGCGCCGTCTTCAGCAAATCGGGGGTCGCCGACGCTTCCTTGGCAATGGTGTGCATCACGTCGATGAACTCATCCAGGGTCTGAAGCGATTCCGTCTCGGTAGGCTCAATCATCAGGGCCTGGTGGAACAGCAGCGGGAAGTAGATGGTGGGAGCATGGAAGCCGTAGTCAAGCAGGCGCTTTGCCACATCGAGGGTCGTGACCTCACCGGCTTCCCGCAAGCCGTCGAATACAAATTCGTGCTTGCAGACCGATTCAATAGGAAGCTTGAAGCTGTCCTTGAGCGATTCCTTTATGTAGTTGGCAGCCAGCGTGGAAAGCCTTCCAGCCAGCTTGATGTTCTCCCGCCCGAGGCTCAAGATATAGGCGCAGGCGCGCAGGATGACTCCAAAGTTGCCATGGAAGCCGCTCACCCTGGGTTTGTCCAGCAGATGTACCAGACGCTCCGACACGCCCACGGGGCCGCTGCCGGGGCCGCCTCCGCCGTGAGGGGTGGAGAAAGTCTTGTGCAGATTCAGATGCATCACATCGAATCCCATATCTCCGGGACGCACGACACCCAGTAGCGGATTCATATTGGCTCCGTCGTAATAAAGCAGTCCGCCGCAGCCGTGTACCAGCTCAGCAATCTCCTTGATATCACGCTCGAAGAGGCCGAGGGTGTTGGGATTGGTCATCATGATTCCCGCTATATCAGGGCCGAGCAGAGGCTTAAGGTCCTCTACGTCCACCAGCCCGTCGGGGCGCGATTTGACCACCACGACATCCAGACCGCACACGGCAGCGCTGGCGGGATTGGTGCCATGGGCGCTGTCGGGGACTATTATCTTGGTGCGTGCGCTGTCTCCCCTGCTCATATGGTATTCGCGTATGAGCATGAGACCGGTAAGCTCTCCATGGGCACCAGCGCATGGCAGGAAGGTGAAATGCTTCATGCCGGTGATCTCTGCAAGAGCCTTGTCCATAAAGTCATACACCGCCTTCACGCCCTCCGTAGTAGATGCCGGCTGGAGAGGATGGATTCCATTGAACTGGGAAACTATCTCTTCGTTAATCTTAGGATTGTACTTCATGGTACAGGAGCCAAGAGGATAGAAACCCGTATCCACGCCGAAGTTCATCTGGCTTAGATTGGTATAGTGGCGCACCACATCGGGTTCGCTCACTTCGGGAAGATCCAGCGGAGTCTCCCGCCATATACTGCCGGACGTCGGTTTAAAGGAACCCGCCTCACTTGGCAGCGAGAAAGCCGAACGCCCGGGCCTGGACAATTCAAATATCAATTTGTCGTAGTACCTCATAACTCAGCCTCCTTCACTACTTTAACCAGCGCGTCAATCTCCTCGCGCGTACGGCGCTCGGTGGCGCAGAATGTGACGTATCCTTCCTCCGTTCCGAGGGCTCCGAAGAAACCGGCATCCAGCAGGACCTGCTGAAGCCTGGCCGTATCGCACTGCGGCTGAAGGGCGAATTCTTTCAGGAAAGGACGCCCCTCAAAGGGGTCGGTGAATTTGCCGGTGGCAAGCAACTGATCGTGCAGATAATGGGAGAGCTCGTAGCAGAGTCCGTTAAGCCGACGCATGCCTTCGGGTCCCATAATCGACAGATACACAGTACACCAGAGGGCCATCAAAGACTCATTGGAACAAATGTTCGACGTGGCTTTTTCGCGGCGGATGTGCTGCTCGCGGGCCTGAAGCGTAAGTACAAAAGCGCGGCGACCGGACGCGTCCGCCGTCTGGCCCACAATCCTGCCGGGGAGCTTGCGCATCCATTCGTTGCGGCACGCCATGAAACCAACGTAGGGACCGCCGTAGCACAGGGGAATGCCGAGGCTCTGGCCGTCGCCGACGGCGATGTCGGCGCCCCATTCGGCAGGTGTCTTGACCACGGCTAGTGCCGAAGGGTCGCAATACTCTACCAGCAGACCACCCATCTCATGGACCAGGCCGGCAAGCCCCGTATGGTTCTCAATGATACCGAATCGGTTGATAGAAGGCACTATAACCCCTGCAAGATCGAGCGTACCCTCCGCCACGGCCTCCGTCACATCCCAAGTTTCCACCAGGTTGATACCGGAGTACCGGGCATAAGTGCGCAGTGTTGCAAGCACGTTGGGCAGCAGCGCTGAAGATGCCACCACCGTCTTGCGCTTGCGGGTGCATGCCACACACATGCGCATAGCCTCGGCCGCAGCGGTAGGACCGTCATACATAGAGGCGTTGGCAACATCAAGCCCCGTAAGATTGCAGATCATAGTCTGCCACTCGAAAATGTAACGGAGCGTTCCCTGCGAGATCTCGCACTGATAGGGAGTATAGGCAGTCAGGAACTCCGAACGGGAGGTAATATAAGGGATGACGGAAGGAGTGTAGTGATCGTAGGCGCCACCGCCGGCAAACACTTTAAGCTTGATGTTTTTGGAAGAGAGCGATTCAAACCACGCCCGGACCTCGTCCTCGCTCTTCGCTGATGGCAGGTCATACTCTCCCTTGTGTATAAACTCAGCAGGCACGTCGGCATAGAGCTCATCCATCGAAGCTACGCCGACCCTTTCCAACATCACCCGTATATCCTCCTCAGTATGGGGAAAATAGGCGAATGTTCCCATGTCTTTACTTGATTGCTTGTTCGTAAGCGGCAGCATCCATCAGAGCCTCAAGCTCGGCGGGATCGCTCATGCGGACCTTGATGATCCAGGCGGCGTATGCATCCTCGTTCACCTTTTCAGGCGCCGATTCCAGATCTTCGTTCACAGCTTCCACCGTGCCGCTGACCGGGCAATACAGCTCGCTCGAAGCCTTAACACTCTCGAGGGCGCCGAATTCCTCACCGGCCTGCACCTCGTCGCCCTCGGAAGGAAGATCGACATAGGTAATATCACCCATTTCTGCCTGTGCGAAATCGGATACACCGATAATGGCGAGGTCTCCTTCGACCTTCACCCATTCATGTGACTCACTGTAGAGGAGTCCTTCAATTATTCTGCTCATTTTTTATAATTTGTCTTGTAAAACCTCTTTTTAACAACTTCCCCGGGGAATACATGCTTACGTATCCTGATCCAAAGCGGGGTGCCAAGGGCAGCATAAGCTGCATCCACCAGCGCGAAGCAGATGCTCTTGTCGAGTGTGATTGAATGATAGCCGGTGGTGACCACGCCGACCTGAGTGCCATCTTCAAGTTCAACCGGATAGCCGGCACGCGGAATAGCGTTGTCCTTGAGTTCGATTCCGACTATCTTGCGCTCCACGCCCTCTGTCTTCTGCTTAAGAAGGGCGTCTTTGCCTATAAACTCCGGCTTGTCGAACTTGCAGAACATGGAAAGACCGGCCATGACCGGGCTGATCTCAGAGCTGAGTTCATCTCCGTACAGGGGAAGTCCGGCCTCAAAGCGCAAGGTGTCACGGCAGCCAAGGCCACAGGGGGTCACGCCGTCTTCTATAAACGCCGCCCACATGTCTCGGATATTGTCCGGAGAAGCATAAATTTCAAATCCGTCCTCGCCGGTGTAGCCGGTACGGCTCACGATCACGCGGCCTCCGTCTTCATCTTCAAGATCGTAGAAGGTATAGAATTCAAGCTCCCGGAGCTCCTCTATGCCAAAGAGTTTCACCAAGGCATCCTCGGCGGCTGGGCCCTGAAGGGCTATCTGTCCCCAGGACTCAGAGTCATCGAAAATCTCAACTTTATAATCCTTCGACTGCTCCAGGAGCCACTTGTAGTCCTTATCCACGTTGGCAGCGTTGACCACCAGCAGGAAGCCGGATTCGAACTCCTTGTACACCAGCAGATCATCCACAGTACCTCCGTCGGGATAGCACATCATGCCGTACAGGATGGCGCCGGGCCCGAGCCCTTTTACATCATTGGTAAAAATGTGATTAACGAATGCTTCCGCATCTGGTCCGTCCACGAATATCTCGCCCATGTGGGAGACGTCGAACATACCGACAGCGTTACGCACTGCATTGTGTTCCTGAATAATGCCGCTATACTGAATCGGCATATCAAAGCCCGCGAAAGGGCTCATCTTTGCGCCCAACGCGATGTGGTCTTCGTGCAGGCAGGTCGTTTTCAGAGATTGGTCCATAGTAGTGTCAAATATAAGACTTTTACTGCGCATTTCCAAATCCTTCACAGCCTCTATTTCCGCGGGGCTGAGCATGCGCACAGAATCGCAGAAAGCCTCCGTGAGAGCTGCTTTTACCGCCTCTATTTCGATACCCGGGATCAGGTCGGAGAGATTGGCTACTCTCTGGCGCACCGACTTGACCGAATGCTTGGCGAGCTTGGCCTCCGTGGGGGTTATAGCATTTTGGAGCATATCCAAATTGACGGAGTGCATAAGTGTACAATGTACAATGCTCGCTGCAGTATGGGCAAAAAAGGCGCTCCCGGAGACCTTGCGGCCTCCCATCAGTATATCATTGTGGCCGCTCACCACCGCCTCAAGGCCGAAGCCGCCAAGGCATTCAGCCATCTTCCTGAGGAATCGCGGGAAGACAATGTCAACTCCTCTTTCGGGGGTAATGTACGACACCATGAGATTGCCCATGTCGGCATACACGCATCCTCCGCCGCTCTTGCGACGCACCACTCTTACGCCATGCTTCCGACAGAAATCCAGATTTACTTCTGTTTCAAGATCTTGATTGCGGCCTATAATGACCGTAGGCTCGACCTGCCATACAAAAAAACCGCAGCCATAAGCCGCAGCTATATACTCTTCTAATGCAAGATAGAAAGACAAAGGTCTGACAAGTCCGTCCGGGAGAAGAATATTTTCCATTACTGGAGAATCTTCAGGTCTTTCTTCAAAATCATTTTAGGATCCATCATCGACACCTTTTCGAAAAGGCGGATACGGTTGCCGAGGGAAAGATATACTTTATCCTCATGCTTGCCCTTGCGCCACCACTTGTAAAAGCCGACGGGATCGTTTTCATAAGGGATTTTGGCTACAATACCAGTGCTGTAACCGGGATAGTCTATTATGAGCTGCAAGCCCATAAAACGCTTGTAATATTCAGGATCGGCCCTGCGGAGTTTGCTGACCAGAGGATTGAGGACCTCGAAACTGTCCACCTGCAACACCTTGTCCTTCACTATCATACGGTGGATTCTGACAGGATCGGCATTAAGCCAGGCCCCCATCTTCATAGTAATGGGGCCCTCGTCGGTCTCAAGGGTCAGATCGTCCGTAGAAAAGTAAATCTTCTCCGGATCCAGGGGGAACAGTTCTTCAGCGGCCATTAAAAATCTTGAATACAGGTGTATCAGTTGGCAAATTTAAGAATTTTTTTTAGATTTGAACAAGTTATGAACGCAATTCTGAATTTAAGTGGCGCTTTTCAGGACGAATCCTGGGATTTAGAAGGGTCACGCTGGCTTGATTTCCGCTCGTTGGAAGCCTGTTGCTGCTATTGCAGCGAAGAATCGGCCGCCATCCTCCGTTCCAGGCTGGCCACTGAAACAAAAGCCGGCGTCTGCTGGACAGACACCGGCGATTATCATTATATCAGTCTATTCAGGATGGAACAGATCAAAGAGCCGTTTGCCCTTTGCCTGTTCGACAATCACCCCGACGATGAGGAAGATTCGCTGGGAAGCGGGATGCTCAGCTGCGGCAACTGGGTGAAATTCGCAAGGGAGAGCCTTCCCTTGATGAAAAGTGATTTCCGTAACACCACAGACATACCAGGAGACACGGCTGTTTTCCTTTCAATCGACCTAGACGTGCTCTCCGCCGATTGGGCCAGGACAGACTGGAGCCAGGGCGACATGACCTTGCAGGAGCTCCTCGAAGCCCTGGATATTATCCGTGCTTCACACCGCATCCTCGCAGTAGATATCTGCGGCGGGCTGACCGTAGCAAAGGGAGCGAAGCCGGCAGACCTGAGCATCAATACACGGACACGTAACATTCTCGCCTCCTACTTCGACAGCCATCCTCCCGTAGCCGGGTAGAGGGTTCCGTACTTCCACAGAATCAGGTCATATCCGCCTCCGTATTCTATGGGAACATGGTAACTGCTTGTTTCAATCGTCTTTACCACCGAGGGCGCAAGGGTAAGGTCGGCAAACTCAAATACAGGCTCAAACATTTCCATGAGGTAATCAGGGCTGTATCCATGAACGGTATAAAGCCTGTCGTACATCCCCTTCACCACATTGCCCCGGTCAGACACTGTAGCCAGAACATTTTCTTCCAAATAACGCAAGCGTCCGTCGTCAAGCCTGGGGAAGGTCCAGCGCGCACTCACGTCGCAAGCCCCGGCTCCGTTATCCTCCGCCACTCCTGCTACGGCCAGATTGACTGTAAAATCAACCGTATAGCGGTAGTTTGACACATATAGTTCTCCGGAGTGCCGGTTGCGCATCGCAGGTGCAAATGCAAAATCATGCTCAGGCATGGCAGTCTCCACATTATCCGAATAAAGGATAGTCATTTCTATTGTGTTGTTGTCGGGGTAAGCGAAAGAGTATTTGTTGTCCGACGAGAAAGGATACACTCCCCTGGCGCTCGAACAATCATTCCCATGAAGTACAATATTGTCAATATTGAAGCGGAAAGTTTCGTCATGGCTGCTTTGCGCGTACCATCTTGCTAAAGCCCAACTGCTGCGTTCGCCTAAATGCCTTGAGCCATTGAAAGGTTCGGTAGTGTACAACTCAGCTTCTGCAGGCTCTACGCCACAGTCCCTGTCGTTAGGATAAGCAGTCAAGCGTTCCAAAGTCACAGGACCTGATTCCATGTCATAATTCTCTCCTATCGTTACGCCGCCGGAACTCAATGATGCTACATAGAATCCAAAACAGGTATAATCAGTCTCGATGTTGGAGCTTCGTACAACAGGGTTTCCACCCGATGCCCCGGGACGCCAGCTGCGTCCGTACATCCTGGATTCCATTTTCCGGATCACCGACACATCCAATAGTTCCTCGTACAATTCAGGGACAAAGTCACTGTAATTCAACATACTGCCGTCTTCTCTGTAATAATATGGGCCACATGCGGCCATACTGCCGTCGAGCGGCAGGAAGATACGCTCCGAGGGGAATTTCAGCACTGGTACAGCAACCATGAAAGACATGCGTGCAGCCTCTTTTCCGTCAATCTTGATCAAGAGTTCATCTTCTCCCGCTGCAACAGCATCTACATACCATGTACTGCCTCCGGGGTGGATAACATCTGCACACCCCGTCAAACTCTGAACCGTCACCTTCCCTGAAGGATATGATCCTGTCCGGGTATCTTTGATAATAAGGTCACCACGTTGCGCAAGATACAACACACCGCTTCCCTTATACCAGCTTATATCATACTCCCCTCCTGCCTGTCCGCTCACGGAGACATTATGCACGGACTCCAGTTTCCCGTCCCATGTCTTCGCACAAATCTGCATGACAGCGCCCTCCGGGGCCCAATCATAAGCTTTAATCGCAAAGCTCCGGCAGTCTGAACTTACATCTACTCCAAAACACATAAGGTCACCTGACATGGCATAAGAATAGTCTCCGTCGGCATAGGACAGATTGGTCAGCAGCTCAGCGTTTTCGCTTTCGCCCGGAGGAAGGGAAACGTCCCTCTGGCCAAAACTCAACACTCTCGCATCATGAAGCTGTCCATCTATCTTCCAGTCCGTTCTAAGACAAGCGTCATCGGTAATGGTCAAGACAATGTTATATTGTCTGTTTCTGATTATATCGAAATTGAAGCAGGCATCCCCGCCCAGGAACATTCTGGCCGTGAGCGTCTCGCTTCTCACGGCTCCGGAACTGCCAGTATAAGTACCCTTCAGCTCAAGATATGTACAGTCGCCGGGATTATGGCCGGCACTTCTGACATTATCCGGAGTTTTCGCTTCCGCGTCGGAATTTCCCGCCAGGATACTTCCCTGCATATTTTCCAGAAGATAGAAAGTGGTGGCATAATCTTCCCCGGAAGAGTTCACAAGAGCAATATCGGAAGCCGATGCAAGATCCCCGTCACACACTGTCCCTGAGGCTTTGCCTTCAGAAAAGAATGGGCAGCTGGTATTCATCTGACGGACAGCCATTGAGCTGAACTTGATGTTGCCATGCTTCAAATGCGACGTGTTCACCGTGAAGTTCACCCGCGCCACAAGGCGTGTAAGCGGGACTGTAACCTCCGTCGTTGTGGGAGTTATGCTTATCCTTCTCCGTCCTGCCATGGGCAATCCGTTCCGGCTCCATTCCGATATGCCCGAGGTCCTGTACACCAGTCCCGACAGGGCATCTTGCAGACGTACAGGTGCAGATCCAGCCGAAGCATTTGCCAACACCAACAGCTCATAGTTTTTGCCTTCCTGCAGTTGCACCGAGCAGTGACAGGAGCTTACTCCGCCGCCGGAGAAGCTTACATGCTTAGTAAGGCTTTCTTCCATTTTTCCGTCAGAATAGAATAATATGTCAGCCATGCGTATCCCGTCCTCGGCAGCGGTTACGCTGCTTCTGGTCTCGACCGCCGGCAGGCCTCCGCCGGAAATCACTATGCTCACTTCATGGAAACGGGGTGCAATAGGCGCCTCGGGGACGTTTGCATTCCTGACGCATGACACAACGCATACGATTGAAGCAAGCAGTATTATTAATCGTTTCATTTTAGTACTCGATAATGTTATATTCTTCCGTCTCCCAGTCAGCAACCGCTATCATTACTTTCGAAGAAGAAAGGTCCACAGTAACAGCTATATCCTGAAGGTCAGGATCGTCATAACTGTAGCCCGATTCGGCAATCATCTGCCCCAGGGCCACAAGCATATCCGGCTTGCCCGGCTGATAGATATTCAGTGACAGCTCATCATCGACCTGCCGTGGAAGCCTCACGCAGTATTCGTTCCCGGCATCAGCCATAAAGGAGGAACAAGAGAATGTCCCGGATACTGGGGATTGGTCAGTTAAATCGTAGCCGCGCACAGGTCCGGTCACAGAAGCCGAGGTCCCTTCCGGCATCCCGATAATGGTAAGGAAAAGACGTACGAAATTCTTGTGGAGGCTGACAACGCACTCATATCTTTCTCCTCTTAAATCAGCATTTTCCCCACAACTGTAAAGTTCGTCGCACTGGTTTTCATACAGAATTTCCAGCCAGCGACCATCCTTAAGGTCCATTTCGGTGATGCCGGTAAAGACCGTCACCAGCGAGGGCCTCCGCGGGACTGTCAGAGAGCACAGTCCCGCTTCAAAGTCCTCCCGGCTCAGCATTCCCTGCTTCACCACCGCATGGTCCTGAACGACGCTGACAAGCACGCTTCCTTCCGTCTTGAGGGCATCCTCACAGCGGACCACCAGTTCGCAGGGGCATACCGAACGGTCTTCTTTGACACTGCAGGAGCAAAGGACCAATACGGTGACGAAGCAGAGAAACTTGCGCATAGCTACTTGAATTCTTCAGTATATGATGTATCTTCTTCCCAGTCTGCGACCTTGATCTCCACCGTGAAGCTAATAGTAGAAGACACCTCGGACTGAGGATCATCAGGAGACGTCGAGCCTGGCTTCTTGAGCGTAAGCAAGCTTATATGATACACCTTGTTACGGACAAGAGGGCTGGCGGCATCTTTGGGAAGCGATACAGGGTAGTAACATGTTCTGCCGCCGTATTCGCATTCAAGCACAAGGCGAGTGCGTCTTGGCGTCCAGGCACCTCCGTAAACAGGGTCTGTGCAAGGGTTGGGGAAAGCATAGAATGTATGCGCCACAGTGTAACTTCCCCCCTCGGGGAGATTGATACTCAGCCCGTCATCAACAGTGAGAGCCTTGACAGAAGCGGCCAAATCGCCCGGTATCACGCCCAGCTTATTGTACCAGACAGACGGCATCTCGCCCTCACATCCAAGGCTGCATGTCCCGGCCACGTTGCTCAGGTATATCTTCTTGACCTTCAGAGGGATATCCGCATAGTTGGCATTGTCGAAGTCACGCTTGATGCCATCAATTACCACCTTGCACGCAATGTGTTTGAGCTTCAGTTCCATTGAAGCATTGCCAATCGACACTACCTTCTCTGCCGATGCGCTCATGGTGAGACTGTTCAGCGAATTGATATCAAGAGAAGTCAGACGGGCGCTCAGATTGGCCTCTGTGGGAATATCAGATTCATTAATCTTGGATGGCAGGTTCGCCACCGCCCATACTGTTTTCTTGCCTGGCAGGACCTCTATTTTGAACTTGCTGGTCTTTGCTGTAAGATCTGTAGATTTTTCCAGCTTTCCTGTATCATCAAATACTATGATCTGGGCATTATGAAAGGCCATATCTTCGGTTCCGCTGACAAAGGCCTTGGTCGATACCGTACCAACATTGACCGTCAGGGACACGGTTTCAGGGGCGGTTTCAACCGGGATATCAATATCCTTTGTGCAAGACATAACGCAGGCCGAAACAACGGCCGCAGCAAAAAGACAAAGTTTTTTCATAATTATTCCTCCTACATTTCGTATTGAACTTCAGTGTCGGTCGGCAGGATCGTAAGGCGCGTACAGATCACATCGACAGATGTGCGCTCTACTCCGTCAACGCCGGTATAGCGTTGCACCTGCAATCTGCCGAATACATGTGCGGCCCTACCTTTTTCGATTTTCTCTAGATCCTGAACGTTTTTGCCTTCAAAGGCGGTGATGTTGTGCCACTGCGTTTCTATTACAGGTGCACCTTCTTTGTTTTTGTAAGCACGATTGGTTACAAGTGCGAACTTGGCCATCTGCTTGTCGTTGATGTGCTGGAAGCGGACGCTTCCAACAGTTCCCAGAAGCTCGATTTTGTTGATTTGCTCCATAAGCTTTTCATAATTTAGTTGTACATACGGACATCCCGGCTCCTCTGTCGGGCCTTCGATCCAGATACAAAGGAAGCGCTTTTGGATGACAAAAAGCCCCCCCGGTGCATCCACAGCTCAATTATTTATGATTTTTAAAGAGAACGGCACAATCCGAAAGAATTATGTCTCTGATTCTAATAATGAAAAATAATATTTACACCTGGTGAATAGCATCAGGGCTAAAAGAATTCAAAAAATGTCATTTCTGATTTTTATGATTCCTTGGAGCAAACAAATGCTCATGCGATATTTGGAAAAACATCGCAGATATGTACAAGATACTCAACGACTCGGAAATCCACTGTCTGGAATGCGGAGGACCCGTGTACGGGCGTCCGGACAAGAAGTTTTGCTCATCTTCATGTAAGAACAAGTATCACGGGCATCTACGTTACACCCGTGACAAGATGAAATTGCTAGAGATGGACTATCTTGTCCAAAACTACTGCATACTCGAGACTATTATGTGCCTGGATAAAAGCACCTGCTCACTTGAATCCTTGAAAAGCATGGGATTCTGTCCTGAGTACGTGACGCAGGTGATAAAAAAAGGAAAGCACCTGGAGTACAGGTGCTTCGACTTCTCATATAGTATTTCTGGCGGACGCCTGTCAGGCCTCCGCAGGATCGATTGATTCTTTACCGAGGCAGGCATCAAAATCGGCTTCTGATATCATCTTGCAGGTGCCGTTCACAGAAGCGCCCATCTCAACTTGCAATTTTTTAATATGCAGATCGCCTTGGACCGAAGATGTGGCCTTGAGGGACAGTACATTACGCACAAATATCTCGCCATCAACAGAGCCCCAGAGATCAAGGTCTCCGCACAGTACGGTACCCTTGATAATGGCATTCTCCCCCACTACGACACGCCCTTCAGAATATAGGCGACCGTCCACCTCTCCATCCACGCGAATATCGCCGTGGGAAGATATTTCACCCGTAACCGTGGTACCGGCTGAAATCCTGCTGACGGAATTAACTTCAATGGGTTCACTCATTCTGGCCATACTCTTTATTCTATTAAACAATGCCTCTGCCATGACAGTTCTTGAATTTTTTACCGCTTCCGCAAGGGCAAGGGTCATTGCGGCCGACCTGCTTCTCAACTTTCACCGGAGTATTTGCCTTAGGCTCACCGTTGGTACTCAAGTCATTATGCTGGGTCTGCATCTGGGACATATCTGTCCTGCGCTGCGCCGCCCTCTGGGGAGCCTGACTGCGGTCGGTAAGAGGAACGAAAGCACGGAAGAGGAATGAAAGTACATCCTGATTGAGGGACTCAAGCATTTCCGAGAACAGATTGTAACTCTCAAGTTTATAGACCACGATAGGATCTTTCTGCTCGTAGGCGGCATTCTGTACGCTCTGCTTGAGGTCGTCCATGTCGCGCAGGTGCTCCTTCCAGTGCTCGTCGATCTGATAGAGTATAATGTTCTTGCTCAGGGTCTTGGATATCTCGCGGCCTTCGGTTTCGTAGGCCTTCTGGAGATTGACCGAGAGGTTAAGTACCTTGCGCCCGTCCGACACGGGGATTGCAATATTCTGGTACATGGAGCCCTGCTTCTCGTAAACTTCCTTTATGATTGGATAGAGCTTCCCGTTCAGAGCCTCCATACGCCTTGCGTAAGTCTGTCGCATCTCCTCGCAGATACGGCTCACAAGAAAATCTTTCTTGGCCTTATCGTACTCCTCCGGAGTTATCTGGAGATCAATGGAGAAGCGCGCCATAAGGCTCTCCCGGAAATCTTCGCAGCTCATGCCTTCGGACTTATCGACATACAGCGATGCTGTATCGACCATCATGTTCTGGAGGTCAATTTCGACTTTATCGCCGGATATAGCATTGCGGCGGCGGGAGTATATCGCCTCACGCTGATAATTCATCACATCGTCATACTCAAGCAGACGCTTACGTATGCCGAAGTTGTTTTCCTCGACTTTCTTCTGGGCATTTTCGATTGCTCCCGAGAGCATTGAACTCACCAGAGCCTCATCGTCCTTCATGCCCATCTTATCAACCATACCAGCGATACGCTCCGACCCGAAGAGTCTCATCAGCTTGTCTTCCAGAGAGATATAGAACGTTGACGAACCCGGGTCTCCCTGACGTCCGGCACGTCCGCGCAACTGACGGTCCACACGGCGTGAATCATGGCGCTCAGTACCGATGATAGCCAGACCGCCGGCGGCTTTAACCTCGTCGGAGAGCTTGATATCGGTACCACGACCTGCCATGTTGGTGGCTATGGTAACGGTAGAGCTCTGTCCTGCCTGCCCCACTATCTCAGCTTCGCGTGCATGCTCCTTGGCGTTCAACACATTGTGCTTAATGCCGCGGATACGGAGCATACGGGAGAGGAGCTCGGAGGTCTCGACATCCGTCGTACCCACCAGCACAGGGCGTCCGGCCTTGGAAAGCTCAGCCACACGGTCGATGACGGCAGCGTATTTAGCTTTCTTTGTCTTGTAGATACGGTCATCCTGGTCGTCGCGGATAACGGGACGGTTGGTAGGAATGACCATAACATCCAGCTTGTAGATGCTCCAGAACTCGCCTGCTTCAGTCTCTGCAGTACCGGTCATACCCGCAAGCTTGTGATACATACGGAAGTAGTTCTGGAGAGTAATGGTAGCAAAAGTCTGTGTGGCAGCTTCCACCTTCACGCTCTCCTTGGCCTCGACCGCCTGATGCAGACCGTCGCTCCAGCGGCGTCCCTCCATGATTCGGCCGGTGCTCTCATCCACGATCTTCACCTTGCCGTCTTCGGAAATGATGTAATCCACATCCTTCTCGAACATGGCGTAAGCCTTGAGCAACTGCTCCACCACATGCACACGCTCGCTCTTGAGCGAGAACTCCTCCATGAGGGCATCCTTACGCTCCTGCTTCTGCGCAGCAGTGCCTTCGCCCTGCATAATCTCTGCCGTACGGGCGCCTACATCGGGCAGCACGAAGAAGTCTTCAGCACCCACGGCCGACGCCAGCATGGCATCGCCCTTATCCGTCTTGACGACTGAATTAAGCTGCTCGTTGATAACGAAATACAGAGGATCGGTGATAACCGGCATCTCCTTCTCGTTATCCTGGATATAGTAGTTCTCGGTCTTCTGAAGTATGACCTTGATACCGGGCTCCGAGAGATACTTGATAAGTGGCTGATACTTGGGCAAACCCTTGTGAGCACGGAGGAGGAGTTTGCCGCCTTCGCGCTCGTCGCCCGCAGCGATAAGCTTCTTGGCCTCATTCAGGCACTGGTTGACCAACTGCCTCTGTGCAAGGTACATACGCTCGACATACGGCTTAAACTCGGTGTACTGAGCATCGTCGTCGGTACTCTTCTGCACGGGACCGGAGATGATCAAAGGGGTACGGGCGTCATCAATGAGAACGGAGTCAACCTCATCGACGATAGCATAATGATGCTTGCGCTGCACGAGATCCTCCTTTGTGACGGCCATGTTGTCACGCAGGTAGTCAAAACCGAACTCGTTGTTGGTTCCGAAGGTAATGTCGCACTCATAGGCGCGCCTGCGGGCATCAGAGTTGGGCTGGTGCTTGTCGATACAATCCACGCTCAAACCATGGAACATGTAGAGCGGGCCCATCCACTCGGAGTCACGTTTTGACAGGTAGTCATTCACTGTAACTACGTGTACGCCCTTGCCTGCCAATGCGTTAAGGAATACAGGGAGAGTAGCCACAAGGGTCTTGCCCTCACCGGTAGCCATTTCAGCAATCTTGCCCTGGTGCAAGGCGATACCGCCAATCAGCTGCACATCGTAGTGCACCATGTCCCAGGTCACCTCGTTGCCGCCGGCCACCCAGTGGTTGCAATATATGGCTTTGTCTCCCTCAATGCGTACAAAATCGTGATTAACACTGATATCACGATCGAATTGAGTTGCAGTAACCTCGATATATTCGTTCTCCTTGAGTCTGCGGGCTGTGCTCTTCATTATAGCGAAGGCCTCGGGAAGTATCTCGGTAAGACATTTCTCTATGGCCTCATCCTCATCCTTGACAAGCTTGTCCGACTCGGTGGCGAGTTTTTCCTTCTCGGAGATAGGAATATCTTTGCCAAGTTCTTCGGTAATCTGAGCTATACGGTCTTCAAAGGGCTTTTCCACCTCGCTGAGGCGGAGCTTAAGAGCAGCGGAATGTGCCCTCAGATCATCATTTGAAAGGGAATCTATCTCGGGATATACTGCGAGGATCTTCTGGAGCGTCGGCTTCACGGCCTTATAATCTCTATCCGCCTTGGAGCCGAAAATCTTTTTAATTACGTCAGCTAATGCCATTGTTAATAAGTTCTAAATCGGACAAAGTTAGTAAAAATATCGCAATATATTTATTCCGCCAGCACATTCAGATAAATACTTCTGAGCGAAGCCATCACGGAGCCGGGATAATACGATTTCACAATCTCCCGGCTGCATTCTCCCATAACGGAGCGCACGGAAGCGTCGGCAAGTGCATCTATTGCCCCTGCAATGGCGGCGGCATCTCCCGGTTTGACCAGGATGCCGTTGCCCCGGACTACTTCCGGAATGCCTCCGACAGGGGTGGAAATGATGGCGCAACCGTAACTCATGGCTTCCAGGATGCTTATAGGAAGGCCTTCATTGTAAGAAGGCAGCACGAACACATCGGCTTCAGCCAGAAGCTCTTGCTTGAGCGTACCTGACACGAAGCCGTGGAAAACCACTCTGTCACTAAGCCCAAGCGAGCTAATGCGTTCACGCAATTCTGCTTCCATTTTGTTGCCGCCTATATCAAGGACAGCCCCGCAGCGCACAAGGCTCATGGCTTCAAGCAGGTCAAAGACTCCTTTTCGCTGGCCTATCTCGCCAAGGAACAGCAACTTGAGCCGGTCTCCATTATCTTTGGTACCGGCTAGGGCGGGATAGGGCGTAATATTGTTCAGCACCACAGGGACGTCATGAGATACGCCAATCGACAGGAAATACTCTTTCCACGACGCTGACAGCACCACCAGACAGTCGAGAGAATTTATGAACGACAGCACTTTACCTGCCTTGCGCTCAGGAAGGGCTGAATACCAGTCTTTGAAACTGGAAGCATGGCAATGGAGCACCACCTTGCGCCCCATGATGCGTGCCAGGCGGGCATAGTACATATGTTTGGTAAAAGAGCCGCCGGCAGCAGTATGAATATGTACGATACGTATTTGTCTGTCACATAGCAGTTTCCACCCAAGGCGGAACAACGAGCCCAGGTCGTACCGGAGTTTGTCGGACAGTGTCAGCTTTCGCGATGAAGGGATAAACTTAAACTCCCCGAAACAATCGGAGTAACTGCGGAGGACAGAAGCGATACCTCCGTGGGAGCCGTCCTTGAAGTACTCCCCCACCGTGAGCACCTGTGCGCTCAATTCTTTATCCAACAATGCTTTATCTGTCATCTGAACAATGAGGTAATACGTTTCAAAGGAGCATAAAGACGTAAATGTATCATACAGAACCAGAACTTGGTCTCTGCCTTCACTCCAGGAGTCCACAGAAGGCGCTTATCCACTTCGGGGAACACCGCTTTCCAGCGCCGGTAGCACCCGGCATCGCCCACGAAAGGCTCGAGGCAGTGCCGCGAATAGTACTTGAAGGCCACGATCTGAGGAGAATCTTCACTGTAGCGGCCATCGGAGCATAGCTTGTTGACAAGCAACGACACATTTGCCTGAAGTGCCCGAGTGCGGGAGAGGGCTGCTTCAGCGCCTGGCTCCCTGCTCGTAGATGAGCTTCTGTAGTGATAGTAGTATAAAGCCGCGTCCACATGCCCGATGCTTCCTGATTTCATGACGGCCTGAATAGTAATCACCATATCCTCGCCCATATTCCCTGCCGGAGCTTCCACCCCATCACAGAGCACGGAGCGCCGGATCAGGCGGCACGCCAGATTCCATGGAGCGGCGGCATACAACAGTGCATCGAGCTCGCTCCCGGAAGGCAGGCGACCGCACTTACGCAGCCAATGTCCTCCGGAGTCCTCCTGCATAAAATCGCAGGTAACCATGTCGTGGCTACCCCTTCTGGCGCAATCGTAAAGCATTTTGCACGCTTCAGGCGGGACTGTATCGTCACTGTCGAAGAACGCCAGGTAATCACCGGACGCCTCCCCGATTCCCCGCATGCGGACTGCAGCCTGCCCGCTGTTGACGTCCATGCGCAGACAACGCACCTGAGCGCGGCGCCCAGGGAAACTCTCAAGGACCTGCTGCATCAGCGCCATGGAACGGTCCGGAGAGCAATCATCGATAAAGATGAATTCCAAATCGTCAAGAGTCTGCGAGAACAACGACCTTGCACACTCTTCAATATATGGTTCCGACTTATAAACGGGAACTATGATGCTTACTGCCGGCATGCGCTTACTTCTTTCTGAAAGGCAGGCGTGCACGAACCTTCAGCACAAACTCCAGCCATGAAAACTTGCCCGGGACATAACTGCGCTTGAGGTCACGGTAACGTCTTGTAGTCCAGAACAACATATCTCTCTCAGGGCTAAGGAAGGATATCTGCGATATACCTTTGAAATGGTCCTCCAGCACATCCTGAGCCGCCTGCGGCAGTTCGCCGGTACGGCGTATTTCATCGAGCAACGCCTTGTCGCACAAGACATACAGAGCGCTGTCGCCTATGGTAAAAGACCCTGCGAAATAATGCAATATCACAGCATCACGCAGATAGCGCACGCCATAAGGCAACTGGCAGTTCCACTTGCCCTCCAGCACGGCCGGAGAGAAGCCCGAGTTCAAAATCGTCTTGGCAAGAGGCTGCTGATCTGTCTTAAGCCCCCCGGCATAGGACTGACGGTAATTCTCCTGCCAGGATTTGAAGAAACTGTGTACCTGAGGCACATCGCGTGCAAAAATCACCCCGCTGTTGAAGTAATACTCCTGTCCGGAAATGTCGGCACCTATACTCCGGCAGCGTGTTACAAGGTCCTTGCGCACCGGATTGTCATCCAGACGGCAGTGATGGTCGGGGCACATGGCCAAGTCTGAACTGCAGTCATCCATTTCATCCAGAGGGCCGCAGACCACAGTATCAGAGTCAATGAACAGGAAATCCCCGCTTACATAGGAGCGCATGCCGGTTTTAAGAAGGCGGGAACGCAAGACCTTCGGCAGAGACGGATCGATATCCGCCACCACCCACCTATCGGCAAGTGCCATTATTTTTCGTCCCACCGCAGCTCTGCCGGGCATGGCCTTGTCAGTGGTGGTATCAACAAGAACGATAATGGAACTTGACGGAGAATTACGCCTCAACGACAGCATAGACACATAAGCCTGTTCGGCATAGTAGTCCGAAGAGTCGCTCACCAGAACATATAGCACCTGTGTCTTCATCGGTACAAATATAATAAAAAAGTCTTATCTTTGTGAGAATGGAGAAAGGGCAACAGAATGTTTCCGGTTTCGTCGTGCTGCATTATCTGGCGTACGACATGACCTGCCGCTGTATGGACACCCTCCTCCGGTCTTTTCCCGGTGATTCAATTCATATCGCTCTTGTGGACAACGCCTCCCCCGACGGGAGCGGCGCCAAGCTGGAGCGGCGCTACGCTGCAGACGGGCGCGTGACCGTGATCCGCAACACTTCCAACCTCGGTTTTGCCAGGGGCAACAACGCCGGCTACAGCTATCTGAGGGAGCATTTCCCCTGCTCGTTCATCACCGTCATCAACAATGATGTACTTATCGATGATCCCGAGTTCATGGCCAAAGTCGGTGCGGTTCACTCGGACACAGGATTCGATGTACTCGGGCCCGATATAATCAATCCGGCCAGCGGAAAGCATCAGAATCCCGCCAAGCGCGACGATGACCGGCATCTGCGCGGCTACTCCCCCGCTGAATTTGAAGCCCTGGAAGCCAAGTACTCAGATGCACTGCGTCACTTTAAGTGGAAGCGGTTCAAATGGGACATCAAATGCAGTCTCTTTCCATCACTCATACGCCCAAAGGCCACGCCTGTGCCGGCGCACATTGTTCCCAGGATGGAAGGAGTCGTGCTGCATGGGGCATGCCTTGTTTTCTCGGAACACTACATCTCTGTCCGTCCGCAATGCTTCAACCCGGATACATTCCTGTATTTCGAAGAGGACCTGCTGCACTACGAGTGCAGGCGTGACGGCCTCAGGATGGTGTACGATGCTTCCGTGTCGGTAAAGC
>JAGBNC010000026.1 GCA_017634595.1 Bacteroidales bacterium
CCGGATTCTTTATGCATTTGCACTTATCATTTTAGTCCTGTTGTTCGGTTTTTATTGTTTTACCATCGGCAATTATCCTCCGGGGGTGCCCGATTTGGTGAGCCCGATGGATTATAATCCGCCTTCTCACCAACCGGCCAGGCCGGGTTCGCTTAAATTCGGTTTTGGAATCCTTGCTATTCTGGCCAATATCGGAGGGGACGCCATCGTGGATCGCGAGAAAAAGGAACAAGAGCGCAGACTCATGGAAATCGACAACTTGAAGTTGCAACTCGAAGCGCTTCGCTACCAGATCAATCCGCATTTCTTCCTGAATACCCTCAACAACATTCAGGCACTTATCCTGATCGACCCGGACAAGGCTTCGGAAAGCCTCGGTGTGTTTTCCAAGATGATGCAGATGATCCTGCGTTATGGGGATGCTCTGGTGATTCCGCTTTCAGACGAACTCTGTTTCCTTGACTACCTGGTATCCCTGATGCGTTTGCGCTATCCGGATGACATCGCTGTGGAGACCCGCCTGCCTGCCCATGCGGGGGATGCCGTCATTCAGCCGCTGATCCTGGCGACCTTCGTGGAGAATGCCTTCAAGCATGGAATCAGTTACAAACAGCCCTCATCTGTCCGCCTGCAGATTGAGCATTCCGAAGGCAAGATTATCTTCCGCTGTGAGAATACGCTTCATGGCGAGTCGCAGGCAAAAGGGTTGGGAATCGGCTTGGAGAATGCCAGGAAAAGGCTTTCCTTGCTTTACGGGGGGCAGTATAGGCTGCAGGCGAATCCGTCTGGTGACCATTATGTGGTGGAACTGGTCCTTCCCGACAAAATTGACATTCCTCAGGCATGATCCGCGCCATCCTCATAGACGACGAGCCCTTGGCACTCAAGCTGCTGGAAGTATATGTCAGTCGTATACCCGATATGCAATTGACGGCGTCATGCTCCAGTGCCGATGCGGCAAGGCCTTTTCTTGGTGAAGCCGATGTCCTTTTCCTGGATATCAATATGCCGGACATTACTGGAATGGAATTCGTGCAGGGCCTTGAGAATCCGCCGCTGATCGTTTTTACCACAGCCTACTCCGAATACGCTGTTGAGGGGTTCCGGGTGAATGCCGTAGATTACCTGGTGAAACCTTTCGGCTTTAATGAATTCAAGGAAGCGGTGGACAGGGTACGGAATATGCTGGATCTTAAAGCCCGGGCCGAGGGCGTTCCCGCAGAGGGAAAGGTCATCTTTTTCCAGGTGGGGCACCAGAAAAGAAGAGTTTCATCCGCGGATATCCTCTATGTGGAAAGCATGGGGGCATACTTACGGGTGTTTATCGCAGGAGAGGAGCCACTGATTGTCCTGGGAAATTTCAAAAGCATACTGAACGCCGACCCGGACCGCTTCTTCCGTATCCATAAGTCCTTTGTGATCAATCTGCAAAAGATCCGTCAGAGCGGCCGTTCTTCGGTTACCCTGACCGACGGCACTGTCCTTTCCATAGGAGAATCCTACCGGAAAGCATTCAAGGAGGTAAAACTAGCTCCATGAATGCCATTCATCCACGCTCCTCAGATCCCATCCGGGACCTATGAACTGCGGTTGCCGCTCTTTGCCGAGCTGCTGCACGACAGCGACGACAAAGTGAAATAAAACTAGCAATGCCCCCCCTCCAAGGGCTGTCGGAGGGTTTAATGGAGTATGATTATCAATGAGTTACGCTCTTTTTGTCACAATTGTGACAGAATCTGTCCCTATTTCGAAGAGTCTTCCTCGATTATGCATTAATTACTTGGGTAAAAGGGAGAAAAGACCTATTTTCAGGCTTCCTGATTGGGTTTGGAGAGAATTTAGTTTGAGCTTTTTACACTTCTACTCTAGAACTATTCTCAGAACCTCCGAGATGCCGTTTACCCCATGTAATTCTACACTCAACGCTGTTACCTGTAGGGCTCCAAATCGCTACATTTAGGGATTGACAGGGCTTATTCCATTTGCGAACTTTGCGATACTTAAACAAAACTTCACACACGGATAAGAATCAATCCCTAAAATGGTACACTGCCCTTGGAATGGGTGTCTGTTACCTAATTGCTGTTTTCGCCAGCTGCTTTATCGGCTATCTAAGTCCTGTCTGCTGGGCGTTCTATTCCGTCCCGGCTGCTGTTCTGGGCGTCGGTCCCTACTTTTTCTTGGCACACGCTGGCACACGTGTGCCAAATCGTGTGCCAACCCGGAAGTACTAGTTTTTCCATACGGCGTCAACTCGGTTCTGAAAGACGTTTTCAACTCGTAATTTTAACTTCTACCAGAGTGGTATCTTACTGAAAAAAGCCGGTAAACACCTTTCCCGTTTTTTTAGCCTTCTAAATTAGAACCTTTCCAAGTAAGTCAAGATTTGTCCAGCCGATATAAAAGAAGAAACAGCCATGTTAAAATGCCTTTGAAAATAGAGGTCGGTTTAGTCCTGTATATATACTACATTGGACTGGACTGAACTTCATTTCTCTGCCCTTCATTTTTTCTTTTTATTGGCTCCCTGTTCAT
The DNA here is from genome assembly GCA_017634595.1 of Bacteroidales bacterium. GTDB lineage: Bacteria > Bacteroidota > Bacteroidia > Bacteroidales > UBA932 > Cryptobacteroides. Next base: position 2,536 of record JAGBNC010000026.1, read on the forward strand.
CTCCTTTCGGGGGGCATTGAATTTTGCCTTCGATGCAAAATAAAACTCGTAAAAATCCGTGTAAACATTTCACCTTTGCCGTTCTTGGAGGGTAAACACCTGGCAGTGCCGTTTTCACGTTTTTTCTGCGAAAGTTTTAACCGCTTCCGGCCGTTTTTCCATTGGTTGTTCGACAATGCGCGATGCAATCAGCCTAATGGAAAGAGCATCCGATGCAAAATAGCCGCCGATATTCCGGCAAAATCGTTAACTTCGCAGAAGAAAAGAATCGATATGCTCGACGAGACAACCATACTCCCGCTCCTTAAGGATACTGAGAACGAACGCACCGAGCGCACCGTCTCCATCAATGCCACGGAAAAGTTCGGCCAAGCCATCTGTGCCTTTGCCAATGACATCATGAACACCGGCAAACCCGGCTATCTGTTCATCGGTGCCGATAACGATGGAAAACCTTCCGGTCTCTTCTTTACGGATGAACTCCAGAAGAATCTTGCCGGTATGCGCAGTGAAGGCAACATCCTTCCGCAGCCGGTGATGCAAGTGTACAAAGTCACCCTTCCGAAAGGAGACATCGCCGTCGTAGAAGTGCAGCCCTCCAAACTCCCTCCTGTACGCTTCCGCGGCCGCATCTGGATTCGCATCGGAGCACGTAAAGCCATCGCCAACGAGGAAGAAGAGCGCATCCTCATGGAACGCCGGGAATTCAATACCCCGGGCTTCGAATCCGAGCCCTGCCTGAATGCCACTATCGAAGACCTTGATCTGGACCTCTTCCATAGCACCCTCCTTCCGGCCATGGTCGATGAGAAAGAAATCAAGAAAGACAAGCGCCCCATTGAAGTCCAACTGGCCTCCCTCGGATTGTTCTACATCCCGTACAATTGTCCCACCAATGCCGGAATCCTGCTCATCGGCAAGAATCCAACGCGTTTCATTCCCAGCGCCAGTATCCAGTACGTACAGTTTGAGGGTCTGACAAAAGGCACCAAAGTTCTAAACGAGCACCTTTTCAAGGGGAACCTTCTCACCGAATTAAAAAACCTCGACAACTTCTCTGAATACGCGTTGCAGCGCAAGCGTCCGCAGCTGGTCACCGCCCTTCGGGACAAGACTTTCATTGGCTATCCCTACAAGGCTACCCGAGAACTCCTCATGAACATCTGCCAGCATCGAGCCTACAACGGGAGCAATTCTCCCGCACACGTTTACGAGTACGCCGACCGTCTTGAGTTCGACAACACCGGCAACCTCTACGGCAAGGCCCGCCCGGAGAATTTCCCCATGGAAACCGACTATCGCAACCCGCTCATTTCCGGCGTGATGAGGGCTCTGGGCTTTGTGAACCGCTTCGGAATGGGCATCGGACTTGTAGCCGATGAACTCAAAGAAAACGGGAATCCGCCTGCGGAATACATCCTCTCGGAGCCTTCTTCTTTCAAGGTTATTGTGAGGTCTGCAGATCCCCTTTCCGAACAAATCAGAACAAATTCAGAGGTTTCCAAGACCGATTTGTCTGGCTCGCGAACAAATGAGCGAACAAATCCGAACAAATCAATAGAGGACAGGCTCATAGAGATCGTTCGGGTTAATTCTACCATCTCCAAAACAGCCCTTGCCCATGAATTGGGAATTGGACGCACGAAGCTCTATGAACTCCTAGCGACAATGACTCACCGTGTGCGGTCCACCGGCGGCACCCGTCATGTCGAGTGGACGGTACTCGAAGATTAGTCATACCTAAATCAGTATTTTAGGTTAACTTTGTAGAAATTAGGTATAAATGAAGCATCATTTATCATCCATCATCGTAATCCTGCTTTTCCTCGCCGCGATATTTTCTGGCGAGCGAAGCTATAAAAATGCTCGGCACATTATTGTCAGCGATTTGAACCAGGCGCTGTCGTCCACGCTGGTAAGTTAGCAGGACGAAATCATCACACCTGACACCGTCGCCCTGATGCGCGACAAGCTCACCCTGCCTGTCCTCAAGGACAGCACCTATATCGCCTATTGTCTTCCCGGAGACAAGCCTAAAGGGATCTGCAGCGACATTATGCATTTGGAGGATGCCACCATCCGCGGGTATGCCGATGTTTCCATGGCTTCGGTTTTCGGTCTTGCCGACAAGCGGCTTCCCGCCGCATTCAGCCTGATGGCCGTATTATGGCTCATCGGCTCCGCGATGCTTACCCGGAGAAAGCTGATGATGCCGGCGCTACAACTTACCCCCATGCAGCGGCAACTCCTTGACCTGTTCGAAGCGGCTCCCGAAGGCGAACTTTCCAAGGAAGAAATCTGCCGTACCATCTGGCCCGGAAAGCCGATGACGGACGATGCCATGTACTCGCTCATTCGGCATTTAAAGGCCTCCCTGGAAGGCAGTGGTTATGAAATTGAGACCCGCCGTGGCTTCGGGTATCGCCTGAAAAAACGCTGACAGACAATTGTCAGACAAATGTCAGGGAGTTCCTGACAAGCCTTTTGCTCCTTCATTGTAAGTTTGCGCTGAAAAATGTGCAATCAAGCAATGAAGAAATTTTTATTTATCCTTACTGCCGTGTTGCAGGCGGCGATTGCTGGTGCCCAGCAGGTGGACACAACGGGATTCTATTCTGAAAGAAGGGACACATTGAAGGCGGCAGCTGTTACTATCCGGCGTGATCTTGTGACGGCTGATGCAGATAAGCTGACGTATAATGTCCAGGCTGATCCCAAGGCAGAAGGAAGCAACCTCATTGACATTCTCCGCACCGTTCCTATGCTCAGCATCAATGGTGACGAGGAGGTGCTGCTGAATGGCAGCACGGATTTCACGGTGCTTGTGAACGGCCGGTCCACCGGGATGCTTGCCCGGAACTTCAACCAACTCATCAAGACCATTCCTGCGTCGTCCATAAAGGAAATACAAGTCATCACCAATCCGCCGGTAAAATACGATGCGGAAGGCATCGGCGGCATCATCAATATCGTGATGGCCAGGCGCCTGAAATCGGGCTACAGCGGCTCGTTGGGAGCCAATGCAAGCACCCTCGGCACTGTAAGCGGGAACGGCTATCTGAATGCCCAGCTGGGCAAATTCACCTTCAGTGCGAATGCCAGCGGGATGTATTTCCCGAATCCAACAGCTCATGGTGTAACCGAAATAGAAAATTATACCAGCGAGACAAACCACTATCAAAAGTTGGCGTTTGACAGCGATAACATCTACCGCATCGGTTCATTATCCCTGGAAGCCAGTTATGAGCCGGACTCTCTGAATCTTATAACGCTCTCCGGCTGGTCGAACTTCCAGAATATTCAGAGTAATTACGACATCACAGAAACCTTCTGGAATACAGACTATATTAAGACCATCGAAATGCTGGAACCGACAGCCAGAACGAACCGATATAACACCTTCTCCGGCGAACTGGCTTACCAGAAGACATTTCGGAACGACGGTGGTATCCTAACCTTTAGCTATTCTATCGATGGGAATCCGAACAGCACGGACAACCACATTATTGTAAACCCCGTTTTGAACCATCCGGACTATCACCGGCACTCATTCAATACGGAACATACCATCCAGCAGATCGGCCAGATTGACTATTTCGCGACTCTGCTGAAGAAGCACCAGATTGAGGCAGGAGGCAAATACACGCTGCGAAGCCACGTGGCCGATTCCAAGGATGAGTTATGGGACTACGCCAAGAATGAGTGGTTCATTGACAATTCCAACGTAAACGACCTGGACTACAAGCAGCACATTTTTGCGGCCTATGCCAGCTATGGGTACAGGTTCAGCAA
>JAGBNC010000027.1 GCA_017634595.1 Bacteroidales bacterium
ACTCCGGAAGGAAGGTCAAGTATCGTGTGGAGGTTGCATTCTTCCAGGAGTTTCTTACGCAGTTCAATGGAGGCGTTGTCGGTGTTGGACAGGAAGGTGTTCTTGATTACGATACCGGCGGAGCCACCTGCTTTGAGGTACTTGATGAAGTGTTCCAGGAAGAGGTATGCCGTTTCTCCGGTCTTGATGGGGAAGTTCTGCTGAACCTCCTTACGCTCGCTGCCTCCAAACGGCGGATTTGCCAGAATATTGTCAAACTGGTCCTTGACCTGGACATCGGCAAGGTTCTCACCCAGTGTATTGGTCTTGATGATATTCGGCGACTGGACCCCGTGGAGTATCATATTCATCATTGCGATAAGATACGGGAGCGCCTTCTTTTCCTTGCCGTAGAAGGTGGTCTTTTGCAGTTTCTCCTCATCGGCGGTCGTATGGACCAACGCGTGCATATAGTTGTACGCTTCGCAGAGGAACCCGGCGGAACCGCAAGCACCATCATACACGCTCTCACCTATCTGGGGATTTACGACCTTGACGATGGAGCGGATGAGCGGACGGGGCGTATAATACTCACCCCCATTGCGACCGGCATTGCCCATCTTGTTCAACCGGCTCTCATAAAGATAGGTCATTTCGTGCTTCTGCTCGCTGGTCTGGAACTTCAAGCCATCTATCTGCTCAATGATGTCCCGAAGGCAATAACCGGAGACCAGCTTGTTGCGGAGTTCGGCAAAAATGAGACCGATTTTGACCTTGATTGAAGTGTTATCCGTTTCTCCTTGTCCCAGGTTCTTCAAATACGGGAAGAGCTTGCCATTGACGAACTCTATGAGGTCATCTCCTACCATTGCATTGTGGATGTCGTACTCTCCGGCTTTGGTTCTCGGCATTGCCCAGGTATTCCACCGGTATTCTTCATCCAGGATTGGAGAATAGGTCCCACCACCCAGGAGGGACGCTACCTGGTTCTCTTTGTCCAGGTCATCTAGGTATTTTAGGAAGAGAATCCACGAGGACTGTTCAACATAATCAAGTTCGCTGCTGCATCCTTCATCGGTACGCAGAGCATTGTCTATATTCTTAAAGACTTGCTCAAATGCCATAATCTTGTATAAACTTGCTATATCCTTCAAATTTACAACTTTTTCTCCTTACTCCAAATTACGCCGCCCCAAAACCGTCTCAATCCATCATATATAGAAAGAAAACACACCTATCAGAAACCGCTTCCCGACACCGGCTGAAGATGATTGCCGGAAGAATGCCGAAGCCGATACAACCGTGACCTTTCCACTCAAGCTTGGGAATTTGGTGAGGCTGTGTCTATGGTTGAAAAGTTCGGGCATCTTCAGCATTGTCCAAATAGCCATCTGTTGAATTGCAATTTGGTTCAGCCGCTGGAACTCTCGGATTAAATATACCCCGAATTTGGGGCTTATCCACATAGCGAACTCATTCCAATTAAGGCAGAGTTAGAACCGCCTGGGGGTGCTCGCTCCGGTGCTGCTGGATGGGCCGGTGCTCTTGAATGCACCTTTGAGGGCAGTGGTGGTCTGGAGCCGTCCTCAAATCCGGTTCCTGGCGAGGATGCTATGAGGCTTTTTGACCGTCTGTCCTTGTTTCGAGTCCCTGGCGAGGACGGGACACACAGCGTTTCCCGTAGCAATTTAAAAATCAGCACTATACGTATTTCTGGTGCTCTGTTTGGAGCACCCGAAATCTGCAAAAGCCTACTGCTCAATGACTGACGTGAAACGGCCTTTCAGACCATATCCTACTCGACTTCTCTGAAGACTAAAAAGCTGCCGATTTTTTGTCCTCGCTGGCAAGAAACGGGGGAAAAGATGGCGGCAGGCAGCGGCGAAGACTAAAAAGCTGCCGATTTTTTGTCTTCGCGGACAAGGAAGGAGGGAGATGGCAAGGGTGTGGTGCTCGCATCGGTGCTGCTAGATGGGCCGGTGCGAGCGTTTCGCTGCCGTTTCGTACGCACCGGTGCTGCTGAATGCACCTTTGAGGTCAGTGACCTCACATATCAATGTTCATCCTGCGAAATGTCGCCCCCGCCTGAACACAAAAGAGACAAGTCCAAATGAACTTGCCTCTTTGTGCGCGAGATGAGACTCGAACTCACACAGGTTTTACCCCACTAGCTCCTGAAACTAGCGCGTCTACCATTTCGCCACCCGCGCTCGGATTGGACTACAAATATACAACTTTTTCAGAAAATGTACGAAATTGTGAGAAGAATATCGTTAGGAAGAACGAAAAATTTTTCTCCGCCACCATTTATTCTGCCGCAGTGCAGACATTCGTAGGCAGTAAACTTATCGTAACCTCCCCATAGTCCCAATCCGATATCAAGGTTCAGGTGAGTGTTCAACATAAAAGTGTAACCGGCAGAAACACCCCCGCCGTAGCGGTCACCCTCGGAGGCCTGGGGTGAAGTAAATCCTCCGTAATTGTACTCCTGCCACTTCAGCTTTCCCCCAAGCCACCAGCCTGAGTAGATATGCCAAGGCCAGAAACGGGCCCCTGCTTCTACGCTGCGCTGGCGGTCGGCAACCTGGGAGTCGCCTCTCTGCCAGTAGAAAGGATTGTACTTCACCCCCGCCAGGAGTGTCCAACGCCGGGCAATACCGCAGGACGCTTCCAAATTCAACGTCCCATAATCCAAATAGTCAAGCACATTGGTTGTTACCGAATAATTCTGTGCACCGACCATCACCCACAGGAAGAGCCCTGCGGCCGCCGACATAAAGTTTTTCATAGTATATTTATTCATTCCCATATCGTGTAAATGCCTCATTGATAACGCCCTTGAAGGACGGGTAATAACTCAGCAGCTTATCGTGAAGCACAGTCATGTCAATAACCTCCGGCGTAAACAATGGAGGCAGTTTATCAAGTCCGAGACCTCTTTCATCGAGGAACATAAGCAGCTGCGGCGAGAACCAGTAAGACGTGCCGAAAATGGCAGATGATTCCTTGTAATGCCGCTTGTAGAGTGCGCTCTGGCAGTAAAACGCGTAGTTCTCAGCCACTTCGCAGTAAGAGCATCCGTCATCGTCCCTGGCCCCATAGATGTTATGGAACGCCGAAGATACAAGCGACTTGACGGCATATTCAGAATAATTAGACCACCAGTCTTTTCCGCTCAGCGAGAAATGTCCGCCATGAGCAAAAGCATGCAGGGCCAGAGCATATATATCTGCGTAAGTTTCAGCACCTTTGCAACCTATGACCACATCCGGAGGGAATATCTTGACTAGGTGCGTGTACTCTCCCAGGACCGATTTCAACGGTTCATACGTATCAATCAGTACGCCTTGATGAAGCATAAGTGGCAGTTCCCCGTTCCACATCTGCAAGTTCCAGATTCTCAAGTCCTTGGGCGGGGTCGGGAGTGCATCCGGATAGTCTCTGACTGATTCCAGATAGTCATAGCCGGCATTATTGACAGCACAGCGCGTGAGCAGCTTACGCTCAGATTCATTGTCCACTACTATGCTAAGACCAGTGGACTCACTCTTTCCAAGGGCTGAGGTAGAAGCAGGCACGATGATAAGGTTAATGCCTTGGCAGAATCCCTTGACATTCTGGAATACCAAGCGGTAACGAACGTTTGAAGAGAACGAGCGTCCCATCTTGTAGTATCCTTCTTCATCTGTGAAGCAGGTACTGAACTTGACGAATGCATTGCAGCACACCTTGACTCCTTTCACGCCCACAGGTTCCTCATCGAAACCGGGGTCCATTATCGCTATACGCCCTTCGGGTTTGTGCGTCCCTCCTTCCGCATCTGCCTTGGTAAGCAGCATATCGTCATTGCCAGTCAGCCTGAAGGCTTCCCTCTCTACTGCCTCCCAGTCTATGCCGTCCGACTTGGTAGCAGGATTGTGTTCCGCTATAAAGCAGTCGTCAAGTCTCTCGTACCTTATCCCCTTGGGGAAACTGAAATCGACGGGCACTACCGCATACTGCCATGTTATATCCCCTTCCGGCAACGACGGGTCGTGATACCAGTCACCGTCTTTGACAATCCTATAGTCCAGCGGATGGTCGATGAGCTCAAGTCCCCTTTCCACAAGGGCTTGGAGCTGCTGTTCGTCTTTCGGCAGGAAACGTACATAGTAGTCGGTGGGGTCAAGAGTTGTTCTGCCTGCCCCGGCCGGAACTATCGACTGCAGAGCCTTTGACATATTAGTTACTGAATATGGATCCGGGAGCTGCTCGCCGAGAACAATCATATCGTGGGCGAGGTCTTCCTCTTCCTGGCTCTTTCCATTCCAAGGCAGCAAAGCATTCTTGGTGCAGGCTGCTGCCGCGGCCGCCAGGGCCAAGCAAATGATGAGTCTTTTCATAATTCTCCGTTTATGTTTTCGATGCAAAGATGAACGGAATTACCCGTTTATAAAAGTGTCGCAACGCTTATTTGCAAAAAGGGGCCGGCAGAACTTTCTGCCAGCCCCCTGAAACAACATCAGGCGTGTATTCTACTGTACAAAACTGGCAAAGTAGCCAGCGAAGAACACATTTGTAATCAGATAGCCTACGACTGTGGACACAATGACACTTATCAGCCCCGGCATCATGAAGCTGTGGTTGAGCAGGTATTTACCTATAACAGTGGTTCCGGAGCGGTCGAAGTTGACCGTAGCGATATCGGAAGGATAGTTAGGAATGAAGAAATACCCGTACACACTCGGCAGCACGCCCAGGAGCACAGGACCTGCAATGCCAAGTTCATATGCCAGAGGCAGCATGGCCACCACCACGGCGCCCTGTGAATTAATCAGGACAGATACCAGGAAGAACACAAAAGCGATGCTCCAGGGATAGCTGGTAACAATACCGGTAAGCATCTGCTTCATCTCGTCCATATAATTGCCGAAATATGTATCGGCAAGCCAGGCTATACCATATATTGCCACCACGGCCACCATGCCGGACTGCCACACGGCGCCGGCCACTGCCTTCTTGGGAGAAGCCTTGCAGAACATAATGTTGCAGGCGGCCGCCATAAGCATGATGATCTGGATACATATATTCATCTTGGGCAGATTGACAGCCTGTGCAACGGTGCGTCCGTCAGCCACATGGAACATCTGCAGGAAGGCGAAAGCCACAATTACAAGCAGGGAGCCAAGGAATACAAACACCGATGCCCTGGCCTGGGGAGTAATGACCTTGTCGAGTGTCGTGGCGGTACTGCCATACATGTAAGCATACTGCTCCGGATCGGACTTACGTTTGATGAATTCAGGGTCCTTATCCAGATCCTTGCCCCTCTTATAAGAAGCAAGGGAGGCACACATGAGGCCCAGGACGCATGCCGGTATGGTAACCATAAGCACCTGGGGTATGGACACCATATAACCGTTGGCATTGGAAATAGTCACGAAAGCCACGACCGCTGCCGCAATAGGCGAACAGGTTATACCGACCTGCGAGGCTACGGATGCCACGCCGCAGGGGCGCTCGGGACGTATGTCCTTCTTGAGGGCGATATCGCAGATAATGGGCATGATGGTATATACAACATGTCCGGTACCTACCAGAACTGTCAGGAAGAAGGTCACGAGAGGGCCCAGGAAGGTAATATGCTCGGGATGCTTCCTAAGAAGCTTCTCGGCAATCTGTATCATCCAGTCCATACCGCCGGAGGCCTGGAGGGTACCTGCACAAGTGACGGCAGCAATGATGATATATATCACATCGGTCGGAGGCGTTCCTGGGGTCAGGCCAAAGCCGAACACCAAGATAGCCAGGCCGATTCCGGATATAGCGCCCAGAGCAAGGCTTCCGTACCGGGAGCCGACATACAGAGCCGCCAGCACTATGAGCAGCTCAATGATCATTGTGAATGTCATAATATGTGGTTATAATTTATAAAGATTCAAGCCCGTTTCGGGATCGAAGTACCGCTCCAAAACTGCGTCGTTGTAGTTTTCCACTATCAACTCGCAAGCTCCGTTGATCCTGGCGCTGAGCAGGTGCCCTCCCACACAAGTATAGTCTCTGCGGCTGGCAGTGATATGTATGTGAAGATAAGGGACAAACGGATCTTCAGGCCGCTGTGAAATATTGCCTGTAAGGTTGGTTATCTCCATCTGCTCGCTGAAAGTCTTGTCCACATACTGCTTAGTGGCCGGATCGAGGAAACGGAAGGTAGCTTCGTTGATGGCTCCAAGCCCCAGGATGCTGCCGGCAAAGATATCCTTTTCTTTGCAGAAAGCAGATACTGCCTCAACTATCTCTGAATGATTGTCCAGACTAAGGACGTATTTGTCCGGTGATACTTCTTTGTACTTGTACATATACTTCGGTTATTCAAGAAAACTCAGAAAATCGTCCCTGTCAAGATTGTATCCCCTGGGACCCTTCAGCACAGAGCCCTCAGCATCGAGGATAAAATAATTGGGCTGTGAATTGACACCGAAACGCTCCATCACCAGATTTGAATTCACCCGGCCGACATCCTTCAGCACCTTACCGGATGCGTTGGTAACCCATTCACTCTCCGGGAGTTTGGTCTTGTCATCGACGTAAAGGGAGACAATCACGTAATCATTCTGCAACACCTGAAGTATCCTCGGATCACTCCACACCCTGGCTTCCATCTCCCTGCAGTTTACACAGCCGTGACCTGTGATATCCACAAAGACCTTTTTGCCCTGGGAGGCTGCAGCGGCTATTCCGTCCTCCAGTTTGGAATAGCCTTTGAGCCCGTGAGCAAGCGACACCTCCGATCCATACTCTTCGGCCTCTTGAAGCACAGGAGGCGCTTGCACCACATTCTGTCCAAGCACAAAATCCTGAGTCTCCATGGGCGGAAGATATCCGCTGAGCGCCTTGAGAGGAGCGCCCCACAGACCGGGAAGCATATAAAGCACGAAGGTGAAGTCAATGATAACCAATGCCAGACGGCCAATGGACAGATGCTCTACAGGCGAGTCATACTTAAAGCGTATCTTGCCAAGCAGGTAAAGTCCCAGCAAAGTGAAGCACACTATCCAGATGGCGAGATAAATCTCCCGGTCGAGCAAATGCCAATGATATGTCTGATCGGCAGTGCTGAGGAATTTGAGCCCGAGTGCAAGCTCTATGAAGCCCAGGACCACTTTCACGCTGTTGAGCCACCCGCCGCTCTTGGGAAGCTTCTTCAGCACAGAGGGGAAGAAGGCAAAAAGCACGAAAGGTATGGCGAAGGCAATGCTGAAAGCAAGCATGGTGACCATGGGTGCCCAGAATTCCCCGCTGGTGCTCTTGATAAGGACCGTACCGACAATAGGGCCGGTACAGCTGAAACTCACGAGCACAAGCGTAAGTGCCAGGAAGAAAACTCCGAGCAGTCCCCCCCTGTCGCTGCCCTTATCGGCCTTGTTCACCCATTTCGACGGCAGCACTATCTCGAAAGCGCCGAAGAAAGAGGCGGCAAACACCATGAAGATTATGAAGAAGAGGATATTAGGGAGCCAGTGCGTGGACAGCCAGTTAAAGATGTCCGCAGTGACTGCCGAGCCTCCGAATGCCCATGTCAGGCCGATGATCAAGCAAATAGGAACCGTGTACAGCAGCACAATGAAAAGCCCGTACATCAGTGCCTTGAAGCGTCCCTCACCCGGTTTGTCGGATTGTTTGAGGAAGAACGACACAGTCATGGGCACCATGGGGAACACACATGGCGTGAGCAGCATCAGCAGGCCCCAGAGTATCGCTTCAAGTATCAGGGCCCACAGGTTTGAGTCTCCTGACGCTCCCTGAAGCTTAACCGGGACGCTGAATTCGTACTCCTCAGGGAGCCCGCACTCATCGCCGGTGCAGGCACCCCATCTCACGGTACCTTTTACCTCTGTCTTGCCACTTCCCGACAGTTCAAGCGCCTGCCGCAGAACATAGGTCCCAGTGACTACCGATTCTCCTTTATAATCGGACGGAGTATACTGCTCGGACACAAGGCCGAGGCACTGGACCGACTCCGTCTCCTCCACCGTTAATGAAGTGCCGACAAACGGCTCGGCCATAGGATGGATATAGTAGCCATCCGCAATCTGGCCCGTGACAGTTAATTCGTAACCCTCGGAGGTCTTTTTTACCTCGGGTTGCCAGCTGACGGCATTTTCAAATGCCGGAGCAGCAGCAAGCAACAGGGCAAAAAGGATCTTAAGCATATTTCTAGAAGAACGTTACGGTCTTCTGCTCAATAGCGCTCATGAGGCTGTTTCCCAGACGGCTGACGCCGAAACGGAACCTCTCTTTGCAGAGCCAGTCGCGGCCCAGAATACTGGAGACGATAAAATAGTAGCACAGAGCGTCAGCAGCTGTAGATATGCCGCCGGCGGCCTTGAAACCGACTTTGCGTCCCGAGACTTCGTAATAACGGCGGATAGCTTCGCACATAACATAAGCGGCAACCGGTGTCGCATTGACGTCAACCTTGCCCGTGGAGGTCTTGATGAAGTCGGCTCCGGCCTCCATGGCCAGGAAAGAAGCGCGGGCTATCTGAGCGGGCGTAACCAGGAGACCGGTCTCAAGGATGACCTTCAGGACCACGTCGCGATTCTCGGCCACGGCTGCCTTGTCAATAGCATTCTTCATTGTGACAATCTCTTCATAGGCACGGTCCGTCTCCCCTGCCAGGAAAGCGTTGAGTGCAAGCACTATATCTATCTCATCGGCTCCTTCCTTGACAGCCAGTTCGCACTCGCGCACCTTAACTTCCAGGAAGCTCTGGGCGGACGGGAAGCAGCTGGACACCGTAGTGACATGCACCTGGGGGTCAGCCTTTCGGCTGCGTACTGTCGAAGCGAAGTTAGGATAGACACAGATAGATGCAGGTGCGGGATAGTCAGGGAAGGCCTCAGGAAGCCTGTTGACCTTATCTACCAGCTTTGAGACAGATTCCGCTGTATCATTGGTATGAAGGGTCGTGAGATCCATCAACGAGAAGCACTGCTTGAGTACTTCGGGAGATGACAGCTCGTCCAGGTTGTCGGCTATTGCCTTGATCCCGGCGGCAATTTTTTCTTCATCGGGTGTGTACCCGTATTTATCAAGATAGTCCATAAACTAATGTATTTTGATATTTGTTAATGTCCTGCGTCGTGCCAGGCGGGCCTCTCTAAGGGACCGCTTCAACGAATCCCGGCGAAGGGAATCTACCCTCAGCGAATCTTTAAACAACGAGTCCCGCAGAAGCGAATCCCTGAACAGAGAATCCCTGAGCAGAGAATCCGCGATGAATTTCCGGAGCGAATCCTTGTATGGACTGCACCAGAGGAAGGTATCCTTGTCGAAATCCTTAAGCTGATAGCCCTTGATAGCGGCATTGAATTCCTTGATCTGATTAAGATGCTCAGATATCTTGCGGTACTCATCTCTCTTGTCCTTCAGCTTAAGAGAAGCATCCCGGAACACCTTCGAGAACTTCTCGGGGTCTTCAAGGTACTTGCGAACGCTGGCATCATAGTCCTCGAAAGTATAGCCGTAGCGTTTGAAGATAGGGTCGTAGAACAGCATTGTGTCGGCCCTGGAGCGCTCGGACTGATGGTCTTCCAGCCACTGGTCCGCAAGCAACATCTCAGCATAGATGTCCGACATAACTCCACGCGGAATAATCCGCGCCTTGTCCCCGCAGGAGCACAGCAGGAACAAGGCCGCAAAGGCTACAAGGATATGACGGACACAAGATTTCATCGGAGTTCTGCACCAAAATCACTGCGGAACGTCTGGAGCAGACGGTCCATGAGACGCTCGGTATCCTGATCGGTAAGGGTCTTCTCTTCGTCGCGGATGACAAAGCTCAAAGCATACTGTTTCTTGCCCGCGGGAATCTTGTCTCCGCGGTACACGTCGAACAGTCCCACCTGCCGGAGCAGTTTCTTGGCCTGCTTGAAGGCCGCTGCACGCAGATCTGCATAACTTACGCTTTCGTCGAGAAGCAGTGCGAGATCCCTGCGCACTTCCGGGAACTTGGGCAGCTCCTTGAAAGCCACCTTGTCGCGTTTCACAAGCTCAAAGAGGACAGGCCAGCTTATCTCGGCAGCAACCACCTGCTGCTTAATACCGAAACTCTTGCAGAGCGCAGGCGCTACCACACCCATGGTAAGGAGCGTCTGGCCCTTGCCCGGCAGCTTATAGCATACGCCGTCGGAGAATATATCTGCCGGAGCAGCCTCTGTCCAGAGCTGGTAAAGATCTGCACCATAGCGCTTAAGAAGCAGCTCAACATAGCCCTTCAGCTGGAAATAATCCGACTTGGCAGGAGCCGCCTTCCAAGACTTATCGGGTGTGCCCGACATCATGAGGCAGAAGCATCCGTGCTCCTCATACCCCTCCAGCTTAGTCTTGTCCTTGCCTTCCAGCCTGCGGTACACGTTGCCGTACTCGAAGGTCTTGACAGAATAGATCTGCCTGTTGACATTGTAAGCCACGACTTCCAGCCCGCCCAGAATCAGTGTCTGACGCATCACGTTCAAGTCCTGGCTCAGAGGATTCACAATGTCCACGCATGCCGACGCAGGGAAAGCAGTGAGCTGACTGTAGTAATCCTTCTTGGTGAGCGAGTTGTTCATGATCTCAGTGAAGCCGTTGGCAGACAGCATGTTGGAAATGTTGTTGCGGACAGCTTCGGGATCCGGCACGGGCGAAGGGGCCACCGACATCTTCATGTGATGAGGAAGGTCGATGTTGTTATAGCCATAGACTCGAAGGATTTCCTCCACTACGTCGCACTCACGGTACACATCCACCATATATGTGGGCGGACAAACGGTAGCAGTCTCTCCATTGTCAGACGTGAAGTCATAACACAGAGCCTTCAGAATCTGCTTCATCTCCGCAGTAGGGATATCCTTCCCGATGAAAGCACGTATCCTGTTGAAATCCAAATCGATGACCTTGCGGCTTATATCTTTGCCACAAATGTCCAGCACATCCCCGCAAATCTTGCCGCCGCCGGTTTCAAGTATCAGTTCAGCGGCACGCTTGAGGGCATAAAGAGTTATGTCCGGATCGCATCCGCGCTCGAAGCGGAACGAGGCATCGGTCTGAAGCCCTTCGCGCTTGGAGGTCTTGCGGACTGACGCAGGATCGAAATAGGCGCTCTCTATAAACACGTCGGTGGTAGAGTCGCTCACGCCGCTGAATTCACCTCCGAAAACGCCGGCGATGCACATGGGCCCTTCAGGGTCGGCAATAACCATATCGCAAGACTTGAGCTTGCGCTCCACCCCGTCAAGAGTGCGGATGGGCTCATCTTCCGCGGCCCTGCGGACGATGACTTTCCCTTCCTTGATCTTGCCGGCATCGAAAGTATGAAGAGGCTGGCCAAGTTCGAAGAGAACGAAATTGGAGACGTCCACAATATTGTTGATAGGATGGCTTCCGATGCTCATCAGACGTTTCTGCAGCCATTCGGGTGACGGGCCGGCTTTAACTCCGCGTACCGTCAGGCCGGAATAGCGGGGAGCTCCGTCGCTGTCGAGGACTTCAACAGACACAGCCTGGCCTTCGGAGCCATATTCTTTCAGGAGAGACGAGAAATCCGGATCGCTGCCGGGCCTTTCCGACTTGAGGGGCGGCACGAGTTCGCATGGAATGCCGTTGTGCACGCACCACGCATAAAGGTCGCGCGCAACGCCCCAGTGGGATGCCGCATCAACACGGTTGGCAGTAATTTCATATTCGATGACGGCCTCAGTCTTGAGGTGCAGGTACTCCTTGGCCGGAGTCCCTACTACGGCGCTGTCGGGAAGGACCATGATGCCATCGTGCGAAGTGCCTATGCCGAGCTCATCTTCAGCGCATATCATACCCATAGACTCCACCCCGCGTATCTTGGACTTCTTGATCTTGAAGTCTCCGGGGAGGACGGTCCCTATCTGGGCGAACAGAACTTTCTGCCCGGCCGCCACATTGGGAGCGCCGCAGACCACCGTGAGAGGCTCTCCGTTTCCTGCATCTACTTTGGTAACATGAAGATGGTCGCTGTCGGGATGCGCCTCACATTCAAGAACCTTGGCCACAACCACACCGGCAAGGCCTCCCGGTATCTCTTCACTCTCTTCAACTGCATCTACCTCGATACCTATCGAGGTCATAGCATCTGCTATCTGCGCCGGACTAAGCTCGCACTTCAAATAGTCCTTCAACCAACTGTAACTGAGTTTCATATATCTTCTGGATTAAATAGTGCCGCCACAAAAGATTCTTTGTCGAACGGCTTTAAGTCTTCAATATGTTCTCCCACGCCGATATAACGGACGGGTATGCCGAAGCGGTCGCTCACACCTACTACTACCCCGCCCTTTGCGGTGCCGTCAAGCTTGGTGACCACCAGGCCGCTGATATCGGTAGCGCGGGCAAATTCCTTGGCCTGGGCAAATGCGTTCTGACCAGTACTTGCATCAAGCACTAAAAGGACCTCATGAGGGCCGTCGGGAACCACCTTGCGCACAGAGTTGCGGATCTTCGTGAGTTCGTTCATCAGGTCCACGCGGTTGTGCAGACGGCCTGCGGTATCAATCAGCACCACATCGGCACCTCGTGCTACGGCGGCCTTGGCAGTATCGTACGCCACGGCTGCAGGGTCGGAGCCCATCTGCTGTTTGATGATATCTACGCCAGCACGCTGTGCCCAGATGTCAAGCTGGTCAACAGCTGCCGCCCTGAAAGTGTCGGCAGCGCCCAGCAGCACCTTCTTGCCCATGGACTTCCAGTAATGGGCCAGTTTGCCAATGGTCGTGGTCTTACCCACCCCGTTGACTCCTACCACCAGCACAATATAGGGGCTTGCATTGAGTTCCGCCGGCCCCGATTCGGGGATAAGGGCGGATATCTCCTCGCGGAGCATCTTACGCAGCTCGTCCTGGCTGAGATATTTGTCCCGGTCAACCCGCTCTTCAAGATTGTCGATAACCTTGAGCGTGGTCTCTACGCCCATGTCAGACTCAATAAGAGCTTCCTCTATGGCGTCCAGGGTATCATCGTCCACTCTGGACCGGCCTGCAATGGCGCGGCCTATCTTCTGAAAGAAACTAAATGCCATAATTGACAAATATACAAATAAACTCAGTAAAAAGAAAATTGTCCGGACAAGCACAGCATGCTCACCCGGACAATCATCAATTATACTAAGATTATTTCTTGTTAGCGAAGAAATCTTTAGCTTTCTCAGCTTCTACCAGCTGCTCAGTGAAAACGTAAGCACCGGTCTTGGGAGATTTCTCCATACGGATGCACTTGACCATGCTCTTTGCACCGGCCTTGGCTGCGAATGTTGCAACGGCTTTCTTTGCCATAACTTATTCTCCTCTAATTATTTGATTTCACGATGAAGAGTAACCTTCTTCAGGTAAGGGTTGTACTTCTTGCGCTCAAGACGCTCGGGAGTGTTTTTCTTGTTCTTGGTAGTGATGTAGCGGGAGATGCCCGGTACGCCGCTAGCCTTCTGCTCGGTACACTCGAGGATGACCTGCACCCTGTTTCCTTTTGCTTTCTTTGCCATAATACACTAAAAATTAAACAAGGTTAATCAATCCTTTCTTCTGAGCCTCGCGGATGGTAGCTTCCAAACCGTTCTTCTCAATAATCCTCATACCCTTACAAGATACCTTAAGGGTAATGTATCTCTGCTCCTCCTCGCTCCAGAACCTCTTGTTCTTGAGATTCAGGGAGAAGTCACGCTTGGTGCGGAGTTTGGAATGGGCAACGTTGTTGCCTTTCATTCTTTTCCGGCCTGTAACTTGACAAACTTTTGCCATAACTATCTGATTTTTATTGTTTTCTTGGTGAGGGCTGCAAATATCGCTCTATTTTCTTGGAATTCCAAACTGGGAACTACAGAAATTTAAAGAACCTGCGCCATCTAATATTCTTGGGGAATTTCCGTCCCGCATCGGTGGAGAGCCATATCACAGAAGGTTTACCGACTATGTGATCTTCAGGAACAAAGCCCCAATATCTTGAATCGAGAGAATTGTGCCTGTTGTCTCCCATCATAAAATAATAATTCTGTTTGAATGTATATGAGCCGGCTGCGAGTGCCGCTTGCACGTCGGAGTGTTCGTAGTCCCTTATAATCCTCTCATAAAGAGGAAGATTTGACTCAGTCAGCGGAACCGTGGCCCCCTCTCGGGGAATCCACAGGGGCCCGAAATAGTCACGGGTCCATCTCGACGAAGGAGTGAAAGGGAAAATCTCCCTCCAGTCCAAAGTGTCGGTCTGCATCACTGGCTCGACGGATACTACGCTCTGCATCCCCTTGACCTTTTCCAGCATCTCCGCAGTAAGCGGAATCTCGGGATAACCAGGGAGTGAAGGCGAGAACTGCAGTTCCTTGACGTTCAGCCCCATCTGGTCTATAGTCTTGGGATTCAGTTCCCTGCCGGTGGTGACCACCTTGTAGCTGAGCTGAACTCCGGGCCATACCGTCTGCTGCTCGCCGTTCACCCACACCAGGCCGTCGCGGACCTCCAAGGTGTCTCCCGGGAGTGCGACGCAACGCTTGACGTAGTGGTCTTTCTTGTCCATAGGACGGACGAGCACGGGGCCGAAAGCCTGCACTGCAGCATCGCGACCCATATAACGGACCAGAGTGTAGTAATCCTCAACGGGAGCTTTGGTAAGGACTGTGTCACCGTCGGGGAAACCGAACACTACATAATCTCCCCTGCGGACCTTCCTGAATCCCGGCAGACGCTTGTACTTCCACTGGACGGAGGTCGAATAAGACTCTTTACGTCCTATGACATTGTGCGTAAACGGGATAGTAAGAGGGGTCATAGGGAGGCGTGCTCCATATGTCAGCTTGCTCACAAAGAGGTGGTCTCCTGTGTATAGACTGCTCTCCATGGATGAGGAAGGGATCTTGAAGGACTGGAACCAGAACACGTTGATCAAGGTCACCACGACTACTGCGAACAGTATCGCGTCAACCCAGTCAAGTATCCAGTTCAAGAACTTGCTCTTGGTACGAAATCTCTTCCTGCGGCTCACTTACAAACTACTTTACAGAATTGATGATAGCCTCGAATGCCTGAGGATTGTTCATGGCCAGGTCGGCGAGCACCTTGCGGTTCAGACCGATGTTCTGAGCGTTGAGCTTGCCCATGAACTGGGAATAGGAGATACCGTACTGACGGGCGGCAGCGTTGATACGCTGGATCCAGAGAGCGCGGAAATTGCGCTTCTTGGCCTTACGGTCACGGTAGGCATAAGTGAGACCTTTTTCGTAGGTGTTCTTTGCAACTGTCCAGACGTTCTTGCGGGACAGGAAATTTCCGCGGGTTCTCTTGAGAATCTTCTTGCGGCGTGCCCTTGAGGCAACAGAGTTTACTGATCTTGGCATAATTCAATACTTTTAGAGAACCAACATTTCTTTTACTCTTACCAGATCAGCCTTCTCGAGGAGGGCGAAGTGGTCGAGATTTCTTTTGCGCTTCTTGGTCTTCTTGGTGAGGATGTGGCTGTGGTAAGCATGCTTCCTCTTGATTTTTCCCGATCCGGTAAGCGTGAAGCGCTTTTTGGCACCGGAATTGGTTTTAAGCTTTGCCATTGTTTTAAAAAATTAAAGTTAATAATAAATGCTGTTTCAGTCCGGCAGGGTCCTCTGTGGCCCTTTTGCCTAAGTTTTATGGGCCACAGAGGACCCTGCCGGACTGAAACCGTCGTTATTTCTTTTTAAGCGGGGCGAGCATCATTGTCATGCGCTTGCCCTCAAGCGTCGGCATGTTTTCAGCCCTGCCGTAGGGCTCGAGCTCCACCGCAAAGCGGAGCAACTGTTTCTCTCCCTGCTCGGCGAACATAATTGAACGCCCACGGAAGAATATGGAGGCCTTGACCTTGGAACCTTCCTGAAGGAAGCCGGCAGCATGCTTGAGCTTGAACTGGAAGTCATGCTCGTCGGTATTGGGACCGAAGCGGATCTCCTTGATCACAACCTTGGCGGCATTGGACTTCATCTCCTTTGCCTTCTTGCGCTGCTGGTACAGGTACTTCTGATAATCCAGAATCTTGCACACAGGAGGATCGGCTTTGGCGCTGATTTCTACAAGATCCAACTCCAGCTGGTCAGCCAGCTGAAGGGCCTTGGAGATAGGCACGACGCCCGGCTCCGGGATGTTGTCTCCCACAAGCCTGACCTGCGAGGCAGTAATCTGTCCGTTTATGTTAAGCCCGTCCTCTTCTTTCTTCTGTCCGCGAGGATCGGGGCGGCGACCTCCTGGTTTGTAGGTCGGTTTGGGTCTGTATGGTCCTGCCATCAAGCTAATTCCTCAGCAATCGCTGAATTAATGTATTGTACAAACTGTTCCACAGTCATAGAGCCCTGGTCGACACCCTCCCTGCGTACGGAAACGGTGCCTTCCGAGGCCTCTTTTTCACCGACAATCACAATCACAGGCACTCTGAGAAGAGAAATCTCACGAATCCTCTTGCCCAAGGTCTCATTGCGAGAGTCTATGGAAGCGCGAATATCGGAATTTTTCAACAAATTGCAAACTTTTTCTGCATAATCTGCATATTTTTCGCTGATAGGCAGCACTTTCACCTGATCCGGCGAGAGCCAGATGGGCAGATGTCCGGCAGTGTGTTCAAGCACCACTGCGGTGAAGCGCTCAAGGGATCCGAAGGGGGCGCGGTGGATCATAACAGGACGCTGCTTGCTGCCGTCGGCATCGGTAAACTCGAGCTCGAAGCGTTCGGGCAGGTTGTAGTCCACCTGGATAGTTCCGAGCTGCCACTTACGGCCTATGGCGTCTTTCACCATGAAGTCAAGCTTCGGGCCATAGAAAGCCGCCTCTCCGAGTTCCACGACGGTCTTGAGCCCCTTCTTGGCTGCAGCATCGATAATTGCCTGCTCCGCCTTGTTCCAGTTCTCGTCCGACCCTATATATTTCTCCTTGTTGTTGGGGTCACGCAGCGATATCTGGGCCATATAGTCCGTCATCTTAAGTGTCTTGAACACATAGAGAATCAGGTCAATGACCTTCTCGAACTCTTCCTGCAGCTGGTCGGGGCGGCAGAACAGATGGGCGTCGTCCTGGGTAAAACCGCGTACGCGGGTCAATCCGTGGAGCTCGCCGCTCTGCTCGTAGCGGTACACCGTGCCGAACTCGGCGAATCGCAGAGGCAGGTCGCGGTAGGAACGAGGAGCGCTGCGGAATATCTCGCAGTGGTGAGGGCAGTTCATAGGTTTGAGCATGTACTCCTCCCCTTCCTGCGGAGTGTGAATGGGCTGGAATGAATCCTTGCCGTATTTGGCATAGTGACCGGAAGTCACATAAAGCTCCTTGCTGCCGATGTGCGGAGTAACTACCGGCAGGTAGCCCAGTTCCGCCTGCTTGCGGCGAAGGAAATTCTCAAGAGTATTGCGCATGACTGCACCACGGGGCAGCCACAGGGGCAGGCCGAGACCTACGCGGTTGGAGAAAGTAAAGAGCTCCATCTCCTTGCCCAGCTTGCGGTGGTCGCGCTTCTTGGCTTCTTCGAGCATCTGCAGATATTCATCAAGCATGCTCTTCTTGGGGAAGGTCACACCGTAGATGCGGGTGAGCTGCTGGCGGCTCTGGTCGCCCTTCCAATAAGCGCCGGCTATAGCAGTCAGCTTGACAGCCTTGATATCGTCCACATGCTTGACATGAGGACCGCGGCACAGATCGGTGAAATTACCGTTCTTATAGAATGTGATGGTGCCGTCCTCAAGGTCCTGGATGAGCTCGACTTTGTAAGGGTCGCCCTTCTCGGTAAAGTACTTAAGGGCGTCAGCCTTAGACACTTCCGTGCGCTCGAAAGTCTCCTTCGTACGGGCAAGTTCAATCATCTTGGCCTCGACTTTAGCCAGATCGGACTCACTGATCTGCTGACCTCCGAGGTCAACGTCATAGTAGAAGCCTGTCTCTACTGCAGGGCCGACGCCGAACTTGACGCCGGGGTAAAGGGCTTCAAGAGCCTCGGCCATAAGGTGGGCTGAAGAATGCCAGAAAATGTGTTTTGCTTCATCGTCCTCCCAAGGACGGATGGTTCCATCAGTAAATGCTATCGTCAACATATAATAGTTTTGGTTTGCAATCTGCAAAGTTACAAAATTATATCTATATTTGTGCTATGATTGAAAGAAAGATAGTTTGGAGCGACGCAGCTAAAAGCGGTCTCGCATTGGGTGGGGTGTCAATCGCCTACATGCTTATCACCACCTTGCTGTCAATGATAAAAGGCGGCACAGCGGCATCAATTCTGGTTAATGTTTCGAGCGTCTTGCTCTGGGCCTTCAAGTTCATTCTCTGCATAAGGCTCATGAAGTTTTTCATGCAGAAGTTCGCCGGTGCACACGAGGGAGTGTCGAATAGCGACAGCTTCCGTTTCGGCACCGTCACGGCACTACTCTCAGCCCTGATATATTCAGCCTTTTTCCTTGCTTGGATCAGTTTTATCCAGCCGGACATGCTTGCCGAATCAATAGAGACAGCCAAAGCCGGATACGCAGATGCCCTTCCTGAGGCCCAGCTCGATGCAATGGACGACATGCTTGGCAAACTGCCTAACATCATGTTCTTCGTCAACCTGTTCTGGTGCTGGCTTTTCGGGACGGTGCTCGCAGCCATATTCTCCCGCGAGATCCCTCCGCGCAACCCTTTTAAAGAATAAGTGCCATGGATATATCTGTAGTAGTTCCGCTCCTGAATGAGCGTGAGTCTCTTCCGGAGCTAACTTCCCGCATTGCTAAAGTCATGGCCGGCGAGGGCTTGAGTTATGAAATACTTCTCATCGACGACGGCAGCTCTGACGGCTCATGGGAGTGTATCCAGTCACTCAGCCAGACCGACCCATGCGTCCACGGGATCCGTTTCCGCCGCAATTACGGCAAATCGGCTGCGCTGTTCTGCGGCTTCGAACGGGCACAGGGCGACATAGTGGTGACCATGGATGCCGACCTCCAGGACGCTCCCGAAGAGATCCCCGAGATGAGGCGGATGATCATCGAAGAAGGCTACGACCTGGTGAGCGGATGGAAACGCCACCGCAAAGACAATGCTCTAACTAAGAACCTCCCATCCAAACTGTACAACGCCACAGCCAGGCGCATCACCGGCATCAAGCTGCACGATATGAACTGCGGCCTCAAAGCCTACCGCAGCGAAGTGGTAAAAAGCATCGAGGTTTACGGAGAGATGCACCGCTATATCCCCTATCTGGCCAAGAATGCAGGCTTCACACGCATAGGAGAGAAAGAGGTTCATCATGAGAAACGCAAATACGGCAAGAGCAAGTTCGGGATGGAGCGGTTCATAAACGGTTTCCTCGATCTTCAGAGCCTCTGGTTCCTGAGCACTTTCGGCAAGAAGCCCATGCATTTCTTCGGCTACAGCGGCCTGTTGATGTTCCTTGTCGGCTTCGTCATGACTATTTGGATCATCGTTGCCAAACTGGTACATCAGGCACAAGGCATCAAGTTCAGGGCGGTGACCGACCAGCCCCTGTTCTATCTTGCGCTGCTGGCCGTGGTACTGGGCGTAATGCTCTTCCTCGCGGGCCTTGTAGGAGAAATGATAGCTCGGTCCGCACCCGAACGCAACCACTACAACATCAAAGAAGAAATATGATTATAGGTATATGTAATGACCACGCTGGCGTGGAATACAAGAATCGTCTTGTCAAATATCTTAAAGGCAAAGGATACGAAGTGGTGAACTTCGGGACCGATTCCGAGGACTCATGTGACTACGCCGACTTCGCTCACCCTCTGGCAGAAGCCGTCGAAAGCGGACGCGTAGATAAGGGCATTGCCCTGTGCGGCACCGGCAACGGCATGGCCATTACTCTCAACAAGCACCAGGGCATTCGTGCCGGGCTGGCATGGAACACCGCCATTGCCCATCTGGTCAAGGCCCACAACAACGCCAACGTACTTGTCATGCCGGCACGTTTTGCCAGCTACCGCATGGTGGTGTCTATGGTTCGTGAGTGGCTCGCTGCCGAGTTCGAAGGCGGCAGGCACGAGAGGCGAATTGCTAAAATTCCTGTCAGATAGTATTCACCACGGCGGCAATTATGTTCTCCCACGACATAGCAGATTACCCCGACGGTATCGTGCTGCCGGTGGACAAACCGTGGCGCTGGACCTCCGCTGACGTAATCCGTAAGATCAAATGGGCCGCCTGCCGGCACTTCGGCAAGAAAAACCTGAAAGTAGGGCACGCCGGCACGCTTGACCCGCTGGCGACAGGCATACTGCTGGTATGCATAGGGCCCGCCACACGTAGGGCCGAAGAACTCCAGGCCTCACCCAAAGAATATGTGGCAGGCATCTGTCTGGGCGCCACTACCCCATCATACGATCTTGAGAAAGATATTGACCGCATCTGCCCTCTTGATGGCGTAAGCGAGTCTTCACTTCGCGCGATACTCCCCTCCTTCATGGGAGAGCAGCAGCAGGTGGCTCCCCTGTTCAGCGCCAAGTCGGTGGACGGAGTACGCGCCTACGAGACCGCCAGGCGCCTGCTGCGCCAAGCCCGTGAGAAGGGCGAGACCTTCGATCCGGGAGATGTACTGCAATCGTCCCTCATCAACATCTACGAGCTCGAGCTGCTCAGTTTCAGCGACAGCTTCGACGCTCCCGAACCGGTCCTGGCCACTGAGGGACGCGGCCGCATAAATGTAGCCGACGTAAGGGGCCACGAGCTAAAACATGCATCGATACGAGTCGCCTGCTCCAAAGGCACATACATCCGCGCCCTCGCCCGCGACCTTGGCGAGGCCTTGGGCAGCGGCGCCTTCCTGGGCTCGCTCCGCCGGACCGCCAACGGCGGCTTCACCGAATCGGACATCATCTCCCTGGACGAAGCATTGGAGATGCTGGGTTGAGTTTCAAGTCACATAATAACTAATCAGGGCGGTCCTTATCGGATCGCCCTGATATATTAGGAAGCTTATAATCAATTACTTGATTACAAAGTTGATTGTATGGTTGGAATCATTGGCCTTTCCGTAGATGTTATCAGCGGAGGCAGGAGTTCCATTGATGCTGCCAGAAACCTCGATGGGGCTGTCAGCAGAGCCAAGGACAACAGTCTTGGAAGTACCGTTGAAGTAACCAACAACCATACCCATACGGTCTGCATCGTAGGTAGGAACGGTGATCTTGCAATTAACCTTGCATCCGGTAGCTGTATTATGGTCAACATTGCCCAAGTTACCGATAAGACCGCCGACACCACCTGTTAAATCGACCTTGGTAATCACCTCGCCACCAGCGATGCAGCCGGTGATTGCGTGTCCCTGTGAGTGGAATGCACAAAGGGACCCAATGGCAGAACCGACATTCGCTGACTCGAGGGTGACAATACCCTGGTTCTCGCTATTCTCGATAACACCGGTACCACCTTCAATACCACCGATACGGCACTTCATGACGCCGCGTCCTGTGATCTTGCCCTTATTGACGCAACCATTAACGGAAGTACCGGTCACAGGCTTCTCTTGACCAGGCCAGCCGACGATACCGCCGATAGCAGAGTTGGACTTATGAGCGTCACTGTCAACAGTAACGTTACCCTCATTCACGCAGTTGATGTAGCTGGTGTTGGAGAACACATCGGTAGAATTGGTGAACTCATAGTCACCACCGCCGATACCGCCGACACAAACGATAAACTCGTAAGGAATCTCAGTGCCAGGATTGCTGTTCTTAAGAGAGACGTTCACATCACCATAGTTGTGGCAGTCTGTCACAGCACCGCAAGGAGAGCCGACAATACCGCCCATCTGGTTACGGTTAAGGTTCGCAGACAGATCGGTTTCAGCAGCAGTAAGCTTATAATCAACGACACCATGGTTCTCGCACTTTGACATGGAGAAGCCGGGAGCGCCATAAGCTACAACACCTCCGATAGTAGGAAGTGCTCCTGTAGCCTCGACCACAACCACTTTGCCAGTAATGTTCTTGGCCTGGAAGGAAATATCACCCTTGTTGTTGCAATCGTTAACAGCAGCGGCCTGATATCCAACGATACCGGCAACACCCACAGCAACGGTAGGACCATTAACCAATACAGACACTTTACCTTCGTTGATACAGCCGGAGATTTCTCCGCTGGACTGTCCGGCAATCGCTGCTACGAGAGCAGGATCTGCCACTGCATCAGCAACCATAGCTACCTTTGCTTTGTTGGTGACGCCGGAGATAGTTCCCTGGTTGTCACCAGCAATGATACCGAAGAACGGCACCTCGGGAGCGAACTCGCAGCTGGCGTCGATGACCACATTCTTAACAGTTCCGGACAAGGTGTTAAAGAGAGGCTTGCCGCTCTTGAGGCCCTTGATCGCGTGGCCCTTGCCGTCAAGCGTACCCTTGAAGCTTTCAACTGAAGGAACAGCAACGCCGGAGAGGTCGATATCGGCCTCGAGGGTGTACTGGCTGGAGGAACTTGCAAGCACGGCCTCTGTGGTAAGGAACTCCACGAAGTCGCTGACCTTGCTCATCTGAGGATTGAACTTGCTGGGCTCGAGAGTGGTGACAGATCCGGTAGTATAATCGGACTCTTCCTCACCCTTGACAGCCTTGACACGGATGTCATAGTTCGTCTTTGCTACAAGGCCCTCAACATCATAAGAAGTATTCGCAGTCGGGACTTTCTCCCAGTCGCCTGAAGAAGCGGGCTTGTACTCGAACACATAGCTGTCAGCAAACGGCACAGCATCCCATGATGCCTTGAAACCGGTCTCGGCGACATTGGATGTCTTGATGCTGGCGGGGGCGCCGAACTTAGCCTCCATGGTGCCTGTACCTACACAGACAGCAAGAGGGGCAGATTCAGAGCCGAGATATGTCCAGTTGGAGAAATAGTATCCAGGGTAGTTGGCTCTGATACGGGCATAGTAGAACGCACCGGCCTTGATATCCTTGGTCACGACGGCTGAAGTCTCAGGGACTGCAACTATTGTAATAGATGTGCCGTTGACAACATCTTTGACAGAGATATCACCGGTAAGCTCGATGGTGTAAGATGTAGCACCGGCAGCGACGGCCTGTGCGGCATCCCAGGTAAAACCGGCAGATTTAGCTCCGGAAGCAGCTGCATCATAGCTGAACGATGAGACTGCGGGCTTGCTGGAATCCAAGCCTCCGGGGATACTCTGATAGGGGTTCTCCTGCTGACAAGCGGCAAGTGCAAACAAGCAAGCCGCTACAGTCATTATCTTATAATTCTTCATATCTCTTTAATTAATTGTAATCACCGCCGCACATATCTGCAGTTGTCACAGCATTCGTTGCGGTATAGGTAATCTTACCTGTGTTGGAGCAATCAGTGAATGTGAGCTCAATACCACTCTTCTTGCAGCCGACTATACCACCAAGGCAGCTGGTATAAGACTTGGGCTGAGGAGTGCTGGACACCATATCGATGTCGCCGCTGTTGACACACTTGGTGAAAGCAACGCTGCCTGCTGAGCTGGCATCAGCTACGATACCGCCCATGAAGTTACGCCAGTTGGGCTTGCCGTTGGTCTGGATACTATTCTGGACGAGTTTGAGGACACCCTTGTTGGTGCAGCCGCTTACAGCATATTTGCAACCACCGGCAATACCACCGAGACGGTTGATTGCGGTAGGACAAGTCACGGTAACAGCATTGTTGTTGGCGCAGTCAACGATAGTACCGCTCACATAGCCGAACACACCGCCATAATAAGAGTTAGGAGTCTCGGTGATGGTGCCGAGGGTAAGGTTAAGGTCGACATTGTTGGTGCACTTTTCAAACACCACGCTGCCGTCGGACACATAGGGACCTGCAGAGGCGATAACGCCAGCGAAGCAACCGGAAGCAATATTGCCAGCACCCCTGTTGCCTGCAGTACCACCGGCAAAGAGTGCAGTAGCACCTATCTTGCCATAGTTATGGCACTCAGAAGCACCCTGGGTCACTGTGCCGCCGACACCGGCGACGCGGGGACATGTCCAGGTGTTTGAATCAGAATCACAAAGAATACTGACTTCACCCTTGTTTGTACAGTTCTTCAAAGAACCTTCGACATAGCCGACTACACCACCGATATTAGGGTAAGCACCGGAGCCGCCACTGATATAATGCATGCTCACATTACCTTCGTTTGAGCAGTTTTCAACCACGCCGTAGTTGCCAGGGGTCTCTTTAGCTGAAGGAGTACCTCCAACTACACCACCAACATAGAAGTAAACGGCAGTGCCATATTCCACACTGACATTGCCAGTGTTGGTGCAATTGGCAACCATAGATTTGCCGGCCTCACCGTCATACATACCTACGACTCCGCCGAAACAATGATAGGTTCCGGAACCGGGCTCATCAACGCTGAGAGCCACCTTACCAGAATTTGAGCAGCCTTTAACTACACCGGAGGTATAACCTACAAGACCGCCCCAGTTGCAACTTTCCTTGGGGAGAGTAGCATATTTAACTTCTACGGGAGCTGCATTTGAACAGTTCTCAACCGAGCCAAGGTTCGTGCCGACAAGAACACCGTAATTAGTTGATGCAGCAGGTTCGGGGAAGGTTACAGAGCAATCTTTGTCGAAGACAACGCCTGAAATGGCGGCACTTTCAGAGGTAGCGCCAATAAGACTGTTCTCTAACTTGACAGCAGAGAAAGTGACATCTTTGAAGCTGCCGCTCACGGCTCCGAAGAGGTTGCCGGGAATGGTTGCATTTTTGATGACGTGCTTCTTTCCGTCGAATTTACCGGCGAATGCTTCAATCGCGGGAAGCTCGGCTCCGCCGAGATCGATATCCTTCTCAAGGGTGTAAGAATCAGTAGCACTTGCAGTTGCAGCAATGCTGCTGACGAACATCATGAACTGATCTTTATCCTCAATATTAGGCTGGAAAGCAGGCTTCTCAGGAGTAGTAATGCTGGCTGTAGTATAATCGGTGTATTCCTTATTACCGTCAGCAACGCGATATGCACGAACACGCACATCATAGGAAGTCTTCTCGGAGAGCTCTGTAATCTCAGCCTGTGCTCCAGTAGTCTCGGCGAGTTTGGTCCAGTTACTGTCGGAGCTCTTCTTCCACTCGGGAGCGTATCCGTCAGCCTTGCCGACCATCGACCAAGAAGCAGTTATCTTGCTATAAGCAGGAGCGGAGAGTTTAAGCTCTTTGGGAGCACTGAAAGACATGGCAAGGAGACCGTGGCCGACACTGATGCAAGCCAGATCGTCGCCGTCTTTGAGCACAGTCCAATCTGAATAAACGGAACGGGGATAGTTAGCCCTGATGCGAGCATAATAACGGTCATACTCTTTAAGTCCAGAGAATATGGTTCCGTCGGTAACAGCTGCATCGGCTTGAATGGTCTGGCCCTGCGGAGTATCTTTGTACATACTCACCTCAGGTTTGTACATCGTAGCATCGGAGAAATCTTCTTGCTTTGCAAGCTGCACGGAGAAAGAAGTCGCTCCAGCCTTCAAGGCCTGCTCCGGATTCCAAACCAGCGAGACGGATGTCGTAGAGGACATGGTCTCATCATAAGCGAAGTCCGTTACGCCAGCTTTCGACTTGTCAATGCCGGTGATGACTTCTTTCTGGGCACAGCCAGCAAGAAGGGCGGCAGACATTGCAGCGGCGATCAGGATTTTGAATGATTTCATACTGAATTGTTTGTGTTATAGTTAAAACAATGATAAGTTAACGCCTCTCATTGGGGCGCCTTTGACAAACAATCCTTTTTCAGCCGGCCTTCCGGCCGTTCGTCTGACTTGCAGTTACAAAGATAACCATTTTTAGTTATTTCTCAATAAAACGTAAGGTTTTTTTACAATACTATTTTAATTTATAAAATTTTGATTTATTTTTGCCTTGTTGTTCACAAAACTGACCGTTTTTTATTAAAGATTTTTAAAAAAGGAAACTAACCAAATTTTATCACTCCTTTGAAAACCATCTGATTTTCAGCAGCATATCGTCCTGGCTTGCAAGATTCTAATTTAATAACTAAGGACCATTTATGATGAAAATCACGATTCCCAGAAGATTTGCGCTGGCTCTTATCGCCCTCTTTGCAGGACTGAGCGCCTTCGCACAGACTTCTACGATTACCGGTGTGGTACGCGATTCGGCAGGTGAACCCATTGTTGGTGCCGCCGTTATGGTAAAAGGCACTACAACCGGTGTTATGACAAATGCCGATGGCTCCTATTCAATCAGGGCCAACAGCGATGCTGTACTCGTGTGCCAACTTTTCGGCTACAAGAACGCTGAAGAGCTTGTGAACGGTCGCAGCAAAATTGATTTCACCCTCGCCGACGATACCGAGATGCTCGAAGCAACCGTCGTCGTGGGTTACGGTACCTTGAAAAAGACCCAGCTCGTAGGTTCTGTCGAGAACCTCGACGGTTCGAAGGTCGCCGACCGTCCTAACGCCAACCTCGCCCGTTCACTTCAGGGCCAGGTAGCAGGTTTGAACATTATCCAGACCGACGGTAAGGCGAACCACTCAGGTAACGTTTACATCCGTACCAACTCGCACAAGTACACTACACGTGCATCAATGACCAGCGGCTCCGGCGGATCCTATTCACTGGGTTCCGGCGACGGTAGCGCTCTGGTGCTCATTGACGGTGTGGAAGGCAGCCTCGGCAACGTCAACCCTTCCGACATCGAGACCGTGGCCGTGCTCAAGGATGCTTCCTCTGCAGCCATCTACGGTGCCCGTGCGTATAACGGTGTGATCTTGGTTACGACCAAGGAGGCAAAAGGCGATAAATTCTCCATTTCCTACAACGGTTCCTATTCTTACAATGACCGTACAGTCAAGTGGGAAGACAATATCGTCACCGACGGTCTCACCTGGTTGGAAGCATTCTACGACTTCTTCCAGGGCGACTCAGTGACCCCTACCGCCGCAGGTAAAATGCCTTCACAGATCAACACTTGGAAATTCAACGACGGCTATCTGGACACCTTCCGTCAGAGGCGTATCGCAGGCAACTACGAAGTCTTCGACGATTCATCAGGCGTGTACCAGTACTACGGTTCCACCAACTGGCTGCCCCTCTTCTACAAGAGAGCTACAGACAATACCACCCACGACATCAGCGTGAGAGGATCTTCAAAGAAGATTAGCTACTCACTTACTGGACGTTTCTTCACCCAGTCCGGTCTGTACAAGATCGGTGACGATGACTACAACCAGTTCAATATCCGTTCGAAAGTACGTCTCAAGGTAACGGACTGGCTCAGCATCACCAACAACACTTCCCTCTTCCGCACCAACCAGAAGCAGTCTATGTTCACCACTGGTTCAGTGCTTGGAAAGCAGATCGACCAGCACGGACAGCCTATCGGTATTCCTGTCAACCCTAACGGGACCTACTCCCTGTTTGCTGCCAAGACCGGTTTCGCATCCTTCCTCGAAGGCAACACCGGCCAGACCGATGCCAACACCACTGTGGTAACCACCACCGGTGCAACAGTCACTTTCCTTAAGGACGTTCTCAAATTCGATGCAGACTTCTCATATAAGGCTGTCCGCCGCTGGAGAGAGCGTTACCGCGCACCTCTTGATTTCTACCTGTCCGACTCATCTGTTACCCACTATGTACCTCAGGCAAGTTCATACAAGAGCCGCTGGACATATGACACCGATTATATCACAGCCAATGCTTACTTCACCTTCACTCCCAAGCTTGGTGAGAATCATGAGCTGAACCTGGTTGCCGGTGCCAACTTTGAAAACTACGACTACGACCGCTTCTATCTGCAGCGCAGGGGCATGATCTTCCCTGACAAGTACGAGAGCTACGAGATGTATGACGCTCTTGAGACAATTCTCATTGAGCAGAACCGCAACTCCTATGGTAACATCGGTTTCTTCGGCCGTGCCAACTATACTCTCCTCAAGCGCTACATCCTTGAGCTTGCAGCCCGTTACGACGGTGCATCCCGTTTCCCTTCAAGCAGCCGCTGGGGTTTCTTCCCTTCCATGTCGCTTGGTTGGAGAGTGAGCGAGGAGCCTTGGATGAAGTGGAGCCGCAGCTGGCTTGACAACTTCAAGATCCGTGCAAACTGGGGAACCCTCGGCAATGGTACTTCCGGAGTCTATGACTTCCTCGAGCTCATCAGAATCGACAAGACCGGCGTCCTCTTCGACGGCGCCAAGAACAACTATACCGGAGCTCCTAACGTAGTTCCCGAGAGCCTTACCTGGGAGCGTTGTACCACTTATGACGTAGGTCTGGACGCCGACTTCCTCGGCAACAGGCTGTCTTTCTCCGGCGACTGGTTCCTTAGGGACACCAAGGACGTTATCACCAGTGGTCCTCAGCTTCCTGCAGTCTTCGGCGCAAGCGCTCCTAAGGGCAACTTCTCACGCTTCGAGGACCGTGGCTGGGAGCTCACCCTTGCATGGAAAGACCAGTTCAAGCTTGCTGGAAAGGACTTCCGCTATTCAGTTCAGGGACGTATGTGGGACACCAAGACCACCGTCAAGGAGTTCACGACCATCGTAGAGAATCCTCTGGGACTCTATGCCGGCAAGGAACTCGGTGAGATCTGGGGTTTCCGTACCGACGGTATTTTCCGCAACAACATTGAGGCTCAGAACTGGGCTACCGATACATTCCATAAGAATGGTTCCAACTTCGCAGAGTATGCAGGTGACCTCAGGTTCATCGATATCGACGGTGACGGCGACATCAACTACGGCCTCGGTACCATGCAGGATCATGGCGACCTTGAGGTTATCGGTAATGAAACTCCCCGTTACATGTACGGCTTCAACTTCGACTTCAGCTGGAACGGAATCGGCCTCAGCCTGTTCTTCCAGGGCGTCGGCAAGCGTGATTGGTATCCTGATACCGAGACCGCATTCTTCTGGGGTTCATACAACCGTCCTTACTGTCCTTATCTGAACGTTAACCAGATCGGCGACAATTATGCACAGATTGACTTCTCAACTCCTAACTGGGAGGTCGTCAACTTCGACAAGAATCCTTACTGGACCCGCCGTGTAGCTTACGCTTCCAACCGTAACGTAGGCCCTCTTTCCTGGAACAACGATCACTATCTGCAGAACGCAGCTTACCTGCGTCTGAAGAACGTAACCCTCGACTACACCCTGCCGCAGAACCTTACCAAGAAGGTCAAGATCGACAAGGTCCGTTTCTATGTAACAATGGAGAACCTCTTCACCTGGTCTCCTATGTTCAAGCACACCAACATGTTCGATCCTGAGGCTATCGGTCTCGGCGACACCGACTTCGATAGTGGTTCAGTGAGCGCCGGCAATGCTGGTCTTAGCGGCGTTGGTGAAGGTTACAGCTACCCTATGTTCAAGACCTTCACATTTGGTGTTAATATTACCCTTTAATCAGCGGAGTATATGAAAAGTATATATAGAATTCTCCTCGTTGCATTTGCTGTCCTTTCATTAACTGCTTGCGAGAAGTTCTTCACAAGAGAGCCTATCAACTCGTTCTCTGCAGAGACATATTTCGCTAACGAGAATCAGATCAAGATGTACACCGACGGCATGATCAACTCCTGGATGCCTTCCATGGACGACATCGGTTACGGCGGTTACAGTGTTTACAACGATCTCATCGCCACCCGTACTTCCACTACATTCTACCAGCCGGGCCTGTTCAACCCTACCCGTCAGGGCAGCTGGAGCTGGACCTTCGCAAGGCGCTGCAACATCATGATTCAGCGTATGGAAAAGAATGCAAAGGGAAATGTAGATGATGAGACTTACAACCATTACATGGGAATTGCCCGTTTCTGGAGGGCATATCATCACTTCTCCAGGATCAAGACTTTCTCCAACATCCCTTACATCGACGTTGTTGTCGACTCCAAGGACTCCACCATCCTCTTCGGATCAAGGCTTGACAGGGAAGAGGCATTCCACCACTGCGTTGAAGATTTCGACTTTGCACAGCAGAATTGCCTCGGCACCGCCAAGTACAATACTCCAGGACGTGTGTACATCAACAAGTGGGTTATCCTTACCTACCTTTCAAGAATCTATCTGTATGAAGGCACTTTCCGTAAGTACCACAGCGTGAATCCCGCTACCAACACACCTTGGACAAACAAGTACGAGACCGCAGACGAGTTGATCCGCAAAGCAGCACAGTGCGCAGAAGAAGTTATCAAATCTGGAGAGTTCTCACTGCACAAAGACTATGCAGAGCTCTTCTTGAGCGAGAATCTGTGCAATGACGAGGTCATCTGGGGCAGAACGTACAGCGAAGCTCTTGGTTCACTCCACAACCTTACCAGATACTTCAACTCTTCCACTCTTGGTCAGCAGTACTCAGGAACTAAGGAACTGGTCCGCCAGTACCTTAAGACCGACGGTACTCCCGTCCTGACCGGTGAGCAGACTATCAACGAGGAGTTCAAAGACAGGGATGCCCGTCTGAGCGCAACAGTTCTTGGCCCCGGCCACAAAATTGCAAAACTTACCGGCGATACCTCTCCTCAGGTAATCAACATGACTTGGAACTGCACTGGTTACCAGCTCGTAAAATGGTGTGTCCCCGATGAGACCCATCAGCAGAATGCTGTTGATGCCAATTCCCTCCCTATCCTCCGTTATGCTGAGGTTCTCCTCAACTACGCTGAAGCCAAGACTCTCCTTGGCGAGATGAACAAGGGTATTTGGGACCAGACCATCGGCGCACTCCGCACCCGTGCCGGCGTAAAGAACATCTATCCCGGCGATGCTGGTTACGTGAAAGATCAGTGGCTGCACGACTACTACACAGCCAGCGACCTTGCACATGTCAGCGAAGTAAGCGACATCGAGCTTGAGATCCGCCGTGAGCGCGTGACTGAGATGACTCTCGAGCAGGGCCTGCGTACCGACGACCTGTACAGGTGGTCTATTGCCGACCTTATCGAGAAGCGTCACAACCACGAGGGCTGGGCCGGTATCTGGGTCACCGAGGCAGAAGCCAAGAACGGCTTCACTTTCGAAGGCACCAAGTATGAGTTTACCAACTCCGGTTCAGTTGGAGAGACCAAGATTCCTATCACCACCAATTCAGACCGTAACTGGACTCTGGAGAAGGCTGGTGCTGGTTACTACTTGATCTACAACTTCAAACTCGAGTGGCTGGAGCGCAACTATGTGCGTCCTATTCCTCAGGATGATCTGAACCTCAACAAGAATCTCGGCCAGAACTACGGCTGGGACAGCTAGAGTATTTATTTATCTTAAAGAGAGTGACTATAGGTCGAGAGACTGATAGTCACTCTTTTTTTTGTTTGAGATTAAAAAAACACTAAATTTGTAAGATAGACAATATTAATCTCATCATACAATGAAAAACATCAGATTGTTTTCACTGCTCATCTTGAGCTCAGTTATGGCGTTTGCCATTTCTTGCAATACTGCCGAGCCGGACGATCCGAACAAAGGCAAGACTAATCCGGACGAGGAACTTCCCGTCGATGCCATTAACGGCACTACCATAGCAGAAGGGATGAATGCTTGCGGTCTCGTGTCTGATGCCGCAACAGGAAAAGGTATCCCCGGAATTCCTGTAACAGATGGATTTAGCTATGTAGTGACCGATGCTAACGGAGTGTATCAGATGGCGGCAAACCGTTACACCCGTAATATCTATCTGAGTGTCCCGCCCGAATATAAGATTCCTCTTGACCCAGACACTCATTTGCCACTCTTCTACTCCACCAAGACGTTCAAAAAGAATAATGTCAACCGCAATGACTTCAAGCTGGAGCCGCAGGCCGTCGAGACAAACTTCACCATGATTATGATCGGCGACCCTCAGTGCCAGACATCAGCCCAGGTGGAAAGATACCGCAACGAGACCGTACCGGCTATGCTTTCCACGATCAACAACGGTCAGGCTAAGGGACTCTATCCCAATGTTTACGGCATGACCCTGGGAGACATCACGTTTGACAGCACCAATCTGTGGGGCGACATGAAGAGCACTATGACCAACCTCAAGACTAGTGCCGGCAAGTGGTTCCCTATCTTCCAATGCATTGGCAACCATGACCATAACTCTTTGGTCAAGAGCAATGACTATGACGCTACCGGCAAATACGTAGAGTATTTCGGACCCACCGACTATTCTTTCAACCGCGGCCAGGTACACATCGTAGTTATGGATGATATTATGTGCAACACGGTATCATCTAATTCATCTCCTAATAAAGCCACATGGGGTTACTCGGCAGGCTTTACCCAGACTCAGTACAAGTGGTTCCTCGAGGATCTGGCTCAGGTTGAGAACAAGTCCGACAAAGTCATTTTCCTCTGCATGCACATCCCCATGAGGGCCGGGGCCAATTCCGGCGGAGCTTCGTTCAACAAAAACGCCCACTACGCCGATGTACTCAATCAGCTCAAGCAGTTCAAAGAGGCTCACCTCATGATAGGCCACACACACTATCAGCAGAACTACATACACACAGGATATGTTTGTAAAGGCGGTAAGCCCATCTATGAGCATGTACATGGTGCTGCTTGCGGCGGATGGTGGAGCTGCAACTCCAATGTCACCGGCGCCCCCAACGGCTTCAACGTATATGAAATCGAGGGGAATACAGTAAAGAACTGGACTGCTATCGGATCCAAGAACGGTGCAGACTACCAGATGCGTGTATATGACGGCAACCAACTGTACAGCGGCAGCAGAGGCTATGAGTATGCATGGTATCGCTCATCCAACAAGGGCGGGAATGCGTCAATAACAGCAGTCGGTAATGCCAACCTGCAGAACGCATTCGTCGTGGAGGTATTCAACGATGACGACCAGAACTGGAAACTCGAACTATACCAAAATGACACAAAGGTGGGCGACTTCAAACGTCTGGCCAATGGCAGCTGCTGCAATATCTGCATCACTTCATACTTCTTCAACGAACTTGGCAAGAACACAGACACATGGGTCAACAAGACGGCCAGCCACTATTGGTACTTCGTCCCCGCCTCAAAGAAGCCGGCCGAAGAGAAGAACTGGGAAGTGCGTGCAACCCAGACAATCCCGAGCAGCGGAGTAAATAATGTATATACTTGTTCAACTCTAACCACAGACTACGGCCAATTCTAATCAACATGAATTATAAAAAAATTATTATTGTCGCCATTGCACTTCTGGCTCTGGTATCGTGCAAGAATAAAGAAGATGCCTACGCCCCTGCTTCGATAAACGGGACATGGGTATTCTCTGCAGAGAGTAATGGTTCCAAATGGACGGATTTGAAAGTTTCCACCATCTACATATTCGACGGTAAGGGTGGATATGTAACCAAGAGTCTTGCCTCTGGTGCACGTGCAGCCACTTTCTACAACGGGCAAGTTTATGCCGACGAGAGTTCATTCACAACCACCGACAGCAAATCCTACACGGCTAAAACTTCAGGTAAGCAGTATGTGTTCGAATCTCTGCCTGGCACCTATACTTTGGTTTCATCTTCTTCCGACCTCATGACCTTCGATTATAGCGGCTCTGCGTCGGCTGTCGGCTACAGGCTTTCGAAAGTATCGAAATTCCAGGCATCGGTTGAGCCGGAACCCGAACCAGAACCAGAACCGGAGCCCGAACCGCAACCGGAGCCCAAACCTTCAATCAACGGAACTGAACTTCTCGAAGGCAATGATATTGTAGGTTTGATTCACGACAAAGATAGCGGTAAGGGAATCCCCGGAGTCATCGTAACCGACGGATACAACTGCACCAAGACGGACGCCAACGGAGTATATCAATTCAAGTCAAATGAACTTACCCGCTTTGTGTATTATACCACTCCCGCTGAATACAAGATAGCGACCCCGTCTTCACCCAGCGTACCAGTCTTTTACAAAGCAATAAGCCCCAACGGAGATCTTGTCCGCACCGATTTCACCCTTGAGCCTTTGGCCGGCGGGAAGGAAAACAACTGGACGTTTATCGGTATCGGCGACCCTCAGTGCGCTACAAGCAGCAACGCCAGCCGCTATGTAGCGGAGACCATTCCGGATATCAAGAAGACTCTGTCAGGACAGAAAAGCGTGTATGCCATGACTCTCGGTGACATCGTATTCGACAGCACCAACATGTGGCCCACGATGAAAGCTTCTATGAGTTCCGTCCACAATGGATCTGACTACATAGTATTCTTCCAGACCATTGGCAATCACGACCACGACTCTCTGCAGCCTGATACGTCAGACAATGCAATGGACGACTACAATGCCACCTCTACATACGGCAAATTCTATGGCCCTACCGACTACTCTTTCGACCGCGGTGACGTGCATATCGTTGCCATGGACGATATTATGGTCACAAGCCAGAAGTCTTCGTCAAAGAGCAATGGAAAGACCTGGAGCTACAGCGGCGGCTTTACCCAGAAGCAACTTGACTGGCTCAAGCAGGACCTCGCACTTGTGGACAACAAGGAAAACAAGATGATTTTCATCTGCTGCCATATTCCTTTCCGCGGCTCATCGGCCAACCACTACCCTGACGTGCTTAAGCTGATGGATCAGTTCAAGGAGGCCCACCTGATGATAGGCCATACACATTACACTCAAAACTATATCTACACCACGTCACACATTGGGAAGGGCGGGCTGCCACTCTATGAGCACATCCATGGTTCCGCATGCGGCGCGTGGTGGACAAAGAACTGCAGTTCAACTGTTACCGGCGAGCCTTCTGGGTACACTGTTTATGACATTGAAGGAGCTCATATCAAAGATTGGTACTTCAAGGGCACCAACAAGGACAAGGAAGACCAGGTGCGTGTATTTGACGGTAATGAAATATATTACGAGAAGGAAGCTTATCCACTGAACTGGTACACACCTTCGCAAAAAGTCGGCACCTACACCTTTGCTGTAAAAGGCAATGCAAACCTCAAAGGCTGCTTCGTAGCCCAGGTGTACAATGACGATGAAGCAAACTGGTCCGTCGCCCTCTACAAGAAGAGCACCGGGACAAAGATCGGAGAGTTTAAGCGCCTGGCCAATGGTACTTGCTCCAATGCAGCCATGTCGGCGCACTATTATAACAGGAAGAGCAAGACTTCCGACAGCTATCGTTCATGGACAGCCAGCCATTACTGGTACTTTAAGCCAGAGTCCGCCACTCCGGCACTGGAGTCAGACTGGGAAGTCGTTGTGACCCACACTCTCCCCGGCGGCCAGGTAAAGCACACTTACAAATGCTCTAAGCTTACCGTGACTAACGAACTGGAGAAGTCATTCTATTTCTAGAAGGCATACTTTAACGAAAGGGTCCGCAAGCTGTTGTAAAACTTGCGGACCCTTTTTTAGTATATTTTATTCTTTAGTAACGAATTATTCTATGCAATACTGAATAGGCTGTGCTGTCGGGGTGAACTTTCTCATAGCGAGTAACCCAATTGCCTTTATCATCGTACTCATAGCTGTAAAAACGCTCAGGATACTGTTCCAGATCGGAAGACCACATCATTTCACCTACCGAATTGAGCAAGGTCCCACGGCTTCTGACCGGCAGAGCCTTCTCGTTGTAGTCTATCTCAACATCAAACTCGCCGCCCTTGATTCTCGTAAGTTTCTCATCAGTAAGGAAAGACACGTCGGCTGTTCCCAGAAGGTCGCCTTCCGGCGAATACGATTTTTCAACATATGAATTCCCGGAATACTCCTTCTTGGATATAAAAGAGAGCTCACCTTCTGAGTAATACTCAGTATTGACTATATGACGTCCGTCATTCTTATGGACCCAGCGGCTCATTTCCTGGTTGTTCATGCCATAAACACGGCATTCACTGATGAAACGACCTTTGTAGTCATATTCATAGCGGGCTTCATTTTCATTTTCAGAATTAACACCTAAAATATCGGTAAGCTGGTGCCTATCATTATAGGTATAGCTTTCTTCGTAGCGGAAACTGCCGTCGAAATTGTCGGTGCGTACAGTCTCCGCCTGTCCGTATTTATTAAAGGTAACGGTATATGGCAGCTCAAGAGTATCTGATTGAAGCGTAACTTCTTGCGCGTTACAGTTTAAAGAGTACTTTTCCAAGTCAGTTTTGACCGGGCTGCAGGCGCAGATAACAAGCGCCGAGACAAGTATAAGTTTGCTTTTCATGATGCAAAGTTATCAAAATAATAGTAACTTTGTAAGAACCAATTCAAGACGTTATGAAAAAATCACTATTATTGATGATCGGCCTGAGCGCCTTCTGTTCCATTTTTGCTCAGAATCCTCCAGAGAACTCCGACGACCGCGTTGCGTGTTACAGGATGATGTCCTGTGTACGCAAAGTCATAGCGATTCCGGATATCGACGAGTACAAAACTCTCAAATGCGACTTCCATACGCATACAGTATATGCAGACGCACAGGTTTCGCCTGAAGGGCGCGTACAAGAAGACTGGTTCGACGGCCTCGATGTGATGGCAATGACCGAACATGTGGGTGTCCACAAGACCGGCATTGATTTTCCCGACCGTAATGTCACCAACCAGAAAGCCATGGCAGAGGGCAAGAAATGGGGCATGATAGTCATCCCCGGCGTTGAAATCACCCGCGCCAAGCCCTTCGGTCACATGAACTTCCTCTTTGTCAAAGACGCCAACGTATTCAGCGAGGACCGCTATCTCATAGGCGAGGACGGGCATAGCTTGAAAGACGAACAGGGGCGCAGCATCAATAATATGGAGACCCTCAAGGACGACATTGCCGCGGCTGTTGAGCAGGAGTGCTTCATTCAGTGGAACCATCCCGGCTGGCCTGACAAGAAGTGCGATATGTACGACATTCACAAGGAAATGCTTGCAAAAGGGCAGATCAATGCTGTGGAAATATGCAACCACCAGGAATGGTACCCCAAGGTGCTTGACTGGTTTGACGAGTATCATATTCCTATGACTGCCAACACCGACCAGCACAGGCCCGCTGTTGTGGACTACGGTCATGTCATACGCCCTATGACTCTGGTATTTGCCAAGGAATACACTCTGGAATCAGTGCGCGAGGCTATGTTTGCAGGGCGCATGGTGGCCTTCTGGGACAATACCCTGGCCGGTGACGCTACCTGGCTGGAGCAGCTTGTACATCATTCGCTCAAGGTCAAGGTAATTGATGCCAAGAAAGGCAGGATAGAGGTTACGAATGTGTCGGATATCCGCTTCGAGACCATGTATGGAGATCACATGAATCCCGTGGTTCTGTACCCTCGCAGCGCTATCATCATGACGGTCAAGAAAGACCAGAAGATAGAGTTCCTTAACTGCTATACAGGCCGCAATACCCTGAAAACCAATCTCTGGTAATATGAGCCGGAGGCTGATAAAAAAAACTGGCCCTCTGAATGAGGGTCAGTTTTTATATTAATACGGCTGATAAGCTAGTAGAGTTCATCCACGGGCTCCTTGAAGTCATCGACTGTAGGAGCGGGAGCATTGTTGTGATGACTTATGCGACGGGGACGCTCATCCCTGCGGGGGCGGTCTTCCCTACGAGGACGGTCGCCCTCGCGGCGCTCACGACGCTCTCCCCCATTGCCGTTACCATTGCCACGGCCATTACCCTTAGGCTCCACATAGCCCTCAGGCTTCTCGGTCAAAGCACGCATCGACAGACGCATCTTGCCGCTCTTGGCATCGTACTCAAGAAGCTTCACATCCACCTCGTCACCGACTGCAAGCACATCCTCGACCTTCTCGGTCTTGTTCCATGCAATCTCGCTCACGTGCAGGAGGCCTTCCTTGCCGGGCAGGATCTCCACGAAAGCGCCGAAATCAAGGATGCTGACCACCTTTCCGTGGTACACATTGCCAGCCTCGGGGACTGCGCAGATGCCCTTGATCCAGTCAAGAGCCTTCTGCATGGCCTCTTTATCACTGGAAGCCACATCCACAACACCCTCAGTGAGGTTGGTTCCGGGGATAGGTACTTCCTCGATAGCGATGGTGGTACCGGTCTCTTTCTGAATCTTCTGAATGGTCTCGCCGCCCTTTCCGATAACTGCACCGATGAACTCGGCAGGAATGCGGAGCTGCTCGATACGGGGGACGAAAGGCTTGTAATCCTCACGGGGCTTGGAGATAGTCTTCAGCATCTCGCCCATGATATGCATACGTCCCTGGCGGGCTTGCTCGAGAGCCTTCTCAAGCACCTCGTAGCTCAGACCGTCCACCTTGATATCCATCTGCGTGGCGGTAATACCGTCGGCAGTACCGGTCACCTTGAAATCCATATCGCCGAGGTGATCCTCGTCGCCTAGAATATCGGTAAGGATAGCATAACGATCGTTAGGACGCTCTGCATCAGTGATCAGACCCATAGCAACACCTGCCACAGGCTTCTTGATCTTCACGCCAGCATCCATAAGAGCCAGACAGCCACCACACACGGAAGCCATTGAAGAAGAACCGTTGGACTCGAGGATATCGGACACTACGCGCACAGCATAGGGATTCTCGGGCGCCATAGGGATAACGGGCTTAAGGGCCCTCATAGCCAAGTTGCCATGACCTATCTCGCGGCGTCCTACGCCCCTCTGAGGCTTAGCTTCACCGGTAGCGAAAGGAGGGAAATTGTAGTGCAGAACGAACTGCTGGTCGCCCTGGACAAGCACTTCGTCCATCTCTTTCATATCGAGCTTGGTACCAAGGGTAACGCTGGCCAGAGACTGGGTCTCGCCGCGGGTGAAAATGGCGCTGCCGTGGGCGCAAGGCAGATAACCAACCTCGCACCAGATAGGACGGACCTGATTGCAGACACGGCCGTCAAGACGTACACCTTCGTCAAGAATCATATTGCGCATGGCCTCTTTCTCCACGTCGTGATAATAGCGGGATGCCATGGCTGTCTTGAGAGCATAGTCCTCTTTCTCCTCCTCGGTGTGAGGCTCGGGGATAGTGGCTATGAACTCATCGAGGATAGCCTGGAAGCCGTCTTCACGCTCGTGCTTGGGCTTTGCGCTCTTGGCCAGTGCGTAGCATTTGTCGTAGCAGAAATCGCGGACTGCTTTACGGAGGTCCTCATCATTCTCGCCATGAGGATAGTCGCGCTTGACACCGTCTGTGCCAAGCTCCGCCATAAGTTCTTTCTGAACGCGGCAGTGCTTCTTGATCTCTTCGTGGGCGAACTTGATAGCCTCGAGCATGTCGTGCTCGCTGACTTCATTCATCTCGCCTTCCACCATCATGATATTCTCCTCGGTTGCTGCGACCATAAGTTCAAGGTCGGCACGCTCCATGTCGGCGAAACCGGGGTTGATGACGAACTTACCGTCGATGCGGCAGACGCGGACTTCACCGATAGGGCCGCCGAAAGGAAGGTCGGAAGTAGCAAGTGCGGCAGAGGCTGCCAGACCTGCCAGAGCGTCGGGCTGAGTATCCTTGTCGGCGCTGATAAGGCTCACCTGGACGAAAACTTCAAGATGGAAATCATCCGGCCACAGAGGGCGAATGGGCCTGTCTATAAGACGGGCTATAAGAACCTCATAATCTGAGGGTTTGCTTTCACGCTTGAGGAAGCCTCCGGGGAAACGCCCGGCGGCATAGTATTTCTCTCTATAATCTACTGTGAGGGGCATGAAATCAGTGCCCTCTTTAACTTCTTTAGCAGCGCACACTGTGGCGAGCAGCATAGTGCCGCCCATCTTCACTACTGCTGAACCGTCTGCCTGTTTTGCAAGTTTACCGGTTTCGATTTCAATCACGCGGCCGTCCGCGAGCTGGATTTTTTTGTTGATAATGTTCATTACTGTTTCCTATTACGTCTTTTCCTAAAAAAAGGATGGCTCCCCCTTTGGGAGCCACCCAATGTTTCCTATTTGATTATCGACGGAGACCAAGCTTCTTGACGATATCTCTGTATCTCTCGATGTCAACTTTCTGGAGATAATCCAGAACCTGACGGCGCTTGCCGACCAGACGGAGAAGACTACGACGTGTAACAACGTCCTTCTTGTTCTTCTTCACGTGCTCGGTAAGGTGAGCGATACGGTAGGAAAATAGAGCAACTTGACTCTCAGGAGAGCCGGTGTCTTTATTGGACTTCCCGTACTTCGCGAAAATCTCTTGCTTCTTCTCAGGCATCAAATATTCAGCCATTGTGCAAAAAATTTTAAAAAATTGATAATAAACCTCGCAGCCAGAGGCTGCATAATTTTGACAATCAAGCCATACGGCTTAAAAAGCCTGCAAATATACGAAGAATAATTAATTATTCAAGTGATTTTTGTATCTTTGAACTATGAAAAGAACAATAATAATTACTGTACTGTGCCTTTGTGCAAGCATTTCCGCTGCCGCATGGGGCAGACTCGGTCATAAGGCCGTAATAGCCGTAGCTCAGCGTCACCTGACATCGAAGACCGAAGAGAACATTGCCAAGTATTTTGACTACAACATCCAGGAAGATGCCGTGTGGATGGACGTTCACCGGAAAGACAGCGCCATTGCCTATACCACAGCCTGGCATGTATATAATGTGGACGAAAATCATAATTACGATCCAAATCCCCGCCTGCACAAAGGCGACGCCATACACGCACTTCAGATTGCCGACTACAACCTGAGACACTATAAGGAACTGAGCGACTCGGCCGTAGTAATGAACGTCCGCATGCTGATACATTTCGTAGGTGACATGCACTGCCCCGTCCACTCCTACTTTCCCGGTCCCCGCAATTTCTGGAAGTGCAATCTGGAAGGCTATAAGACCAGTACTTTCCATGCCTTGTACGACAAGATACCGGAGTACCTCTGGCCAGGGAAGAGCTCGGATGAGATTGCAGCTGAGATAGATAACTGCGGAGCCTGCAAAAGGCACAGAATAGCTCGCGGAACACTCTACGAATGGGTTCGTGACTGCGCAGACAGGAGCGAATACATCTACCAGATCAATCCCCCGCTGACAAAGAACCTCGATCCGGACACAATAGAAAAATCGCGCGAGGTCGTTACTCTCCAGCTTCGTGATGCTGGCTACAGACTCGCGCGACTTCTGAATTTCTATTTCGGAAAATAGACTCCGCCTACCAGCGGTTCCAGTGAATCTTCTCCGGC
This sequence comes from Bacteroidales bacterium, assembly GCA_017634595.1. Taxonomy (GTDB): domain Bacteria; phylum Bacteroidota; class Bacteroidia; order Bacteroidales; family UBA932; genus Cryptobacteroides. Next base: position 41,014 of record JAGBNC010000027.1, read on the forward strand.
TTCCATTTGTCTTTGGGAGCCGTTTCGCCTGCGGGATGTCCGATGGGGACTACGCAGAGCGGCTTCACCGTACCTTTAATACCAAGAGCCTCCTTTATGATTGCTGAGCGCTCAGGATCCGAAGCAGAAGTCCACACAGCACCAAGCCCAAGGGCTTCAGCAGCCAGAAGCAGATTCTCAGTTGCGGCAGATGCATCTTGTTCCCAGAAGATGTTCTCGACCACTTCGCCTTCACGGTTGGTCATGGTGGTCTCAGCGCACACTACTATAGCCAGTGGCGCCCCTTGGAGCATCTTGGCATGGCGGAGCTTGGCGGCAAGTGCATCAAGGGTATCACGGTCATTCAGGACAATAAACTCCCAAGGCTGAAGGTTTCTGGCTGAGGGAGCAGCCATAGCAGCACGGAGCAGAGTCTCTACATCTGCATCGCTCACAGGCTCAGATGTGTAGGAACGTACACTCTTGCGCGCAGCGATATTCTCAAGAACGGCATCGCGGGCGCTCTGGGCAGTGTCGGGCGCATTGCAGCAAGATGCAACAGTCATAGCCATCAAAGCAAATGTTAAAATTAATCTTTTCATATTCTTTCGATAGTTGGTAAATTTCTGAGTTTCAATAATACATTATACCTGTCAAGTGCCTCTCCCACACAATCTTCCCAAGATCGGACGATGGTTTTGGAAGCCTGCACGCCAACTCTGTGAACCCTCTCGGGATCGGCCACCAGCTCCCGCAGTTTTGCCTCCATATCAGCAGGATCGTTCTGCACAAGGAAGCCGTTCTCGCCGTCGGTCAGAATGGTAGAAGCGGTAGAACCAGCAGCCATAACCGCAGGAGAATGCAGCGCAGCCGCCTCACGAACCACCAGGGGTGCATTATCGTACAATGACGGGAACAGGAACAGATCGGATGCAGCATAATACCTGGTCAGCAGTTCGCGGTCGGTAATGGACCCGACAAACGTAACCTTCTCATCCAGACCTTCCGAGGTCACGAGCTCTTTCATCTCCTGCTCGGCGTATCCGGTACCGATAAAATACATCTTGAAAGGAACGTCGTTCATACGAGACAGTGTCTCTATAATAAGCTTGGGATTCTTTTCCCAGATATGCTGGCCCACAAACAGCATCACGAACTCTTCCGGCTTGATACCAAGGGCGTTACGGGCGTCCACGAAATACTTCTCCGGATAGTCGGCCACAAGGTCGGAGCCATTGTCCATAACATCGACAGGCCCCTTGTACCCATATTCACGTATCACATCGATAACCGACTCTTGCGGCACCCATACCAAATCGGCATTCTCGTAAAAGTCAATGATATACTTTATGATGCCGTCCACCACGGGCTTGGGCAGCACGCGTGCAAAGTCGTCACGGTATTTGGAGTGGAAGGTGGCCACACAAGGTATGCCTTGAAGCCTCGCCACCCGCTGGGCCGCCATGCCGCTTGCAAATGGGCAATGCGCATGAACTATCTTGAAGCGTATCTTCGAAATTTTCGACAGATAAGTCGGATCAATTTCGGCAATACCGGTCACGTAGGGATGGCGCATGGGTACGGGCACGCTGTAGTAAGCCAACACTTTGTAATCGAGCTTGCTATAGTCCGCCTTCGGGACCTTGGGAGTTATGACGTTAACTCCCCCGCACATCTTCTGGATCCACTTGGCATAATTCTCCACGCACACCGACACGCCGTCCATGACCGGGGGAAAGCAGTCATTGAACAGACCTACTGTCGCATACTCCTTCTTAGGTTTTAAAGTTAAAGATTTCAAACTCATAATTAATTATTCTTGAGGCATTTCAGCAACTTCAGCTTCATCGGCAGTCTCCGCCGGTTCTTCTACCTGCTCCACTGCAGGCTTCTCCTTGTGCAGCGGCAATCCGATACACTTAAGATTATTGGTGAAGAACAATGCACAGAATGCAACAACTGCTGCAAGCAGCACCCAGCGGAGTATCCTCCACCAGAGAGGTGCCTTGGGTTTGTAAGGATCATCAAGCTTGAGCTTGGGATACTTGGCAACGCTTGTAAGCGTACGGCCAAAAGGAATATTAACGATAACGTTGGAGTTGATGGCCCAGCCATTTGCATTGAGCACAGGCCCCAGATTACGGCGGCGCAGCTTGCCCCAGGCTATGAAGCAAGAAGGTCCTGATATCAGCAGCATGATTCCAACAATGAGAAGGAGGATGCCCCACCAAGGCAGTTTGGCGATTCCGGCAACAATTCCGGCGATTGCTGCTCCGAGCAGGCCGATAGCCATGCCTACGGCAGCAAAAATCCCCGCGAATTTGCCGATATCGAAAGGCTGTTTCTTGGCTGCGGCATCAGCAGGAGCAGCAGCGGCTTCGTTCTGGAGGCCCTCAATAGCCTTTGCGTCCTTCTCGGCCGCCGACTTATTGACCAGGCCGGTAATCCAGTTCCAGAACTTCACATACGGAGACCAGAATGCCTGCTTAATGCTTATAGGATTTTCCACTATACGAATGATGGTGGCATCATAATCTACGCCGTCTCGATCGTAGAAAACACCGTTGGTGCCAGGGTGAAGGTTGCGTGTGCTTCCGTCGGTCATCACAGCCACTATATCCATCTTCTTGCCTGTGGTCTTGGAGGTGCAGGCACAGTACAGCAGGAACATGCCGCTCAGACCGGCCATATCAGCATGCTTACCCATATCCTCCACCCTCACGCAGAGGCGGCAGCAACGCTGGTCGATATACAGCTTGCCGGCTTCAAATACCGACATTTCATTCTTGTCAGGAGAATAGAAATCGCTGAATATCACATAGTTCTTCAGAAGCTTGTAGAAGTCGCGCACCAGATGCGTAAGCTTATTTACCTCATCTATGGAGTTTGCTTCCGCCTCAAGCGCTTTGTCTTGATCCACCAGAGCAAGCAGTGCGGCTTTGTCGTCGGCAGCAATGAGTTTCTTGACCTCATCAATGCCGAGAGACTCTACTATGTCCCCCTTCTTGGCATCTTTCCATGCTGTAAAAGGAGCGAACTTGCCTACGAGAGCATTCCACTCAGCCTCGTCGATTCCTTCCTTCCCGTCAAGTCCAGTAAGTGCTTTCATAGCATCGACCCTGGCTTTCCAAGCAGGATTTACAGCATCAAACTTCAGCAAGCCATCTTTCGAAGGACGGGCAAGAGGATAGGATGCGATCTCTTCGGCCTCGCCCGAAAGATCATGGTCAGAAATAGCGCTTATCTTTTCAGCAGACACGTCAACTGCAGGGGCCGCCGCTTCTGTGAAAGCAATGAGTTTGCAACGCATGAAGTAGTCAGACACCTTGTCTTTCAATGCATTGACGGCATCAAGAGCAGCTTGGGTATCAGCACCGAAGGGGCAAATATCAGCCGTAGCGGCAGCCTGCCATGCAGCATAATCGGCAAGAGCCGTATAGAACGCTTCGATATTCTCGGCAGTGATGCCCTGGACACCGCTCCTGTCCGTTGCGGAGCCGGCCTTTTCGGCTATCAAAGCAATAATATCTTTCAGATGCGCATTCTCGGCAGAAGCTGCGGTTATGACACCGTCACCGTTGAACTTAGTATCGGCAAAGATAGCCACGCTGTCGGAAGTGTCAGCCACGGAGATCTCATCTTTCTCAAGTTTCAGATTAGAGAGAATCTGCAATGCCGACTTATGAAGCTCCGCACCTGCAGGGATGTCAGTATTAATGTCGGACAGCTTTACAGCGTCAGGTCCTTTGATCAGTAAGTTCTTGTCTTTGAGGACTGAGCAGAGCCAGTTGGCAGCCGCAATCACTTCATCTACCCTTATCTTGCCGTCAGCGTCGGCATCGATCATCTTAAGGGTTTCTGTCGGGAATTCAAGACCTTCCGTCGGACAACTCAGGACAGTCCAAAGCTTCTTGTCAAGCTCGCCCAGGTGGGCAATATCTTCTCCATTGCGCACATTGACGCGAACTACGCCTCCGAAAGAGCAATAACTCCAATCGTAACCTGCGTTTTTCTTTTTCTTTGCCATAATCATGAGGGTTTAGTGTATTATGACAAATATAAGTATTTTTTCCTATATTTACTCCGTGGCAAACATAGTAATAATAGGAGGAGGCGCGGCAGGATGTTTCTGCGCAGCGGTGCTTTCTACTCTCCGTCCGGGATGGAATATCACCGTGCTGGAAGCAGGAAAGAGGCCCATGGCCAAGCTTGCCGTGACCGGCGGAGGCCGCTGCAATATCACCAACACGTTCGAGGGCACAGAGTCCCTGCAGTTGGTGTATCCACGAGGCTATAACCTGATGAAAAAAGCTCTGGGACGCTTCGGCTGGCGCGACTGCCTGGAATGGTTTGCCGGGCGCGGTGTGGCATTTACCATTCAGCCCGACCATTGCGTGTTTCCAGAGAGTCAAGATGCGATGCAGATTGTGCATGTACTTGAGAATGAGATGAAAAGAGGAGGCGTACACGTACAATGTGACTCCAAGATATACTCGCTGGACCAAATCAATCCGCGCCCCGATGCCATAGTCATCACCACCGGAGGAGGCACCGCAGAGATACTGTCCTGCACAGGCTTAAGCATCGAAGACCCTGTGCCGTCGCTGTTTACATTTAAAATTGACGACAGCGGCATTAAGGAACTGATGGGGACTGTAGTACAAGATGTCACCCTCGGCATTGCCGGTACCAAGTTCCGCTCTCATGGTACTCTGCTGCTTACAGACTGGGGGATCAGCGGACCAGCTACACTGCGTCTTTCTTCATACGCCGCAAGGCATCTGGCTCAAAACGGATATAAAGGTTCTCTGTTGGTTAACTGGCTGGGACTCAGCATAGATGAAGCTTCTTCAATGCTGTCGGGACTGAGCAAATCAAGCGGCAGGACCATAGCCAACAGTCATCCGTCAGCTTTAACCGACAGGCTATGGCGTATGCTGGTCTCAAGGGCAGGAATACGTCCCGACTGCCGCTGGGACGAACTCGGGAGCAAGGGGCTTGCCAGGCTTCTTAATGTTCTGTGTTCAGATACCTACGCCATAACAGGCAGAGCCCGCTTCAAGGAAGAATTCGTAACCTGCGGTGGTGTAAGTCTGAGCGAAGTCAATCCAGCGACAATGGAGGCGCGCAGCTTTCCAGGGCTGTTCTTTGCCGGCGAAGTGCTTGACATAGATGCTGTTACAGGAGGTTTTAATCTTCAGGCTGCTTGGAGTACGGCTTGGATAGCTGCCCATTCAATCGCAGAAAAGTATTGACGATTTGGCACTGTACGATGCCAAAAAGTACAGTATTTGTCACTGGTCTGAGCTTTGCTATTCTTATCTGTGGTTCCGGCAAGGAACCCCGGGAATAAGATCCATAGAAGAATCCCAAACCGGAACATTTAAAAAGTATTGAGTTATGTTACCGATGAGACGTACAAATGATAGTTGGTTGCCGGACATTTTCAATGACTTTTTCGACAACAGCTGGATGCAAAGGCCGAGATATACTGCACCGGCCATCAATGTAATTGAGACAGAAAAAGAATACGAAGTCGAGCTCGCCGCTCCTGGTCTCTCCAAGGAAGATTTCAACGTTCACGTTGACTCTGAGAACAATCTCCAAATAGAGATGGAAAAGAAGACCGAGAACAAAGAGAACAGAAGGCAAGGCAGATACCTGCGCCGTGAGTTCTCCTACGAGAAATTCCAGCAGACTCTTCTGCTTCCCGACGATGTAGATGCAGAAAGGATTGAGGCTAAGGTAGAGAAGGGAGTGCTTCTGGTTACTCTGCCAAAGAAAGAAAAAGTGGCTAGAGCAGAGTCAATTAAACGCATCGACATCAAGTAGATTCTACAAACCAACATTCATTCAGAGCTGTATTCCGTAAGGAGTACAGCTTTTTTTATGCCAAACACTGTTTCGCCCGTAAAGGTGCTGCCGCATGCACCGGTGAGGGCATTCCACCGCCGTATCGCTCGCAAAGGTGCCACCGCAGGCACCGGTGCGAGCAGGCACACACAAAAAAAGGCCCGGGTCCTGTTGGACTCGAGCCTTTCGAAAAGCGGCAGCTGCCTACTCTCCCACCTGGTGGGGCAGTACCATCGGCGCTAGTGAGCTTAACTTCTCTGTTCGGGATGGGAAGAGGTGGATCCTCACCGCTATAACCACCGCAGTATATTA
>JAGBNC010000003.1 GCA_017634595.1 Bacteroidales bacterium
AGAAACGCTAATAGATACTCGATTCTGTCTCCAGTCACAAGGTAGAGCTTGTTATTGACAAACCATCCTTCAGGAACCATGCAGGCATCCATTTCGAAACCAATCTCACGGTAAACAATTTTTGGCTTCAGAAATTCCTCCAATAGTTAGCGCCCCAGCGTTGTAGTGCATACCATTCATATCGGATCCCGGTCTCAGCCTTATTTCTGGCAGATAGTTCCTTTTTAAAAGACAAAAGATGGTTATAGAGTGCGGGGTACTGTTCTTTAAAAGCTAACTCAGCTCTTTCAGAGGCTCCTTGAATTGAGGTGTCATTATGTAGCGGGAAATGCCAAGGCACCCATATTAACCAAAGATTCGCCCAATCATAACTATATCGCTTAATGTCCCTGCCACGAAGAATCGGTCTGATTATTTCATCCGTTTTAGAGCGTTCTTCTTCTGTCGCGCAATTTGAAAGAATTTCATCACGTTTTTCACATGAAATGATGAACGCATCGTTGAATCCTGTCTTTATACCATAGTTAATCTGTATGTTCCAGTCTTTAAGCGGAATGCCTACAGATTCAATCTTTCGTTTAATACTTAGCTCGATGGGGGTCATAATTACCCAGCTGTCACCTCCGGAGAAGTCACAGGGAGAGCCTTGCTGCTGAACGAAAACGCTCAGTCTTTCTCAGCCATATTCTCTTTCAAGTATCGGGCAAGTGTATTCCTGTCGACCTTGCAGAGCTTTGCAATCTTTCTTTTGGAAACACCTTCCCGAAGGAGCTCCGTGATGAGAGTTTCTTTTCCTGAAAGTTTGTACTTGTCCGGAGCATTCTTTCGTCCTTTGGGCCGTCCTAGAATAACGCCTTCCGATTTCTTTCGGGCAAGAGCCTCCTTGGTTCGCTGACTGATAAGGTTTCTCTCTATTTCTGCAGATAGTCCGAAAGCAAAGGCCAGCACCTTGCTCTGGATATCTTCACCAAGCCGGTAGTTGTCCTTGATGGTCCAGACCCTACATTCTTTGGTCATGCAAATATTAAGGATTTCCATAATCATGAACAGATTTCTGCCCAAGCGGGACAACTCCGCGCAGATAATAAGATCATCCTTCTGAACTCGCTTGAGAAGCTTGCCTAGCTGACGCTTGTTATAGTTTTTGGTGCCGCTAATGGTCTCTTCAATCCACCCATCGATGGCCATGGATTCTCTGCTGCAGAAGTTGTTGATTTCGAACCGTTGGTTCTCGACAGTCTGTTTGTCGCTGCTGACTCTGATGTAACCGTAAATCATACTGTACTTGTTTTTATTATGCTTATTTTTAGAAAGTTGGCTATCTTTGTAGAAGATAAGATAGTCGATGTCTCCAATTAAGCCACATACAGTAGCAGAACTGATTTACTGGTCATACGCCAACTTGGCCATGGCCCATGACGGCATAGCCAGAGGACTCCCGACATACGATAAGACCTCATTCATCATCAGGATGAGGATGTACAAAGGTTTGTTATCAGGAAAGATGCAGATTAGCACCCTGTTCAAGGATGAACGCTGGAAGATGGAAAACGGCGCCCGCTGCGTTTACTGTGGAACCACGGAGAATCTCTCCGTTGATCACCTCTTTCCGCGCATTAAAGGTGGCGCCGACAACGTTGAGAACCTGATCTGTAGCTGCAAGTCCTGCAATAGTTCTAAGGGAAAGAAAGACCTGATGGCTTGGTATCGAGACCGCAATCGGTTTCCATCGATAATGGTCCTGCGCCGCTACCTGAAACTTGTTCATCAGCAGTGCCAGGAACTCGGTATCATGGAGAAGGCCTTGGATGAGGTGGAAGACTCTTCGCTTCCTTTCAGTTTGTCGGAAATTCCGACGAACTATCCCAAGTGTTCGGAATTGTCATTGTTATAGTTTGTCTATGGTCGGTAAATATCCTGTAATTACCCTCTGTGGCAGCACGCGTTTCAAGGATGCCTTTCTGGAAGTACAGAAGCGCCTGACCCTTGAAGGAAACATTTTCATTAGTGTTGGCTTATTCGGCCATTCTGGTGACGACGATGTCTGGATGGAAGGCACCAAAGAGATGCTTGACGACATGCACAAGCGCAAGATTGACATGGCAGACGCCATCTATGTCATAAACGTTGGTGGCTATATTGGCGAGAGCACCCAATCTGAAATAGAATATGCTCAGAGAAACGGGAAGACTATAGAATACCTTGAAAAATTATAAATATGGCACAAGAATACCGCTGCGAAACTTGCCCGCTTAGGGCTAAATATGACCAGAATCCCAAATCCCTGGCCGGTCGCCTCTGGCGCTGGCACATTAACTTTTGCCCCGGATGGAAAGGCTACTTCACCCATCAGGATGAAGAGACAAAGACAGCCCTCCGAGAGAAATACACCTTCAAGAAGTATCAGTAATGGAAACCCGCAAGCACCTCGCAGCAGAAAAGAAACGTTGCAACACCCATAACTGCGCCCAGGCCGTGGTGTGCACTTATTGTGACCTTGTTGGCTTGGACGAACAAACCGCCCTTGACATTGCCGGAGCCTACGGAACGGGCATGGGCAATATGGAAGGCACCTGTGGCGCTCTTGTGGGCGCCGGAATGATTGTCGGCCTTGTCACAAAGGACCGCATCAAATCACGCGCACGTATGAAAGAGATGATGGAAAAGTTCCAGCAGCGCAACGGTGCTACCCAGTGCCGATTGCTCAAAGGCGTCGGGACCGGAAAAGTCCTCCGCGACTGCCCGGACTGTGTGGCAGACGCCAGTGAGTTTTTAGAAGAGTATCTGTAGATATGTCTTTCCTCATCGAATCCCTTATAGCCTGCGCAGTCTTCACGATCTTCGTGTTCCTGATGTCCAGGGACCCGATAAAGACCGTATTCAACTATCCTCCGGCCATCATTGAGCGTTGCGATAAACTGGGATTGGTGGATGCCAGCAACAAGCCGGGAGGTGTCGGCTTTTACGTGAAGAAACTGACGGCCATGGCCATCTTTGGCGTTCTGCTGGGCCTTCTGGTACGATACGTCAATGGCTGCACCACGTTCTGGTGCGGATGCCTTACCGCGTACGCCCTGTGGGTGGTGGTAAACTGGTTCGACGCCATTGTACTGGACTGCATCTGGTTTTGCCATGACAAGCACTTTGTAATTCCCGGCACGGAAGATATGGTTGCCGATTACCACGACTACTGGTTCCACATAAAGGGGGCTCTCATCGGGATGCTCCTAGGAATTCCTGCAGCACTGGTTGCTGGGGCGATAGCGGCCATCCTGTAACCTGTGCCCCGCATTATCTTTCATATCGATGTGAATTCCGCGTTCCTCAGTTGGAGCGCGGTAAAACTTGTGATGGCGGGGAAGCCGGACATCCGGCTGGTGCCATCTGTGGTGTCCGGAGACCCCAACGACCGCCGAAGCATCATAACCGCCGCATCCATCCCGGCAAAAAAACTTGGCATCAAGACGGCGCAGCCGGTTTCGATGGCGCTGCGTACCTGCCCGACCCTGGTACTAGTCCGGGGCGACTGGGAGTGGTATAAGCGCTGCTCGGAAGGGTTTATCTCGATATGCCGTTCCTATAGTCCGGTGCTGCAGCAGTTCAGCATAGATGAATGCTTCATCGATATGAGCCTGCGCTGTACGCCGGAGAATGCTGTGGCCATAGCCACGCGGCTCAAGGACCAGGTGAAAAGCACGTTGGGCTTTACGGTAAACGTGGGTGTCGGCTCCAATAAGCTCCTCGCCAAAATGGCCTCCGACTTCGAGAAGCCGGACAAGGTGCATACCCTGTGGGAGAATGAGGTGCAGGAAAAGATGTGGCCGCTTGGCGTGCGTGACCTGCTGTGGGTAGGGAAGAAGACAGAGGAACGCCTGACAGCCTACGGCATCCATACCATCGGCGACTTGGCCAAGCTGGGGATGGGTTCGCTGACGCGGCTGGTCGGCCAGAAGTTCGCCCTTCAGTTGCACGAGAACGCCAACGGCCGGGATGATTCGCCGGTGGAGACAGAGGTGGCAGAGGCCAAGAGTTACAGCGCCGAGAGGACTTTCCCCAAAGACTATATCGACCCCAAGGACATTGACCGGACGCTATTCAACGTGGCCTGCATCGTGGCGCACCGCATCCGCCGGGATGACTTCCGGGCTTCCACAGTGTCGATGTTCATCAAGTACAAGGATTTCACCGTAGCGCAGAAGCAGACCTCGCTTTCCCAGCCTACAGACATTACAGCGGTCATCCTGAATGAGGCCCGGCGTATGCTGACAGAGGTTTGGGACGGAGTAACACCCATCCGGCAGGTGGGCCTGGGCGTTTCGAAGCTGACGCACGAAAACTGCGAGCAGATGTCCCTGTTCGAGGACCCGAAGTTGGAGTATTACCGCGAATGGGACCGCCAGTACGATGAACAGCGTGCCCAGGCAGAAGATGCCCGGATGCTGGCTTACGAGCGGAAGGTGGCGCAAGTGGAAACGCCTCCGCCGCCCGCGGAAGCACCACCTGTACGCACTTTCAGGCAGTATTCCGGAGCATATTCGGTCAGAAAGTCAATGCCTAAAGATGATGCCCTGGTATTTTCATACGATTCTGGCGAAAAAGCTCTTGCCGCCGCCAAGAAAGCCATCAAGGGACATCCTGCATATCGTTTCCATCGCGCGACTCTTCCTGACGGGACAGATTGCTTCGAGGTTGTGGAAGAGCAGAAAGTCCTGGAACGACATTGCGTGAAGCCACGTTAGCAAAACATTTCACAATTCCAAATCCTTGCAAACATTGCAAAGATTTGTATACGAAGTGAATTCTTCCGACCTTTACAAAACAGTTCGCAGCGCTAGAGCGCAAAACTAAATTTCGGCATTTTTTTCATATTGTGCCAATATTTAGTTAACTTTGTGCCATGAATGTGATTGAAAACAATATCGTCTCGTATGTGCAGAGTAGCATCAATTGCTCCGCGCAGGACATTCTGGCCCATCTTAACAAGGAAATGTATGTCTCCAAGACTACGCTCTATTGGTACCTCAACAAACTGACCAAGGAGAATAAGATTTCCAGAATAGCTCGCGGGCATTACGCTAAAGCAGAAAAGAAGCCATTTATACCGGAGGTTAACGAGAGAATGAAGCAGGTTAATGATCTTCTGAAGAAGGCCCTCCCATTTGCATCTTTCTGCTTCTATCAGGGATCTGAACTATCACCTTACCTGCACAACATTGCTACGAATAACATCCTATACGTAGAAACTGAGCGCGACAGTTGCGAAACTGTGTTCAACATTCTTAGGGAGCAGGGGCTCACAGTGTATGTCCGTCCGGACAAAGAGATGATTTATCATTATATCGACCTTGCCGGAGATGCGATTTTCGTGAAGGCTCTTACTTCTGAATCACCAGTATTTGTGAGCGAAGGAATAACCGTTCCGACACTTGAGAAACTGCTGGTTGACATACGGGTGGATGAAGATTTCTTCTACTTGCAGGGAAGCGAAGCTTTTTACGTCCTGCGTAACGCCGCTGAACGCAATGTCATCAATGTCAGTAAAATGATGCGCTATGCCAGGCGCCGCCACATAGATTCGGAATTAAAAAAAGATTTGGAGGAAATAGGATTATGATAAAGCAGGCATCTTTCAGTCAGGAGTGGATTAACGCCGTCTCCGAAAAGTATCAATACCACGACAGGAACCTTATTGAAAAGGTTATCCGGGCATATTCTCTTTTGGAAATGCTGGTGAAAAACGGCTGTCCTGCTATTTGGAAGGGTGGCTCATCATTGATGCTCATTTTGGGGGATTCAGCCTCCAGGCTTTCCGTTGATATTGATGTTATTTGCCCTCCAGGTACAGATATCACTAAATACTTGAGTGGATATGAGCAGTTTGGATTCACAGACTGCACCATGATTGAGCGCCAGCAGCGCTCCAGTGTACCGAAGAGCCATTCGAAGCTACACTATGAAATGGCCTACAAGAACGAGCATCAGCAAGAGGATGCCATCGTTCTTGATGTCCTATACGAAAACAGCCAGTACCACAGTGTTGACAGCCGTCCAATTGTATCTCCTTTCTTCGAAAGCGAAGAGCCTGCCATCAGCGTAAGAGTCCCTTCCGTGAACGATATCCTTGGAGACAAGTTGACCGCGTTCGCTCCTAACACCTGCGGCATCCCTTATTACAAATCTGGAAGGACTCGCTCCCTTGACATTATCAAGCAATTGTTTGATGTATCCCGCTTGATGGATGCGGCCACGGATTTTGCCGTTGTTCGCGAGGTGTTTGAAAAGATTGCGCCCATTGAACTTGGATATAGGGAACAGACCCCGGATGTGGCTCCAGTTTATGAGGATATCCGCCAGACGGCGTTGTGTATCTCGACGAGGGGCGCAGAAGGTGCAGGCCAGTTTGACTTACTTCAAGATGGAATTAAGAGAATGCAGGCCTTTATGCTCCGCAGACGCTATGTGATTGAAGATGCTACTGTAGATGCTGCCAAGGCAGCGCTCCTCGCAACTATGCTGGAAAGAGGCGAGAATTCCTTTACCCCATACTCTCCGGACTTGGAAGGTCTGGCAGAGTTACGGCTTGCAGGCACCGTCCCGGTTCGCCTGTCAAGGCTCAGAAGGAACAATCCAGAAGCCTATTACTATTGGGCCAAAGTCAGCGAACTGCTGTAATTTGATTGTTTATCCAGAAAAAGGGCAAGCCCCTGCAGAAGGCCTGCCCTGGCAGATTGTCCAGATCCCCTGCAAGGAAGAGACAATCTGTTATCGTTTGCCGCAGACCATAAAAAGGTGCAGGCTACATTCATCCTTCGGTGAACCTTCCACGGAGCCCCATCCAGATGAATAAACACCTGCACCTAAACGTGCAGGCGCTTATCACCGTTGAACCCGGGGCATATAGAATCGTGGAAGGATTTATCACCGGTCCAAAAGCGAAAACGCTTGTGTATGTCTTACACTATGTGAGTGTTTGCTTTCTCTGAATGCAAATTTAAGCATTTTCTCTCATTTGGCGAAATCGGCCTTTGATTTTTGGTCCTGTGTCAGAAAGTGACAATTTCACACATTACCTTTACGCCACGAATTGTTTGGAGCATCACACCGTAAGCAAGCATTTGCATCGTGAGATGAAACGAAACGGGGCTGGCTTGCAGGGATGCACGTCAGCTTTCGCGCATAATTGGGAACACTAAAACTACCAGGTATATGAGTGACCAGTACCATCGTGATGTAAGGCCTGGCTGACGGCCGGGCGTACTCAGATTCCGAATAGTGCACTTTAATCCGCTATGTACATAGCCTTTCAGCCACCGGTGTGAACCCAAAACAATTCGTCAATGAAAACAAAACGTAAGTTTGGGGAAAGCCAGATCCCCTGCAAAGGAAAAGTGATTATCCAACATCTGGATATTGCAAGAAGGCTTTTGATAGCGTTACCTTTTACGAAAGAAGTGCAGCTAGCAGCCGTCGAAGAACAGTCCCGCACCATAGAGGCCTCCATTGTGGAAGTGGCCACATTGTGCTCAGGCAGCGAGTATTGGCACCAGTTGCACAAATATCTCGAAGAAGCCGGTATCGAG
>JAGBNC010000028.1 GCA_017634595.1 Bacteroidales bacterium
CAAAGCAGGGCCTCAGCGAAATCAAGTCTTTCGACCAGATTGACAACGCTCCTGAGGAGAAGGAGCGCGGTATCACCATCAACACTGCTCACATCGAGTACCAGACCGCCAATCGTCACTATGCGCATGTCGACTGTCCGGGTCACGCTGACTACGTGAAGAACATGGTTACCGGTGCAGCCCAGATGGACGGCGCTATCCTCGTGGTCGCTGCTACTGACGGCCCCATGCCTCAGACCAACGAGCACGTGCTTCTCGCAAAGCAGGTTAACGTTCCTAAGATGGTCGTATTCCTGAACAAGGTCGACCTCGTGGACGATGAGGAAATGCTGGACCTCGTGGAAATGGAAGTCCGCGACCTCCTCAGCAAGTACGATTTCGACGGCGACAACGCTCCTGTCATCCGTGGTTCCGCTCTGGGCGCCCTCAACGGCGAGCCTCAGTGGGAGCAGAAAGTGCTCGATCTCATGGACGCTGTTGACGAGTACATTCCCCTCCCTGTACGTGAGAACGAGAAGCCTTTCCTCATGCCTATCGAGGACATCTTCTCCATCACCGGACGTGGTACTGTTGTTACCGGACGTATCGAGACCGGTACCATCCACGTGAATGATCCTGCAGAGATTGTCGGTTTCAACGACAAGCCTAAGGCCACCGTGGTCACCGGCGTCGAGATGTTCCGCAAGCTCCTCGATCAGGGCGAAGCAGGTGACAATGTGGGTCTGCTCCTCCGTGGTATCGACAAGAAGGAAGTCAAGCGCGGTGAGGTTATCGCCAAGCCCGGCTCCATCAAGCCTCATTCACACTTCCTCGGACAGATCTATGTTCTGAAGAAGGAAGAAGGCGGTCGCCACACTCCTTTCCACAACAAGTATCGTCCCCAGTTCTTCATCCGTACTCTGGATGTGACCGGTGAGATCTCCCTGCCCGAGGGCGTCGAGATGGTCATGCCTGGTGACAATGTGGAAATCAATGTCCAGCTCATCACTCCTGTTGCTCTGAACGAAGGTCTTCGTTTCGCAATCCGTGAGGGTGGCCGTACAGTCGGTGCTGGTCAGGTCATCAAGATCCTCGACTAATACCAAAAGTAATTTCCGGCGGGCTGCCTAAGGGCTGGCCCGCTTTTTAGGGGAATAGAACAAGGGTAGTTCAGCGGTCTCCAAAACCGTAGATGTGGGTTCGAATCCTGCTTCCCCTGCCATATCAAGGGTTACGACTTGATAATGTTTAACAGATGCCGCGTCCTCAGCTTCCATTTCACGGCATCCTTTAAATGTAAAAATGAGAAAGTTAATCAACTACTGCAAAGAGTCCTTCGTGGAACTCACCAAGAAGACCACATGGCCCACTTGGGAGAAGCTTCAGAGCTCCGCCCTGCTGGTGCTGGTCACTACGGTTATTCTTGCAGCCGTGCTCTGGGTCGTGGACTTCGCGCTCCAGAAGCTGATGACGCTAATCTACACTTTGTAACAATATCATCGCGACTCCAATGGGCGAAATGAAATGGTACGTGCTGCGCACAGCAGGCGGCAAGGAGAAAAGGGCAAAAGAATATCTGGACAAGGAAATCGACCGCAACGGTCTGCGTGACCAGGTCGGCCAGGTACTCGTGCCGGTCAAAAAGGAAATTGTCACCAAGAATGGCAAGAGGAAAGCAGTTGACAAGCTGCTTTATCCTGGTTATGTACTCATACAGGCCGAGCTCAGCGCCATGCTTGAGAACATCATCCGCAACAATGTACCGGGTATGTCCGGTTTCCTCACCGAGAAGCGTGCCACAAGCGGAACCCAGTTCGAGAGAGTCCCTGTGCCTATCCGCGAGGACGAGGCACAGAGGATACTCGGAGTCCAGGATGAAAACATCGACAGTGCAGCCGAGACCATCGTCGATTACGAGGTCGGCGAGTCTGTCCGCATCACGGACGGCCCGTTCAGCGGCTTCAACGGCACTGTGGACGAAATCCTGCAGGATCGCAGCAAACTGAAGGTTATCGTAGTCATCTTCGGAAGGAAGACACAGCTCGAACTCAATTTTACACAAGTAACAAAAGAATAAGATTCCATTATGGCAAAAGAAGTTACCGGATTTATTAAGCTCCAAATCAAAGGTGGAGCCGCAAATCCTGCACCTCCGGTAGGACCGGCCCTCGGTTCCAAAGGCTTGAACATTATGGACTTCTGCAAGGCTTTCAATGCAGCTACGCAGGCCCAGGCAGGCAAGACCCTTCCAGTGGTCATCACTGTCTATTCCGATAAGTCATACACGTTCGAAGTCAAGCAGCCGCCTGTAGCGGTCTCTCTTAAGGAAGCAGCCAAGATCAGCACTGCATCCGGCGAGCCCAACCGCAAGAAGGTGGCATCAGTTACCTGGGATCAGGTACGTACAATCGCCGAAGGCAAGATGCCGGACCTCAACTGTTTTACACTTCGCTCCGCGATGAAAATGGTTGCCGGAACAGCAAGAAGTATGGGTATCACCGTCAGCGGTGAATTCCCCCAGGACCTTTAAATCACACGCATTATGAGTAAGTTAACAAAGAACCAGAAAGCCGTGGAGGCCAAATTCGACCACACCAAGGCATATTCGCTCAGTGAAGCGTGCGCACTTGTAAAGGAAATATCATACACCAAGTTCGATGCAACTGTCGAGCTTTCCGCAAATCTGGGTGTTGACCCTCGTAAGGCCAACCAGATGATTCGTGGCGTTGTCACTCTCCCTCACGGCACAGGTAAAGTTGTCCGCGTCCTTGCACTCTGTACTCCCGACAAGGAGGCCGAAGCAAAGGAAGCCGGCGCAGATTACGTGGGCCTCGACGAGTACGTCGAGAAGATCAAGGCAGGCTGGACTGACGTGGACGTCATCGTCTGTACCCCTTCAGTTATGGCAAAGGTCGGTGCCCTTGGTAAGATCCTCGGACCCCGTGGCCTCATGCCTAACCCCAAGACCGGCACCGTGACCATGGAGATCGGCAACGCAGTCAAGGAAGTAAAGGGCGGTAAGATCGATTTCAAAGTTGACAAGACCGGTATTATTCATACGGGCATAGGCAAAGTGTCCTTCACCGCCGAGCAGATTTATGAGAATGCTGCCGAGGTGCTGAACGCCATCGCAAAACTCAAGCCTCAGGCCCTCAAGGGCACCTACATGAAGAGTGCAGCCATCTGCTCTACCATGAGCCCCGGTATTAAAGTTGATCTCAAGGCATTCCTCAACGGTGCTGAGTAAAAATTCAATATTATGAAAAAAGAACTTAAAGGTCAGATTATTGAAAGCATCTCAGCGCAGATCAAGCAGTATCCTAACTTCTACATTACGGATATCGCAGGCCTGAATGCCGGACAGACAAGTAAGCTCCGTCGCGAATGCTTCGAGGCTGGAATCATTCTCAACGTGGTCAAGAACACCCTGTTCGCACACGTTCTGAACGCCAGCGGCAACGAGGATATGAAGTCCCTCAGTGAGACCCTCGTAGGTAACACTGCTATCATGTACACGGAGGTTCCCTCCGCCCCTGGAAAGCTCATCAAGAAGCTCCAGAGGGAAGGTTTCCAGAAACCTGTTGTAAAGGGCGCATACGTCCAGGACTGCGTCTTCATCGGTGAAGACAAACTGGATCAGCTCGCAAGCATCAAGACCAAGGAAGAACTCATCGGCGACATCATCGCCCTCCTGCAGTCTCCTATCCAGAGAGTTATCTCCGGACTCGAGAATGCTTCCGAAGGCAAGGCCGACGACGAGAAGGTCGGTTCCGCCAAACCGGCGGCCGAGGCAGCTCCCGCAGAAGAGGCTCCCGCAGCCGAAGCTCCTGCAACTGAAGAGTAAAATATTAACAATTTAAAAAAATAAACAATTATGGCAGATGTTAAAGCCCTTGCAGAAGAGTTGGTAAACCTCTCTGTAAAAGACGTTCAGGAACTCGCTAAGATCCTCAAGGAAGAGTACGGTATCGAGCCCGCAGCCGCAGCAGTCGTTGTTGCAGCAGATGGCGCCGGTGCAGGTGCAGCCGCAGAGGCAGAGCAGACCGAATTTGATGTTATCCTCACCGCAGCCGGACAGGCCAAGCTCAATGTTATCAAGGTCGTCAAGACCGAGCTCGGACTGGGTCTGAAGGAAGCTAAGGATCTCGTCGACGGCGCTCCTTCCACGATCAAGGAGAAAATTTCCAAGGCAGAGGCCGAGGCCCTCAAGGCAGCTCTCGAGGAAGCCGGCGCTGAGGTTGAGATTAAATAATTCAGCCTCTTCCCTGCTGCTTAGGGAACAAACAGGTTTAGAGCCGGGGTTAATAGGCTCTAAACCTTTTTTCCGTCTTTAAAGTTTTTCTCCATATAAACCAAAATATGTCAAAAAAGACAGCCCCAAAGCGCATCAACTTCGCAACTTCGAAAATTCTGGAGTACCCCGACCTTCTGGAGGTACAGCTCAAGTCTTTCCGGGACTTTTTCCAGCTTGAGACTACCCCCGAGAACAGGAAAAATGAAGGTCTCTACCAGGTATTCCAGGAGATTTTCCCTATCGAGGACACGAGGAACAACTACAAGTTGGAGTTCATCGACTACTTCGTAGATCCTCCCAAGTACTCGATCGAGGAGTGCTTACAGCGCGGACTTACTTACAACGTCCCGCTCAAGGCCAAGCTCAGGCTTTCCTGCACTGATCCTGAGCACGAGGATTTTGACACGAGGGTCCAGGACGTGTACTTGGGAGACATTCCCTACATGACACCAGGCGGCACCTTCGTGATTAATGGCTCGGAGCGAATCGTCGTTTCGCAGCTGCATCGTTCGCCTGGCGTTTTCTTCGACCAGAGCATGCACGCCAATGGAACCAAACTCTATTCGGCGCGCATTATCCCGTTCAAGGGCTCATGGATTGAATTCGCCACGGACATCAACAACGTGATGTACGCGTACATCGACCGCAAGAAGAAGCTGCCCGTGACCACCCTCCTGAGGGCCATCGGATTCAATTCCGACAAGGACATCATCGACATCTTCGATCTTGCAGACGAGGTAGAGAACAATGAGGAGGTCCTGAGGGCCAACGCCGGGCGCAAGCTCGCCGCCAAGGTGCTCAAGACATGGACGGAGGATTTCGAGGACGAAGATACCGGCGAAATCATCCCTATCGAGCGTACCAAGGCAATAGTGGAGCGCGGCGAGATTCTCGACGACAACACTATCGCTGCTATCACCGACACTGAGTGCAAGTCCATCCTCCTCCAGAAAGACGAGGCCAACTCCAACGAGTACGCCATCATCTTCAACACTCTCCAGAAAGATCCCACCAACACCGAGCTGGAAGCTGTCAATTACATCTACAAGCAGCTCCGCAACTCGGAAGCTCCCGATGAGAGCACGGCAAGGGACGTCATCGACAAGCTGTTCTTCTCCGAGAAGCGCTACGATCTCGGAGCGGTAGGCCGCTACCGCCTCAACAAGAAGCTCAGCCTGAGCATTGGTCCGGACGTGAGGGTTCTCACCAATACGGACATCATCGAGATCATCAAGTATCTCATCCAGCTCATCAACTCCAAGGCTACCGTAGATGATATCGACCACCTGAGCAACCGCCGCGTGCGCTCCGTAGGAGAGCAGCTGGCCAACCAGTTCAGCGTGGGCCTGAGCCGTATGGCACGTACCATACGTGAAAGGATGAACGTTCGCGACAGCGAGCAGTTCAACCCCATCGACCTCATCAACGCCAAGACGCTCTCCAGCGTCATCAACTCCTTCTTCGGCACCAGCCAGCTGAGCCAGTTCATGGACCAGACCAACCCGCTGGCGGAGATCACTCACAAGAGGCGTCTCTCCGCTCTCGGCCCCGGAGGTCTGAGCCGCGACCGTGCAGGATTCGAGGTCCGCGACGTGCACTACACGCACTACGGACGTCTCTGCCCTATCGAGTCTCCTGAAGGCCCGAACATCGGTCTGATCTCTTCGCTCTGCGTTTACGCCCGCATCGACGCGCTCGGATTCATCGAGACTCCGTACCGCGACGTACATGACGGAAAAGTGGACCTGAGCGCCGCCGGCTGCCACTACATGAGCGCCGAAGAAGAGGAGAACAAACTCGTATCTCTTGCCAACGTCCGCATGGACGACGACGGCAACATACTCGAAGAGCGCCTGCAGTGCCGTATGGAGGCCGACTTCCCCGTTGTTTCCAAGGAAGAAGTCGATTACATGGACGTCGCTCCTAACCAGATGGCTTCCGTGGCAGCATCACTCATCCCGTTCCTGGAGCATGACGATGCCCACCGCGCCTTGATGGGAGCCAACATGATG
Organism: Bacteroidales bacterium; assembly: GCA_017634595.1. Lineage (GTDB taxonomy): Bacteria > Bacteroidota > Bacteroidia > Bacteroidales > UBA932 > Cryptobacteroides. Next base: position 6,286 of record JAGBNC010000028.1, read on the forward strand.
CGTCAGGCCGTTCCCCTTCTGAGCCCCGAGGCCCCTATAGTGGGCACCGGTCTGGAGGAGAGGGTCTGCATCGACTCCCGTACCCAGTACATTGCTGAGCGCAAGGGTGAAGTCACTTACGTAGATGCCAAGGAAATACGCATCAAGTACGACCGCACCGATGACGAGCGCTTCGTGAGCTTTGCTCCCGAAGAAGTCATCTACAAGCTCCCCACCTACCGCAGGACCAACCAGAGCACCACTATCAACCTCAAGCCTATCGTGCGCAAGGGAGAAAAGGTGGAAAAGGGCCAGGTCCTCACCGAAGGCTATGCCACACAGGGCGGCGAGCTTGCACTCGGCCGCAACCTCAAGGTGGCGTTCATGCCTTGGAAGGGTTACAACTACGAGGACGCCATCGTGCTGTCCGAAGAGATGGTCAAATGGGACATTCTCACTTCCATCCACGTTGACGAGTACCTCACCGAGGTGCGCGACACCAAGCGCGGCATGGAGGAGCTCACCTCCGATATCCCGAACGTGAGCGAGGACGCCACCAAAAACCTGGACAAGAACGGTATCATCCGTATCGGCGCCCATATCGAGCCGGGCGACATCATGATAGGCAAGATCACCCCTAAGGGCGAGAGCGATCCTTCACCGGAGGAAAAACTCCTCAAGGCCATCTTCGGCGACAAGGCCGGCGATGTCAAGGACGCCTCACTCAAGGCCAATCCTTCGCTTAGCGGAACCGTAGTAGGCACAGCCCTCTACACCAAGCTCGCCAAGGAAAGCAGCCGCAGAGGTGCCACCAAGGCCGATCAGAAGGCCCGTCTGGAGCTCCGTCAGCAGGAGTTCGATGCCAAGGCCACCAAGCTTCTCGAAGACCTGGTGAGCAGGCTCAGCGTTCTCACCAAGAACCGCAAGAGCGCCGGCATCAGCGACCTTTACAATGTGGAAATAGTACCCAAGGACAAGAAGTTCACTCCCGAGCTTCTGCGCAGCATTGACTACCAGAACATCAACACTGGCAAGTGGACTGCAGACAAGGATACCAACGCCATGATACGCGACCTTATCAACAACTACTGCATCACCCTCAAGACAGAGGCCGCAGCCTTCAAGCGCGAAATCGACAAGATGAAGGTTGGCGACGAACTGCCCAACGGAGTCATGCAGCTGGCAAAGGTCTATATCGCCAAGAAGCGTAAGATCACCGTGGGTGACAAGATGGCAGGACGTCACGGTAACAAGGGTATCGTGGCCAAGATAGTCCGCCGCGAGGACATGCCGTTCCTTGAGGACGGAACTCCCGTGGACATCGTGCTTAACCCTCTGGGCGTGCCTTCCCGTATGAACCTCGGACAGATCTATGAGACAGTCCTCGGTTGGGCAGGAAGCAGGCTCGGACTCAAGTTCAGCACCCCTATCTTCGACGGTGCAAGCATCGAAGAGATCTGCTCTTACACCGACAAGGCAGGCGTTCCACGCTTCGGTAAGACCCAGCTCCGCGACGGCGGCACAGGCGACTTCTTCGACCAGCCCGCTACCGTAGGCGTGATCTACATGATCAAGCTCGGACACATGGTTGACGACAAGATGCACGCCCGTTCCATAGGTCCCTACTCCCTCATCACCCAGCAGCCTCTCGGCGGTAAAGCCCAGTTCGGCGGCCAGAGGTTCGGAGAGATGGAGGTATGGGCTCTGGAGGCCTTCGGCGCTGCCAACACCCTGCAGGAAATCCTTACCGTCAAATCCGACGATGTAACCGGCCGTTCCAAGACCTACGAGGCCATAGTGAAGGGCGATCCCATGCCGCCGGCAGGTATCCCCGAATCCCTGAACGTGCTTCTGCACGAGCTTCGCGGTCTCGGACTTAAAGTTACTCTGGAATAAATCATTGAACGATACGAAATATGCCTACTTTCAACAATAAAGAAACCAAGGTTAAAAGTAATTTCCAGACGATAAGCATCTCGCTGGCCTCTCCGGAAGATATTACCGAGAGGTCTTGCGGCGAGGTCCTCAAGCCGGAAACGGTAAACTACAGGACTTACAAGCCCGAGAGGGACGGTCTGTTCTGTGAAAAGATTTTCGGCCCTACCAAGGACTATGAGTGCTATTGCGGAAAATACAAACGTATCCGTTACCGCGGCATTGTCTGCGACAGGTGTAACGTGGAAGTGACCGAGAAGAAGGTGCGCCGCGAGAGGATGGGACACATAAGCCTCACCGTTCCCGTGGCCCACATCTGGTACTTCAAATCCGCTCCGAACAAGATTTCCGCCCTTCTCGGCCTTCCCGCCAAGAAGCTGGAATCCGTCATCTACTATGAGAAATATATAGTAGTCAACGTCGGTAAGTACGAGCCATCCGAGAATCGCGGCGAGCCTGTGATCAACAAGATGGATCTCCTCTCCGAAGACGAATATCTGGACATCCTTAACAGTGAGTCCCTCAAAGGCAACGAGAACCTGTCAGATTCTGATCCCGACAAGTTCGTGGCCAAGATGGGTGCCGAAGGTATCTACGATCTCCTCAAAGAGATTGATGTAGAGGCACTTGGCAAAGAGCTCCGCAGCAAGATGGCAGAAGAGAGCTCCCAGCAGCGCAAGGCTGAGATGCTCAAGCGTCTCCAGGTGGTCAAGTGGTTCCAGGAGTCCAAGGGCATCAACCGTCCCGAGTGGATGATCATGAAGGTGATCCCCGTCATTCCGCCGGATCTCCGTCCCCTCGTTCCGCTGGACGGCGGCCGCTTTGCGACTTCCGACCTCAACGACCTCTACCGTCGCGTAATCATCCGCAACAACCGTCTCAAGAGACTCTTTGAGATCAAGGCTCCTGAGGTTATCCTCCGCAACGAGAAGCGTATGCTTCAGGAAGCTGTGGACAGCCTCTTCGACAACTCAAAGAAGTCTTCGGCAGTCAAGAGCGAATCCAACAGGGCTCTCAAGAGCCTTTCCGACTCACTCAAAGGCAAGCAGGGACGTTTCCGCCAGAACCTCCTCGGTAAGCGTGTCGACTACTCGGCCCGTTCCGTTATCGTGGTCGGTCCTGAGCTCAACATGCACGAGTGCGGTCTGCCTAAGTACATGGCAGCCGAGCTATACAAACCGTTTATCATCCGCAAGCTCATCGAGCGCGGCATCGTCAAGACGGTCAAGTCCGCAAAGAAGATCGTGGACCGCAAGGATCCCGTGATCTGGGACATCCTCGAAAACGTCATGAAGGGCCATCCCGTGCTGCTCAACCGTGCACCTACCCTGCACCGTCTGGGTATCCAGGCGTTCCAGCCCAGGATGATCGAGGGCAAGGCCATTCAGCTGCATCCTCTCGCCTGTACTGCATTCAACGCCGACTTCGACGGCGACCAGATGGCAGTCCACCTGCCGCTGGGCAACGCCGCAATCATGGAGGCCCAGCTGTTGATGCTCGGAAGCCAGAACATCCTTAACCCTGCCAACGGTGCCCCTATCACGGTTCCTTCACAGGATATGGTCCTCGGACTGTATTACATCACGAAGGTCCGTCCCGGAGCCAAGGGCGAGGGCAAGAAGTTCTACGGCCCCGAAGAGGTCATCATAGCCTACAACGAGAAGGCCATCGACATGCACGCCGAGATCGAGGTGCGCATACCGGTTGACAAGAAGGATGCCTCCAAGGGCACCCAGATGGTGAAAACCACCGCCGGCCGCATCATCGTGAACCAGTTCGTTCCCGATGAAGTGCCTTTTGTCAACGAAGTGCTCGGCAAGAAGTCGCTCCGCAAGATCATCACCAATGTCATCAAGAATACCGGCGTCACCCGTACTGCCAAGTTCCTTGACGACATCAAGAATCTCGGATACGACCAGGCCTTCCGCGCAGGTATATCCTTCAACCTCGGCGACGTGATCGTGCCCGCAGAGAAGAAGACCCTTATCGACGACGCTTACAACAAGATCGCCGGCATCAAGGACAACTACTCCATGGGCTTCATCACCAATCAGGAGCGTTACAACAAGGTTATCGACCTGTGGACGAGCGTTGACAACAACCTCACCAGCATAGTCACCAAGCAGATCTCCAACGACCAGCAGGGCTTCAATCCGGTATTCATGATGCTGGATTCCGGCGCCCGTGGTTCAACCCAGCAGATCAAGCAGCTCTGCGGTATGCGAGGCCTTATGGCAAAGCCCCAGAAATCCGGAGCCTCCGGAGCTGAGATTATCGAGAACCCTATTATCTCCAACCTTAAGGAAGGAATGTCGGTGCTCGAGTACTTCATCTCCACCCACGGTGCCCGAAAGGGTCTGGCCGATACCGCCCTCAAGACCGCTGATGCAGGTTACCTGACCAGGCGTCTGGTGGATGTCTCGCACGACGTGATCATTACCGAAGAAGACTGCGGCACCCTCCGCGGACTTATTGCCACCGCCATCAAGAACAAAGATGAGGTTGTGGAGTCACTGGGCGAAAGGATACTCGGACGCACCACCGTGCACGATATCTTCAACCCTCTCACCGGAGAGATCATTCTCCACGCCGGAGAAGAGATCCGTGAGAAAGACGCCGACCTCATCGACTCCCTGCCTATTGAGCAGGTGGAGATTCGTTCCGTACTTACCTGCGAGAGCCGCAAGGGCGTGTGTGCCAAGTGCTACGGCCGCAACCTGGCTACCAGCAGAATGGTGGAGAAAGGCGAGGTCGTGGGCGTTATCGCTGCACAGTCCATCGGCGAGCCTGGTACTCAGCTGACTCTGCGTACCTTCCACGTTGGTGGTACCGCTTCCGGCGCCGTTGCCGACTCCTTCATTGAGTCCAAGTACAACGGCAAGCTCGCATTCGAGGAACTCCGTACCATCCAGAGGGTGGACGAAGTGACCGGCGAGGCACAGGAAGTGGTGGTCAGCCGCATGACCGAACTTCGCATCATCGACGAAAACACCGGCATCACCTTCTCCCAGTACGATATCCCTTACGGATCCGTCATCTTCAAGAAAGACGGCGAGAAGGTTGTCAAGGGCGACCGCATCTGCGAGTGGGATCCCTACAATGCTATTACCATTGTGGAATCTGCCGGTACAGTGCGCTTCGAGAACATGATCGAAGGCTCCACCTTCCAGAAAGAGGCCGCCGACGAGTTCTCAATGAGCACCGACAAGGTCATCATCGAGTCCAAGGACAAGACCAAGAGCCCTACCCTCCATATCCTCGACGCCACCGGCGAGAGCGTAAGGCAGTTCAACCTGCCTGTCGGCGCTCACGTCATGGCTGAAGACGGAAGCAAGGTCAAGGTTGGCGACATAATCATCAAGATCCCCCGTGCAATCGGCAAGGCAAGCGATATCACCGGAGGTCTGCCTCGAGTCACAGAGCTCTTCGAAGCCCGCAACCCGAGCAGCCCCGCAGTGCTTTCCGAGATCAACGGAGAAGTCGTCATGGGCAAGGTCAAGCGAGGCAACCGCGAAATCACCGTCCGCAACAAGAGCGGAGTGGAGAAGCACTACCTCGTGCCCCTTACCAAGCAGATCCTGGTCCAGGAGAACGACTATGTCAAGGCCGGCACCGCCCTCTCTGACGGCGGCGTCTCTCCCAACGACATTCTCAACATCCTCGGTCCCGTCAAGGCTCAGGAGTACATCGTCAACGAAGTCCAGGCTGTGTACCGTCTGCAGGGTGTGAAGATCAACGACAAGCACTTTGAGATAATCATCAGGCAGATGATGCGCAAGGTGGAGATCACCGATCCGGGCGACACCCAGTTCCTCAAGGAAGAACTTGTGGACAAGTGGAAGTTCATGGATGCCAACGACGCCATCTTCGGTAAATACATCGTGGAAGACGCCGGCGACTCCGACCGCTACGAAGCAGGCGACATCATCAATGCACGCGAGATGAAGAGCGAGAACTCCTCACTTGAGCGTCAGGGTCTCAAGCTTCTGGTCACCCGCCCCGCAAGGCCCGCAACGGCCAAGCTGGTGCTCCAGGGTATCACCCGTGCAGCCCTCAAGACCGACAGCTTCATGTCCGCCGCCTCCTTCCAGGAGACAACCAAGGTGCTCAGCGAGGCTGCCATCCGCGGCCGTGTGGACCACCTGGAAGGCCTGAAGGAGAACGTCATCTGCGGTCACCTAATCCCTGCCGGAACCGGCCTCAAGGAATATCAGGACTTGATAGTCACCAAGAACGACGAGCTCACAAGGAGCCTGAGCGAACTGTAAAGCTCATCCGATTATATTGAAGTGAAGCCGACGCCCTACGCGCCGGCTTCATTTTTTGTTGTTTGCATTTCTCAGGCAAACTTACTAACTTGGCATGTTTAGAAGCCATGAAAAAGTTTAGCCTTATTGCAATGTGCGCCTTAGCCATCGCCTCCTGCGCGCCTCAGATGCCGCAGACACGCAAAGATGCCACCGTGGATGATTATTTCGGAACTCAGGTACCCGATCCGTACAGGTGGCTCGAAGATGATCTTTCTGAAGAGACAGCCTCCTGGGTGGAGGCCCAGAACAAATACACCAACCACTATCTGAAGGGCATCCCATTCCGCGACAAGCTTCTGGAGCGCCTGAAGCAAGTAAACGATTACGAGAAAGTGGGCGCGCCAATCCGCCGCAAGAACGGCAAATGGTACTTCTCCAAGAACGACGGCCTGCAGAACCAGAGCGTATTGTATGAGATGGACACGCCTGACGGCGAGCCCCGCGTACTGCTCGACCCCAACACCTTGAGCGACGACGGCACCGTGGCGCTCAAAGGGGTGTACTTCAGCAATGACGGCAAGTACCTGGCCTACAGCATCTCCCGCAGCGGCAGCGACTGGCAGGAGTTTTACGTCATGGATGCAGCTACACATGAGCTGCTGGAAGACCATATCGTATGGGCCAAGTTCTCCGGCGCCGCCTGGCGTGGAGACGGCTTCTACTACAGCGCCTATGACGCTCCGATCGATGGAGTCGGCGCCTACAGCGGCAAGAACGAAGTCCAGAAGATCTATTATCACAAGATAGGCACGCCCCAGAGCGAAGACGAACTGTTCTACAGCAACCCCGCCGAGCCCCTGCGCTTCTACATGGTCTCCATCAATGAAGAAGAGACAATGGCATTCCTGTTCGAGAGCGGTGCAGATGTAGGCAACAACCTGTATGTCAAGGACCTGCGGCGCGGCGGCGACTTTGTGCTCATGACAGCCGACATGAAGAACAACAGCAGCCCCATAGAGACTGACGGCGACACCATCTACATATTCACCAACTACGGAGCGCCCATGAACCGGCTCGTTACCGCCGATGTACGCAAACCGCATTGCAGCAACTGGCGCGACCTCATCCCTGAGCGCGAGTGTGTGCTGGAGGATGTCACATTCGTGAGCGACAAGATCATCGCTTGCTACAATCAGGACGCCTCCACACATGCTTATATATGCAACGCAGACGGTTCTGCGATGGAAGAAATACAGCTGCCCGGAGTAGGCAGCGCCGGCTTCAACGGACGCAGAGGAGAGCCCTGGTGCTACTATTCATACTCCTCCTTCACCACCCCAGGCACCATCTTCAGTTTTGACAGTCAAAGCCGCGAGAGCAGCATCTACAAGGAGCCGCGCACCAACTTTGACCTGACTGAGCTCGAGACCGTGCAAGTGTTCTTCCCGTCCAAGGACGGCACCCGCATCCCCATGTTCCTAACATACCGTAAAGGACTGGAACTCAATGGAAAGAATCCTGTATACCTATACGGCTACGGCGGATTCGACATCTCCCTCTCTCCGGGATTCTCTGCAACTCGCGTACCCTTCCTGGAGTCTGGTGGCATTTACGCTCAGGTCAACCTTCGCGGAGGCGGAGAATACGGCGAGGCCTGGCACATGGCCGGCACGCAGATGCACAAACAGAATGTGTTCGACGACTTCATTGCCGCTGCCGAATGGCTCCATGCCCAAGGCTACAGCAGCCCGGACAAAACTGCCATCGTGGGAGGTTCCAACGGAGGTCTGCTGGTGGGTGCTTGTATGACACAACGTCCAGACCTGTATGCCGTTGCCATTCCACAGGTAGGAGTGATGGACATGCTCCGCTACCACAAGTTCACCATAGGCTGGAACTGGGCGCCCGACTACGGCACCAGCGAGGACAGCAAGGAGATGTTTGAATACCTACTGGGATACTCCCCTCTCCATAACCTCAAGCCCGGCACAGCATATCCGGCCACTCTAGTCACCACCGCCGATCACGACGACCGCGTGGTACCAGCACACTCGTTCAAATTCGCTGCAACCCTCCAGGAGTGCAACGCAGGGCCGAATCCAACTCTCATCCGAATAGACACCAAGGCCGGTCACGGCGGCGGCAAGCCCATGGCCAAGGTCCTGGAAGAGCAGGCTGACATATATTCATTCATCATGTACAATCTCGGAATGGAGTTCTGATACTTCATGCCTTTTGCTGCAAATGAGCCCAAACAGCGACATAGAGCTATTTAGACGGATTGGCAGGGGCGACCGCTACGCGTTCGACTCGCTTTTCCGCAAATGGTATCCATCGCTGGTGGCTTTCGCTGAAGGATTTCTGGAGCGCGAGGAGGCAGAAAACGCCGTCCAGGACGTGATGATGAGACTCTGGTCCGGAGCTGCCGGGATCGAGCTGCGGTCGTCAGTATCTTCGTACTTGTTTACCGCTGTGAGAAACAGGTGTCTGAATGCAATGGAAAGGCGTGAAATTCAGCAGAAATACATTTCCGCCGTCCGCCTTTCCATCATGGAGGCCGTGGCTCCCACCGACCTTCATTCCATGAAAGAAATCAACATTCACCTACAGAGCTCCCTTAGGGAGTTACCTCCTGAGCAGCGCGAAGCATTTGAGCTGAGCCGCTTCGAGGGACTCAAGTACGAAGAGATCGCCGCGCGCACCGGCGTATCCGTCAAAACAGTAGAATACCGCATCTCGCAAGCCCTGAAAACCCTGCGCGCCGCCCTCTCCGACTGGCTTAAATAAACTGTCTGGTCCTGAGACCTGAAAAAGTTGGCCAAGCGCTTTAGGGGAAAAGCGGGCTTGGCTGTCTATATTATATATCAACACTAGAACTGATATGATAGAGCACAAAGATATCGAATCATTGCTGCCGGACTATTTCCGCGGCAACCTGAGCGAAGCCGAATGCAAACTGGTAGATGAATGGATATGCTCCGGGCAGAAGAACCGCGAAATTGCCGAAGAAATATGTCTCCTCGAGCAGGCGGCCTCCCGCATAGGCGTGCAGGAATACAGCGACACCGAGTCGCGGCTCCGCACAATCCACCGGAATATGCGTCGCAGCAGAATCAGACACATTTACTCTTCTGTCCAGCGCTGGGCTGCAATACTCAGCATCCCGCTGCTGCTCGCCACTGCCTGGTTTGCATTTCAATTTTTCCGTCCGCAGGCCAATCCTCCCATTGAGCTCCGCACCGCCAGCGGGATGACCTCCTGCACCACCCTGCCCGACGGCAGCCGCGTATGGCTCAACTCCAATTCCACACTTACCTACCCTTCACGATTTGCCAACACCCGAGAGGTCACCCTCGACGGCGAGGGTTTCTTCGAGGTCGCCAAGGACAAGGGGAGAAAGTTCCTTGTCCATGCCGGAACAGCCACCCTGGAAGTGCTGGGCACTAGTTTCAACGTGGAGGCGTACTCCGACATCAGCAAAGAGATACGCACCACCCTGCTCTCCGGATCAGTGCGTTTCCGCTGTCCCGGAAACGATGGACGCGAAAAAAGCATCCTGATGCACCCGGGCGAGTGTATCACATATTTACCTGAGACCGGCCGTGCATCTCTTGCCAAGAAAGATGGCATGGACGTTATAGCATGGAAGGACGGCAAGACCGTTCTGGACAATACCAGCCTCGAAGACGCCTTGCGCGCCATAGGCAACCGCTTCAACGTGGAATTCCTGGTACGCAACGACAAGCTCCTGGCCAACCGTTACACTGGAACCTTCAGCGGCCAGACGCTGGAAGTCGTGCTGGAGCACTTCAAACGCACCACCGATATCCATTTCGACACTAATCTAAAAACAGCGGATCCCGACAATGTATCGGGCCGTCAAATAATCATCGTCTATTAATAACACTATGGGAAGAATCCTCAGAATTCCGACGGTACTTGCACTGCTGGCATGCCTCCTGGCTGCATCGCTGCAACTTGGGGCCCAGAACCGCAAGATCTCCGTCAACGCCGACAACCAGACTGTGTCGGCAGTGCTCAAAGCCATTGAGCAACAGAGCGGATACACCTTCTTCTACAATGACGCAGCCTTCGACAAGTCGAGGCGGGTGTCCATCAACGCCCGCGACAAAGATGTGCTGGACATCCTCGAAGAAGTTTTCCGCGGGACAGATGTAAAGGCTTCGATCATCGAGGGCAACATTGTCCTGAGCAGCAAAGCGCAAACTAACCAACAAGTCCAGGCGCAGAACAGACCTATGATTACCGGACGCGTCCTGGATGCCGAAGGATTAGCTTTGCCTGGAGCTTCTGTCTTTGTAAAGGGCACCACCAACGGCACGGTGACAGACGATAACGGCTACTTCTCCATTGAAGCCCGCGAAGGTGATGTACTGTCATTCTCGTTCCTGGGCTTCTCCAATGAGGAAGTGAAGGTAGGCAAAAAGAGCCAGTACAGCGTCAACCTCCAGACAGACGCTGAATTCCTGGAAGATGTCGTAGTGGTTGGTTACGGCACTCAGAAGAAAGTAAATCTGACCGGAGCAGTGGGAGCCATATCCTCCGAAATTCTTGACAACAAGCCCATTACGCAGGCATCTACCGCGCTGCAGGGCAGCATCCCGGGAGTCACCGTGACCACCAATGGAGGCGGCCCCGGCGCCGACACCGGTAATATCCGCATCCGCGGTATCGGCACCTTCGGCGGCTCTAGTGCAGCACCGCTGGTACTTATCGACGGAATAGAAGGAAGCATCAACTCAGTAGATGCTACGCAGATAGACAAAATCTCCGTGCTCAAGGATGCAGCATCTTCCGCCATCTACGGTTCCCGTGCGGCCAACGGTGTGATACTCATCACCACCAAGCGTGCCGACAAAGGCAAATCAAGCGTGAGTTATCGCGGCTACGTGGGCTGGCAGACTCCTACCACCACCCCCGATACCGTTGGTCCCATCGACTACATGATACTCAACCGCGAGGCTACCGAGAACGACGGAGGCACCTCCATCTACACCGACGAATACATCAACAATTACCTGAAGAACAACTGGCTGGATCCGGACAACTATCCTATAGTCAACTGGAAGCAGCATGCACTCAACGGCAGCGGCCTCATGCACCAGCACAACCTGAGCCTGAGCGCTTCTTCAGGCAAGATACGCACACTCACCAGCCTTGGCTTCCTCGACCAGAAAGGTATAGTCAAGAGTGCCGACTACAGGCGCTACAACTTCCGCAACAACATGAACGTAGAGATCAACGACAAGTTGTCCATGCGCTTCGACCTGTCCGGAAGTTACGGTCTGAGGCATCACCACCCCAACCAGAGCGGCTTCTTCAACATGATGAACGCACGCGACCCGCTCTTCCTGGCCCAATGGTCCAACGGCACATACGCTCCGTTCACCGGCGGTACCGTCAACACCCTGCCCATGATGGATCTCGGTGTAGGCGGACAAGTCACCAACGAAGCTTTCCGCCTGGCGGGAGCTCTGGCCCTCAGTTACAAGCCTTGGAAGTGGCTCACCCTGGAAGGCACGCTGGCACCCCGGTTCACTCAGAGCGAGACACACACCTTCAACGACCTTGTAACCTACTACTCAGACGCTTACGGCACTGTATCCCCCATCAAGAACAGGGAATACAACTCGCTGCGTGAATCCTTAAGCCGCACCATTTACGGCAATTATCTCTTTACCGCCAAGGCGCACCACAAGTTTGCCGCCGCGCACGATGTTACCCTGCTCGCAGGTGCATCCTACGAGGATATGGACAATCGTACTTTGGGTGCCTACAGGCGCGACTTCCAGTATCCCCAGTACCATACCATAGACGCCGGTGCCGACAACGAACTCAAGGAAAACAACGGCGCCAGATACCAGTGGGCGCTAGCCTCATTCTTCGGAAGGCTCAACTATAACTACAAGGAACGCTACCTGTTCGAAGCCAATATTCGCTTCGACGGTTCTTCCCGCTTTGCCAAAGGGCGCAGATGGGGCATTTTCCCTTCTGCATCAGCCGCATGGCGCATCACAGAAGAGCCTTGGATGCAAAACGTTAAGAAAACGGTCAACGAGCTGAAAATCCGAGCCTCCTACGGTCAGCTGGGCAACCAGAACCTTAGAGATGACTACTACCCTACTATCCAGAGGCTTACAATTTCCAGCATCTCGGCCAACGACATCATCTACCCCATCGTGGGTCTGAACAACCTGGCCAACGAAGAGATCACATGGGAGACCTCCGAGATGTACGACATCGGTATCGACGGCACCTTCTTCGACAAGCTCAGCCTCACAGCCGACTGGTACTACAAGACCACCTACGGTATTCTGATGGAGCTTGACATCCCCGCCAGCATAGGTCTCAACGCTCCTTACCAGAACGCCGGAATAGTGCGCAACATAGGTTGGGAGCTCGGTATCGGCTACCACGACCACAAAGGAGACTGGAACTGGGGCGTGGACGCCAACCTCAGCGACGTGGTGAACAGAATCATCGACATGAAGGGCACAGCTTCCGGCTCGCTTCTGCGCAACGAGGAAGGATATGCCATCAATTCAATCTACGGTCTCAAGTGCATTGGAATGGCCCGCAGCCAGGAGGAGGCCGACCAAGTAAATGCTTCCTGCCCGCAATACGGAATGGAGACCCGGCCGGGCGACCTCATCTACGAAGACATTGCAGGCGATACCGATCCTGACGGCAACCCCATTCCCGATGGCAAAATCGACGACCAGGACCGCCAGATAATCGGCAGCACCATCCCTCGCTACACCTTCGGAACCACCCTTAGCATAGGCTGGAAGGGCATCAACCTGAGCGCCCAGTTCCAGGGCGTGGGCAAGCTGAACGCCTACCTCAACGGTTACTACACCCAGCCTTGCGTGCAGGGAGGTACATTCCGCACAGAGCACCTCAACCGCTGGACTCCCGACAATCCCGACGGACATTTCCCCCGTCTGAGCTACGCCAGCGAACTGAGCAAGAAAAACTCCAGCTTCTGGATGGCGGATGCATCATATTGCCGTCTGAAGAACCTGCAGCTCAGCTACACCTTCCCCAAGAAGTTGATGAAGAAGGCCAAGATCAGCAATCTGACGCTCTTCGCCAATGCTACCAACCTCTTCACCCTCACCAATTACTGGCAGGGTTACGACCCGGAGAACATGTTCACCACCAGCGGAGACGGCGTACAGGCCGGGGCTACCGCCACGAACTACCCTCTGGTCGCTACCTATACCTTCGGAGTGGACATTAAATTCTAAGTGTCATGAAAAAGTACATCATATTGATTCTTGCATCGGCACTTGCCTTTGCATCATGCGACAAAGCCCTGGAGCGCTATCCGCTCAACGGCCCTTCCACCGGCACATTCCCCGCCAGCGAAGAAGAAGCCCTGGCCGGAGTTCTGGTAAGCTATAAGAATCTTGCCAATTCCGTCAGCCAATATAGCTCATATCCATGGCGCTTCGTGGACAACCTTACCGACATAGGCACCACCCGTATCGGTCTCAGCAGCTGGAATCAGCTTGTGACTTCCACCGCGACCCAGACCACCAGCGCCGCCACCATTCTTTATACCAGAATCTACAAGACCGCCGGACGTATCCATCTTGTCCTGGACAATCTCGACAACATAAAGGACAAAATGTCGGAAGAGACCTACCTCCAGTTCAAAGCCGAACTGCTCTGTCTGAGAGCCTTGGTATATGATATGGGCTGCCAGTACTACGGAGACATTCCCTTCATCGACCATTGCCTGACTCTCAAGGATTATGAGTACCCGCGCGAGCCCAAGGAACAGGTCATCAACCGTCTCCTCGAAGACATGGACGACGAGCTCCTGGATGCACTCCCTGTCCGCTGGGACAAGAACACCTGGGGCAGCGCCCGCCTGGGCAGGGCGGCAGCTTATACTCTCAAAGCCCGTATCTGCCTCAACTGGGGGCGCTTCGAAGAGGCTGCAAAGTACTCCAGAAAGGCCATGGAGCTCTCGGAAGGCGTGTACAAACTTGAGCCCCTCGACTGCACCTACTACCCCAATGCGGCCGCCGACGGCGAGCCCTCAGCGTCCAACCTCTATGGTTTCAAGGGAGAGAAAAGTGATGAGTGGATGTGGGCCATACAGTTCAACAAACTTGCGGCATCCAACACACATGCAATGGTTTATACCTACTCATCCCGTGTGCACAACGGAGCCGCCGGCTGCGGCCCTTCCCAGGCTCTCATGGATACATTCCAGTGCACCGACGGCAAGTCCATCAGCGAGTCGCCTCTCTACAACTGGCAGGATCCATGGAACCACCGCGACCCCAGGCTCGACCTGTTCTGCCTGAGGCCCGACACCCGCTACAACGGCGTAGAATACACCACTAACCCCAATGCAAAGCAGGTCCGCGACTACAATACCGGGGCCATGGTCAACAACAACGACGTCTATGGCAACAAGAGCGAGTATGGTCCCAACGGCACCAAGGGGCCCGGCGGCTATCTGTGGCGCAAATTCGGTGACAAGGCCTACTACGGAGCGACCCTTACCAATACCTACGAGGACGACCTCGACGTATGTATCATGCGCTACGCTGAACTGCTGCTGATCGACGCAGAAGCTAATATTGAGATGGACGGCGGCGACCTCAAGCGCGCCCAGAACGATATCAACCAGATACGTCAGAGGGTCAAGATGCCGAAGATCACCGTCCTCGACCGCGCCGGACTACGCAGCGCACTGCGCTACGAGCGTACCGTCGAACTCTGCGCCGAAGGATTCCGCTGGTTCGACATACGCCGCTGGAAGATGGCGGACGGCAGGGCTATCGCCGAGAAGGTAATGAACGGCCCCCAGTATGCGCCTGGCTTCAAGAATATCATCTCCAACGCCATCCCGACCATAGACGAGAACTGGACCGTCAGCTACGATCCGTCCAAGACTTGGGACGGAAAGGCATTCAATCTCCGTACTCTTATCAACATGTACTACCAGCCCGGCAAGGACGAGCTCTGGCCGCTTCCCGACAGGGAAATCCGCACCAACAAAGCCATTGGCCAAGAGAATCAGAATCCCGGATATTAATATCACTGAAGCATGAAAAGAAGTATCATATTTTTCGCTGCAGCAGTTCTGTTGACCGCAGGCTGCAAAGACTACAGCTATGAGACATGGAGTCCCGACGGCACATTGTCCCGCACCGGCGAAGTGTCATTGCTCGCGACCTTCGAGAACCTTCATACCAAGGTCTATGTGGACGAAAAAGGACACGGGACCTGGGACAGGGGCGACGAGATTGCAGTCGCCTGCTCTGACGGCAGCTTCGTCAATTTCTCCCTGGACGGGACAGGTGACACCAAGCGTGCCGTGTTCAAGGGCACAATTCCTTCCGGCAAGCAGCTTGGCTCGGTGGCAGTATTCCCCGCTTCCGCAGCAGTAAGCCTTTCCGGCTCCGATCTCACCCTGAAACTCAATGAATCCATTGCCGCTGCAGTTTCTTCCACCTATCCCGGCGTGCTCGTGGGCGCGATCGGCGAAACCTGGGAGGTCAACTTTAAGCAGGCCGTAGGATTCCTCAACCTGGCCATAGGGAACTTCCCTGCCGAGGCCACCAAGATCATACTTTCCAGCCCCGACGGCTCCCTGAGCGGTACGTTCAAAGCATCTGTGCAGGACATTCTGGAGAATGGCATCAAGCCATCCGACGCAGTGTCCGGCAGCGGCATCACCCTTAATGTCAAAGCCACAGGCAAGACAGTCTATGCACTTGTGCCTGTCCCGGTGGCCGACTACAGCACCATCAACGCCTCTCTTCGTGACAGCCAAGGTACGGCAGTAGTGGAGCAGCCTCTGAGCGATTATGCAACCGGCGTCGCCCGGGCAGAGCTACACTCGATGAACGTCGAATGCGCCGAAGTGGCTGCACCTCCTTGCCGCATCAACATCGGCGGCGAGCGCACCGTGATGCAGGAATCGGCTCCCGGAGTGTATGAAGGTGAGTTTGAGGTGCCCGCGTCCACCAGCTTCTACGCTGAGTTCGATGGCGTCCCGTACGGCTTCGCCACTTCTTCCGGTGCCGGCGGGCTCGGCACTATCAAGTCGGACAATTCAGCTCTCCCAGTGGAGAAAATCAAGAACGGCGGCAAGAGCAAGAGGACCTATTACGTCAAGCGTGCACAGGGCACAATGGCCAGCACCGAAATTGCCAACAATCCTTTTACCGTTGATCTTGAGAGCCCCGGCAAGATGCATGTCGTATTCGACAATTCCAACCCGGGTTCTCCCAGATACAAACTATGGCTTGTAGAAGCTCCCGATCCGTCGATAATCTTCCATGAAGATTTTGACCTGTGTGTATTCGGCGGCGATTATCTGGCTCCCGCTGACGGGAAAACCTGCTCCGTCGATGTCTATGACGGATTCCTTCCTGCTACCGGCACCGTGACGCAGAACAATCCTTGCTTCGCCTTTGACTATCCGGTCAAGGTCGCAAGCAGCGAGCCCAAGCCTGAATATCTGGAAGCATATGGACTCAAAGACTGGGTCTTTGTTCAGGCCGGCGAGCGCCCGAGCGGAATACAGCTCTGCTCCGGAACAGCTCCCGGCAGCATGACCACCCCTGCACTAAGCAACATTGAAGGGAGCACCGATGCGGTTATCGAAATCGACATCGCCCGTTTCTCGACCTCCTCAGTGGATCCCGTGTTCGTGCGCCTGCTCAACGGCGGAAAGTTCGTCTCCGGCAGCGTTACACGCGATGCCTATGATGCTGCAAGCCAGGCAGGAGCGCACTATGCCGAGGCATCCACCAGCTACAGCAGTTTCGAGGGTGACGGGAGCAGTTTCAGCATGGCCGATGACGAGTATTTCCCGCATTCCCTCAACAATGCCGACGTCGATAAACCGGTATCGCACTACCGCTTCGAGGTCACAGGGCTTACAGCTTCCACCAAGATCATGATTGACGCACCCAAGGGGGCCAAGAATGCACCCCGTCTGTTCGTCTTCGACATAAAAGTGAGTAAAAAATGATCCTTAGTTTGCTCGCAAGTATCGCTGCTTCAGCGTTTATCGTAGGTTCCCCCCTGCCCCAGTGGCAGGAGGGCTGCCTCGACATTCATGCCATCAATTCCGGACGTGGAGAATGCACTTTCTTCATTCTCCCCGACGGCACCACCATGCTCGTCGATGCCGGAGAATGGATTAAGTACAAAAGTAAAAAATACGACTGGACGCCGGCCCGGCCCAGCGCAGACGTGCGTCCCTGCGAGGTGTATGCCAGATACATACGCCACTTCATGCCCCGGCGGGCCAAGGGCGCACTCGACTACGCCCTCATAACCCACTACCATCTCGACCATTTCGGGACGGTGGAAGATTGGATGCAGCCCGATCCTGAACGCGGATACGTTCTCACGGGCATCGCTGCACTCCAGAGAGAAATCCCCATACGGACACTGATAGACCGGTCTTACCCTGAATATGAGAGCGTATGGCTCCCGTCCAGTTCCAAGAGCGATTTCTATCCCAAATTCGTCCGCTATGTCACCGCCCGCGACGGAATCCACGCCGAGAGCTTCAGGGTGGGCGACAGTAAGCAGCTGCGCCTGCGCCACAGGCCTTGCCGATACCGCAACTTCAAGATAATGAACTATGCAGCAAGCGGAATCGTGTGGAACGGCAAAGAAGCAGTCAATGCATACGAGGGAGAAGTCCTGCGCGAGAATGGGGCCTCCTGCTGTTTCCTGCTAAGCTACGGCGACTTCGACTACTATACAGGAGGCGACGCCGGCGGCAATACAAGGGTGGCTCTTCCCGTGGCTCAAGCCATCGGGCGCCCCATTGAAGCCATGAAGGCCGACCACCACCTGTCCTACCATACCATGAAGAAAGAGACCATGGACATATATCAACCCATGGTAGTAGTAACGCAGAGTTTCACGGAACGGGAAATTCAGCCCGACATCGAGACTCTTACGAGGCTGTTTTCAGAGCAGTCATACCACTGCCGTTACTATTTTTCGAACATCGGGCCAGTCCAGAGATCAGCGCATGCCGACCTGTACGACCAAGCTGCGGGCATCAACGGGCATGTGGTGATAAGAGTGATGCCTGGAGGGCACGAGTTCTACGTCATTATGCTTGACGATACCAACTTTGAATACAAGATTAAATCAGTAGACGGACCTTTTAAATGCAAATGAAAAAGCTTTTGATATTTTCCCTTGCCGTCATGATGATGGCGGCATGTGGCAAAAAACCGGAAAATGGCGGCAATGAGCAGCAGAAGCCAAGCAAAGCCCCCAACGAAGCTGTAGTGGGAGAGCCCCTTCCCCAATGGGCCGAGGGCTGGATGGATATTCACGCCATCAGCACCGGGCGCGGCGAATGCACTTTCTTCGTGCTTCCCGACGGCACCTCTATGCTCATCGACGCCGGCGAGGTGGTGACTTCCACCACTTCCCCTGTATCCGTTGCCCAGAGGCCCAATAGCACCACGCGTGCTTATTTCACCCAGTCGCGGTACATGAAGCATTTCCTGGAAGCCACGGGTCACAATTATCTGGATTATGCCATCATGAGTCATTTCCACATTGACCACTTCGGCACCCCTAAGGGAAAAGGTTTCATCGTCAGTTCCGAGGGATACACACAGACCGGCCTCATGGCCCTCTACACCACCCTGCCCTACAAGAAATTGCTGGACCGGGCTTGGAGCGCCGATGATCCGGAGTATGAGTTTGTCAAGGCCAGTTCCAAAGAATACAGTTCCAGCATGCACGGAGACTATACCAACTTCGTGAAGTACGCTACCTCCAAGAAAGGTCTGGTCATGGAGCGCTTCAAGGCAGGTACCGACCAGCAGATCACACTCCAGTACGATAAGGCCAAGTATCCTACATTCAAGGTCTTCAATTATGCTGTCAACGGCGAGTATTGGAACGGCAGTTCGATAGTGGATGCCTATGGCAACAGTACTCCTTACGAGAACGGAACCAGCTGCATCTCACTGATAAGCTACGGCAAGTTCGATTATTATACGGCCGGCGACGCCGGTGGCAACACCAAAATGGCAGACCCTGTGGCCAAGGCAATTGGCAGGCCGATTGAAGCCATGAAGGCCGACCATCACATGTCGGTCAACTGCATGACTCCCGCTCAGATGGGAATACTCAAGCCCAAGGTGATAGTAACCCAGAGCTTCGCCCAGCGCACCGACCAGCCCATGCTCAGCACTGTCGAGGCCCTGCTCAATGGTTCATACTACAATTCGGGTGTATCACTGTACTTCACCTGCATCGACCCGGTCATCGCCACTCCCAACCAGGAGCTTTACAATAACTGCCATATCAACGGGCACGTGGTGATACGTGTGGCCCCTGGCGGCGACCGCTTCTGGGTGTACCAGCTCGACGACACCAACAACTTCTATAACGTAAAATCGGTCGAGGGGCCCTTTGAATGCGAATAATTAATAACCAACAATATTAACATGAACGGAAAACACTACTGTGCACCTCAAATCTGCACTGTGCTGGGGACCTCGGAGCAGGTCATATGCACATCCAACGTCGATGATATGGAATATCGCGACGGCGAATGGGATTCCGACCTAGTTTTTTAATGCTATGAAACGGATTCTCACTATTTTCGCTTGCCTGGCGATGGCAGCCACCGCCTGCAACAAAGCTCCCGTAGAGACTCCATCTGCGGCTGATTCTAAGACACTTACCATCTCTGCCACCCTGCCGCTCACCAAACTTGCCGCAGACCATGGCAAGATAACTTGGACCGACGGGGATGCAATCGCCGTGTACAACACCTCCGGCGACAAATTCGTACTCACCCTTTCACAGGGCGCCGGCACCAACTACGGCAAGTTCAGCGGCAGCTTCGACGGCACCATAGGCACCGACATTGCAGTCTATCCAGCCGATTACGCCGGTGTGACTCCCGGCCTGGTAACCATACCAAAGTATGTAGAGCTCAGCGACAACGTTCCTGCCGTAATGGCCTCCGCCCTGGAGATTAACGGCAGCGAAGTCGAAGCTACATGCTTCCATCATCTGATGTCCGTCATGGAATTCACCCTTAAAGACGTACCTGCCTACGCCTGCGCCTTCAAGCTGTTCTCCAAAGAAGGAGCCCAGCTAAATGGCACTTACACAGTCAAGCCGACCCTCGACGGAGTATCTTTCCAGACAGGAAGTTCGGAAGAAGGGACCAACGACCGCGTGGTGTATTTCCCTTACAAGACCGCCTACGGCTCCGACGCATCTGTAAAGATCTGCGTTCCTGTGCCTGCTTTCGACTACACTGACCTCAAAGTCAGGGTTCTCGACGGCGATGAGAGCGTTATCGAAGGCACTGGCATCGGCGTGTCCGCAGCCACCGCTTCACTCAAAGTGGGCGACTACGTGGCCATGCCTGCACTCAACGTACGCTCACTTGTAGGCTCGGCACGTGACAAGTTTGTCAAGGTGGAAGGCATCAAATGGGCACTCGGCAACCTCCGCGCCTGCAAGAAAGGCACCACTGGCGAAGGCTGGCAGAACGGATGGAATATCTACGACCATCAGTGGGAAAGCCAGTACATGCTGCTCGGAGAGACCGTGGACGGCACATCGCAGTCATTCTCACTCCAGGACGAAGCTTACATGGACGGTGATGTTTACGCTCACTGGGACTACTTCAGCTGGGGCACCATAGGACGCGCCTCTCGAGTTCACAACCAGCAGTTTATCAGCACCGTCAGCAACTTTGACATCTGTGGCAAAGTGTTCTCCGCACCCCGCGAAGGCACAGAAAAAGTGGATATCTCTACCTGCTCTGAACTCGAAGGCGAAGCACGATTCGCTGCAGACGATACCTTCAGCAGCACCAACGGCCGTCTCGGAGGAGACCTGGCTTTCTGGGCCAGCAAAGGGCAGTATCGCATGCCCACCAAGGGCGAGGTCAACAACCTCTACGCCAAGAACTTTGCAGGCAACGGGAGCGACCACGCCAATCTTCAGGCCGGCTACATCATGGTTGACGGCAAGAAGGTCAACGGCATACTGTTCACCTCCTGTCCTTCATGGAGTACCACAAGCTATGAGACCACGGCCATCGAGTTGACCGAAGCCGACCTCGAAAGCGGACTGTTCCTCCCCAAGATAGGCGAAAGGAATACAAACAAGGATCCCAACACCTACAACTCCAAAGGAGTAGTGTATTTCAATAGCTGGGGTGCCTACTGGTCAGGCACTTACGGCGGCCTGAACTCCGGCTTCGAAGACTGTGCCGTACACATCTTCTTCACCGGTTCCAACGCCATGAACTACGGCTACACCGGCAAACCCAGCAAGACCATCTCCGGCCAGACCCTCCTCGGCAATGCCATCCGGCCGGTCTATATACCCCAAGAATAGTAATAGCACAATGAACACCAATAGTTTATATACCGCACCGCTGCTTAAGGTTCTCATAGTGGGCTCCGCAGGAGTTCTTTGCGAGAGCAATGTTCAATCTCGTGAGATGATTGAAGGCAGCTGGGATGAAGAATAGAAGGAATCGACTCATGAAAAAGCAGATTATTATTGCTTGCATAGCGATGGCAGCCATCGCATGCAACAGAGAGATGATTCCTGTTGAGAATCAACCTGACAGCACCAGGACCATTACACTCACAGCTTGTATTCCGGACACAAAAGTGTCGGTTGCGAGCAATGGTAAGGTCACATGGAGCAGTGATGACGAAATTGCCGTCTATAACACCGATGGCCAGAAATTCATTTTCACTGTAAAGAGTGGGGCTGGCACCGGCAACGCCACTTTTGAATGCTCAACTTTCTCAGGTTCGATAGGCGATGTTGCCGTGTATCCATCGGAATGGGCTGGAGATACTGCCGGAGAAATTGTTATCCCGGAGTACATTGAACTCTCTGACAAGATTCCGGCCGTGATGGCCTCAAGTGTTGAAAACGGTGACGGCAATGAAGTTGCCCCCCTCTATTTCAATAGTCTTATGGCTATCGCCGAGTTCACGCTGAAAGATGTCCCGGCTTACGCCTGCGCATTCAAGCTTTGGTCAAAAAGTGGTGCTATATTACACGGCACTTACACTCTGAACTCCACTAGAGATGCTTTTGATTCCTTACCTACAGGTAATTCATCACAAATCATCTATTTCCCTTATAAGACCGCATATGGTCCCGACGCCACGGTTAAGATCTACGCAGCTGTGCCTGCATATGAATATACCGACCTTGCTGTCAGGGTCCTTGATGGAGATGAAGACGTCATAGAAGGCACCGGAAAAGTTATCCCCTCAAAGAATTTCAGCGGAATCAAAGCAAATGCCTACCTGCAGATGCCCACACTCAACATCCGCTCCATGGTCGGCTCCGCTCGCGACAAGTTTGTCAAGGTGGAAAAGGTCAAGTGGGCCAAGGGGAACCTGCGGGCCTGGAAAAGCGGCGGAGATGAAGGCTCCGGCAACGGCTGGGTTGAAGGATGGAATGTCTATAAACACCAATGGGACACTCAATATGCTTTAGTAAATGAGACTGTTACCGGTTCATCTGTCTCTTATAGTATTAATAGCGCCAACTATAAGGAAGATAACGTTTATACCCATTGGGATCATTTTAGTTGGGGAACATTAGGACGAGCATCAAGAGTACACAACTGCCCTATTATATGTGAAACACAAGAATATCAACTATATAATAAGGTTCTTGATCTTGGTTCAGCAACATCAGGCACAATTACTTCAGCCACAGCCGTATTAACCGGAGATAGCCAATGGGTCGAAATCGAAACATTCGGAAGTAATAATCCTACATACGCTGGAGACATTGCATATTGGGCCAGCAAGGGACAATATAGAATGCCTAAAAGCAGCGAGATAGTCAAGCTGTATAGCAAAGCTGGAGAAACGAATGAAAGAGCTAATATGCAAGCTGGCTACTACATGGATGGTGATAAAAGAATTAATGGGCTTCTGTTTACTTCCACTCCAATTCATTGGAATTCTGCCCCCAGTTACAATAAAGAAGCAATCGAATTAACTCTAGCGGATATTGAGTCAGGATTATTCCTTCCATCAAATGGAATCCGTGGAGATATCGGCACCTCTCCTGGGACATTCTCGGCAACAAATGTTACGGGATACAATGTTTGGGGAGGTTATTGGTGTGGTAGTTTCGGTGGAGACATAGAAGACAGCAATTATAAGAATAACGCCAGATGCATTGGTTGGAAAACTGACAATGCTCTAATGTATGGCTACACAGTTTCAATCTCCAATAGCAAGGGGTGCCTTTATCTTGGAAACACAAAAGTTGGCAACTGCATTCGCCCAGTGTATAATCAATGATTGTCACCCGTGAGCGGGCAAGGTCCGGTTTTAGATCGGGGACCTTACCCGCCGGGATCGCTGATAAACGCCGGTCGTCCTCACCAGAGGCCGATTTTGAGGACGGAGGAGGGAAATAACGCCGGTCGTCCTCACCAGAGGCCGATTTTGAGGACGGAGGACAAAGGTCTGGTTTAGAAGAAAAATATGAAAAGAGTTATATCGTTATTATTATCAGCAAGTTTGCTGGCGGCCATAACGGCCTGCAGCAGGGAGCCGGCGGGGCGTGAGACCCCGGAGGAGGCCACTGAAGGCCGAACGCTGGTGCTTACGGCGTTCGCCCCGGCGCAATCCGAAAACGAAGCCCACTCCGCCACGGCCACACCATCCCCGTCCACCAAAGTCAGCGTTGCCTCCACCGGCAAAGTGACCTGGAGCGAAGGAGACGAGATAGCACTTTATAACTCATCAGGGCAAAAGTTCAAAGCCACTCTCACCGGCGGCGCCGGCACTGCTGAAGGCACATTTACCTGCAGCAGTTTCAGCGGGACCCCCGGCACGACGGCCGTCTATCCTTACGCATTGGCAGGAGACGCACCCGGCACCATCAACATTCCGAACATCCAGGAGCGCACCCAAGACATCCCCTCGCTCATGGCATCGGCATACGAGATCAGCGGCAGCAGCCCCATTAAGCTCTACTTCAAGCATATAGCCCCAGTCATCGACTTCACCCTCGTTGACATCCCGGCGTACGCAAGAGCCCTGGTGCTCAACGCCGACGGCCCCCGTATCTGCGGCAGCTTCACATTCGATCAGGATAGCCTCGGGCCTCTGGCCGCAGAGCCGAGCACATCGTCACAGATCATAAGCTTCCCCAGCGGCGAAGGCTTCGGCACAGAGCTGCATTTCCGCCTAGCCATCCCCGCCGGAGAATATACCTCCCTGTCTATCAGCATCCTTGACGGCGACGAGACACCGATCGAAGGCCTCGAATCCATCAAAATCGGCACCAAGGTCCTTGGCGCAAGGGACTACGTCGCCATGCCTCCCCTTGACATCCGCTCAAAATGTACCCGCAGCAGCTCCATCCGCAAAGTAGAAGGCACGCCGTGGGCCGCCGGCAACCTGATTGCCGAAGCCTCAGGGGCCACCTCCGACGGCTTCCAGAGCGGGTGGAGGATAGCAGCACAGCAGTACGAATTCCTTGGCTGTGACAAACTTGACGGAAGCGGCACTGCGGCCACATTTACCCAGAGCGCCACAGCCTTCGACCGCTTCAACTGGGGCGGAATCGCCGGCGACGCCTGGCTTCCGAGCGCAGGCTATATGCTCCCGTCCGATGCCAAATTCAACATAAGCGGACGCATTTTCACTTTGGCAAGCGGCAGCGGCGAAGATCTAGAAGCCTCGGAGCTTAGCGGCGACGACTGTTTCGCAGCACCTGCCGGCGGCTCTTTTGCCACCGGATCCACGCTCCACGGCGACGTTGCCTACTGGGCCAGCAAGGGGCAGTACCGCATGCCCACGGCAGCTGAGATCTCAGTGCTCAGACCCGGCACTTCAGCAACCAACGCCAGCGGCAAAGCGGGTTACGTTATCGTAAACGGCAGCCGCATCAACGGAGTGTTGCTGACCTCAACTCCCTCTTGGGAGACTTCCACCCTCAGCACCGAAGCCGTAGAGCTGACGCCGGCAGACCTTGAGAGCGGGCTCTTCCTGCCCAAAGCAGGGAGGGGCAGGCTCATATCCGGAAGCAACTCTTCCACAATCAATTACGCCAACGCCCAGGGCTACTACCGCACCGCCACATTCTCCGGACTCGACCTGAACAAGTACCCCGACTCCGACCATTCCACTACCGTGCTCGGTTTCCGCGCCGCCAACAGCTGCGACTACGGCTACACGGTACATCTCAATTCCGACGCGGCATACGGTGTCGGACACGTGCAGAAGTGCCTCCCGATACGCCCTGTGCTGTGCAGCGAAGGTTCAGCGCCGGTGCCGGATCCCATTCCCCAGCCCGATGCAAACTCGCTCCCGGCATGGAGCCCGGGCTACCTTGACATACACGCCATCAACTCCGGCAGAGGCGAATGTACCCTGGTCATCATGCCCGACGGGACCTCGATGATGATAGACGCAGGCGAGTACTTCACAAGTTCAGCCAAAGCCGTAGAACAGAAGCCATCGACGGCAGTAAGGCCCTACAAGGTCTATACGGCATACGCAAAATACTTCCTGAGGGCTACAGGTCACGACTGGCTCGACTACTTTCTGCTGTCGCACTACCATGTGGACCACATGGGCCAGCACCGGAGCTCATACGGGACCTCCGGCAATGGCTACTGCCGCAGCGGAGTAATGGCAGTGTATGATGACTTACCCATCAAGAAACTGGTGGACCGATGCGGGCCTTCCGCTACACCTGCCACCGACGACTACAGTCAGGCCGTTTACGACGACTTCCGGCAGTTCGCCCAATACCGTAAAGACACCGACGGCATGGCGTGGTACGCCATCAATCTCAACGCATCCGGCAACTACAAGAAGCAGTTTGTGCCCAAGTACGACAGTTCCTACGACTTCACTGTGTACAACCTCGGTGCCAACGGCAAATATTGGAACGGCAGCGGTTTCAGTACATATTCCGGCAATCTTACCGAGAACGGCGAATGCGCAACAGTGCTGATCTCCTACGGCTCGTTTGACTACTACAGCGGCGGCGACTGCGCCTGTCAGACCGGCGTCATGCAGCGTATCGCACAAGGCATTGGCAAAAAGGTGGAGGCAATGAAAGCCACCCACCACATGTACTACAACACCATCGACGCCGCTACCGCAGCGATTCTCCAGCCTAAGGTGACAGTGGCCCAGATCTTCGATTCCGACAAGCCAGGCGACCCTGCATTCAGCCTCCACCGGCAGTACGGAGACGTTTTCATATCCAACATACATAGCGGACGTCTGGACAATACTGCATCGATCAAGGGCGGCACCGGCGTGGAGGACCTTGCTTCCAAAGTCAAAGACTACGGGGGGCACTTCGTGATAAGGGTATCTCCCGGAGGAAAGCAGTTCATGGTGTACAAACTGAGAGATTCTGACTTCTCTTATAGCGTCGAAGCATCCTACGGACCTTACAGTTGCTATTGACGATACGCCCAAAATTATTATCTTTGGTGGTTAAAGATAAACTGTATCGTCATTATGAAGGTAAACAAAACTCTCAGCATCGTAATCGTAGCGCTCATCGCTTTCGTAGCACTCATTTTCAGTTGCACCAAGATGGTGGACAACTCCGAGATCGGCATCAAGTTCAAGAAGTTCTCTCTTACCGACCAGGGGCAGTTGATAGCCACAGAAGTCACAGGACTTATATTCTACAACCCTATAACCACCAGGGTATTCACCTACCCCGTGTACATCCAGAGGGTTGACTATCATCCATTTACCGTCACCACCAAGGACGCTGCCGAGTTCACCATGGACCCTATGTTGGCATACCAGCTCGAAAGGGACAAGGCTTCGTACGTATTCAACAAGTACCGCCGCGACCTGCGCGAGATTGAGAACGGCTATATGCGCACCTGCATCTATGACGCCTACCGCA
The DNA here is from genome assembly GCA_017634595.1 of Bacteroidales bacterium. Lineage (GTDB taxonomy): Bacteria > Bacteroidota > Bacteroidia > Bacteroidales > UBA932 > Cryptobacteroides. The sequence continues at coordinate 33,396 of JAGBNC010000028.1, forward strand.
TCAGTGCCAACAACTACACCTCCGACGAGCTCATGGCCAACCGCGCCAAATTTGAGCAGGAAGTGCGTCAGATGCTGGTGGGGTCGCTCGGAAGCGAAGGTTTCAACGTACAGGAGTTCACATCCCGCATCACCCCTCCCGCGTCGCTGAGCGCTGCCATCGAAGCCAAGAACCAGGCTATCCAGGAGGCACTCAAGGCTGAGAATCTGGTCAAGCAGGCCGAAGCAAACGCCCAGATAGCCATCGCTAAAGCCAAGGGAGAAGCCGAGGCCACCAAGGTCAAAGCCGATGCCGAGGCTTACTACAACCGCACCATCTCCGCATCACTCAGCCCCCTCATTGTACAGGAAGACTGGATTGAGAAATGGGACGGCAAGCTGCCAGAGGTGATGAGCCAGGGCAACGGCCTCATGATGAATCTCCCTGCACTGAACAAGTGATAGTACCGTTATGAGAAGATTAATCGCTTGCATAATAGCTGCGGCGCTGCTTTGCATATCCGCTGGTGCACAGGACCGGGCGGACAGGCAGTCGCTGAGCGTCCCTGGCGGATCTACCATGATACTTCTCGGAGACCCGCAAGGATATGAAAAATACGACATCAACCAGGGTATCTTCGAAATCTGTACGGCATGGATACGTGACAATGTGGAGCATCTGGGCATTAAGGCGGTGCTCTGCACCGGCGATCTGGTGGAGCAGAACGACAACAACGCCCTGAACCGCCGCATGCTCAACCAGACTTCGCGGCAGATGTGGGAATCCGTGTCCCGCGCGTTTGAGAGGCTGGACGGAGTGGTCCCTTATATCACATCTCCCGGCAACCACGACTATGGATTCAAGGCGTCGGAAGACATCCACACATTCTTCCCTGATTACTTCACTTCGGAGCGACAGGGGCAGGCGCTGCTAGACGTGCTGGTGAGCGAGCATCCAAACCGCGAAGGCAGGGCGTCAATAGAGAACAGCGCCACGCGCTACACTCTTCCCGGATGGGACCATAAAATATTGGTAATCAGCTCCGAATTCAGCCCGTCCGATGCCGTGCTCGCCTGGGCGAAGGGACTCTGCGAGAAGTATTCCGACGACTACGTGATCTTCCTGACGCATTCCTATATGAAGTGCGCCGGCCGCTGCGGCAACGAACGTTACAACAAGCCCGAGAAATACCCCCTCTGCCAGGACCCGTCCAACAATTGCGGCCAGCAGATCTGGGACAAACTGGTGAATGAAGTGCCCAACCTGCGCCTGGTGCTCTGCGGGCATCATGGCCACAGCGACTTCCGCAAGACACACGTCGATGATTACGCGGCCAACATGGGCTGGCGCGTGGACAAGAACAAAGCGGGCTTCAACGTGGGCCAGATGATGTTCAACGTGCAGACCCTCGGCGGCGGTTGGGAAGGCAACGGCGGCGACGGCTGGCTCCGCATCCTCGAGTTCCTGCCCGATGGCAAGACCATGCGCGTCAGCACCTACTCCCCCCTCTTCGGCATCTCCCCACTCACCAAACACCTCTCCCACCTCACCGACGAGCTGAACCAGTTCGAGTTTGTGTTTGAATAGAACCTTGGTGTTTTAACAACGCCAACGGAGAGACAGTTCTCCAGCCGGTCATTTCAAAATCAAACACAAAAAGCTACTGCCCCACAGAAATCAGATTTCTTTGTTCATTGCCCAAGGCCAGACAAGAGATCAATGATCAAGGTCTTTAAACTCCTTGTCCGACTCGGCCTTTTTTCTTAGAAATCAGATCGCTGCCACCGGCCTCCAGCCACTCCACGCGCTGTTTGGGAGTCCGGTGGGTAAGAAAAAAGCCGGTATTGATGCGACGCCATTGTTACGCGTATCCTTGTAACTATCAATAACATCTAAGATTTCGGGTGCTCCGTTTGGAGCACCCGAAATCTGCAAAAGCCTCATGCTCAATGACTAACGCAAAACGGCCTTTCAGACCATATCCGACTCGGCTTCTCTGAAGACGAAAAAGAGGCCAGTTTTTGGTCTTCGCGGATGTGGAATGGAGGGAAGTAAGGCGAAAATGCTGTAGCACTACCGGCACCATCAGTGGCTAAGGCTAGAACCGCCACAAGCACCACTGCCACCAACGCGACCACCAGCACCACTGCCGCCAGCGCCAGCACCAACAGAACCACCACCAGCGTCACCAGCCATCAGCCGGGAATTCTCGGCGGCGGCCAGGGTCTCGGTGCAGAGATTGTCGCAGTGTTCCTGCCAGCGGGCGCCGCAATGGCTGCGAACCCATTGAAATTCAATCAGGAGCTTCTTGCGCCTCACCATCTGCTTGTAAAGCATCAGCAGGTCCACATCGGGCTGGTTCTTACGTCTTGGAGCACGTCCCAGCGACAATGTAGCCGCGAGGCAATCGGTACATACCCTGGCGCAGCAGCGGTCGGGCAGTGCATCAATTGCGGCCAGAATAGCCTTGAGCTCAGCCCTCTGGCTGGTCTCTTTACGCAAGACGAATGAATTTTGGGTCAAGAGGGTCTGCCCGTCGGATTTAAGAATGACATAAGCTGCCGATCCGACATTGTTGCTGCTAGAATAACCTCCGTCTGTGTATATTATGTAGTCGAGCATTAATACTGAACTGTGTCCAAATATACAAAAGATATTCGACATCAGCAACTACTGCTCCGGCTTAATGCATTGGCTCCGGATGCCGCAGGTGGAAAACCACCTCGGAAACTGGATGCGCCTGCGCGAGGGCAAAGCTCAACATATAGATTTTTTCATTAAATTAGCGGATTAGAATAAAAGAACTGCAATATATGAAAAATATCAGCATCCTTCTAGCTGCCGCAGCATTCATGTTCTCGTCCTGCGGCAACCCCAATGAAGTCAAGCTCAGTGTAACACGCACCTTCGACTGCGACGTGCTCGTGGTGGGCGGAGGCCCCGCAGGCATAGGATCAGCGGTGTGTGCTGCACGCCACGGCGCCAAGACCATACTTGCCGAACGCGGCGGATACCTGGGCGGGATGGCTACCGCCGGACTCGTGGCCCCGTTTATGTCAAGCACCACCCCCGACGGTAAAACCATGCTGATACGCGGTTTCTACGAGGAACTAGTGAACCGCATGGAGGCCCAGGGCGGCGCCATCCACCCGCTGAACGCACAGATAGGCTCCTTCTCCGCATACCGCGACAAGGGTCATCACGGCCTCACCACCTTCGACTACGAGTGCCTCAAGCGCACCACCGAGGAATTCTGCAAGGAGGCCGGAGTGGACCTGATGTACCACCTGCTGTTCGTCAAAGCCGACACCAAGGGAGGCAAAATCAGCGCTGCATACTTCGCCACCAAGGAAGGCATCTGGAAAATCACGGCCAAGGTGTACATCGACTGCACCGGTGACGGCGACGTGGCATGGCAGGCCGGAGCTCCTTATGTGTACGGCGACGGAGAAGGCGACATCCAGGCCAGCAGCCTCTTCTTCGTCGTGCGCGGGGTGGACTGGAAGGCAATGGACGCCCACAACGAGGCCTGCAAGAGAGCGGACGACTTCGAGGGACAGTTCTACATGAGGGAAATAATCGCCGCACGCGAGGCCGGAGAGTTCCCCATGTGGAGGCAGAAAATAGCTCTGTTCCAGAACCTTGACGGCACCGCCACCGTAAACATGGCACAGAGCGACGGCGTGGACGGACTGGATCCCAAGCAGGTAACGGACGCCGAAATTGACGGCAGGGCGCAGGCTGCAATCATTGTCAAGTTCCTCCGCAAGTATGTCAAGGGCTGCGAGAACTGCGAACTGGCATCGACGGCAGAGCAGCTCGGCGTACGCGAAACCCGCCGCATTGTGGGCGAATACACAGTCACCACCGAAGACGCCAAGAACTCGGTCAAGTATCCCGATCCAGTGTTCTGCTGCGCCAACCACATGGACATACACCGCAAAGGATTCGTAGAATACGTGGCCCGCAACACCAATGACCCTTACTACTTCCCCTACAGGGCACTGCTGCCCAAGAAAGTTGACAATCTGCTCTGTGCCGGCCGCTGTGCCGCTGCAGAACGCCCCGTGATGGCAGCCATCCGCGTCATACCTCCTTGCTTTGCCATGGGCCAGGCGGCAGGTACGGCTGCAGCACTCGCGGTCAGCGAAGGAGTCGGTCCCAAGCAACTCGACCCCGCACTGCTGGTCAGCACCCTCAAGGCCGACGGAGTATATCTGCCAGAGTAATCATCCAAAACTGAATTAGTTATGCCGATAAGGACAATAAATACCATTGGTGTTCTTACCTCCGGCGGAGACGCCCCGGGCATGAATGCCGCAATACGTGCAGTGACCCGCACCGCCAGATACCATGACATCAACGTAGTCGGTATTATGCGCGGCTACCTCGGGCTGATAGAAAAAGAATTCGTCAAATTCACTTCCTCGTCCGTTTCAAATACCATCCAGAGAGGAGGGACCATACTCAAGACCGCCCGCTGCGGCGAATTCCTCACAGCAGAAGGACGCCGCAAAGCCTACGACAACATGAAGGAGGCAGGCATCGACGCACTGGTGGTCATAGGCGGCAACGGGTCGCTTACCGGCGCCCAGTTGTTTGCCCAGGAATACGACATCCCGATTATCGGCCTGCCCGGCACCATTGACAACGACCTGTACGGCACCGACTATACCATTGGCTACGACTCTGCACTCAACACAATAGTGCAGTGCGTGGACAAGATACGCGACACCGCCAACAGCCACGACCGCATCTTCTTCATCGAGGTCATGGGGCGCGACGCCGGCTTCCTGGCGCAAAACAGCGCCATTGCCTCCGGAGCCGAAGCCGCCATCATCCCCGAAGGAGATACAGACGTGGATCAGCTTGCAGCATTCATCGAAAGAGGCAAGCGCAAGAGCAAGAACAGCGCCATAGTGCTGGTGAGCGAAGCCCAGAAAAACGGGGTCGGCGGAGCCATGTACTATGCCGACCGCATACGCAACGAGTATCCCCAGTTCGATGCCCGCGTAACTATCCTCGGACACCTGCAGCGCGGCGGCATGCCGAGCGCATACGACAGGATTCTGGCATCTCGCATGGGCTACGCCGCCATTGAGGCTCTGCTCGAAGGGCAGCGCAACATTATGATAGGCATCAAGAACGATGAGATAGTGTACGTTCCGTTCGCCAGGGCCGTCAAAAACAACAAACCAATAGACGCCGAGCTCATATCCGTACTCAACGTCTTATCTATGTAGCATTATGGACAGAAGAGATTTTTTGAAATATTCTGCTGCCGGAATTGTAGGGCTCAGCCTCATGGACCGTCTGCAGCCGGCCATGGCCCACGGCTCGGCCGATGAACGTTATTCCGTTGTAATTCTGGGAGATACGCATTACGATGCCGCCGACCCAGAGAAGTACCATGCCGGCTATACCGACCCTAATCCCAAACGCGAAGCCCTGCACCGCAGAGAGTTCAAACGCAACGGAGACATGTGGGCGGGACGCTGCAAGGACCTTGTCAAAAGGGCCTCCTGCCTGGTGGATGACGACACTAGGTACGTGTTCCAGATGGGCGACCTGATCCAAGGAGACACAGCCGACTACGACACCCACAAGCGTTTCCTCCAGGACGCCATGGACCTCTTCAAATCGGAACTGGCTCCGGGACTGCCCTTCCTTACAGTGGCCGGCAACCACGACCTGAGAGGCAACGACGATGCCGTGTGCGCCCGTGCATACGCCGATTACATGGTACCTCGCCTCTCGCAGGAGCTCGGGCAGACGATTGGCAGCACCAACTTCATGTTCCGCTCCGGCCCCGATGCATTCGTGTTTATCAACTTCTCCAAACCCGATGTGCCCGCCATCGAGAAGCTGCTCACAGAGGCCCGCGAAGCAAGGCACACTTTCGTTGTGGTTCATAGCCCCGTATTCCCTTACGACGACCCCAAGTACTTCTGGTGGTTCCTCCTCGGCAACCGCAAAGATTCCCACGCAGAGGAGCGCCGCCGCATGCGCAAACTGCTGGCCTCCTGCAACGCGATAGTGCTCTGCGGACACGTCCATCAGACCGAATTCCTGGACTGGGAGGGAGACGGAGGACGGATCACCCAGATGACTATGAGCAGCGTATGGGCAAAGGAGTCGCAAGGCACTTACAAGGAACTAGCCAACGGACGCGACGCCTACGGGACCCTCTTGTTCGAGAAGGATCCGTCGCTCAAGACCGACGCAAACATTAGTCTTTTCAACGAGTACCGTCAAGGCATACGCGCCTACAGCATGGCCAACGCCGCCGGATCGTACAAGCTCGTAGTCAACGGCACCAAGGTCTTTGTAGATTTCTACGCCGGAGACTCTTCACGTCGTACTAAGCGATTTGTTTTAAGGTGAAAAAGCTGGTTTCCATTCTCCCGCTGCTGCTGGCCTGCTCCCTTCAGGCCAAAGTCACTCTCCCGTCCTTCTTCAGCGACAACATGGTTCTGCAGCAGAAGCAGGACGTGGCCATTTGGGGCTGGACCGACCGAGCCCGTACCGTGACCATACGTCCGTCGTGGACCCGGCAGGCATACAAGGCTACGCCCGACTCTGACGGCAAATGGATTACACGCATCCCGACGCCAGAAGCCGGCGGCCCCTGGACCATATCTTTCAACGACGGCGACAAGACTCAGATTCAGAACGTACTCACGGGCGAAGTGTGGTTCTGCTCCGGACAGTCCAACATGGAAATGCCTGTCAAGGGCTTCCACGGGCAGCCGGTGGAAGGATCTGCCGATGTTATTCTGTCGGCCAAGCCTTCCGTGCCCATCAGAATATGCACCATTGCCAAGAAGTACTCGCTGACCGTGCTGGACAAGTGCAGCGGCTCATGGCAGGAGCACACTCCCTCGGCAGTAGCTGACGCCAGTGCAGTAGCATATTTCTTCGCCCTCAAGTTGCATGAAGTGCTGGGCGTACCAGTAGGACTGCTCATCAGCGACTGGGGCGGAACTCCTATTGAGACATGGATAAACCGCGAGACTCTCGACCGTGAATTCCAAGGCGAATTCAACATGTCCCACCTGGACCACGGCATCGTCCCTGACAAATATCCCAACTGCTCCCCATGTATGCTCTTCAATGGGCAGGTCGCACCGCTCGTGCCTTTTACTTTCAAGGGGATGCTATGGTACCAGGGCGAGAGCAACCGTGACCGCGCGCAACAGTACGCACGCCTCCAGCCGGCCTACGTCAGAATGATGCGCGAAATCTTCCACAACCCCGAGGCACCTTTCTACTTCGTCCAGATTGCACCGTACGACTATAGCAAGAACCCGGCGACACTTTGCGGCTACTTCTATGAAGCACAGGAAGCTACACTTGCACTCATTCCCCACAGCGGCATGGCCGCCACCGTAGACATTGGCGAGCAGCGCTGCATCCACCCGGCGGCGAAACGTCAGGTGGGGGACCGTCTGGCCTATATGGCCCTGGCCGATGAATATGGGGTGCGAGGCATTGAGGAGCGCAGTCCGTCGTACAAGAGCGTGGAATTCAAGGACGGCAAAGCCGTTGTAACATTCAACGTTGGGCCGCTGGGACTCGCCCCGCTGAGGCAGGAGATCGACGGCTTCGAACTTGCTGGCTCTGACAGGGTTTTTCATCCCGCCAAAGGCATTCCGCAAGGAGACAAGGTCACGGTCCACTCCGACGAGGTCCCGGATCCGGTGGCTGTACGCTACTGCTTCCGCAACTGGTGCCGCGGCACCCTGTTCAACAGCTACGGACTCCCGGCACTCCCCTTCCGCTCCGACGACTGGCAGGACATTTAGATTAACCCGCTGCCGCGGTTCGGCCGAACGAGTTTTTATTATTACCTTTGTGAGTTATGAAATTCATCAGCTGGAATGTAAATGGCCTGAGGGCTGTGGCGGGCAAAGGATTTGCCGATATATTCGTAGAACTGGATGCCGATTTTGTATGCCTCCAAGAGACCAAGCTCCAGGCAGGCCAGATCGACCTTAACTTCCCGGGGTACGAGTCCTACTGGAACTACGCCGAGAAGAAAGGGTACTCTGGCACATGCATTTACACCAAGCACTCACCTCTGTCGGTCAGTACCGGCATCGGAATTCCCGAACACGATACCGAGGGGCGCGTGGTCACTCTTGAGTTTCCAGACTTTTACCTGGTCAATGTGTACACCCCCAATTCTCAGGACGGCCTCAGGCGCCTTGACTACAGGATGCAGTGGGAGGATGCTTTCCGGGCCTATCTCAATGGCCTCAACAAGAGCAAGGGCGTAATAGTCTGCGGTGACATGAACGTTGCCCACGAACCCATCGACCTTAAAAATCCCGACACCAATCACTTCAACGCCGGTTTTTCCGATGAGGAACGGGCCAAGATGACAGAGCTTCTGGCCTCCGGGTTTACCGACAGCTGGCGCCTCCAGCACCCCGGAGAGGCCAAATATTCATGGTGGAGCTACCGCATGGCCGCCCGCGAGAGGAACGTGGGGTGGCGCATAGATTACTTCTTGGTTTCCAACGACTTGGCTGGCCGCATCGAATCCACTGAAATCCATAACGAAATCTACGGCTCCGACCATTGTCCGGTAGAGCTTGTACTGCGATGAAACGTCTGCTCACTATTCTTCTGCTTATCAGCTTTGCTGCGGCCTGCAAACCTGATACACCCGTATTCCCTAATCCAGAACCCCAACCCGAGCAAAAGCCGGAGCCGGAGCCCGAGCCAGAGCCTGAGCCCGAGCCGGAGCCTGAGCCAGAGCCGCCGAAGTCTTTGGAAATCAGCATCACGGGGCCCTTCATTGATCTGTATCCCGGAGAATCGGCGGAGCTAGGGTTTTCACTTTCGGGCGGCGCCTACGACCCCGCCAAGGAGTACAAGGTACGCTTCACTTCGTCTGATTCCAGCGTGGCCACGGTTGACCAGAGCGGCCGCGTAACAGCACGCAAGGCCGGAAGCACCATCATCAGGGCCACCGAGATTGACTCCGAGGCCTCCGCTGAGCGCAAGGTCTATGTCGTGAACCTCAGCCAGATCAAGCAGGCATACAGCAAATCGCTGCAGTTAACCTGCGGACACACCCTATACTACAAGTCAGTGGTGCAGTCGTGGGACTTCTTCGATGACTGCATGTACGCATGCCAGGTTTGCGGCAGCCCCCACACCCTCACTTTCACCCGCAAGCCCGTATTGGCACAAGGCCCACAGGAGTATATGCACCTGAAGTACTTCGGTCATGGGGACAATATATTCGTGGAGCGCTGCCCGGACGGCGACTGGCTATGGGTGTCGAACTACGGTACCCTGGAAAGCGGGCAGACCAACCGTTACGCCGATTCGCAGGTGCTCTCCCGCGTCCGTTTCACTGCCGGCCGCACTATTCTGCCCGCCGAAGCCAACTTCAACTTCGTCATCCCGGGCATGAAACGTATCTGCGCCTCCTACGACCCCGACAATGGCAGCATAGGCATCTGGTGCCGTGACTCCGAAGGCAAGGCTTGGTTCTATGTGTATGATATCGAAGAGGTTAAAGCCGCTCCGCGCAGCAGCATCAGGCTCAGTTACGATATCAGCTATGGCAGTCCGGTGCGCACCGAGAGGCCGACGGTCACAGCCGCCAACCTCTCCAATCTGACGCCGCTGTATAAGTTCAAGATGCCTTTCAACAATGTGCCGCAAGGCTACGACTGGCACCATGGCAAGGTCTGGTTCTTCAGGGGCGGCGGTGCCGAAGCTGAGGCCGTAGCTGCCGGGACGGGCAAGAACTGGGCTACGGCGTATCTAGTCAGCCCAGAGGGCAAAAAGCTCACCACGGTATCCGTGCCATGGGTCGCCGATCTTGATCTTCTTGCCTCCGAGGGCATTACCGATCTCGGATACTTCGAAGCGGAGGGCATAAAGGTCAAGGACGGAGTGCTTTACCTGGGCTTTGCAAGCAAGGACGCCGGCAGCTCGCCAAACAGGCGCGTCAACATTTTCCAATATCCCTTGGACTGAGATGAGCGGAACCAATAAAGTATCACTTCTGCAAATATTCGGGGTGTTCGCCAAGATAGGGGCGTTCACCATCGGCGGCGGCTACGCCATGATCCCCATCATCCAGAGGGAAATGTCACGCCGAGGATGGATTTCCGATGAGGAACTGCCTGACATAGTGGCACTTTCGCAGAGCGCTCCGGGAGTTATGGCCGTCAACATTTCCATTTTTGCAGGATACCGCATGCGGGGCATCAAGGGCAGTATTGCAGCAACCCTCGGCTCTATCACCCCCTCCTTCCTCATCATTCTGGCGCTCGCCATGTTCTTCTCTGCTTTCAAGGACAATCCCTGGGTGGAACGTGCATTCAAGGGCATCAGGCCGGTGGTGATTTCGCTTATCGCAGTGCCCATGATCAACATGGCACGCAAGTCATGCACCACTTGGTGGAAATGGCTTCTCGCCATAGCTGCGCTGCTGCTGGTAGCGTTTCTCAATGTATCGCCCATCTATATACTGCTGGTGGTAATAGTGCTGGGCTTCAGTGTAACCTATTATAACGAGAAATGGAGACACTGAACCTTCTGCTGCAGCTTGCCTGGACCTTCTTTTTGGTCGGCGCCTTCACCTTCGGGGGCGGCTATGCCATGCTGTCGTTGATACAGACGCAAGTGGTGGTGGCGCACCAATGGATAAGCGAGAGCGCATTTACCGATATCGTTGCTATATCTCAGATGACTCCTGGCCCGATTGGAATCAATTCTGCCACCTACGTGGGCTACAGCGTGTTGTACGAGGCAACCGGAGTGCATCTGATGGGAGTGCTCGGGTCGGCGGTAGCGACGCTCGCCCTAGTGCTGCCTTCGTTCCTGATAGTCCTGGCGATAGTCCGATTCTACACTAAGTTCAAGGGCAACAGCCTTTTCGACGGCACAATGAGCTGGCTGCGGCCGGCTGTCGTGGGCTTGATTGGCGCCGCAGCCGTTATCTTGATTGTCCGCACTTCATGGGACGGGCTTATGCCCACGCTCTCAATCGTCAGGGAGAACTTCGTGGACTGGAAGAGCTGGTGCCTGCTGGGGGCCGCCTTCGTAGCTTCCTTCTGGGGCAAAGTCAACCCCATCCTCGTCATCATCGGCGGTGCCCTGCTGGGACTAGTGCTTTACTAGCTCCGCCGGGCCGGCAGCCAGCGAGCAGACGGCGAGCTTTGAAACAGGCGGCCGGGGCAACAAGCCACTGAGCGGGTCCGAGGGCACATCAGCCCGGCCGGTCTCCCCGCCAGCTCGACACCGGCCGGACCACCAAGCGCTAAATAATTGATAATCAGCAACAGTACAACAAAACACCCGGCCACTCATTTCAAAACAATCCCTGCACCGTCAGTTTTTTGGCAAGGCCCTGCTGGAGGCTGAGCTTTATTCGTTTCCTCCGCGCTGGCACGAGGCAGGCAGGGAGGCAGGCAGCAAGAAGACGGCGAGCAAAGGCTAGGCAGTCTAAAGCCTGAAGGCATTTCTATATTCTGTCCTTTAACTGATCGTACGGCAATTGCACAACCCTTGCCAATTGCTTCCTAGAACATTGGTACTTATATCTCAGTGACTTAGCCAGCTGTAACCGTTCATCGACAGACAGATCTCTAAGCCTTCCCTTCCCGAACATGGGCATTATCATTTCATCACGGAGCGAACGCAATTCACTGTCTTTCATAAACAATTCATGCCAGTCACCCATATCCTTCTCCATCTCATCATCTTTATTGAGCGACAGAAAATACATAAACGACCTTGGCGTTTTAAACAAATCCTCCACCGCTTTGACCGGCACATAATTCTGAGGCAGTATGACACCATCGGACACAATCCAATCACCGGGAATCTTCACCTTTGTCCGGAACCGCCGTCTCCTTTCATCCACGCTCAGATCCCCAACCCTGTAAACTGCTGCTCCTTGGCATGGAAATGAGCGAAAATACAAGCTCCCGGTCCCCCATCGGTACTCATAAAACATGGCTACGCGAGCTTTGGTCGGGTTCTTGATTATATAACACAGAAGGGCCCGCACATAGTCTTCATCCTCTACAGGGATAACTTGCACAGGCAGGGACACGAGGGCATTTCTCCCTCCACCCTGACTAGCAATGTATTGCCCGGTCATTCGTTTGAATTCATTGGCAAAGCGGACGCATGATTCGTAATCCTTAGCATAGACCTCGAAGTGAAAGTGATTGTCCATCAAGACGAAGGCCACAATGACAACACCCGTTTTGAACGCGCACACGGCCACACGGTTCATGGCCGCTTTGAAGTCTTCTTCAGTCTGGAAGATACAGGAAGAGAAATTCCCATCAGAGCAGATATGATAATACCCTGCCGAACGGTTGTAATGAAGTTTTTCCATTGTTTATCATGTCTTTATCCTGACATGCAGGTGTTTAATGTTTAACTTAACAGCCTTTCAAAGAAGGCGGAAGCAAAGTTTGTAACATTTATCCGATTTTGCAAATTATTCGTCTGGGCGTTGTCACGGCTTTGGCGGCCACGCTGTATGGTGGATATAAAAAAAACGAACGGGCGGCAAGTAAACGGCCAGTTTTGAAACGGGCGGCCGGGGCAACAAGCCACTGAGCGGGTCCGAGGGCACATCAGCCCGGCCGGTCTCCCCGCCAGCTCGACACCAGCCGGAACGCCAAGCGCTAAGTAGCTGATAATCAATAGCAGTTAAACTAAACGTCCGGCCACTCATTTCAAAACCAGCCCAGCACCAGCTGTTTTCCAGCCCTTCCACTTCAAAACCCGTCTCAAACCGACCGTCTTCCATCAACTCTGTCCTCAAAAGGGCTCGCACAAGGACGGAACGCAGCAAACTACCAAGCATTACTCAGCCAGGCGGAAAAAGGGCGACCGACCGGTAGTTGTGGGGAGAACCTACTGGAATGGCTGGCTAGCAATAAGCAGCTGGGCAGAGAAAGGGCGAGCTGCCGGTAGTTGTGGGGAGAACCTACTGGAATGGCTGGCTAGTTACCGATGACCAGGGCGGACGGTGACCAGAACCGCCGGAACCGCCAGCGCGGACGGCGGGAAGTTTGGAAAAAAGAGCAGGATAGGTTATCTTTGCATTCTATGCGACAACTCAGACTTACCAATACGCTTACGCGTACCAAGGAGCTTTTCAAGCCCATACAGGAAGGACATGTGGGGATGTATGTGTGCGGTCCCACCGTGTACGGAGAGGCCCACTTGGGTCATGCCCGCCCGGGAGTAACTTACGACGTGCTCAGCAAACTGCTGCGTCATCTGGGCTACAAGGTCCGTTACGTACGCAATATTACGGACGTCGGTCACCTTGAGCACGATGCCGACGAGGGAGAGGACAAGATTGCGAAGAAAGCCCGCCTGGAGCAGCTTGAGCCCATGGAAGTGGTACAGACCTACACACTCCGCTACCACGAAGCCATGCGTCTCCTCAACTGCGCGCCGCCTTCCATCGAGCCGCGCGCCAGCGGGCACATAGTGGAGCAGATCGAGGCTATCAAGAAAATACTCGACGCTGGCTACGCATACGAATCCAACGGAAGCATCTACTTCGACGTGCAGAAGTACAACCGCGACCACCACTACGGAATCCTGAGCGGCCGCAACCTCGATGACACCCTCGAAGGCACCCGCAGCCTCGACGGGCAGAGCGACAAGCGTGCCCCGTTCGATTTCGCACTTTGGAAAAAGGCTGAGCCCCAGCATATTATGCGTTGGCCCTCACCTTGGGGCGAAGGTTTCCCCGGCTGGCACCTCGAGTGCTCGGTGATGGGCGAAAAGTATCTGGGAAGCGAGTTCGACATACACGGTGGCGGCATGGACCTCATGTTCCCCCACCACGAGTGCGAGATAGCCCAGAACGTGGCATGCCGTCACACGCAGGGCGTACACTATTGGGTACACAACAATCTGATCACCATCGGCGGGCAGAAGATGGGCAAGAGCCTGGGCAACTTCATCACCCTGCCCCAGCTCTTCAGCGGCGACCATCCCAAGCTGGAGCGCGCCTACACCCCCATGACGGTGCGTTTCTTCATACTTCAGGCCCACTACCGCGGCACTCTGGACTTCTCCAACGAAGCCCTGCAGGCCGCTGAGAAAGGACTCGCCCGCGTGCTCCAGGCGGCCCGCGACCTTTACGCCATGGCCGGCCGCAAGGCCCCAGACTACAAGTACGGAGAGGAAACATTCGGCACGGCGCCAGACAGTTGCAACGCCGAATCAGAAGCCGTGCGCAAAGTATTCGACGGTATCTACGACGCTCTGTGCGACGACATGAACACCCCGGTTGCCCTGGCCCACATTGCCGATGCAGTAAGGATCATCAATTCAGCCAAAGCAGGCCAAATCAAGCTCGGTCAGGGCGACACCGACACTCTCTGCCAGCTGTTCGACGACATTGTATTCGGCGTGCTTGGCCTCAAGGACGAAGAGACCGGTTCCGAAGGCGCACGCAAGGTAATCGACGGTCTCATGGGCATGGTGCTCGAACAGCGCGCCGCAGCCAAAGCCGCCAAAGACTGGACCACTTCGGACCATATACGCGACTCCCTCAAGGCCCTCGGCATACAGGTCAAGGACACCAAGGACGGAGCAGAGTGGACGTTGTCAGAGTAAGTCAGGACCGCTGTTATGAAAAAGAACACAGTCAAATACATTCTGTCATTCATTCTGGCCGGCGTGCTGGTATTCTTCGCCTTCAGGGGAGTGGACTGGAGCGCATTCTGGAATGGCCTCCAGCAGACCCGCTGGGGCTACGTAGGATTGTTCATTTTGTTCTCCGTGCTGGCGCTTGTCCTCCGCGAAGAACGCTGGAGAGCACTTATCCGTCCTTTCGACGCACAAGCGCGGCGCCTTGACATCTGGGATGCCAACAATGTGGGCAACCTCGTCAACGTAGTGCTCCCGGGCGCCGGCGAGTTCGTCCGCTGCGGCTACGTGTCGCGAAGGGGCCTGAGCTACGACAAGGCACTTGGCACTGTGGTATGCGAGCGCGTGTGCGACTTCATTGCCATTATCCTGCTGTTCGCCGGCGCCCTCATTGCATCGTGGGACAAGTTCGGCGTCTTCTTCATGGAGCAGATCTGGGGACCTTTGACCGGGCGCTTGAGTTTCTCCATCTGGTGGATTCTGGCCGGCGTGCTGCTGCTGCTCGGCGGCGGCATCTGGGCCATCTTCCATTGGAGCGGTTCCAATAAGTTCTGCGGCAAGATTGCAGAGTGGATAAAAGGCTTGGGCGCAGGCTTCGCCAGCATGGGACGCATGGAGCACAAATGGCTGTTCGTTCTATACACCGTCGGCATTTGGGCAATGTACGTGATGATGAGCTGGTCGGGGCTCAAAGCCCTGCCAATGCTCAGTTCGCTTGGGGTCACGGACGCCCTGTTCATATCGGCCGTGGGCAACATTGCATCGGTGATTCCGGTTCCGGGAGGGATCGGGGCCTACCATTATCTGGTGGCGCTCACCCTGCAATCGATTTTCGCTGCCACATGGGACACCGGCATACTCTACGCCACCCTCTGCCACGAGACTCACGCCATACTCATCATCATACTCGGCATCGCCTCCTATATTCGCATAACACTGCGCAAGAAGTCATAAAAAATTACTATCTTTGCAGTCCCTCTGGTTCCGTAGCTCAGTTGGATAGAGCAACAGCCTTCTAAGCTGTGGGTCTTGGGTTCGAGTCCCAACGGAATCACCAACACCTGATATCAGGTTTCACGGACAGGTTCTCGCCCCTTTTCTGTCCGTTCGGGGGTTTTTCAGGCCATCCGGACAGGTTTTTGCCGGTTTTCTGCTTTAAACTCCGCGATCATCGAATCGGCCGTATTCTACAGCCTCTGTGGTGAAACTCCTCACGTCTCCTACGCTATATGTGCCGCCGACATTTAGAAACGCCTTATAGTAGTACTTGGTCCCATGGGACAATTGTTTAGCCTCGACGGAGAACTTGTTATTCTTGTCAAGCTCTCTGCTTACGAATTTGGTTCCATTCTCCGGTATTGATTGGAACCGGCTGCTCACTATTCTCCGCGTCACAAGAAACCAGAAGAAGCGAGAACGCTGCAAAAATAGATAATCTTTTCATGATGGAATATGTTATTATCAGTTGGTTGGCGATAAAGGCAAGCCAATCCATGAATCATTCCACACCGTGACGCGGCAGGACCGATAGTCCGAGGCCGGGACGGTGTAGGGATTGGACTGAAAGAACTGCGGAGATACAGCCATGATAGGGTACCAGGACGACTGGACCTGGACCACCATTCTGTGCCCCCGCTGGAAAATGTGGGCTATGTCATTGAGGACAAAATCAATAGATGTTCGCTCCCCCGGCGTGACGGGCTCCGGAGCCAGAAAATCGTGGCGATAGCGGGCGCGGAAAACATCGCCCCTGACAAGCATCTGATAACCGTCCGGACGTTCGTCAATGAGCTTGACAATGAAATCGGCATCGGTAGTAGAAAGGGTGACATCCAGATGGACCCGCACAGGACCCTCGGCAAGTATATCCTCTTCAATCAGCTCGCCCCTATAGGTCAGCACGTCAGCCCTCGCCTCGGCAAAACGCTGATCGGCAGCCATATAGTTCTTGCTCCTGCCGTTGGTCAGATGCTCCATGTACGGCACGGGATTATCCGGATCCGACACATAAGAGCGTGAGCGCAGGGTCCGGGGAGCATGGCCCTGATCAAGTAAACGGCCGGCGTCAAAGTAGTAACGCCGCTCAAGCATGTCAGATACCGGCCAATCGGGATAGCTGTGCCAATCCTGCCTGGAATCATACTCGGAGCCCGCTTCCAAAGCCCTGGAAGGAAGCACGTTAACCCTTGCCGGAGGGTTCCCTTTCCCTTCCAGATACCAGGCGAAAAACGGATACTCGATCTCTTCCATGAAGTAATCCGTCGAACCTTCGCCGAAGTACGAGCTGCCCAGGCCCGTGTATCCAGAGTCCCGCCACCCACCATGCGACCAGGGGCCATAGACGAAATATGCTTCAGTCAGCGGTGACTGGCGCCGCAGGGCAGCGTAAGTTTCAATTGCCCCGTAGCAGTCGTCCGTATCGTAATTGCCTCCCACCACCAGGACGGCCGGTTTCACATCATATAGCCTGTCCGCTACGTTCCGCTCTCTCCACCAGTCGTCGTAATCAGGGTGCCGGAGCATTTCTTCCCAGAAAGGGATACGCTCTCCAAAATTCGCCGTCAGCGATTGAAAATCAGGGAATTGCCTGAAGAAGCTATAAATATCCCGGTCTATTTTAACAAGCGACTCGGGCCCCTTGTCGGAAGGTTTCTCACGCACTCGGAAGAAAGACGAGGCGAATGTGTACATGTCCAGCATCCATACACCATTGTGGTGCACATCATCTCCGCGCCACCAGTCAGTGACCGGGGCCTGCGGCGATACCGCCTTCACCGCCGGGTGCCCGCAAAGCCCTGCGAGAGTGGCGTAAAAACCCGGATACGATACGCCTTTCACACCCACGGCTCCGTTAGTCCTGGTATTCTGCAACAGCCATTCTACCGTATCATAGGTGTCCGTGGCTTCGTCTGTCTGCATCCAAGAGGAACCCGCAGGCTTCGGCGGCCTGATATTCTCATACTCTCCCTCGCTAAGATAAGTCCCGCGAACGCTTTGGAACACAATAATATACCGGTTAATGGAGAACATCCGCATCCAGGTGCGCAGGCTCCCGGGGAACTTCTCCCCGTAAGGCCCTACACCATAGGGCGTACGTATCATGATAACCGGGTGCGGCAGTGTATCCGCCGGCTCAAATACAGCTGCATGCAGCCGTACGCCGTCCCGCATTGGCATATACACCTCACGCTTGGTATAATTCTTCTTCAGCCAGTCTTCGGTCAACTGTGAAGAAGCGGCTCCAGCGAGCACATTCCCCGACGCCATCCATAGCAGGGACAAAGCCAATAACAATCTTTTCATCTCTCTGTGTACAAAAATAACATCCCGCTACGCCGCCGATGCAGCACGGCTGCGGCTTACGAGCACCACGCCACCCACGACCAAGGCCGTAGCGAGGCACTTCTGCCAACTCAACACATCCATACCGACCGCTATGCTTATGATGGCGGCTATGATTGGCTGCAGGTACGTGTACATGCTCACAAGAGTGGGCCGTATGCGCTTTTGTCCGAACGGTATGAGGAAGTAGGCGAAGAAGGTAGCAAAAACTATCAGGTAAGCAATCTCCCACCGCACATCAACGGGCACCGCGGCGTAATCTGTTGTAACCAAGCCCTTTGCGGAGAACGGGAGCGACAGCAGCAGAGAGAAAAGAAACATCCACTTCATGAATGTCACCACACTGTACTTTGAGATCAGCGGCCTGAACACACCCAGGTAGAAGGAGAAACTGATGCTGTTCAAGAGCAGCAGCGCTATGCCCAACGGCGACGAAGCCTGTGCCCCTCCCGAGTGTACGGAGTTGAAAATCAGGAAGATGATCCCGGCAAAGCTCAACGCCACCCCGCCGGCCTTTTTGCCGGTGATAGGCTCTCCAAGGAAGAGGAAAGCGAAGAGCATCGTGAAGATGGGACCAAGGGTCCCGAGGACGGCAGTATCGATGGACGAGGACATCGTAATGGCCACCAGGAAGGTCATCTGCGGAATGAACAGGCCTGTGGCGGATGCTGCGGCAATCTTGAGAAAGTCCCCCTTGTCAATGCGTTCCTTTGGAAGGAATAACGATATAAGCCAGAACAGCGCCGACGCACCGACAGCCCGCAGAGTAAACAGCACCACCGGCGAGACCACCGCACTATTTGCGATGTCTTTGCAGAACACTATATTCAGACCAAATATGGTGTATGCTGCTGCAATAGAGAGGTGACCTGTTAGCTTATCTTTCATCAATGTTCCGCCAAAGGTACGACATAATCTTGATTCCCTGCGCAATTTTGCTTAATTTTGGGGC
Organism: Bacteroidales bacterium; assembly: GCA_017634595.1. Taxonomy (GTDB): domain Bacteria; phylum Bacteroidota; class Bacteroidia; order Bacteroidales; family UBA932; genus Cryptobacteroides. The sequence goes on from JAGBNC010000028.1 coordinate 52,330, forward strand.
AATATGATCATGAAAAAGTTAATCCTTCTCCTATCTCTTTTTTCCATTCCCCTCTTCGCTCAGGAGGAATATCCAGGTCAGAGTTGCACATCGATAATGGTAGGCCGCAAAGCTTCCGCCGACGGATCGGTCATCACGTCCCACACCTGCGACGGGCGCTACCGCACATGGGTCCAGATGGAACCGGCAGCCGACCACGAGGCCGGAGCCATGCATCAGGTGCTCCGGGGCACGATGAAAACCGCGTTCAGGGGAGACACCACCGGAGTCAAGCTCATGGGGGAGATCCCCGAGGCGGTGCACACTTACGCCTACCTCAATACGGCCTATCCCTGCTTCAACGAGAAGCAGCTGGCTATAGGAGAGACGACATTCGGCGGCCCCGACACGCTCGTCAACCCCGCGGGCTGGTTCACCATCGAAGAACTGGAAAGAGTGGCGCTCCAGCGCTGCGACAACGCCCGTGACGCCATCCGGCTGATGGGCTCGCTCGCCTCGCAGTACGGCTATGGCGACGGCGGCGAATGCCTCACGGTGGCCGACAAGAACGAAGTCTGGCAGTTTGAGATTGTGGGTGTAGGGAAAGACAAGATCGGAGCGGCATGGGTGGCCCGGCGGGTGCCGGACGAGCACGTGGCGGTATCGGCCAATATCCCCCGCATCGGGAGAATCAACCGCAAGGACAAAGATATGATGGCGTCACCTAACGTGGAGCAGGTGGCCATCGACAACGGTCTCTGGGATGGAAAGGGAGATTTCATCTTCTGGAAATGTTTCAATACTGACTATGCTAAGGGCAAGAACTTCAACGACAGGGAGTTCTTCCTCCTGAATCATTTCGCACCGTCGCTCGGGCTGAGCTACGATATGGACGAGCTCCCCTTCTCTGTCAAGCCCGACAAGAAGGTGGATGTGCGGGAGGTTATGGCCCTGTACAGAGAGACTTATGAAGGCACGGACTTCGACATGACAAAGGGCGTCAAGCTGGCCCGGACCGCGAACAAGAAGCACCCTGCAGACACCATCGTGAGTCCTGTTGCCAACCCCTGGCTCACTACCACCATGCGTAACACGCTCAATACCATCGCCCCAGGGACGGTGGAATTCAGAAGGACAGTGGCTGTGGCCTGGTGCGCTTATTCCCATGTGACTCAGCTCCGCTCGTGGCTCCCCGACAGCATCGGCGGTGTGTGCTGGATATCGGTTGACAACCCCGGGCAGAGCCCCAGGATCCCCGTGTTCTCAGGTACCACTTCCCTGCCGCAGAATTTCGAAATATGCGGTCAGAAGCAGTACGTCCCTGACTGTTACTTGTGGCAATTCCGCCGCGCCAACAAGCTCGCCACCCTGGCCTGGCAGCTCACCAAAGAAGGGTTCAACCAGGAGATCCTGCGGCTGGAAGGCCTTGCCTTTGAGGGACTTCCGGCAGACGACCTGCCTTCCGCCGCCCTCAACGCTTATACGGAATACATCTACCACGAGAGCGTCCGCACGTGGAAGGCCCTCGAGGACAAATACTGGCTCCAGTTCGGCATGGGGTTCTAGAGGCCGGCGTGCTGTCCGCCCGGCATGGGGCCAACGGCGGGACTCCTCCCCACTACGTGGGTCCCTTCCCTTTTCGGGAGCCAAAGGTCCCGCCGTCAGCCCCCTACAGGGCGGATAACATGCCGCTGAACGGCTTAAGTACTACAGGTTGGTCGGGAGTTGGGCGGGCCGGGAGCGTAAAAGCCCCGATTTGCCGCAGGTCCGCCCATCAAAAGACCAACCTGCGGCAGAAGAACATTCATCGGGGCCCCTACAGCGCCATCATAATGAACTTGATCACAGATTGCTTCGTTGTCCCCAAAAAGCCTCAAAGGAATACTGCTATTATCGCGTGAATAATGGATCACGTCCAAAAGTATGTGTTTAGGCATAGGTATTCTGTAGCCTGAAAAGGAAGTTGTTTATATCTGATACCCCTCTAAGTTGAGCACGGAAGGTCTTGATTTTACAGTTGAAGGATTCTGCAGAGGCGTTTGTAGCGCGGTTGTCAAAGAAGTTGATGATTTCCGTTTCCCTGTCCCTCAGTGTGGCTGTAATAACATTGAAGGCATTAAAGCCTGAGTTCTCTACTTCCACATACCATTTGGCCAGACGGGTGTTTGCCAATGACCTCCTTGGCGTATTCGCATAGATCATCCTGAGTTTATGTGTCAGCCAGTATGCCTGCTCCCGGTCCGGATACTGTTCGAAGAGTATCTTTGCTCTTTCCTTCTGGGAGTCTGTCCACTTATCCGCAGACTTGAACAGGAGATACCTGCTTCTTACGAGTAGCTGTGGCCTGGTATCACCATTCGAGAAGACTTCCGGAGTGCGGAACTCATTGTGCTCATCCAGGTGAATGATCACCTCGCCACGCTCGAGCCCCTTGCGCTCTTTCTCGCCTATGGCTCGCTCTTCTACACGGACTACATCAAAATAATCAAGAATGGTGGGTGGAAGCATCAAACTTACCAACTCCTGAAGGGCGGATAATGATGACATATTTGAATACCTTTTTGTAACGTTCCTACAAAGGTACTCACTTATTCTCATTTGCAATCTTTAACACAGGGTTTTGGACTTGGTCCCTCATAGCTATAGTAAGGGGGTTATGATGGTTTTCATCCAGACGGGCATGAGGAGGACATCGCTTCGGAATGCGTCCTTGTCCGGA
>JAGBNC010000029.1 GCA_017634595.1 Bacteroidales bacterium
ACATCGATCCGGGCACCTGAACGAAATAGTACATAACATTGTCCACGACGACCGCCTTTTGTGTTGAGAGAAAGAAGCGTAGTGTGAAATCAGCGTCCTCGCAAGGAGGGTATTCCCTATAGTGTATGGGCCCTTTGGAAGAACTGACTCTAAAGAGTTTATTCCAAGCAAAAGAGGCATAGGGGACAGCCCCTTCGATGAAGAAATTGGGTATGATCTCCTGTTGAGTCACAACGCGCAGGGACGGCTGCAGGGGAGTGCGTATGTCACAATCCCTTTCAAATACTTTGGCTGCATCGCAAGTTGCCACATCTATATCAGGGGCGGAATTGATCGCATCATACATAATGCGCAGGAAATCAAGATGAAAATAATCATCGCTGTCCGGCAGCCACAAATAATCCCCCGTCATAAGTTCGAACCCTGCGTTACGGGCGGCTGTCACTCCCGCGTTTTTCTGGTGAATGACTTTGAAACGCGGGTCTTCAGCGGCAATCTCATCGCACATCCGGCCGGAGGCGTCGGTTGAGCCGTCATCAATCAGGATGACTTCAATGTTTCTGTAGCTTTGATTCCTTAGGCAATCGAAGGTCTGCTCCAAATACGCCGCACTGTTGTAGATAGGGACAATGACGCTGATCAAAGCTTCTTCTTTGCTGTTTTTGGGATTCATTTCTTATGTGAATAGATTCGGTGCAAAGATAAGAATTATTTCAGTACGTCGTAGCTTTGCAAGTTTGGTCGGAGAGTCTCCGACGAAGATGCGAGATTCTCCGATGGAGGCAAGAGATTCTACAAATTTGATACAGCAATTTTTGATGAAGCTCGTTTATTTTGACAGATTCTTTTGCTTCAGTCAATTTTTTGTTATTTTTGACAGTTGAAAGAAAAACTGTCAAAAGATGGAAGCCTACGATCGTAATATCCCATACAACAACTTGCCGTCTTTGCCGCCGGCAACAGAATTGTACCGTGACGAAGATGTGATGAATAAACTGATGCTGGCGAGTCGGAGTCTGGCCGAATTGAAAGGGCTGGCGTCAACGCTTCCCAATCAGTCCATCTTCGTAAACACCATTGCCCTGCGTGAGGCAAAGGCCAGTAGCGCCATCGAGAACATATTCACGACGGATGATGAGCTATACCGGTCTTTGTCTTATCAGAAAGATGATTTCCTGGATGGCCCGGCCAAAGAGATTCTTCATTATCGTGAAGCTCTTTGGAAAGGATTCAACAGAGTTGTATCAGACAAGACGATGACCCTCGATACGATAATTGACGTGTACCGGGCGGTTAAACAGGCTCACGATGGCATCCGCCCATACCAGGCGGAGGTCGTGATCAAAAAGAGGGGCTGGGGATCCCTGGTCGCCGAAACGGTTTACACGCCACCACGCGGAAAAGGAGTAGTGGAGAAGAAGATGGCGGATCTGTTGGAATTCATGAATGACGATACCAAGTATCCAATCGACCCGCTCTTGAAAATGGCAATGGGGCACTATCAATTTGAAGCCATACATCCCTTCCGCGATGGCAATGGAAGAACCGGAAGGATCCTCTGTATCTTGTACCTGATACAAAAACAGCTGCTGGATTTACCCATTCTGTACCTCAGTTCATACATTCTCCGGAACAAGGATGCGTATTATCAAAAACTGGGTGGGATTACAGGGACGCTAATGTGGAAACCGTGGATTCTGTATATGCTGGAAGCGGTTTCTCAAACGGTGGAATACACCCTCGACAAGATGATGCGGATTAAGACACTTATGGAAAGGACCAGGACAGTTTTGATTGACAACAAGATTCCTGTGGAGAAGATGAATATCCCCAAGTTTTTTGAGCAACCCTACATCCGTCCGAAGAACCTGCTTTCGGAAAAAGTCAAAAGTATCAATACGGCCAAAAAGTATCTGTCCCAATTGGAGACGCTTGGAATGCTTGCCAAGGAAAAAGTCGGCAAAGAGTATATATGGTTCAATACGAATCTGATGGCTATCCTGACGGATTGACGAAGATGTCTGATAATTGATTTGCGAAGGTCTTATGTGGATGCTGGAGACCTTCTGCGCCCGCATCATGGCCGCCGGGGAGGAAAACTAGGCCAGCCTTCCCTTGTAATCAGTGCGATGGCGATAGCCACTCATCAAGGTAAGGCTTTATTCCGAATCTGCGGTTATTGCGTCAAACCCTGTCCACAGTTCATCAATGAGGTCCCGGCTGTTGTAGGCTTCCTGGACTCCGCCGAATAGAGCTCTTCACGCCAAGGGCTGGAGATGATGCTCATCACAGGCTTCCTTCACGATGGATATAATGCTGTCTATAAGTGCCATATTCATTATTGCAAAACCAGTTCCATGGATGTATACTGGGGCTTCATTCCGACGGCCTCATAGAAGGCGCGTGCGCCGGGGTTGCACTCCCAGACATGCAGGGTGATGTTATGACACCCCAGTTTCCCGGCATAAGCCTTTACATACTCGAACAGGGCTTTCCCGATATGCTGTCCCCGGGCCTTTTCATTGATGCAGAGGTCGTCGATGTAGAGGGTGGTGATTTCCTTGAGGCTTCCGCTGCCCTGGTGCTGAATGGCGCAGAAGACGTAGCCGAGGACACCCCCTTCACTTTCGCAGACGAAGACCGGGGTCTCAGGATTGTCAAAGATGGCAAGGAGCTCGGCATCCGTGTACTTCTTGCCGGTTTCCTTGAAGAGGTCCGGACGGCCTTTGTGGTGGACCGAGAGCACCTGCTGAAGGAGGCTATTCACAGCCTCCAGGTCGCGAGGCTCGGCTTTCCGTATGGTATGGGTAATCTGTTCCATTGCTATATGATTGTAATCAGTCCTGCGACTCTTACGGACAACATCCTGGATATGAATGAGATTGCTATTCTCGCCCAATGCGTATGGATACTGAACCGTTTTGCCATAAAATCATTTTGTCAGTTCCTGGTACATCTTGAAGAGGCTGGCAACGATGTCGGATTCAGAGGCGTCTTTGGGGAAGCCGTATGCCTCCAGGACGGCGGCATCGTTGGCGCGGTGGGCCTTGCGGAGTTCGGGCGGCATCGCCATCTCATCATAGAGGTCTGCGAGACTGCTGTCCGGATAGAGGGCACGGGCATCAAGAATAGCTTGGGCGGTCTGCTCAATTGTGCTCTTCTGGGCATCTGATGCTTTATCAGGCCAAGGGAAATTGTTGTACACGGCCGGAGTATATCTGTAATCTGACTTTAAACGCCCCCCCACAACTCTCATCCAAGCCATATGCAACGATGACACTAATGTTCCAAACATATATAATGTGGCTTCTGGCACTAGGTAAAGCATGTTGCTAGCGATAACTTCCGGAGACACGAAACCAATCGGAATATACTTTCTACGCTGAGATGAAACCTCTGGTACGACCAGATAGTTGCTTTCCGGTTGACGGATTTGTGTAAATAGCATAGGAATCTCAGCATCTCGTCGGACAGAAGCTGTAGGACTGCCCTCACGCATTTTGGCGACAGCTTCAATGCGCTCCATAATCGGTGGAACATTGCGGTATTCTGACGGTGAAACACCTTTGAGCCACAAGCAGTAGCGCATTTTGTTCTGAATGAAGTCTTCCGAACTGATATATCTGCGAATAAGAGGTCCCGCGATTCTGAATGAAAACGCTTGGCGCATCCAACAGGTATCCGTTGATATTTGAGGCCACAGTGGATGAATCACCATCGTAGATTCTTCGCTTACGCTCAGAATGATATGTAGAGAATCCAATAATGATGCAGTGGACGTGAGCTTTATCAGTAGCCTCGCTATTCCATACAAATGTGCGATAAGCAAAGAGGATTTCAACACCATACTTCTCAAAGAGAGGCTTCCACAAAGTGGCCACCGACTCACCTTGAACCAGTGAATTGGTCGAAACAAAAGCAGTTAATATTGGATTATGTCCAATGTATTCAACAGCTTTTTTGTACCAAGCAGCCACATAGTCAAGTTTTCCGTATTTGTCCCATTCTGCAAAGACGGTGTCCATATCTTCAACTTGACTTAGTGAACGCCATTGGTGGCCGATAAACGGCGGATTACCCATTATGTAATCCAACTCTGCTGCCGGCACAACCTCATTCCAGTCCATCCGCAGCGCATTTCCCTCGTGGATGTTGGTGTATGTCTTCAGCGGCAGCGGGTCGAGGGAGAGACCTACGATTTCGTCGGTCTCCTGCATCATCTGACTCTCGGCAATCCAGAGGGCGGTCTGGGCTACGGAGCAGGCGAAGTCGTTAATCTCGATGCCGTAGAACTGGTTGATGCTCACCTTGATGGGGTCGTCGATGCCGAAGACGTTGTGCAGCAGCGAAAGCCAGAAGCGCTGGGTTTCACCCTTTTCGTATCCCTTGCCGGACCATTCCTGCACGAATGCCTTTGCTGCCTGTTTCTGTGTGTTGGTGTTCATTATGCGGATGTTGTTGCAAATCTCTCAAATGTACAACTTTTTCGGCATCATCCAAAACTGAGAGTCCAAAAACCCACACACTGCAATATCTGGTTGGAAATAGGCTTATCTTTGCGCCGGATACCCGGCATCCTTGAGGAACCTCTTCAATAGGAAGGCGAGGAAATACGGGAACGTGTAAAACTTGCCTCCCCATCCGATATTCTTGTACCCGAACTTGATGCCGTAGGAGACATCGGGATAAGACGGCCAATCGATGAGGTGGTTAAGTGAGGCGGTAGCTCCATCCTTGGCCTTTACCTCGACAGGAACCAGCGAGTCGGAATCGCGGACGAAGAAGTCCATTTCCAAAGCTGCTCATAGCCGGATTTGCGAAGCATTTCGCCGACTATATTCTCATAGATGGCGCCTTTATAAGTGCCGAAGTTCTTATTGGCCCGGAGGTCTTCCTGGGCCTCCTCGTCCAAGGACGCAATGAGCAGGCCGGTGTCGTGATAATAGACCTTGTATGTATCGGTATCGTAGTTGACCTTGAGGGGAAGCTCCGGATTGCTCAGGCAGTAGCAGATATTCACCACGCCAGCTTTCTCCAGCCACTCCACGGCACCGATGTATTCACGATTCCTTGCGCCTCTGGCCACGTTGGTAATCTGAAACTTCTTGCTGGTCTTGGCAAGGAAGGTGGAGATATGCCTGTAAACAGCCAAAATCTTGGCCTTCTGGACAAGGAAGAGTCTCAGTTTTGTGCAGTATATGGAAGGAGACGTGTTGGCAAGACATACCTCGTCCGGGAAACCTTTAATTACCAATTCTGCTTCCAGTATACGGGGGTCGCAAAAGGGACATTGCGGCAACAGTTGACGCCATTCCCGGCCGTTTTAACCTCTATGCAACCCAGAACATGTGGACCTTCATCCTGCTCGATGAAGTCGATGGACGCACCTGGCAAGTCCAATGGTCCACTGACGGCAAAGAAGGCATCGTCCCCCATCAATGCTGACTTGACTCTCTAATCTTTTCGTAGCCTGCTAGAAAAGTTGCCCGTCTGCGAGCAACTTTTTTGTCACACTTTTTGCGTTTTTTTACTAAAAATCCCTCACAGAACGCTCTGTAAGGGATTTCAGCGGAGAGGACGAGATTCGAACTCGTGGTACGGAATGACCCGTACGTCGGTTTAGCAAACCGGTGGTTTCAGCCACTCACCCACCTCTCCAATCACACCACGTCGTGTCAAACGGGATTGCAAATATACGGACTTTTTTGGTATTTGCAAATATCTTTGTTGCTACGTTTGAAACGGCCGGACATTACTCAGCAACACAGCGGATGCTGCATGCGGTGGCCCCGTATTCTTTTATCTCCCGCATATAATGGCTGCTGCCGTTCATGCAATAATATTGATATGACGAAGCTGTCTCGCAGGTCCAGTAATACAGATCTCCGACGTGTGGCGTACCGTCTTGTTTGTCGCGGTATGATGCGCCGGGCCACCAGATAGACTCGTAGTCCCCCAAGTCGCCCCCGAAGTTTATTCCTTGTGGGTTGTAAGTGTAGGGATAAACCATCCAGACCTGTGAGCCGTGGGCGCAGAACCATATGTTCCTTTTGCCAGCACCCGGAACTCTCCATCCCGGAGGGCATGGATCGTAGATGGTCTTGCTATTGGCCCAAAGGCCATAAGAGTCGCCGTAGTTCCAATCGTAATCGGTAGATCTTCCTTTTATGAATGTAGTAGGATTCTTTACGGTATAGTCAGGCTTTGTGGACGAAGAGCTGACGACGCTTTTCCAAGACCCAGTACTTGCTGCGGTCCGGCCGTTTGAAGAGCCGGCGGAGCCCATGAACGGGTCCTTGCGGCCCCATTGGTATTGGAGGCCGAGGGCCTGCACGTCTCCCGGCGTCGCACTTGTGGCGCCCAGATTGCGGTCCATGACGGTTCCCGCATTGTTTTTATAGACTTGGGCCAGGGCATAAAGATCTTCATCATCTACCCATATATGCCACGACCAGAGGATGGTGCCGTCGCTGTCTTCCACTGCCACCAGCGCGTTTCCTTCATCCGCTCCGGCTTCCACTACAATCCTGCCGTCAATCAAACGCGCCTGCTTTACCACATCGCCGCTATTGGGTCTGGTGCTGGTCCCGAAAGTCTCCCATAGTATGGAGACCGAACTGCACGCACCAACGGAAGCTGTGCCGTTGCCTTTAACTGTCTCAAAAGATATGAGGTTCCCTGGGCGGACGATATGGCTGTTGGCCGCAGCATCCAAAGGGGCAACGATGACTTCGCATTCGGCTGAAACACCGTTGTATGTCATAGCCGTGACGGTACATTTACCGGGAGCCACGCCAGACACGAGACCTTCCTGGTCCACTCCGGCAACATTCCCGTCACTGCTCAGCCAATCAATCGTGGTGACATTGGAATCGGACGGCAGAACCGAGGCGCTAAGCAGAATGGTCTCTCCGGGTGCTATCAGGACCGTTTTCTTGCTGATAGATACACTCCCGGGTGCGCTTATAGGATCGTCATTCATACGCTGGCACCTTACCGATGCGCCATAGCGGCCGTCGAGCTTCAGACCCGACAGAAGCACGCTTCCATCCGGCTCAAGGGACAGGCTGTAAGGCGTGCCGTCGTAAGTCTCGCAAGTCCACCAATAGCCCGAAGTCCATTTCCCGACAATCCCGCCGTCGGCGCAGTATCCGGCGGCCGGATACCATGAACCGCAAATGCTTGCACCTCCTTCTGATTCATCCCACACGGAGGATTGGGCGCCGACGGCTGTAGGCCATACGCCGCCGGGACCGCCGGACGGGATGCGCCAGCCCGGAGGGCAGGGGTCCGAAATGCTCTTCTCGGAGGTCCATGCCGCCGAGCCTCCGGTGGATGCGGATCCTTGCCTGCCTTCAGGAAGCGGATCCTTGCAGCCCCACTTGTAGTATAATCCTGAGGACTCTTTGTTCCCGGATGCATTGCTTGTAGCTCCCATATTCCTGTCCATCAGATGGCCAGCGCCATTCGGCATCTGGGTGGCACTGCTTTCAGGGTCGAAATCTTTGGATACCCAGATATGCCAAGACCATAACGGCTCGTCATCCCTGTCTTTTACGATTATGAGCGCGTTGCCGTCCTGGCCGCCGGTCGAGAATAGTACATATCCATCCTGCAGCCTGACATTCTTGACGACGGAGCCGCTTGATGTTTCAGAGCCGTCTCCATTGCTTTCCCACAAAACCTGTGCGCTCCATGGCGTCCCGTCCACAGTATCAGGGCCTGGGCCTTTTACGGTCGCTGTGAACATGTAGTCGCCGTATTCGGAAACGATATAGCTGTTTGCAGTTTCAGGGGCGCTCAAATCCTTATGTACGTCCTTGATCCTTGAATCGAGCGTCCCGAGGTTGACTATTTCGTTCTGGCCTATTTCCAGGGACTTCCCTGAAGTGACACGCCCGAGCAGGTAGTTGGCCGCATCGTAGCAGTCTATCGTGAAGCCTTCCGAAAGCAGGACGGGAAGCGTGGCAATGAAGAATGTGCCCGCCCCTCCGTTGTCGATCCTGATGGAACTGCCTCCTTCCGTAAATGCTGCAGAGGCGTCCTCTCCAGTGAAAGAGCAGGAGATCTTGCCGCCACCATGGATACGTTCTCCGCCGTTGGCGGAAAAAACTATATAGGATATATCGCTCCGTGTGAATGACAGCTTAATCAAGCTCGTAATATTCTTGAAAAATAAGGTACTTTGTGGAGTCAGATCATAAGTCTTGACTATGCAGACATGTGCATCATAGAATCGTCCTGACTGCACTGCATTGACAGCTCCGACGAGAGTGAATCCCTTGCCCGTGTTGTCGGAGACGCCCTCTCCGCCATATACGGCAACGATGAAACTGTCCCCGGTTCCGGTGCTGAGTGTAATCGGGACGCGGCTGCCCTCTCCGGTTAGGGTTGCTGATCCCACATCCCCGTTTTTCCGGCTATAATATCTTATGACATCCCCTTCCTGCCAGAGGGTTTCTTTCCCTTCCGTATAGGCCGTCTTCGTGTCCTGTTCACAACAAGCAATGAATGAGCGTTGTACAGTGTCTTTAGGGCCGCTTTCAACCCGATCTGCAGTGCAGGCGGACGCTGCGAAGGCGGCAAAGAACAATAATTCAAAGAATCTGACTTTCATGTTCAGCCCTCCCATTCATAATCGTGTTCATCATACTGTTCCATTGAGCCGCTTGTACAAACAAGGGCGGATGTGGTGTAAACATCCAAAAATAATTCAGGAGCTTGGTATTCCATGGTGCAATGGTTGATTATCGTACAAAGATGCATGATATATTCTTGCCCGTCAAGTCCAAACAAGGTCCACTTTCAGTGGGAAGTGATGTCCGGGGGTGGAGCGCAGGCGGTCGTGGCGGTGTGGCGCTGCAGGTTGGTCGAAAAGTGGGCGGACCTGAAGCGTTAAAGCCCTTTTTTGAGGCAGGCCCACCCATCAGATGACCAACCTGCAGCACCGCACCGGCCCAGCGGTCTCCTGCTCCTAGCCGGCAAAGGCCAGGGTGGCGGCGCTGATGCGGACGGAGGGGCCGGCGGCCTCTCGGAGTTCCATGAAGCAGGCCGCAAGAGTGGATCCGGTGGTGAACACATCGTCCACAATGAGGATGTGGCGGGCGGACACGGGCCTGCGTGTGACGCAGAATGCCCCTGCCACATTGGCGGCGCGCTCAGAATCCGAGAGCCTGGTCTGAGTGCCCGTACGCCGTACGCGCCGCAGGAGCCCGGGCTCGAAACGCACCCCCGGACCCAGCTCCAGCCATATCTGGCGAGCGATTATCTCTGCCTGGTTATAACCCCTGCGAGCCTTTCTGGACCAATGCAGAGGCACGCAGCAGACCACATCTACATCGGCAAACAGCTCCGACGCGGCGAGCCGAGCTCCAAGCAGACGAGCAAAATACTTCCCGCCCGCGAAGTTACGGTGGTACTTAAGAGAGCGCGTGACATCCTCATAGCCTTGATAGTGAAATAGAGCGGCCGCGTAGCAGTATCCTGTGCCCGGCATATCAGGAAGAAGGCGCGAGTTGAGGCGGTCGGCCATAGGATTGTGCGACATGCCCTCGAACTGTGTCAGCGGAAGATCGGCCATGCAGGCGGTACACAAATGTCTCTCGCCCACAAGCAACTGCCTGCCGCACACGAGGCACAGCCTGGGCATGATGAAGTCGGCCAGTGAGAGGAGAAGTTTTTCAGGAGTCAGGGAGTTCAGGCGAGGGTCCATAGGCTAACTGGACACGCCGCCGCAGCAGCTGATAACCTCGCCGTTTACGTAGGAAGACAGATCGCTGGCAAGGAAGAGCGCCACTCCAGCCACCTCTTCTTTGGTGCCCCAGCGATGCATGGGTATATTGTTGAGCCAGAACTCTTTGACCCTGTCGTTGAGACGGTCCACCATCTCCGATTCTATCATGCCCGGAGAGATGCAGTTGGCCCTCACGCCGCGGGGCCCGAGCTCCTTGCAGATGGATTTGGCGAGCCCGAGCATACCGGCCTTGGAGGCACCGTAGTTGACCTGTCCGGCATTGCCGTGCACGCCGGCGCAGGAACTCATGAAAATCATGCTTCCGCTGCGCTGCCGCATCATGAAGGGTGCCACAGCATGGGAGAAGTTGAATGCCGATTTGAGGTTGTTGTTGATCACGCTGTCCCAGCTGTCTTCGCTCATGCGCAGCAGCAAGCCGTCATCGACTATACCGGCATTGTTGACCAGGACGTCGATGCGGCCAAACTCGGACACGGTCTTGCTGACCACGTCGTGTGCGGCATCGAAACAAGATGCGTCCGATTCGTACCCCCGGACTGTTCCAAGGCTCCCGAGCTCCTCGACGAGTCCTTCGGGCATGTGCCTGCAGGTGAATACTACGCTTGCCCCCTCGCGGAGGAAACGCCGTACAATGGCTTCCCCTATGCCCTTGGAGCCGCCTGTGACTATAACTATTTTTCCATCAAGAAGTCCCATAATTCTATTTGTCTTTAGCCATAGCTTCTTCTACTTCGTCGGGCGAGACGGGGAGCCTGTTGCTGCCCAGCCTGCGGGCTCCGTCCTGAGTTACGAGCACGTCGTCTTCCAGACGTATGCCTCCGAAGTCGAAGTATTGTTCAAGTTTACTGTAGTTTACGCGCCCCTTGTCGGTACCTTCCTGCTTCCACAAATTGATGAGGGCGGGGATAAAATAGATGCCGGGCTCGTCGGTGATGACGTTGCCGGGAACGAGTTTACGTGCCATCCTGAGGCTGCCCAGACCAAGCTGAGGGGAGCGCTTCTGGCCGGGGTCGTAGCCCACCAGGTCTTCGCCGAGGTCTTCCATGTCATGTACGTCCAGGCCCATGTTGTGGCCGAGTCCGTGAGGCATGAACAGACCGGCTATACCGTCTGAGGTCATCTCGTCGAGGTCGCCGCTCACCAGGCCCAGCTGGCTAAGGTTGTCCAACATGTGACGGGCCACAGCCAGGTGACAGTCCAAATAACTCACACCAGGGCGCGTCATACTGAAAGCCAGCTCGTTACATTCGTAAACCGTCTGGTATATATCTCTCTGGCGCGGGGTGAAGCGGCCGCTGGTAGGGTAGGTGCGGGTGTGGTCCGAGGCATAGTGGTCGTTGCTCTCTGCGCCGGCGTCGATGAGCAGCAGGCGCCCCGGCTCTATGGGACACTCGTGCGAATGGCAATGGAAAATCTCACCGTGCTGGGTGAGGATGGTGGCGAAGGAGACACCCCAGCCGCCTGCAATCGTCACGCCTTCCATGGCACCGACAATCTCCTGCTCAATGCGCCCGAGGCGTATGCCCTTTCGTGCCGCCGTATGCATTGCGTAGCCCAGGTCGCCGGCTTTGTCGAGCATGGCAATCTCGTCGGCATCCTTGACCAGACGCATCTGTATGACTGCCTTGACCAGCGGCTCAGAGGCAAGCGGGCAGCCCTTTTTGCCCATATTGAACACTTTGTCCGGCGCTACGCCCAGAAGGGAACTGAGCAGCACTGCATTGTACCAGCGTGACACCGGCAGCCAATGTACGGGCCTGCCGGCGGCTATTGCCGCTGCTACGTCACTGCTGAATTCGGAGTATTTTCCGGAACGTCCGGCTCCTGCGGACTGGGCAAGTGATGCCACCGTCGGCATGGGCCCGGTCCAGATGATGTCGTCGATATCGTAGTCGTCGGCATAGACGGTGTCGATGCCGGATTCAAGGTCCATGATGGCGGCGAACCTAGGTTCGTCAATGCCGAAAAAGTACAGCCAATTGCTGTCCTGACGCCATTTGTAGCCATTGTCGCGATATTGTGCGGCAGACTCAACGTTGCCGATGAAGATGGCGATTCCTTTCTCGCCTTTCAGAAGCCCGCGCAGGCGGGACCGTCTTTCAGTGTACTTGTTCATAAGCTATCGGTATTTTTCGAATTCAGGAGCTGACAGCTCCGAGAGGAAACCTTTGAGGGTGTTTTCATCCCGTGGGCAAATGACCAGCACGTCGTTCGTATCTATTACAGTATAATCTTTCAAGCCCTTGACAGCCACGAGCTTGTCTTTGCGGCTCGAGAACATCATCAGACCCTTGTTGTCTTTAAGTAAGCTGTCGCCATTGATCTTGACAGCGTTGCCCTCGCTGTTGGAAAAGTACTCGTACAGAGAACTCCAGTTGCCGAGGTCGTTCCATTCGAAGAACGAGGGGATGGCCATCACCCGCTGCGATTTCTCCATGACCGCATAGTCGATGGATGTGCGGGGCATGTCGGCATAGATCCGGTTGAGGTATTCCCTTTCCAGGGGAGTGGATATGTACTGTTCCCATCCGTTCCACTGCGCAGTGACGTCGGGGGCATAGCGCTCCAGTTCGCCGGCAATCACCGAGGCCTTCCAGATGAAGATGCCGGCATTCCACAGGAACTCCCCGCTGTCGATGAACACCTGGGCCAGTTCTTTGCTCGGCTTCTCGGTAAAAGTCTTGACTTTCAACGGGGTGCCGTCGGTCATGGGCCCGTCGGTCTGGATGTATCCGAAGTTGGTGTCGGCCCGTCGCGGGAGTATGCCGAGGGTAAGGAGCACATCGTTCTGGGCCGAGTAGTCAAGGGCGCTGAGCACCGTCTCTGTGAAGAGCCTGCTGTCGCCTATCACCTGGTCGGCGGGGGTCACGAGCACCACTGCCTGGGGGTCGCGCTTGAGTATGGCGTAGGTAGCATAGGCTATGCACGATGCCGTATTGCGGTTGTAAGGTTCCAGAAGCAGATTCCCGGCCGGGAGCTCAGGAAGATTCTCCTGCACGAGCTGGCTGAAGCGTTCCAGGCTTACTACGATTATGTTCTCTTCCGGGACTACTTCGCAGGCCCTGTCGTAGGCTAGTTTCAAGAAACTCTTCCCCGATTTGGAGAAGTCTTGGAACTGTTTGGGCCGGCTCTGACGGCTTATCGGCCAGAAGCGGGTTCCAAGGCCTCCGGCCATGATGACGCAAAAGTAGTGAGGGTCTTTCATTCTAGTGTTACTATGGTTACTCCGGAACCGCCCGTGCGTATGTCTTCGTCTTTGACGGAGGCTACTCCGGGCACCGTCCGCAGGTATTTCTGAATCTCTTCGTGAAGCACGCCGGTACCCTTGCCGTGGATGATGCGCACAGAGCTGATGTTCAGCATTATGGCGTCGTCGATGTAGTGCATGACTATGTCGAGTGCGTCGGCAAGCCGGGCACCGCGTATGTCAAGTTCCGGTGAGAAATTGAGTTTACGGGCCGATACTGAGGTGTCGAACTGTTGCCGCGGCTGCTTGAAAAGCTTGCGCGACTGCTCGCGGAATTCGTTGGACGATATCCTCTCCAGAGTATCTGCCTTCATGGTGCTGGAGATGTTGCCGACGGTGATGGTGACATTCTTGCCGTTGACCCGGGTCACTTCGCCCACCATACCGTTGCTTATTACTTTTACCTTTTCGCCCACCTTGAGCGCTTCGGCCTTGGGCTTGGGCTCTGGCTTTTCAGCTTTCTTGCCGCGGCGGTTCTCCAGCTTTGTGATCTTGCGCTCTATGTATTCGTCGCGGGCCTTTTGCTGCCGGCTCTTGCTCTCCTGCAGCGCCCCTATAAAGCCCTGCAGCTCGGCTCTTGCCGCCTTGGTCTGCTCTTTGGCCGCCTGCGATTCCTTGATCTGCCGTATTGTCTTCTCCACCTGGGCTCCGGCGCCCTTGACAATTGCTTCGGCCTCCTTGCGCGCTTCATCCAGGATATCTTTCCTCTCGCGGCGTATGTCTTCCAGCTCCTGCTGGTACTTCTCGGTAAGCCCTTCAAGCGTCTTGTCGGTGTGCTTGATCTTCTGCAGCTTCTCGTCCAGCTGGCGGCGGTTGCGGGCTATCTTGCGCAGGTTGCGCTCCATACCCACAAACTCCGATCCGGCGCGCTCTTCGGCGTCTTTTACAATGGTTTCCGGCAGGCGCATCTTGCGGGCCAGCTCGAATGCGAACGAATTGCCCGGGAGCCCGGTCTCGAGGGCGAACATCGGAGCTATCTTCGAGGAGTCGAAGAGCATGGCGCCGTTGGTTACCCTGGTTTCGGGGCCTGCGGCGTACATCTTGAGGTTGGTGTAGTGGGTGGTGATCACTCCCCACACTCCCCGGCGGTCGATTTCTGCCAGTATAGCCTCGGCAATGGCGCCGCCGGCGGCAGGCTCGGTGCCGGATCCGAATTCGTCTATCAGCACCAGCGTATCTTCATCGGCTTCCGCGAGCATCTCGCGCATGTCGGAAAGGAAGGAGCTGTAAGTGCTGAGGTCGTTCTCCAGCGACTGGTCGTCACCTATGCTCACCGCAATGCGTTTGAACACAGGCAGTTCCGATGTCTCGGAGGTAGGGATGAGCATGCCCCACTGGAACATGTACTGCAGCAGGCCGGCGGTCTTGAGGCACACCGATTTACCACCGGCGTTGGGCCCCGATATCAGCAAGATCCGTTTGGCGGGCGTGAGCGTTATGGTGAGCGGGACAATCTGCTTGCCCTCGCGCTTGAGCGCCCTTTCCAGCAGGGGGTGGCGCGCTTTCCTGAGGTTGACACCTCCTTCCTGGGCTATTACGGGCATGCCGGCTATGAAGTCCAGCGCCGTCTGCGCCTTGGCCATGAGGAAGTCGATCTCGCCTATAAATGCCGATGCTTGAAGCAGTTCCGGCAGATAAGGGCGCAGGAAGTCGGTGAACTCCCGCAGTATGCGCGCAATCTCGCGGCTCTGGGCAAAATGCAGCTCGCTTATGTCGTTCTCCAGCTCAAGTATTTCGGCGGGCTCAATGTAGCTCGTCTTGCCGGTGGCCGACTCGTCGTACACGAAGCCTGAGAGCTTGCGCTTGGAGGCGGTGTTGACCGGGATGAGATACTTGCCGTCGCGCATGGACACGGAGGCGTCGGAGTCGGTAAGCCCGGCTTCCTGCGCCTGCCTGAGTATTGCTGTGGCCCGGCGCGATATGGCGGCCTCCTTCTCCCTGAGGTGCTTACGTATCTCGAACAGCTCGTCCGAGGCGGAGTCTTTGATGTCCCCGTACTTGTCAAGTATGAGCTCTATCCTGCGGTTGACTTCAGGAAAATTGAGAATCGGGGCGCTGAGCGACTTGAGGTTGGGATAGATGCCGTCCTTGATGCTCCCGAAGAAATGGGTCACGCGGCGTACCGTGTCGAGCAGCGTCTTCAGCTTGGCAAGGCCAAGAGTGTCGATGCTGCTGCCTTCGCGTGTCAGGGGCTCCAGGAAAGGGGCTCCGTCAATGTAGCCGGCGGTGGGGAAATTCTCCTCGAAGAGCAGTATCAGCCGCATCTCGTCGGTGAGTGCGAGGCGCTTGCGTATGGTGCTTGGGGAGGTTGAAAACTCTTCCGACGCCACCCTCGCGGCGGCGTAGTCGGTACGGCACTTGTCCGTTATGATCTGCCTGACTTTGTCGAAGCCAAGTTTAGCTTCCAGTCTTTCGTTAGTCATTGTTCTGAAGCTTGAGTTTAAGTGTGGCCGAAGTCTCAACCGGGGTGATGCTGGATCCGCGTACGAAACTTATGTGGCCGGTCTCCTCCGACACTACTATCACATCGGCATCGCACTGTTCTGCAAGCCCGACGGCCGCCCTGTGGCGCATACCGTACGATGCCGGAAGGTCCAGGCGATCGGTTATGGGCAGGGTGCAGCGGGCGGCAATAATGCGGTTGCCTCCGATTACCATTGCCCCGTCGTGAAGGGGAGAGTTCTTAAAAAAAATGTTCATTATCAAGCGCTGGCTTATGCGTGCATCTATGCTGTCGCCTGTAGCGATTATGCTTTGGAGATTGTCCTTGCGGCGTATTACTATGAGAGCGCCGACATTGTGCGCGGCCATCTGCTCAACCGCCGATACGACTTCCGACATGTTGTCGGTGTCGAGGCCTTCGGCATACTGGCGCCGCATGAACTTGCGTACAAGCGTATTGTTGCCGGCGGTGCGCCCTATGTTGTTGAGAAAACGGCGTATTTCGGGCTGGAAAATGATGATTATCGCCAGCGCTCCCACGTCCAGGATGGCGCCCAGCAGGGCGGAAATCATGCGCATGTTGAGGGCGGTAGCGAGAACGCGTATGAGGAAGAGGATAATTATGGCGATGAAGATGTTCATCGCCGATGATCCTTTAATCCAACGGAATATCACAAATATTACCGCCGCAACCAATATTATGTCGATCAGATCGACAAGTGTGAAATGTAAAAATTCCATAAAGTTTACAAATATAATAATATTTTCTTGCTATCTTTAACGGACAAAAACTTTCCTGATGAGTTCATTTATAGTAGAAGGCGGTCATACTCTGAGCGGCAGCATTGCCCCTCAGGGCGCCAAGAACGAAGCTCTCGAGGTTATCAGCGCAGTGCTGCTTACTTCAGGGAGCGTCACTATTTCGAATATTCCCGACATACTTGATATACGCAACCTTATAGCCCTTCTTGAGGGCATGGGTGTAAAGGTTGAGCGTCGCTCCAAAGACGAATATACTTTTACTGCTTCGCGTATCAACGAGTTCTATATATCCAGCGCCGAATTCGTGGAGAAATGTGCGCGCCTGCGCGGCTCCGTCATGGTGGTGGGTCCGCTGCTCGCCCGCTTCGGACAGGCTTATTTCCCCAAACCGGGTGGCGACAAGATAGGACGCCGCAGGGTGGACACTCATCTGGACGGATTTATCAAACTTGGAGCCGACTGCTCCTACGACACTTCCCGCAGGGCGTACAAGCTTAGCACTCAGGGTCCGCTCCAGGGCTGCTATATGCTGCTTGACGAAGCTTCCGTTACTGGGACGGCGAATATAGTCATGGCGGCGACTCTGGCAGAAGGTGAGACTACCATTTACAATGCCGCCTGCGAGCCCTATGTGCAGCAGCTCTGCAAGTTGCTCGTGGCAATGGGCGCAAAGATAGACGGGATTGGCTCCAACTTGCTGAAGATCACGGGAGTGCCTGAGCTTCACGGGGCATCCCACGTGGTGCTGCCCGACATGATCGAAGTAGGTTCTTTCATAGGTATGGCGGCCATCAACCAGAGCGAGCTTACCATTACCAATGTCCACTATCGCGAGCTGGGCATCATACCCGAGTGCTTCCGGCGCCTGGGCATACGCCTTGAGCAAAGGGGGGACGATATATGGGTCCCGGCCCAGGAGAGCTATGTGATAGAGTCATTCATGGACGGCTCCATCATGACGCTTGCCGATGCTCCGTGGCCGGGCCTTACGCCTGATTTGCTGTCGGTTATGCTGGTCACTGCCGTCCAGTGCCGGGGCAGCGTGCTGATACACCAGAAGATGTTCGAGAGCCGTCTGTTCTTTGTGGACAAACTGATAGATATGGGTGCGCAGATCATCTTGTGCGACCCTCACAGGGCCGTGGTAATAGGCCACGATCACAGGGTACAGCTCCGCGGCGGCCGCATGACATCGCCAGATATCCGCGCCGGTATCGCCATGCTCCTTGCGGCTATGTCCGCTAAGGGTACTTCGGTGATCGACAATATCGACCAGATCGACCGCGGATATCAGGACATCGATATCCGCCTCAACGCTCTGGGAGCCAAGATTACAAGGCAGTAAGCACTTCCTTCATCAGCGCATGCGTACTCTCCTCCGCAGGGACGAGAGGAAGGCGCATGGTATCGGTGCAGAGCCCGAGCTGTGAGAGGGCGGCCTTGGCTGGTATGGGGTTGGACTCCACGAAGCAGGCCTTGTAGAGCGGCCTTAGAGCGGAGTCAATCGCCTCCGCCTCTTCCCAGCGTCCGTCGAGGGCTGCATGGGTGAGAGCGGCCACTTTCTCCGGTACTATATTGGATGCCACGGAGATGACGCCTTTGCCACCGGCTTTCATCATCTCCAGTGTGAGGTCGTCGTCACCGCTGAGCACCATGAAGTCGGAAGGGGCCTCCGCCAGTATCTCGCGTGCCTGCTCTATTTTGCCGGACGCCTCTTTGATGCCAATTATTCCCGGCACCTCACGTGCGAGGCGCAAGCAGGTCTGCGGCAGCATATTGGCTCCGGTGCGGCCGGGTACGTTGTAAATAACCAGTGGTTTGCTGCTTGCCGAGGCAATGGCTTTGAAATACCGGAACTGGCCTTCCTGGTTGGGCTTGTTGTAGAAAGGCACCACTACAAGCCATGCGTCAACGGCGGGGCCGTCCAGCATGTCCATCTGAGCAAGCGTGCCCTGGACTGAGTTGCTGCCGCAGCCGACCAGCAGTGGCCTTCCCCCGGCATGGTCGTGAGTAATCTCCAGCATGGATACTCTCTCCACCGGGTCGAGGGTAGGGGTCTCTCCGGTAGTGGCAAGCGGCACGAGGAAATCGGCACCGCCCTTGATCTGGCGGTCCAGCAGGGCTGCGTAGGCTTCGTAATCTACTTCGCCATCGGTCTGGAACGGAGTCACGAGAGCCGTTCCGCATCCTTTCAATTCGGGAATTTTCATTTGATTATCAATTCTTTGAAGCTGTGAACTCCGGTTAAACCTTCGGTCATCTGAGCTGCTACTACGGCTCCTTCGGCAAAGCCTTGACGGGAGAATGCCTCGTGTGAAATCTTTATCTTGTCAACCTCTGATTTGAACTTCACCACGTGCTTTCCCGGCACCTCGCCCTCCCTGATGGAAGTGATGTCAGGCTTCACTCCAAGGTGACCTGCTACCAGGCGCGCCATTTCTTTGGCGGTTCCGCTCGGGGCGTCAAGCTTGTGGACATGGTGGGTCTCTTCGATATGGGGTACGTACCCGTAGCCCTTGAGTATGTCGGATACCTTCTCCAGTGCGGCGTAAGTGGCATTAACGCCTATCGAGAAGTTGGAGGAATATATCATAGGGGTGCCGGCGGCGTAGAAAGCGGCCACGACGTCGCCCATGATGTCGTCCCAGCCGGTGGTGCCTACCACCACCGCTTTGAAATGCTCGGCAATCCATTTGTAGTTGGCCCTGAAAGCTGCGGGCGTGGTGAAGTCTATGCAAACGCATTCGCGAGCTGTCTCGGGGGGAACGGCGCACACGTCTTCCGTGGCGCATACCAGTTCAATACCTTTGTGGAGCAGTACTCCTTCGATGATATGGCCCATGCGGCCATAGCCGCTGATTATAACTTTCATAGCGTATTATTTATTGTAAGATGTTGCGTATTATTCCGCTGGCTGCCAGCCGGGCGCCTTCTCCGGAGCCCTTGATGACCAGCGGGTATCCTTCCGAGCTGTGTATGATGGTGACATTCTCCGTGCCGCTTATCCAGTAGAACGGGCTGTCTATCCCGACGAGTTTCATCCTTATGTCTGCCTTGAAACGTCCGTCGGCCTTTTTCTGCAGGGTGGCTACGAAGCGCTGGCGCATGCCCATGGCGTCCAGCTCGTCCTCGCGTTTAATGAACTTGGGCTCATCTTTTTCCAGCCTGCTGTAGAAGTCGTCAATGCTCCCGCGGAAGTATTCCTTGCCCAGCATCGGTACTATCTCCACATCTTTTTCTTCCAACGGTACGCCGGCCTCGCGCGAGAGTATCAGCAGCTTGCGCAGCGCATCGCGTCCTCCGAGGTCGGTGCGCGGGTCCCTTTCGGTCAAGCCTTCTTCCTGGGCCTTGCGCAGCAGTGTGGCGAAAGTCTCGCTCCGGGCTCCGTCGTAGCTGGTTATTATGTGGTTGAGGGTGCAGGAAACCACTGCTTCTATGAGGGTTACTCCATCGCCGCAGTTGGCTCCGTCAGAGATGGACTGGAGTATGGGCAGTGCGTTTCCTACCGTGGTGTCGTAGCGGAAGAAGCACCCGTTCTCGGCTGCTGCGGCTTTCAGCGCCGCATAATCGACATAGGGGATAGCAAGCGAGCGGCGGTTGGAACTGACAATGTTGATGCCGGCGTTGAACAGCGGGATGAACTTGCGCCATATTTCGGTACTGTTGGTGCAGTCCACGAACACGCTGCGGCTGCGGGCGGTCCGGAGTACTTTGTCGGCGAATCCGTGGTCGCTCGATATTTCTTTGATGTTCAGACGCTTGCCGGCGGACAGGAAACGCCCTCCGCAAGCATCTACAATGCCTTTGAGCGCCTTGCCCACGGCACCGTTGCCGGCTACGTACACATCGATAGTCCTGAGCGCCCTTTCTTCGAAGAACTCCCGGTGGATTGCGGCCACCGTGCTACGTGCGACATTGGTGCGGACCGGGATCAGGAAATTGACGCCGTCTTCACAGCGGACGTTGCCCAGCGCCTTTATTCCGGCCT
Source organism: Bacteroidales bacterium (assembly GCA_017634595.1). Lineage (GTDB taxonomy): Bacteria > Bacteroidota > Bacteroidia > Bacteroidales > UBA932 > Cryptobacteroides. Next base: position 20,194 of record JAGBNC010000029.1, read on the forward strand.
CACGCAGCGCGGTGCCTATACGCCTTAAGCTTGCCTTGCCGCCTACCGGACCCTCGCCTATGAGGCATACGGTCGAGGTCTGCGAGGCTTCATCGTCAAGCGAAGTCACGCCTTTCCACTCGCCAATAGCGGAATTGTGCCCGCTGATCACGGTCCCAGGATTCTGCGGGTCGAAAGTGTTGAGTATCTTTATGGCTATGCCTTTCTCGCGCGCGGGAGCCACTGCCGGGGCGTAGAGCACCTTGGCGCCGTATCTGGCCATGTCGAAGGCCGCTTTGTAGCTGATCTCCGGTATGGTGCGGGCGGAGCTCACGAGTTTGGGATTGGTGGTCATGATGCCCGGCACGTCGGTCCATATCTGCAGGTCAGCGGCACCGGTGGCGGCGGCGTAGAGGGAGGCGCTGTAGTCGGAACCGCCCCTGCCGAGGGTGGTGACTTGGCCCTGGTCCGTACGCGCAATGAACCCCGGCACCACGAAAACCTTTGCCTCCGGGTGCTCTTCTATGGCGTCGTTAATGGCTTTATATGTTTTGGCTATGTCCACAATTCCTTCTCGTACGCTTATGAGGTCACGGGAGTCAAGCCATACGGTCTTGTAGCCCTCGCATGAGAGCTTGCGCGACAGTATCCGGGTTGACAGGAGCTCGCCGAAGGATTCTATTACCGGAGGGATGCACCTGATCTCGGAAAAAGTGTTGCGGCAGTCTCCCGATGCTTCCAGGCGCTCCTTTCCTGTGAAAAGGCGCCCGATTATGGCAAGATGCCTGTGCTCCAGCTGGTCTATCAGATGTTCAGGGTCTTCGGCCCGTCCTATTTCTATGAGTGCATCGGTGCAGCCGCTGATAGCGGAGCTCACGAGTATCACCCTGTCCCTTTCTGCTGTTTTTTCTACTATATCCAGAACCCGCGACATCGCCGTGGCGCTTGCTACCGACGATCCGCCGAATTTGAGAACTATCATATACTAATTCTAACTGAACAAATATAGCAATTAATTTTGTTATCTTTGTCAAGCTATGCGAAAGGAATTCAATTTTGATTTAAGTGCACTCAATACTTTCAGGATGAAGGTGCGCTGTGCGTGTTTCGTAGAGTACCAGAGCGTGGACGAATTAAGCTCACTCGACCTTGATTCCCTGCCCAAGCCCATCAAGCATATAGGAGGCGGATCCAACCTCTTGTTTACGGGAGATTTCCCGGGTACCATACTACATTCGGCTATACGTTACATAAAATATGTCGATCTGGGTCTGGATGAGGTGCCGGTAGTGGTCGGCGCCGGCGTGACCTGGGACGCCCTGGTGGAGGAGCTCTGCGGCTACGGCTTCTGGGGCGCCGAGAACCTGTCCCTGATTCCCGGGGAGGTGGGTGCCGCCGCGGTGCAGAATATTGGCGCTTACGGTGTGGAAATCAAAGACTTGATATCAGGGGTTTCCTGCTATGACCTGCAGGAACGCCGCCCCTGCAAGTTCAGCGTAGCTGAGTGCGGTTACGGCTACCGGGAGTCGATGTTCAAAGAAAGCGACGGCCGGTATGTTATTACATCCGTACTCCTAAGGGTGTCGCGAAAGCCCCGCCCGCGCCTTGAATACAAGGGACTTGCCGATGTCGATGCGTCCAGCCCGGCGTCGGTGCGCGAGGCCGTGATAGGCATACGCCGCTCCAAGCTGCCTGATCCCTCAGACTTGGGCAGCGCGGGCTCGTTTTTCAAGAACCCGGTCATCAGTGCTGCTGATTTCGTGCGGGTGTGCGATGCCGCCCCCGGCGAGACAGTCCCTCACTACGTGCTGAGCAACGGCTTCGTGAAAGTGCCTGCCGCATGGCTCATCGACCGCTGCGGCTTCAGGGGGGAGAGGGAAGGCGGCGCCCAGGTGTACGAGCGCCAGCCTCTGGTGATTGTCAACGCCTCTGGCGAAGCTGCCCCCGGAGATATCCTGGAACTGGAACGGAGGATAGTGGCTTCTGTCAATGAGAGATTCGGCGTGACTCTGAGCCCTGAAGTTGAACACATATAGACGTATTTTTGCTATCTTTGCAATTCTGAATCAAAGACACACTATGTACAGGACCAACACTTGCGGAGAGCTCCGCATTTCTGACAAAGGAAAGAAAGTTACCCTCGCGGGATGGGTTCAGAAATCCCGCAAACTCGGAGGCATGACCTTCATCGACCTGCGCGACCGTTACGGCATCACTCAGCTTGTGGTTGAGGCCGATGCGGCTCCGGAGCTGGTGGATACGGCATCTTCTCTCGGAAGGGAGTATGTCATACAGGTCGTCGGTGAGGTGCTCGAGCGTCAGAGCAAGAACCTCAAGATGCCTACCGGTGAGATAGAGATCAAAGTAGAAAGCATCAATATACTCAACAAGTCAGCCGTGCCCCCTTTCACCATTGAGGAGCAGAGCGACGGCGGTGAGGACCTCAGGGCCAAGTATCGTTACCTTGACCTGCGCCGCCCGCCCCTGCAGAGGGCTCTGGCGCTCAGGCACCGCCTGGCGCAGGAGATACGTACCTACCTTGACAACCAGGGCTTTATGGAGATTGAGACGCCTTACCTTATCAAGTCCACTCCTGAGGGAGCCCGTGACTTCGTGGTGCCTTCCCGCATGAATCCCGGCACCTTCTACGCCCTCCCGCAGAGCCCGCAGACTTTCAAGCAGCTGCTTATGGTGGCAGGCTATGACCGCTACTTCCAGATAGTACGTTGCTTCCGCGACGAGGACCTTCGCGCCGACCGTCAGCCGGAGTTTACGCAGATCGACTGCGAGATGAGCTTCGTGGAGCAGGAAGATGTGCTGAATACCTTCGAGGGCATGATGCGCCAGATGTTCAAGAACGCTCTCGGCGTGGACATTCCCAATCCTCTGCCCCGCATGAGCTGGTACGATGCCATGGACCGCTACGGCTCCGACAAGCCCGATATCCGCTTCGGCATGGATATTCACGAGGTCACTTCCAATGTGCAGGGCTGCGGTTTCGGAGTATTCGATTCGGCCGCTTATGTCGGTGCTATCGCAGTTCCCGGTTGCGCTGAGTATACACGCAAGCAGCTTGATGAGCTTACGGAATGGGTCAAGCGCCCGCAGGTTGGTGCCGCCGGGCTGGTTTACGTCAAGCTCAACGCCGACGGCAGCATCAAGTCTTCCGTTGATAAATTCTACACCCCAGAGCAGCTAAAGGCTTTGGCCGATGTGTGCGGCGCTTCCTCCGGCGATCTGCTGCTGTTGATGTGCGGTGACAAGCGCAAGACTCAGACTCGTCTGGGTGTACTTCGTATTGAGATGGGCAACCGCCTCGGCCTGCGTGACCCTCACGTGTTCGCACCTCTGTGGATCGTGGATTTCCCTCTGCTGGAGTGGAGCGAGGAAGACGGCCGTTTCTATGCCATGCACCATCCTTTTACCGCTCCCAAGCCCGAGCATGAGAAGTGGTTCTATTCCAACGCTAAGGAAGATCTGGAGAGGGTGTGCGCCAACGCCTATGACTTCGTGCTCAACGGCACCGAGCTGGGCGGCGGTTCCATCCGTATCCACAATGCCGACATGCAGAAGCGCATGTTCGAGGTCCTTGGGATTGGTCCTGAGGAGGCTGAGTACAAGTTCGGCTTCATTATCAACGCATTCAAGTTCGGCGCACCGCCTCATGGAGGCCTGGCATTCGGCTTCGACCGCGTGTGTGCCCTCTTCGGCGGCCAGGAGACTATCCGCGACTATATCGCTTTCCCTAAGAACAATCAGGGCCGCGATGTGATGATTGATTCTCCTTCCAAGATCGATCAAGAGCAGATGGACGAGTTGTTCCTCGTGTCAACAGCCAAGGAGTAACTGCCGGGCCCGCTGGTGCCTGGAAACCTCCAGTCGGGCCCGGGAACGGCAACCCCGGGCCCGCACCTTTGGCGTCAGTGCGTATTGGCGCTTCGGCCAGTTCCGTTCCGTAGAAGATATTGATGTCAAAGCGTATGACATGTAGCCGTGTTTGAATCCATGCTAGGCCTTCCGGCAGACGAACTCCAAGAAGGGTTCGATATCCCTGCGGGAAGTGAACCGGGCAATATAGACCTGATTCCCCAGGGCGTCGGACAGGGCGTCGGGCATGCGCTCGCACATGCAGAGGTCGTAGCGGGCGAGAATCTCCTCATGGGTGTGGACGTAACGGTGTGAGTCTCTTCGGCTTGCATAGGCGCACCAATATTGCTCGCCCGCCGTCTTGCGCCGCTGGTCAAACGCTACCATGTCGGCCCAGATCTGGAATACGTCGGTGGAATGGGCGAAGTTCATCATGTCGGGCGTAAAGCCGCCGGCAGGGCGCATGTTCACCTCGAGCCCGACAAAATCTCCCTTCTTTCCAAGCCCTTCGCGGTCACGGTCAAGCTTGAAGAACTCCAGGTGTACGAAGCGTCTGGTGATGCCGAAGGCCTTGACGGTACGCCTTCCTATGCGTCTGAGGGCAGCAGGTACGTCCTTCTCAACCCAGTAGCATGTCTCAAGCTTGCCGTGGACTATGTCCATGATGGGGGTAGGGAAGACACCCATCGACTCGAACAGTGGTTCACCTTTGGAGTCATAAACGGCATCGTAGGAAGTCAGCAGGCCGGTGATGAATTCTTCCACCACGAAGCCTCCGAAGTCGGATTCATGGGACTTGAACCAATCTTGCAACTCGCTGTCGGAATGTATCTTGAAGGTGCCGCTGGCGCCTACTCCGTTGTCGGGTTTGGCAATCACGGGGAAACCGGTCTTGCGCGTGAATGCAAGCACGGCGTCAAGACCCTCGCACGCCTTGATCTGGCGGGCGGTGGGTATGCCTCCGGATGCATAGAACCGCTTCATTTCCGACTTGTTCTTGATGCCGGAGATGCGGTCGGTGTGGAGGCCGGTAGTCACATTGAAGTCCGTGCGCAGGCGGGCGTCCTGCTCCAGCCAATATTCATTGTTGGACTCAATCCAGTCAATGTGCCCGTGCTTGTGGGCGAACCACGCTACGGCGCGGTACACCTCGTCGTAATCTTCCAGGTTGCGGACTTGATAGTAATCGGAGAGGGCCCACTTGAGCTCGTCATTGAGGGCGTCCCAGGGAGTGTCGGCAATGCCCAGCACGTTTACGCCGTTGCGCTTGAGAGCTGCGCAGAAATGGCTGTATGTCTGGGGAAAATGAGGGGAAATAAAAACAAAATTCATAAAGGTATACACTTGGTTCTCACTACATATCTGACGCATTTGCCCGTTGGATATTTCCCACGCTGTGCCGTGAAGCGTGCTGCGGCCGTCTTTTACGAGGATATAGCCTCCGTCCGGGAAGGTATAGAACGAGTGGTTGAAACTGTCGGGGAAAGCTATATCCTCGAAGAGCCGTTTGCCGTCAATCGCTGCGTTTCTTACTTGATAATAATGAGGGATGATTCGTATGTCGGTGAGGCCCAGGCCGGTGAGCCAGCGTGAGTATCGGGGGTCGGCAGCCTCTCCCGGCAGCTCGGGGTGGGAATACACCATGCCGGCGCAGTTCATGCTCCCGGCGCTGCAGCCCATGACCAGGCCGTCAAAACCGTCCAGAAGCTCCTTAAGGCGGATTTCGTGCAGGAAACGGTTCTGAGTGGGAACGTGTCCTCCGCAAAGTACAATCCAGTCGGCGTCACGGACCAGTTCTGCAGCCCGGGCGGAGTTTCGCCGGTCGAGCATCGTGATGACTGATGGCTCTATGCCGGAGTTACGCACGCAGCGGGACATGCCGTCCAAAACGCTGTCGGTAAAGGCCATGTCGTCGGGAGCGGCGCTGACCATCAGGATTCTAAGGCCTCCGGCTGTCCGGCCTGGCCGGAGACACGCCGCCGCCAGTTCCAATTTGACTGTGTCAAGGAATCCATTGTCGGCCGTGAACCTGTCCTCACCATAGCGGGTGGGGCTTCCTGTAAGAATGAGCGTCATATAGAAGAGGCCGACCCGTGAGTCGACCTCCATATAGAAATGTGTGAATAAGCTTAGTCTTCCTCCTTCTCCTGTGCTGCGTAGTCGGCAAGGAGCTTGTTCTGCACATCACCCGGTACAGGCTGGTAGTCAGCAAATTCCATGGTGAAGGTGGCTGAACCTGCGGTGAGGGAGCTCAGAGTGGTGGAGTAGCGGTAGAGCTCTGCCAGAGGCACGCGTGCCTTGAGGATGGCGAAGCCCTTGTCGGCACCCATGTCACCGAGCATGCCGCGACGGTTCTGAAGGTCGGACATAACGGCGCCCTGATACTCGCTCGGGGTCATGACTTCCACGTTGTAGATAGGCTCGAGGATCTTAGGACCTGCATTGCGGAAAGCCTCACGGAATGCGTTGCGGCCAGCAATGATGAAGGCTATTTCCTTGGAATCCACCGGGTGCATCTTACCGTCATATACGAACACGCGGATATCGCGGGCGTAGGAACCGGTGAGAGGGCCTTCCACCATTCTCTCCTTGATACCCTTGAGGATAGCGGGCATGAAGCCGAGGTCGATGGCACCACCCACGACGCAGTTGTAGAACTCAAGTTTGCCGCCCCATTCGAGCTCGGTGATATCCTGGCTCTTGATGTTGAGCTGAGTCTCTTTGCCGTTGATCATGAACTTGGTGTTGAGATCACCCTCTGCAGGGCACACGAGCAGATGAACCTCGCCGAACTGGCCGGCGCCGCCGGACTGCTTCTTGTGACGGTACTGGGCGCTTGCCACCTTGGTGATGGTCTCGCGGTACGGCACCTTGGGTGCGAAGAGCTCGACTTCCAGGCCGAACTCGTTGTTCAGACGCCACTTGACGATGTTGATATGCTGCTCGCCGTTGCCGCTGAGGATGGTCTGACGGAGCTCCTTGGAGTACTCCACAACCACGGTAGGATCCTGGGAAGAGATCTTCTTGAGGGCATCGCCAAGCTTCTGGTCGTCCTGCTGTACCTTGGCCTTGATGGCGCAGCGATATTTGGGTGCAGGATATTGGATGCGGTCGTAGTTGATATCGGAACCGGGGGCGCAGAGAGTCGTGCTGGACTTGCTGTTCTTGAGCTTGACTGCGCAGCCGAAGTCTCCGGCGTGGAGGCAGGTCACAGGCTCCTTCTTGCTGCCTGCAACTGCATAGATGGCTGAGAAACGGTCTTTGCCTCCGGACACGGGATCCTCAAGGTCCATGCCCGTGGTAAGTGTGCCGCTCATCACTTTGAAGTAAGAAACCTCGCCGAGGTGCTGCTCTACGTCGTTCTTGTAGATGAAGATGGAAGTAGGGCCGTCTTCCTTGACTGCGGGTGCGGGTGCAACGTCCTTGATGAACTCGAGGAGACGCTTGACGCCAATATCCTTCTTGCCGCAGGCGCAGAACACGGGATAGACCTCACCGCTTGCGATACCCTTGTTCAGGCCGCTGTGAATCTCTTCCTCGCTGAGGGTGCCTTCTTCGAAGTATTTCTCCATGAGAGCGTCGTCAAACTCGGCGGCCTTCTCTATGAGCTGCTCGCGGTATTCTTCCGCCTGGTCGGCAAACTCTGCCGGAATGTCAAGAACCTCACCGCCCTTGTAGTACTTCATGGTGAGCACGTCGATTACGCCTTCGAATGCAGCGCCGGCGGCATTGGGGAACTGTACGTTCACGATCTTGCCGCTGAAAGTCTCTTTCATGGAGTTCTGGACGTTATCCCAGTCGGCCTTGTCGGCATCCAGCTGGTTCACTGCGACAATCATAGGCAGCTTCTGTGACTCGGCCCTGCGGACGAAGCTCTCTGTGCCTACTTCCACACCCTGCTGGGCATTGATCACAAGGACGCCGCTCTCGCAAACGCGGAAAGCTGAATAGGCACCGCCGATGAAGTCGTCGGAACCGGGAGCGTCGATGATGTTGATCTTACTGCCTTCAAACTCTGAGTAGAGCGGGGTGGCATAGATGGAACGCTGGTTGATTTTTTCAAGCTCGTTGTTGTCGGACATTGTGTTCTTGTCCTCGATTGAGCCCATTCTGGAGATAACTTTGCCCTCGAAGAGCATGGCTTCCGCGAGAGTGGTCTTTCCTGACTTGGTTGCGCCGAGAAGGACTACATTGCGGACCTCTTTGGTTTGGTATTCTTTCATTGTATCAGGTGTTGTTAATTATCAAAGTCTGCAAATCTAATAATTTTTACACCGATTACCAAAATAATAATCAAAGACCTGCACTCCGGTGCAGCCTAATTCCTGCATCAGGAGCTCGTCTATGTCGTCGGGGCAGATTCCGAGGCGCTTGCAGATCGCTTCATAGCTGCTGAAAGTTCCCGACTCCAGCAGCGACTCAAACCTTTCATAAACTCTTTCTCTCATTTTCTTTTCTTTTGTGCCGCAAATTTGGACAGATGTATTGGATATTGCAACTTTTCGGAGGGGGTAAAAACGGGGGTAAAAAAATATTTTGCTGATTTTTAAAATTTTTGTCTGATTTTTATAGAAAAAAGTCCATGAAATCACTATGGCTTAAGATGTTAGGAAGAATTAAATTTGCAGTTCGTAACGGTTTTATGGACAAATTGCACGAAAACATCAGGAGAGTTCGCATCAAGCTCGGCTATTCGCAGGACGAAATGGCCGACAAGATGGGTATCGAACGCTCCACCTACAGCAATTTCGAGCTCGGCAAGACCAAGTTGCTGAACCGCAATATGTCCAAACTCTCCGAGGTGAGCGGTATGAGCGAGGAGGAGATTCTGCTCGGAGGATCTTCGGTGCACGGGTATTTGTCGGAAGGCACTCTGGTGGACCGTATTGATGCCCTTGAGGCCAAAATCGACAATCTTACGGCGGTGGTAGAAAAGCTTCTCAAGAAGTCGTCAAAGTGATTCACTGCGGCAATTATTTTTTGAAGCGTGTGCATTTGTGATTATATTTGCAAATTATGCGCGGGGAAATTAAACTGCTCAGCAATATGGAAAAGGGACGCCTGGAGGCCGGTTGCGACGAGGCCGGGCGCGGTCCGCTGGCTGGCCCCGTGTATGCCGCCGCAGTCATTCTTCCCGAAGATTTCCACCACCCCCTTCTTAACGACTCCAAGCAGATGAGCCGCAAGGCCCGCGAGGTGCTGCGCCCAATTATCGAGCGTGAGGCCCTGGCCTGGGCCGTCGTGGCCGTGGAAGCGGAGGAGATTGACCGTGTCAATATATTGAAAGCCAGTATCATCGGTATGCAGAGAGCGGTGGCGGCACTGAAGCTCCGTCCCGATTTCCTGCTTATCGACGGCAACCGTTTCATGCCTTTCGACGGCATACCTTACCGGACGGTGGTCCATGGTGACGCCACCTACGCCAGTATTGCCGCTGCCTCCGTGCTTGCCAAGACCTGGCGCGACGAGCGCATGAGCGAGCTTGCACTCAAGTATCCCGGTTACGGCTGGGAGCACAACGCCGGCTATCCTACCCCCGAGCACATTGATGCCATACGCCGCCTCGGACTCACGCCTGAGCACCGCAGGAGCTTTCACCCCAAAGAATTAGAACCAACATTGTTTTGATATGAAAAAATTACTTACTGCGTTTTTGTGCGCCATGCTGTTGATGCCCGTGTCCCTGCGTGCCGACGAGGGCATGTGGCTTCTGCCCCTGCTGGAAAAGATGAATGCCGACGCCCTCCGCAATCTGGGCTCCAGGCTTACTCCCGAACAGATCTACAGTGTCAACAACTCTTCCATCAAAGATGCAATAGTGCAGTTTGGAGGCGGTTGTACCGGTGAGATTATTTCCGGAAGCGGCCTGCTGGTAACCAACCACCACTGCGGCTACGGCAGCATCCAGGGCCTTTCGTCCACCGAGCACAACTACCTCGAAGACGGATACTGGGCCATGAGCCGCGACGAGGAACTCCCCGTTCCCGGCCTGACCGTGCGTTTCCTGCAGAGCATGAGCGACGTTACCGACGCCATCAACTCGGGAGTGTCCCGTCAGGACCTGATACGCGAGGCGCAGCAGGCCAATCCCAATTGCCAGGTGCGCATTACGAGCTTCTACAATGAGAATGTGTACTACCTCATTGTGTCCAAGATCTACCGTGACGTACGCTTCGTGGGCGCTCCTCCCGCAGCTGCCGGCAAGTTCGGCGGCGATACCGACAACTGGATGTGGCCCCGTCATACCTGCGATTTCTCAATGTTCCGTGTATATGCCGGTCCCGACAATGAGCCTGCCGACTATTCCCCCGACAATGTGCCCATGGTGCCGCGCCAGTTCCTCGGAGTGTCCCTCAAAGGTGTGCAGGAAGGCGATTTCGCCATGATTATGGGTTATCCCGGAAGCACCCAGCGTTTCCAGACCTCCGCCCAGCTGGAGGAGATGCTTGAGTCCAACAATATACGCATTGCTGCCCGCGGCATACGTCAGGAAATACTTTGGAAGGCTATGCGCGCCGACGAAAAAGTGGGTCTGCAGTACGCCAGCAAGTATTCCGGATCGTCAAACGGCTGGAAGAAATGGATAGGCGAGAAGGAAGCTTTCGATGCTCTGGGCATAATCCCGCGCCAGCAGCAGAAAGAGAAAGAACTTGCTGAATGGATTGCCGCCGATCCCGGCCGCAGCAACGCCTGGGGCGGTGCAGTAGAGAATATCGCCAAGTGCGTGAGCGATACCAAAGCTCCCACCGAATCGGCTATCCTTCTCAACGAGAGCCTTGGCCGCATTGAGCTGCTGAGCTTTGCCGCCGCCATGTCTCGCTCTCTGGAAATGGTCCGCAATGCCGCCAAGGCCAATCCCGAGCAGGCTGTCAGCGAGAAAGAAGTGATAAACAGCGTCTTAGAGATGCTCGATCCGGAGTATGAGAACTACAATGCTGATGTAGATCACGACGTGGCCGTGGCCATGATAGACTTCTACAAGGCCAACATGGCTGAAGGCGATGTTATGTTGGTGAACGGCAAGGACATACGCAAGCTTGATACACGCCGTTTCGTGGATGCAATGTTCAAGAAGAGTATCTTCACCTCCGTGGACAAGCTCCACTCCAAGCCCATTACCGACAAACTGCTCAAGTCCGATCCAGCTGTGCAGCTGGCCGGAGCCCTGATTGACAAACTGGTGCCCCTGCGCACTCAGATCATGGGCAATCAGAAAGAACTTGCCGCAGCTACCAAGGCCTATGCGGCCAGCCTGCTGGAGTGGAAGAAGGGCGAAGCTTCCTATCCCGATGCCAACATGACCTGCCGCCTCACTTACGGCACGGTCAAGAGCTATGAGCCCAAAGACGGCGTGCTCTATAAGTATTATACCACGCTTGCCGGCGTGATGGAGAAGGAAGATCCTGACAATTACGAATTTCGTGTGCCAGCCAAACTTAAGGAAATCTACAACAACAAGGACTATGGCCAGTATGCCGACGCCAATGGTGAGCTTGTAACTTGCTTCCTCACCAACCTCGACATCACCGGAGGCAACTCCGGCAGCCCTGTCATGGACGCCGACGGCAACCTCATAGGTCTCGCTTTCGACGGCAACTGGGAGGCCATGAGCAGCGACGTTATGTTCGAACCCAACCTCCAGAGGTGCATCTGCGTGGATATACGCTACGTACTCCTCATGATGGATAAGTTCGGAGGGGCAGGCTATCTGCTTGACGAAATGAATATTGTGCGATAGAAATGACTGGGAACGAAATACTTAAGCTCCTTTCCGAGGTCCGTCACCCAGCCCGAGGCGACCGTGACATTGTGGAACTCGGAATGGTCAACTCGATCGATACCGACGGCGGAGTGCGCGTTGTCCTGGGCTTTCCCAAGCGGCGCGACCCGCTTGCTGAATATCTTATTGGCGCAACCCGTGCAGCGCTTATTCGCGGCGGCGTCAAGGATCCGAAGGTGGATACTGTTGTGCTCGAAGATGCGGCTCCCAAAAAGAAGGGGCTGGAGTTCGACACCGAGTGCCTTCGCAATGTGCGCCATATTGTCGGAGTGGCCTCCGGAAAAGGCGGCGTGGGTAAATCCACTGTCGCGGTCAACCTTGCCTGCGCCCTTGCGCGCCTGGGCTACAAGGTGGGCCTGGCCGATGCCGATGTGTACGGTCCTTCGGTGCCGCTTATGACCGGTACCGAGGGGGCGTCGCCCATGGCGGAAGAGCAGGACGGCAAGGAGCTCATAATCCCGCTTGAGAAATATGGGGTGAAGTGGATGAGCATAGGCTACTTCGCTGAGCGGGGACAGGCGCTGATATGGCGCGGTCCCATGGCATGCAATGCTTTGAAGCAGATGATATTGCAGGTCAAATGGGGAGTGCTTGACTTCCTCCTGATCGATATGCCTCCAGGTACCGGCGACATCCACATCAGCTTGCTGCAGGATATCCCAGTCGAGGGGGCCATTCTGGTGACCACGCCTCAGGAAGTGGCGCTGGCTGATGTTGAGAAAGGTGCCAATATGTTCCGCAACAAGGGCATCGAGAGGCCTATCTTCGGCCTGGTTGAAAACATGGCCTGGTTCACTCCGGCCGAGCATCCTGACGAGAAGTACTATATTTTCGGCAAGGATGGCGGGGCGCACATGGCGGAGGACCTTGGAATTGAGCTGCTCGGGCGTATTCCGCTGGTGCAGAGCATACGTGAAAGCGGTGACTCCGGCGAGCCGGCTGCGCTGGGCACGCGTCCTGACGCTCAGGCTTTCCTCGATCTGGCCGCACGCCTGGCATCCAAACTCGGCTGATGATGGAAGTTAGAGCCAAGAAAGCGCTGGGGCAGCATTTTCTGACTGACCAGTCCATAGCCCGGCGCATAGTCGAAACACTTTCCGAGGGCGCGGGACCCTCCCGTTCACATGGCCACGGGCGGCCATGGTTCTGCGGGGCAGACGCGCCCTCAGAAAGAGTAAGTAGTGTGCGTGACGTTCTTGAAATAGGACCGGGAATGGGAGTGCTGACCCAGTACCTGCTGCAGAGGGAAGATATTGACCTGAAGGCAGTTGAACTGGACGGCGAGTCGGTGGACTATCTGCTGATGCATTTCCCCGGCATCCAGGGCCGCCTGCTTCAGGCCGATTACCTTCGTCTGCCCATGGATAAGGTCTTTCCGGGCCCGTACCGCATAATCGGCAACTTCCCTTATAATATATCCTCCCAGATCTTTTTCAAGATTCTGGACGACAAGGACCGCGTGCCCGAAGTGGTGTGTATGGTGCAGAAGGAGGTTGCCGAGCGTATTGCCGAGAAGCCGGGCAGCAAGACATACGGAATCCTGAGCGTGCTGCTGCAGGCCTGGTACGACATAGAATACTGCTTCACAGTGGGGTCCGGTGCTTTCAGCCCGCAGCCCAAGGTGCAGTCGGCGGTGATACGCCTGGTGCGCAATTCGCGAACGAGCCTCGGCTGCGACGAGAAGTTGTTCCGCCAGGTGGTGAAAACCGCTTTCAATCAGAGGCGCAAGACCCTGCGCAATGCCCTCAAGCCATTGGTGCCGGAAGCTCAGTCTCTGAGTTCCGACTTGCTTGACCTGAGGGCGGAACGCTTGGGTGTAGAAGATTTCGTGGCTCTTACTGAGGCTGTTGCTGCCCTATAACGCCTGAAGCCTTGTCTATAAGTTCCAAAAGCTGGCTGCGGAGCCCCATAGGGTCCGTGTCGCCGGCCGGCTTGACTGCGGGCTTTATAAGGTCGGTCGCCATGCTCAGGCTGGCGGTGCCCTTGTATGAAGAGTTACGTAGCGTAAGGGCGAATGCAGCAAGTCCGGCTGCAAATCCGAATTCACTGCTGGGCTTCACGCCTTCTACGGGTATGCCGGTGTTTTCGGTAAGCAGGAAACTGTCTTCGCCCAGGGCCTTCTTATAGCGGACGTTTATGATGGCTGCTGTGGCGTGCATGGTGTAGGTCTGGGATGGAATGATTTCGTATAGAGCAGTGACTGTCTGGCCGGCTCCTATCTCACCCGCATCTTTCTTGTCGTCTTGGAATTCTTCGCTGCTCATGACCCTGTTCTCATATCCTATAAGACGGTAGCTGTCAACGTTTTCGGTGAAACGTACCTGGCACTTGACATCATTGGCCACAGAGAAGAAGTGGGAGCGTTCGTTTACGAATACCTTCATCATCTCATCCTCGCAGTCGATATAAGTATAGGTCCCGTTGCCATGGTTCGACAGGCTCTCCATCCTCGCATCTTGATAGTTGCCGGTGCCGAAGCCCATGATGCTCAGATATATGCCCTTGTCGAGGTAGTTTTCGACCATCTCCACCAGCGCATCGGTAGATGACACGCCCACGTTGAAGTCGCCGTCGGTACACATGATGATACGGTTGTTTCCGCCCTTGATGTAGTGGGCAACTGCCTCTTCGTACGCCATCTTCATAGCCTCTCCGCCGGCAGTGGAACCGCTGGCTATCAAGCCCTTGATGGCTTTCTTGATGGTCTCCGAGTCTTTCACCAGCGTGGACTCGAGTACCTTGCTCACTTTGCCGGAGTATGTTATAATGGACACTCTGTCGGTAGGACGCAGTGCATCCACCATATTGCAGAGGCCGCTCTTTAGTAAGTCTATCCGGTCCGTGCCGGACATTGACCCGGAGGTGTCGATAAGCAGTATGAAGTTTGCTTCCGGCATCTCGGCTTCGCTCAACTCCTTGCCCTTCAGCCCTATTCTCAGCAGCTTGTGGCCTTCCGCCCAGGGACAGTCGCCTATTTCTGCATTGAGCGCCAGGGTCTCGTCACCCTTCGGGGCCGGGTAGTCGAAAGTGAAGTAGTTCAGGAATTCTTCCGTGCGAATGGCGTCTGCTGCAGGTATGCGTCCGTATTTCACGCACCTTCTCATATACGCGTATGAGGCTCCGTCGGCATCGACCGAGAAAGACGATTCCGGCTGCTGTGCAACCTTGATGAAGGGGTTCTCGACCGTCTCATAGAATGTATCGCCGCTGACAGGGTCCCTTTCCCCGTTGTATCCTTGATCATACTTTGGGAAATCATAGTCGTGGCTATAGTTGCGCATGCATGAAGGAATCCCGAAGGTCAAAGCTGCGGCAAGTAGAATCCTTAATATGTTTTTCATAAAAAAATGTATTTTTACAAAATAAATGCGCAAAGTTAAAGATTCTTGCGTGCAAGATTTATAAAATAATGGATTTTATAAGTGATGATGCATTATATGAACAGAATATTAGCTTTGGCCCTGGCCATACCGCTGTTAGCCGCCTGCTCTAATCATTACTCCCCGGATGTAGGATATCAATCTGATGTCAAAGGAGATAAATCAGATCGCAGTCAGCCTGTTACGTTGTTGGCGACGGTTAAGCAAGATACCGACGGCTCGGTCTATTTGTGGTCCAAAGGCGTACGGATCAATCCGTCGGAGCCCTTCAAGTTCACCAGGCAGCATAGGGTGATGGCCCAGATTTCCTATATCAAGGGAGAAAAACCCGGTGAGGCGCAGATCGACTGGATGGAGCCGATCGACGAGGGCACCTTTACCGCCGATGCAAGCGTGAGCGGGCAGGACGGTCTGGATATTAATGAGTACTCATGGATGTCCGATGCCGATGACGGATATCTTACC
Organism: Bacteroidales bacterium; assembly: GCA_017634595.1. GTDB lineage: Bacteria > Bacteroidota > Bacteroidia > Bacteroidales > UBA932 > Cryptobacteroides. The sequence goes on from JAGBNC010000029.1 coordinate 35,665, forward strand.
TTGCTTTACACAACGTGGTGGGGCGAGCATCCCGTGCACCACGATTTCTATCTGGTCGCCGGTCTTGATCCGGACGACCCTTATAGCCTGGAACTCAGACATAACGCTCATGGAGATCCGAAAGATGTGAAAGGAGAGGGTTTGATCTGTTTTGATATTAATTCGCTTCCTTTTACCGGAGAAGAAAGTAAAATACTAAGCTTGAAGTGGCATAATACTGATGGCAAAACGCTAACGGCAAAATTTGAATTCAGAAGCAGGAAATAGTCTGTCGGAAAGAGAGTTGGTGAGGCTTGTCGGTGACGGAGACCCCCGTGGCCAGAGGGAGTTGTATGATCGGTACGCTCCTTTTCTGACGGCGCTGGCATCACGATACCTTGGAGGCACCGACCAGGTGAAAGACTTGCTTCAGGATGTGTTCATCAAGGTCTTCGACCGCTTCAGAACTTTCCGCTACCGTGGTGAAGGTTCTCTGAAGGCCTGGTTGTCGAAGATAGTGGTTAACGAAGCCTTGCATCTGCTTCGCAAGTCGGATCGAATGCTGCCGGTAGAGAATCTCCCCGAGCCGGATTCGGACGAAGACCCCGATGTGGACGAGGTGCCGCTCCCGGTCCTGCAAGATATGATCAGCCGCCTACCCGACGGATACCGCACAGTGTTCAACCTCTATGTGTTTGAGCAGATGCGCCACAAGGATATAGCGGCACTTTTGGGCATTAAAGAGAACTCGTCAGCATCTCAGTTGCTGCGTGCAAAGGCGATGCTGGCAAAAGAAATCAAAGAATATAAGTACGGAAATGGCAGATAATAAATGGAATGACAAATTGCGCAAGCAAATGTCGGAATACACTCAGACGCCGCCGGACGGTCTGTGGGACCTTATTGAAGACAAGGTCCGCAAGCCTGCCGTCGTCTTCCCCTGGTGGTGGGCTCTCGCCGGGGCATGTGCTGCACTGCTGGCTTTGTTGTTGATTGTCAGGCCCGAACAGCCTATTGAAGTAACTTCGGGCCCTGTAGTCGCCGAAGCCACCGATACTGTCGAAACGGCCCCGGCACCCCCGGAGCAAACTGAAAAGCAGCTTCTGGAAGTGCCGTCGGTACTTACTGTGGATTCCCATGCTGCTCCCGTCTCTTTCCGCCGTGTCCGGACCCTTGTGGCGGAAGATCATGAATCTGCAGCGGAGCAGCCGCAGCCGGCGGGTCAGCGCACATCGTCGGAGGAGAAACTCCCGGCAGTCAAGGAAACTCCGTCCGATCAGCCCCTGCCGTCCGAAGCAGAACGCCCTTCAGAACAGAAGCCGGACCAGGCTCCGTCCGAACCGGAGCATGTGGTACCGCTGCAGCGTATCCCGGCTCCCAGTCCTCTTCTGGCCGATGCGTCTGCCAGCCGTATGCGTCTGACTCTCATGGCTTCAGGTGCTCCCGGTGGCGGAGTGTCGAACACAGAAAGTGGATATGGGATGCCAGCCGGCATGAGGTTGGCCAGCCCGTCGCGTCTGCTCAGCAGGAACCGCAGCACCGTCACCGAGACAGATTACAGCATGCTGTACCGCGTCGGATTGCTTGCCAATGTTAAGCTTGCACGCCACTGGAGCATCGAGACCGGCGTTCAGTTGAGCCGCCTCAAGAGCGAAGTGGTGTCGAAGTCAGGCACGATGTCCACCCAGACCAGCAACGATCAGTACTATCTGGGTGTGCCCCTGCTTGCAGTATATACTCCATGGGAGGGACGCAACCTATCTGTTTATCTTTCCGCCGGCCCTATGGCCGAATATGGAATCAAGCTCTCCGGCAGCGTCCGGGAGGTCATAGGCGGCAACGTCAATATGAACAACATCGAGTCGTCCTCGCCCGGAGATTGGATATGGTCGTTGGGAGCAAATGCCGGTGTGCAGCTGCAACTGGGCAGGCTCGGCGCCATATTCGCGCAGCCGGGAGTGTCGTGGCACATGCCCGGGCAGGAGGTGCAGGAATCGTATTACACCGCCAACCCCGTTGCCTTCAATCTGGCCTTCGGTTTCAGGCTGCTGTTCTAAAGTTTGTCGTGGATGGCTTTGAAGCGGGCGCATCGTACACCCCGCGTAAGTGCAGCACCGGCAGAACTGCCAGAGCCGCAGCTTTGTGGCGGAAAATCTCAGAGATCATAGTCGGGGTGATGTGACTCGAACACACGACCCTCTGGTCCCAAACCAGATGCGCTAGCCAACTGCGCCACACCCCGAATAGACGGCAAAGTTAACAATTATTTGTTAACTTTGCCTATAGCATATACTTCAATTACAGATTAGGGTTCTCTTTCTTCCAATCTGTCACGGGAGGTACGATTCCGAGGGAAACGATCTCGTCGCGCATCTTGCAGAGGTGCTCGTAAGATGCCTTGAGGTCGGCCATCTCTTCGGCGGTGCCTTCGGGAGCCGTGTAGTGTACGCCGTCGGCATCAATGACTGTAGGCATAGCCATCATCACATTGGTGTAGCCAAACTCGGGAGCGTTGACGTAGCAGCCTGCAGGCCAGCAGAACTTGTCGCCGCCCATTGCAGCCTCGATCATCTTGACAGCCTGATATGCAGGGCTCTGGAAAGAGCTGCGGCCGCGGAGCTTGATGATGTTGGATCCGCCCTGGATGGTAGCGTGCTTGATCTCTGCCCAGCGCTCTTCGGAGAGTTTCTTCTCTGCGAGGGGAGTGCCGTCTATGAGGGCTTTGCTGGCGAATACCGCCATTGCCTCACCGTGTCCGCCGTAGGTGCGGGCGCCGGTTACCTTGCACTGCTGTACGCCGAATTCGGCTGCGAGAGCTTCCTGGAGACGGGTGCTGTCGAGGGCGGCAAGGGAGGTGAGCTGGTTGGGCTTAAGGCCGGAGTGGATGAGGGCGGTGAGAGCCGTCACATCTGCAGGGTTGAAAATGACAACGACGTGCTTGACATCGGGGCAGTACTTGCGGATGTAGTCACCGAATTCGGCGGCAATCTTGCAGTTGCCTTTGAGAAGGTCTTCGCGGGTCATGCCCTCTTTACGGGGAGCGCCGCCGGAAGACACGATGTACTTGGCATCTTTGAAAGCGACCTCGGGGTCAACAGTCCAGGTGACGTTGGCGCCTTCGAATGCGCAGTGATAAATCTCTTCTGCCACGCCGTGAACACCGGGTTCAAAGATATCGTAAAGGCAGATGTTGGGGGTGAGGCCGAGCATAAGCGCGGTCTGGGCCATGTTGGAGCCGATCATTCCGCCGGCGCCCACGATGGTCAATTTCTCGTTAGTCAAATATTTCATATCCTTTAATAGGTTTTTGGGGTTCAAAAAATCTTTCAAATTTACGCATTTTCTATTAAATAGAAAAATCTGCCGCTAGCTGTCGAGTTTCAGCACCGCCATGAAGGCGCTCTGCGGGACCTGGACAGTGCCTATCTGGCGCATGCGCTTCTTGCCTTCCTTTTGTTTCTCAAGGAGTTTGCGCTTGCGGGTCACGTCGCCGCCGTAGCATTTGGCCGTAACATCCTTGCGCACCTGCTTCACCGTCTCGCGGGCTATGATCTTGGCACCGATGGCCGCCTGGATGGGGATGTCGAACTGCTGGCGCGGGATAAGATCCTTGAGCTTCTCGCACATTTTGCGCCCGAAAGTGTAGGCGTTGTCTTCATGGATCAGCGTTGACAGTGCATCTGCCGGCTCGCCGTTCAGCAGAATGTCGAGCTTGACGAGTTTGGCAGGGCGGTACTGGGTAATGTGGTAGTCAAAGGAAGCGTATCCTTTACTGATGGTCTTCAGCTTGTCGTAGAAGTCGAACACGATCTCGCTCAGCGGCATGTCGTAGTTGAGCTCCACCCGGTCTGCAGTGATGTAGTGCTGGCTTACGAGTGTGCCTCTGCGGTCGAGGCAGAGCTTCATTATGGGGCCGAAGAACTCGGTTTTGCTGATGATCTGGGCGCGGATGTACGGCTCCTCTATGTGGTCGATAAGGGTGGGCGCCGGAAGGCCGGAGGGGTTGTGCACGTCGAGCACTTCGCCCTGCATCGTATATACCTTGTACGATACGTTGGGGACGGTGGTGATGACGTCCATGTCGAACTCGCGGTACAGGCGTTCCTGCACGATTTCAAGGTGCAGCAGACCGAGGAAACCGCAGCGGAATCCACTGCCGAGGGCGAGCGAACTTTCGGGTTCGTACACGAACGAAGCATCGTTGAGCTGGAACTTCTCCAGCACGCTGCGCAGTTCTTCGAACTTGTCCGCCTGCACAGGGTACATACCTGCGAACACCATCGGCTTGACTTCCTCGAAACCGGCTATGGCATTTTCGCAGGGGCGTGCGGTGTGCGTGATGGTGTCGCCCACCTTGACTTCCACGGCGCTCTTGATGCCGGTAATGATGTAGCCTACGTCGCCGCAGCCGACTTCGGTGCCCGGCATAAGCTTCATCTTGAGCGACCCCACTTCCTCTACTTCGTACTCCATGCCGGTGGCTACGAACTTGACCTTGTCGCCTTTGCGTACGCTGCCGTTGCTCACTTTGAAGTAGGCAATGACGCCACGGAAAGAATTAAATACGGAATCGAATATGAGGGCCTGCAGAGGGGCTTCAGGGTCGCCTTTCGGGGCGGGAATCTTCTCTACGATGGCATCGAGGATAGGGGGGACGCCCTCGCCGGTGCGCGCCGACACACGGAAAATGTCGTCGGGGTCGCAGCCCAGAAGATCGCAGATCTCGTCGGCTACTATGTCGGGCTGGGCTGAATCCATGTCTATCTTGTTGAGGATAGGGATGATTTCGAGTCCGTGGTCGATGGCCATGTAGAGGTTGGATATGGTCTGGGCCTGCACGCCCTGGGTGGCATCCACGACCAGCAGCGCGCCTTCGCATGCTGCGATGCTTCGCGATACCTCGTAGCTGAAGTCCACGTGGCCGGGAGTGTCGATGAGGTTGAGCCTGTAGCCGTTGTAGTTCATCTGGATGGCGTGGCTCTTGATGGTGATGCCCTTCTCCTTTTCCAGGTCCATGTCGTCAAGCACCTGGTTCTCCATGTCGCGGGCCGACAGGGTGCTGGTAAGTTCGAGGAGCCGGTCGGCCAAGGTGCTCTTGCCGTGGTCGATGTGGGCAATTATGCAGAAGTTGCGTATGCGGTTCATTTCCATATTGAGTGCAAAGATAATTATTTTAAACGGGTTTCGTGATGTTGCCGGTGCCACGGCTTTCTTTTTTCTTCGCGATGCCGCTCCCGAGGCTCCCGCCGGAGAAAACTGCCGGTCTTCTACGAAATTACTGCGATGATGTATTTGCGGTTGACGGGAGGATTGATTATCTTTGCGAGATAAGAAAGAAATCTAATTTTCAACAACGATATGAATAATTCTCAAGAATTAAGCAGAATCGCCTCCCAGGTGCGCAGGGATATTGTCCGTATGGTCTGCGCAGCCAAATCCGGCCATCCGGGCGGCTCGCTGGGCATCACCGATGTGATGACAGCGCTTTATTTCAATGAAATGAAACACGATCCCGCCACCTGGACGCGCGGCGCAAAAGGCCAGGACGCCTTCATCATTTCCGCAGGGCACCTCGCCCCGGTTTATTATTCAGTGCTTGCCCGCGCGGGCTATTTTCCTGTGAGTGAGCTGGGTACCCTCCGTAAGTTCGGCACCCGCCTGCAGGGACATCCGTGCATCACCGACGCCCTTCCCGGCGTATTCCAGAGTTCCGGTTCCCTTGGCCAGGGCCTTTCCTGCGCCGCCGGTATCGCTCTCGGCAAGAAGCTTGACGCCGAGAGCGAACGTGTCTATTGCCTCCTTGGCGACGGCGAGAGCGAGGAAGGACAGATTTGGGAAGCCGGTATGTGGGCTGCCCATCACAAGCTCGACAATCTCATCGCCTTCACCGACTGGAACGGCCAGCAGATCGACGGTCCCGTGGAGGCCGTGGGCGGCGTTGGAGACCTGCGTGACAAGTGGACCGCCTTCGGCTGGGAAGTCATTGAGGCGGACGGACACGATTTTGATTCCATCCTTCAGGCTTTCGAGATTGCACACGCAGCAAACGGCAAGCCCAAGATGATACTGTTCCGTACCGAGATGGGACACGGAGTCGATTTTATGGCCGGTACGCACAAGTGGCACGGTAAGGCTCCAAGCGCCGAGCAGTGCGAGGAGGCCCTTAAGCAACTGGAGGAAACTTTAGGAGATTATTAGTATGAAGAAATACACTGACCAGGGTAAGGTAGATACCCGAAGCGGCTTCGGAGCGGGGCTCCTTGAGGCCGGACGCAAGGACAGCCGCGTCCTTGCACTTACCGCGGACCTTAAGGGCTCGCTCAAGATGGACGCTTTTGCGGCCGAATTCCCCGATAGATTCATCCAATGCGGTATCGCTGAGGCCAATATGGTGGGCGCCGCAGCTGGTCTGGCAATTGCCGGCAAGATTCCGTTCATCGGCTCCTTCGCCGAGTTCGTCACAGGCCGTGTATACGACCAGCTCCGCCAGGAAGTGGCTTATGGCCACACCAATGTGAAAATCGCGTCTTCGCACGCCGGAATCACCCTGGGCGAGGACGGCGCGACGCACCAGACTATGGAGGACATCGCCCTTATGCGCGCCCTTCCCGGTATGGCTGTCGTGGCTCCGTGCGACTTTAACCAGACCAAGCAGGCCACCATTGCCGCCGCCGAGTGGGACGGTCCCGTGTACCTTCGTTTCGGTCGCCCCGCGGTGCCCAATTTCACCGACCCTGACGCTCCCTTTGAGATCGGCAAGGTGTACAATATGAACGAGGGCAAGGACGTTACCATCCTGACCTGCGGCCACCTTGTGTGGGAGGCCCTGCAGGCCGCGGAAGCCCTTGAGGCTGAAGGCATCAGCGCCGAAGTGCTCAATGTGGCCACTATCAAGCCCCTCGACGAGGAGACCGTGCTCGCGTCTTTAAGGAAGACCCGTTGCGCCGTGGTGGCGGAGGAACACAATGCCGCCGGCGGTCTGGGTGAGGCCATCGCAAGCCTTGCCACGGCGAAACTGCCTACGGCAATTGAATTCGTGAACGGTCAGGACAAATTTGGCCAGTCGGGTACTCCCGCCGAGCTGATGAAGGCCTGGGGCTTCGACGCCGCACATCTGGCAGAGGCCGCTAAGAAGGCCATTGCACGTAAATAATTTATTTCCAGCAGGGGGCAGGGGGGCTGGCTGCAGACTACGCCCCTTCGGGGCTATCCCTCCCATCGCGAGCGATGGGCCCCTCCCACTCACGGCTGCGTGGGCGCAGACGGTCTGCAGCCAGTCCCCCTGCCCCCTGCTGAAATTGATAATACTTATTATGCGATATTTCATTCGAGCGGTCAAATACTTCGTACAGCTGATGGTGATACTTGCTCTTATCATCACCATACTAGTCGTTGCTAAAATAGTCCCAGGCGACATTTCATTGATATTCGTCAATGGCTATGACTCCCTCTGGCAGATAGCGCTGCTCATGGCCGTCTTCGCTGCCATATACCCCCGCCTCGGATATGTACGTCGCCAGGCTCTGGTTCCGGGCTCGGATGAAGAAATTGAGCCGGTGCTGCGTCGTGTGATGCAAGCTCACGGCTATGTTGAAGAACCGGCCGCAAAAGACGGCACCAGGACATTCCGCAAGAAGTCCGCAGGTGACCGCCTCACACGCCTCTGGGAAGACCGCATCAGTGTGAGCCGCTGCGCCATGGGCTTCGAGCTCGAAGGCATAGGCCGTGACGTGACGCGCCTCTGCAACGCCCTGCGGGACAACTCTGGGCTTTAATCCCTTTATTCGGCCCCTGCGGCCTCCCTTAATTTATCCATAAATTCTTTCGGGCTATAGACCGGCAAGGCTGTGTATGGCTCGAAATGTTTTTTGTTGTTGGTTACTATCACATCGCTCTCCATTTCTGCGGCTGAGATTTGAAGGGCGTCTTCAAAGTCAGGACATTTAGATTCCATAGCAAATGCTATGTCCATTGCTCCGAGTGAGATTATCTTCCATTCGCGGTAAAAAAGTTTAAACCGTTCTATCAAATCTTCTTTGGCTACGTACTTTAGCGAGCAGTAAGCCATGTCGGCAATGCTCAGACTGGTAATCCTGAAACGTATATTGGCATTACTGCCGAGATTTATCAGTTCGGTAGATTCCTTATGTGAAGGGCGTCCAGGCAGAAGAGTGTCCAATGCGACGTTAGTGTCAAGAAATACTCTCATAATCCTTTACTTAAGATATAAGCCAACCTTTCATCATTATTGATGTCCTCCTTTGTGGGGCCGTTGTTGAATGCCAGTGCTTTAATTTCCGGGCGTATAGCAGCGGGGAACTCGATTTTAGGCCATTCAGGCTCCGCTGGAGCGACTTTCTCCAGCATTTCTTCGACTAGCCTGTTTAGGCTGACATCTTTTTGTTTTGCTTTGAGTTTCAGTCTTGCAACCAGCCCTTCGTCCAGGCGGAATGCTGTCTGTATCTTGCGTGTCGAGGTGTACATAATAACTATTGTTTCTGCAAAACTAAAGAAAGTATAACAGAATTGCAATAGTGTTATATATTATTTTACGTATGGCGGTATAGGAAACAAGAGCATTTTTTATTAAATTTGCGGATAACCGTTTCTTAACCGATATCATGAAAGGAATTATTCGTTTATTCGCTCTCGCGGCTTTCTCTGTAGCCGCCCTTGTCTCTTGCTCAAAGTCTTCTGATGGCACCGTTGGGCAACTGACTGAGTCTCTTGATGCTGGAGCCTGGGAATGCTCTCAGTGGATATCGGCGGCGGATGCTCCGGTAGTCACGGGCAAGGTGGAAAGTAAAAAAAACTGCCGTGCTGCTGACGGAGCCTCCTGGTTTGTGTCCACTGTGACCAACGGCAAGAAAGTGACTTGCGCCAAGTGGATGACCACCGGCCTGGGTGTGTACGAATTGTACGTCAACGGGAAAGTGGTTGGCGCTGAGGTCCTTAAACCTGGTTTTACCCATTTTGAGAAAACCAAGATCTCCTATACTTACGACGTGACCGATGCCTTCATCACGAAAGCAGGAGCCGCCAATCAGCTCTCCGCTCAGGTGACCCCTGGCTGGTGGGGCGACAAGATTATCACCCCTGCAGGCCACGAGGGCATGATAGGAAAGAAATGCGCTTTTCGCGCCGTGCTTGAACTCAGCTATACCGACGGCACTAAAGAATTCTTCGGCACCGATACTCAGAATTGGAAGGCCGGAATCGCCGGCCCCGTCAAGCACGCTGCCATTTTTGACGGCGAAGAGTATGACGCCCGCGAACTTCCTGGTTATGCCGCTCCGGAGAAGCTCGGTACTCCGGAGCTGAACACTGAGTTCCAGGGAGAAATAGTCCCGACCTGCGGAGCTGAGATTTATCTGCGTCCCGATATCGCCCTCAAACCAGTCCGCGCCTATACCTGGAGCGGAGTGGAGGGCAAGACCGAAGACGCCTATGGCAAAGTGATAATAACCAAAGAGTTCGCCTCCGGGGCCCCCATGAGTATCGCCCCCGGTGACACCCTTGTGGTTGACTTCGGACAAAACGCCTCCGCCGTGCCGTTCTTTGTGTTCAAGGCTGCTGAGGGCACCGAGCTTACGTGCCTCCCTGCAGAGATTCTTAACGACGGCAACGGCGCTAAGAGCCGCGGAATGGACGGACCCGAAGGCAGCTGCCACCGCACCAACCTTCGTGTTCCCGACCAGGGCATGATACTGAAATATACCTTCGGTGCGGCAGATGACTTTGTGACCTATCATCCACGCTGCACCTTCTTCGGCTACAGATATGTATCTATTACCGCCACTGGCGACGTGGAGATAAAGTCGTTGGAATCTGTCCCGGTATCTTCAATCACAGCCGCTCTCGAAACGGGCCGCATCACCACCGGAGACGAAAGCATCAACAAACTGATATCCAATACTATTTGGGGACAGCGTTCTAACTATCTGTCGGTTCCTACCGACTGCCCGCAGCGTAACGAGCGCCTGGGCTGGACGGCAGATACCCAGGTATTCAGCGAGACCGGATCTTTCTTTGCCAACACCGATGCTTTCTTCCACAAGTGGATGCGCGACATGCGCGACACTCAGTTGCCGTCCGGCGGCTATCCCGGGGTGGCTCCTCTCGCCCAGTACGGCGCGCTGCCCAATTCCATGTCCCGCCTCGGCTGGGCCGACGCCGGCGTCATTGTGCCCTGGACCATCTACAAGCAATTTGCCGATACCGCCATTGTCAGAGAGAACTGGGAATCCATGGAACTGTGGATGAACCATATCAACGCAGTGAAATACGATCACGCTTCTCTGGCTGACGAAAACGGTAACTACCAGTGGGCCGACTGGCTCAGCTATGAACCTCTCGAGTCCAGCGGCGGCGGTGCGTTTGTGCGCGATGCCTCAGGCCACCGTGTCCCGCGCCCCGAGGCACTTGAGTATTGGAACTATCTCTGTGCTTCATACTGGGCCATAGATGCTGCAATGATGGCAGATATGGCGCGTGTGGCAGGCGGCCGCGGTGAAGACTATGAAAATATGGTAAACGTTGCAAGGACGTACCTTAAGGAGACATTCCTGAATGACGATGGCACCTTCAAGTTGGAAATACTCAATACCATGCAGACCCCTGCTCTCTTTGCCCTCCGGAACAAACTCGTTGACGGGGAGGCCCGTGAGGCCATGATCACTCGCCTTCGCGAGAATTTCACCGCCCATGACGGCTGCCTGCAGACAGGATTCCTAGGTACCTCGATATTGATGCAGACGCTAACCGACAACGGCTGTGCGGACCTGGCCTGGGATCTGCTCTTCCAGCGTAAGAATCCCAGCTGGCTGTATTCTGTTGACAACGGCGCCACCACCATCTGGGAGCGCTGGAACAGCTACATGATTGAAAAGGGTATGGGACCCAAGGGCATGAACAGCTTCAACCATTATGCTTATGGCTGTGTGTGCCAGTGGATTTGGGAGACCGTGGCGGGTATCGCAGCCGATCCTGACTGCCCTGGTTTCAGACACATCATCATGAAACCGGTACCCGACAAGCGTCTTGGATATATCAAGGCTGAGTACCCTTCAGCCGCGGGCCTTATCAAGAGCGCCTGGCGTTATGACGGCGACACCTGGACCTGGGATTTCACTGTGCCCGAAGGAGCCGTGGCCACCGTCACCTTGCCCGGCGAATCAGAGTCCAACGACTATCAAGCCGGCAGCTATACTATAGTCAAATAATAATTACCTCAATATGAAACGAACATTGCTTTTAACCGTTCTGCTGCTTTCCGCCTTTGCTGCGCAGGCACAGATTCAGATTACCCGCGAAGACCGTGAAAGGGCAGAGGCTCTTGTGGAGCAGATGACCCTTCAAGAAAAGTGTGCCCTGATAACCGGACAGGACGATGGCTTCCATACCGCCGCCATCGAGCGGCTTGGCATTCCGGCCGTACGTATGGCTGACGGTCCTCAAGGCGTTAGGAATAAGACTCATAGCACATATTATCCCTGCGGCATCAGCCTCGCCGCATCGTTCAATCGCTCCGTAGCGCACGGAGTCGGGACCGGCATTGGCTGGGACGCCTCAGCGCGCGGGGTGCGCGTCATGCTCTGTCCGGGAGTCAACATCTACCGTTCTCCCCTCTGCGGTCGCAATTTCGAATACTATGGTGAAGATCCTTATCTTGCCAGTGAGACGGCCGTCCAATACATACGAGGCATCCAGGAGCAGAGGGTTATAGCTACCATCAAGCACTTTGCCCTTAACAATCAGGAATATGACCGCCACGGAACCGCTTCGCTGGCCGACGAACGCACCATCAACGAGATTTATTTCCCTACCTTCCGCAAGGCTGTCGAACAGGCGCGCGTAGGTGCTGTCATGACAAGTTACAACCCCGTGAACGGCATTCATGCTCCTGAGAACCAATGGTTGCTCGGACAGCTCCGCGGATGGGGGCACGATGGTATAGTGATGTCTGACTGGACTTCTACTTACACTACTCTGGGATGCTTGACAAGCAGTCTCGATCTGGAAATGCCTAAGGATTATGTCCTTAACTATGAAGCTGTGAGCGAACTGGTTAAGAACGGCACCGTGGATGAATCTCTGGTAGATCAGAAGTGTATCCGAATACTCCAGACTTTCGCTGCTTACGGCCTCCTGGATCTTCCCATGCAGAACGAAAGCATACCTGAGAACAATCCCGCCTCACGTCAGAAGGCCTACGAGGCTGCCCTTGAGGGACCGGTGCTGCTCAAGAACGACGGTATCCTCCCCATCAAGGCTGCCAAGAACAACAATATTGTGGTTCTTGGTCCCAACGCCGACATTATTCCCTATGGCGGCGGCTCCGGACGCATGGATCCTATCGAAGGCACAACCACAACTCTTTGGCAGGGTATTGCAGCTCTTGGAAAGAACTACAAAGCCAGCTTGATGGATTGGCAGAATATCGACGAAGCGGCACTTGCCAAGGCATCTGCCGTCATTGTGTCCGTTGGCTTCAACCACGACACAGAGAAGGAAGGCGCCGACCGTACATATTCTCTCCCTAAGGGTCAGAACGAGCTCATAGCACGCGTTGCCGCGTTGAATCCTAATGTTATTGTGGTGGCCAACAGCGGTGGAGAGTTTGATGTTGCGCCTTGGCTTGGCAATGTGAAGGCCCTGCTGATGGCCTGGTATGCAGGTCAGGAGAGCGGCCGCGCCCTTGCTGCCATCATCTCCGGCGCCGTTTCCCCTTCGGGCCGCCTTCCTTTCACTTTCTGGGGCTCGGAGGAGAAGAATCCTGCCGCTAAGTATTATCATACTTTCGTGCCCGTGGTTAATCAGCACCGCAAGAACCGCGACGTCCAGCCGTATTCCTTGTACAACGAGGGTATTTTCCTGGGCTACAGAGCTGTGGGACATTCTGCCGCCGAACCTCTGTTCCCCTTCGGCTTCGGCCTCAGCTATGGCAGCTTCGAGTATTCCGCCGGAGAGCTTGAGACGCTTCCGTATGGATATCGTGTCACCTTTACCGTCAAGAACACTGGCCGCGCAGCCGCTTCAGAGGTAGCTCAGGTGTATGTGTCTGCAGTGAAACCCGCAGTAGAACGTCCTGCCAGAGAGCTTAAAGGGTTCGAGAAGCTTACTCTTGCCCCCGGTGAGTCCAAGAAGGTAAGTATTTTGCTTACAAGCGGCTCATTTGCCCGTTACAGCGCTGCACAGCATGACTGGGTGGTTGACAAAGGGGCGTACAACGTGATTGTAGGCCGCTCTTCAGCGGATTCGCAGATTGAACTTAGCGTGAAGCTGTAGCTGGCTTAGACCGCTTTGATTTGAGCGACGGGGTTGTAACGGCCCCGTCGCTCCTATATTATATAAGCCATGCCGCTCGCTGCGGAAAAAATATTTTGAAAAAAGTTTTAAAAAAATTTGGTGAGTAAAAAAAAATGTGTACCTTTGCATCCCCTTCGGAAACGAGGGGGTTTGAAAACAAGAGTTCATTGACAATACTGAGAGAGATAACGAGGTAAAAAGAGATTAATAGTCTGTAATAAATCGAAGTTTTTTCGAGTTGTTAGGGCTACAATTTCAAAGGCAAAACGAGTAACACGAGACGTTTAATAAGTCGTCAAGTGTGATTCACAAGAAGAGAAAGAGAACAAGAGCGAACGGAGGATGCCTTGGCTTCCGAAAGCGAAGAAGGACGTGGTAAGCTGCGAAAAGCTCCGGGGATCTGCAAACAGGAATTGATCCGGAGATGTCCGAATGGGGGAACCCCTGCAGTTGAAGACTGCAGACCATCAACAGATGGGGCGAACGCAGGGAACTGAAACATCTTAGTACCTGCAGGAAAAGAAAGAAAATATCGATTCCCAAAGTAGTGGCGATCGAAATGGGAAGAGCCTAAACCGGTGGCGTTACGGCGTTGCCGGGGTTGTAGGACCAGTCACAAAGACCAAGCCAGGAACCGGAACTGTCTGGAAAGTCAGTCCGCAGAGGGTGAAAGGCCCGTACGGGTAACGGGGTTTGGTCGAGACAGGCACCTGAGTAGGGCGGGACACGTGGAATCCTGTCTGAATCTGCGGCGACCATGCCGCAAGGCTAAATATGATCGGAAGACCGATAGTGGACCAGTACCGTGAGGGAAAGGTGGGAAGCACCCCGAACAGGGGAGTGAAATAGAACCTGAAACCGTTCGTTTACAAGCGGTCGGAGCTCTATTAAGAGCGACGGCGTGCCTTTTGCATAATGAGCCTACGAGTTGCATCGCACTGGCGAGGTTAAGTTCTTCAGGAACGTGAGCCGCAGCGAGAGCGAGTCTGAACAGGGCGTTCAGTCAGTGCGAGCAGACGCGAAACCTAGTGATCTACCCATGGCCAGGGTGAAGGTGCCGTAACAGGCACTGGAGGCCCGAACCAGTTTCCGTTGAAAAGGGCTTGGATGAGCTGTGGGTAGGAGTGAAAGGCCAATCAAACTGGGAGATAGCTCGTACTCCCCGAAATGTCTTTAGGGACAGCCTCGGTTATGATTGCGTGAGGTAGAGCTACTGATAGGAAAAGAGGGCTTCATCGCCTATCGATTTCTGACAAACTCCGAATGCGCGCAATTCAGATTCCGGGAGTGAGTCGTCGGGTGCTAATATCCGTCGGCAAAAGGGTAAGAGCCCAGACCTTCAGCTAAGGCCCCCAAGAGCAGTTTAAGTTGAGACGAAACGAAGTGACACCGCTAAGACAGCTAGGATGTTAGCTTGGAAGCAGCTATTCATTCA
>JAGBNC010000030.1 GCA_017634595.1 Bacteroidales bacterium
CAGTTTTCTCTTCCAATCTGAGCCTTGAGAAGCTCATATTCGCCTCGCACGCAGTCTCCTACACGGGCAATGGCGCGGTTCTTCACGTGCTCTTCCTGGTCTCCCAGGCTCAGATAGACCTTCCCGGCCTTCACCGGGTGCACATATGCATAGTCCAGCCAGTCCTTGATCCAGAGGGAAGGCGATGCTGCAGCGATGGCGGCAAAACGGTCTGTCTGCATGGATGACCAAAGGGCGAAAAGACCGCCCAGGGAGTAGCCGCCAAGGATGACGGGGAGTTTTCCATATTCGGCCTCAAGCGCAGGAAGAAGCGATTCCTTCACATAGCGGAGCGTATCGCCGGTCTGGGTTCCCACTTCCGGTTTCCGGCTGATGGCATCGTCGTGCCATGGGGTAAGGTCCAGATCCCAATCAAAAACCTGGAACGCGACAAGGACAAAAGGTACACCGGTCGCATTGGAAATCAACTCCACGGTACGGTCAAAAATACCTCGCTCGTGCCTACCAAGCGTCTGGACAAGGATATATTTAGGCTGAACGGAGTCGCTGACGAAGCACTCGCGACCGTCTATCAAAATACTTTTATGGCTCATGGCTTACAAATTTAGCGTTATTTTCCATAAGTCAGAAGCATCATATCCTTCATCTCGCTGAATCCGGCCGCTTCGTACAAAGGCCTCCCACAAGGAGATGTCTCAAGATATATCTTCGTGATATTCCGCTCCAGGGCACATCCGATGAGATAGCGCACGATCTTTTTGCCAGCGCCTTCCCCCCTGTGCTCTTTGCGGACATATATATTCATCAGATAGGCGCATCGGCCCGATGGGTTGTCCGGTGAAGGCATTTCGTCGTGCAGGCAAAGGCCACCGCAACCGATGGTCTCCCCGTCTTTCTGGGCGAAGCATGCAATGTGTTTCCCGGCAGGAACGGCACTTTTGTAATATGCCTCATTGGCCCGCATAAGCGCCGAGGTGTCGGCATTCGCAGGGAGAGAAAACACGCTGTGAAGCACCTCCTCGCGCCAACTGAGCAGAAGTCCGAGTTCATTCTCCCCGGCTTCACGGATACGAACATCAGGCATACAGGGCCCCCTCCTTGAGCACGACAGGCAGCGATTTACGGTCCACCTTACCGTTGGGTGTCATCGGGAATGACGGCATCGACACAAAGAACTCCGGAATCATAAACGGCGTGAGATATCGCGAGAGTTTTCGCCTGAGTTCCGTCAGGTTGAACTTCCCTTTTCTAGGAACTACGTAAGCTACCAGGTAAGAAAGGCCTTCGGTGTCCGTAGCTGGGCAAACCACAGCATCTTCCACTTCGCTACAAGTGCAGAGCACGTTTTCAACTTCTTCGCTTTCCACGCGCTTTCCAAGGATCATTACCTGCTTATCCTTGCGACGAAGGAACGCTATATTCCCGTCTGGCAAAATGTATCCAAGGTCACCGCTCCGGTAAACCCTTCTTCCGTCCGGGGTAATTGTAAAGTTCTCATTCTCAAGCTTGCTGCCAAGATACCCGCGGGAAACTCCGTCTCCAAAGATGCATATCTCACCTATTTCTCCTGCCTTTACCGGATTCATATTACCGTTCAGGATTTCTATCCGCGTTCCCAAAACGGGTTTTCCGACAGGGAAAGTGCCGTCCTCGAGCGGCTCGGCGTTATCCGCACGGAAATAGCTTGCGCAAACCGTGGTTTCGGAAGGACCATAAGTATTGTATATCATTACCTTATCCTTAAGCTGGCTGATATACTTCGCCCGGAGCACGTCGCCTCCGCTGATGAGCAACCGAAGGCTCTTGGGCAGCAATTCCGGCATTTTATTCATTTCTGCCAGAAGATACGGGAACCCGCTGATCATCGTTATGCCATTCTCAGAGCAGAAGGCAAGGAGTTTCCGAAGATCTTTCTTGGTCTCCTCGGAAGGGATGACCAGGGTGGCGCCGCTGAGAAGTGTCGTAAACACTTCTTCCACAAAGATGTCGAAAGAGCAAACGGAATATTGGAGCATCCGGTCTCCGGGGCCCGGTTTGAACTCATGGGAAAAAGCACGCACATAATGACATACATTCGTATTGGTGACTTGCACCCCCTTGGGATTACCTGTAGTGCCGCTTGTATAGAGAACGTATGCGATAGCGTCTGTATTGGATCGATCTTCAACCTCGACAGGCATAATCTTCTGCCCGCATTCGACAGTCATCTTGCGGAAACCGTGATTAATGTAATCCACATACTTGCCATGCGTGATGATAAAGTCCACGTCACTCTCCTTCATCATATAACGGATACGCTCGATGGGGAACGACGGTTCTGCCGGGACATATGCTGCTCCGGTCTTCAGCACGGCAAGGATGGAGGCAATCATCTCTACGCTGTGGTCCATCACAATCCCGACAAATGCTGGATTACGAGTAGGAAAACCTGTCGCGATCGTATCGGCGAGCGCATCCAACTGTGCATAAGTCAACGTCCTTGAAAAGTCCTGCACGGCCATTGCATCTGGCATGGCAACTACTTTTTCCCTGAATTCTGAATAAATACTTTGCATATCTTTTTGTCGTTGATTTCCGATTGCAAAGGTACGGCTATCCATCCGTCCGGACGGGACACAAATAATGCCGAAAATGTCACTTTTCGGCACTAAATAATTCCCCGGACTGTCGTATGTCCATGTACTATTTCTCGAAAGCCTTCGAGGCTTTTTTCAGGGTCTCTATAATCGGCAGGTGCTGGGGACAGACACTCTCGCACTGTCCGCATTCGATGCAGTCAGAAGGTTTCCCCCTTCCCTGGGTGTGGACCATGAAGTAAAAGTCGCTGTTCCAATTCTTGTGCAGGGCCTTCGCGTTAAGGTCGGCGAACATGTCGGGGATGGATATTCGCATTGGGCAACCGTCGGTACAGTAAGAGCATCCTGTACAAGCGATTAGCCTCTTTGATTTGAATATTTCCTTCACCTTGTCGATCGCCTCCGATTCCTTCTCATCCAGAGGATGGAAATCTTTCATAAAGGAGACATTATCCCTCATTTGGTCCATGCTGCTCATCCCGCTCAATGTCACGATAATCTGCGGAAAGGAGGCGACATATCTGAGCGCGTAACTGGCTTGGCTAGCGCCTTCGCCAAGGTCATCAAGCACCTTGGCCGCGTCGACGGGCAAGTGAGCCAGGTTGCCTCCCTTCACAGGTTCCATGACCACGATCGGCTTCCCGTGTTTACGGCAAACCTCGTAGCATTGGCGGCTCTGGATCCCGGGATCGTCGTAGTCCACATAGTTGAACTGGATCTGAACTATCTCTATGTCAGGATATTCCGTGAGAATCTGATCAAGGACTTCCGCCTTGTCATGGAAAGAAAGCCCGACATGGCGGACTTTTCCTTCCGCTTTGAGCTCGAACGCTGTCTCGTAAGCCCCGCAGGACTTGAAAGCCTCATAATACTCACGGTTCTGGGCATGCATGAGGTAGAAGTCGAAGTAGTCCACTCCGCATGCCTCTAGCTGTGAAGAGAAAAACTTCCTTATCCCTTCCGGGCTCTTGGTGAACATCCCGTTCGTGAGCTTGTTGACAAGAAGGTAACGGTCCCTGGGATAGCGACTCGTAAGGCAGGCCTTCAGCGCCTTCTCGCTCTTGCCACTGAGGTAACCGTGGGCGGTGTCAAAATAATTAAAACCATTCTCGAGGAAATAATCCACCATCCGGCAGGTTTCCTCAAGGTCCACTTCCCCGCCCTTCATGGGGAGCCGCATGCAACCGAAACCGAAGTTCTTTTTAATCTCTGGAAAATAAGTGTTCATCTTATGTGTTCATGTTACGGCGCGGGCCGCCGTCGATAATAATGATCTTCTTCATATTCAATTGATTGAGATGACGCTCCTCCATTGGTTCGGGTGAGTTACGATTTATCGAACTGATGTGATTAATACTTGATCTTGAAATAGTCCAGCAATGCCTTGTAGTTGTCCTGGGCTGAGAGGCAGGTGTCCGTAAGGTAGCCGTCTTCGTGTCCCCATTCCCGGAGTCCGCGATAGTAGAAAAGCTTGAGCTCTTCAGTGATAATGAACGGAACAATCCCGTTCGCCAAGCATTCCTTGAACATAAGGAGCCTTCCCACACGGCCGTTTCCGTCTTGGAAAGGATGGATTGTCTCGAACTTATGGTGAAGGTCGATGATATCCTCAAGCGTCTTTGAAGGCTTGGAGTTATATGTAGAAAGCAGCGCCTTCATCCTGGCGTGCACCTCTTCCGGAGGACAGGTCGCATTGCCCCCCACATCGTTCGGAAGCCTTTTATAATCCCCCACATTGAACCAGGATTTCCTGCTGTCCGATGTCCCTGTCTTCAGAATCCGGTGTATCTCCTTGATAAGCGGCTCGGAAAGTTTGTCTCCTGCCCTGTCAATGATAAGGTCGATGCACCGGAAATGGTTTGTCGTCTCCACAATGTCATCGATGTTGACGCTCTCGTCTGTGATGCCGATCGTGTTCGTCTCAAAGATGAAACGGGTCTGTTCATGGGTCAGGCGGCTGCCCTCGATATGGTTGGAATTATAGGTGAGATCGATCTGCGTGCGATGATAGATGCCACAGCTTACATTTCCTTCTTTTTCTTCGCGAAGACGCTTCAGCAAAGGGCACTCCTTGGACTTCCCCTTCCTTGGAAGCGGAGCATCGACAGGGATGTTCCATGTCTTTCCGACAAGGACGGCGCCTTGCATCTTTCCCGTAGCGCACCAGTTGCGTACGGTACGCTCAGAGATACCATGTAGTTCGGCGAATTGACTGACGGATAACATTTCCATGGCTATCGGCAAATATAGTGACGAAACAGCTACAAATATAGCAAATCTTGCCGATATCGGCAAGATAGCGCCACGATTTATCCCGATTTCACAGCGCAAACTACACATTTTGACGCTAAGGTTCCTTATACTTTATTGCTTTTGGTACGCTCCGGGAGACATCCCGGTATGCCGCTTGAAATAACGGTTGAAATAGGGCGCGTCCGGGAAATCAAGCGCCTCGCTCACTTGCAAGGCTGTCTGACCTTGAGACAGCAGGAGCTTTGCCCGTTGGATGGTAGCCCTATGAATCCAGCTCATGGCACTTTCTCCGCTGACTGATTTCACAATGGCTGAAAGGTGGTGAGCCGATATCCCAAGTTTATCGGCATAGAAGGGAATTCTGCGATTTTGCATACACCATGCATTGACGGCTTCGATAAACTGGGTAAACAATTCATCCGACCGCAAGCTTTTCTTCTTTGGGGCAACACCTTCAATCATCAGGGCCTTGGAGATAAATGCCTTGGACAGGGTTTGTACATAATCCGTTGCCTTGTCTCGCAGCCCCCGCCAGATGGCTGTCATCAGCGCCTCCATGTCTTCTTTTTCTTCCCCCTGCGGGGTAAGCAGAACGAGGTGATCCAAAGCCTCGTCTCCAAAAGCCATCAGGCGGACTTCCATATCCGGACTTCTTTCTAAAAGTTCTACGACGCAGCCGGGAGGAACAATCATCAATGATCCTGTCCGAAGTTCCACATGCACAAGATTGACTAGGAATTGAGCCGTGCCCTGAAGGACATATGTTGCCCTCATTTTGGGGGCAAGATAAGGTTGCCCGGCCCGATATGGAATAAGGTCCATCGATACGCGGAGGTTCATGGCATAATCACCAGCGGCCATAATCGTGCTGCTGCGGTAGCCTTCCGGTACAATCAATGGTTGAATCTGCGACTTCATAGAGGCAAAAATAGGGCAATCCGTACAAAAAGACAATATTTCCATACAAAAAGCCCAGCAAATACTCCTAATTTCACGGTAATTTTGTAATGTGAAATAAACTAAAAGCAATACTGATCATGAAAAAGTTCGTTTTCTGGCTCTTGAAGAACAACATCCACATTATGACGCTCATCTTCTTAGGATGGGCCGTCTGGGGCTTCTGCAACTGGCAAAACCTGATGCTTGTTCAGAAACTCACTCTTGGACTGTACGCCTTCATTATTGTCCACGAGTATGAGGAAAGTTATAAGGGCCGTTTCCTTGACCTCATGGCTGGAAGGGTGCTCCAAATAGACTGGCGCTCGCTTACTCCCGGAGTAACGCATATCTCGCAAGCATTGTACATTACACTGGCCTTTTCCGCAGCGATGATCTGGCCTGAGCAATTGTGGCTTACACTTGCAGTAATCATCCTCTGTATCTTTGAGGGCTTCATTCATAACTGCGGCATCGTGATGTTTCGTTTACGCGGTGTATCGCCCGGGTGGTGGACGGCGGTTTTGATGTGCGCATACGCTATATGGGCAATCATAGTCATTAACAGAAATATTGACTACCCCGGTATACAGTGGCTGTGGGGAGCACTATGCTTTCTGGGAGGTTTTCTGTGCATGGAAGTATTGTTCCAGACCTTGTTGGATAAACCGATGAAAGAGAAAGTCGCATCGGCCCGGCGATTCTTGGGGGAACGTTTTGGCAAAAAATCAAACAATTAAATACGACGATATTATGTGGAGATTTATCAAACATTATGCGCTGGAAATCTACACGGTGATTGCCATGCTGCTAATCGTATGCGTGGCCATCTTCATGGATGAACTCACGGTCATTCAAAAGTTTACCGTATTCCTATCCTTCCTCTATATCCTGCATGAATGGGAAGAAGGACACTATCCGGGAGTATTCCTGGATCTTATCTCGGCCAATGTGCTGCAGCGGGATATCGACCCGGAACTGAAACGGGCAAGCCGCTTGAATACCGGGGTGTTTATCTTTGTGATGACCATCATTCCCTTTTTCTGGGGAGACAGCATCCCATTGTTTGCACTGACAATGGCAACCTTCAGCATCTTCGAGGGCATCATCCATATAGTCGGAATCAAGGTCTTCGGTTTGGACAAACCCTATACGCCGGGGATGGTTACCGCCGAGATCGAACTGGTCACGGGGATAGCCCTGATTGTATATATAGCCATGAACCACCTTGCCGCCTGGTACGACTACACCTTTGCGCCATTCGTGTTCATTTCCTGCTTCATCCTGCTGCAACGTTCCCTGATGGCCATGATCGGCATGCATTACAGCGATATGCTTGCAAATTTCAAAAAACGCTTGGGGAAGTAGCCGCATCACTGTAGAGATAAACAGCAAAGCCCCGGCACTCCATCTGGACTACCGGAGCACTGGTCAATGATGTATTGGACGAAGTCTGGATTGCAAGCCATAAATCACGTTTTTACTGTCTGTTTTTCGCGTTATTGCTTGCTTTGTTTGTACAGCCAGTCTCGCACCGCGGCAATTTTATAGCCGTAGTCGAAGGAGGCCATGTGTTCCATCCCTTTACCCGATTCCGGAAGCACGCTGCCCGTCTCCCACAGGATGAAATTGATGTTGCTACCACGGGCAATAAGTTGCTCTGCAAGCCGCTCCTGGTCCTGAGAGGAGAGTTTGGCGCTCCAGGAAGCAGACTCAATTCGGGCATCGTTCTCCTTCAGCACCTTTGTCAAGTCTTGCATCCCGCCATAGGCTTTCTGGTCACCGCCTGCAACGATATAGAAGAAATTCTTCTTGCCGAAATCCTGCATCTTCGAGGTGTCCCACTGGCTGCTGACGAAGAGCGAGGCGGCAAAGAGGTCGGGATGCGTGATGTTGAAGTAGAACGACATCATGCCCCCCATCGACTGGCCTGTGGTGTACAGACGGTTGGTATCGACATTGTACTCCTTGCAGACAGCTTCAAGCAGCCGTATGGTCATCTCCACCTCCTCGGTGGTACTCCAGTCATCCTGCACGGCCCAGTCGGTGTATTGCGGCACCAATACGAATGACGGATGCTCTTTCTGGTCCCTGTCTGATGCGAACTCAAGAGCACCGTAGCCCTGCGTGAGCGGCGCCGTCACCTCTTTGCCTGCGGTGCTGGCATCGGCCATAAATAGAATGAGAGGATACTTCTGACCTGCCTCGGCACCTTCAGGAACCAGAAGATTATACTCCATCGTCTTGCCGGTCCGGGCGTCGTTGAAGGTCAGTTGTTTGAACTTATCCAGTGTCTCTTTCTTCAACGACACGAAGACACTGTCAGAATCCTTGTCGATTTCCATGTGACCACCTTGACGAGGACCTCGCGCACCGCCCTTTCTCTGGGCACAGGCAGTGAAGCAAATCAGCGTTACCGCCATCAAAAACAATGCTTTTTTCATTTTTCCATGGAGTGTTTCGTGCGGGGCACTGGTCTCTGCCAAGACCTTTCAATATAAATATTTCGATTTATCGAACTAAAGATACGCATTTTCTGCGAAATCAATTTACAAACCTGGTAATACATTGAGAGTTCCCGGAACTTGAGATTTCTGCAGCTACATAATCAACGGCCGGGCAATACGGTCAAATTCGTCAACGGGGATGGGCCTGAAACTACGGACAAAGGCAATTACTTCCACTTGGCGGTTGAGTGCGTAGGTGTAGTCATCTAGGCGGATGGTGATGTCACAGAAATCCTCGTAACTCCATTTTTGCTCAACGATGGGATGTCCTTCCCCCAATCTGTCGGAAATCAGATAAAAGAAATGAAGGCTTTCGTGCCAGTCCTTAAAAGCGACCTTCTCCACATAAAACATCTCTCCGTCCAGGCTGATCATCTCGCTTTTCAGGAGTTTTCCTTCCCGTATGATTCTTCTTGGCCTGCTTTGTTTTCTTATTGCAATTAAGGTGGCAGCTACGAGAATAGCTAAGGCCAACAAAATCAACGACAAAAGCATGCTCATACTAATAATAGCTCGTAAATGAATCAAACTGAGAAATGCGAATATAGTCGCTATTGCCTATTCAGTTTATTCCAGATGGTATCCACTCCTTCTTCCCCTTCAAAGTAAGCGTGCTGCTCATCTTTGCGGAAGGTCTCTGCCGTTGGCATCAGGATCAGCTTTCCGGAGTCAGGATACTCGCACACATCGTGACCGATGTATGAACGCAGGTCCAGATAGGTACAGGGTTCATCGGTGTGATTGTATAGCTGGTGAGCGCCTGTCTCCCCTGCCTCGAAGAAAAGCATATCGCCCGGATGCGGCTGGAAATCACGCTCTTCTTTTCTTATGATCGTTGCCATATTATAGGCCTTCAAATTACGATTTATCGAACGCAATTTACGCATTTCCCATGAAAACCCGATAAAGTAACTATGTTTGTAATCCAAATGAAGAACGCTCTCAGGGGCTTGTCGGCCCCTGCCGCTTGGCAGACCCCCGAGAAGTTTTTCATATGATATAAAAGCTACTGATATTTTTGGCTACATTTATAAAGCACAA
>JAGBNC010000031.1 GCA_017634595.1 Bacteroidales bacterium
ACACTACATCTCTGTCCGTCCGCAATGCTTCAACCCGGATACATTCCTGTATTTCGAAGAGGACCTGCTGCACTACGAGTGCAGGCGTGACGGCCTCAGGATGGTGTACGATGCTTCCGTGTCGGTAAAGCACCTTGAAGACGTCACTACAGATGAAATGTTCCGCTCCAGCACAGCCAAAGACGAGTTCAAGCTGCGTGAATCACTTCGTTCAATAAGGGTCATCCGGGCCCTGATGCAAAGCGACCACTGATCTGCCATGGCCTCGTCTCAGATAAAAAAAGCCGTCCTGCTTAATGCGGGAGCCCGCTACTCCACAATCTTTCTGGGGCTGCTCTTTTCGGCCGTTCTGGCCCGGCTCCTCACGCCGGAAGACTATGGCGTGGTGGCGGTTACAGTAGTCTTCACTACTTTCTTCGGGATCCTGTCCGACCTCGGCATGGGCGCCGGAATCATTCAGAACAAGGAGCTTACTGACGATGACATAGGCAGCATCTTCGCTTTCTCGCTGCGCCTGTCGCTTGGTCTCGCCGCAGCATTTGCCCTTTTCTCAGTGCCGATGGCGATGTTCTATGGCAACAATGCCTATATTCCCGTAGGCGCGTTGCTGGCGGTATCGCTATTTTTCAACACCATGAACGTTGTGCCTAATGCACTCATGCTCAAGGCAAAACGCTTTAAGGACATAGCACTGCGCATTCTGCTGGCCTGCATCGTATCCGGAATTGCGGGAATCATACTCGCCTGGGCAGGGCTCAAGTACTATGCGCTGGTGATTCAGGCCGTGCTCAATTCCATGTTTATCTTTTTCTGGAATTACCTGTCGGTACGCCCGCCCTTGGCGAAGAGAATACAGCGGGAGAGCATTGCCAAAATACGCAGCTACTCGTCATTCCTGTTCGGGTTCAACGTCATCAACTACTTTGCTCGAAACACCGACAACCTGCTTATAGGCAAGATCATGGGGCCGTCAGCGCTGGGCTGGTACGACAAGTCGTACAAACTGATGCTCTACCCGGTAAACAACCTCACCCATGTCATCACACCCGTCCTGCACCCCATCCTCTCGGAGCATCAGGACGACAAGAAGTACATCTATGACAAGTACTTACAGATAGTCAAGCTGCTCTCGCTGCTTGGCGCTTTCATAACGCCATTCTGCTTTTTTGCCAGCAGCGAAATAATACGAATCCTGTACGGAGAGCAGTGGCTTCCCTCTATCGCCTGCCTGAAATGGATGGCCCTGGGAATATGGGCACAGATGATTTTATCCTCTGCCGGAAGCATTTTCCAGAGTCTGGGCGATACCAGGCGCTTGTTCTTCAGCGGCAGTATGAATGCAGTGCTGACGGTCCTTTGTATCATTGCGGGTATAATCGAAGGCAGCATAGAGGCGGTAGCTCGTAATGTGGCCATCGCTTACAACCTTCAGTTCATCGCCACCTTCTACATTCTGGTGCATCTGTCTTTCGGGCTGAGCGTCAGACGTTTCCTGCTTCGCTTGCTGCCCGATCTGGGGATTGCGGCCATTGTCGCTGCGGCCGGCTGGGGCGTAAGCTTCATTCCCGACATGGGCTTGGTGCTGTCGTTCGGTGTCAAGCTGGTTGCTATGGGCGGAGTATATCTTCTTGTGCTGGCGCTCAGCGGTCAGCTCAAGGGAGTTATTCAAATATTAAGGGGCAAATAGCCGTTGTTTCAAAAAATAATCCTATATTTGCAATCCTTGCAGGATTAGCACATCGGTAGTGCATTGGCTTCCCAAGCCAAGGAGGAGGGTTCGACTCCCTTATCCTGCTCTCTTTGGTCGCAGTATAATGCCGGTGGCACTATGCTGCTTCTTTTTTATTCCCCTGTTAATAATCTTCGCTGTCCCCCGAACGGACAAGTTTTCGGCAGAATCCTGTCCAAAAAGGGGATGGCTATCAGTCTCTTGACCTTTAGCCATCCCCTTATATTGAGGGCGAATTACCTATTCTACGGGAGCATCAGGGAACTCGGGCGGAGGAGCGGGAGCATCGCTGAAGTCCGGAGCGGGTGCCTCGGACATAGGCGGATACTCGGGCTGTGCCGGAGGTACCGGAGCTGCGGGAGCGGCGGGCTTGGCCGGTGCTGGTGCTGGTGCCGGTGCAGGAGCGGGCTGTGTAGGAGCAGCGGAGGCCACCGGAGCGGCAGCCAGCTGGGCATCGAGCTGAGCCTTCTTCTCCTTGCTCTTCTTACCGAGGAACCAGATAAGGCAGCCTGCAACCAGCAGCAGCAAGATTCCGAGCAGAGGCCTGTAGAACAGCCATGCAATAGCAATAACCACCAGAGACCAGGCAATTGCAAGCACACCTGCCACCAGGTTGATACCAAGGTCGGCGATATTTGCCAGGAACGGAAGGACCTTGAGCAGCTGAGTGATAATATTGAAGATGTTCTTGAAGCCAAAGAATACAAGCAGGAAACCGATCAGGCGGAGTATCCACGCCATAGTCTTGTTGGACGAATGCTCGTTGGCGAACATATTATCCATACCCACGATACCGTCTTCAAGCGTCATCATGCTGTAGCCGTTCTTGGCTGTGAACTTCTCGAAAGTATTGCCGTTAACCACTGCGAGTATGGATACGTCGCCGGGAAGGACCTTCTTGTAAGTAACCCTCACATCACCGATGCTGGGACGGTTGGGATTGACGCCGATATAAAGGACGTTGCCGGAAGGATGCATGAAACTGTCGGTAGCAGCAACATCATAGACCCTGTGGAATTCAGTTTCGTATTCATTAATTGTCTCCTCGGGAATCTCAATATTGAGAGGCTGACTGTTGTTCATCTGGGAGATAAGGCCTTCCGGGAAACTGTAGGCGCCGAAACTTACATTCTGAGCCTGCTTGGTCTGATTCTCGACCTTGAGGAGGATCTCATTGTTGATGCCCTTGTACTGGGGATCCTCAAAGGATGAAGAATTGACAGGGGTGCTGACCCACTCCTTACTGTATGTGTAAGTCGTTATAGTCTCCTGGCCTCCGCCGACTTTGTCCTTGGTCTCGGAATGCTGGTGCTCAACCCACTGATAGTACTCAGCACTGCGAATGAGCTTGATGGCATTCAAGGAGATTCCGAACTGCCCGTCGGTAAGGACATCATCGGTAGTAGCAAGACCGGATGCATGAATCATCTTGCCGTTCTTCTCGGCATCGATCTGCTCGATGTCACCCAATTCGACGCAAACGCCCTGGGCTTCCTTGAGCATCTTGGTAGTCTTGACTGTGCGGCCTTCGTTCCAGAACAGAAGCACGGTACCGGCAATCAACATTACGAATCCCATTCCTACGCCTGACAACGCATTCTTAAGACGTCCGCCATAGGATGTTTTAGTTACTTTTTGATAGGCCATAAATATAAAGGATTAAGAATTGAATCTCACCGCGTTTGACAAATATATGAATTTTTCTACAAATTCTCAATCAATAAATAAAAAAGCGGACAACGGCAGCGCTGCATACGCTGCTGAGGCACCAGATTACCACAGCAAACGTCGGCTCTCACGCCGAATCACTGAGAAAACTACTCGGAATGAAAAATAATTGCTAAATTTGACACCCTAAAAAAGCCACGTTACTATCATACGCACCGATACTTTCAATATGAAAAAAAGAATCTTGTTAGTTCTCGCCCTCCTGAGCATATTCGCGCAGGGAGCTATGGCCGACGAATGGAACGGCCGTTCTAAGAAAAAACCGCAGTTTCATGTCAGCACCTACGATGGTTCCTACCACATTACGTGTGCTGCTGAATTGGCGTATGTACGCGCTCATTTCTCCGAAGCAACAGGGGACACCAATATATACGCCCCAAAATACTGGTATGAGGCTACTTTCGATCTGTTTGCCGACCTTGATTTCGATCATCGCGGCTGGCATCCCATCGGAAATAACGACGGAAGCCCAGTGGATTTCAACGGGACATTCCGTGGCAACGGGCATTCCATCACGATTTCCTTATGGGATGAGGGCAGAAACTACCAGGGCTTGTTCGCAAGAATAGGCGAACGGGGCCAGGTAGAAGGAGTGAAAATTACTGGCAGGGCTGACTGCCAGAGTGCAAGACTGGTGGGCGGAATCGCCGGTGAGAACCTGGGGACTATCCGCAACTGCTGGGTTGCCGCCAACGTCAGTTCAGGCTGGCGCGAATCGTGGTCGGCCTACACCGCCAAGGTGGGCGGCATAGTCGGTGAAAACTCCGGCACCATTGAATACTGCCTTATGTCCGGCAACGTCACCAACAATGACGCCGATGTCGGCGGACTCGTTGGCTATAACAAAGGTTATGTCGCACACTGTACGTTTTATGGCACCCGGAACAGCTCACACAGTCAGCACAGCATCTATTTCGGTGACGTGAGCGGAAGCGCCACGGACTGGGATATTCATGGTGATGACCTCTCCGATGACGCCGCTCTGGAGACCCATCTGGTCAACCACGGAGTCGCTTCGAATGGTCTTTACGCCGATGGTCTCCGTGCCCCGTTCACCATCGCGCCACACAACTGGGGCACCGTCTTTGTCTTACTCAACACCTCAGCTTCCCGCCCCGGCAAGACCATCACGGTGTCATATCCCGAGGGAGGCATAGTGTCGTTTATGGAAATTAAAGATGCCGACGCCAACTTCTTGAAGTATGATTATGATGCAGCCAAACGCACCTATAGCTTCACAATGCCGAAGAGCGATGTCGATATCTACGCTACGATCAATTACCCGGTACTTTTGCTTTCGAGCGACGTGGACAACAGCGAGCAGCTTTCCGTGCGTAAAGGCAAGATCTGCGATGCGACCCTTACAGACCGCACCCTGTACCACGACGATAGCTGGAACACGCTGTGTCTGCCGTTCGCGGTGCCGCGCTTAGACGGAACTCCCCTGGAAAAAGCCACTGTGCAGGAACTTACGAATGCAAGCATCGAAGGCGGCACGCTCACGCTTACCTTCTCGCCTGTCACCAGCATCGAGGCCGGAAAGCCGTACATAATAAAGTGGAAATCCGGCAGGAATACCGTCAAGCCGAAGTTCTGGGGCGTGACACCAGTCAGTACCGAGCCGATCCCCGTCAGTTTTGGCGGCGTCACCTTCACGGGCCAGTATTCCGCTTTCAACATCACTTCAGACAACATCAACGACATCATCATCCTGGGAGAAAAGAATACGCTCGGCTACTCCGCTGCCCCCAGGCAGTTGGGAGCCTTCCGTGCCCACTTCACGGTGCCCGCCGGATCCGGCGCCCGCGCCATCACAAAGGTCGTCATCAAGTAAACAACGAAGAATGAATATCTTATGAAAAAGACAACAACATATATTCTGGCTGCATTGCTGGGCATCTGCAGTCTGACATCCTGTACCAAAGATAATGTACTGGACAGCCGAGTGGTGGGAGAGTGGCTGCTGGAACTTCAGGACGTTGCTTTCGATCCCATCGTGACTGATGAAGACTTCGACATTCCACAAGAAGCAAACAGTCTTGCCGTAATATATCATTTCGACGAAACCGGCCTCGGATGGAAAGAGATAGACATTATGCAGGACTCCCATCTCGTCTATGTCCCCTACGACCGCTATCACACAACATTCAAATACACCGTTTCCAATGACGGCATAGTTGTCATCACCTTCCTGGATGAAGACGGAAAGGAAAGCGAAGTGGGCGATGAGCTCTTCTTCGACGGCAAATCCCTGACCAGCACCATCGAGGACCAGACTTTGGTATTTACACGTGCTACGGAGGACCAGATTAAGTGGTATCAGGACGAGGCCGATGCCTGGTACGGCGGAGTCGACGACTCAGTGCACAGCATAACCGGTGTCGGTGAAGGCTGGACTTGGGCAGGCGAAATCGCCGCCACCGCTATCGACAGGTAGCCTCATAACATAACGAAAGAGAGGTCGACTGAAATGGTCGGCCTCTCTTTCGTTTAAAAAACGTGCTTAGTTTTTCTTATAGATTGCCAATTCTGTAGCCAATGATGAAGATGGCTTATAGAACCTGAAATAATTATATTCTGTATTAAACCTTAAAGCATGGACTCCTGCATCCAATGAGCATCCAATAGAAGCAACGCCACCGTTCACGCTGATAGAAATAGTATACAAATTACTGCTGGAAGGTAAGGTCTTCGAGCTACTTATACCATTAGAATTATTGCCTTTTGCCCCTATATAATAACCGCTCGCGGTCTGCACGGTTTTGGCAGAAGCATCATAATGTATGTGGGAACCTTCATCCATGGTGATAGTGTTGCCGCTGATAGTAACGTCCTTATAATTCTGCTTAGCGAAATCGGTCAAACTACCATCAAAGGCCTTGCCAGACTCTTCAAAAACGATCAGATAGTCTCCTGTCCCAATAGTACCAGAGGTCACTTTGGTGTAAGTAACTTTGTTTCCGGAGCTGGGAGCTCTCTGATTAATAACCAGATTAGCATTGGGAGTGCCATTTGCGTGATGGAATTTCACGGTGCAATTCCTGGCCTCACCAGTATTGGCCTGAGCCGTAACGGTGACGGTATTACCGCTACGTGACAGAGTGAGCCAGGATTCAACTGTCGCTTCATCGATGGTCCAACCATCATTGTTACTTGTCACAGTGATAGTGATAGGTCCTTCAGGCTGTGCCTCGAAAGTAAATGAAGAGGGGCTGAGGCTAATTGAATCACTCTCAAGCGGTCCCTCCTGAGTCACCTTCAGAGTCTTGACCAGTGTTCCGTTGGAATGCTTGATCTTGACACTTGCAGAACGTTTGCTTCCAGTGTTGGCGGCAGTGCTGACGATGAGGCCGACAAAAGAACTCGCACGGCTTACAGTCAACCACTCAGCTACAGTGGTCTCGTCAACAGTCCAATTGTTGTTATCAGAAGTAACGGTCACATTCTCGCTTCCGCCATCCTGAGTGAAAGTAATGGTCGCAGGAGAAAGCTCGAGGGAGGCCTCTTGCTCCTGTGCTTTCTCAGCGCTGTCAACATACAGATACACCTTTCCGTTGTAAGCACCGCAAATATAACCGGTCACATTGTAAGTACCCTTAGCAAGAGTGACTTCGGGATCAGTCGCTGCATAGACGCTGAGTGAAACGGTGGACTGGCTGTCAGTACCGGCAAGCGTTGCTGCTGTCTTGCTTGAGAATTCGACAGAAGACAGAGACACATATTTCGTGGTCGGAGAATCGAGTGCGGCACTCACCTGGCTGAAGCCCCAGGCTTCAGGGTTGAGCTCTACGCTATTACCGGAAGATGTCACAGTCACGACCGGTTTGTACATCTCAGGAACACCACTGTATTCATTCCTTTCGCCAGACAGAGTCACAGCATCACCTTTGCTGACAGTAGGAGCGGCACCCATACTGACCCAAAGAGTTCCAGTATTGTCCTGTACGAAGAAGCCCTTTGAATAAACAAGAGTTACAATAGCATCGGCTATCACAAACTCTTCACCCTTATTAGCTGCGATGAAATCACTGATGGTGCTTGTCTGGGCGGCATCAAATCCTGCTACCTCGACAGTCACTTTCTTGATCTTGCCAGCGGAGAAAGTGCCCTGAGCCTCAGTCTTAGGGTACAAGGCCACAGTTGTGGACCCGACTTTTCCGTTGGCAGAACCGCTGACCTTGACCTCCATGCCGGCAGTGGCTCCATGAACAAAAGGCTTGACGGGCATATACAACTTTGCGGCCGCACCTGCATTCAATTCACTGGGATTAGAGATAATTACCTCAGGGTTAGCGATTGTCTTGCCTTCCACAGGAGTGAACACAGGCTCATCACCGGTAACGTCAACATAGAACTGGCCGGCTATGTCGGTAAGTTCATTGAGTTGCAGTGAAGAAATGCTGATAGGCTGATTGCCGGTGTTGACAACATTGAACTCAATCACAGAAGCAATCTGCTTCATCGTGAATCCGGGAGCCTGGTCAGCGGCGACGTTGGCGGCCACGCCATACATGGGGCAGTGGGAACCGCTCACCTTGGACATATCGTCATAAGCGGTCTGGGAGAGACCATTGCTGCGGCCGATGTACACGAACCCGTCTCCTTCAGATGATGCGTCAGGAGTCTCAGGGGCTGCGGCCGAGGCGCCGGTATAGATTGCATACCAAGTCGTAGCAGCAGAAGGAGTGCTTGCGGCCTCGCCGGTAAAGGTACCGCTCTTGGTGCCTACACCTTCACTGATTGTAAACACACCAGCCTTGACATATGAGGCATGGGTTGCTACTGAAGGATCAAGATAGAAAACATGCAGCTGATCGCCTTCCGCCCAGAGAGTGCTCAGACCGTCATTGGTGGTCTTGGTCAACTCGGAAGAAGCATAGATAGTCATAGTGCGACCGGGCTCGGAGACGAGCTCCTTGGGCTGACAACTTACGAGGGAGATGATGGCTGCCATCATCAGACCCATAGCGGCAAAAATCTTTTTCATAATCCTAGAAATCACCGTTTTCATCGTAGGTCCAGTCCTCTGTTTCGGCACTCTGGCAGATGATGACGTCCGAGAGGAGTTTGCAGACGTCACAATCCGGTGCTACATACACCGGTGCGTCGATTTTTTTGTACTTTACTGACATAATATATAACGAATGTATTTAGTCACAACCTGCAAAATTAATTACAATTCTACAAGCCACCAAAAAGAATAACTATATTTGTGAACATTTTTTCAACAAAGATGAAATACGACATCATAATCATAGGCGGAGGCGCTTCAGGGCTGATGGCAGCCAGAAGTGCAGCAAGCGAAGCCCGGAAGAAAGGCGAGGTCTTAAGAGTATGTGTACTGGAAAAAATGCCCCGCCCGGGACGTAAAATCATGATAACAGGCAAGGGGCGATGCAACTTCACGAACCTCAAAGAATGGAACGGCTTCTCGGGCCACATACGCAGCGGCTCCCAGTTTGTGAGGGCCGCGTGGCACAGCCTTACGCCCCAGAACTTGATAGATTTCTTCGAAAGTTCCGGGATGCCTACCGTAGTGGAACGTGGCGACAGGGCCTTTCCCGCTTCGTACAAAGCCTCCGACGTGGTTGACACCCTGGTACGCGAGTGCCAAGGAGCGGGAGTGATTATACAGACAGATGCTGAAGTCGCTTCGGTCAAGTCCGGAGACGGCGCCTTCGACATTCAGCTGGCAGACGGCACTTCGCACAAATGCTCACGCCTGATCGTAGCCACCGGAGGGCTCAGCTACCCCGGGACAGGTTCCACCGGCGACGGTCTGCGTTGGGCCGGTGAACTTGGGCA
Organism: Bacteroidales bacterium; assembly: GCA_017634595.1. Lineage (GTDB taxonomy): Bacteria > Bacteroidota > Bacteroidia > Bacteroidales > UBA932 > Cryptobacteroides. The sequence goes on from JAGBNC010000031.1 coordinate 9,263, forward strand.
CAAGATTACGCCAACCTTCCCGTCCCTGACCGCAATGGTGCCGGAAGGATACAAGACAGGGACGGTCTCGCAGTCCCGCCACATTCCCCGTGAGGCGCCGCTGAGCGAATTCGGGCAGAAACTTTGCGGGGTCAGTCTCAAAAACGTCAGCGTCACTTTGCAGATTCAGGGAAGCACGGCGGGTGAAGAATTCGGCGACATTGATTTTACCGACGGCGGCATAGAAGGTCCGGTCGGTTTCCAGTTGAGCCGCAAGGCCGTCAAAGCTATGGTCAACGGCTCGCACGCTACCCTGCTGTTAGACCTCAAGCCCGGCGTAAGCCTCACCGAGCTCAGCTCTCGTGTCAAGGAAATATGGGACGAAATCGGCCGCGACCCGCGTTCTGCGCGCATGCGTGAGAAAGAGCGCTGCCGGGTACTATTGGGCAAACTGATGCCTTGGGAGCTGATTCCTGGCTTCAGTGCTGCACACCCGGAAATCATCACGCTGGAGCGCCGCGGCAGGGCCGACACCAAAGTATGGGTGAACCTTGTCAGTATCGCCAAGGCCCTGAAAGAATGGCGCTTCGAACTGAGTGGATACGTAGGATGGGAGCGCGCCGTAGTCACAGCCGGCGGCATTTCCACCGACGGGGTCGTTCCCAAGACCATGGAGTCGCGCCTCATACCGGGGCTCTACTTCTGCGGCGAGGCCCTGGACATAGATGCCGACACCGGCGGCTACAACCTTCAGCTCGCCTTCTGCACCGGCGCCCTTGCCGGCCGCAGTGCCGCCAACGCCTTTTGTTAGCACGCCACCG
>JAGBNC010000004.1 GCA_017634595.1 Bacteroidales bacterium
AGAGAGCGGCCGTCGTGGCCGCTCTCTTGTTTACTGGAGCCGAACGGTCTCAGTAACTTTTCCAAAAGTGATTTTTAAGAATAATTTCGCTTTTCCAAAAGTGTTTTCTATCTTTGCATTGTTAATAGATTGAAAGATGGAACTGACCGACATCCGCCCTATTGTGGAGTTTTACCACAGCAAGCTCGCCCAGGTGACATTGGATTTCAAACGTTACCTCTATCCCATAATCAATTGGGACGCACGCGTCATCGGCATCAAAGGAGAGCGCGGTGTAGGTAAAACTACGCTGCTCTTGCAGAGAATCAAAGAGAAATACAGTAATCCCGACGAAACGCTTTACATTTCCCTGGATCATTATTGGTTCAAGACACACGAACTTCAGGACCTCGTCAAGTTTATGTACAAGAGAGGAATCACTGAGTTCTATATTGACGAAGTCCACAAATATAAAGAGTGGAGTGCGATTCTCAAGAACCTTTATGACGAGCTCGCCGGCCTTAGGATCGTATACACAGGCTCGTCCCTGCTGGAAATTGACAATGCCAAAGTGGATATGTCAAGAAGGCAGACGTCTTATACCCTCCATGGGATGTCTTTCAGGGAATATCTGGAATATGAAGGTATTCTGAAAATGAATGCTCTTTCGATGGAGGAACTCCTGAAAAACCATGTTTCGGCAGCTATGGAAATTGCTTCCAAGACCAGGATTCTGGTGTATTTCGATACCTATCTGCGCAACGGCGTATATCCTTTCTATAAGGATGCGGGGCAGGATTTCCTGGTACGCCTGAAGGAGGTTGTCGATACGGTCATTGAAAGCGATCTTCCTGCCGTTGAAAAATGTACATACGATACGATTGAGAAGTGTAAAAAACTCCTGATGATCATCGCAGAAAATGTCCCCCTTCAGCCGAATACGGACAGGCTGTCGGCCTCTCTTGGAACCACGAGGGACACGCTTTTGAAACTTCTCTATAAACTTGACAGGGCCGAGATCCTGGAATTACTGACGGTTGAGTTCAAGAGCTACAAAAAATTAGTCAATCCGGCAAAAGTTTATCTTGGCAATACCAACCTGATGTCTGCCTTGTCCCCAAAGCTTGCAGTGGGGACTTGGAGAGAGACGTTTTTCATTGACCAATGTGCCGCTGTCGGGACGGTACAGATGCCACCCAAAGGTGATTTCCTGGTCAATCAAAAATATCTTTTCGAGGTGGGCGGAGAATATAAGTCGTTTGAGCAAATTGCCGATATTCCGGACAGCTATCTGGCCATTGACGGGATTGAGACCGGATACGATGCAAGAATACCTTTGTGGATGTTCGGCTTTCTTTATTAACCGCAATTTTTACTATCCTTACAAATCATGAGAAAGCACAGCATACAGTTTCTTTTGGCGGCGGTGCTGGCGTTGGCGGCCCTGGCGTCATGCACCCCTACATCCCACCCATCCGGAGAGGAGACCATTGAGGTAGAGTCAGTGACTCTGGAGCCCGCAGCCATCAAACTCGCAGTCGGGAAGGAATACCAGCTGACGGCCACCGTGCTGCCCGAGAAGGCCGCCAAAACGCAGCTTAGCTGGGAGAGCACCAACACCCGTTCCGCCACCGTCAGCCGGGACGGAGTGATAAAAGGCCATGTGCCAGGGACGGCCAAGATCCGCGTGTACGCCGGCGCCAAGTCGGCTGAGTGCCACGTGACCGTCATCCAGGATCACATCCCCATCACTTCCCTGAGCCTCCTGCCTGAGATGGACGTGGAACAGGGACGGGAGTATGCGATCCGCCCGGTCATCATCCCTACGAATGCGACCGGTACGGCGCTGCTTTGGAAGAGCTCCGACCCGTCGGTAGCAACTGTACGCGGGCATGGTATCGTGACCGGCGAGGCTCCCGGCGAGACCACTATTACCGCCACTACCACCGACGGTTCCAATCTGTCTGCCACCTGCCTCGTGCGGGTGCACAAGCCGGGGCCGTACAACGTGATTATGTACAAGAGCGTGGACGGGAAGGTGGTTCAGCCCTATTATCCGCGTTCGCTGGGCACAGTGGTGAGCAATGAGTATGGCTTCGAATGGGGAACGATCACCCTCAAGGACAAGCTGCTGACCCTCGGAGGGAGTGCTTTCCAGGACTGCAACCTGCTCACGGAGGTGGTGTTGCCGGCCAGGCTGACGGCCATCGAAGGGGCTGCTTTCCGCAACTGCCTGTCGCTGCTGTTCATCAATATCCCGGACGAGGTGAGCACAATAGGCAATGAGGCATTTTATCTGTGCGAGTCACTCACCTCCATCACCTTGCCCAAAGCGGTGACCCACGTGGGCACCGGTGCGTTCAGCCGCTGCCCCAATCTGGGCTATTTCCACAGCCCGCTGGCTACGCCGGACGGCCGCTGCCTGGTGCTGGGAGGCTCGGTGGTGGCATTTGCCCCGGCAGGACTGACGGGATATGAACTGCCTGAGAGCGTAAGCGGTATTGGCCACTCTGCCTTCATGTATTGCCGGGAGCTAGCTTCGCTGACGGTGCCCGCCACGGTGACATCCATCGGCGAGTATGCTTTCCTGAACTGCTCTGCGCTCAGCAGTCTTACACTGCTGGGCGAGGTACCGCCTGCACTAGGGAGCAAAGCCTTTGAAGGGACTGGCAGTCTCCTGCAGATACGCGTCCCGGCCTCCGCGCTGGAGACCTATCGCAAGGCCCCGGGCTGGGCGCTGATAGCCTCCCGCATAGTGCCTGCCGAGTAGTGATAATCAGCGGGAGAGATTACCTTTGAAGAGCGCGCCCAGCGAATACAGGAGCTCCCTGGGGGCATAACGTAAGGAAAAAGGAAGGCGGCGGACATAACGCAGAAGCGTATCCGTCTTCCGGCGCAGCACAGAACCGGCCAGCGCCTTGTGGCGGCGGGAGGCATAATGCCCGAAATTCCCACCGGATAGAATAATTGTCATGAGCGGAGCCGTCTCTTCGGCTCCGTCTTCGTATAACGGCTCGGCCCCGAGCCAATCGGTCAGAAAAGCGAACAGCATGCGGTTCCACTTCTCCAGGCCAGCACTGACGAAAACTTCTCTCAGAGTCTCGCGGGGGACAGACAGTTTCCTGTAAGCCACGGCCAGATCGCATAGTTGCCGGAGCCCGATTCCCGGCCCCATGGCATGCTTCAGAATATGGGAAGACAGCATAAGCAGCGTAGCTTCAGGAGAGGGTACGCTCAGGTCGGGGACCATGTGCAGGTCGAAGTAGCGGCGATGAAGGTCCACATCCACACCGTCCTGCATGAAATGCAAGCTCCCGTCCCCGACCCGGACAGTCTTCCCGGACATGGAAACAGCCGTGTCATACTCCCCTTCCGGGAAGAACAGGTCTATGTCACCGCTCTGACGGAGCAGCGGATCGGGATAATACTGCGCCACGGCAGGGCCTTTCATGACCACCGGATGAAGTCCCGCTCCGCGGTAGAGTTCAAGCAGGGACTGGGCCACCAGGGCTACCTTGTACCCCCGCTGCCGGATATGTCCGGTATCGGCCACAAGACTGGACATCAGATCCTCCGGGAAAGGGTACCCCTCGGGGAGGGCTGATACGCCCTGCAGCAGCAGGCCCGACACAGTCTGCCGGCGGGCCATAGAGACCACCTCCGCCCACTGCTCGTCGGCAAGCGGCGGGAAATCCGCCACATCTAAGCCATACAGTGCGCCCCTGAGCAGGGTGCACAACTGCACAAAGGCTAGCGGTGCCTTCTGAAAATCCGCTTGTACCATGGCCTATGCCGGCGCGGACGCCGCATGCCGGAAATCATATCATAAATATCGCCCCAGTCGGGCAGGCCGCCCAAGTTGCGGTCGTCGATATAAATATCGGCAATCACCTTGCTGGATTTGTCGGAGCGGCCCTGGAACATATAGTCCGCCGGGTGCGAACTGTTGACGGCATAGAACTCCAGGCCGCGCTTGCGGCACCATTCTATGGCTTCTTGGAGCAGATTGCCGTCACGGGCCGACCATAGAATCAGCCTGTGCCCGTCGGCCAGGAGAGCTTTGAGGGTCTCCACGGCAAAAGGTTTCTCCCGGCCGATGGCGGGATACTTGTGTTCAACTATGGTACCGTCAAAATCGACGGCGATAGTAAGTCCCTTATTCTTTGTCGTCTTCTCCGTATCCATAACCATATCCGTAACCGTAACCATAGCCATATCCGTAGCCGTAACCATAGGCGCCGTAAGTCCGCCGCACCTCGGAGCCATTGAGGATAATGGCCATGTTCTTCAATTTCTTGCTCTCATACAAGTTGTCAAGTTCGGGGAGGATGCGCCGGTCGATCTGACCGCTGCGTATGACAAACAAATTCATGTCAACCACACGGTTGATTACATACGGATCGGCCACTACATTTACCGGAACAGAGTCCAGGATAATGTAGTCGTAGCGTGCCCGGAGCTCAGTGATCAGCTCGTCGAACCGGCTCCTGTTCAGCAGTTCCGCCGGATTCGGGGGGATGTGTCCGGCCGGAATCAGGTCAACCCCTTCCATGACATTTTTCCGAATGATGTGATCCAGGGGCATGGATTCGTCATAAATGAAGTTGGACAGTCCGTCGGCGCGGTGCTTGAGGTCAAAGTGCCCGGAAAGCGTCCGCTTGCGCAGGTCGGCATCGACCAGGATCACTTTCTTGCGGGCGTCGGCCAGGCAGGCCGCCATGTTGGTATTGACAAAGGTCTTACCGGCATTCACGCTGAACGACGTGGTGGCAATAACCGGATGCTCCACCCCTTCGGGCTTCATGTAGGAAAGGTTGGTGCACATCAGTCGCATTGCCTCCGTAAAGAGACCCTTGGAATTGGGATCGTATATCAGGCCCGTCTTGTTTGTCTTCTTCTCCCTGCGTTTGAGTTTCTTGAGCGGGATCTCAGCCAGGAAGGGCACCGAAACGGCATCCTCGATATCCTTGCGGGTCTTGACGCGGGTGTCGATAAAGAGGATTGAAAGCAGGATCACTGTCGGAACAGCCAGACCGATCAACAGGGCCAGCAGCAGCATCTTGTTGCGGCTGGGGTAGATGGGGGCCCCGGACGAGGTAGCGGAATCAATCATCCTGGCGTTGTTATCGACCATAGATTGTGCCAGAGCGTTCTCTTCCCGCTTGTTCAGCAGGTACAGGTACAGGCTCTCCTTGATCTTCTGCTGCCGCTCGATGGAGAGCATCTCGCGGGCTTTGGCCGGCATGGTGGTGAAGTTACGCATCGACTCCTGCTCCTTCTCGGCATAGTCTTCCTTGCGCATCTTCAGGCTCAGCACCAGATTGTCTATATAGCCCAGGATATTCTGCCGTATGGTGTTGAGGTTGGCTTCTACCTCTTTCACAGCAGGGCTTTCCAGACTCGATTTCTCAATGAGCCGGGCACGGCGGTTGATCTGCTCGTTGTATTCAGTGATCCGGTTGTCGATACGGGGATCGTCAAGCCCAGTATTGACCGGAATCATTTCGTATCCGGCGAACGAATTGGTCAGATAGTCCTTGAGGTAGTCCGCCAGCGCGATACGGGTCTCGATCTTGATAATCTCGGCGTTGAACTGCTTGCTCTGCTCCAGATAATCGCTGGCCGCCTTGCCCACGTTCATCGTCCCCTGCGCACTCTGATACCGGGCCAGGTCGGACTCCACGTCTCCCAGTTCCTCCTGGATGATGAGCAATCGCTCATTGATGAAGGCTGCAGTGTTGACTGCGCTCTGGTTCTTCTCGCGGATGGCGTCCTCGTTGTATTTGTCTATGAGGGTGTTAAGGATGTCCCGTGCCCTATTGGGCTCCGCATCCTGGATAAAGATCTTGAGGATAGAACCGTCCCCCTGCGTGACGCTCATCCTCCCCACGTAGGAGGCCGCCGCAGACTGGACAGGATACTTCCTGAGCACGATTTCCTTTCCGTAGAAGTAGGGGCGGTAATTGGAGGTAGGCTTGAAGACCATCCTGTGCCCGTCCACCGATATCGTGTCGCCCAGGGTCACCAGCTGCTCGTCTCCCTCCAGATCGGTCCGGACAAGCCGGAATGTATGTTCGTCCACCGGGATAATCTTGGCAGAAAAAGACGAGAACTGTTCATCGCTCCGGTCGAAGAACATCCGCACAGGGGTTCTCCGGTAGAGTTCCACCGTACGGAGACGGTCCTTGAAGGAGTAGTTGATATCGGCATCCAGCGTCCGCACGACCTCCGACATCAGATTGTTCGAACGGAGCTGAAGGATCTCGTTGGTCATGTTGACCCTGTTTACAAGGTTGCTGTAATTGTTAAGGCCGCTCGTAGTGCGGGAAGTCCCTACATTGCTCGGGTCTTTGATGATGACCGTGGCATCGCTCCTGTACACAAAAGGGAGCTGCGTATATTTGTAGTAAGCAAACGCAACCGATATGCCGATACACAGCAAGAACCAGTACCAATTCCGCAACAGGTACAGCAGGATATCGACGATATTGACCTGGGTATTCTGGGAGGAGGCTTTCATGGCTATCTCTGGTATAGTTTAACAAGCGCCATGGTACTGACTATGGTGGAAGTAAAGGTCATGACCATAGACACGGCCTGCTGTATGGCCCGGCCGGTATCAGATACCATCCAGCGGGCCGGCTTCACATACACGATGTCGTTCTGCTGGAGGTAGAACACCGGAGAGTCGAACAATTCGGTCTTCTGGAAATTAACATGGTAGGCCTTCCTGACGCCGTTCTCGGTGCGGATAACTTCCACCTCCTTGATCTTTTCGCCCTGAGCGGGCGCCACCACCTGAAGCAGGTTGATGCTCTTTCCATGCACGGGAACCTGAGTAGTGGTACCATATTTGACCAGTGTCACCGTAAAATTATCGATTCCGACGGTTACCACAGGATCTTTGATATAGCCGGCGTTCGAGATCATCCCGGATATCTTCTCCTGCACTTCCTTCAGGGTCAGTCCTTCCACAGGGATGAGCCCCAGCACCGGGAAATCGATGTTTCCCGCGCCATCCACCTCGTAAGAAGCAGCCTGCACGCCGCCGCCCGTCTGGGTCAGCGCCCCGATGTTGAAGGGCTTGGCCAGCGATTCATCATCGCTGAACACCCTGATCCCCAGCCGGTCCTCAATACGGACACGCAGGTCAGGCGCCGGCTTGGCCGGATAGGAATACCCTTCGGCCATATCCTTGATATAGGTCACTCTTGACGGTGTCACGCAGGCACTCACGATCAATGCCAGCATGCATAAAACCAGTCTAATCGATTTTTTCATTGTTATAGATAGCAATTGTATTATCAATCATCCTTGAAGTGGTAAACAGCTCCCTGTAACGGGCCATAGCGCCTGCGCTCAGCCGCTCCCGGAGAGCAGCGTCTTCGCAGACCGTCCGGATAGCTTGGGCAAGGGCGCCGGAATCACAGACGGGTACCGTCAGGCCCGAGACCCCGTCCCGATTGACCCAGGATACCCCGGAGCCGGGGATACGAGTCGATATCACCGGGACCCCCAGCGACATAGCTTCCAGCTGGACAATCCCGAATGCTTCCGTCTTCATCACGGAACTAAGTACAAACACATCAGCCGCTGCAAGAAGGGCATGCATCTGTGAATCATCCACATAGCCCAGGAAGCGGATAACATCTCCTGCATCCTTGTCCCGCACCTCTTGCTCAAGGCCGTTGAGCGACGGCCCGTCACCCACCACCAGCACTTGATAATCAGGTCCCAGCAGCTTTGCGGCGCCAATCAGATAACCATATCCCTTGTAAGGAACAAGACGCCCTACCGACACCACCAGTTTTTTCCCTGGATATCGGTTTCTCCAGTGCCGGATCAACTCGGAATCGGCCGTCACCGGGTCTATTCCTATCGGTATGGCAACAGTCTTATGCCGGGCTTTCTGCAAGGCAGGAGAAGCCTCGAGATACACCGGCGTCGTCCCGATGATGGTATCGGCCCGCCGGACGAGCCAACTCTGCAGCGGCCGGTAAAGGGACAGCAGGAACTTCTGTTTGATGATATCGCTATGCCAGTGCAGGACGACCCGTCCTTTGTAAGCGCTCAGCCACAGAGCCAGGCAGGCCATGGGGTCGGGATGGTGGATATGCACTATGTCGTACTCATTCCGGTGCTTGCGCATCCAGTGTATCATCGCCGGGGCTATCATTGTACCGGCAAGCTTGCACAAGGCCCTGACGCATATTACACGTCCGTATTCATTGAAGTGAATCACTTCCCTACCGCCCTCCTCGGCACAAAGCATATCGCACGAAATCTCACGCGCGGAAAGTCCCCGCGTGAGGTCCCACATGACTTTCTCCACGCCACCCCTGATGGGGTAGAATTTACCGAGCTGCAATACCTTCATCGTCGAGCAAGACTGCAAATAAGCTTTCCCAGTCCGGGGCATAAGGAGGCTCCGGCAGGGACGGCTTGACAGGCGCAAAGTTACTCAAATTCCCCTGAATAATCAATTCCATCTGCCGTGCAAGCGCTGCCTCGTCCGTCACCGGCGTAAAAACGACTTTATCTGCTCCGGCCGCACTCTCGTGCGCATAGGGCAAATCAGCCAGGATTATGGGTTTGCCTGAGGGCTTGAATTCCGAAATCGGAAGTCCCCAGGTCTCTACACGCGACGGAAATACCAGGCAGGCCGATCGGCCATAATAGGCATATAGCTCTTCTTTGGGCATATAGCCGTGGAATTCTACCGTCTGCAGGCTGCCCCAATGCTTTTTCAGCCATGCCGCATAGCGGTTTTCGTCGCCTTTCACTGTCAGCACCACGCGGAAAGCCTCCGGTCCCAGACGCTTCTCCAGCAGCGCCGCCGCCGCGCAGAGCGTCTCGAAGTTCTTGTGACAGTCGGGGCTGGACGGGAAAAGGAAGATGGGCACAGGCTCCGCCGCGCTGGTATCGGTCAAGACGGGAGAGTCAAAAGCTGGCGGAGCCACAACGAAACGGCTTTCGGGAAGGTGCAGTTTATGGGCAAGACCCTCCCGGAGCCACTGCTGCTGCACGATGAGGTAGCGGTTGCGGCGGACATTTTTGCGATAGGCGTATTTGGTAAACAGGGCAAACAGCGGAATCTTCGCATCCATCCGGAAATCCTTGAGCTGCACTTTCAGGAACGGGAAGGATGTCTGGCAATAGACAGCCTGGCGCTTAGCCACAACATTAGGCGTGGTATCGTGGAGCGACAGCCAGAGGTCAACCGGCTGCAGCTCCTCCGAGATGCCCCTCATGGTGCGGTATTCACACTTGAGCCGCTTGAACCAACTGTCTATGCTCCACGGAATCTCGATATATCGGATGCCCGGGAAGTCACACAAAGACCGTTTATGGACCAGCGCCGTCACTTGCAGGTCCTTTCGGCCCGACAGGTACCGCAGGCAGTCCCGCAGGACAGTGAGCGTCCCTCCCCTGCGTATGTTTACCGCCGAGACGACGATACTTCTTCGAACAGGTTCTGCCATTTTTGCATAATGGTTTCAGGGTCCCACCGGGCCGCCGCCGCATAAGCGGCATCGCCCATAGCTTTGAGCTTATCCGGGTGGTGAAGCATATCGGACAGGGCGTCCGCAAAGGCATCTACATCTCCTTCCGGTATGAGAGCGCCGTCCACACCGTCGCGGATGACGTCCCTGGGGCCGCACTTACATGCGAATGCCAGCGAGGGGATGCCATGCGCCTGCGCTTCAAGGAGCACCATGGGCAGGCCTTCGTATCGGGAGGTCAGTGCGAGGAGGGATGCGTCCTTGTACACGCGGTCCATATCCTGCACTACTCCGGTCAGTTCCACGCTGTCCTGCAGACTATAAGCCGCAATAAGGCTCTCCAGCTCCGGGCGCATCTCCCCGTCGCCGACCAGTTTCAGTGTCCAGTCGCCCCTGTCGGCCTTCCGCCAGGCGGCAAGCAGCCGGTCCAGGCCTTTCTGTGAGGAATAGCGGCCGACGGCAAGGACCACGTGCTCTGTCATGGGTGATTTTTCTTTCAAGGGCGTTCCGTTGGGAATCACAGTCATGTTGGGAAGAGCGCCCCAGTACCCCTTGTCTTCTTCCGTGAGCACTACGAAGCGGTCGTAGCGCCGGGCCAGGCGCAGGTCCCGCCGGCTCATGAGCCTGTCGGCCAAGCCCCAGAGCCCTTTGCGTCCATATTGGAGCCTTTTGAAACGCGAAAAATGCACTTCCAGCACCTTGGCACTGCCGTCGCGCATAGCCGGCAGCAGGGCCGCCTCACCACAGAACATCGACACAGTCACATCGGCTTTTTCCTTCTTCAGCAGGGCCTCAAGCAGCCTTTTGTGCCGCCGCTGCTTGGCCGGGAAGTGCAGGATTTTATTCCACAGTGAGGCGCCGTTGTTGTCTTCATAGCCGATGCCGAGGTCGATGTGCCTGACAGCCGGATGGAACGCGAAGGCCGAAGGACGTCCGCGCTGCTCGGTGGTGACCACCACCACCTCATGCCCCTGCGCGGCGAGCCAGTTCGCCTTGTCGGAGAGCACCTTCTCCATACCCGCCGCCCGGTACGTCCCGGCTATGTTATAGATGATTTTCAAGATATTGAGTATCCTGGCTCAGGAACGCGGCACAGGCAAAGATGGAAAGGAAAGGGAACAAGTCGGTGGAGACCTTTAGCCAGATAATGAAATTGCAGAGGACACCCATCATGAAGATGTGTGCGTATTTTGGGAAGGACTTTACGGATATGACACCGGCATAGACCATTACGGCCGAGATGGCCAGCAGGCCGATGACTCCGAAGTAGAAGATGAATCGGAGGTAGCCGATGTCGGTGCCCATGTAGAAACCTTCTCGTGTAGCTTCTCCGATGTAATTGGCGTCATTGCGCTGGTTCTCGAAGTATCCGTCTCCGATTACCCATGTCCGCAACTCTTCCGGCCAGACGATCATCGTCTCCAGCTTATCTGTCGAGCTTGTGCCGAATTCTCCTTCCTCGAAGAAAGAGAAAAAGCCTTCAAAACCAAAGCGCATCAACTCGTGAAACGGTTCATTGGTATGATAGAGTATAACGGCCAATGGAACTATAATAAGCAAGACACCCGCCCAGGCAGCAATTGGGCTTCGGTACTCTGAATCCCGCTTATTAGCCACGAGTCTGTACAGTTCTGAGAGAATGACATACGCAAGTCCGACGCCGACGCCCACCAAAGTGGTCCTGGCAATCATGTTGCCAATAATGGTGATCACGACGAAAGCAAGGACCAGCCAGAATTGCGAAATCCCTCCCCTATCTTCCGGCTTCTGGACCATCAAAAATGAAATGGCCACCAGAGCAGCAGCAAAGCGGCTGCCGCCCACATCTAGCGAAGCCCCGAAACCATAGATACGATTTAAATCTTTCAACAGCACTTGTCCCTGCTCCACGATAGTATCCACAAAGATCTGAATGGCGGGCACATACTGTATTCCCATCGCCACGACACACTGAAACACACAGACCCCAGCCAGATAGTTCACGACCAGGGGCACATCAACACGTCCGTGCGTCCACCAGATACAACAGCAGACGGCAAAAGCCCCACTGAGCCAGATGATGGCGGAAACGATATAACTTACATAAGATGTATCTGGCGTCTGGTTATAAACAATAGAAAATAAAGCGACAATTGAAACGACGGACGACAAGAGCAGAAGGACCAGTAACTCCTTGGGGAGGCGGAATTCCTTTTTCTTCAACAGAACCCATCCCATGCACACAATTCCCACCGCGCCAAGCAAATTCTTGGTATTGCTCACCGGGAAGAACGTGAATGTCACCGGGAAATAGAAAAAGCTGACAATCAGACCGGTCAGCAGAATTCTAAGCCACTTGATCATCTTCTGAAACGCAGCCCGTAAAACAACTTGTTAACCCCGAAAGCATACAAACTCACTAGCGGGAAAAGCCCCTTGGCGGCAAGCCACTGCACCATGCGGGTGCGGAGGGGCAGATGCCTATTTTTGCAGATATCCCGGTTGGCTTCCGGATACCATGCTTTCCATAGGCGGTATTGCGCCCGGTCTCCAGACAGCAAGAAGGGCAATTTGATATTCAGTTTGAAGAAATTGATATATAATTCTTTGTTATCCGCCTCCCAGGTCTCAAGCTCATTGAGGATCCGTCCGGCATTGTACTGGATATCTGTCAGATGCCGCTCCGAAAAAGTGTTGGAAAATGCTTGGGTGTTCAGCTTGACATAATGATACAGGGCCTTCGGAACGCGGGCCACGCGGGGCGCATGGAGGGCCAGCAGGATTATGGTCATATCCTCGCCCATCCCGTATCCGCCGGGAAAACGGACGCCGCTTTTCACATACAAATCTCTGCGCACTAGCTTGTTCCAGACGTTGTACTTCATCCGCCCCGCCAGAAAGCCTTCCTTGACCATCTGCTCCGGGTCAGTATAGTCAGGAGTGGACATGTAGCGCGCACCCGATTCAAACTGCATCCAGAAGTCGCAGTACACGAAGTCGGCCCGCTCCCGCAATGCCGCCGCATACATCTCTTCGAGCATCTCCGGCTCCGGCCAGTCGTCAGAATCACAGTGCCACACATACTCCCCTTTTGCTACTGCCAGACCAGTATTCCTCGCTGCAGGCAAACCCTTGTTCTCCGCATGAGTGAGAACCTGCACATTCCGTTCAGGATAACGGGATAGCACTCCTTCCAACACCGACCGACTCCCATCCGGCGAAGCATCATCTACGAAGATAAACTCCACCTCGCGAAGCGTCTGCTGCATCAAAGCCTCAGCGCACCGTCCAATGAACGATTCGACCTTATAGAAGGGAACGACAACTGAGACAGAAGGGGTCATACCTCAACTCGTACATGTTTTCTGTCCAGTGGATACCGGAGCAACATCTTCAGTCGCTTTATAAACGGAAGCCGTTCCAGCAGGTCCCGCTGGCCTGTCCAAAAATCGTGACAGAATTGCTCGTCAAAGAACGGCGAGCGGCGATAGACCGCCCACCAAATGTCCATATTGGGGCAGGCCTCTTTCCAGGGCTTGGCGCCGTTGTAGTGGACGATGCCATGGTCCAGCGCATCGTTCAAGGCCTGCGCGCCATAGATTTCCTCCATTTCAGGCCTATGGTTCACAATCAATGAGTACAATTGAACCGTCAGGCAGAAGACAGGGCCAAGCGGCAAAAAACGTCCGTTGCAGGCAATGTTGATGATATCCATGTCCTGCTGTTTGTATGCATTCTTTCCCAGTTCCCGGAAACGGTCCAACATATGATCTTTACGAATCTGAGCAGAATTGATGACTAGATTGCCGGAATAGTAATAGCCGCCACGATAATCCAGGTCCAGACTCTCTGCCAGATATTTCTGTACGCCCGGACGTAATCGGGAGCAGTTGTCCACCGCCGCAAAATAATTGTCGCCCAGATCCATTTCATAGTATTTGGAAAGATCTTCACGGATAATGACATCCACATCGGAATACAAGAGTTTGTCATACTCTGGGATCAATTCGGGAGACAGCAGGCGATAATATGCAGTTTCCGGGATGCCCCGGATCTCATAGGCGCCAACGAATTCTCCGGAAACCTCCCTGAATGTTAGGCGGAACCGGCCGAAACGCTCTTCCAGCCTGCACAGGGTAGAGAAATCGCACCCTTGCCGATGAAGAATGAAGATGTCGTAGAAGGTATCCGGTGCAGCATTTTCCAGCAGCGAGGTAATGCACACCCCGGCCGGCACGAGCAACGACTGGTCGAAGGTGAATAGGATAGGGATCGTTTTCATTCTTCTATATACGCATCATAATGATGATGGGAGACCCGCTTTTCAACAGGAGGCAACTGCATATAGTTGCCATAGACCGTCGACAGATAGAGATCGCGCTCTTGGATGCAGCGGTAGTTTTTCCCTTCAAAAAGGATGTCATCATATACTTCGAATACAGACGTGGGAAAAGGATAGATGACAAAATCGCCGAAAATAACGGTACTGAGCGGAGACTGTTCCGGCAAATGCTGACGCACCGTCGCGTTCAGCTGGCTTTTCAAGGCCAGCGTGCGCTTCTCAGAATCCTGGAACAAGCCTTTAGCACAATGGCGGAGATACCAATATAGTTTATGCCGGGTTGCCGATTTGTAACGAGGGCAAATTGTCTTGACTGTCTGGTGAAGATTCTGAAGGGTCGCAGTATATGGACGGAAATCCTCCGGCATCCCGTCAATCGGAAATATGTCGATATTAACCCCAAATAATTCTCTTCCCATCAGGACATCTTTCATGATTGTCCCTTTCCGGCTCACTTTGATGAACTGTTCTTCACAGGTTTCTATCCTGCTTAAGTCAACCACTTCATTTTTCTCGCCCGCGTATTCTTTAATAAAGCGATCATAATCCTGCCGGAGCATCATCAGATCAATGTCATCATCCCACGGAATATAACCATGATGTCGCACGGCCCCCAACATAGTTCCCCCACAAAGAGAATAACGTAGATTGTGCCGGGAACAAAAAGTATGGACATCGTCCAGCAATTCCAATTGAATGGCCCGGATCTCTTCTTTAGTAACCGGCCTCATCATTGTTCAACAGAAGATTGAAAATAGACTAAATCTTTGGGAGACGTAATTTTGATATTTTTGTCAGAACCTTTTGACAAACAAACCTTTTCTCCCAAATCCATCATCAAGGTTCCAATAAAGGGAGAATCCTTGCCAACACCAGTTATATCCGACTTCCGGAATGCATCCATTAACTTTTTATAGGCATACGCCTGCGGGGTAATCGTCCGATATGCACTCTCCCTGGGGATATAATGCAAGTCTGTCCGCCCCTCTCCCTGAAAAACAACATGTTCTACCAAGGGAACGGAAGAGATAGCCCCGCCATATTTTTGTGCATCTGTAATGACAGCATCTATCGAGTCGTTGTCAACAAAAGGACGGACACCATCGTGGACAATCACAATATCTTCTTCTTTGCAAGTCAACGATTCTACCCCTTTCCGAATTGACTCCAAGGCTGTCGCTCCTCCCTCAAGAACCGTATCGACTTTGGTGAATCCTAGATGCAAAGACACGTTTTTTACATATTCTTCCCACCCCTTCATACATACGACCACGATGCGGTCAATCGCGGCATGCTCCTGAAATCTAGCGATCGTGTAAGCCAGAATCGGCCTTCCGTTTACTTCAATAAACTGCTTCGGGGTCTCTGACGACATCCGCGTCCCCTTCCCGCCAGCAATGATAAGTGCTATGTTCATTTTGATATAATTCCTTTTATAATCCCGTCAAAGGATGCTGCGATATTCTGGGGAGAAAACCGCCGGTAATAATCCTTGTCGAAATGGAAAGAGCGGGCACCCTCCTTCAGCAGATGCGCAAGAAATTCTTTGACGGCTCCGACATCTCCGTTCTTCACAACCGTATGCCCCGCCTCGCGCAAAAGCGTTGCAGTCGCACCCACCGTTGGCGTGATTCCCAATATGGGCTTTTGGTAGAGGAAATAATCCATCAACTTGGACGGGAAATGAACATTCAGTTGTCCGGGATGGTCCACGACGACGAAAGCATCAGAGGATTGATAATAAGAGGGCAGTTGCGAATAGGGAAGATAGCCTTCAAAAGAGAATGTATTGTCCAGCGATTTAGACCGGCACAATTGCTGGTCCGGATCAAAGCGGTTCCCGATGACGAAAACTTTCAATCTACTGATATCCATTTCCTTCGAAAGGTCTTCAACCGCCAGGATCAAATCATGAAGATTTCGGCCTTCATTAGACAGGCCGATATAGGAAACGACAACTGTTTCCTTTCCGGGAGATGGCGCGATGGGGCGCTGAATCATCTCGTCGGTATAGCAGAAAGGGATGACGGCTATCTTGGAAGTTTCCCCTTTTTCATAGCGGTTTCTCCATATGTTCACAATCGTTTCATTGTCATGGACGATGGCATCCGCCGAAGAATAAACCGCCCTCTCCAAGCATGCATCCATCCTTTTGACAAAACGGTTCGTGGACGAACGATGCGGGTTATCCGTCCAAGGATCATAAAAAAGCGCAACCCAGGGAAGCCGGAATGTCTTTTTAAGATATGCGCCTACGAAATGACAACTCAACGGGAAAGAAAGCGTCATCACGAAATCATACTTGCCAGCCTGGTTCTTCAACAGCCTGTTCAGTGTCCATCTTGTCGGGATATTCATGCTCCAACGAACCTCATCCGGTATTTGGGCAAGCCCGCCCAAATGATTCTTGACGAATTCTCCCCAATAAGACCAGTTCCTGTCCTTCTCGGTAATAAATACCGTCTTGATATCGATCGCCGGATTTCTCGGTCCATGCCGAGTGACGAGGGTCAGATCATAACGATCTTGAATCGCGAAGAGGAATCGTTCAAATTGCCTGCATGTTGGATTCTCATACAGGAAGTTGGGATAGATAACCAGGCAACGTAGCATTAGTGCAACAGGCTAAGACACCTTTCAACAAACGATCTCATTCCCTTCTCCCCAAGCCATAGCATGAGCCCCATCGTTAAAATAGACATGAGGGTAACTATCGAGGCATACAGCACAAAATGCCCCATTCCGCGGAAGGGATCTATCGGCACGTATTGCAGTAACCATGTGATAAACACAATCATTATCAGGAAGAAGGCAACATGCTTGAGATACAGGCCGAGATACACGGAAAACGGCTCCTCGAAACCGCGTCTGAAAAGAAAATACGGTTTCCAGATCAGGATGATCAAGACCTGACTGACAAGAACACCGCCAAGAATTCCGGGGAGGCCCCAAAACTTGCCGAACAGAATGGAGCATCCCACATTCAAGGAAGCTTCTACGACCGGAGCCCAAACATCGTGGAACAAGCCATAGGCATTGATAAAAGAGTCAACCACCTCGCGGGATGTCATGATAAAAAACAAGGCCGCCACGAGAAATACGGTTACATTGTCAAGGATATACTGCTGTCCAATCCAAAGGCAGATAAAGGAGGGGGATAAGACATACAGGCAATACGACATGACGGAAATCAGCAAAAAACGGGATGAGAACAATTCCCTGAATACGGATAGAATCCGATTTCTGTCGCCCTCTGCCACAAGGTTTCCCACACCGGCTCCCATACTGTTGAACATCGCATTCAATGCCGAAGACAACCCTCTGGAGAGCACCAGATAATTGCCATACGACGTAACCATGGATAACGATGCATATGCATAGATGATGACCGGACTGGTCTGGGTCAGTGCAAACGTACTGATTTTATGGACAAACACCTGTTTGACTTTAATGATGACCTCTTTGTATTGATCTTTTAAGGTTTTTCCCTCCCGGATATCAGGTTCCAGTGCCGGGAAAGCTTTCTTGACCTGATAATTCAGGACGACCGTGAAAAGAATGGAGAACAGGAATTCCAGCGCCAGCCAGCAAACAAAAGGATATGGAAGCCACGAAACGGCCATCATCTGAACGATGGTCTTTGTAATCTGTATCCCGGTGTAACTGAAGTGTATGAGATATTGCTGTTGATTCGCAGATAAGACGATTTGCTTGTAATTGAAGAAATACCCCAGCAGCGAACTGAAAAGAAGGACGGAATAGGCGGCATACGAATACCACAACGGCAAACCACTGTTTTTGAAAATCAACGGGAAAAAGCAGAACAGAAGAACGCTCCCGGCGATAATCAGCCACGCAATCCGTCTGTAAAACCATCCTTGCAGGGAAACAATCTCGCGAATCCGGTCATTATCTTTTTCCTGAAGAGGCTTATACAAAGTAACGGCAATCGCAGTCCCGATTCCCAATTCAGCCAGATTCAGGAAACCCAATAAGCTGGAAGCCGTCGTGTTCAGTCCAAGTACATCGGGTCCCAGGTGTTGCAAGAAGATCCGGCGGGACAGGAAAGACAGGACGAACGTGAACGCATAGAACGATAACGAAACCGCGCTATTTTTCAGACTCTTGTATGTACGACTGTTATGATTCACACGACACGACGTATTCTGGTTGCGATGGAATATATTAACCTGTTTATTAAATTGCTCCTTTCCTTCGAATAAACAGAGGCTCTGTCCCCATAGGTATATTCGGCCTCCAAAAGCATCTGATACATACTTGCCCGCCGCCAAAAGGATCCTTTCGGAGACTCCAAATGCCCTAGATAATCATTTTCAAACGATTGTGTTGTCGCTTTACTGGCTGCCGAAAAGTCTTGGCGGTAGACCATGGTCGGCTGTTTCAGTCGAACTACCTTACAATCATTGAATACCCGGAACATCAAATCGACATCTTCATATCTGCGAAGATTCTGCTTGTATTGATATTTTTGAAATACCTTTTTTCTGAACATCACCGTTCCGGCGCAGGGCTCAAGTCTTTTGAGGAACCATTCCTTGAAACAATCCTGTATCTTCCCAGACGCATAACGTGATGAGAACAATTGTCGCTCTCCCCCTTTTTCAACAAAGTAATTCGCAACAAATACATCCGCTTCAGGATAATTCGAGACCGCAGTTCCAAAAAGCGTCAAACTCCCTGGAAGAAGAAAATCATCTGCATCTAAAAACAGAATCCAGTCATTCCTTGCCTTCCCTATCCCAAAATTTCTAGCGGCAGAAGGCCCGGAATTGCCTATTCTATAGTATTGTAGCCGATGATTTGCTGCAGAAGCAACTATCTCTCCTCCTCCATCTGTTGAACCATCATCAACGACAATTATCTCATAGTTGTCATAATTCTGGGCCAGAACAGTCTGAATTGTCGACCGGATCGTAGCGGCCTTATTGTAAAGTGGAATAACTACAGTAATCGATGGTTCCACCATATTGTTTTCAATTTTCTGCCGGTTTTTCCACTGACCCATATCGCGCAATCAAACAAGAATCATCCGGAATCAGTTTGCAATACAGAGCTTATGCTCCAAAACACGGACTGTTGAATACTCAAGCGACATATTATCAGGTCAGAAAAAACCTAGCGAATCCGGCGTGGGAACAATCTGACGAAACGGGCGCTCGGGACAAAAAGGGAAATAACGGCCAATACGCCCCGGACAATACGATAGACCGGATTCCGGTAACGGCGACGACCGATCTCAAGGAACATCCGTTCATAGGCCGTCGTTCCATATAAAGCCCCCTCTGCATCCCTTCCATAATCAGTCATGATTCTTTCCGGCAACAGATCGCAAAGGACACCATGCCATTCTTCCTGCGATTCAAAACGATGTTTTGCACTGACGCCATGGATGTCATAATCGGCGATATTAATATCCACCGCAGCAAAAGATCCGTTGTCAAGAACCAATGTCTGCAAGAAGAACTTCCTGTCAGCTACAATCTTAAGCGTTTCGTCATAAGGATACTTCCAAAGCAGACTGGTCCGTATCAAAGCGCCCTGATGGCACAACGATTCATTGTAGAGAAAACGAAGCGTAATCTCTTCGGGCGCTTTTTTTACCCGTGGAGTATCCTCGAGAATGGTAACATTTCCACAGATCACATCTGCATCGGACTCCAAGTTGCTCAGTTTCTCAATGACGGATTCATCACAGAAAGAGTCCCCCGAATTCAAAAACAGGCACCGGTCTCCGTGGGCCTGGGCGACCCCTTTGTTCATGGCATTATAAATACCCGCATCCGGTTCGCTGGACCAAAACGTGATGATGGAAGAGCCATCCTGTATCACCTGGACGCTGTCATCGCTCGAAGCCCCGTCAATCACGATCATCTCGTAGGGCTTCACCTTTTGGGCAGCAACGCTGTCCAATGTTTTTTTCAGCCCGGCCGCGTCGTTATAGTTAACCGTTATTACACTGATCTTCATCCAGCATCTCTTTTAAAGCATCCATGTCACAAAGAAGCTCGGAGTGGCTTTCCAGCCATGATAGCGGTCTGTCCCACCACCTGGTAGCAAGTAACCACTCTATCGTTTCCGGATCAAACCGATATTTCAGGATCCGCGCCGGAACTCCGCCGACAATCGCGAAAGGAGGGACATCTTTTGTAACCACGGCACCTGACAGGACCACAGCTCCGTCGCCGATTTTGCACCCTCCCTTGATAAAAACGCGAACGCCTATCCAGCAATCGTTTCCAATTGTAACGGGGGGAAGAACTTCTTCAAACCGCTGAGTCTTAGCAAAAGTGCGCATCGCTTGTTTTCGAAGGGAGAAAAAAACCGGCGAAGTCGTCACATACGGGAGCGAAAGCGGATGCGTTCCCTGTGCTGTCCGGACTTCAGCACCAATCGAAGTGAAACGACCGACGGACGCCGTGATGTTACAGGACTCACATAAGTATGTTCCATACCCCAGAGACCCGGTGAAACAAGAATGATTCCCTATACTGTTCGCCCCTTCAAAGAAAGAATCCTTTTCGATATATACCGTCCTGTTGAATCGTACGACGCCATGCCATCTCAGTTTCAGGCGGATAAAAGCCTTCCACCTCCGCCACGGTTCTGAAACAATCCGGCAAAACCAAAGGAAGATCGCTTTCATAGATAAATTAGAATGATCGTATATGATAATCAAACGGCCTTGCCTAACCGCAGAGGATAGAAAGCACCGTCTATAAACAGGTTAGCCGAAATAAACATTCTTCAGCCAGTATGCGTACACCGGGTCTTCCATCGTGACTTCTTTGCCAAAATTGTCAATGATGTCCATCTTGATGAGAGCATTCTTCGCACGCAAAACAGTAATGCTGTTTTTTAAACCATACTTTCCCATAACGGCAGCAGACGTAAGCTCTTTATTCCCATCCACGATGGCATGAAGCAGGTTCTGCTGTGACAGCGTCAGCGTAGAGGTCAGGGCCAAATCCAGTCCCGCCTGCATGTTCACTATGGCATTAAATGCCTGATCAAGAGAAGCATCGGTACAAATGCTATCTGTCCGGTTCCACACCTCCTCACTCAATTGCTGGATATAGTAAGGATTATTGTCCACCTTCCGGACAATCCATTCACACTGAGTACGGGAAATCTCCTTGCCGGTAGAGCGGAAACGGTCCATGATGAATTCAGGCCATTTTTCAGGACTGATTTTCTCCAGAAAAATTGTTTTCCCGAATTTATAGAAAGGCTTCTCGCGATGGGTAAACACTTCTATCATCATGTGACGACGGCTCCCATAGAGACAATAGGCAACTCGCTGATGCAACTGCCAATGCGAACGAAGTTTCGCCTGAAAGGCCTCCGAATCGCCGAAATTGGCAATCTGCTGAAATTCATCAATACAGATGACTAATTCAAGATTCTTTTCTTTTGCTATGTTTTCTGCCAAATCCAAAATCTCGTCGGCACTCATCTTCACATCTTGTGTCTTGAACGAAATACCGACAGAATTGATTGGGTCTCCAGCGGTAATGACTGGTATCAATCTAGAAAGAAAACGCTTTGCATTGGCAACAACTTCATCCAAAAAGGAGGAAGTGGAGCGAAGTATTTCTGCAGCAAGTTTTTCATAGAACTCTTCCTCTGTGCGGACATTGAAAATATCAATATAACAAATCCGAAGATTCTTTTTTTCGGACTGGGCCAATGCACCGGCCCGACGAACAAGCGAACTTTTTCCCCAACGTCGTGGTGAAATCAAAATAGTGTTCGTCAGATTTTTAAAATCGCTGACCAGAGCTGCTGTCTCTTCTATTCTATCGGTAAAAGAGGCATCTGCTGCGATTCTTCCATATACAAAAGGCGAGTTCATGATGTTTAAAATTTGTTACAAAAATAAGTATAATATTTGTTATAACAAAAAACGTACATCTGAATGCTTCTCTCACAGAAATCAGAAGACCTTGTCCAACCGCCGCGCGAATCAGACAAGGCCTTTAATATCAAACAGTTGCGTTTGCGCCCTAGTCAGGAACCGAAAGTCGGAACTCTATTCGGCGGTTCATGTGGCGGAGTTCCTCGGTACTATTGTCCGTAAGCGGTCGGCTATTGCCATATCCCACCACATCAACGGAGGACTCTTTCACGCCCTTCTTGACGATGTACTCTTTGACGGCCTTGGCGCGGTTCTCGGAAAGGGCCTGGTTGTACTGAGCCGAACCTACATTGTCGGTATGTCCCTCGATGACAGTCTTAACGCCATCGTTCTCTACCAGCCAGGAGGCTACCTTGTCAAGGATGTTCTGGGCTTTGGCAGTCAGTTCGTAAGAATCAAAGTCGAACAGAACTATACTGGCCAGGCTTTCGTTGATCTCATTCTCCTTAAGGCCCAGCGAAACCGTGTCGATGCGTACTTTCTCAACGACAACCGTGTCACGGAGCATGACGGTATCACGGACCACGACGGTGTCATGAGTCATAACGGGAACGGGAGGTAAAAAGACCGGATCTGCAGTTCTATGCTTTCTGGGGCCGCGGCCCATCTTGATCACCACCCCCAGCGTGGCGCTCACGGTCGCAGCCAGATGCTTGCGGCCCTCGTCATAGACTCTGTTACTGTGCATGATGGCACGTACATCAGGGACGATGGCAATATGCTTGGAAACGTTGATCGGCAACATGATACCGGCACCACCAGCGCCGCTGCCCTTTTCCACACTCATATAACCGGCATGTACGTACGGGACGAACCACTCGGCCACATGGAAGAGCGCATCGGCATGAATATAGTTGAGCCGGTTCTCGCCGTATTCAGTAAACCGATTGGACGTCGAAAGGCCCTGATAGCCAACTCGGAAGGCAGCAAAATCATTGAAACGCCGCCCCACAAATACATTCAAGGCCGTACCGGAGCCCAAGTGCGAAACGTCTCGAGTGATTTTTTGACCGTCAAACGTCAGGTTAATACCGCCGTCGGCGCCCGCGAACCAATAGGTGTTATTATCGGAGTTATCCTGAGCAAAGCTAGGAAGGGAGACTATCAAAGCCAGCCCTGCTGCGATAATGATTTTCTTCATAAGTATAGTAATATTTGATTATTCTAACGGAAACGGTAGGTGATGCCAAAAGACAGTGTAAGCCTCAGGTCAAGAGGGAAACCGGCATAGCCTTTTCCCTGAGCCTCATGGTCTTCCTCATTCGGCGCCAGACCGTTGAACATATCGGTATAAGCTTCGCCGCAAAGGTCAGCAAAGAGGCCGATGCCGCTTGCGAAGTCATACTCCAGGATGCCGCCCAGGCGGAAGCCGAAAGTCAAGTTGCTCTCATAGATACGCTGCCATGGATGAAATTTTTCGCTCCAGATGCCGCCCCCGGGATTTTCGTCACCATATCCACTGGGCTTATCAAAACCAAATGTATGGGCAACACCTATACCGGCATAGGCTTTGGGTGCAAACCTGCGTGTGATGGCATTGAGACCGTTGAAATGCATCATGGCATCTACGAATCCACTCACATTCTTGAAATTATAGGGGTAGAATCCACGGGCCGATGTCTGATAATAATTGGCACAGCCACGGTTGAGTCCGTACTCCACCACGCCCCGGAGGCCGAAGCTGGACGTGAAGTCATATCCTACTGCCGCACCGACGGAATAGGTAATCAGCTTTTGCCCCATATGCCTGTATTCGTACACGAAAGAATTTTCGTTCCGCTGATACATCGGGCCGCCCATGATGGAGATAATCCACCGCCCCGCAGGGTCAAATTCCGACTTTGATTGTGCCTTGGCTGCGAAAGTGCAAGACACAAGTAATGCGGCCAAAATCAAAAGTTTGCGCATAAAAAATGGTACTTAAAATGAGGATTGTCTGACGCATGCCTTGAACGGCTTCGCCCTTGCTCGCCAACCCGGCGAACAAGAAAAAACTACGAAATGGATGGCCATTTCATGCCACAAAGATAAAGTAATTATCGGGAATCACAAAAAAACCTCCGAAGAAAACAAGAGGTCGAAGATCTCTTCTTCAAAACCTTTTCATGCTTTTCAGTATGTATACCGCCACAGGTTGGTCAAGACTGGGGCGGACCTGCAACGATTCCGGCCTTTTTTGACCCAGGCCCGCCCACACTCCGGCCAACCTGCCGCACCCAAAGCAAGCGCTGAAGAGCCTCAATATAATCTATTCCTCTCCCCCGCTGCCTCCAGGGCCCGCCGGGCCGAATCAATCATCAATTGTGATCCTACTCCTCCCCACTGCCTCCAGGGCCAGCAAGAACCTTGGCCACAATATCTTCACTGACGCCCTGGCGCCTCAGGAGTTCGACAATCCGCCCTCTCTCCTCCGCCGAACCCTTAGCCATTCCCTCGGCTCGGCCCTCGGCTCTTCCAAGCTTGAAACCCTTCTCCCTGGCGAAGTCTATCTGATTCTGGATATCACGTTCCGTTGTCATGTCGTTTTCGTATTTGATCTTGTCCTCCGGAGCAAAATTATTCAAATCCGCCGAAGAAAACAAGAGGTCGAAGATTTCTTCTTCGAATCCCGCCGGCCTGCCCTCCAACGACGGAAGATGGCAAAGTGAATAACCCAGCCTCTCGACCAACGGCGCGCCGGCATCT
>JAGBNC010000032.1 GCA_017634595.1 Bacteroidales bacterium
CGGTGCCTTCATAGGCCTGGTGGCCGGCTGGCAGCCCCTGTTGACCACCGCCATCACCGGCAAGGTGGCCGGCGGCACCCTGACCAAGGGCAGCGATGTCATCGAGATCAGCTCTGCCAACTTCGCAGACTACCTCCTCGGTAAGGATAGCCAGGCCCTCGGCGAGGGCGGAAGCATCACCGGAGTTACATTCGGAGAATAATTTCTGATTCTTTTGGCAGCAGGGACTTGACCGTCCCTGCTGCTCCTATAATAATTTGTTTTGATTATGAAGAATTTAATGTTTTCTTTGCTGGCCGCCGCCAGTGTAATTATCGCTTGTTCTTGTCAACCCAAACCTGCCGAGCCCGAAAAGCCCGATACTCCTGAGAAGCCGGTATTTACTCTGGATAGCTTCAACGGCAGTTTTGCTAAAGCTATTTCTGCTGCCTACGACACATTTGAGAGCACCGGCTCTCTCCCTGTCGCTATCAACGTTGACGGTATTCGTTATACAAAGGGCCATATGACTGCTATGGCATGCCAGCTCATAGCTGCTATCGATGCTGATCCTGAGCATTGGCAGGATAATGAAATAGAGCCGCTTAGCTGCACTTTCGGGGATGATTACCGCTGGAATACTTTCGATCCTGACGAGATTGACATGCAGCACATTCGCTTCATGGCCGGCCGCATGCTCGATTATGCTAAGAAATACGGTGCATTTCCTAATTATGTCACTTTCCCTTCCGACGATACTACTAGCCCCGGATATCTTCCCCAGCTCACCATGGTAGTGACCAAACACGACAACCTCATGAACCTCAGGGCTTGCATGGTGGTGCTTGCAAGAACAATCCATTATTTCGTGAATAACGAAGGCAAATGGCCTGAGAAAGTATCTTCCTGGCCTTCTTCTTACCTTGGAAAGACCCGCAACTGCCCGATTGATGACCCGGTGGTACTTGCTGCACGCGATGCTGCTCTTAAAGGACTCCCTGCCGATGCTACAGCACGCCAGAAGGCCGAGGCTATTTATACTTATGCCCGTGACGAATGGGAATGGGAAGATTACATGAACACCAAGAAAGGCGCAGTGGGTACTATCAACGCCAAGGGAGGTAACTGCTGTGATCTCACTCACGCTACGCTCGCAATGTGCCGCGCCGCCGGCATTCCGGCCCGTTATCTGCATGGCCAGTGCCATTATTCTCATGTCATCGGTCATGTGATTCCTGAAATCTACGCTGACGGAAAGTGGTGGATCGCCGATCCTTCCAACAACAACTCCACCTTCGGAACTCCAACATGGAAAGGCATGGAGACCTTCAATGGCCGTTATTATGAGCTTGAGTTCTAGGAGCTTACGAATATGAAAAGGTATATCACTATTATATTGGCCCTTGCCTTGGGCCTTGTCTCTTGCAAGCCTGTGGCCGAACCCAATTTCAACGGTATCTGGCTTTGGTCCAAATTTATGAACGAGGTCAACCTCGACACCCTCGCATCGAAGGACATCAAGAATATTATTCTGCATGAGGTGGCGTTTGAGCGTCATGGCGTAGATTCTACCCTGGCCTTTATCAAGGAGGCTCAGAGCAAGGATATGAAGGTCCATATCTGGTTCCAGTGTTTCTACAAAGACGGCAAATGGATCAACCCAGTGGACGACAGCCTCAACCGCTACAAGCAGGAGTATTTTGACGAGGTTATAGAGCGTGCGGTCAAGTATGTAGGTTATGGCGTGGACGGAATTCACCTCGATTATATACGCTTCGGCGGTACAGCCCACAAACACAACCCTTCCGAGGAGATAACGGCTACCGGTTGCGTAACTGAGTTCTGCCGTCAGATCAATGCGGCAACCAAGGCCGCAAATCCTGATATTGTCCTCTCTGCCGCACTCATGCCTGAGCCCGACAGCGAGTATTATTACGGTCAGGACCCTGCCCAGATGGGGCAGTATCTGGACATACTTATGCCCATGATTTATTTCCACTGTGACTCATATCGCAAGGGTGGGGCCCCCTGGGCCAAGATGGTCGCCGACCACTTCGCCACCAAGGGCGCTCCTGCCAAAGTATGGGCTGGTCTTACCACCTACGAAGATACAGACAGCACCTTGGTGGTGCCTATGAGTGCTGAAAAAATATTCCGTGACTGCCGTATGTTTGCCGACTCCACCAAAGCAGAGGGCGTGGTGCTGTTCCGCTATGGCCTGGGCGACATCCCTGACCTTCACGGACTGTGGAAGTAGAATCAAGAGTTTTTTATATGATACTTATAGCAGATAGCGGGGCCACCAAGACAGAGTGGGGATGCGTGTCCCGCGACGGGTCTACCCGCATTGGCTTCTATAGCCAGGGATACAATCCCAACTACATTACAGGAACTCAGATAGTGGCCGATATCAGGGCTAATCTTCCGGACGGGCTCGACCCTTCGCTGGTGGACGAAATCTACTTCTACGGCGCCGGGGTTACGCCTCTTCAGTATCCTTTCATGGAGAAAACTCTTAGGGAAGTGTTCACTAAGGCCGGCAAGGTGTTCATCGCAATGGACACCTTGGCCTCCTGCCGTGCGCTCCTGCAGAACGAGCCGGGCTTTGCCGCTATACTCGGCACCGGGGCAAACAGCTGCCTCTATGACGGCTGCAACGAGGGCCTCAACGTGGACTCCTGCGGTTTCATACTTGGCGACGAGGGCTCGGGTGGCAATCTTGGCAAGCGTCTCATTACCGATTACATCCGCCGCAACATGCCTCCCCAGGTGTATGAACTGGTGGGTAAGGAACTGGGTCACAACAATGACGAGCTTCTGGACATTATCTACACCCGCCCCTTCCCCAACCGTTTCTGCGCCCAATACGCCAAGTTCATTAACGAGCATCTGGACTTCGACCCGTATTTCCCGGACCTGGTTACCGACGCCTTCCGTCAGTTCTTCAAGTTGATAGTTACTCATTACCCTGATTATCAGAAATATACTTTCAACGCAGTTGGCTCCGTTGCCTACTATTTCAAGTCTCTCCTCCAGCCTGTCGTCGAGGAATTCGGCATGAAGATGGGGGTCATCCTCAAAGCCCCAATGGAAGGACTTATCAAATATCACCTCAACAATGGCTGACAACAAGAAATACATAGTTCCCCTGGCTTTCATAGGGATGATGTTCTTTACCGTGGGCTTTGCCACGGGTATCAACGGTTACTTTGTGCCATTTCTGGAGAATAACCTCCACTTGACTTCGGCGCAGAGTTATCTGGTCATTGCTGCCACGTTCTTGGCGTTCCTTGTATTCAGCTTTCCTGCTTCGTCGATCATCGGCAAGATAGGCTACAAGCGCACCATGTCGCTGAGTTTCTTCATGTTTGCGCTGGCCTTCGGGCTCTTTATCCCGGCTGCGCGCTTGGAGAGCTTCGCCCTTTACTTGCTGGCATGCTTCATCAGCGGCACGGCGAACACTGTGCTTCAGGCTGCCATCAATCCCTATGTGACCATACTCGGCCCCATCGACAGCGCTGCACGACGCATCAGCATAATGGGTATATGCAATTCCATGGCCCTGGCATTGCCGTCGGTGTTTATTGCCGCTGTAACCCGCAAGCCTATTGAGGCTGTGGGCCTGCAGGACCTTGACAAGCCTCTGATCATCATCATCGCTGTGGTGGTGCTGCTGGGTATCATCACTTTCTTCGCTCCCCTCGAGGAGATCAAGGCCGAGGGAGAGGAGAATCCCGAGGATTGCCCGTACGCCGCCGGCAAGACCAGCATATGGCAGTTCCCGCATCTGGTGCTCGGAGCCCTCGCGCTGTTTGTGTATGTGGGCGTGGAGAACCTGGCGCTGCTTACCGTGCTTGACTATGCCCAGGGGCTCGGGCTGCCCAACCCCGAGAGCTATACCATCTGGCCTGGAATCGGAATGGCCGCAGGATATGTCGTGGGCATTATCTGCATACCGAAGGTAATATCACAGGTCAAGGCACTTCGCATCTGCACCTGGCTTGCCGTCATAGACTCCCTGCTGATTGTGTTCACTCCTCCGCAGGTGTCGGTATGGTGCGTGGCGCTGCTGAGCTTCGCCTGCTCGCTCATGTATCCTGCCATCTGGCCCCTTGCCATTACGGAACTTGGCAAGTTTACCAAGAAAGGCTCATCGCTGCTGGTGGCCTCCATCGGCGGCGGCGCTCTGATCCCTCTGCTCTTTGGAGCCATGAAGGACTGGGTGGGTGCACAGAACGCATACTGGATCTGCCTGCCCTTCTATCTGCTGATCATGTTCTACGCCTACTACGGCTATAAGATACGCAAATGAAGCGCCTGTGGGTCATACTGCTTGCCGTGCTGCTGCCTGCCGCGTCGTTCGCCTGCACCACAGCCGTGGTGAGTGCCGGGGCGTCTGCCACAGGGCGTCCGATGTTGTGGAAGCAGCGTGACGCCTCCGACCCGTACAATATAATCGTACGCGTCAGCGGGGGACCTTTGGCTTATACGGGCCTTTTCCCTACTTCCGACACCCTGCATACCAAATGCTATGCAGGCATCAACGAGGCCGGGTTTGCAATCATCAACAACCTGTCCTATAACATGCGTCCCGACTCGCTGGGATTCGACACCTGCGCGGGGCGGACTATGGCACGGGCCCTTGCTTGCTGCCGCAGCGTGGATGACTTTGCCGCACTGCTTGCCGAGCTCCCGCGTCCCATGAATCTCAGCACCAATTTCGGGGTGGCCGATCCCATGGGCGGAGCGGCGTATTTCGAGGTAGGTGACAATGCCGTAGTGCGTTACGACGTGCCTGCGGGCGGGATACTTTTCCGTACCAACTATTCGCTTGCCGGAGATCCCGGCAGGGGCAGGGGATATGAGCGCTACAAGACTATGGACTATCTGACCGAGCCTCCAGGCAAGTTTGATCCGCAGTTCTTCTTTAAGACAGGGCGCTCTTTTCTGAGGGACGGGCGCGATGCGCTGGCTACCGCTCCCGCCACCGGACTCCTGGAGCATGACTTCATACCCCGTTCTACCACCGTATCGTCCTTGGTGATTGAATGCCCATCGCAGGCCGGCGAAAAGGGCCTTCTGTGGTGCGCTACTGGCTATACGCCGTGCTGCTATGCTGTAGCAGTGTTTGAGGGAGAGGAGCTCCCGGAGGCGGTGCAGGGGGCGGCCAACCTGCTCTCCCGCCGCTTGTACGAGAGAGTGCACGACGGCAAGATGGTGGATCCGGTGCTCCTGCGCCGTATTATCAGGAGGGTGGAGCACTTCGAACGCCTGGAGTTCCGCGCCGCACGCCGCCTTATGGACAGAGGCGTCACCCCGGAAGCCGTACGCTCGTACAATGCTTCGGCGGATCGTCGGTTCAGGCGTTTTGAGCGAAAGGTGTGATTTTTTATATATTTGTGTGATATGTTTACCCCCTGGACACTGCTGATCGATGTCGGTATAATATCTCTGTTGTTGCTGCTTGGCAAGCTGCTGCGCTCCAAGGTGCGCATAATCCAGCGTTTTTTCATCCCCCCGAGTCTGCTGGCCGGACTTTTCGGCCTTGTACTTGGACCTGAGGTGCTGGGATGGCTGCCACTTAGCGGCAACATGGGTACATACGCCGGCATACTCATAGCTTTGGTGTTCAGCTGCATTCCGTTCACATCCGAGCGCGGCACATCTTCCGGTGGGTCGAGGATTGGACGCATGTGGGCTTATTCGCAAGCGGGAATGCTGCTTCAGTGGGCCTTGGGTGGTGCTTTGGGCCTGTGGGTGCTCAGCCTTGTTTGGCCGGTGAACCCTGCCATGGGCCTTTCTATGCCGGCAGGATTCTGCGGCGGTCACGGCACGGCCGCGGCAATAGGGGAGTCTTTCGCTTCCTATGGAGTAGAAGAGATGCAGTCGCTGGCCATGACATCCGCAACCGTGGGCATCATAGCCTCGGTGGTGATAGGCATGTGGCTGATCTCCTGGGGCGCAGCCCATGGCAAGACCAAGTATATCTGCGCTTTCGAGAACCTGTCGCCGGAATTGCGTACCGGCATACTCCCTCCTGACAAGCGTAAGAGCATGGGGATGGCGTCATTCTCCGCTATCTCGCTGGACTCCATGACTTTCAACTTTGCCATCATAGCCATGGTCGCCCTGGGCGGCTACGGTCTGGCCAAGCTCATTGCGCTTGCTTGGCCCGCTCTCATGCTCCCTGTGTTCAGTTGCGCCTTCATTGTGGGTATATTGTTCAAGTGGGTGCTGAGCAAGGTCAAGGTCGATGAACATATATCTAAACCCATCCTGGGGCACTTGAGCGGTGCTTTTACCGATTATCTTGTGGCATTTGGCGTGGCTTCCATAAGGCTTGAAATCGTAGGACGCTACGTGGTCCCTCTGGTGGTGCTGCTTGTGATAGGCCTTGTATTGACATTGCTCTACGTGTTCTGGATTGGTGCTCGAATACATAAAACAGATTCGTTTGAGAAGTCGATTTTTACCTGGGGCTGGTTTACCGGCACCATGGCAATGGGTATCGCTCTGCTGCGTATCACCGACCCTGATTCCAAGAGCGGCTGTCTTGATGACTATGCCATGGCGTATTTGTATATAGCCCCGGTGGAAATAGCGCTTGTGAGCTTGTCGCCTCTTGCATTCGGAAGCGGCCTCGGATGGTTGTTTGTGGGGGTGTGCGCGCTAGTGGGGGTGGCTATCCTGGGATTCAGTGTCGCCCGCGGCTGGCTGACAGTCAATCGGCAATAATCCGCCGTCGGGGTGTGGGCCCAGGGGCCCATAAAACCAGGGAAAAGGGCCCCAGGCCCATACCCCGACGGCGGGAATATAGATGAAATATGAAGATTACTAAATATATACTGCCTCTGGCGCTTGTTCTGGGCCTGACTGTTTACACTGCCTCTGATGCTTACGGCATACGGCGGCAGAAGAACAGCCCGGCAGCTGGACTAAGCTACCTTGACCGCAGCTTCCACCTTTACGACTCCCTGCAGAAACGCATTTGGAATTACGCCGAGACTGCCTACAAGGAAGTACGCAGCGCCGAACAATGGGCCTCCTTCCTGGAGAGCCAGGGATTCAGCGTAGAGCGTTGCGCTGCAGGCATCCCTACGGCATTCGTAGCCACCTACGGCAGCGGATCACCGGTAATCGGCATAATGGCCGAATATGACGCTCTGGCCGGCATGTCGCAGGATACGGTTCCCTACCGCAAGCCTCTGATTGAGGACGCAAACGGCCATGGCTGCGGCCACAACCTGCTCGGCACCGGCTCGGTGGCCGGCGCCGTGGCGGTCTCCAAATGGATAGCTTCCGGCGGCAAAGGTACCATCAAGCTCTTCGGATGTCCTGCCGAGGAAGGTGGCGGCGGCAAGGCATACATGATGCGCGAAGGCGTGTTTGAAGGCCTGGACGCAATGCTGGACTGGCATCCCGACACGCGCAACACTGTCAACCGTGCCAGCGGACTTGCCAACGTGCAGGTACAGTTTACATTCCATGGCCGTTCGTCCCATGCTTCCGGAGCTCCGGAGGAAGGGCGCTCCGCCCTCGATGCGGTAGAGGCCTTCGACTATATGATCAACCTCATGCGTGAGCATGTGCCTCAGACCTCGCGCATACACTATGTGATAACCGACGGAGGCAAGGCCCCCAATGTGGTGCCCGACAAGGCCAGTGTCAAGTATTACTTCCGCAGCCCGTCGCGCAAAGTGGTGGGAGAGCTTCTGGAGAGGGCTCTCGAAGCTGCACGCGGAGCGGCCATGGGTACAGGCACAACTATGGATTACGAACTGCTGTCGGGCAATTATGAGCGCCTGCCCAACGATGCCATGGCTGAGCTGGTGGGACGCAATCTGGAGGCCGTGGGCGGCATAAAACTCGATGCCCGCGAGATGGAATTTGCCCGCGCCGTCGCTGCCGAATCCGGAGTCTCTGCCGAATTGATTGACCGCCTGTCGGTGGTGGTTCCCCCTGCCGACGAGGGATACGAGGCCTATGTGTCCAGCGACGTGGGCAATGTCACCTGGGCAGTGCCTACCGGCAGTTTCCGCTACGCCTGTTTTACTCCAGGTGGAGTGGGGCACAGCTGGCAGCAGGTGGCCTCTGGAGGCACTACGATGGGTACCAAGGGTGCCCTGGGCGCTGCCAGAGTGTTGTATCTCTCGGCTTACGAGCTGCTTACCGATGCTGCAGCGCTTGCCCGCGTGAGGCAGGAATTCGAGCAGCGCCGGGGGCCTGATTTCAAATTCGAACCCCTTATGGGAAGCCGCCGGCCACCGTTCCTCGAGCCTTCTTCGCTTAGTCCGGCCATGCCTGATGTGGCGAGCTTCGCTTCTGCTGCATCGGGGCCCGGGCCCGGTCTTGACGCAGCTGCCAGGCATCGGCTTCTGTCAGCAGGCGGAGCTGCCGCGGCTGATACCAGCGGTCTAAGCTATTTCCTTCGCTCTTCCGGCATCACCGACCAGGGCAGTTCAGGCCGTTGCTGGTACTTCTCTACTGCCAATGTGCTGCGGGGCGAACATCGTTTCAGCACCGCTTACGCCTATTTCTACGATATGCTGGAGAAGGCCAACCTCTTCCTGGTGAGGGTGTGGGAACATAGGAAGGAGGCACTCGACAGCCGCTACAACAGCAGCATATTCAGCCGTCCTACATGGGACGGAGGACAGTTCATGAACGCCGTTTACCTCATTGGCAAGTACGGAATTGTACCGGAGTCGGCCATGAGCGAAACGCCCGACTCTTACGATTCGGAGACCCTGCGCCAGACGCTCCGGACCATGCTGCGCTCTTATGGCCTTCGCCTGCGTGAATGCTCTGAGCCTGAGGCGCTTCGCGCTGAAGCTCTGGGCGAGGTGTATAAGCTTCTGCAGCAGGCTCTCGGCACTCCTCCTTCCGCATTCTACTACCGCGGTGAGCGTTTCACTCCCGCTTCATTCCGTGACTCTCTGGGCCTGAGCGGGCTTGACGGGCGCTATGTCATGCTCATGAACGACCCCTCCCGTCCCTGGTACAAGATGTACCGTGTAGAAGATTCGCGCAGCGCTGCCGATGCTCCCGAATGGACTTTCCTCAACCTGCCTGCAAGTGAACTGGAGGCCATAGGTTTGAGATGTCTTGCAGCAGGCAAGCGCTTCTATTTCACCTGCGATACGTCACGTGACGCCCTCATGCGTGAAGGCGTGTATGATACCCGCCTGTCTGACCGCCGTTGGATGGACAAGCAGCAGGCTTTCCTGAGCCGCGATATCAGCTCCGCCCACGCCATGGCTATGTGCGGAGCGGCAGTACGTGCTGACGGCAGTGTGGAAAAATGGGTGGCGGAGAACAGCTTCGGTACCTGCCGGGGTGCGGGCGGATACGTGAGCCTGCAGCCGGAATGGTGGAACTACTACATGTTCCGCATGGCTGTGGAGAGCGAGTACCTTGATGACGCTCAGCGGAATATGCTTCAGGGCACCCCGGAGCTTATTCCATGGTATAATTTGTATTAGTAATGAAGAGATTCAGTATGCTTCTGCTGGCGCTGTGCGCCGCACTGCCGCTGCTTGCCGATGAAGGCATGTGGCTGCCCAACCTTATCGCACGCCGTATCGACGACATGGGAGCCAAGGGCTGCCGCCTGAGCGCCGAAGATATCTATAGTGTCAACAAGGCCTCTCTCAAGGACGCCGTGGTGCTTTTCGGCTCCGGCTGCACCGGAGAACTGGTGTCGCCCCAGGGGCTCTTGTTTACCAATCATCACTGCGGCTATAGCTACATACAGCGTCACAGCAGCGTGGAGCACGATTATCTGAAGGATGGCTTCTGGGCCATGTCCAGGGATGAAGAGCTCCCCAATCCCGGACTTACGGTAAGTTTCCTGGAACGCATGGAAGATGTGACGGATGTGGTGCTCTATGGCTGGGAGCCATCGATGGGAGAGGAAGCGCGGGATTCAGTGGCTACGGCCAATGCCCGGAGGCTGGAGAAGGAAGTGTCCGTGCCCGCCAAAGGCCTAAGGGCCTCTGTCGAAGCCCTTTACCATGCCAATAAGTATTATCTTTTTGTGTATCGTATCTACCGCGACGTGCGTCTGGTGGGTGCACCGCCCTCGTCGATAGGCAAGTTCGGCGGCGACACCGACAACTGGATGTGGCCCCGCCACACCGGTGATTTCTCCATCTTTCGCATATATGCCGATGCTGATGGCAATCCTGCCGATTATTCTCCCGACAATGTGCCGTACCGTCCCAAGAAGTACTTCAGCATTTCTCGTGCGGGGGTGAAGGAAGGCGATTTTACCTTTGTTTATGGATGCCCCGGCAGTACGCGCGAGTACGTGCATTCCGAGGAAGTCCGGTACATAGGCGAGGTGTCAGATCCGCAGAAAATAGCTCTTCGTACCAAGCGCTTGGATATTCAGCGCAAGTACATGTCCCAGAGCCAGGCGGTACGCATACAGTATTCAGCCAAGAACGCAAGCGTGTCCAATGCCTGGAAGAAGTGGCAGGGAGAGTCGCGCGGGGTGGCCAGGCTTGGGACTGTAGCGGCCAAGCAGGCCTACGAGAAACGCTTCAGTGCATGGGCGGCGGGCGGCCCGTATGACGGCCTGGTGGAGCGCCTGGGCGCTCTGTATGGTCGCAGAGAGCCTTATTATCTGGCCTATGAGTACTTCAATGAGACAGTACGCAGCATGGAACTGCTGTCGCTTGCCTGGCATGTGCATGGCCTGCTGGAGAGGGGCCGGGATGCCGGACCCATGGTGAAGAACTTCTTCAAAGACTATTACGAACCTATAGACAGGGAAAGCCTGGCGGCTATGCTTGAGGCCTTCCGCACCAATATGCCTCTGGACTTTCAGCCCGAGTATTTCAAGTCGCGGCTCTCCGAGTGCGGTTCAGTGGATGCTCTTGTCCAAGATATTTACTCCCGTACCATCTTTACAGACAGGGATGCTGTTGCTTCCCTTGGGAAAGGTGATATGCTACGGGTGGAGTCCGATCCCGCCTACCTGCTCTACAAGGCTTTCTCCGACTGGATGAACTCCGACATAATGCCGGTGCTCGACAGCATAAACAAAGAGATCAAGACTGCTAACCGCCTGTATATGAAGGCGCAGATGGAGTTTGAGCCGGAGCGCGATTTCTATCCCGATGCCAATCTTACGCTCCGTGTAGCCTATGGTAAGGTGGCGGGCTACAGCCCGGCCGATGCTGTCTATTATTCTCCGGTATCTACGCTGAAAGGCATCATGGAGAAGGACAATCCCGATATCTTTGACTACAATATTCCTCAGGTGCTCAGAGATATCTACGCTGCCGGAG
This sequence comes from Bacteroidales bacterium, assembly GCA_017634595.1. Taxonomy (GTDB): domain Bacteria; phylum Bacteroidota; class Bacteroidia; order Bacteroidales; family UBA932; genus Cryptobacteroides. Next base: position 11,274 of record JAGBNC010000032.1, read on the forward strand.
GCCATGAGGCGCAGCCGGTGTGCTTCCTGGCTACCAATCATACTACCGGAGGCAATTCAGGAAGCCCTGTGCTCAATGCCGACGGCAAGTTGGTGGGTATCAACTTCGACCGCGTATGGGAGGGGACTATGAGTGATCTCCAGTTCGATCCCGACTACTGCAGAAACATTTCACTCGACGTGCGCTACCTCCTCTTCGTTATCAAGGAAATAGGACACGCCGAGTGGCTGTTTGCTGAAATGGATATGGATTGACTCCAGGGGCTAGTCCCCTAAAGTTGCCACCATTACGGCCTTGATAGTATGCATACGGTTCTCCGCCTCATCGAACACGATGCTGGCGGGGCTCTCGAATACATCCTCGGTGACTTCTACGCCATCAAGCCCGAACTTCTCATGCACATCCCTTCCCACCTGGGTCTCCAGATTGTGATAAGAAGGCAGACAGTGCATAAACTTGCAGGCGGGGTTGCCGGTGCGGCGCATCAGTTCTGCGTTTACCTGATAAGGCTTCAGCAGGGCTATTCTCTCCTTCCACACTTCGGCAGGCTCACCCATTGATACCCACACATCGGTGTAGATGAAATCGCAGCCCTTGACGCCTTCGTCCACGTTGTCGGTGACGGTAATGCGTGCTCCTGTCTGGGCAGCAATCTTGCGGCACTCTTCCACCAGTCCGGCAGCGGGCTGCAGTGCCTTGGGGGCCACGATGCGCACGTCCATGCCCATCTTGGCGCCGCCAACCAGCAGCGAGTTGCCCATATTGAAGCGGGCGTCGCCGAGATAAGCATACTTGACCTCCTTGAGGGGCTTGCCCGCATGCTCGCGCATGGTGAGGAAGTCGGCAAGGATCTGAGTGGGGTGGAATTCGTTGGTGAGGCCGTTCCACACGGGCACGCCGGAGTACTTGGCCAGATCTTCCACTGTAGCCTGGGCGAAGCCGCGGTACTCGATGCCGTCGTACATGCGTCCGAGCACTCTAGCAGTATCTTTCATAGACTCTTTCACGCCTATCTGTGAGCCGGTGGGGCCGAGGTAGGTCACGTGTGCACCTTGGTCGTGTGCGGCCACTTCAAAGGCGCAGCGGGTGCGTGTGGAGGTCTTCTCGAAGATGAGCGCGATGTTCTTGCCCACCATGCGGGGCTGCTCGGTGCCGGCGTATTTGGCCTTCTTGAGGTCGGCCGCAAGGTCCAGCAGGAATTCTATCTCTCTTGGGGTGAAATCCAGCAGCTTAAGGAAGCTGCGGTTCTTAAGGTTGAATGCCATATTGTTTATTGTTAAGGAATTATCTCTGTGCCGCAGGAGGCATCGCCAAGGCTTCCGGCCTCTGTTATGACGCATTTGCCGCCGGTTTTCTCTACAAACATCACTCCCGCCCTTACCTTGGGGGCCATGGAGCCTTCGCCGAACTGCCCCTGCTCCAGGTACTCGCGTGCCTGGGCAAGTGTCATGCTGTCCAGCGCTTTCTCGCCAGGCTTGCGGAAGTTGATGTACACCTTGGGCACGTCGGTGAGGATGTACAGTTCGTCGGCATGCATGTTGACGGCGGCCAGGGCGCTGGCCAGGTCTTTGTCTATGACTGCCTCCACTCCGCGGTATCCGTCGCCGTGGGCTACCACAGGGATGCCGCCGCCACCTACCGTCACCACTATGTTGCCTTCACGCGCAAGCCGCTCCACGAGCTCTATATTGTTGATCCTTATGGGCTTGGGCGATGCTACTACTTTTCGCCAGCCGCGTCCGGCAGCATCTTCCCTCCACTCTCCGGGGCGTGAAAGAGCCTCCTCGCGGCTGTAGTACGGGCCTACAGGCTTGCTGGGATGCTGGAACATGGGGTCGTCGGGGCTGACTTCCACTCGGGTTACCAGCGACACTACTCTGCGGTCAAGTCCTGAGCGGCGCAACACCTTTTCCATGCCGGTCTCGATCATATATGCTATCGAGCCCTGGGTCTCGGCGCCGCAGAAGTCCATGGGCATGCTCTCCAGCCCGAACTGTTGCTTGCCGGCCTCGTGGCGCAGCAGCGCATTGCCCACCTGTGGGCCGTTGCCGTGCCCTATTACCAGGTCGTAGCCCTTGTCAAGCAACTTGGAAAGGCTCGCGCAAGTCCTCTCGACATTGGCCAGCTGCTGCTCGTAAGTGCCTTTCTCGCCGGCTCGCAGCAGCGCGTTGCCGCCGAATGCTATCATCGCTAGTTTGCTCATAATCAGTCTCTTCTAAGTGGCAGTGTGGAGCAGCGCAGAAGGCCTCCCATCTTGGAAATCTCACGATAGGGGACAGTCTCGACCGTCATCCCCCAGACATTCTTGAGGTGCTCGCCCAGGCGTGTGAAGTTCTCTTCGATTACTACCACATCTTCTGAAATGGAGAAGATGTTGGAGTTCATCCAGTACATTTCATCCTGAGTGATCTCGAAGACATTGTCCTTGCCGAACATGTTCACAAGGTGCTCGGCATCGCGGGGGTTGAGGAATCCGTCGCGGTAGATGATGGCCTTGTCGCGGCCCACGGGCATGAAGGTGCAGTCCAGGTGCAGGATGCCCTCGCGCGGGTTAGTGTCGCTCTTGCGCAGGTTGAGGGGGATGATGGTCTTGTCGGGGAAAATCATCCTCAAGTAGTCCAGCGCCAGGCGGTTGGTGCGGGCGGTCTTGACTTCGCTGTAGTCCTCGAAGGCGTACTGTCCGAGGAAAATGACTCCGTTGTACAGGACCACGTCGCCGCCTTCCACGTGCACCGCCTCAGGCAGGTTGTAAATCTGCTTGTAATGGATGTCGCGGTATATCTTGTCGTAGGCGTCAATCTCCTCCTGGCGGTCTGGTATGATATTGGAAATGATGATTTTATCGTCAATCACGAAGCCCACGTCGCGGGAAAAGATCTGGTTGCAGTTCTTGACCGGTTCGGGGCGGTACACCTTGACGCCGTATTTGAGCAATACGGCCTCGAAGGCATTCATTTCCCTCTCGATGTCCTTCTCTTTAGGATATACTCCGCGCAGTACGGATTCGTATGACTTTGCGTCAAATGTCTCGCTCAGTTTCGGCACCGGGCCGATAGAGTTCGGGAGCCCCAGCACTACTTCCCGCAGCCTGGAGGTCTCTGAGTGAACGTTCAGTATCATTGTTTTTCTTTTGCGTAGTTACTATTTGAGTAAGGTAGATGCCGGCCATGCCTATCGCGAGGCCGGTCCATTGGATGGTGGTAAGTGTCTCTTCGCCGAAGAGGAAAGCGAAAAACGCCGTCATGAGCGGCGACAGTGCCAGGAATACGCTTGTGTGGGCCACCCCGAGGTGCTTGATGGCGTACGCCCAGGTGGTGAATGCAGTGGCGCTGCACAGGAGGGCGAGCGCCAGCGTAGGATAGATGACGCTCCAGCCCAGGTAGAGCGAAGGCTGGAAGTCCTTGATGCCCTTGGTGAGGAAGAGCGGCAGGAAGTACACGGCCCCGAAAAGGAACTGGTACATGACTATCACCGAGGGTGCGTAGGTGTCGGACAGCGACTTGGTAAAAGCTATCTGGCTGACCTCGGAGATGACGGCTATGAACAGGATAAGTATGCCCCAGATGAAGTACTGTCCGGTGCTGCCGTTGGTCCAGCTGACCAGCCAGAGGCCTCCGAGTGCTATGAATACTCCCGCTATGTTCAGGGGGCTGAATTTCTCCTTGAAAATGAGCATGCCCACGATCATGGCAAAGATGGGGTTGGTGGCCACTACGAGGGCCGTGATGGTGGGCGATTCGGTAAGATACAGGCCGTAAGTCTCAGCTACGAAGTAGATGAACGGCATGCAGAGCGCAAGCAGCAGGAACTTCACCCAGTCCTTGCGGCGTATGCGCATGTCCTTCCGGGCTATCTTGTTGATGCAGAACAATAAAACGCCTGCTGCAAGAGACCTAGCAGGAACGAAAAATTCAACGGGAATCCCCTGGTCAAGTAGTCTGTCGGCCCAAATGTAGGACAGGCCCCATAGTGTTATCGTGGTCAGCGCGGCAAGGTACGCTGTCATTTTTCCTTTCATCGCTCAAAGTTACGCATTTAGTCCGAATTGGGCAACATAAAGATGACATAATGTCAGCCCAAACGGCACGGACTGAATTTTGCGGTCAGGCGGGTGTATGGGATCAGCTAAATGGTTAGTGGGTTTTCTGGGATGGGTGTCCTGGGGGCCGATTGGTGCGCTGCTGGGTTTTTTCCTCGGTTCTGCCATTGATACGGTTGTAGATATGTCACGGCAGCTCCCGGGAGCGGGAGGGCAGTCCTCCGGACAGTCCTCGGGGCCCCGTCAGTACAGCCGCCCCGGCGGCTACTCCGCCACGGAGCAGCGCAACAGTTTCTTCGTGAGCCTGCTGGTGCTGTCGTCGGCGGTCATCAAAGCCGACGGACGTACTCATCCTGCGGAGCTTGATTATGTCAAGAGCTTCATCCGCAACAACTTCGGCGATAGTGCGGTAGGCGAAGCCGTACGCATTCTGGAGTCCCTCAACAGCCAGCAGGTCAACATCTATTCGGTCGGGCCGCAGATAGCCCGCAACATGAACTACTCGCAGCGCATGCAGCTTTTCGACTATCTGACCAGGATAGCGGTTGCCGACGGGGATTTCTCCAAATCGGAGAAGGATGTGCTTGAAGCTATAGCCGGTGTGATAGGGCTGACGTCTTCCGATGCAGCATCTATAATAGCCATGTTCTACAAGGAGGCCGATTCTGCTTATTCTGTGCTTGAAATATCCCCTTCCGCCACCAACGACGAGGTCAAGGCTGCTTACCGGCGCATGGCCATGAAGAACCATCCCGACAAAGTGGCGACCTTGGGCCCTGAGGTGCAGAAAGCGGCGGCCGAGAAGTTCCGCAAGGTACAGGAAGCCTACGAAACCATCAAGCGCCAGAGGGGCATGAGCTAAGATTTCTTTAAAGTGCTTTTCAGTACTTTGCTGCTTATTTCAGAAAGCAGCTTGGCGGGCTTCAGCAGCAGGTGGCGAGTGAGCTTGTCGGGATGAATGTCTTCGAAGCGAATCAGTATTCCTGCCTCTATGACATTGCCGAATTCATCGTTGATACCGGCCCCGAAACTCTTCATCGTGGGCGAGAGGTTCATATAGGTGTTCACCAGGGGAGGTATGTTTGCGCCCAGCTTGCGGATCTCGCGTTTGAGTATGATATAGTCGTCGCGGAAGTTGTCTTCGGTGAACACTTTGCTCCATTCGCGGGAGAATTTGACAGGTATCGGATGCTTTGGCACCACCAGACGTCCAGTCATGTTGTTCAGGTCGGTCCACCAGCTCCCGAAGTGCTTGCGCAGGAAGTACATCAGCATCTGAAGGGCTTTTTCGGGGAATGACGGATAAATGGTCATCTTGCCGAAGAAGTACTCCATACGTCCTTCGTACAGTGATATGAGGGCTCCCAGGCCGTCCATCAGGTTGTCCAGCGCATAGAGGCTCTTGGTGCCGAGCTCGGTGCTCTGGTACTCAGGGCGTATGAACGAGCGGCTCAGCTCAATGGTGCGCTGGAAGTCCCCGTTGATGAAGTGGCGGGTGAAATGGAAAATGTGCGAAGAAGGCATCAGGGGCTGGCCGAAGCGGTCGTACAGCACTTCGTCGCACGGGACGAAGCGGTATCCGCCCACTATGCACTCTGACTCCGGATCCCACAGCACCAGCTGCTTGTATCCGAATGCCGGGTCAAGGTCGAAATGGTCAAGGTCGGTTTCCTTGCCTGTGCCTCCTCCTCCGTCACGGAAGGCAATTTCCCTCAGGCGCCCGATTTCTTTCAGGACATTGGGCGCGCATTGATTGTCAACAATGTAAAGCTGGTTGCCAGAATGGTTGGTATCGCGAAGGAAACACTTTTCGTTCAGTTCAGCCTTCAGCAATCCGGTTTCAACAGGGGGTAGGATAGGTTCAGCGTTCATTTTTGGAGTGCGTACACTTGTTCGCGTACCCACGCGGCCCATTCGTTGTCTTTCTTGTCTGCGGTAAAAGTCTGCCAGGGAATAGGCTTGCCGAATACCAGAGAATAAGACTTGTGCTGGCTCTTGTACAGCTCGTCAGGGAGCGTGAGCATGGCTATGTTTAACTTCAGTTTAAGGAAGTTACGTAGTTTGTCCAGGCGATAGAAACGTTTCGAATTCTGGCCGCTGAACCACACGGGCACTATGTCGCGCCCTGTCATGCGGCTCTTGGTGATAAAGGTCTTTTTCCATGGCAGGTCCTGGACTATTCCGTCGATTTTGCGGGAGCACAGGCCGGCAGGGAAAATAATCATCTGGCGGTCAGATTGGAAAGCGTCGTTCAAGAGTGCCGGCAGGTTATGGCCCTGGCCGCCGAACTTGTTGATTGGTACGGTGTATTCTGCAACGGGCTTGAGCGCCATCAGAATATCGTTGGCGGGAATGACTATGTTGCCGTTGAACTTCCGGCCTATGTTGGCTATCACGGCAAGCGCGTCAATGCCGCCCAGGGGGTGGTTGGAAGCGAAGGTATATCGGCCGTCGTCGGGAATATTCTCCAGCCCTTCCACGCTTATGTGGGCATCGTAGTATTCAAGGGCTTTCTCGGCGAACTCCACACCAAGGTATCCTTGGCGCAAGCAGCCGTTGAGGTGATCCTGATGTATGAATTTCTTAAGCCAGGACACTACGAAGTGCGGAACCTTTCCTTTCCCGAACTTGTTCTCGACCACTTGGTCGAGGTCAAGCAAAACAGTTTCGTTGACAGCCATATTCAAGAATCTTCTGCAAGATAAGAAAAAATTCATATCTTTGGAACATGATGCGTTATGTAAAATTCCTTTTGCCGTTGCTGGCCGTACTGCTTGTTTCCGGATGTGGCTCGCTTCGAAGGAGCTCTGAGGAGCGGCAGGCGGAAGAGGCGCGCGTGGCCGCTCTGGTACAGCAGAGGCTTGATGCGCGCCAGTACAGAATCATTATTGATTACATGCTGCCGCGTCGGGGGAGCGGTAAGACCATTACCGATTACTATTCCTTGACGGTGGACGGCAGCAAGATTGACTCTCACCTCCCTTACTTCGGTGTGGCCTACAGGGTACCCTACGGAGGCGGTAAGTCGCTGGTGTTTGAAGATGATATCGAAGAATACACCGAAGACTTCAGCCGGAAGGGCCGCCGCACGATAGTCCTCTCCACCGATAACGATGAAGATTTCATCATCTATACGCTGACAATTTTCGATGGCGGCGAGGCGGATATCCATGTCCGCTGCCGCAACCGCGAAGACATCAGCTACCGTGGAAGGCTTGACCCCGACGCTTATCCGAAGGAGTAGGGTTTATTAGTTGCCAATAATGTCGTAGTAGTCGGTTGTGACCCAATCGACTCCGAGCCTCTCGGCTATATCCTTGAGGTAAGGGCTGTTAACCATCCACATGAAGGTCTCGATGCCCCTCTCATGGAACTCTGCCGCCCACTCGGGGTGATTGAGGAACGTTTCTACTCCGTACGATGCGGCGTAGAATCCTCTCTTTTCTACCTCTGCCGGGGGCAGGGAATGATGCAGGCTGCTGGAATTCAGCATAGCCCGAGCCTTGGGCTCCAGGCGCAGGACCTCGTCGAGAGTCTCCGGCTTGAATGACAGGAAATACATCTGGTCCAGCATGTCCAGGGCCTTCACTTCTTCCAGACACTTGGCTACCACCACATTCTCAATCTCCTGAGTTGCATGGGCTTTGATTTCCAAGAACTGGAGCACTTCGGGAGTTTCCTTGGCTTGGACCAGCCACTCGTGGAGAGTGGGGATCTGGTTGCCGTGAGGCAGACGGTAGGCTCTTATGTCTTCAAAGTTGCTCTTCTGGCAGTTGAGGGTAGCGTCTATCTTGGCATCGTGGCGTATGACGAGTTCCCCGTCCGCAGTCATGTGCACATCGAATTCACAGCCGTCCACTTTCTTCTCCTGAGCCCTGGCGAGTGCGTCGAGCGTGTTCTCATCGGTCACGAATTCGGTACCGGATGTCCTCAGTCCACGGTGGGACAGAACTCTCAGCTGTGATTTGGCAGGCTGGTTGCTGCTGCATGCGGGCAGGAGCATCAGTCCCGCCATAAGCGCGATAATTGTCTTTTTCATTTGTATAAGTTTTATTGCATCTTTCGCAGGAGAACGCGTATGCCGGGCAGGCGCTGCGGGAGCTTTGAGAGGTCTGTCCCGGAGAAATGATAAGGGATCAGCACCTTGGGCGCTATTGTGCGAGCCGCTTTGACGCACTGGTCGGGAGTCATTGTATATGGCTGATTGACAGGGAGGAAGGCGATGTCAATGTCCTTGATGTCGGCAAGCTCTGGGATGTCCTCGGTGTCGCCGGCAATATAGATGCGAAGCCCGTCTATTGTTAAGATGTAGCCGTTGCCATGCCCCTTTGGATGGAATTTCTCCCTGCCGGGTGTGGTATTGTATGCCGGGACGGCCTCCACGGAGATGTCCGGGTGGAGTTCACGCTTGTCGCCGTTGCTCATAACCTCTCCGGCGCCGAGTTGCGACCATGCCCATTGGTTGAGGTAAATCTGGGTCTGAGGGCCGCGCAGGGCCTCTATTGCCGAAGGATCGAGGTGGTCACCATGCTCGTGGGTCACCAGGATCACGTCCGCCTTGGGAAATTCGGTGGCGTAGTCGGTGTGCTTGCCGTATTCGGTCACCGGATCGACCTGAATCCAGAAACCCTCGAAGCTGATGGCCAGGGAGCCGTGCTTGATAAGGGTGATTTCCACCTGCTTTCCTCCCGGTGTACGGAAACTCTCCACCTCATAAGGAGCCTTGCCCGTGCCTGCGATGTGCTGCCAGAGCATCATGATAAGTGACATTGAAAGAATTGCGTTCATCACCCAAATTTAGGCAATAATTAACAATAATCCAACGGGAGGTCTAACAGTACTCACCGTATTCACAGCCTACGTTTTCAGCGTGGATACGGTCGATGAGTTTTCCCTTCAGGTCAAACAGCTGCACGGTTCCCCGGCCATTGCCGCCGTTCCAGAGGCGCTTGTGCCGTTTGGCGCCGTCCGGGGCCTCATAATTCACCAGAAGCATGTCCTTCTTCTCGCAGGTGATGTCTGTCACCATCCTGCCGGAAAGGGAGCGCTGCTCCACGTGCCAGATGATCTGAGTATCCGTCTCCTTGCAGTCGAACTCAGTGTGGACGGCGGTCCATGCCTTGGAGAAGTTGAACTCGAAGGGCTTTCCTTCATACCAGAAGGCTGACAGGAGCTTGCGCGGAAGGGCAACGCGGCCGACTTTCGGTCTGCCTCCACCGATATCGAACACGCTGTCAGTGAGTTTCTTGCCCGTTATCTCGCTGGTGAGGTTGTTGGAGGACAGCCAGACCCACGGGCTCGTGAAATCCTTGCCCCAGTTCTTGTCGGCATAGCCGTAGCAGTCTTCCGGGCGTACCACATAGCGGCGCCCGTTCCAGATGACCTCCCCTTCGAACTCGCTCTTCATTCCTTCTGCATGCCAGAACATTTCGAAGGCCTCGGCGTGTCTGAACACTTCATCGGCCCCGAAACCTACATTGAATGCTGTGATCTTGCGGATTTTGAGGTCCCATGACATCTCGCCGTCCTGGCACATCCATTCAGGATGGTTCGCCGAGTCTGTCACCTTCACGTGGCCATGGGTGCGTTCTTCGGTGAGAAAGCAATCATCAGCCTCCACGCTGAAGGGAACGTCCCAGCCCACCTTGATGCGGTTCCAGCCCCAGAAGCGGTGGAGTTGTGCGGCGTCTTCGCCCCAGGCTCCGGCCTTAACCATCAGGTAGGACGGCTTCTGAGGCCTCCCGGGGATTTGTCCGAATAAGGGTTCATCTCCGCCCAGTGCTGGATTGCACAGGAAGAATTCGATGAAAAATGGCTTGGCCTCGCCAGTCTCTGCGTCGTGTGCGGTGAAGGAGTGCCACCACCAGTCGTAGCCTCTCTTGGCCTGGGCGCCGAAGAGCTGGCAGGCGTCGCGGGCGATATCGTGTTTGTTGAACATAGTCTTATGCTGTAAGGGAAACAAAGGTACGAAAAATGCCAGAATGAATATTCGGCGGTTTTTCGTAATTTTGCAAACTTATAATAATGCATGTATGAAACAATCCACAAAGTCCTTCCTTAAAGCATTTATTCCCGGCTTTCTGGCGACCCTTCTTGGTATCCTTCTGACCTTCGGAGTGGACGGATGGATTGACGCACACAAGCGGCACAAGACTGCACGCCTTCTCGCCGAGCAGATTGTCGGGAAGATGGACGGGACATACCGGAGCCTGATGGAGTATCAGGATCTGTATGACACCATCGATTCAACATCGATGTGTCTCCACCTCGCCATCCTCGCAGACACGCTGGACCGGGTTGACACCTCTTTGGCAGTTACCTTTATCAACTGTTCGCTCTCGGAGTACGTCCAGGCCGACGTGGACAGCGGTCTGGATGCCTACAGGGGCGAAATCCTTACCAATATTGGCAACGTACTGAAGTGTCGGCCCAGGTGGTGAACCAGAAAAGGGTCGTTGCCGACCTCGTGTACGGATACTTTTACGGCAAGTTGGATGCGACCATCCTCGATTATGTGAGGTATCTGCACGAGCTGCCGGAGTTCAATGTCTTCTATTCACGGATGCAGAACGTCAGGCTTTCCCTTCGGGAGATCGGGGCAGCCATGCAGACGGAACTCAATGATAGTAAATCTATTCTGAAGATCACAGACTGACAGCGATGATCAAGAGAAATGTCGCTTTCAAACTGAGAGCTTACGGGGAGAACAACGGACAACGTCTGGACCTCAAGGCCGGTTGCCAGATCAACAACAAGTCTGCCTGAGATGATGAAATGGACCGGCCACTCCGACTACAAAGCTATGAAGCCCTACATTGACATCGTGGATTCCATCAAACCGAGCTCGATGACGAAGTTTGATGGGTCGATATAAAAAGTAATGATAATGAGAGTTGACATTGATGGTAATATCTTGGATCTGAACCAGGTAGAAAAGACCAGGTTAAAAGGGCTATGGGCTGAAGCAAAATGGACATTTGATTACTATGAATGCTCATTTGGCGGAAGAGATTTTATGGTCCCTTCTTTAAAGCAAGGGAAAGAGGTCACTCCTTTACAACTGGAGCATTATGCTTATCGACTGGATTCGTTCTTCTCCAAGCCAATAGTATTTCTCCTTCCCCGTGCTCCTCGCTACCAGAGGGTTCGTTATGCCGAAAGGGGAATTTTCTACATAATGCCGGACAAGGGTTATGCGAGACTCCCATTTTTGTACACCGGGAAAAAGATGTCAGATAGGACTAGGGCAAAGAGGCTGACTCCTGTAGCGCAATATCTGCTTCTTTCCCATCTTCAGTTTGAGAGCCTGGACGGGAAAACCCTCTCTGAGATCAGCTCTTTGGTCCCGCAATCCTATCTCACCGTATCTCGAGCCGTCACTACATTGGAAGATATCGGACTGGGTTTTTCCGATAGATTCGGGAAAACGAAGGTGCTTCATTTTAAGTTTATTGGAAAGGATCTTTGGGAAAAGGCGCAGCCTTATTTAGTGTCTCCTATTTTGACAGTACGTTATTATGATGCCTTCGATGGTTCCGGTCTTATTGGCGGGATCAATGCGTTGGCGCATTACTCACACTTAAATCCTGAGGAGATGCAGACATTGGTCTTGGAGCGGAATCTCGTTCCAGAGGATATCGGCCTTGAAGACGGAAGATATAGGATCGAGGTATGGAAGTATCCACCCATCGGGGGTGGCCCGTGGGTGGATAGATTGTCCCTCGCCCTGTCCCTTCAAGAGAATAAGGACGAGCGTGTCCAAAAAGAAATCGAATTAATGATAAATGCAATATGGTCTACGGAGTAGAGAAATGCAAAGAAGCGTTCGCTGCATTTCAAGACTGTTATGTTGTTATTGGCGGAACAGCCTGTGACGCCGTTCTCGCTGGAAGCCGTATGAGGGCTAGGGCGACGGACGACATTGATATGATCGTCGTTGTTGAGAAACTGACACCAGCGTTTGTGGAAGCCTTTTGGAGATTCATCTTTGAAGGTGAGTATAAATATGAACTATACCGGTTTACGGATCCAAAGGAGGAATATCCCATCCAGATAGAACTACTTGCGCGGCATAGCGATGCTCTCGGAGCTCCTTCTGGTTTCCATATCGAGCCTCTTCCGACGGAAGAAGAACAGTATAGTCTCTCAGCCATAATGCTCGATGACGATTACTATCACTTGACGGTTCAGAACAGTGAGATTGTAGATGGTTTGCGTTTTTCTGCGATGATCATGAGAATCTTGACTACGGCCTTGTATATGATAAAAAATTGGGCCGCCACGTCGGCTGCTCCGTCCGCCTGGTCCGGCAGCTGAACTGAGACGCCGATTTTATGCTGCCTCCGGTCAAATCCGTCCAAAGGCGTGCAACACCTTGAATAATGAGGCCTTGGCTGCATATAGGACCCTGTTGTCAATCCAAAGACAACGATTGATATACCTGTCCAGAGAGTAAGTTCTCCTGTATGCTTTTGACTGAGGGTCCGTCAAGGAAATATTCTTTAGAATTCTCCTGGAAGATCGCCACCTGCCACCCAGGTAAAGATCCATAAGGCATTGATATCCATTCATCTTGCCTCCGGCCTCTGCAATCAGGCCGGATTTGAAGAATTCCAGGTAAGAGGCGGTAAGGCCCAGACCTTCCGTCTGTACATATGATACGTCTTCTTTCATTTCCCGTGCCACTGTAGTATGGGGTGAATAATGCCTGGGGATGTAGTGCCCGTCGACATATTCCACATCATTTACGGTGGCCTCTTCAGGCGAACACAGAACTCCTTCGAGGCATGAATACCACTCGTTCTCTTTGCCAATTGTACCAAACAGAGAGAATGTCATGGAACCGAGTTCCTTGTCTCTGGCCACATTGCCCCTGCCCTCCCAAAAGTAAACTTTGTCAACCGTACAGCCGTCCATCAAAAGGGAGATGTCCCCCACGGAGCCGCGGTATCCAATGTCGAAAATCAGCACACGTCCGTCCTTGGGTTTCAGTGTGCTTTGATAGTAGGCCTTGATCCGCTGGTCTTGCAGAGGGTCTTTGTGAGGGCGGTAGAAACTACGCGATCCATAAAGATAGACAGGATTCAGCCCGCCGCCGAATGCTTTTTGCCATAGCTTGTAAGCCTCCAGGGGCTGCCGCCCGTCCCGGGATATAAAGTATATTTCTGAATAATTTGACTGTACCTTGTCACTCCTGAACAGGAACTCCGATGCCTTGTACAGAAACGGGAAATAGATTGCCTTTGAGAAAAGAGAAAGGCTCAAGCCTGTTTTCCTATAAGACAGTCCTCCATCTTCTTCGCAGGCGTTGAGGATAAAGCCGAACAGACATCTTTCGTCAGCCGTCGTGAAAGATTCATCCAAAAACCTTCCCGCCCCGGGAGCGGAGTTCCTGAATCGTTTGCCGGTTGACATCAGGCAGAAAGAACGCAGTCCTTTGCGCCGGGCCTTCCACCAGTCGTCTATAAGGTTGTCTCCGATGTGAAGGATTGAGCGTGGATTACCGTGAGCCTCACAACGCGCAAGGATGTCGTACAGCCCGCCATCATTTTTACTGCACTTTTGCTCGCAACTGACATAAACGGCGTCGGGGGCCCTGAAACCGGCTCTGTCCAACAGATCACGGATGACCTGACCGGGAAGATACATGTCGGAAGTAACGATGACCCGCTTGCCGGATTGCACCGCCCGGGCGTATAGGTCAAAGACGGCCTTTCGTGCGGAGATCAACCGGCTTTCCGCTTCAATCTCACGGTCCATCAATTCCTTCCATTCTTCTTCAGCCAAGCCGTTGGCGGCTCCTATATGCCTCCAGATATCTTCGACCGTCGGGTGGGAAACACCTTGCCTCCGAAGTTCTCCCTCCGCATCGCAGCGCGCCTGGTAAAGCGTCCCGGAGCGGTCGCCTCCCCATTTTCGCAAGGCGAGGAAAAAAACATCCCGCGGCAGGTATGAGAGGCGTACAAGGCAGGTATCGAACAAGTCGAAGCTTACTGTCCCGACCTTCGTGCTGTCGATCATTCTCCTGCAGCGGCTCAAAGTCCTCTGAAGATTCCTGCGCGCGAACAAAAAGCTCAATGCCTTGAATATCAAATGCTTGATCATATCGGAAAGAAGGTGTCAATATTCAAGGCTGCACTTGCCCGGGAATTTTCTTTCAAACAAGTCCAGGATTCTTTTCACTCTGGATTCAAAGCCGACATTTCTGTAGGTGTCGTTCAGGCAGATCTGTTTGATTGTGCTGTCGAACAGCGCACTTTGCAGCTTTTCCGTCTCCTGGAATTCAATATATTCACTGTGCATATGATCGGGAGACCAGGAGTCGGACGCAATTTCAAATAGCAAGAAGATGAACTGGGACAAATCATTCCACGCTCGGAAACGATGCTTCGAGGTTTCTTCTGCCTGTTCCCTGAACTGTTCCCATATTTTCCCGACAGTGGCTTTTCGCACAGGCTGTCCGACGTGCGAGAATTCCATTCCAAGGGGATAATCATGAAGATATGCCCCCCAATTATACATAATACCACGGGCTCCCCACTTGTGGCTGAACCATTTCTCCGGATGTCGCTCTATTCCATTTGTCCAATCCCTGTCCTTCATTAATCCTATCATCCTGAAAAACTGGTAACTCCATAAGCCGTTCCAAGGGTCGCAGACCACAGGCTTTGCGATGCATCGGAGCTTGGGATCTCCGTTTGTGGTAAAAAAGTCTTCGGGGCTGACAGGACCGGTCAGGAACATATCGTCGTTGAAATACACGAAATGCTCCGACAAGCCTTTGATCCTATGGAAGTTCAGTTCTATGGCCCTGCTGTTGAAAGTTGGTAGGAAATCAGGATTGATATAATCTTCGTGCCTGACAAGGACAAGTTTCGGATGGTCAAGGTTGAGCCAAGACGGCACCTGGCCGCAGGTTACAAGATAGACTTTGTTTACCCACGGGGCATATGTCTCCACAGCCCGGAACCAGTATTTGAATATACCGTAATCCCTGTATCGGCACTCGCCCGATTCCCCCTCCGCTGTCCCGTCGTTCGAATACCGTTGTTTCAATTCCAGCCACCGGGGGTCGGAGCCGTCAACCCAGGTTATTACAAAATCTATGGGGAAACCGACGCTCCCTTCTCTCCTGTGGGCAAAAGAAGACACGTATCCTCTGCACAGGAACCACAATTTTCTAAATAAAGCTTTCAACATTGTTCCTTGTATTTTAGCTCATTGAACAAGGCCATCCACTTTTCGGAGATTATTTCAGGACTGAATCTGACTGACTTGGCTTTCGCCGCCCGCCCCATTTCGTATCTCAAGGCCTCGTCTTCAATTATTGAGGACAGCCGGAGAGCAAGCCCTTTTTCATCGCCCGGATCGACAAGGAAGCCATCCTTGCCGTCTGAAATGATATCCTTGGGGCCGCAAGGACAGGCATAGGAAACAACCGGAAGCCCGCAGGCCATAGCCTCGAGAATCGAAAGCGGCAATCCTTCGAATAATGAAGATAAGACGAAAATGGAGGAATCCGCCATCTCTTCGAGGATATGATGGGTTGTTCCGCAGAGCTGAACCGAAGCTGAAAGCCCCGCGTTATCTATTTGCGCCCGCAGTTTTGCTTGTAAACCACCTTCTCCAAAGATTTTTAATTTCCAATCCGGATGCCTTTCATTGACGTATCTCCACGCTGATATCAGGGAAGAATAGTTCTTTTGCCTGACCAGCCTTCCAGCAGTGATGACAACCTTGTTGTTAAGGTTGGAGACTCGCGAAGGAGCTGATGGCAAGGGATTTGGGATTATAGCAATACGCCCGTCCCTATGCCAGTTTTCAACAAGGTCTTCTTCTGTGAGGGAGACGATCTTGTCATAATTCTTGAGGTCACGCCTTCTTTCCCAAAAATCTCCCGCCAAAGCAAGGCCTTTTTCAAAAAGGCTTTCGGCTTGCTTCTGCCGGTAGTTTAAGGGGAAATGGAATTCTCTTATCAATACCGGATTGGATGCTATAGCTTTTTTTTGCAAAAGGTGCTTTTCCGACATGCCGACGGAGATGACGACATCGGGGGCAATCCGATTCAAACACTGCTCCAGTTTTCTCTTGTGCTCCTTCATCGTTCTCAGGATAAAGAGAATCTCCCGCAGCCGTGACAAGGATCTTGGCGCATCATATTTCACGCCTAAATAAATGACCGAGACAGCCGGGGCGATTTTCAATGCCGGCTTTTCTTTACCCCTGAAAGCAACAAGGAGAAAGACTTCATTGCCATCAATCCGGGAGAGAGCGTTCGCTTTGGCGATTGTCACCCGCTCTATTCCGCCGATGCTGTTGATTTCATCCAAACAATAGGCGATTTTCATTGCTGTGAGGACACTATTTGCTTACTCTGACGAATATATGGTAGGTCGAGGGTAAATAATTGAATATGATAAAAATGAACTTTTCCCAAACAGGAATATGGCGGTTGCGCAGGAATTCACCGGTCGTTTCCTTCAAAATAGTCCTGCAATGCTTGACGGCCAGATTATGGAAACTCGAGCGTCCTGACCAGTACCTGATCGTAGCCATTGACCTGTACATCCTTCTGAGGCAATATGACCTGTATAGTTCATTGTCTTTGGGAATAGCATTCAAACTGAACGAATAGGAGAGGATAGCGTTTACAAACCACAGATCGGCGCCGTTATTCGAGTTTGACCCTTGACGCTTAACCCAATAGTATAGAACCTCCGGAAGCAGGACGGCCTTTTTTACACGCTGGAACACCCGGTTGTTATATTCCAGGTCTTCAGCGGATGTGACGGAAAAAAGCAATCCTTCCAACAGTTCTCTTTTATACAACTTGTTCCAGACAACCCCGTAGCAGGCATCCTCAAAATGTCCCAGATACAGGAGCTTCATACAGATACCCTGATCCAGCTCGACGGCGGCCGACAAATCGACATTCCTGCCGGCAAGGGAAATCTGGTCGGGGTTGTAGACCTTCCGGCCCCGGCACATCGAAAAATCATAATCCCCGCTGATGATTGCCTTGTACAAGAATTCTATCATCTGCGGATGCGTAACGTCATCCCCGTCAGGCATTATGATATAGTCGCCGCTTGCGGCCTTGAGCCCGCTGTTCCGGGCGCGTGGCAGGGTGCCGTTTTCCTGATGTATGACCCTGATCCGTCCGTCCCTTCCGGCATATTCGTCACAGATCCGGCCGGAACCATCAACCGAACCGTCATCCACAAGAATGATTTCCAGATTCTTATATGTCTGGTTAACAATGCTGTCCAGGCATCTTGGCAGGTAGTTCTCGATGTTGTAAACCGGGACTATTACACTGATGAGCGGAACCGTTTCATCAGGCCGGTTACGGGAACCGCCGCTACGGAAAACGGCGAGAGCCCTTTCCATGACCGGAGCCATATCATAGTATTTATACTCCGCAAGCCGGCCTCCGAAGATTACCCCTTCCTCGCGTTCCGCAAGGTCTCTGTACTTCGCAGCAAGGGCGTCATTTTTTTCATCGTTCACAGGATAGAAGGGCTCCATCCCGGTTTGATGCTCAGCCGGATATTCTTCGCTCACAACGGTTTTGGGACACTCATATACGGCATTGCCGAACATTTCAAAGTGCTTGTGCTCTATGACACGGGTATAGGGCTGCTCGTGGGTCGTGTAGTTTACGACGGCGTTCCCTTGCCAGTTTGGAATATCCATAACCCTTGTCCGGAAACTTACCGAGCGCCATTGCAGCCTTCCGAGCCGGAACCCGAAATATTCGTCCAGCGGACCGGTATAGACCAGTTTCCGTGCGTATTTCCGCCATTCATAGTATTGCGAATGGAAGAAATCTATGCCGGTCTTGCATTCCACATCCTTCAGAAGCCCTTCGACCAGCTTGTTGTAGCCTCCGACAGGGATGCCCTGCCACGGGTCGTCGAAATAATTGTTGTCATACACAAGTCTCAGCGGAAGCCGTCTTATGATGGAAGCCGGAAGCTCGGTGCACTTCCGCCCCCATTGTTTCTCCGTGTATTCCTTGATAAGCGTTTCATAAACATCCTTGCCTGCAAGGCACAGCGCCTGCTCCTCAAGGTTGCGCGGCTCTTTGGCTCCGTCGGCCAGCATAGCTTCCCGGGCTTGGGAACGCTGCCGGTCGAGGATGGCCAGCGCTTCTTCCGGAGAGGTCACGGCCCACAACCTGTTGAAGGTGTTCATATTGAAAGGCAGATTGTACAGTTTGCCATGGCTGAGAGCTACCGGGCAGTGGGTAAAGCGGTTAAAAGGGACGATGGCATTGACGTAATCCCATACTTCCTTGTTGGAGGTATGAAAGATATGCGGGCCATATTTATGGACGTTTATCCCTTCTATGTTTTCACAATATACATTGCCTCCCAGATGGCTGCGCTTGTCTATTACAAGGCATTTGTACCCTGCAACCGTGGCTTCGCGGGCAAATGTGGCCCCGAATAAACCGCTTCCGACTATCAGAAAATCGTACATCTTGAAAACATATGGGTTAAGCTTTCGACCAATCTTATACGCAAGGGCCTTGTCCTGAGTTTGAGCCGCTCCAGAAGGAAGCGGACAAAGGGTGCAAGCAGAGTCAGGGTGTCTTCAATTGAAACGGCAGTCCGGCCCAAAAGCCCGCCGCCCAGGCGCCATCTTC
Source organism: Bacteroidales bacterium (assembly GCA_017634595.1). Classification (GTDB taxonomy): domain Bacteria; phylum Bacteroidota; class Bacteroidia; order Bacteroidales; family UBA932; genus Cryptobacteroides. Next base: position 29,963 of record JAGBNC010000032.1, read on the forward strand.
CGCGCCCCTTGCGGCTGAGGACAAGAGCGGCCATCCTTTTTACCGAGGCCGGGTCGCAGATTGTCATAGTCCCCGCGGCTCCTGCGTTTTCATCCTCCGCGGAGGGGACATAAAAGATAATCTGCACCATTGCGGGAAAACGTTCCTGATTGGAGGGAATCCCTGATGGGGGAAACAGCCTTACGTATTCTTTTCTGTTTAGTTTCAATACTTTACGATAAAGGATGCGCTTTAAACCGGCCGGTTTTGGCTCCTTGCCGCTCATGAGGCTTATTTGGATTCTCACGCCATCCAGCCATTCAATTGCTTCAAGGGCAGTAAGGTCCGCCGTAAAGGTGGATGTGCAGCGTGACGTAAAGTAAGCATAGTCAAATGAGGGCCCCTTGGTCCCTGGAAAACGATAAACCATTACATCCTTATGGGCCCATGCCAGGACGGAGATCCTGTGGGCCCCGTCGAATACCAGTCCGTCTCCGGCAAGCGGTACCACCGAAATGCTGGAATCGAACTCTCCGGAGGAGAAGGTGCTGATGAGCGAGTCCAGAACCCTGAAATGATCCCGGAATGAGCGTTTTTCTTTCTCTTTACCATACTCGTAGCCCATAGGGTTGAGAGTCCTGATGCTTTCGAAATATACCATTCTTGCCAGTACAGGAGAGCTCTCCCGATGGGAGCAATAGAATATCTTGGCAAAGAAATCGAAGCGGAACACAGAAAGCAGGGAGGCCGCCGGGACTGTCTGAACCGTATATTCCCTGCCATCCAGGTGGTAGAGCTTGAAATAGTACGGGTCCAGCAACGTCAGGTCTTTTGGCTCCACTTGTAGGATTCTTTTCGGTTGAGGTTTCCCGTGATTCTCAGGATGAAATGCGTCAAGTGAGGCGAAAGGCAGAGCAGGTAGCAGCGAATCCTCCTTCTCAACAGGATCTTCCCGCAGAGCAAGTACTCTTTCGCGTGCGACCATCGCGTGCATCTGTAGAGGCCGTACTCCAGTTTCGAGCCTGACTCTACTGCATACGCCTGCCACAGCAACAAGTAGTAGTAGATAATATCCAAGAAGATGTGCCTGTATTCTTCCTGGCCGGCTTCCAAGTGCTCGAAGCAGTCAATGAAACTCAAGGTCTTGCTTCTGAGTCTCGCCTCCCTCGGTAATCTCCCTCTTGACATCGATCCGGGCACCTGAACGAAATAGTACATAACATTGTCCACGACGACCGCCTTTTGTGTTGAGAGAAAGAAGCGTAGTGTGAAATCAGCGTCCTCGCAAGGAGGGTATTCCCTATAGTGTATGGGCCCTTTGGAAG
>JAGBNC010000033.1 GCA_017634595.1 Bacteroidales bacterium
AGATAGGCTTTTTTTATTCTCATTTCGCTAAAAAATGATAATTTTGCACCATTATGAAAAAATTATTATTGGTTGTTTTGCTTTCTGTCCTTGCGACAACAGCCTCAAAGGCACAGTTTTATTATGGTTTTCAATTCGGTATTTATTCTGACACCAGCTCTACTCTGGACAATGGCTCCGGCAGTGTCTCCCAGGGCGGTTCATCTTTCAACTATACTCTCAAGCCCAGTATCGGGTATTATTTCACTCCCCGCTTGACCGCAGGCCTCAAATTCAACTATACCAACTGCGCACGCAACCGTTCTGACTCCGGCCAGATTGCAAGCAGTGTAAATGGTTATGCTATAAATCTTCTCATGGGCAACGGACTGGATACCGATTTCCAATCCTGGACCATTTCTCCTTATATCCGTTACCGCCTCCTTTCCGTGATATCGGACAAATTGAACATCTGGGCTGAACTCGACGGATATTATGGCATGCGGACGCCCAGGAACATAAGCGACAACAGTCTGGATGTGTCACGCCGTAAGACCATCTTCGGCGTTGAGCTGCACCCGCTCATAAGCTACGACATTACCGACAGTTTTATGCTTTTCACTTCGTTTGACCTGCTCTCATTCTCTTGGGACGGCACGGCGCGCAATAAAACCAAGTCGGACACTGCTGAGACCGTCAACGAGAACATATTCGTTCTTCAGAGCAATCCGCTCGTGGCAGTGGCGAAGTCGCTGTTCAACATTGGTCTAATCCGCAGGTTTTAGTGAAGAAAGTTAAAAAGTATCTGCTTGGAGCAGCCCTTGTCGTCGCCGGAGGAGTGTATTACTTCACTGGTGGCGGCGGGGCGCATGAAGCTGAAGTGGCTGAACCTCAGCCTATTGAGGTGCAGGCCACCCTCCAGGGTTTGGAGATCCCCGCGCGGGTGTCCGGTGGCAGGGTGGTACGCCACGGCGCCTACGTCACGTCCTACAATACCGACACCCTCATCCCGGACTGGGTGGCCTATGAGCTCACTGCCGAAGAGGCGGAAGGGCGAAGGGAGCGTGACGGTATAGAGTTCCGTATGGATCCTGACTTGCGCGGCTGCACCCAGGCCATGCGTGAAGATTACAGCGGCTCCGGATGGACCAAGGGACATCTTATGCCCGCTGCCGACGCTGCCTTCAGCAGTTCTGCCATGGCAGAGACTTTCTATTTTACCAACATCTGTCCTCAGAACGAGGTGCTCAACGCCGGCGACTGGCAGTATCTTGAGAAACGTGTCCGCTCCTGGGCCAAGCGCTACGGCAGCGTGTGGGTGGTGACCGGCCCCATCGTGGGGGAGAATCGGTACGGGACTATAGGAGAGCGTGATGTGGTGGTGCCCGATTCTTTCTACAAGGCCCTGCTGGTGCGCCGTAATGATGGCTCCTACAGCTCAATTGCATTCGTCATGGACAACGACGAGGGGCGGTACTACTTGAAAGACTGCTCCATGAGCGTCAACGACCTTGAGGCCCTCACGGGGCTGGATTTTTTCCCGTCGCTTGACGACAAGATAGAAGATAAGGTCGAAGGCAGCGTGCGCCTGTCAGACTGGGGAATTAAATAATAATCAATCAAATATGGCTAAAGTACCTACTCCGCACATCGGTGCGCAATACGGCGAGATTGCCCCTACGGTGATCATGGCCGGCGACCCTCTGCGCGCCCAATTCATGGCAGAAAGTTTTCTTGAGAATGTAGTACAGTTTAACAATGTCCGCGGCATGCTGGGCTTTACCGGTACTTTCAAGGGCAAGAAGGTCAGCGTGATGGGCCACGGCATGGGTATCCCGTCCATCGGTATATATACTTACGAGCTGTATAATTTCTACGATGTCAAGACCATCATTCGTGTTGGCTCTGCCGGGGCATACAGCAAGGACCTTCACGTCGGTGACCTTATCCTGGCTCAGGGGGCATGTACCGACTCCAACTATGGCAGCCAGTATGGTCTGGCGGGTACTTTTGCTCCTATAGGTGATTTTGACCTGATACGCAGGGCTGTCGATGAATGTGAGAGGCGCGGGATACGCTACAAGGTGGGCAATGTGTTGTCGACCGATATTTTCTACCGCGATACTCCTGCGCTGGATGGCTGGCTTAAGATGGGTGTGCTCGGTGTTGAGATGGAGGCTTCGGCCCTGTATATGAATGCTGCGCGCAGCGGCAACAAGGCCCTGGTTATCTGTACTGTATCCGATCATGTCCTGACCGGGGAGGATACTACTTCTGAAGAAAGGCGGACTTCCTTCACCGATATGATGGAAGTAGCCCTCTCGTTGCTTTAGTCCTTTAGTTTATTCACCTCCTGGGTTAATCTAATACTGTAAAAATAAATTTACTGCACTCCGGGGCCCTTTTACCCAAACTTTACGGGCCACGGAGTGCAGTAAATTTATATTATTATCAGAATCTGTTAAAGCTGATGAACCTTGATACTCTTGTACAGAGCCTTGAAGCCTTCGTTGACATTAAGCCTGGCACCGTTGCTTGCAGCCTTGAACTGAAGAGTAATCACAGCATCCTCAACCACACTGTTGGAGCTATTGTCCACAACGTTGATGGTAACCGAACTCTTGACAGGAGCCGCCTTGGTGCCGGCTGCGATGGGGTTAGCCATGGTAGCCTTGATATTCTGCTCGGACTCACCGGTACCGGTGATCTCGAAAGGCATGCTGTTGGTCACATCGGCAATGATGTCGTATTTCTTCGACTTAACAGTATAGTCGGCAAGATTGAGACCGAGGTTGGATAAAGTCGTGACAATCTTGAAACCTTCGTTCTTCTTGAAGCTGAATCCGCAGAGGGCCTTGGCGTTGGCTTTGACGGTAACTGCGGCAGCAGCGGGGGCGGCACCGGCCTTGGTTCCGGGCAGCATTGCATCCAGGGAAATCCTGAGGGGCTTTTCTACAATAGTAGTTCCGTCCATGATGTCACCGACGGAGGGCTCCATGTTCACTTCCAGATCGGCCCTTTCAGCGATCACGGCACCGGCTTTGCGCAGGAGGACGCGGAATCCAATCTTCTGTGCGGGGACAGTAAACTCAAAGTGACCAGTCTTCTCGACCGCCTTGGTAGTAGCAGATGCGTTGAGATCCCCCTTTACAAGCATAGGAGTATCGGAAGGGTTGTCAATCTCGATCAGTATCTGACCATCGCTGAGCTCGGCACCATTGGTGATGGAGGGCTTTTCATCTACGGCAATCTCAAGAACACCGATGTTCTGTGCGGTGCTTGAAAGTGTAATGGACTTGGATACAGGCTTTTCTGCCTCATAGCTTATAATCAAGTTTCCAGAGGGATCTGTTGCCAGGTTCTTCTCTTTCTCAATGCCGATGATCTTTGATGCAGAGGTTTCGGCAGTCTTATCGACTGTTACGTCGATATCCATATCAAGAGGCTTGAAAAGGTTGCAGGAAACAGCTGCTACAGCCGAAACCGTCAAAAGAAGGATAGCGTTTCTGATGTTCATATCCGTAATAATTAGTTTATTAAGTAGCAAAGATACGATAATTGAGAAATAATCCAAAAAATTAAGTAGCTTTGCAGCAATGTCAGAAAAACTGAAATACAAACAAATAGCGTTAATTGCCGTTGCCGTGCTGGTTCTGATCGCAGGTGTACTGATGCTTTTTGCCTCTTCTACCCTTAAGTACGGCCTGATTCTGATAGGCGGTCTTCTGCTTGGCTACCTGGTGTGGAAGGCCTTTGTGAAAAACGGCCGGGAAGAGCTTAAGAGAAGCCAGGAACGCAATGATGAGCTTGAGCATCAGCTGGCCGACCTTAACCGGCAGCTGAATGAACTTCGCAACAGCCCCATCAACGTGGCATCCCTGACACCGGTCCTGCATTTGGCTGTCCTTAATGTAAATACATCTTTTACACGTACTTACGTCCGTGAAGACGAGCCCCGCTCCCTTAGCTTCAACGGTGCCCTGCGGGCTGAGATCAATGCCGATTACGGAGTGCGCCTGGAGGATATGCGCTTCAAATACGATGACGCAGGCGACACCCTTTATGTGGCCGGCTTCAAGCCCGGGATCATCTCTTATACCCACAAGCATCTGGAGTGGGACCTGGCAAGGACAGTGCGGAGCCGCTCGTTTTTGGGATTTGAGCTCGCTCCGGTAGATGATAAAGTGGCGGAAGACTTTACGAACAAGATGAAGGAGAGCCTTCTCCGCGAGGTGGATATGGAGATAGATGAAAGGAAAATCCGTGAGTTTGAGTGGCTTGAGCCTGTAGTGGCTCGGCAAGTCAAGGACATACTTAAAGCTGCAGTGTGCGGGCCTTCTACCAAAATTGTAGAACTGGAGGATATTCCAGCCGAGGGCTTCGTGACCATCGACGACTTGTACCGCAGCCGGCAGGCAGCTCTCCCGCTCCGGCAATCCCTATAATTTGGTATTGCGCAGCTTGGTCATTCGTAGTATTTTTGCAGCGCAATGCTGACGATAGACCGACTAGAGCATAATCAAAATGCTAAAATCCTGAAAGTAGGGGGCGAAGGAGCCACCAGAATGCACTTCCTTGACATGGGACTAATCCCCGGAGCGGAGCTCAAGCTTGTGGGCAAGGCTCCAACCGGAGACCCTATTCAATTGCAAATCAACGGCTATGCCCTGACCCTCAGGCAGGCAGATGCCGCCAATATAGAGGTTGCTCCAATACTGGATAAAAGCCAGGACCCAGATTCAGAAGGCTCCGGAGAGGAATCGGGGCGTAATGCCTATCTTCATGAAGTGAATGCCCACCCGGGTCTTGGAGAAGGCGGTAAGTATCACTCCAAAGACCATGAGCATCCCCTCCCCAAAGACGTAGTCCTGAGCTTTGCCCTCGCCGGGCAGCAGAACTGCGGTAAGACTACTTTATTCAATGTCCTTACCGGTTCCAACCAACATGTGGGCAACTTCCCGGGCGTGACGGTCGATCGTAAAGAAGGTGCCATAAGGGGCTGGGCGGGCACCAAGATTACCGACCTTCCCGGCATATATTCTCTGTCGCCATATACCGCCGAGGAAATCGTGTCCCGCGAGTTCATACTCGACCCCGACACCCGTGGCCTCATCAACATAGTGGACGCTTCCAACATCGAACGTAACCTCTATCTCACCCTGCAGCTGATGGAGCTGGAAGTCCCTATGGTGCTGGCTCTTAATATGATGGACGAGGTCAGAGGCAACGGCGGCTCCATCAGGATCAACGAGATGGAACGTATCCTCGGCATTCCTGTGGTGGGCATTTCGGCCGCAGGCAACGAGGGCATTGACGAACTCGTGGACCACGCCGTGCATGTGGCGCGTTACCAGGAGACCCCGGGACGCACAGATTTCTGCGGCAAAGACGACGACGGAGGCTCTGTGCACCGTTGCATACATAGCGTGATGCATCTGATTGAAGATCACGCAGTCGCGGCAAAGATCCCTACCCGTTTTGCGGCAACCAAACTGATTGAAGGTGACGACTGGGTGGAGAAGGCCCTCGAGCTGGGGCCGGAGCTGAGCCGTACTATTGAGCAGATTATACTTACTATGGAAAATGAGCGCGGCATGGACCGTGCGGCTGCCATAGCGCAGATGCGTTACACTTTCATCAAACGTCTCTGCAGCCAGACAGTAGTCAAACCTAGGGAGAGCCGTGAGTACAAGCGCAGCCGGCGTATCGACAAAGTGCTTACCGGCAAATGGACGGCAGTCCCTATATTCGTGATGGTCATGGCGTTGATAATATGGCTGACCATCGATGTGCTGGGAGCCCCGCTACAAGATCTGTTGGACCGCGGGATCAGCGCTCTCGGAGCCGGCGTCGACGACCTGCTTGTGCGGTGGAATGTAAGCCCTGCCGTGCGTTCGCTGGTCGTCGATGCTGTGTTCGGAGGCGTCGGGTCGGTGGTAAGCTTCGTACCTATCATCATCATTCTCTTCTTCTTCCTGTCCATGCTGGAAGACAGCGGCTACATGGCACGCGTGGCTTATGTCACCGACAGCTTCCTGCGCAAGCTCGGTCTGTCGGGGCGCAGCATTGTCCCGCTCCTCATTGGCCTTGGATGTTCGGTGCCGGCAGTTATGGCCTCGCGCACCCTGCCTTCCGCACGCGACCGCCGCAAGACCATCCTGCTCACGCCTTTCATGAGCTGCTCAGCCAAATTGCCCATTTACGCCTTCCTCAGCAGCGCCTTCTTCCCGGGACACGGGGGCCTGGTGCTGGTGTGCCTGTATCTGTTGTCCATCTGCGCGGGCATAGTGGTGGCGCTGGTCAGCAAGCACATAGGCAGCAAGTCCGAAGCCGCTCCGTTTGTGATGGAGCTTCCTAACTACCGCCTGCCGCAGCTGCGTAACGTAGCGCATCTGCTGTGGGACAAGACCAAAGACTTCCTCCAGAGGGCATTTACCGTCATTTTCGTAGCCACCCTGGTGATATGGTTCCTGCAGACCTTCGACTTCCGGTTCAATATGGTCGAAAACGGTCAGGGAAGCATCCTGGCGTGGATTGCCGGGCTCATAGCTCCTGCTTTCGCTCCGCTCGGACTGGGTGACTGGAGGGTGGTGACGGCGCTGATTTCCGGCTTCCTCGCCAAGGAGAGCGTGGTGTCCACCATGGAAGTGCTCGACGTGCTGGGCTCCCTTACCGTGGTCAGTGCCGTGCCTCTGTTGATATTCTGCCTGCTCTATACTCCCTGCGTTGCGGCAATAGCCTCTGTCAAGCGGGAGCTGGGAGGACGCTGGGCTGTGTTTATGGTCGTTTTCCAGTGCCTGGTGGCCTGGGTCATTGCTTTCCTTGCATATCGTCTGGCTCTTCTGCTGTTATAAGAAATTTCTTATATTTGTAGAAGTATGAAGATTTGCGTTATCGGCGGAGCCAACATGGACATCAGCGCCAGGGCGGCCGCAGCCTTCGTGACCGGGGATTCCAATCCTGGCAGTGTAAGCATTACACCCGGCGGAGTGGGCCGGAACATCGCTCACAATCTGGCACTTCTTGGCGACAAAGTGCAGCTTCTGACCGTTTTCGGCGACGATAGCTTTGGCCGTCTGTTGCGTCAGTATTGTACATCGGCCGGGATATCTGTCCGGCACAGTGAAGTCGTCAAAGGGGCGCGCAATGCTTGCTTTGTGAGCCTGAACGCCTGCGACGGCGAGCTTCTGGGCGGTGTGGCCGATATGGCTGTTACCGGGCTCATGACCCCTGAGTGGCTGTCTGCCAGGCTCGATGTGATAAACGCTTCGGATGCAGTTGTGGCCGATACCAACATCCCTGCCGAGACTCTCGGCACCCTGGTGGCCGGCTGCCTTCCCCCTCTGTACATCGATGCGGTGTCTTCCGCCAAGGTGGCGCGCCTTCCCGAGGCCCTTGGCTCTCCGCGCCTTCCCGATTGCGGGCCCTTGTACCTCAAATGCAACCGTCTGGAGGCGGAAGTACTCGGACGGGCCGACCTGGGCGCAGTGGACAGATTCTATGTAAGCCTTGGATCTGAGGGACTTAAGATAGTGGAGGACGGAGTAGAGACGCCGGTGCCGCCGCTTCCGGTGACGGGCATAGTCAATACTACCGGAGCCGGCGATGCTCTGCTTGCAGGCATTGTGCACTGCGGGCCTGACGCCGATCCTGTAGTAGCTGCCAACTTCGGGCAGAAGTGTGCCGCATACGCCATGAAGAGCCCTGCGGCAGTATCCGATTATCTAAAATCACTTGCTGGACAATATGAATAAGTACCTTGACATAGCCCCCGAAGTGCAGGAAGCTTTAGCCTCCGGCCGTCCCGTGGTGGCGCTTGAATCGACCATTATCTCCCATGGCATGCCGTATCCGCAGAACGTTGAGACTGCGCTGCGCGTGGAACAGACCATACGCGACGGCGGTGCCGTACCTGCCACGATTGCCATTATAAGCGGGCGTCTTAAGGCGGGCTTGAGTCACGAAGAAATAGAGCACCTGGGCCGTAAGGGCCGTGAGGTGGCCAAGGCGTCACGCCGCGACCTGCCGGTGCTGGTGGCTCGCGGGGCCGACGGAGCTACCACCGTTACAACTACCATGATAATTGCCGCCATGGCCGGAATCAAAGTGTTCGCCACCGGCGGTATAGGCGGCGTGCACCGTGGAGCCGAGACCACTATGGACATATCGGCGGACCTCGAGGAACTGGCCCATACGCCTGTCATGGTGATATGCGCCGGTGCCAAATCGATTCTGGATCTGGGACTTACGCTGGAATACCTGGAGACCAAGGGCGTGCCTGTGATAGGCTATGGTACCGATGAGCTGCCGGCTTTCTATACCCGCCGGAGCGGCTTCAAGGTGGATTACCGTATTGATACTCCCGAGGAACTGGCGGCCGCTTTCCGCGCTGAACTTGAGATGGGCCTGGGTGGAGGCATGCTGGTCACCAACCCCATCCCCGAGGAGTACTCTATGGATCCCGATCGCATTGACGCCGCTATTGAGCAGGCCCTGAAAGAGGCTTCGGAGCAGGGCATCCACGGCAAGGACACAACCCCCTTCCTGCTGGCCCGCATTAAGGACATCACCGGCGGCGACAGCCTCGCCTCCAACATTCAGCTCGTGCTCAACAACGCCAGGCTTGCAGCCGCCACGGCCCGCTGCCTGACCGCTTAGCTTTCTGCCCCCTGCAGTGCTGTTTCGTGCCTTTTGCTATTGGCGAAGACGAAAAACCAGCACGTTTTTAGTCTTCGCTGTCTCCTGCGGGCTAGCGAGGGCGCCGGCAGCAAACACCGGCAGTTTTGAAAAACGCCCGATGCTTCCTATATTTGTAGCATAATGACAGATATAGACATCAGGAAATTTTCCGAACAGGAATACAAAGAGGGCTTCGTGACCGAAGTCGAACAGGAGTATGTACCAAAGGGCCTGAACGAGGATATCATACGCCTCATATCGGCCAAGAAGGAGGAGCCGCAGTGGCTGCTTGACTTCCGCTTGGACGCCTTCCGCAAGTGGCAGAAGATGAAGGAGCCCCACTGGGGGCACCTTAAGCTGCCCAAGATTGATTATCAGGACATTATATATTACGCAGCTCCCAAGAAAGATAGTGAGCGCCCCACTGAAATTGACCCGGCTCTTATGGAGACCTTCGACAAACTGGGCATTCCCCTTCGCGAGCGTGAGGTTCTGGCCGGCGTCAAGAGCAAAGAGGTGGCCGTAGATGCGGTGTTCGATTCGGTGAGCGTGGCCACCACGTTCCGCAAGACTCTTGCCGACAAGGGCATAATCTTCTGCTCTTTCTCCGAAGCCGTGCGTGAGCATCCCGACCTGGTACGCAAATACTTAGCGACGGTGGTCCCTGCCGGCGACAATTTCTTCGCCGCCCTGAATTCCGCCGTATTCTCCGACGGTTCATTCTGCTATGTGCCCAAGGGCGTTGAGTGCCCCATGGAGCTGAGCAGCTACTTCCGCATCAATGCTGCCGGGACCGGCCAGTTCGAACGCACTCTAATTGTGGCCGACGAGGGCGCCAAGCTCAGCTACATGGAAGGCTGTACCGCACCCATGCGCGACGAGAACCAGCTTCACGCCGCAGTGGTAGAGATAATAGTGGAGAAAGGCGCCGATGTGAAATACAGCACCGTACAGAACTGGTATCCGGGCGACGCCCAGGGCCGTGGCGGCATACTTAACTTGGTGACCAAGAGGGGCTTGTGCCGCGGCGAAGGCTCGCATCTGAGCTGGACGCAGGTCGAGACGGGATCGGCCGTGACCTGGAAGTATCCCAGCACAATACTTATGGGCGACTACAGCAGTTCCGAGTTCTATAGCGTGGCCATGACCAACAACTGGCAGCAGGCCGATACCGGCACCAAGATGATTCATCTGGGCCGGGGCACCCGCAGCCGTATCGTGTCCAAAGGCATCTCTGCCGGCCATAGCGAAAACAGTTACCGCGGCCTCGTACGCATGGGCCCCGGCGCAGTGGGAGCAAGGAATTTCTCTTCCTGCGACTCTCTGCTCATAGGCTCGCAGTGCGGCGCCCATACATTCCCCGTCATCAAGAACTTCTGCCCGCAGGCGGTGGTGGAGCACGAAGCCACCACCTCCAAGATCAGCGACGATCAGCTCTTCTACTGCGGCCAGAGGGGAATTGGCTCTGAGGACGCAACGGCTTTGATAGTAGGTGGTTACGCCAAGGATGTGCTGAGCCGCCTGCCTATGGAATTTGCAATCGAGGCGCAGAAGCTCCTTAGCATTTCACTTGAAGGAGCTGTAGGATGAGCTGGGTGGAGATTATATCGGCCGTCCTGGGTCTGAGCTGCGTATTCCTTGCCGGGCGAGGTTCCAAGTACAATTTCTGGGTGGGATATGTGTACAACATATTCCTGTTCATACTGTTCTGGCGCCAGCATCTGTACAGCGCCATGCTCATACAGCCGGTGGCGTTCGCCATCAACGCCTGGGGACATTGGCGCTGGACCCATCCCAAGGAGGAAGAAAAGAACTCCAAAGGGGATCTTAGGATCGGTAAGATGCAGACTTGGCAGTGGGTGAACTTGTTTACCGTAGTCGTCCTGTGCGGCTTCCTGTGGGCTAAAGCCCTGCAGTGGCTCCCGGAAAGGTGGCCCGGAGTTTTCGCTCCCGACCCCCAGCCCCTGCTGGATTCCTTCATCCTGATGCTCACCCTGAGCGCCCAGTTCCTGAGCGCCCGCAAATGCTGGGAGTGCTGGATTGTGTGGCTGGTGGTAAATGCCGCCAACATAGCGCTTTACATCAGCTCCGGCCTGTACGTTATGCCTATTGTCAGCGCTTTGTATCTTGCCAACGGCATCTGGTCCCTCATCTCATGGCGCCGTAAATTCCGCCAGAAAGAGTAGAAAGGTTTTAGTTATATCACTCCGGCAGACGTCGCTACGCGACCCCTCCCTGAAGGGTCCCTCCCTCTTATGTTGCCGAGGGTGGCACAGTCTGCCGGGGTGATATAACTAAAACCTCTATCTTTTTTCTACTACAGTTGAAGATCTACTATGATCGGACGGTGGTCGGAAGGCGTTTTTACGTTGGTACCGCTTACAGTCCGTATTGTGGCAACGTGGGTCCACTCGTCGTTGAGCACGAATGCGTTCACCATTTTGTCTGTCAGGGCAGGGGACAGATAGACGTAGTCCTTGCGGTCTTTCTCGCCGTAGGTGCTGGCCACGAAGTCTCCCTCGTTGTATGACTCTTTTATTGCGTCCTTGAGGTTGGTATTGTCGAGGACAGCTTTCTGGCAGAGGAACTTGGCGTCCGATGCCGAGCCGCTGACAATCGGAATGTCAAGCGGGGAAGCGGAGTTGAAGTCGCCCACCAGAATCCAGTTGGTAGTAGAAGCGTAAGCGGAATTGTTGATGGTCTGTCCAATGATATACTCAATCTCGAACTGACGGTACTTGTCGCCTCCGTTCTCGGCCGTGCTGGCGCTCTGCTGCGAGGATGAGACGCCGTTGGCATAGCTGAACGGCCACATGTGGACTGTGACTATGTCGACTGTTTTACCATTGACGTTGAGCCTGTGCATGCCGGCGCCTCGTGTGATAGGCTTGCCGCTGACGTTGGTAGTGGTGATTTTCTTGATGGTGCTCAGCGGGTACTTGGAAGTGACCACCTGCGGGTACTGCCAGTTGCCGCCGATAATACCTCCGCAGGAGGTGTATGAGTGACCGTACCTGGGGGCCACGGTGCTCCATCCCTCGGGGAAATACTTGTTGCTGACGGCTACCTCTTTAAGCGAGTTGTTGGCATAAATGGTTGATGCCTCGCACCATACGCACACGTCGGGATCGTAGCGCTTTACGAACTCCACAAACTTGTCGTAGTTGTTGGCCTGGTCGGCCCACATTCCGTTGGCAATGTTCCAGTAGAGTATCCTCAGGGAGCCTTTCTTCTCGGTTCCGGGGACGGCCGTGACCTTTATCTCGTCGAGATAGAATCCGTGCACCTTGCCTGATGTGGTGGTGCTGCCGGCAAGGTAGATGGCGGTTGCGTCGGTGAGGTTCTCGGCGGTTATCTCGCATGTATGCCACTGCTTCTTCTCGGCTGCCGAGGCGGGAATTGTTACATTGTTCTTGCTGATGTAGTTTCTGGAAGCGGTGGAGTAGTAGATAGAGGTGTACTGTGCGTCGGAGCCGTCAATCTTGACGGACTTCACATTGCCGGCGTACATCAGCTGCAGGTACAGGTCGTCGTCGCATCCGTCCTGCAGGCAGTAGCGGAAGCTGATCACTGCGTCGGTAATGCTCTTGATATGTCTCATGGGAGGAGTCTGTACGACGCCCCTGTTGACAATCAGTCCCACGCCGATGGCACCGTGGTACTCCTGGCAGCGGTACAGGTAGGTCCAGTCGGCTATGTTGCGGCTGGTGACGTAGGAGTCGGGAAGCTGGTGGGAAGTGCCCACGGTAGCCGACTTCACATCGTTCCATGTGTTGGGCTGGATGAATGCTGAACCCGGATAGTCGTACGTTACGCTGGTGAATGCATCGGCATATCCGTCACGGTCTTTGGCATCGTTCCATGCCGATATCTTCTTGGAATCGGGGGCATATCCGGTAGAGCCTTCACCGTTTATGATGTCGCCGCCCCACACGAAGTTGTCGAAGCCCTCGTAGAAAAGCAGGTTGTCGTCAGGATTCCAGGTCATGGATACCGGATAAGTCTGGCCGGCGGGTATGGTGCCTGGATTGACCACCTTTTGCACCATGCGGTGTTCCGAATCGCATACGGTGATCTCCAGACCCTGGTAGGAGCCGGGACATATGAACACTGGAATGTCGTTGGACAGACTGACGAAGCTGCCGTTGTTGGTGCAGTTGACCACTGCCCAGTCCACGCTCTCGGTCATGCTGAACTGGCCGTCACGCACTTCGGCCTTGCCGCTGATCGGCTCGCCGCCGGTGGCTCGGACTTTTACCGAGCTTATGGAAGCGGAGCCTGACATACTTACGTACAGCACCGCCACAGCTTCGGTGAAGGTAAGGATATTGCCCGTTGAGGGGCTGTAGGCGGCATATCTGGGATAATCGCTGAAAGCATCCCTGGTGGTGTTCCAGAACTGGGAAGCAGGTACGATGACGCCCTCAGTGGCGCTTGCTCCGTACCATTTTGAGGAGCTGGAGTTGTACAACACCGCCTCGTATTTTTTGTCGGAGGCCTCATTAACCTCTATGTAGTTGCGTCCGTTGGCGTCTGTCTGGACGGTGTATTCGCTCCCGTTGACCGATACTTTCCAGGAGCTGAGGGCCTTGTCGCTCAGCCCGAGATCCTGGCGCAGGCTGCTGTCAAGCTCCAGGTAGAAGCGCACTTTGCCGGCAGATGCGGTGATGGAATTGAGCCCCTCGAGGATGCCGAACATACCTCTCTTGATGGTGCGCGCCTTAGCAGACACCAGCTCAGAGTCGGGCACTCCGTTATTGTGACGGAGCGTAACGTCGATACCGCCGGGCAGGGATACCGGCAGAAGGACTGCGTAATAGTAAGTGCCCGGGACGAATCCGCCAGGGGCGGTAAGTACAATCTCTTTCTGCCCGCCGGTGACTGACTTGAGCACGGGAACGCCGCCCTCGAAAGCCACGGAGGCGGTTCCGGCTATGTCTTCACCGCCGTTACCCTTGAGCACAATCTCGCTGACGCCCTCTTCGGAAAGGGCGAACTTGATGCCTCCTGCCACGTTGTAGAAAGTCATGGTCAGGCTGCCGGACTGGGCCACGGTGGGGAAGGCCTTGGGATCGAAGGATCCGGCCTCAGCAGTCTGGGCGGCAGGCACTTCGACAGTTATCAGACCATCGGTGCTCACGGCAACGTTGTCGCCGGCAGGATATACTCCGTAGTACGTCGAGGCCTCGCCTATGTCACCCCTGAAGGTGGCGGTCCTGCTTGGCTGGGATTCGGTAGATGTGAAAACCTTGCCCTGGCTTCCGCCGCCGGCGAACACTGTTATCTCGTCACCGACGCTCCACCATACGCTCTTGCCGTCGGGCTGGACGGCTGTGCGGGTGGAGGGGTCAAGACCCTCTCGTTCGGCGATTACTGTTGACCTTCCGACCGGTGCGTAGTCGGTACTGGCTTCCTTTGCGCAAGAGAATGCAGCGGCTGCGGTCAATGCCGCGAGGAGAATATAGCTGATCTTTTTCATGTCCAAAGTCGTTAAAAATCCCAATTCTCTTCTGAAAGGTCTTCCGAGCCTCCGTTGATGAGGCTTTCGCAAATAATGGAGGGGATGTATTCGCCAATCTCAATTTCAGGACGACTGTAGTCTTTTGAGGATTTATTTTTCATTTCTAAATATGTGTTACTTCGGAGCAGGAACCGCGGTCAGGCGGAACCTGCCAAATTGTGTTACTTCAGTTGCTATTTAGCAACGAAGCTGAGGTTGGAGATCTTCTCTGCGGCTCCGTCAACCACGAAACCGATGTAATCCATGAAATTGGATGAATTAACATCAGCGAGGTTGCTTGCATCGGTGCCTATCTTACCGCTGACGGTAACACCGCTTACATGGTCGAACTTGCTGAAGTTGGCGCCGAGGAGTCCCTTGTAGCTTGCATTTGTGCAGAGAATGGTACCGTAGTTGGCACCGCCCTCGATGTAGCAGCTGTTGTCGTTAAGAAGGGCGAACATTCCGCCTGCGGTGGTGGCAGAGTCGGTGGTGGTGAGGTTGCCGTTGTTGACGCAGTTGATGATAGCGCAATTGACAGCTATGACGCACACGAGACCAGCCTCACGTCCGTTGGCGAAGTTGTTGACCTGGTTTGCGTTGTTCACGCAATTCTTGAAGATGGTTCCGGCGTTGCCGACACCGGCAAGACCAGCGCAGCGACCGCAGTCAATGGCGAGTGAACCGTTGACGGTGCAGTTCTCGATATTGACCCTGGAGTCGTCCTTGGGATTGGTGCAGAAGCCGCAGATACCGCCGAAGTGTACGGATGTAGCTCCGTTCTTGGTGTTTGCGCCGCTGTTACCCTTGACCTCGAGGTTGACTTCGCAATCCTTAATGTTGGTATCGTAAGCTATGCCTTCTTCAAGGATGGCGAATGCAAATCCTGCGATGCCGCCGATGGCAAAACGCTTGCCCTCAGTCTTGGTGCCCTTGACGTTGACCTTACCTTTGACTTTGACATTCTCGATGATGCTGCAATATACGGTACCGGCGAGCACACCTGCGTCTGCAGTGGCTTCAGCTTCGAGGGTGACGTCTGCTTCGAGGGTGAGGTTCTTGACAGTAGCGAACTGGATGCAGCCGAAGAGTCCCCAGGTGCGGCCGTCGGCAATTGCGCCGCTGCTGGCCTTGAAGTTCTTGATGGTATGGCCGCCGCCGTTGAAAACGCCGGTGAAAGGAGAACCCTTGGGTGCGCTGGCATTGTTGCCATTGCCTGTGCTCTCGACGGCTCCGATAGGGGTCCATTCGCTGTAGGAGGAGAGGTCGATGTCGGCGAGAAGCTCTATTTCGCCGCTTGTATTTTTCCAGCGTGAAAGAGCATTGCCTTCGTTGACTGCAGCTACGAATTTCTCAAACTCAGCGAGGTCGGTAATACCACCGATGCTGGCGTTGGGATCGACGACTGCGGTGTGTCCGTTCTGGCTGATGGGGATTTCAAGAGTCACGCCGGAGCCGCTGAACTTGAGGGAGCCGCTGCGGGGTGCGGTGTCGGTAGCCTCATTCTTGTAGTTGGAGGCAATCTTGAGGGTGATGATGACGCCTTTTTCATTGCCGGCGCCTGCGTTGGGCGTAGCTGTGACCCAGTCGGGAGTGAGCACGAGCCAGTTGGCGACGTTGGTCTTGAGAACCAGGGTCTCATCGTTGGGGTTGTTGGCAGCGATGTCGCTAATGGCTGCCCTGTCGGCAGTCATGGTGTATTCTACTGCGGGCTCTTTTTGATTGCAGGACGCAATCAGGGCAACTCCGAAGAGAAGCGCAAAAGATGTACGGATTAATTTTTTCATAAACTATTAGTGATTTATTAGTGTTTTTCGCGTAAAATCATATAAGTAAGGCAGCTGCGTTCGCCCTTGCTGTCGGAGGGACGGTTTACGAGTCCTCCTCTGGAGGTGGTAGGGTTCCATACCCACATGGCGGAAGATCCGCCGCCGTCCATTCTCGTCACGCTCCATCCTCCGAGTTTTCGGGCAATGCGGTACATCTCGTAGGCTTTGACGCCCATGGAATACCACAACTGCCGGCCGTCAATCTCTACCAGCCAGACCTTCTTGCCGTCCTCGCTTACCACGGGGAAGGTGAGTGGATCGTAATTCGTGATGGATTGGTTGGTAACGGGTATTGTGGAAGTGCCGTCCTTGCCCTTGTCCATGATCTGGAACATGGTGGATTCGAGGGCCAGGATTGGCGTGCTTGCGTGGCCTTCCACGGTGATGTCGCACCTTAGCTCCACCGTATCACCCACCTTGACCGACTCCAGTTTGGAGGCGGCGCTGCCGCTGGCAGCAATGCCCACGCGGTTCTTCTGGCTGATGTAAGGCAGCTCGGAAATCAAGGACTTGCGGCCGTCGATCATGCTCACCACTTTGGCGGAGGCGTAGCCGGCATTGACCTTCATTGGCTCGGAGGAGTACTCGCAGATGATGTAGAGCACGTCCCTTGCCAGGTCGTTGACAAGCTTGGGATGGGCCGCGTGCGGCACGCGTACGTAGCGCGAAGTGAAAAGGTTGACGGGCGATACCGACGGGGAAGAGTGCCTCAGGGTGGTATCGTTGACCGAGTAGAACGGGTGCTCGGTGCCGCCGGTGCGGAGCTTTCCTGTGAAGGCCTTCTTGCCGCAGGCGGCTGTGCCGTCGGTGTACACCGCAAAGCACCAGGAGTGGTTCACGAGCCTGTTTACCACGGACGGATTGTTGATGTACACAGGCTCGCAGTCCTCTACGTGGAAGCCGCGCGAGATTCCATTGTTGGAGTCGAAAAAGCAGCAGTTGGTGCCGGCCAGTATGGCCTGTCCTTGATTGCGCTTGCGGGTGCAGAGCTGCGAGAGGGTCTCGCGTATATTGTAGCCGTTGTTGTTGTTTCCGTTGCCGTTGGGGTTGGGGAACACGTCGTCGGCCACTGCGCTCGAGAGCTCGATTCCGGGGTCGGAAAGGTCGATTTCAAGCACATGCATGTGGCGCGGAACCAGTGAGAATGAGTAGTGTGTATAGGTGGCTCCGCTGTGCAGCGGGATACTTTCTACCACGTCCCAGTCATAGTAGGACTCGGCGGTCCAGTCGATGTGGTTGTCTTCGATTTCGTATCCCGCGGAGGCGTTCATCATCGAGTTGAGGATGGCGTCGGATGGCGCGGCGGATGGGTTGGATGCGTATTTGTCGTAGTCGCCCACATGGCCGGCGCCTGTATTACCGGTGAAATTCTCCCTCACTTTGTTATACGAACATCCCCAGCCGGGACCCAGGATTCCGGATATCTTGCCGAGTATGGCTCCGTTGTTGGTGCATTTGGAGATGACTCCATCGTTGTGCCCAACCAGGCCGCCTTCCTTGCATGGAACGCTGACCAGAATATTGCCGTTGTTGACGCAACCGAAGTTCTGCATGTCGTTTCCGAGCTTCGAGAGGGCGTCAGTGTAACCGGCTATTCCGCCGATGCTGATGTTCTTGCCGGGGCCGCCGTTTTCCTTCATGACGAGTGTGGCATTGTTGGTGACCTTCTCAATCTTGGTTGAAATCGCCGTTCCTACTATGCCGCCGATCTGCGCTGCCTGCGCAGATGTGCCTTTGAATTCTACCCTGCTGCCCTCGCTTCCGAAGCTGAGATTCTCAATAGTGATGCCTTTTGCATAACCTATGAGTCCTGCGTACGGATACTTGGACAGATCGACGCTCCAGTTGACGTTCTTTATGGTGTGTCCGTCGCCGTCAAATCTGTATGTCAGCGGGTTGGACTGCGAACCGGCAGGGATCCATTCTTTGATGGAAGAAGCGTCGATGTCGTTCATCAGCTTCACGACGCCGTCCACAAGGTAGAGGGCTATGGAGCCTTCTCCGTGTGTGGCTTTGGAGAAGCCCACAAGGTCTTCTGCGGTGTAGATGCCGCGACGGCCGGTGTCGCCGTTGCCTGCTTGTTGGTTGACGATTACCTTGGCGGATTCTCCGTCAAGATTGCTGATAGTCAGTTCTGCGGTGCGCTCGCTGGTGGTCTTGTTCTCTTCGACCGCTATTGTCATCTGCTGCGGCTCAGCCGAACCCTTGCCGCTTACCGTGACAGCCTTGAGCCAAGCCTTGCCGGAACGTGCGTACCAGTCGGAAGACGACGAGAGAGTGATGGTCTTCTGCTCCCCGAGCGCCGCCACGTTCACGGAGAGAAGGGACACCACAAGAGGAGTTTTCTCCTCCTGCGGCTGCCTCTCCGCGCAGGCCGTAAGCAGCGCTGCGGACAGTAGAATAATAAATGAGTTACGAAGTATCGTCATCTGTTAGTCGTCGAATGAAACACCATCGTCCCATCCGGGATTCTGGGTCAGTGCTCCGTGAGTGATGGAGCGCTGGTCGGCGGGAATCGGCCAGAGGTAGTCGCGGCTGTCGTCCCATGCGTAGTCCTCTGCAGCATAGTAGGTAAGGAATCCCTTGTCACCTTCCGACAAGGTGAAGTTGCCTCCTATCTCTATTTGATTGGTGGCTGGAGCTTTAGTCGAAGGCTTGGAACCCTTGTAAAGCAGGAGGTCGATGGAGCCGTCACCGTCGAGGTCATACTCTCCGAGGCCGGGCACATAGATGCCCTGTGCGCCTGCGGTGGCCTTGGGTGTGAGCCACTTGCCTTCGCCCCAGCGCAGCAGGTCCCACTGACGGAAGCCCTCGCAGAAGAGCTCTACGGTGCGCTCGCGGCGGATTTCCAGTATGGCTGCCTTCTGGGCGCCCTTGGCGTTGGGATAATATGCGGCCATGAGTGCATCTTCGGTGGCGGGGACGCTTGCCATAGCGGGCATTCCCACGCGGGCGCGAAGTACATCAATAGTCCTGGCCACGTCTTCATTGGTAAGCTCGCCCAGTTCGGCCTTGGCCTCAGCATAGTTGAGGAGCACTTCTGCGTAGCGGAGCAGGGGATAGTCGGTGGTGGAAGTGGTAGCTGTCTCGTGGTTGGAGTCGGAGATGAACTTAATCACCCTATATCCGTTGAAGGTGCGCTCGAACGAAAGCTGCTCGTGGGCGCTTGCTCCGAGGGCTACGTAGGAAGGTCCGTGAAGCGACTGGGCCATACGGGGATCCCTATTGGCAAATGCATCTGCATAGGAGAGTGTCTGCCAGCCTGTACGGTTCTGGATGGGAGTGCCGTCGCTCTGCAGGTAGTGGTTCACGAAGCGTGCAGTAGCGCTGCGGTGCTGGTTCTTGAAGTCGAACTGGACGCCGTGGCGAACCAGTACATCGACGCTATAGCGGCGTGAGAGTATGGTCTCGTCGGTCTCTGCATCCTCGAGGATGAAGTACTCGCGATAAGATGCATTGGTGGCTTTGGGGGCCAGCTTGAGGGTGTTTCCGGTGTAAAGCTTGCGGGTGCCGATGAGCTTGCCTGCGGCATCGGCCGCCTGGCGGAGGAACCATTCGGAAGAGATGGTGGCTTCGTCGTAGGTCTCGGTTTCGTTCGGGACATATGCTGTGCCAGCATGATACTTGCGGAACGTGCCTTCATATAGTGCAATACGGCTCTTGAGTGCAAGGGCGGCGTCCTTGGACACGTGATATACTGCCTGCTCCGACCACTTTGCAGGAAGGAGTTCGTATGCCCTGTCGAGGTCCTGGATGGCTTTCATCATCACGTAGCCTCTGTTGTCGCGGGGCCTCTTGAGGTCAAGCGAATCGCTGGAGCCGATTACATGGTCGTACCAAGGTATATCGCCGTACATACGGACTTTGTTGAAGTAGAACCAGGCGCGGAAGAAGTAGCATACACCGTCGTACATTCCCTTTACGGATTCGTCGGGGCACTTGTTGTTCTCCAGCATATAGTTGATGTTGCGCAGCGGCTTCCAGGTGCCTTCGCTCCATGATTTGGACGACGGGGTGCGTGTGCCTTTCTGGATTGCCGACAGCGATGCTGACGAATAACTGTCGTCGGCACTGAGCTCGGCAAGGTCGTCGGCGCTGGGAAGTATGTCGTTGTAAAGCTTGTTGGCCCAGAGGTCAAGCTCTGCCTTCGAGGAGAAGAAAGAACCTGGCGAAAGGTAAGTCTCCGGAGCCTTTGTAAGGAAGTCATCGCAAGCAGTTAACGAGGCTGCTGCGGCAAATATGGCAAGAGGTATAAATATCTTTTTCATAATCGTCAGAATGTAATGTCAACACCGAAGGAGAAGGTCCTGGAGTAAGGATAAACGATATCCTCGGCGACGCCGGTGGTGGCGACTTCGGGGTCTATGTACTTGGTTGCCTTCTTGAGGGGTGACCAGTAGAAGAGGTTCTCGCCAGAGAAGTATATGCGGGCTTTCTCTATGATCTTGTTCTCGGGCAGGGGCAGGGTGTAGCCCACGGTGAGGTTCTTCAGACGCAGATATGCTGCGCTCTGCAGCCAGTAGTCGGAAGCAAAGATGTTGCTTCCGGTGCAGATGCGGCCGCGCTGCCTTGGATAGATTGCCTTGCTGTTGTCTGCGCCGGGTTCGGCCGACCAGCACTTGCTGAGGAAGTCCTTGGGGATGAAAGAAGGACGATGATAGGAGTAAGGTCCCCAGTAGTAGAGGCAGTTGGATGCAGGCATCCAGTCCATCTTGCCTACGCCCTGGAAAAATACGCTGATGTCAAGTCCGGCCCAGCTCACATCGCCCCTGAATGCATAATTGTAACGGGGAAGGCTGTTTCCTATGACCATACGGTCGCCGGGGTCGTCGAGGGTATTGGCTCCCGAGTTGATGGCGGGGTTGTCATCAATGTTGACATACTTGATATCGCCAGCCATAAGGTGGTTCCATGGAGCCGCCTGGCCTTTGATGCCCTTGTTGACAGTGCCGAAAGAGTCGTGTGCGGCTTCCCAGGCGGCAGCTTCTTCATCGGTGGCGAAGAGGCCGTCGGTCTTGTAACCCCAGATCTCTCCGAGTTCTTTACCGATGTAGCTGTCACTCAGGAGTTTGTCGGGGTTGTTGAACTTGGTGATAAATGTGCGGAAGTCGCCCAGTGTGGCGGTGACTCCATAATACAGAGGCTTGCCGGCCAAGCTTACGTTGTCTTTCCAGCTGACAGCGATTTCGTATCCTCTGGTAGTAAGGTCTGCGGCGTTCTCCTTGGGAGCGGCCTCACCATATACGTAGGGCAATGTCATTGCTTTGGTGAGCATGTTCTTGGTGTCGCGGATGAAGAAGTCGGCAGTGAGGGTGAGACGGTTGCGGAAGAAACCGAGGTCGATGCCTATATTCTTTGAAATCACGGTCTCCCAGGTAAGGCTGCTGGAAACGGGGGAGCTTGCGTAAGCCTGTCCTGCATTCGTGGTCCCGTCGAAGGTATAGCCGCCGAGTGTGCTTGTTTTGATGGTATCCCAGTAGTAATAATCGTCAACCTGCTGATTTCCAAGTGTTCCGTACGATGCGCGGATCTTGAAGTTGTTGACTATCGGTCTGATGTTGGTCCAGAAAGGCTCTTCAGATATTCTCCAGCCCACAGATGCTGAAGGGAAGAAGCCCCAGCGGTGGCCTTTGGGGAAGCGGGAAGAACCGTCGTAGCGCCCGGAGAGTTCCAGTAGATAGCGTCCGTCGTAATCGTAATTGATACGTCCGAAGAAGCCAAGCGTACGGTAGGCTGATACGTTGCCGGAAGCCTTCTCGATCTCGCCGTTGGCCATGTTGATGTAAGCAAGGCTCGGGCTCATGGAACCTTTCTGCTGAATCATCAGGCTGCGTCCGTAATAATCGTCATAGTTGGCGCCGAGAGTCGCGGACACGTTGTGTGCTCGGCCGAAGGTATTGTGGAAATTGAACCAGGCGTTGGCGACGTTGCCGTTCTGATAGTAGTTGTACTCTCGGTAGAAGTCGTACACGGAACCGTTGGAGAAGTATCCGCCGGACAGACCGTTGCCTTGGTACATCCTCTTGTTTACGTTGTCGTAACTGTTGGGAGTGGGGTTGCTGCGGTATCCTGCCTGGCGGTCACGGCGACGATATGTGTAATCGGCTGTGAAGTCGAGCCATTTTGTGATGTGGGCAGTCAGGCGGCTGGTCCAGGTCCAGTAGTTATTGACGTTGGAGTTGTGATTGGAGTCGGCAAGCATCACGCCGGCACGGCCGCTCATGAGGGGAGATGTGGCGCCGGTCATGAATCCCGGTACCATGTTGATGGTTCCGTCGGGGTTGTAGGGGACGTAAGTCGGGCTTACGTTCTGGGTGATGTTCCAAGTTATGCCCTGGTTCACGAAACCGGTGGAGCCGTCTATTTCCCAGAATCCGCCCCAGTCATAGTCGGTACGCTGCAGACTTACGTTGGTGGAGAAGTCGAGCCAGGAGGTGATCTTGGCGTCAACCTTGCTGCGCAGGGACAGGCTGTTCAACATATCGGAAGCATATCCCTTGAATACGCCCTCACGGTAGAGGTAACGTCCGGATACATAGTACTTTACCTTGTCGTTGCCGCCACGTACGGTGATGTTGTGCTCGGTCTCGGGACGGGTCTTCTTGAACAGGAAGTTGTACCAGTCGAAACTGGCAAGATATACGTAAGTGTTGGTGCCGGTGGCGTCGGGGATGACCCAGGGACGGGCGGGATTTTCGCTTACGTCTCCGTGGCGCTCCTTAAGCATCTCGAGCTGCTCGTCCGAATAGGTAAAAGCGCCATCTCCTGTAAGGGTCTTGTAGAAACTGTTGCACAGGGTCACGTAGTCGTAGCCGTCGGTGATGAAGTCGGTGCTGGTGGTGTTCTGGGACAGGCTGTAGCGGCCGTTGTAGCTGATCTGGGCCTTGCCTGTCTTTCCGCTCTTGGTGGTGATGAGTATGACGCCGGCGGAGGCCTTTGCACCATAGATTGCGCATGAAGAAGCATCCTTGAGGATGGAGACGCTCTCTATATCGTTGGGGCTGACCTGCGTGAGGGAAGCCTCGATGCCGTCGACGAGTACCAGAGGGGAACCGCTGTTGAGGGACACCTTGCCTCGGATGTTCACGCTGTAGTTGTTGCCTTCGAGGGAGCCGGAATTCTGGGTGAGCACCAGCGAAGGATCAGCACCCTGAAGGGCCATGGCTGCGTTGGTAACGGGACGGGCGTTGAGGTCCTTGCCGTCGATGACGCCCACGGCGCCGGTCAGGTTGACCTTCTTCTGGGTGCCGTAACCCACCACCACAAGCTCTTCGAGCATGGTGTTTTCAGTGTCCATAGTGATGACGAACGGGGAAGTCTCATGACCTGTGATGGTGATGACCTTGTCGTCGAAGCCGATGAAAGAAATTGTCACTTCTGCAGGGAAACTCATTCCGTCCAGAGTGAATTTTCCGTCGTTGTCGGTGAGAGCGTACTTGCCGCTCTTGTCAACAAGCGAGGCGCCCACAAGAGGCTCTCCCATCTTGTCGACCACAGTACCGGAGACGGAATCCGGGGTCTGTGCCTGAAGCTCTGCGCTCAAGCTGAGAGGCAGAAGCATCGTGAGCAGGATTAAGATTTTTTTCATTTATGCTTGTTATTTGTTTTGATTGGTTATTCGTTGTAGAACTTGATGTTGGCGGATGTCATGGTGCTGTTGGAGCTGTTGGCCTGGCCAGCATACTGGAAGTAGTTGTCTGCGGTGAGGGTGACGTACTCGGTGCCGGAAGTGCTGTATTTGCCGACCCGGCCGCTGACGTGGCAGTTGCTGAATGTCGATTTTTTGTTGCACTGGCCATAGAGGGCGCCGGTGTAAGTCTGTTCGCCTGTAAGATTGAAGTTGCTTGACACTATGTCTGCGCCTATGCTCGAGCAGTCCTTCATCTGGACGCTGTCGTGGTTGATGAGGCATATTATGCCGGCTGCGCTGGCGCTCTGGCTGACTATGTTGCCTTTATTGACGCATCCTTCGAGTGAGCAGCCGACGGCGGCAATGCATGTGATGCCGCCTATGCGGTAGTTTCCACCCTGCATGAAATACAGATTGCCGTTGTTGGTGCAGTTCTTGAGGATAGCGTACTGCTGTGCCGCGGACAGAATGCTGGAGGTGCGTCCGGCGGTGCTGTAAATGTCGGCATCGTTGACGCATTCAGTGAAGGTCGCTGTCTTGGTGTTGCCTTGGTTTGTGGACAAGCCTGCAATGCCTCCCAGCTGTACTCCGTTGCCGCCGTTTCCTTTGTTGCCGCCGCAGGAGAACGGGGCGTCAGCGCTGCCTATTGCTCCTGCATTGTACAGTTTGCTGAGAGTTGCATTCTGGTCTGAAGGATGTACCCAGCCTACGAGACCGCCGACCACAACTCTGCCGGCTGCGGCATTGTTGGTCAGTGAAGAAGTTCCGCCACCGCTTACGGGAGCGTAGTTCTTGACGTTCTCAATCTGGGCTCCCTTTACGAGTCCCGCAAGCGTTCCGAAGCACCCTGCCACTCCGGTAGAAATGCTCATAGAGCAGGTGGAGTCGAAGGTGAGATCTTTGACCGCGGCTCCGTCACCTATGCCTCCGAAGAAGCCGCACACCGTGTTGGCTTTAGTAGGGGCGAACGACATATTGAGGCCCTTGATGGAATGGTTCTGGCCGTCGAAGGATCCATTGAAAACGTTTCCTGAGATGGTGATAGAAGTTGCCCCCCAACTTGACAAGGTGCAGTTGCCGATGGGGGTCCAGTCTGTTATTGAAGAACAGTCTATGTCGGCGCTAAGGGTGACTTCAGCATTTATGGCATCGGAATCGCCGCTGTTTACGCTTGCTGCGAAGGCGAGAAGCTCTTCTGCATTGGAAATGCTGATTTTCTTGGTCTCAGTGGGAGTGTCTTCTCCGCCGATTCCGGTCATGTCGGTCACTGTGTAAGGATTGGCAATTGCGTAGCGTGCCGCCATGAGAGCTACTGGAGCGTTGGCGTCGGTTACGTGAGTTCCGTCCGCGCTGTAGCGGTAGCTGTTGGAATCGAGTTTGAGATTGCCGTTGAAGGGACCTATGATAGTCTCGAATACGGTGCAGGAAGCGCCGTAACGGGCGATTCCGAGGTCCATGTGGTAACCGTCACGGGTCAGGCCCATGTCGTTGTTGAGCTTAGAGGTGCGGAGGTTCTGGAGCATGGCTCCGGTAGAGATCACCCCGTCGAATCCGCAGGTCTCCACGGCGGTCTTTGCCTGTGCGGCTATGACTTTCCACATGCCCGCCTGGTCGCTGAAAGGCTTCGTAACGTTTTGGGCCCTTGACAGATCGTGATATGCCTGCGACAGTATGTAGTAAAGCTTGGGGTTGCCGCCCAGGCCTGCCTGAGCCTCCTTGATTTTGCTGACTATGCCGCTGACGGCTGTCTTCTCGTCGTCGGTCCAGCCCCATGCAAGCAACCTTCCGGTGTGCTCCTGGACGGTGACCACATCGTATTTCTGGCTTGCTGCGACCTGGCTCAAGGAATAGCCTGAAACGTCTGTCCATGATGTCTCGCCGGGGTTGCAGATGTAGCAGTGGTAGTCGCTTGATGTGCTCCACCCGTTGTTGTATTCGGGTACGGTGCGGCCGCCGTAGTACATATGGACCATTTGGATCTTATTCAGACCTGCCGCCGCGAGTATGCCGGGAAGGTGCTCCACTGCATCTTTTGTGAAGCTGTTGCCGATGAAGAATATGCGGAAGTCGGCTTCCACGTTGAGGTCCGTAACCGGCTTTTCACCGGTGATGATGTCGTAGGTGATGTTGGTGTAAGTGCCTGCGTTGGAGGTGTTGGGGCCGAGGTAGTTGATCTTGCCGGCTTCGCTGTAGAGGTCATATTCGTAAGTGCCTCCGTTGTACTTGCCCACCTTTCCGGATGCATGGCAGTTGTTCCATGTGCAGTTCTGGTTGATATAGCCGAAGAACACACCGCGGTACTGGCTGTCGGAGATGATTCTGCCGTAGTTCTCGCACATTGAGTAAGTTACGCCGGGGGCGTTGGGGAGTGATACCAAGCCTCCCACGCGGGCCTCGGTGGTCGATACCAGGTCGCCGTAGTTCTTGCAGCGGGTCATTGTAGAACCGTTTGCAGTGATGCAGGTGATGTTGCCCAAGCGGCCGGCGCCTTTGCTGGCCATTGTGTTCAGCTGGTCGCCGTGGTTTTCGCATCCGGTGATATCGGTGCAGGAGTTGGCGGCCGCCACTATTCCGGAGGTGCGTCCGGCCTGGGATGTAAGGCTGCCGTAGTTGTTGCAGTCGGCAATCTTGATGCGTTTGGAATTGCCTACAGGGGCATTAGCAAATCCTACTATGCCGGCAATGTGTATGCCACTTGCGCCGGCAGCCATGTTTGCGCTGTTGGTGCAGTTGATTTCGCCGTGGTTGTGTACGCTGTCGATGGTCACGCCCTGGTCCTTGGCATACACTCCGCCTATGAGGGCCATGTGGAAGAGCCCTGTGGCTCCGCCCTTGTATGTCATGGGAGCGTAGCTGGTGACGTCGCGCACTTGACCGTCATACACCACGCCGGCTATCATGCCTGCGCTCAGGGATACCGAGCTGTTGACGGTAAGGGAGCAGTTGTCCTCTATCACGAAGTTCTGGACGAGTGCTCCGGGGCCTACGTATCCGAACAGGCCGAAGTGTTTGCCGGCCGTGGTCTCGTTGCATACAAGACTCAAGTTCTTGATGTGATGGGCGTTGCCGTCGAACTTGCCGAGGAAAGGGTGGCCTTCGGTGACCTGGGGATTGTAGGATGCCCAGGGGGCAGTGGCGTTGCCTACGGGAGTCCAGTCGGTAATGCCGGAGAAGTCGATGTCTGCCAGCAGATTGACTACGCCTTCTTCGTTCTCCCAGGGCTCGGTGGACTCGCCTGCGTTGACCGCTGCGGCAAATGCTGCAAAGTCGGCTGCGGACAAGATGCCCTTGGCCTGGCCGAAGTCGAGTGCCGGGAGGCTGCGGAGGCTGCCGATGGTGAGGGTGCGGGAACTGAGGTTCTTGCGCATGATGCTGCCGCTGGCGGTCTCGAAGTCAATCTGAAGGCCCTGAGCATATTCTCCTGCGGGAACGGGCACGTAGATGACTGTGGGCTCCGTGTCAAGTGTAGCGCCGCTCAGTACGGTGACGGTGTTGCTTCCGCCTTCAGCAGGGGTGAGTTCGGGTGTGCTGTAGTCGATGGCGAAGTCGCCGCTGATCGGCTCGCCGCCAAGGGCTGTGACGTTTACCTGCTTGAGTGTCTGTCCGGCGCCGGTGACTTGCAGCTTGAGGAGAGCGGTAAGAGGAACAAAGCTGAGCGAGGAGCCCGATTCGGCATAAGCTGCAAGGGGAGTGGTGCCGCTGGTGGATTCCCAGGTGGCCGGGAGAGTGACGGTGGCGTCGTCTTTGTAGATGGCTGCAGGGTAAACTGCCTTGTACGGTGCCGTGAGGGCGTCGGTGAAGCTGAAGTTAGCTATTTCCGTTGCGGCCTCGATGGGCTCCGAGTTGCTGCCGTTCACGCAGACGGCGTCGCCCTCCGACCAGCTGACTTTCACGCCCTCAATGGATGTCTTGCTGAGGGGTTGGAGCTTGGCGGAGAGAACGGTTTTTATTTCTTTTTTGCCAGAGATGACCTGCTCGGGAGTTTCTTTGTTGCACCCGGCGAGGATGGTTGTTGCGGCGGCAAGGACCGCCAAAATTGTTTTTGCGTTCATTGCTGTCGATGTTTAATTCCAGGTGTCGGGAATTTCTCCATAATCTTGAATCTGGCCATTTGAGGCCTGCAGAAATGCATATACGGGGAGTTCCGTCATGTCGAACATTTCAGGTCTAAGATAACGTGCTTTCATTTTGTCTTGTAAATAAGGATGCAAATTTAAAAAACCTCGCGCGACCGCGTAGACTGATAGGTGTGACTATTTATCCCCGATTTGTGATTATTTGTCCCAAAAAGCTGTCATTTCCGGGCAAGGTCCCCTTTTTGACGGCAGACCTTGCCCGCCGACCGTCAAAAAAACAGCCGTCCCGATGAACGAGCGGCTGATACAGCTAGTTTTTTAATCTTTACTAAAATAATTAGTTGCTATAGTAGTCGGCTCCGAGAGTCATAAGGGCGTCGGGAATTGCATGGAAATCCGAGGAGCTTAAGTCTGACCACGTAATGACTTCTCCTTCTGTGGGAGTGTATTTGGAGTATTTTGTGCTACTGGACTTGTCAATATTCAGGACATCCTTCAGATGATATTCACCGGATGCCAAGCTCTGTCCAAAGCCGGAGAAATCCTTTGCAACAGGTGCCGTCCAGTCCATAGAGACATCTTTTGCGGAAGTAAAGGCCCACTGGCCGTCTCTGTTTGCGTTTGTTGAATCTTCATTGGTTCCCCAATACTGCCAACCGATGGTTGCTTCTGCACATCCTCCGAAATAGTATGCGCAGAGATTTCCTGAAGCGACGACTCCAACTATCTGACCGATTTTGCCGGAGCCGGATCTGCCGTGAATGGAGCCAATCTTGATATCCTTGGCATAAAGAGGGGAATAGACGTTCTGAATAGTTCCACCGGTCTGACGTCCCACAAGACCGCCGACGTTCACCACTGCTTTGGTTTTATCTGTACAAGACGCGGAACACTTTACGGTGATGTCACCTGTCGCGCTATTGAAGAGCAGTCCGCCGAGAATACCTACAAGGCCGCCTGCCCCGTAATCTGCAGTATTGGAAGTCACGGTGACATTGGAATTGGAGAAACAGTTGGCAACGGTTCCGGCTACTTGATACCCTACAATGCCGCCCACACGGTTCGTTCCGGTAATAGTTTTACCCTTGGAAGAATAGCATCTTCTGATAGTTGAGCCTGCCCTCAGAGAACCAGCAATGCCGCCGGTGTTAGCGCCACCGTCAATTTCGCCTTTATTGATACACTTGTCGATGGTGCCAGTCATATCTCCTACTATACCAGCAGCAAAAGCCTTGGATGCATTAACATAACCCTCATTTACGCAAGATATAATTTTACTGGTATTCAGGGCTCTGCCCACGATGCCGGCAGTATAAGAATTATTTCCATTTGTGTTGGTGATCATAGCCGTATTAGTGCACCCTGAGATGAGACTCGTTCCGCTCATCTGCCCGGCAATACCTGCGGTATATAAGCCACTTGATGAAACAGTACCGGTTACAGTTAGGTCCTTAATGGTTGCATTCTCGATGTATCCGAAGATACCGGTATTGTCAGTGGTTGTATTGATTGCCACGTTCAGAATACTCGTGCCATTACCATCATATACACCGGTAAACTTGGCAGACTCTGTTCCAATGGGTATAAGGTTGGCGTTTTTGGTTTGTATATCATTTTGCTGCTGATAATTAGCACCAAGGAAACTTGCAGCTTTGATGCTCCCATAACCCTCTACCGTGTACTTCTGGAGGTTCTTGAGGTCGCGGGCGGTGGCAATCTTATAGGGATTCTCTTGAGTACCCTCGCCGCCGGAGAACAGGCCGGCGTAGAAGGACATGGTGGAAATGGTATTCCTGGAGCGGGCGGCTTTGCTGGGGTTGGTGATAGTAAAGCTCTTGGTGCCTCCGTTGTGATTCTCTGCAAGTTTGGCTGTAACAGAAAGGCCGCTGGGGAGCTGAACGGTAGGAATTAGGAAGAGAACATCTGCAGTTTCTGCGGGGCTCTTAAGCGTTACCTTAACCTCAGTTTTGCTTGTAGCCGTTTCATTATAGCTCATTGTCTTATCAGAGGCGTTTACTATAAATTTGCCCCCGTCAGCAAAATACACCATTGACCCATAATCCAGCGACATGGATTCGATATTGACATCGGCATTCACCTTGACGCGAAGAACGGAAGCTAAGTTTCCAAGCTCTACGGTATATGCCCCGGGCTCTCCGTTAATCACGCCGGCCATGGGATTTATGGCGCCGAAATCGCCGTTTGCCTCAATGCCTGCGGGCATGACAAACAATACGCTGCTCCCACTCACTTCGTACTCTCCTGCAGGGTAGAACACGCTTGCGGTACCGCTCAATGATACTGCGGTTTCGCCATCTTTGAGGACGAACTCAGTCCCGTTGTATGTGTAAATGGCATGATTATCCTTGTCAACGAAAACGAGAACTTCATCATCGTTCTCAATGGCGGTAGTACCTGAGGCGAGGTCAACAGAAACCTTTGTCGCGCCCTCTATGACGGCGCCGAAGCTGGTAAGCAGGTTGCCGTCGGCAGCAGGTGTGATTTCAGTCTGGTCGGCGGGACCGACAGGAGCAAGAGTATTGTCTCCGGTAATAACTGTCTTTTCGCATGAGAAAAGCAGTGCGGCCATAACTGCGAGGCCGAGTATTTTAGTCGTCTTTTTCATGGCTCTAGTTCCAATCATCAGATTCTTCTGTCTCGTTAACATCAAATGTCTCCGTCGAAGGTTTGAATTTAGAGTTCATCAGTACCCCTTCTGCAGACACGACTATGATGCGGCACAGGGGTGAGGTGTAGTTTGTATTATACATATTGTTTAGTTTTGATTGTCGTATTTGAAGGAAAGCCAACAAATTTATAAATTATAGTATGTGCATAATAATGCCGGGGCGTGACCATTTGTCCGCACCCCTATAACAATTTGTCTAAAGATGTGTTTAAATAACCTGCTGCTTGCGTTTCCAGTTGAGGATGGGGAGGAGGCAGGAGATGATGGCGGCGCCGAGCCAGAACCAGCTGACGTATGTAAAATCGTGCACGCCGTCCACTATATTATTGTCCAGGAGAAGGCCGGTTACTATGTTCTGAAGGCCTGCTGCTGCATACGAGGCAATGCCGACGATACCCAGTGCGGCGCCGCTCGCTTTGCGTGGTACAAGGTCCACAGCCATGAGTCCGCCCAGGAAACTGATGAGCACGCCTATGGCTATGCCGAACAGAATCATGGCAAGGATGTTGACCCATTTGGCGGGGCCGCCGAAGAGGAAGAGCGCCAAGGCTACCGACTCCAGCAGGCCGGCGACGAACGCAGGATACTTGCGGTCTCCCTTGAACAGCACATCGGACAGCCATCCCGAGACCACAGTGCCTATTATACCGAATATAGGATTCACTCCAATAATCGCCGCAGCGCCGGCCAGGTCGTATCCCTTGGCCTCCTGCAGGAAGATGGTGCCCCATTCGTTGATGGCGTACCGGCTCATATACATAAATGCGCTGGACAGTGCCAGAATCCACACACCGGGGTTCTTGATGACAGCCTTCTGCATCTGCTTGGTCTCAAGGCGCTGGGCAGCCTGGGCATCCTTCCCCTGAGTCTTCTCGCCTGCGAGAACCTCAATGGGAGGCAGCCCCTTGCTGTCTGGGTTGTCATGGAAGAAGAGCAGTACGAGCACGAAGCCGATAAGCCCGGCCAGCGCAGCGCCGAAGAAGCCCCATTTCCATCCGAAGGCGGCCACAATGGAGCCAACGAACACGAAAGAAAGTCCCTCGCCGATATTGTGCGAAGCGCTGAAAATGCCGTAGTAGGTGCCCCTTGTCTTGAGCGGGAACCAGCGCGAGAGGCTCACGATACTCGCAGGCGCCCCCATCGACTGGGCGAATCCGTTGATAGCCCAAAACACGCAGAAGGAGATGAACAGCACTGAATTGGCAATAGTACCGTTGAGCGCGCTCACGCCGAGCACTCCCATTATGAAATTCATTCCGACCGACAGTATGATGCCGGTTGCCATGAATCGCTTGATGTTGGCATTGTCGGCAAGAAATCCGTTGACCAGTTTGCCCACAGCGTAGGTCCAGTACAGGCAAGCGCCCACGATACCGAGCTGTGTGGCGTTAAGAAGACCAGCATCGATGATGGGCTGCTTCATCACGCCCATGGACAGGCGGCACACATAATATAGAGCATACCCCAGCGTGGCGGCAATGAAAGTCTGCATCCTCAGACGCTTGTAAGTCTTGTCCACTTTGTCGGCAGCGACCTTGTCGGGGGATGCCGGACTGATCCTGTAGAAGTCGAGTATCTTCATTATGCTTTGTTGATTGCTGGATTGGAGACGCCGCTTCGGAACTCGGTGGGCGTCAAAGAGTATTGCTTCTTGAAACTACGGCAGAACGACTCGCGCGTGGTGAATCCTGAAGCAGCGGCGACCTTGGACACGGGCATGTCCGGCTGCATCTTCAGCAGTTCTTTGGCATATTCCAGCCGGCAGGAGTTAATGAATGCCGGTATCGAAGTGCCGTAGGAAGAGAATGCCAGCCCTATTTCCTCTTTGCTGAGGTGGAAACGGTCCATCAGGTTCTGCCGGCAAAGGTTGGGGTTCAGAAAAAGCTTTTCAGACAGTATGGCCTTGCTGATTTCGGCAAAAACACTTTCGGAGTTTGCTTCCGGAATGCTCACAGGAACTGGCTCAGGAATATTCTGCTGATATCGTAAGTTGCTGGGGGGGGGTAATTTACGTGAATGAATGTACTTGTAGACAAAAAACGCCAATAGATTACCGAGGATAATAATTGCCGTCAACTCGATAATCAAAAGTCTTATTAATTGGGTCTCAGTCATGCTTTCTGAGAACAAAATTAACATTTTTAAACATATTATGAAAATTTTTCCCTTTAGCGGAAATATGATTAAATTTGACGCTCAATAGTTTTTTATGTCCGATATACTGCTTGAAATCAAAGACCTGCACGCCGGCATAGAGGGGCGTGAGATACTTAAAGGGGTCAATCTTACAATACGCCGCGGCGAGGTTCACGCCGTCATGGGACCTAACGGAGCCGGAAAATCCACCCTGAGCGCGGTGCTTGCCGGGCGCGCCGACTACACCGTCACGTCTGGCAGCATCACCTACGACGGCAAGGATCTGCTATCGTTGGCTCCCGAGGAGCGCTCCTGGGCCGGAATCTTCCTGAGCTTCCAGTATCCGGTGGAGATACCCGGCGTGAGCATTACCAATTTTATGAAGGCCGCTCTCAATGCACGCCGCAAGGCGGCAGGGCAGCCGGAGTTGAAGCCGGCGGAGTTCCTTAAGCTCCTGAAAGACAAGATGGCTCTGGTGCAGATGAAAGGGGAGTTTGCCAAGAGGGAGGTCAACGTGGGCTTCTCCGGCGGCGAGAAGAAACGCAACGAGATATTCCAGATGGCTATGCTGGAGCCGACTCTGAGCATACTTGACGAGACCGACAGCGGCCTTGACGTGGACGCGCTGCGCATAGTGGCCGACGGCGTCAACCGTCTCCGTACGCCCCGCACTGCTTCTATCGTTATCACTCATTATCAGCGTCTGCTTGAATACATTGTGCCCGATGTGGTGCATGTGCTCAAGGACGGACGTATAGTACGCAGCGGCGGGCGCGAGCTTGTGGACACCATTGAAAAGGATGGATACGATGGCATCGACGGATAATCAGATTATAGTGGTAGGACGCGATCCTCTGCCCTCTGTGCTGCATATCGAAGGCGGAGAGGAGTTGCGCATGACCATCATAGTGCCGGAAGGTGTCAGCTGCGAGAAGTCGATGGAGATCCATCTCGATGGCCCCGGAGCATCGCTCGATATTGCCGGAGCATGGCGCTGCAGCTCGTCGGAAAGGGTGCACCTTCAGGTGATTGTGCGCCACAATGCCCCCCACTGCCATTCGGAGCAGCTCTTCAAGGGCGTTGTGAGCGGCAGTGCCAGGGCCGAATTCGACGGTCTGGTGTATGTGGCGCCCGGTGCCATGAAGACGGTGGCGCACCAGCAGGCCCATTCGCTGCTGCTCAGCGCCGACGCCTTCTGCGAGGCACGCCCCCAGCTCGAAATCTATGCCGACGATGTGGAGTGCTCGCATGGAGCTACCACCGGTTATCTTAATCCCGAAGAGTTGTTCTACATGCGCAGCCGCGGCATACCCGAGGAGGAGGCCCGTGCCATCCAGGTTGAGGCCTTCCTTGCCCCTGTGCTGAACCGTTTGCCATGACAGTCCGCACATGCACTAAGGTCAATGTCGGGCTCAACGTGATTCG
The DNA here is from genome assembly GCA_017634595.1 of Bacteroidales bacterium. Lineage (GTDB taxonomy): Bacteria > Bacteroidota > Bacteroidia > Bacteroidales > UBA932 > Cryptobacteroides. The sequence goes on from JAGBNC010000033.1 coordinate 33,944, forward strand.
CAAGCGTCCTGACGGCTACCACGATCTGGAGACCCTGTTCGTGCCGTACTACGGTTTCGGCGACGAGTTGAGCGTGGAGCTATCTTCCGAGCTTTCTGTTACTATCGACAAGGACGGAGGCGTGGACTGGGATCCGATGGAAGACCTGACGGTCAAGGCCTGGCGCCTGCTGAAGGCCGATTTTCTGTCACTGCCGCCAGTGTCGATCCATTTGGTCAAGCATGCTCCGGTAGGTGCAGGACTCGGCGGAGGAAGCGCCGATGCTGCCTTCATGCTGAGGGCGCTTAATGAGCTTGGTTCTCTGGGGCTCGACGATGCTGCGCTTGCCGCTTATGCCGCCCGCCTTGGCTCGGACTGCGCATTCTTCGTGTATTGTCGCGCCATGTTCGGGAGTGGCAGGGGAGAGATTCTGGAGCCGTTCGATATTGACCTCAGCGCCTACGAGCTGCGGGTGGAGCTGCCGCTGGACGCCTCCGGACGCCCTGTGGCTGTCAGCACGCGAGAGGCTTATTCCGGAATCGTGCCCAGGGATCTATGGCAGTCGGCAGGAGGTTTGCTCCGACCGACTTTGTCCCTTCGTGACGCCCTCCGCCTCCCCGTCGAGCAGTGGCCGGGCCTCGTGGTCAACGACTTCGAAGCCTCAGTATGCCCGCTTCACCCTGAGATTCCAGCACTTATCGAAGATTTCTACCGCCGTGGCGCCATCTATGCCGCCATGTCTGGCTCAGGCTCAGCAGTTTTCGGATTGTTCAGAAAATAACTATCTTTGCAGTTCGTACTATGAAACGAACACTGCTCATACTGTTATTGCTCCTCACCGCCATAACTCTTGGCGCCCAGACCACCAAAGTCCGTGGTACTGTGACGGATGCAGACACGGGCGAACCCATCCCGTTTGCTGGAATCTTCTTCAAAGATACCACCATAGGTCTTACAGCCGACATCGATGGCAAATTTACCCTAGAGACCCGTGACCCTTCAGTTAAAGTGCTTGTATGTCAGCTTCTTGGATACGATACACAGGAAATCGAGATTAAGCACGGAGCCTTCACTGAAGTCAATTTCAAACTCAAGCTTACCGACAACCAGCTGTCGGGAGCCTTCGTCAAGGCCGACAACCGCCTCATCAAGCGTCTGCTTCGTAATATAGACGCTCACCGCAGCCGCAACGACCCAGACCTCCGTCCGCACTATACGTGCAAGATTTACAACAAGATGGAGCTGGATCTTACCCACCCGCGCGAGCAACTTACCAACAAACGCTTCATCAAAGATTTCGGTTTCGTCTTCGACTTCATTGACACCTCTGTCGTGAGCGGAGTGCCGTACCTTCCGGCCATGATCTCCGAGACGGTGGTGGAGCGCCGACATACCCGCTCTCCGGAGATGGACAACGAGACCGTGCTGGCCAACCGCATATCCGGAATCAACCCCGACCACAACCTGCTCAGCCAGTTTACCGGCAGCATGCACCTGAGAGCCAACTTCTACAAGCCCTTCATCAACAGCTTCGACGTCGAGTTCCCTTCGCCGATCCAGAACGGCGGCCTGCTGTTCTACAACTATTTTATCGTTGACTCCCTCCAGATGGACGGACGCAAGACTTACGTGGTGCGCTATCACCCCAAGCCCGGCATATCCACTCCTGCACTGGACGGCGAGATGCGTATCGACGCCGAAGATTTCGCCCTCAAGAGCATCAAGGCCAAGATGATGCGTGGCGGCAACGTCAACTGGCTCCGCGACATCGTGCTGGAGTCTGACTATCAGCGCCTTCCCGACTCTACCTGGTTCTATTTGCAGGACAAGCTCTATGCCGACTTCTCCATTGCTCTGGGCGATTCGTCCCGTGTCATGTCGGTGATCGGCATGCGTCAGCTCAACTATTCCGACCTTGACTTCGCCCCTATCGAAAGCATCAGCATGGCAGATGGAAAGGTGAAGGTGCTGCCCGACGCCAACCATAAGGACGATTCGTTCTGGGAGCAGGCGAGGCCGTACGAGCTCAGCAAGAAGGAGACCGACATCTATAAAATGGTTGACCAGATACAGGATGTACCGCTCTATAAGTCGGTGTACAACACCATCTACACCCTTGTCAACGAATACTGGGATATAGGCCCGATAGGCATAGGTCCTTACATGCAGGTAATCAGCAACAATGTACTGGAGGGCTTCAAGCCGCGTCTGGGCATACATACATCCAAGAACCTGAGCAAAGAGTTCCGCTGGACCGGGTTCCTGGCCTACGGATTCAGGGACAAGGAGTTCAAGGGCGGCATCACTTACGAGAGGCTTTTCAAGCGTGAGCCCCAGCGCAAGCTTACCCTGGATGCATCGTACGATGTGTTCCAGCTCGGCAAGGGCAGCAGCAGCCTCACCAGCGGCAACCTGTTGGCGTCGATATGGGGCGGTGCCTCAAAGCTTGCCCCGCGCAGCAACTTCTCGGCCCTCTACGATCATGAGTTCTCGATGAACTTCAATGCAGTGGCGGAGGTTGCACTCAGACGCTACTATTCCAACATGTTTGTTCCTATGGACACCTGGGAGGAGGGCAAATCACTCCCGAGCGTGGCCACCAACGAAGTGCGTCTGCAAGCCCGATTCTCCACTCAGGAGACGGTCAACAGGGGCTATTTCACCAAGACTTACGTCCACACCTTCTACCCTATATGGACCATCGACCTGTCCGGCTCGATCCCGGGGCTGAGGCCTGGCGACGTGGGCTATTTCAAGCCTCAGCTGTACGTAGACTGGAAGTTCAGGATACCTCCGTTCGGTATGTCAGATATTCATCTGAACGCCGGAGCCATCATAGGTAAGGTCCCATGGCCCCTGCTCAACATGTTCCCGGGCAATGCCACCAACATTCTGGACAAGAGCGCATTCTCCTGTATGGAATACTTCGAGTTTGCATCGGACCGTTGGGCTACGCTTATATGGTACCATAACCTTAATGGCTTTATACTCGGTAAGATACCTCTGCTGCGCAAGCTCCAGCTGCGCGAGGAGTTCAGCGCCAAGGTAGCCTATGGCATGCTGAGCGACGCCAACAACGGTACGGATCCTTCCTTCGGAGCCATGACGCGTTTCCCTTCGCATGCGTATCCGATTCGAGGCGGCGGCACCTTTGCCTACACTACCCAGTCTATGGGCGGAGTCCCTTATGTTGAGCTTGGAGTCGGCGTATCCAATATTTTCAGGCTCCTCCGCGTTGATTATGTCCGCCGCATAACCCACACCACCGTCACGGGACCCGACGGCACCGTGCGCCCCGCCCGCCGCCTCTGGACCATTAACGTCGGCATGGAGTTCCGGTTCTAGTGTTGCCGGCTTGATTGAGCTATGAGCTACTTCAGCCTATTTGACACATCTTCCACTAAAGCGGGGGACCGTAAAAGGCGTTTCTTATTCCTGCTGATCAACGCCATTGTCCTGAGTTGGGTCGTCTGGTCTATCGTGAATTTCCGTAACTATGCTGCCCTGCCAAGGGATGAAGTCCTCAAGGAGATCCTGGTGGATATGCTTGAAAGCGTCATTGAGGTCACGGTGTTTGTGGCGTTGTCTGTTTTGTACAGCAACATCATCTTCAAATTATTCTGGGGACACAAAAGGACACTGAACAAACTGTTTTTCCAGGTCATCACCTTAACCTTTTTCACTGCTTTGACCTCGCTGGCAATCGGATGGTTGTACAGTGTGATATATCCGACCGATGAAGGTATCATGCTTCGGATATTCATTTCCGATTTTACTGTTGTGTCCATCCTTTCCACAACCTATTTCGTCTCTTTCCTGATCAGCCGGACGATGCAGAGCAATTCCTCCAAGGGCTTTCTGCAATGTACCGGTATCTGGTCTGCAACGCCGACAGGCACTTGATTCCTCTCAAGGACGAAATCCGTTTTACGGAGAATTACGCCGCGCTCGTCCACTACCGTTACGACGGTATCAGAATTGAGATTGATGAAGCTCAACCGTCACGGAGGCGAGGACCTGCTTCTGGTGAAACTTATGCGGGACGAGGACTATATCGTGGTCAGAAACAACATCCTGGAACTTATGAGCAGTGATACCGTGAGCACCGGATCAGGGCTGAAAAACCTCTCAGACCGGATCAGGCTGATTTCCGGAAAGGATATCATTGTAGATAATGACGGGGCGACTTTCACCGTACGTGTCCCGCTGATTTATGAAGAGGATCTGAGAGATGAAAGTATGGATTATTGAAGATGAAAGGGCGCTTTCCAAGGCTCTCTCGGAGCAGCTGAGGCGGCTCCGGCCCGATATCGAAATCGCCGGAATATCGACAGGGGTAAAGAATACTCTTGCGGCTCTGCGTGGCCATGATGATTTGGACATTATCTTTGCCGATATTAAGATTGCC
>JAGBNC010000034.1 GCA_017634595.1 Bacteroidales bacterium
GGATTGTCATTCTCCATTTTTGACAAACAGGAGACCGAAGCCATGGTGGTGTTCACGACGGGTCAATATCGACTTTGTGGATTCAATCGAGCGCGGGCCCGGAAGGGACTTCATTGCAAAACTGCGCGCACCTTTCCAGGACATCGGGTTCGTAATGACTGCGGATAAGATGAAACAACTGATGGTTCTATTGGATGAATAAGGCAGCAGTTATAGTTTAAAAAATGGTATAGCTTATACCAAAAGATGCGGCGAGTCCGCAATGTACTTTCTCGTTTTCTACTACCCCGTCGATTTCATAAGACTTAATATAAGTTGGGCTGAATGAGCATCCGGCTTTAACATCAAGGTACAAATTCGGGAAAGTCCGTATTGAGAGTCCAAGTGATGGGGTTATATAGGGTACCCCTTTCTTAAAGCAAATGACACCTTTCTCGATATGCCTCCCGGGAGTAACGCCAGCGCCATCAATTTTACCGGCATCATAATAGATTCCTGGCCGGGAACCGAATTCAACGTTTTCTTTTGCAAAGATGTAGCTATTACATGCCAGAATTGCCAGTAAAAACGTAAATACTATTCTTTTCATGTTCTGCCATAGAAATATTTATCTTCACTAAAAGGTATATCCCACTGTCAGAGAAACCGCGTAGTATCTGGCCGCATAAATGTTAGTGGATGTTATAATATCATTTGGAACGAGGTCGTATATTTGTGTTTTCAACGCGTAATACTCTTGAACCTCATCACTATGCAGACCAAAGTCTGTGTAACGAAGAGAAAGTTCAAACTTGCCAAATGTAACGGCTGCACATAGTTCTGCCGCAATGTTTGCAGAGGGTTTTCGCGTACCCAGAAATTCAGAGTATGCATAATTATCTTGACCGCCCGCCCAAGAATAATAGAACCTATCAGAATTAAGCATTATATTAATTCCCGCTCCGGCTCCAAGTAGGACATTGCATTTCGGAGTAATTGCAAATTTGCAGTCTAGTCCTGCAATCGCCGGGATTGTCATTCTAAGTGGGGCATAATAACTCGTGTTATCATACACCTCCCAACGCTCGTCAGGCATTGATTCATGTGTTCTATTAACAAGCAAATCTGCACTACAATAAAAATCAAGGTGCCTGGACAACTCTGTTCTATGTTTATATCCCAAAGAAACGCCAATGCATGATTCATCGTATATGCTACGAAGGCTTGTATTTGCATAGACCATACTTCCAATCCTTAGTTGGTCTTTATTTTGTCCATTGGCAATATCAGCAATTGATAATAACATCCCAATGAACATGACTATTCTGATTATTCTTCGATTCATAGTGTCAAATGTTTTGGCCTGTTCGGTTTTTCGTTGCCAAAGGTACATCGGACTGTACCCATAGTGACAAAAACCGGCTTATTTGTGTCCATCGGTCCAATGGCTGGCACCCTTGGGAGCAGGGGAGGGCAAACTGGCATCTGCCCGCGGCACTACACCAGACCTTCGTGTGAGAGTTTCTCGAAAGCGCAGAGTGCTCCGAAGTGGGCCAACTGATGTCAATATAGCCTGTTGAACAGTTCTTTTTTCTTGCGAATTGTAATGTGTATCTGGATTTTGCTATATGGCTCCTTGAGCACTAGTGCGCACTCCCGCTTATCGGGAAGGTCGTTAAAAGCTTTTATCTCATCGAAAGCTACTATGAAGTGCCGGTTCACGCGGTCAAAGTGCGCCGGATCCAATTCTTCCTCAATCTTGGCCAGCGAGACGTTGACATAGCCGTGCGCTCCGTCTTTCAGGAAGACCTTGGTTCCGCCGGTATCGGCAACTATATAGCTTACATCTTCAATAGGTGCTACCTGGGTACTGGTGCCCTGCTCCAGAAGCAGTCGCTTGCGGTAGCTTACTTTCCGCTCCATAATGTCGCGCGACATATCCTTAAGCATGGATGGAGTGAGGCGTGGGAAGCGCTCCTCGCAGCGCAGCAGGGCCCTGTCGAGGTCGGCTTTCTGCACAGGTTTCATGAGGTAGTCGGCGCAGTTGTACTCGAAGGCGCGGAGGGCATATTCGTCGTATCCGGTAACAAACACCACCGCAGCTTTTGTGTCCACCTTGTCGAAGATGGCAAAGGACAGGCCGTCATCGAGCCGTATATCGGACAGGATGATGTCAAGGTCCGGGTGCTCGGCAAGGAAGCACAGAGATGCTTCAATGCTGGTCGTGCGGCCTGCCACTTCCCAATCAGGGCGCATGGCTTTAAGCGCCCGTTCCAGTGCCCGAGCGCTCAGTGCTTCATCTTCAATTATCAGAACTTTCATAGCGAAGGTCGTTTGCACTAAGCAGCGGCAGGCCCACACGGAAGGTCTTGCCGTCATTATTTATCGAGAGTTTCCTGCCGCTCAGGAGCTCGTATCGGCTGTTCAGGTTCTTAAGGCCACGGCCACTTTTTTCGGGAGAGTCGAGCCGGGGCAGGATGTTGTTTTCAACCACAATCATGTCGCCATCCCGGAAGATGTGTATCCGGAGGCCGGCGCCCTCACCGTGTCGGTTGTGCTTCAGTGCGTTCTCCACCAGCATCTGCACCGACACAGGTACAACATAGGCGTTATTCGTGTCAATATCGCCTGCAATCTCGGCGCTCACGCCGCTGTAGCGGTATCCTATCAGGTTTATGTACTTTTTCGTGAAGGAGAGTTCCTTCTGCAGCGGCACTTCGTGCGTGCTGGAGTTCATCATAAGGTAGCGGTAGATATTGGAGATGTTTAGCGTGAAGGCTCTTGCATCTTCTGCTTCCTCGGGTATCAGGTTATAGAGCGTGCTGAAGCTGTTGAAAACGAAGTGATTGTCTGCCTGCAGGGCCAGGGTGTCGAGCCTGGACTGCAGAGCCGAGATTTCCTTCTCCGTTGCCTGTACTTCGGCTTGCGCCTTCGCCTCTTCCTCGTCGCGGTGACGGCTGATGAGGAAGGATATCAGGCATGTGGTGGAAAGTACCGAGGTCATTGCCGAGTCGGTGTAGAACACCCGCCAGAATACGGTTGTGTTTCCTGGGTATACCGCCCTGTAGAAAGCTGCAACCCCATATGCACAGAGTATATTGAACAGTGCAACGAGCAGCACCATCACCAGCATCCTGCCGAAGGTCTTCTTCTGCTTCCAGAACACTCTCACCACTGCCGTACAAAACAGCAGCGAGAGTTCAATGAGCACGGTTGTCTCCACCAGATGCTCGGCAAAGTCCACGCCCATCTCGCCAATCAGCGCCCAGCCGCTGAAGTCCGCGTAATAAGGGATGCTGACCACGCACCATAGCAGCCAGCTCACTGCTATAGCGAGCAGCACTACCATCAAGTGCCTGCGTCGTCGCTCCCGCTGGCTTGTCTTGTATGTGTCGAACAAACTGAAATACATCTATCTTAAAGGTACAAAAACAATTAGTGCTGCAAAAGTAGCCTATTCGAGCGGTGCGAACAAATAAAAGTTGGTGAACATGACATTTTGGCCCCTGAACGTGACATTTTGGGGTGTGAACCTGTTCTGGCCTGTTCGGTTTTTCGTTGCCCGCGGCACTACACCAGCCCTTCGGGGAGGTTCATTATGAGTATATGATTGGCAGAGTCGGCTTCGACAAGAAAGTCCCCATGAAGAGGTATGAGGGCATCGCCGACCTCAAGGCAGGGGTTGCCCGGGATATCTTCCAGGCCAGTGATTTCTCCCACCAGGTTTTCGCCGTTGTAAAGGAGCCAGCCTGTGAAGTCTTCGGCTCCCTGATCATCGCTGTCGGCGTCCAGCATTATCTCGCGCCCTACTATTTCTTCAGCATCGGTAAGATTGTCCACACCGGTCAAGTGGACGATGGCCTTTGAAGAGCCGCGGGCTGTGAGTTTTTCGATAAAAAATGGAACCGGCAGTCCATCGAATTCGATGAATACCGGTTCCTCGGTGTTGATTTCCTCGGCGTCGATTCCGATCAGTCCTATAAGGACATCGCCCTCGATGCCATTGGATTTCTGAATTTTGGCAATGCTGAGCATTATGCCTCTGCGGGAGTTTCCTCTGCAGGAGCAGCTTCCTCTGCGGGAGCCTCAGCGGCGGCCTTGGCGGCAGCCTCTGCTGCAGCGAGCTCGGCGGCCTTCTTGGCCAGAGCCTCTGCGCGGGCCTCGTTCACCTTGGTCTCCTCGGCCTTAGCAGCCTTGCGGGCCTCGATGGCGGCATTCTTCAGGCCGGTCTTCTTGGCCTCGACCTTGGCATCCCTGCCAGCTTTCCAGTCGTTCCACTTCTTGTCGGCAACTTCCTGAGTAAGAGCGCCCTTGGCTACACCACCGTCGAGGTGATGACGAAGGAGAACACCCTCGTAGGAGAGAATGCGACGTGCAGTAAGGGTGGGCTCGGCGCCGACCTTGATCCATGCCAGTGCACGCTCGAAGTTCAGAGCGATGGTAGCAGGGTTTGTGTTGGGGTTGTAGGAACCGATTTCCTCGATGTAACGACCGTCACGCGGGGAGCGTGAGTCTGCCACAACAATGTGGAAGAATGCGAAATTCTTCTTACCGTGGCGCTGTAAACGAATCTTAACAGCCATTGTGAATCTGTTTGTTTATAAATGTTTAACTAAAAAAGTCCGCCCTACCCGAGAGCGGACTGCAAAGGTAATAAATCTTTGAGAATTAGCAAACTTTATTTCTCCCAGTCCTTAAACTTCAGTCCCGGGATTCTGGAAAAGTGCCTGGTGTTGTGGGTAATCAATGTCATCTTACCGCTCATGGCTGAAGATGCTATCAGGAGATCGAAGCCGTCCAATGGCGTTCCCTGCTTTTCCATAGAGGCGCACAGCCTTGCAAATGTTTCCAGTACGGGGCTTATCGGCAGAATTTCGAAATTGTCCTGCAGGAATTGGATTTCGTGTGAATGCCGCTCGAAACCGCCTTTGTAAGTTCCGGTCAGCAGCTCTGCGAAGGTTATTTCACTGACTGCACAGTTGCTCATGCCGGCCTTAAGGATTGCTTCCCTTATGCCGTGCTGGCCGCGGAACATTGCTACAAGGACGTTTGTATCCAGAAGGTATCTCATAATTCGACAGGTTCTCTGGTGGAGATGCGCCAAGTGTTTAATTCTTCGCTGATTTGGTGGGAGTCCCGTGGGTCGTCGAACCATCCACCTTTGGAAATTGAGGCGAAAGGGTCTTCCGCAGTTGCGGCAGGTGAGACGACCAGCCGTCCGTTCTCTATCTCCAGTTGAACGCTGTCATGCAGGTTCATGTTCATTCTGCCAAGAAGTTTGGCGGGAATGACTATACCGCGGCTGTTTCCAATTTTAATGATATTGGTTTTCACAAATCCAAGAGTTTTGGTAAATGTAATAATAATTCTTGGGATTTCTCTAATTGTTATAACCATTTGAGTTTTCATAGTTGCTATTTTTACGGCAAGATAATGATTTGGCAACATTATTTCAGTACTTTGTGGCCAAATGCAATTAGATTTTTACAATTTTTATAGATCTTTTGTAAAATACAAAAAATCCTGTACCGAAATTTTACTTCCGGTACAGGACCTATGCTGAGAAAAAATAATTACTTGCGGATGGCAGCGATGCCGGGGAGTTCTTTGCCTTCCAGGGCTTCGAGCATTGCGCCGCCGCCGGTGGACACGTAGCTGACCTTCTTGGCAAATCCCATCTGGGTCACTGCTGCAACGGAGTCGCCGCCGCCCACGAGGGTGTAAGCGCCGTTCTCGGTGGCCTGGGCCAGGAATTCAGCAATCTTGAGGGTGCCCTTTGCGAAAGGAGGAATCTCAAATACTCCCACAGGACCGTTCCAGAGGATGGTCTTGGAGTCGAGAATAACCTTGCCCCAGCGCTCCTGTGACTCGGGGCCTGCATCTACGCCTTCCCAACCGTCGGGAATCTGGTGCGAGGGAACGAGCTGAGTATGAGCATCGGCGCTGAAGTCGTCGGCAACGAGAGTCTGGACGGAAAGATAGATGTTGACGCCCTTCTCCTTGGCCTTGGCCATGATCTCCTGAGCCTGAGGGATGAGTTCGTCCTCGTGCAGTGAGTTACCGATCTTGCCGCCTTCGGCTTTGATGAAGGTGTAACCCATGCCGCCGCCGATGATGAGGTTGTCAACTTTTTCGAGCATGTTTTCGAGCACTGCGAGCTTGCTGGACACCTTGCTGCCGCCGATGATAGCGGTGAAGGGGTGCTTGGCGTTCTGCAGAACGTTGTCGATGGCCTTGATCTCACCTTCCATCAGGTAGCCGAACATCTTGTCATTGGGGAAGTAGTCGGCGATGAGGGCGGTAGATGCGTGTGCGCGGTGTGCGGTGCCGAATGCATCGTTGATGTAGCAGTCGGCGTAAGATGCCAGGGTCTTTACGAATTCCTTCTGGGACGCTTTGACAGCTGCCTTTGCGGCCTTCTTCTCTTCATCGGAAGCGTCTTCTGCGAGTCCGCGGGGCTTGCCTTCTTCCTCGGCATAGAAGCGGAGGTTCTCGAGCAGCAGGGCCTCGCCGGGCTTCAGGGCTGCGACCTCGGCCTGGGCTTTCTGGCAGTCGGGAGCGAACTTGACATCAACTCCGAGGCACTCGGACACGTGTGCGAGGATGTGACGGAGGGAGAACTTGTCGGCCACTCCCTTGGGACGTCCAAGGTGGGACATTATGATGAGGGAACCGCCTCCGGCAAGCACCTTTTTGAGGGTAGGCATTGCGGCACGGATGCGGGTGTCGTCAGTAATTTCGAAATTGTCGTTGAGGGGGACGTTGAAGTCAACGCGTACGATGGCTTTTTTGCCGTTGAAATCGTAAGAATCAATGTGCTGTTGCATAGTCTTGAATGATAAATCTCACAAAGTTAATAAAATTATCAATATCTTAGCTCCGACTGGAAAACAATCATGCTTCAGTTGTTTCTTAATTAGCCGGAATGTAGTCTTGGCAAGGCCCAGGTTTGCGGTTCCCGGGCCCGAATGACGGTTTCTGTGCCGCGGCGGGCCTAGGTTTGCCGTTCTCGAGCCTGAATGGTCTTGACAGCGACTTGTGAAATTGATAGTCTCCGGTTTTATGTTTATGAAATATCGGGAAATATCGATACCTTTGCGTCATGATTGAATTTCCCACCACCAATTGGAAAGATTATGAGCTGCTGGACAGCGGCGATGGAGAAAAATTGGAACGATTCGGATCGTTCGTGCTGGCACGTCCCGAGCCTAAGGCCCTTTGGAACAGAAGCTTACCCATGAGCGAATGGAACCGTCTGGCTCACACTCGGTTCAAGCCCGGCGCCGGCTTCAGCAAGGCGGGCAAGGAGGACAGCGGCACCTGGGAGCGCCTTCGCCAGATGGACGACCAGTGGTGGATACGATACAATTCCCTCTGCCTGCGTCTCGGACTCACGAGTTTCAAGCATGTGGGAGTGTTCCCGGAGCAGGCTCCCAACTGGGACTTTATCTATCGTAAATGCTCCGGCATGGATCATCCGAAGGTGTTGAATCTCTTCGCTTATACCGGCGCCGCATCTCTGGCGGCACTGGCCGGCGGTGCCGAAGTCACTCACCTGGACTCAGTCAAACAAGTCGTTACCTGGGCCCGCCAGAACATGGAGCGAACCTTCTCTCCTGCAGGGGGGGGCGGGGGCGTATGCCGCTGGGTCGTCGAAGACGCCATGAAATTCGCCCGCAGGGAGGCGCGCCGCGGCAATTTGTACGACGGCATAATCCTCGATCCGCCGGCTTACGGGCACGGACCTGACGGGGAAAAGTGGAAGCTTGACGAGTGCTTGTTCGATATGCTCCGGACTGTGGCGTCGATATTGAAGCCGCATAATTCTTTTGTGGTCCTGAACCTTTATTCCAATGGCTACAGCGCGGCCCTCGGTGAGACCTTGGTTCGCGAGGCCTTCGGTATCAGAGGGGCGGGAAAATCAGAGGCGGAACGTTCGGAGTGCAGCGACCGGGGGCGAGCCGACGATAATAGCAGTTCTCCGGACGCGATTCTCACTTCCGGTGAGCTCGCCCTTAGGGACAACTTTGGCAAAGTCTTGCCCCTGTCCATCGTCGTCAGGCTCGAAACCCCAAGTAGATAACCTACCGCCGGACAGGAAATCGCATGAATCCTGTCCGGAGATCGAAAACACAGCAGCTACTCCGTCAGATAAGCGGTGTTAGCCTTCAGAGACGATCCCGTAAACTCCCCGAAAACAGCCAGCGACGAAGTGCTCTTGCCAGAAAGAACCCGGCAAGTGCCCGATGGCTTGCTGCAGTCAGTCAAGGTACCTTTGAGCAGATTGCCGCTCACGGTGACAGGGGTCCGGCTGCTCACATCAGAGCTTCTTCCGTTGAATGAATAAGTAGTATTTGCGCTACCTTTCACCAGCACGGCGGTATTCTTGGGAAGCACGCTGCCGGAGTAGATAGGAACGAGCGATGCATATCCGCAAGCCACTTTGGTCACATAATAAGCTGTGACCCCTGAAGGTATGAGGGCATTGTAATCCAGGCACAGGGTAGCCCAGCCGGCGGCATCGGTCTTGAGATTGTACAGATTGTATATCATCTCCAGGTCATCGATGTACATGTAGTCGTTCTCTTTGCCGCCACCGGGGTAGGAGTTGGTTGCAATGTTAATGAGGACGAAGCTGGGGGTCGTGCTGTTGCTGTATTTGAAAGGGATAGAGAAACGTTTCCATGCATTATCGGTTCCGCTTATCTGCATCTCGGTGGCATCGGCTATCTTGTGAGTGCCTCCCGTGCAGTCGCTGGCATTGTATCCGCTCTTGTAGTCAAACTTGTCGTGCAGAATGGCCTCTACCTTGGCGTACGGATGCTTGCTGTCCGTTCCGTTGGGAACAAATTTGATCCATACTGCCATAGAGTCGGGCCTGCCGGTGAAGTCCATGTGGAAGGGATTGGACTTACCATTTACTTTGATGGAACCGTCCTGGTCGGTGTAGTTGTAGTTGCCTGTGCCGTCGGCAGTTAAGTTGCTGGCATACACACGTCCTGTAGTAAGATTGCCCTGAGCGGTAGCGATGCTCATTATTTTCCTGGCCCATATTGAGCAAGAGTAGGACCCTTTGCTGCCCGGACGCTTGTCAGAACTTCTTTTTACCTGGCGGTTGGAAGAGTCGTAGCCATTTGCAAGCAGCCCTTTAGTGAATAAGTTCCCACCGTTTTCGAAGGTCTGGAAGGAATTCCAGTTGTTGGGGAGATGCTCTCCGTCAAGGGTCCAGGTCTCAAAATCGCCGTTGGTGACCTGCGGCTTGGACGGCTGCGTGGCCGCTGAATACGACTGAGTCGAGGTGGCATCGCCGATGAGAGCTGTATCGCTGAAGCTGAGGGTTGAAGGCACTGAACCGAGATTCTTGATGTGTCCTGCGGAGGCGCCTGAGCCCATGTTCTTGCTTATCAAGGCCATCTTGCCGTAGCCATTGGTCAGAACCATTTCCAGCTTGGAGGACGATGACGGCAGCAGGCTCACATATATGTCTCCGCTTAGGGTTGAGCCGGTGGATATCGAGACATTTGTGGCTCCGCCGGAAGGAACGGTCAAGGCCATCGTGCTGCTGTTGAGCGAAGCCTTGCCGCATGCCGGAGCGTCGCGGAGTATTTCTATCTTGCGGATGTCCAATGAATAAGGCACATTGAGCTTGACCACGCTCAGCAGGTTGGAAAAGTTGAAACTTCCGTCGGCAGGAGATGCCATGACAGCCGTAGCGGCGGTGCCGTCCTGCTCTGCGGGCACTTCTATTGTGATGGTTCCGCCCGACATGCTCACCGCAGCGCTGTAAGGATATACGGCAGCTCCGAGGGTGGAGCCTTCGGGCTTGGTGCCGCTGAAGCTGGCGCTTTGTGAGCCGCTGTCGGAAGTGGTGAATGCGGGGCAAAGGGTCCCGTCGGTGGTGAATACGGCAATCTTGTCGCCGCTCTGCCACTTGGGTGAAACCCCGTCAATGCTGACTTTAGTATCAGGAAGGGACGCGTTAATGGTCACGGGAACCATTCCGTCCGAAGACATGCTTTCTTTCTGGCATGCTGCGGCTACGGTCAAAGCTGCCGCGCACGCAAGTGCAAAGCTATACTTTTTCATAGGCCGCTGAAGAAATTAAATTCGTTATCCTGCTCGTAATCTGAGAGAGTGCCATTCCTGTCAGAGGTGGCGCAGAGTTGATGTTCCGGTGGAAAGGCACAGCTTTCCATGTCCGGCTTCAGGTAAGGTTTGTACATTGTGACTATTCTAACAAAATCGTGCAAAGTTAGCAATAATTTGCAAAAAGATTTCGCCAGAAGGCTTATTTCGACGTGTACGGACCTGAAATCTGCCGGACGGCCTTCTTGCCGTCGGAGTCGGACAGAGTATAGATACAATAGTGTGCACCACCCTTTTCCACACGGACCACAATATGTCCGTCGCGGCCCTTGACCTGTCTCCAGCGAGCATAAGAAAGCATTTCCGCGGCACTGTTGGTAATAAACACGTCCATGCCCTGGGAAATGTTAGTAACTCCTTCATATACAGGCTGACGTGGATGTCCGTCGGTCCAGCTGTTAATGATCCAGCAGCGCGGCTTAAGGTAGTTCATGGCCTCGCACACGTGCCCGTTTTTGGCCACATAACCGTAGCCGTTGGTGTTGGTGACACCGTGGTGGTCGGCTTTCATTACATCCACGGCACCACTGGCCTTTGCCACGGCGGTCTCCATGTCCTTCCACGCGTAGGAAGAGCAGCCGTCGTACTGGGCATCGCCTCCGTGGAAGAAGTCGAAGCGTCCGTAGCTGAGTTTGAACACGGTAGTGCAGTGGTTCTCCTCGGGACAGTTGTCAGCGTTGCCGACTTTGGCTGGATTGGCTACCGAGATGTCTTTCAGAGCGGGGAATGTGGCCGTGAAGCCTCCTCCTTCTGTTCCGTCCCATATATTGCCGTTGACCGCTATGTTGCGGACTTTGAAGTCGGGATATGCTCCGGGATCACGCAACATGACTATCTGGTCCGCTGCCCCGGCTTTGAACATCCCCGCCTTGAGCCCTTTGTTGGCTACATGCCATTTGACAGCAGTGACATAATTCCTTATGGCCGATGCGTTTGCCGCCTTGGTCTGCATATCGAAGGGGTAGTCATACGAAGGCCAGCCGCGGTCAAGAAGCAGCCCTGCGGGAAGCAGGTCCAGTACCTCGGGCAGGCTCTGCTTACGGTAAGTGCTTGACAAGTCGGACGCGGGAAGCGATGAACTGCATCCCCCGAAATGGTCGGAATGGAAATGTGTGTTTATCACGTAGTCGAGTTTCTTGTTGCCTGTCCATTCCATACAGTCCTTGATATAGTCGACTATGAACTTGCCGGCCCTGAAATCAGGATCGACTGTGGGGTCCCAGCGTTTGCGTATGCCCGTATTGGTGGTGCTGCCCACAGCCCCGGTAGCCGACAGCGACCCTGCTGCATCTACCAGCATCTGAGTGCCGTCGGGGAATATCACGAAGGTACATTCTCCGGTGGTAGTGTTTATGAAATGAATGTCCAAAGTGCCTTCAGTCCATGCCGAAAGAGGCTGGCCTAAGGTCTCAGGGCTTTTAATAGGCGCAGTGCCTCCTCCAGGAACAACTGTGTTGGAAGAACTGTCCTTGCTGCCGCATGAAAGCATCAGCAAAGACAAAACTGTAAATATCAGAATCCTTTTCATTCGTTAAAGATAAGCTGTAAACGGCCCGTATTTAGCTTTGACTTTGTATTCCATATTGGAATCGTCAAGCACATAGATGTAGTATTTTTTGCCTTCAGGAAGTACTCTTACCACTACATGCCCTCCGGTTGCAAGGAATTTGTCGGGATCGACCCCCTCGCCCTTCAGCGTGGCTACATTGCTCTGCGCCAGGTTGGTGGTGAATATACGCACGCTGGCGTTGGCTTTCTGGACCCTCTTGAGGGTGGCGGGATTGGGCTGAACATCCCTCCATACTCCGGCTATGTAGAAGTCGGGCTTAAGCACACCGAGGAGCTCCGCGCTGTTGGTGTTGGCGGTGCTGTGATGGCTGGCTTTCATGCCTTCTACCTTCTTGACTACAAGGGAGATGGGCTTTTCGATATCTTTCCATGAGTAGGAACTCTTGCCTGAGTACTGAATGTCGCCGCCGCTGAAGAAGTCGAAGTTGCCGTACTTGAGCATGAAAACATTGGACAGGATGTTCTCGCTGATGGACCAAGTCGCATGGTTCTTGGCGCATTCTTCTGCGGAAGGGACGTAGCTGGTGTTGACGCTGGTGCCGCTGCCGGTCCAGATGTCTCCACCGGAGGCAATGGTGCGAAGGCTGAAACTACTATATTTCGAAGGCTCGTGCTTCAGGACAATCTGGTCATCGTGGCCGATCTTTAGGGTCTCGCGCACGGTTCCCTGATTGCGGGAGGCATAGTCAAGGTAATTGATATACAGCTGGTAACGCTTCTTGCCGCCGTCGTCGAAATAGTCGGCTGAGGGGCGGGATGCCCAGTCGCCGCGGTCCAGCACCTTGTCAATAGGTATGGACAGGCCCACTTCGGCAAGTCCGTTCAGCAGGAAGCCGCCGGCGTTCAGGTTGACAGCAGCCACCGGCTTGCCGTCCTTGTCCATGGGCGTCCACCCGAACGCAGCGTAACTCTCGCGCCACGATCCGATATGGTCACCATGATAATGGGACGTCATGAAATAATCCAGGCGACCGTTTGCTACAGAAGGGGCGAAGTGCTTGATGTACTGGACTATAACGGATCCGCTATTCACCGAGGCGCTGGGCTTGGAAGGCACGCCCTGAGAGTCGCCATAATTGTGCAGCTCTGCGGGCGGGGCGCCTGCTGCGTCGCAGAGCATGGTGGTGCCGTCGGGGAAAATATAATAGAACGCTTCTCCGCGGCCGCCGTTGATGCTGTGTATGTCAAGATAGCCTTCCTGCCAATTGGGCAGTACCTTCCCCACGGTGACGTCAATTGCGGGGTCTTTGGCCTCCGGCTCTGTCTTTCCTCCCGGAGTTGGAGGGGTATAAGGCTTCTCACCGCACCCCGTGAAGAGTGCGGCAAGAGCCATAAAGGAAGTTACAACGAATAACTTGATTCTCATTCTAATATCCTGGATTCTGGGTAAGGTTAGGACATACAACGCGCTCATTCTCGGGAATGGGCATCAGGTACTCGCGCGGGACGAATGCACCTCTCTGATTGATTGTAAAGTACTTAGGATAGTTCTCAATGTCGGAGAGGTCGATGGCGGAGCTGGCCTTCATGTGCGGACGGAAGTCCTTGGGCCAAGGCCAGTAGCCTGTCTTCTCGTTTGCGGCGCTCTGCTCGTTGCCGGGCAGGCCGTAAATAGGCATGGTGAAGCACTCCTCTGCCATCCTCCAGCGCATGACGTCGAACCAGCGGCGGTTCTCCCAGGCAAGCTCGCAGCGACGTTCGTTGCGGATAATCTTGCGCAGGGCGGACTGCCTTGTCTCGGTGATTGCAGGGTACTTGGCCGTGTCGCCGACGCCGCACTTGTATGCGCGTGCGCGGATGCTGTTGAGGGCGTTGAACACGGAGGCGTCAATCTCGTTCATTTCCATCTTGGCTTCGGCATACATCAGGAGCACGTCTCCGTAGCGTATGATGCGCATGGGAGTATCGGTCAGACGGTCGTCAATCCATTCTTCATCAATGCCTTTCTTGAGCACCAGACCATTGTAAGAGCAGTCTTTGGCAACGGGTTTGGTGTCGTTGTTCTTAACCATCTTGCCGGTAGATACCTGCAGGGTCTGCGTGGCGCTGGGGCGGGGATTGTAGATGTAATCCATGAACTCTTCGTCGAATGGAGCGGTAAGCTCGCTCAGTCGGGGATCACGGTTGGCAAAAGGATGCGCCGGGTCGTACAGAGGGGATTCCTCTACGCTCAGACCGTCGGTGCAGGTGTAGGCGAAGAACAGCTGCCAGCTGGGCTGGGCAACCGAAGTGCCGCCGTTGTTACGGGGGTAGAAACTGCGGGTCGCGGCCTCGTCGTAGGAGTGGATACCGAGTTCGTTGGACGCAGGCAGTACGAAGATGAATTCAGGACTGGTCTTTGTCTTGCTGAGGAAGAGTTCGCGGTAGTCCGAATGCAGGGAATACACGCCCAGGTCCATGCAGGCCTTGGCTGCGTCGGCGCAGGTCTTCCAGTCGCTCATGAACAGGGCCGCGCGGGCTTTCATGGCAAGTGCAGCTCCCTTCGTGACACGCTGGGTCTTGGTGTATGATGCAGGCAATGCGGCAGCAGCGTCGTCGAAGTCCTGGTAGATCTTCTCGAGTATGTAGTTGCGGTCTATCCTTCCCATCTTGTAGGCGGCTTCCAGGGTGAGGTGCTCGTCATAGTAAGGAACATCGCCGAAGAGAGTGATAAGATAGGTGTAGAACGATGCGCGGAAGAATTTTGCCTCGCCTGTGTATAGAGTGGCAATGGCGTCGCCAAGTTCTTCCCGGCGCCTCTCGATGCTCTGGATGACGGTGTTGGCGCGGGCAATGCCCTTATAATAGTTTGCCCAGTGATTGGCGCCCTCGCTCCAGGTGGTGGATATTGTGCCTCCCAGCCAGTCATAGGTCTGGGTACGCTGGTTCCAGTCGTCTGTCCAGCGGTCGGTAGGCCAGAGGCGCCATGCCTCGGTGTACCACATGGAGGGTTTGTACAATGCATTGAGCGAGAGTTCGAGCTCCTGGGCGGTGGAGTACCAGTTCTCGCTGGAACCCTGGCTCCTCGGACTGAGGTCAAGGTCCACACAGGCGGTCATGAGGACCGCTGATGCAAGTGCTGTGAATATATATTTTTTCATTTTCATTGCTCTTGGAGGTTATTCTACAACTACGATCTTGGGATTTTCAGGAACCCTCAGGTAGGCTGTCGCGTCTGCGTCGGACCACTTGCCGGCAAAACGGAGCACGTGGTTGCTGGAGAGTTTCTCCAGGGGAGTGCCGTCGCCGCACTGTGCATTCTGGATGCAGGTGAAGCGGAATTGTGCGTAAGGAGTGTCCTTGGTGAGGGTGGCGGTCTCAACAATGTACTTGTTGATCTGCTTGGGATCTTCTTCGGTGTTGGCTGCGTCGGGGTGGAATTCGAGCTCTATGGTCTCCAGTTCCTTCCATTCGTCGCCGTCAAGGTATTCGGCCTTCCAGTACTTCATGACTCCTGCGCTGTTGGGACGCAATACAAAGTTGAGCTGGAACTTGGTGCCGGCTGCCAGCGGAGCGTCCAGCTCGGCTGTCCATGTGAACCAGTCGCCTTCCCATGAGCCATATATCACTGGCTCGCCACGGTTTCCGATGGCCCTCTTGACGCAAGTCCTGGTCTTTATGGTAGATTTGTCGATACCGTTGTAGTACTCGATTTTGCCCTTGCCGCTGACATTGGAGGGTACGTATGCACCGCCCATGTTGCCGGGAGCGTCAACCTCGGGAGATGAGGAGCTCTGCTCGAATCCTCCGGCACGGAGAGCCTCGATCTGAGGAGTATCGAATTCCCATTCGGCAAGTACAGTGCCTACGGCGGGCTTAACTGCGCTTCCGCCCTTGGCTGCAGCCTGCTTGATGGTGACAGTCAGTTCTTTGGTGTTCACGGCTTCATCCGTGGTGCTGACTGTTATGACAGCAGTTACTTCTTCAGTGACGGTATTGGCGGGGAAGCTGACAGTCACGTTGCCGTTGCCCTCTCCCGATGCGGGACTGGGGACAAATGCAGGGTTGGAACTGCTCACTGTCCAGGCCACGTCGCCGGACACGCTGAACGAGGCGCTGGTATCTTCGGCCTTGACCTCAATGGCGCTGGTGGAGATTTGGAAGTTCTTGTGGATTACATCCTTCTCGGAACCGTTCTGTACCACATCGAAGCTGGTTATGGAGATGTTCATCTCCTTGTCTATGACGCTCAGGCGCGCGGCACGTGCTGCGGCTGAACTATTGGCCTTGACAGTTACTGTGACCACGCTGTCGGCCTGGGACACGGAGATCCAGTCAGCAACTTTGGGTACTGACACGTTGAATGCGGGGCTGCGGTGCACTGTGGCAATCAGGGTGCCGCCTTCTGCAGGGAGCCTGTCGGTGGTAGAAAGCTCTACGCTGGCCCTGCTGCCGGCATACTCAGAGACCTCGATATCGGGGCTTGCCGCCGGAGTGCATGCTGCTGCTGCCAGAGCCGCGCAGAGGAATATGCTGATATACTTTTTCATCTTTGCTGAATTTTAGAAAGTGATCTGTGCACCGACGGTGAACGTCCTGGTCATGTAAGCACTGAGGTTGGTATATGATTCAGGATCCCAGCCCTGGGGGAAACGGTCGATGGAGAAAGGATCAGTAGCGCTGCCGTAAAGGCGAATCTTCTGCATCTTGATAGCCTTTGTGAGGCGCTCCGGGAGAGTGTAGCTGAGGGTGATGTTCTTCATGCGGAAGTATCCGCCGTTGAAGAGCCAGTAGTCAGAAGTCTGCTCGTAGTCGTTCTTGGCAGAGTTGGTGAGGGATGCCCTGGGGTAGAGTGCCTTGGCGTTCTCCTCGTCGCTCTTGTAGCGGCTCCAGTAGTGCTTGTCATATTCGAGGGGGAAGGTGTATGCATCTCCGTCGCGGTACACCATTGCCTGGCCCTTCCATGCCAGCACCTTGCCTACGCCCTGGAAGGCCATGGACAGATCCCAGTTCTTCCAGCCAAGGTTGATGTTGCCGCCGAACTGGTAGTGAGGTGTGGAGCTTCCCAGTACTTCGCGGTCGTAAGTGGCGTTCACGATGCCGTCGGGAACGGGGTTGCCGGGGGTGCCTTCGGGACCGTTGAGGTCTTTGTACTCGATGTTGCCCAGGCCCACGCTCGGATATAGTTTGGCGGAGTTTGCAAGCTGCTCATCGGTAAGGTAGATACCATTGCTGCGGTAGCCGTACCAAGCGTTGTACTCCACGCCTTCCTTGATGATATTCCTGCCGAGGCTCTGGTAGCCGCCCAGGTTGCCCATGATGGAGGTGTAGTCGGATAGGTTGGCGCTGATGGCGTAGGTGAAGTCACCCTTTCGGTCCTGCCAGCCTATCTGGATTTCCCATCCGTTGGTGTACATCTGTCCTATGTTGTCCTGAGGGTCGGAGTAGCCGAGCACATCGGGAATCTTGCGGCTCAGGAGCATGCCGTAAGTGTCTTTGTGGTAGATGTCGCCGGTAAAGCTCAAACGGTTGCCAAACATGCTGAGGTCGATACCGATATCCCATGTCTTGGTCGTTTCCCAGGTGATGTTGTAGATGGAGTATGCCGTCTGCGCGGCGGTCATCACTGAAGCGATGGTGGTGGGGCTGTCGTACATGGGCACGGTACCGAATGCGATGAGGCTCTGGTAAGGATAGTTGCCGATACGCTCGTTGCCCAGAGTACCGTAGGATGCACGCAGTTTGGCGAAATTGAGAGTCTTGCCTACCAGATTCTGCATCCAGGGCTCTTCAGTCACCACCCAGCCCAGGGAGACAGAAGGGAAGAAGCCGCCCCTGTACTCCTTGGCGAAGCGTGAAGACTGGTCGTAACGTGCATTGAGCTGCAGGAGGTAGCGTCCCTTGTAGTCATAGGTGATGCGTCCGAAGAAAGAGCGGTAGGCGTTGTCGGATGCATTGCCCTTGGGATACACGATGTTGCCGTCGGAATCGGTGCCGATGAGGTAGTTCTTGTTGGCCAGGTTGAGGTAAGGATAACCGGCCAGTTCCATGCGGTCCGATCCTGCCACCAGGTTCTCGGTGAAGTTGTAGCTGTCTTCGTAGCCGAGCAGATAGGTGGTGTGGTGGTTCTCTCCGAAGTCCGCCTTGTAGTTGAGCAGCAACTGCTTGGTGATGGTCTTGGAGTCGGTGCGGCTCTCTGTGAGGGAGTTGTAGTTGCAGCCGCTCAGCGGGTTTTCGCTCAGCACTCCGGGCTCACGGTAGTAGTAGGCCTGCTGTATGTAGTCTTTCTCCGAAGAATGCCTGAGTGAGGGGGCGAATACTCCGGTGATGGTGAAGTTCTTGAACGGAGTGATGATGAGGGAAGCCTTGCCGTAGAATGCATCGCGCTCCGTGTTGTCGAAGCCGCCTGCATGGATGCGGGCGTAGGTGTTGGTGCCGTTGTTGCCGGGGCCCATGGTGCCGTCGGACCAGACTGCGGCGTAGATAGGATTGTACTTGAACGCAGCCTGCACGGGGTTGACCTGGTTGTTGCGTGAGTACTTATGGTTGAAGGTCATGTCGAACGATGCCGATATGAACTTGTTGATCTTGATGTCGTTGTTCAGGCGGGCGGTGTACTGCTCGACTCCGCGGCCGACGTAGAGGGCTTCTTCGTTCTCGTAGGAGAGCATGGCGCGGCTCTTGATGTTCTTGTTGCCGTAGCTGATGCCCACACGGTGCTTGTGCTGGGGTGCCCATTTTGCAATCATGAGGGCGTCCCAGTCGGTAAGCGGATAGGTGTCGGGATCAAGGGCGTGATTTGCCATGTAGTTGTTGACGAAGTCTTCTTCATAAGTGAAGTAATCACGTCCTTCAGGATTGCCTGCGTCGTTCCACTGGGCCTCGTTCTGGAGTTCCATGAAACGGGTGGGGCTTACCTGCTCAGGATGACGTGTACGTGTCATGACGCTGAAGGAGCCGTTGTAGTCGATATGCATCTGTCCTTCCTTTGCACGCTTGGTGGTGATGAGGATGACGCCGGCGCTTGCACGGGCGCCGTAGATGGATGCGGATGCAGCGTCTTTCAGCACTGTGATGTTCTCGATGGCATCTACATCCACGTCGTTGATGGTGCTCACGGGCACTCCGTCAACAATGATCAAGGGGTCGGAGTCGCCGATGGTGGTGATACCGCGCACGCGGATGGTTGCGCCGGCTCCCGGGAGGCCGCTGGTCCTGGTGACCTGCACGCCCGGCATGGAACCCTGCAGGGCCTGGCTCAGGCCGACGCCCTGAATGGCGGAAATCTTACCGCCGTCCACGGCCGCCACGGCGCCGGTGAGGTCTTTCTTCTTAACTGTACCATAACCGATAACAACCACTTCGTCAAGAAGTTTGTTGTCATCTTCCATTGTCAAATCGATGGTCTGGCGTGTGCCCACGGTCTGCTGTACGGTCTGGTAGCCGATGCAGGAGAATTCAAGCACTGAGCTTTCCGATTTGACTGTCAGTGAGTACTTGCCGTCCGAGCCCGTGGTGGTGCCGTTGGTCGTGCCTTGCTCGACCACGCCGGCCCCGATCACTGCAAGCCCGTCTTTGTCGACGACGGTACCCTGTACCCTGATCTGCGCGTTGGCTGCGATTGCGCCAAGGCAAAGGGTCAAGAGTGTGATCAGAATGTGTCGTTTCATTGATTTTTGTTTGTTATTAATATGTCGTTTTGTATGAGTTACCCAAGAAATGCTTTCTGCTCCAGCAGAATACGGCGCACGTCGCCGGCATCTACCTTGCGGGGAACGGTCCCTCCGCTCACTGCCAGGGCGGCGGCTATGCCTGCGGCATGTCCCATGGCCATGCAGGGAGGCATGACGCGCACCGCTCCTGCGGCATCGGAACTGGCGCTGATGGCGCGTCCGGCAACGATGAGCCCGTCGATATGCTGGGGCATGAGGCTGCGCAGCGGCAGTCCGTACCAGCGTCCGTTCTGGATGGTCTTGTATTCGGTAGTGTTGGCTCCGTTGCGGCCGTGTACGTCCACGGAGTTGGATGCGCAGAGTATGCTGTCGTCAGGCACTACGCCTTGAAGCAAGTCGTCGGCAGTGAGGAGATATTCGCCCATCACGTGACGCGACTCCCTTATGCCAAGGGTGGAAGCGGAGCTCTTGATAGTGGCTTTTTCGCAGCCGGGTACGTATTTGTGGAAGAAATTCATGAGTTCCTGCACCTGCCGGCGGCCTTCTTTCTCCGCGGCACTCAGGCTCTCGGTGCTGGTGGCATCCACTTTTGCAATGCGGGTGCAGTTCACTGCCCATTCGTCTTCGTGTACGCCCCTGTAGATGTTGACGCTCTTGCGGTTGATATCCCATTCGCCAGCTGCTTCAGCTTCTTCTACCCTCCAGTGGAGTGCCCTGTAGCTCACTCCGTTTACCTTTCGGAATTCGTGGAGGTGTGCCTGTACGTCGGCGGTAAGGCGCTGGCTGTCAACGTTGTTGATGTGGAAGAAGAGGGTGGCGGGCTGTACGGTGCCGAGTTCGGGATTGCCGAAGGTGCAGGGGACTCCCGCGCGAGCGGCAACGTCACCGTCGCCTGTAGCGTCTATGACCACTTTGGCGCCTATGCTTGCCAGTCCCTCGCGGCGCAGGACGCGTATCCCTGTGATCTTGTCGCCCTTGAGTATGGCGTCCACAAGAGAGGTGTGGAACATTACCTACACGCCGGCCTCGTCGCACATCTGGTCAAGGACGAACTTCATGATTTCGGGTTCGAAGGGGGTGAGATGGTCGTGCCCGGTTGTTATCCATGCGCTGAAGGGGGTGCCTGCACGTACTTCACGTGGGTGTATTGCTCCTCCGAGGGCTACCATCCTGTCCACTATTTCTTCGAATATGCCGCGGATTATCATCTGCTCTCCGGTGGCGTCGTAGCAGGTCATGAAAGGGGCGACCAGGCCCCTTGTAGCCATGCCTCCGAGGCAGTTGCCCTGCTCTACTATCAGGACTTGCATCCCGCAGCGTGCCGCGGCTATTGCGGCGCATACTCCTGCGGGGCCGCCCCCCACAACCAGCACGTCGGTGCTGCCGAGCTTGCTGTCCGGGTCCATGGAGGACAGGCAGGAGGTGGCAAGGCTGCCGGAAGCGCCCAGGAGCGCTCCGCTCGCTATCGCGGCTCCGCCGGTCTTAAGAAAGTCTCTTCTTTTCATATCAGATGTTGTTACTTGCTACTAACGGCCGGGTGTCTCCGGTGCCCGTAGCCACTCTCGGCTCCGTAAGAGGGAGGGGCCCACGAAGTGGGAGGGGTCGCGAAGCGACGGCAACCGGAGACACCCGGCCGTCAGTAGCAGAAAAAGGACCCCAAATACCTGTGATACGGTATGAGGGGTCGGTGTCGTCAAGAGTATATATCGTATATGTCTTGCCGCCATTGGCAACGCGGATGACAATATGGCCGGAAGTAGAAGCGAAACGATCAAGATAGTCTCTTACAATATTGTCCTTATGCAGATTGGTAAGGAACACCTTGCAGTCGGGATTGGCAGCGTAGATATTGTCAAGGGTCTCCGGATTGGGCTGGACATCGCGCCAGACATGTGCCACTACAGCATCGGGACGAAGGACGTTCATGATCTCCGGTCCGTTGGCTCCCTTGGTGCAGTGGTGGCTGGCCTTCATCACTTCCACCTTGTGGCAGAGCCCGCTCACCGGAGCTTCCATGTCGAAGTAGTCGTGCAGATCGCGGTGCGCCCACTGCAAGTCGCCGCCGGCGAATATGTCAAAAGGCCCGTAGCTGAGTATGAATACAGTGCTCAGAGCGTTCTCTCCAGGGTAGGCCTTGGGGTCGCCGAGCGAGTCGAGCACAGCCTTCGGGGGCATGTTGGTGGTCCACTCGTCGCTGTCCGGCGCCGTGCGGAAGCGCCCGTTGGCCGCCAGATTGTGGACTTTGAAGTCTTTGACCTTGCCTCGCACCGGGACTATCTGCGTGTCGGAGCAGGGATCGAAGAACTCATACTTGGTGCCGTTGGCCTTGACCGACCAGTTGACGAAGCGGGCGAAGTTGGAGATGCTCTCCTCCCTTGCACAGTTGGAGCTCTTGACTTCGGTAGGATCGCCCCTGGTAATCAGGCGCTTGTACGGTATGGTCGATCCCACCTCGCATATACTTGACAGCAGGAACTTGCCCTCGGGATGAATCGGTAGGAACTTCTTGGCGTCTCCCATGTGGTCCGTATGATAGTGACTCAGCAAGAAGTAGTCGATAGAGTCGGCATGACCCTTTGGCGCAAAATGACGGATGTAATTGATGATAGCCTGCCCGGAACTCATGGTGCTGTCCGGCTTGGGCTCGGTGGGCATGTGCTTGTGCTTCTTGAGCAGCGAACCGGCGGCATCGACCAGCATGGTGGTGCCGTCAGGAAAGACATAGAACATGCTCTCGCCCCGTCCTGTATTGATGCAGTGTATATCCAAGGTGCCCTTTTTCCATGGGCGGAGAGACTGGCTTTCGGTGCACGATACCAGTGCCAATGACGCCACAAGGGCGATAATCACGAAACGACGCATCATCTATTAACCGATAATCACTTACAAAACTACAAAAAAATGAAATAATATAAAATGCCGACTTTCATTTGCGGTAGAAGCCTTCGAGCTTGTGGTCGGTATGGCCGGGACTCAGCCGGTAGAAAGCGCATCCATGGGCCGGGACGCTTACCTCCCAGCGCTCCTTGTAGCCCACTTTCCCTACATCCTTCTGTCTCCAGAGGTCGCGTACGGTCTGCTCGCCGAAGATCCCGAGCTTCTTGGGCACAAATCCCAGCGTACACTCCTCTTCACCCAGATTGAACAAGGCCACGGCAAGCGAACCGTCCTCAAGTGGCTTGACGTAGGTGGCATGGCCCTCTCCGGATGCGAATTTCACACCCTGTATGCCCAGCGCATCCTGGTTGACGTCAAGTACCTCGCTATTGCACAGAAGGCTCAGGGTAAAGTCGTCCAGCATAGCCATGTCGCATCCCAGCAGCATGGGCGAAGCAAGTATGGACCAGAGGGTTATGTGGGTGTACTGCTCCCATGGAGTAAGCTGAGTCCAATGCATCTTGCGGCCCCAGCCCACCTTGCCTAGCACCAGCATGTCGGCATCGGGCCAGTGCCCGGGGCTACGGAATCCGGCCCAGCGGTCCTGACCCTCGAAGCCGATGGTGGACATGCTTTCCCAGGTGTCGCGTATGTCACCGGTGGTGCGCCAGCATTCGGCATACTTCAAAAGTACGGGCCCGAGAGTCACACGGGCGCTGTTGGAGATGCTGTACACTATGTCGCGTCCGGTTGCGTCCAGGGCCTGCCGCATATCCCGCATCCACCATTCGTCGTTGGGATTCCAGTCGTACTTGAGGTAATCCACGCCCCAGTCGGCCCACTGGCGGGCGTCGGCTCCGGCAAAGGAATACTTGCCGAAATTGCGTATCGCCTCTTTGTCCAACTTGCTGCGGTCCAGCTTGAAGTATTCGTCCGTCATGCCCTGCTCCACCCACCAGTAGGTGCCGTCGGCGTTGTCGCACGAGCTGCCGATGTGTGATGCGTAAGTAGAACACCAGGGGCCGGAGTAGATGCCGAACTTGAGCCCGCGTGCGTGCAGCGAGTCGGCGAGGGCCTTCATGTCAGGAAATTTCTTGTTGGGCTGTATAGCATTGTACTTGCCGCCGCGCACTCCCTGCCAGCCGTCGTCTATGTTGACATAGCTCCAGCCGTAGTCGGCAAGTCCCTTTTCATCCATGATTCTGGCCGACTGGAGCATCAGTTCCTGCGATACGCTGTTCCCCCAGCAGTTCCACGAATTCCAGCCCAGAGGCGGTGTGAGGGCTATGCGGTCGCCTATCTCGATGCGCAGGGTGCGGCTGTCGCTGCCCAGTGCGTTGGTGGCTGTGAGAGTCACGTTGTAGCTTCCTTTCTTGCTGGCTTTTCCGCTTATTATGCCCTTGTGGGGGTCGAGTCTTAGGCCCCGGGGCAGCCCTTTGGCGCTGAACGTCATGGGACGCACGCCGGTGGCTGGTATGCGGTACAGGAAATCGGCCTTGGGACGGGCTCCGTAGATCTTGGGCCCGTTGATGCGGGGTGTGTCCGGGGCCTTGGGCGTCAGTATATAGGCGCTGTAATCGGGCACCACCGTGCTATCTTCTCCATACTCGGCGGGCGTATGCAGGGTGTCGGTGCCGTCTGTGAAATTGACAGACATGTCGGTCCCGACAAGCAGCCTCGTGCGTGCGCCGGCGGAGGGGATTTCAATCTCGAAAACCGGGTTGTGGTTAGACACTTCAGTGTGCTCTGCTTCAATTATTTCCCACATTCTCTTGACTATGTCCGGGTGCAGGGACGCTACGTCGGTGCTCTCGCGGGGGTCGTTTTGCAAGTCGTACAGTTCCATGCTGTCGTTGCCGTTGTGTACGTTCTTGACCAGGCCCTTCCAGTAACCCTCGCGCACAGCCAGCCAGCCTTTGCCGCCGGGGAATTCCCAGTAGAGGTGCTGGTGCCGAGGCTGCCTTTTGCCCTTCAGGGCAGGCGCGAACGATATGCCGTCGGTAGTGGGGCAGCTGGCGCCGGAGAGTTCGGCGAACGTGGGCATGAGATCGGTAAACTGTCCCATGTAGCTGCTGCGGCCGGGCTTGAGCCTGGAGCCCCAGCTGACTATGAACGGCATCCTTATGCCGCCCTCGTGCAGGCTGCTCTTGCCCCATCCCTTGCGGCACTTGAACGGGCCGCCGGAGTTGAAGTACTCGCCGGGAGAGTTGGAATTGGCCGCAGGGCCGTTGTCTGATGATATGATAATCAGGGTGTTGTCGTAGATTCCGAGGTCTTTCAGCTTCTGCACTACTTTGCCCAGTTGAGTGTCGATGTGGGTAATCATGGCGGCATAGGCCGAGTGGGGATAAAGCACGGGATAGTACCAGCCGCCGTCGGTGATGGGGGTCTTTTCTTCGTGAAGCTTGTCCACATAGTACATGACTTCATCTTCAGGGGCCTGCACCGTGGAATGCGGTACAGTGGTCGTCCACATCAGGAAAAACGGCCCTCCCGCATTGTCCGTAATCCACTTGTCCAGTTTGTCGAACATCAGGTCGCAGGAGTAGTCTTTCTGGTTGAATTTATCGTAGCTGCGTGGGTCCAGCGGGTCGGCGCCGGGGTCCAGGCGGCGGTTGACGGGCATGTAGGAGTTGCGCGTGTACACCTTGGTGCCGTTTTCCCAGAGGTAGTCGGGGTAGTAGGAGTGCGCCAGCATCTGGCAGTTGAAACCGTAGAAGTAGTCGAAGCCGCAGTCGTTTGGCGCCGAACCCG
Organism: Bacteroidales bacterium; assembly: GCA_017634595.1. GTDB lineage: Bacteria > Bacteroidota > Bacteroidia > Bacteroidales > UBA932 > Cryptobacteroides. The sequence goes on from JAGBNC010000034.1 coordinate 24,918, forward strand.
AGCCGGGGCCTCCCAGACCCCATTTCCCTATCATAGCCGTGGCGTAACCGGCATCGTGCAACATGCTTGCAATTGTGGGAGTGCCCGGAGCAAGCGGCCATTGCCCTTCAAGTTCGGGGTTGTCGTGGATGGCGTCGAAGTACCAGTCGGCATCCTTGAGCACCATGCCTTCGGGACGGGGCCAGCGTTCGTCGTTGCCGCGTATCTGGCTGTGCCCGCTGTGGAGGCCGGTGAGAATGCTGCAGCGCGATGGAGCGGACAGCGGACATGCCGTGTACATGTCTGTGAATAGGATTCCGCTCTTTGCCAGGGCATCAATATTCGGGGTCTCAATGAGGGACTGCCCGTAGCAGCCAAGGTCTCCGTAACCGAGGTCGTCGAATAGCAGGAATACAATGTTGGGGCGCTCCGGTATGCCGCGGGAGAGGACCGTGCTTTGAGATCCTGCCGCCCCGGCAGCCATGAGTGGAAGGACGGTCAAGCTTGCCGTCCCTAAGACAAAGGGTTTCATTGACATAAGCGGAATCAAAATTAGTTATTTTGAAAAAAATATCCAAGTTGCATGTTTTTTGCTATATATTTGTCCTATGAAACGTTTATTCCTCATTATCGCAGCCGCCATTCTTAGCGTTGCGGCATGGTGTCAGACACCTCAGACAAGTGTGCTCAAGGTCCTTCCCAAAGGTGAATTCTCGCAGGAGAATGCTTCCTTCGGCGACTTTGTAGGCAAAGGCAATTATGCCCTCGTGGATTTCTGGGCCTCTTGGTGCGGTCCCTGCCGCAAGGAAACACCCAATGTGGTGGCGGTGTACGAAAAGTACAAGGACAAAGGTCTGGTGGTGCTCGGAGTGCCTGTAAATGACAAGCTTGACGATACCAAGAAGGCCATCGGCGAACTGGGCATCACTTATCCTCAGTTGCTTGATCCTTCGATGCAGCTGGCCCGGCAGTACGGCGTAAGGGCCATTCCTCATCTCGTCCTGCTTGGTCCTGACGGACGTCTGGTGGCTGAAGGTTTAAGGGGTTCCGCTATAGAAGAGGCTGTTGCTAAGGTGCTTAAGTGATGACTGGACTTAAAAAGCAAGTACTTGAAGCCAATCTGGAGCTGGTGCGCCAGAGGCTGGTGATTTACACTTGGGGCAATGCTTCAGGTATTGACCGTGAGCGCGGGCTTGTGGTGATCAAGCCCAGCGGCGTGAGCTACGATACTTTGACCGAAGACGACATGGTGGTGCTGGATCTTGACGGGAAAGTCGTTGAGGGGCATCTCAAGCCTTCTTCCGACACACCGACGCATCTTGCTCTCTACAAGGCTTTTCCGCAGATAGGAGGGATTGTCCATACTCATTCTACCTACGCCACTGCATGGGCACAGGCCGGAAAGGACCTTCCATGCCTTGGGACAACCCACGCCGACTATTTTCATGGCCCCGTGCCTTGTACGGAGAGTCTGAGCGCGGAGCAGGTCAGGGGACAGTATGAGCTGGAGACTGGTAATGCTATCATACGCCGATTCGAATCGCTGAATCCTCAGTTTACTCCCGGCGTCCTGGTCAAGAATCACGGTCCGTTTACTTGGGGGGCATCGCCGGCGCTGGCCGCTTATCATGCCAGAGTATTGGAAGAAGTGGCCCAGATGGCATTTCTGACCTTGCAGATCAACCCGTCAGCTACCGGGGATCCACTGCTGGAAGAGAAGCATTTCTTCCGCAAGCACGGTCCGGGAGCAACCTACGGGCAATAAAAATCAGCAATTTCTTTAAAAATCGTAAAAATGTGACGAACGGTGGGGTCTGAGGCATTGGAAATAGGCAGAAAAGCCTTTCCTTTGCTTCAAAAAAACTATGAGAACCTCACCGTTACTTTTGCTGGCCCTTCTGTCAGCTTGTTCTATCCTCGAACCCGATTTGCCGATAGGACGTCCGCGTATCGTCGATGGCCCGGGTGGAAAAAGCCCGGACGCTGAAGATACCGTCCATGACGGGCATCGTGCCGATACGCTCTTCTATGTTTCTGCGGTAAGCTTCCCTGTCTCTTATGATTGGCGTAGGGACACATCGTTCGGCGCTACTGCATGTACGCTGAAGTTCTTCCGTGGGGCAGAGCCCTTGCTGTCTGTCGCCGCCGGTCCTTCCGAGCGCATCAGCCCTTCGCCTGACAGACATCATATCATAGGCGGACGCTTATATTCTCAATATCAAGATATTAAGGGCACTACCATCAAGTGCGGAGGCGCTGTGGCTGCCGAGTGGCCGGAGCCTGAGTATATTATAGGCCTGCTGCCCAAGGATGGAGCGTTATATACCATCGGCCGCAGTGCTTCTTCTTCCGGATTCACTTACAGGCGCGACGGTGAAGTCTTGCTCAAGGTAGACCGCGGGACCGTATTCGGCGGCTTCGACAAGGATAGCTGCCCACCCACCGGTGCGCTCTATGAGGACGGAGGAGCAGTCTGTTTTGCGTACAAGACCGAGCTCAACGGTATGCAGGCCGCTTATATCGTGCGTGACGGAGAAGCGGAGCTTCTGCTCTGCAAGGGTGATACGGAAATATTTGATGTTAAGTCACTAAAGGGCAAAGTCGTCATGTTTTACAACGAAAACGGGATTGCGCAGTTCATCTCCGGAGGCTGGGCAGTCAATATAAGACAGGGCGGAACCCTGCTCTGGGACGACGGCGAAGTGCTATGGTATGATGGCAGGCCCTGCGTGCTCGGGCATTTCCACAAGCCGGGTGAACCGGCCGAATTCGGCTTGGGCTGGACCAATACTGTAAAGCGTCTTTTCGACAAAGACGCCTTCGTTTACTATAGCGGCAATGCTGAAGAGCTGGTAGCCTTCGGCCAGCCTCGGAAGGGATGGGAGAACTATTATTTCTTCAACCGCCACTGCGCATGCCTTGTTGGTGAGGACCTTGCAGCCGTACTCACTCCGCGACTCGGCTCTGACGGAGACCCTTTCCTGACTTTCAAAGGCAGGAAAGTCAGTTACGGGCTCCATGGATTTCTGTCTGGTGTAGCCGTTGAAATAGTTGAATAATATGCTGATACGTATAATTGGGGCTAAGTGCGTCGGAGTGGACGCCGTGCGCGTGACCGTTGAGGTCAGCATTGACCGGGGGATAGGAATTCATCTGGTCGGACTGGCAGATGTGGCTGTGAAGGAGAGTCTGTTGCGTACGACTACAGCCCTGCAGGCCATTGGGTACCACATCCCTGGGATGAGAATGGTCATAAATCTTGCCCCTGCCGACCTTCACAAGAACGGAAGCGGGTACGACCTGCCGATAGCCATTGGAATCATCGCGGCGTCGGAGCAGAAGGAATTGCCGCTTGCCGGCCGTTTCTTGCTTATGGGGGAGCTCGGGCTTGACGGGAGCGTAAGGGATGTGCCCGGGGCTTTGCCTTTTGCTGAACTTGCTGCAAATGAGGGGCTTGATGGCGTGGTACTGCCCGAACAGTCGGCGTTGGAGGCTTCCGAGCTGCATAAGGGACTGGTTTACGGAGTGAGGACCCTTGACGACGTGGTGCGCATATTGTCCGGCGAGGACAGCGACGATCTCCTCATCAAGAACTCTATGCGATACTCAACGACTTGCGCAGCTGCTGCCGTGGGAGTGCCCGACTTTGCTGATATAATAGGGCAGGAGGGTGCCAAGAGAGGGATGGAGATCGCTGCTGCCGGAGGGCACAATATAGCTATGGTCGGACCTCCCGGCTCGGGGAAAAGCTCTCTTGCCAAGGCTTTGGCGGGTATTCTGCCTCCCATGACGAGGGAAGAGAGCCTCATGACGTCCAAGATATTCAGCATTGCCGGCAAGGGGAATCTGCGCTACGGCCTTATGGACTCCCGGCCGTTCAGGGCCCCTCATTATTCGGCATCGCTGGCGGCTATAATAGGAGGCGGGGCCGGGGACAATATCCTTCCCGGGGAGGTAAGCCTGGCCCACAATGGGGTGCTGTTCTGCGACGAGGCTGCGCAGATGCCGCGTAGTGTCATCGAGGCGTTGCGAGGGCCTATGGAGGACAGGAAGGTGGTCATCTCCCGCCTTAAGGCCAAGGTGGAGTATCCGTCGTCGTTTATGCTGGTCCTGGCTTCGAATCCTTGTCCTTGCGGCTACTGGGGTGTAGGCGACCGGTGTACATGCACTCCCACGCAGCGGATGAACTACCTCTCCCGCTTAAGCGGCCCGATTATGGATCGTATTGATATACAGCTTCTTGTCTCGGGCATGTCGGCGGCGGAGCTGTCCCGCTCCCGCCTGCAAGGGGGTGTGTCCAAGCCTGAATCCAGCGCCGTGGTGGCCGCTCGCGTTGCCGAGGCGAGGGCGGCTCAGACAGAGCGATTCAAGGGTGCCGGCATATTTACCAATGCCGAGATGGACAATAAACTCATCGAGCGCTTCTGCCCTCTGGATCATGACTGCCGTGAACTTCTGGTCTCGCTAATGGAGAGGCTTGGCCTTTCGATGCGAGCCTACTTCCGCATCATCAAGGTCGCGCGCACCATCGCAGACCTTGGCGGCAGCTCCGTCATTTTGCCGGAACACATTTCAGAGGCCGCGGCCTACCGCTTCCTCGATCGTGCTCCCGGCTCCTTCTGGTGATTTGTTTTTAAAAGCGTTTTAGTATCTTTGTACACAAATGCAGCACGAAATAATTATCAAGGATTTGGCTGATCTTGGCAGGGCGGCCGTCGAGTTCCTCAAAGAGATTGGAAATAATAAACTGATTGCCTTCTACGCTCCGATGGGGGCGGGCAAAACTACGTTTACTACGGCAATATGCAAGTTGCTGGGTGTACGTGAAGACGCTGTCAGTTCGCCCACTTTCGCTATCGTCAACGAGTACAAGTCGGCCGATGGCGAGCCTGTATATCACTTTGATTTTTATCGAATTACTAAGGAGGCGGAGGCCCTTGATATCGGTCTCTACGAATATCTTGACAGCGGCGCCCTGTGCCTTATGGAGTGGCCTGAAAACATTGAGAGCCTCCTTCCTGAAGAGACTCTCAAAGTAAGTATTTCTGTTGGCCTTGACGGCTCCCGCACCGTGTCCTGGTCCGACTGACCCCTTCCCGGCGTCCGGCTGATTCTGTTGCTGGACCGTGCCACCCTCGGCACCGGAAGAGGGAGGGGCCCGCTTGCGGGAAGGGCCGCGAAGCGGCGTCCAGCAACAGAATCAGCCGGACGCGGGAGGGGCTATTCGGCAGCTTCGGGGAAGTTGATGTCTATATTGAACTTTTCAATATCGAATACAGGCTTCTCGTGACTCTCACGCACCACCTGCCACATCTGCTCCACAATCTCGGGGTGCTCTGCCGCAACATTCATACTCTCGCGCGGGTCGGAGACAATATTGTACAACTCCATCTTGTTGTTGCCTTTGGCCGCTTTCTGAAGCAGGCCCTTCCATTCGCCGATACGCACTGCCACCCAGCCCTTTGCTCCGGGGAACTCCCAGTAGAGGTAAGGATGCTCCTGCTGCTTCTTAGGCTGGCCGCATATAATGGGCGCGAATGAAATACCGTCATTCTCAGGGGCTTGGACACCGGCAAGCTCAGCAAAAGTAGGCATGAGGTCGGCAAAGTATGCGACGTGCGAACTCTTGGCGGCCTTAAGCTTGTCACCCCAGGCCAGTACGAACGGCATCCTAATGCCGCCCTCGTGCAGGGAACTCTTGCCCCATCCGGCAGCACAACTGAAGGGGCCGCCGCTCTGGAAGTATTCCATAGGGGAGTTGCCGTTGTGAGCAGGCCCGTTGTCCGAAGTGACGATGAAGATGGTATTATCCCAGATTCCGAGTTCCTTGAGTTTGGCCACAAGTTTGCCCACCTGGGTGTCGATATGGGTTACCATGGCGGCGTAAGTGGCAAGTGGATAGCGGTTTGGCAGATACATGCCGCCGTCGGTGCAAGGCTTTTCGTCGCCGAGCTTCTCCACGTAGTACATAACTTCATCCTTCGGAGCCTGTACTGCGCTGTGGGGCACGGTCGTAGTCCACATGGCAAAGAAGGGGCCGCCTGCGTTGTCGGTGATGAACTTCTCGAGCTTGTCGTACATAAGGTCGCAGCTGTAGTACTTGCCGCCGTAGCGGTCGTAGCTTGCGGGATCGAGAGGATCAAGCCCTTCGGGGAGCGGTTCTCCCTGCATGACGGTCTCGTTGCCAGTCTCTATCTTGACATCGTTCTCCCACAGGTGGGTGGGGTAGTAGGAGTGAGCAAGGGCTTGACAATTAAAGCCGTAGAAGTAGTCGAAGCCCATCTTGTTGGGCGTGGAGTCGCTGCTCGGGAAACCGAGGCCCCATTTGCCCACCATCGCGGTCTTGTAGCCCGCCTCCTGCATCATTTTGGCTATGGTCGGCGTGCCTGCGAGCATGGGGAACTGCCCTTCGTTGGTGTCGTCCAGGAACAATTCGTTCCACCCGCTGGCAGAATGCTGGGAGTGCTCTTCGTTGTGACGTATCTGGCTGTGTCCCATGTGTTTACCTGTCATGATACAGCAGCGTGACGGAGCCGACAGGGGAGCTGCGGAGTACATGTCTGTAAAGAGTATGCCGTGGCTGGCCAGTGCATCGATGTTGGGGGTCTCAATCTTGGTCTGTCCATAGCAGCCCAGGTCGCCGTAGCCGAGGTCATCGAACATCAAATAGATGATATTTGGCTTTTCTGGAGCTTTGTTGGCGCCTGTGCATCCGCAGGCAGCAGCCGCAGCGGCCGCGAGCAATAGTTTGTTGGTCTTCATCAGGATTTGTTTTAGCGGGGCAATAATCGTAATTATTTGTCAATTCTGCAAATAATCGTTATTTTTGTTTGCGGATGATAGAGCCCCCAGGGCTTTGAGATACACATTAAAGTTTTATGGCAGTAATAGACTGGTTGATTGTAGCTCTCTTCCTTGGTGCATTGGTCACCATTGGCTACCTTTTCTCTCACAAGAACAAAAACATTGAAGATTATTTCGTAGCGGGCCGTTCTATGCCTGGCTGGCTGGTGGCGATCGCCGCCACCGGAACCACCATCAGCGCAGGAACATTTGTTGGATCTCCCGAGCTTGGTTTCAATACCAACCTGACGTACGTTCTCAACCTGCTCGGCTCCATATTCGGCGGTATACTGGTAGCCGCACTGATCTTGCCCAAACTTTATAACGCCAAGACTATCACCATCTATGGTTTCATCGGAGAACGTTTCGGCGAGAGCTCCAAACAGGCCAATTCGGTGATGTTCCTCATAGGTCAGCTGCTCACCAGCGGCAGTCGTCTGTTCATTGCCGCCATTGCCATCAGCGTCATTGCTTTCGGCAGCATTCAGTTCCAGTTCATGGTGTGGAGCATCATCATCCTTGGTGTCGTGTCCACTTTCTATACAATGATGGGCGGCATCAAGGGGCTTCTTTATATCGACACCTTCCAGACCCTGCTGATGATATTCACCGGCGTCGTGGGTCTCGTGCTTGTGGCGTGTGACCTGGGAGGCTTGAGCTTCAAGGAAGTATGGGAGACCCTGACCACCAACGGCATGGTTAAATCACCTGCGGCTGCGGGTGTGGCGCCCGGGATCGCCGCCGACGGCACTCTCAGCGGCTGGGTCCACGGCAGCAAGGTGCAGATGTTCGACCCCAGCATTGATTTCAGCAAGCCTTATACCATCATAGGAGGCATGATAGGCGTGGCATTCTTCAAGATTGCCCAATATACTACTGATCAGGAGTTTGTGCAGCGCCAACTTGCTTGTAAGGATGTCAAAAAGGCCGGAAGTTCCCTGGTGGCCTCTCAGCTTATTGCCCTGCCTGTGGTCCTGATTTTCCTCTGCATTGGACTTTTGCTCTATGTTAAGTATATCCATGATCCTCAGGCCGACGGAGCCTTGAGCGCCGCCTTCTTTACTGATGCTCGTGACGTATTCCCTCAGTATATTAAGAACCATATCCCTGTGGGCGTGAGGGGTCTGATGATCACCGGGCTGCTTGCCGCCGCACTGTCGAGTTTCAATTCGGCCATCAACTCTATGGCGTCCAGCTTCGTGGCGGACCTTTACCTTCCGCTGCGGGCCAAGCGGGGCAAAGCGGTCAAGAGTGACAAGGAGCAGATAGCTTCGTCGCGCTGGATGGTAGGGCTTATGGGTATGATGCTTACTGCCTTTGCCATTGTGACTTGCGTGATGCAGCAGAGCAGCGGCCTGAATCTGGTCGATTTCGCTACCGGCATCATGTGCTTCGCCTACGCCGGTATGATTGGCGTGTTCCTCACAGCTATCTTTACCAAGAGGGGTAACTCCCGCAGCGTGCTGGCCGCCCTCATCGTTGGCGCTCTCATCATCATACCTTTGATGTTCCAGAAGGAGTTCTTCGGTCGTACCTATATAGCCTGGAGCTGGTGGTGCCCCATCGGCGGCATCATCTCCACTCTGATATGTATGCTCGGTAAACC
>JAGBNC010000035.1 GCA_017634595.1 Bacteroidales bacterium
TGCAATAGTTAATCAATTAATATTCAATAATTTAACACAAATTTTATGGTCAAAAACAGCATTGGTTTCATGCTCCTCGGAGCTGGCCTCGAAGAGGCATTTTCAACTCACAAAAACAATCCATTAACTTAACACCCTATGCAATAGATTTATAATGAAGACTCCACCCATCCGCCTGTTCATTTCCTTTATCCTGGTAACGGCGATTATCGTTATCGTCCTCCTGTTTGTCTTCAAACGGGGACATGTTAATCATCAAAATGTGTGGAGGACAGTGCTTATCATTTTTACGGTCGTTATTCTGACACTGAATTTGAAACCTCATTGGTCTTTTGAAAAACGTCACCACGCATTCGTAGAATTGTTCCGGAAGAGTGTTTCTCCCCAGTTGGATTCACTGCTTCTGGACCATGGGCGTGAGGACCTGCTGAAAGAGACTTACCGGCCCTTGGCGCATCTGCTGTCCATGCGGCACAACCCTGTTGTGTGCACCAATAATTCGGTAGAAGTCATCACGGACGGACAGCGTAAATATGACCTCTTGATGCAGGACTTGGAGAACGCGAAGGAAAGCATTCACATGGAGTATTTCCATTTTGCGGCCGACAGCGGCAGCCGCGAAATACGGAATATGCTCATCAAGAAGGCTCGCGAAGGTGTGAAAGTGCGTTTTATCAATGAAAATGTAGCAAACCTTCCCATCATTCACCGTTACTACAGAAGTATGAAAAAGGGAGGGGTTGAAGTCATCCGGTTCACTGGGATCAAACGTTTTATCGGAGATTTCCTTACCAAACTGAACTACCGCAATCATCGCAAAATCGTTGTCATCGACGGGAGAATCGGCTACACGGGCGGAATGAATATCAATGACCACTATTTTCATCAATGGAGGGATACGCATCTGAGAATCGAGGGAGATGCCGTTTCCAGTCTTCAGGTTATTTTTCTGGACTCATGGATAGGCGCCGGTGGGAGTATTGATGATTTTATGGACTGCTTTCCAACCATAGAACGCCAGAGGGATGACGTTTTGATGCAGGTTGTTCCGGATGAACCCGGACGGAACTCGCGCCCCATCCAGATGGGCTATGTCTGGAGCCTGCTGCACGCCAAGGGCTACGTCTATATCCAGACGCCCTATTTCGCTCCCACCGAACCGGTACTCGAAGCCCTGAAATCGGCAGCCCTCCAGGGTGTCGATGTACGTGTGATGCTGCCCCAGAAATCCGATACCTGGATTATGGGACCGGCCAATCGCTCCTATTACAAGGAATGCCTTCTTGCCGGAGTGAAAATCTACGAGCGCACCGGTCCGTTCATGCACGCGAAAACCTATGTCCAGGACGACTACCTTTCCGTCATCGGCACATCCAACATGGACGGGCGAAGCCTCATCTACAACTACGAAGACAATGCCTACATCTATGATGAAAGGACTGCCTGCTGCAACCGGGATATCTTCCTGTCCGAACTGGAGATTTGCGAGGAGATTACCCTGGACGATGTGTCCGCCCTCTCCTGGCACCAACGTTTCCTCCAGCACCTGGTCCGATTCTCGGCGCCGGTACTGTAAAGATTGTCTCCGATTGACTTTTTATTATCCGTCATTTACTATTTGACGGGTATTTAAGAAAAGTATTGCGCTTTTCGATTATCTTCGCTTTGGTTTATCCCAAGACAATGAAAGATGCAAGCGATAAAGCGTGGGTGCGCCGATGCATGAGCGCGGCTGAACCCATCCTGAGACTGAAGACCATCGGCGAAGAAAACATCCTCTCCGATCAGGGGCCTTCGGTTTTCATCTGTAATCACGGAGAAATCTACGGAGCCATTGCGGCCGTGATGTACCTTCCGGTCCATTTCCGTATCTGGGCGCATGACAAAATGCTGGATAGGGAAAAGGCCGCAGCAACAATGATGGAAACATACAAGGAGCGCTTCCCGCTGCTCATAAAGGGTGTGAAGAACAGGATGATTTGGCGCATCAGCAAGCCGGTCACCGACGCCATCTGTTCGCTGGACCCCATCCCGGTTTCGCGGGAAAACCCGATCTGCATGATCGATACCATTAATGAAAGTGTAGACGCACTGTGTGCTGGAGACAATCTGCTCATTTTCCCTGAAAAACCTGAGAATCGTTACAATGGTGATGCGTTCAGGAACATGTATCCCGTTTTTGGGATACTGGGTCTGAAATACTTTGAGCGAACAGGAAAAAGACTCTTGTTTTATCCGGCTTTCAGCAATTCCGAAACGAAGACTTTTACAATTGGAAAACCGGTTGTATATATCCCAGGCACTGATCCCAGGGAAGAAATAGAGCGGATAGTCTCTGAAATTGAGTCCAGGATGGTTCAATTGAGTGAACAAAACAATAAAAACTGAATATAATGAGCAATTACTTCTATGACATGATTCCCGCTGATGAGCTGGAACGCCTGCCCTATATCTCAACAATGGGGCAGTTTGTTGTTTGGATGGAACTCCAGTATCATGACCTTCCGGCACTCTCTGACGGAAGAGTCACCCACACATATGGCGAATTCTGCAGCCGCATCGCCCGACGCAGGGCCTTTATTAATGGAATGGGCCTTCCTCTCGGTTCTCACATAGCCATCCTGGACAATAACAGCCAGGATGCCATTGAACTGTTCTTTGCCGTGACAAGTGCCGGGTATGTCGTGATTAATCTGCCCGTTTCTCTCCCGGAACCCGCGCTCAGCGGCGCATGCAAAAAGCTTGATATCGCCGCCGTCTTTGCTGGCGAAGCATTTGTGTCACAATGCAATGCCATATCGGGCGTGAAGGTGTTTCCGGCTTCCTCCATAGCCGTGGACGAGGCTCCCGTGCACTTCGGCTCCCCGGATGAGCCTGCGGCCATATTCTTCACAGGAGGCACGACCGGAGTTCCGAAAGGAGCTGTTCTGAGTCACCGGGCACTGATGCGAGGCAGTTACAATGCGGTCTTCAAGCCGGGTAAGGTAATCGGCGTACACCGTTACGTCGCCCTGTTGCCGCTCAGTCACGTCTTTGGCCTGATTGCCGGTATGATGGGATGCTTCTATACAGGGAACCTTATGTATACCAGTGTCGACATGAAGGAAACCCTGAAGAGTCTTCCCGCCATTAAGCCAACGGTACTCGTCATAGTGCCAGGACTCTGCGATGTGCTTGCCGGTTTGGTGAAACTGTATGGTCCACAGTTCCTTGGGGGCGAACTGCGTCTGATTATCGCCGGAGCCGCCAATGTGCCGCCAAGGCTGGTCGATGTGTTTTCGTCCATGGGAATCGAATTCTGTTTCGGCTATGGCCTTACTGAGACGGCCAACCTCACATCAGCCAATGCCGATGCTCTCTCTCATCCGACATCCATCGGCAAAATATACCCGGGTCAAGAAACGAAAATTGTTGAAGGTGAACTCTGGATCAAGGGAGACAATGTCTTCTCGGGTTACTATAATGATCCGGAGAAAACGGCAGAGGCGTTCTCTGCAGATGGTTGGTTCAAGACCGGCGATCTTGTTCACCTTGACGACGAGGGATTTCTGTATATAACCGGCAGAATCAAGAATCTGATTGTATTGCCGAGCGGAGAGAACATTTCTCCCGAAAGCCTTGAAGACTATTTCTATGCCGACCGCTGCGTCCAGGATGCCCTCGTACGTGAAGATATAAAAGAAGGTGTCCCTTGCATCGCCGTCGAAATCCTACCGGTTAAAGCTGCCTTCCAGGGGAAGACGAAAGATGAAATCGTTTCCTACATGGAAGACCTGGTCCGGAAAGTTAATAATTCTCTGCCCAGCACGCACCGTATTTCCAAGATGACGGTCCGTCAGGAGGATTTTAAACGGACGGGGGCAATGAAAGTATCACGTAATCAATAATTTCAGAATATGACCAAAGAAACGGTATTTGAGCAGCTAAAAGAAATCTTTTCTGCGGTGAAGCCCAAGGCGGACCTTTCCGGCATCACCATGGAATCCAATCTTCTGACGGATGTAGGCGTGGATTCGCTTTCGCTGCTTCTGATGACGCTGTCCATCGAATCCAAATTCAATGTGAGGATTGCATCGGACGCCCGCTTTGACTCCGTGTCCGATGTCGTGGACTATATCTATGAGAGAGTTCCAAAACAGAGCGAATGATGGATAACACGATAGCTGTTCTGGAGCAGGTTTTGTTGAAAGCTATCTCCAAGGATGCCGTTGAAGAATGGATTGAGCGTTACGCCATTCCGTTCAAAGAATTGATGGCTTACTACAAATGTGCAATCATGCGGGTGGAGACAAAGTTCAAGGTACTCAACGAAAACTTCTCCCTAATGAGCGATTCAAATCCAATTGAGAACATTGAATCCCGGCTGAAATCGCCCAAAAGCATTGTCGATAAAATGATCCGGTACAATATCCCGTTTACAGTTGACAGCATAGAGAAGAACCTGCATGACGTGGCCGGCGTACGGGTAACCTGTTCCTATCTGTCGAATATCTATGAGTTGGAAGAAGCCTTTTTGAATCAAGATGATGTGACACTGATTCAACGCAAAGACTATATCGAGAATCCCAAGCCGAACGGATATCGCAGTTTACACCTGATAATATCTGTCCCAATTTTTCTCCAGAAAGAAAAGAAAGAGATGATGGTAGAACTGCAACTCAGGACGTTGGCGATGGACACTTGGGCCAGTTTCGAGCACAAGATTCGATATAAGAAGCAAAACGGCAGAATCACCGATGGCGTGAGCGCTGAACTGCTGGAATGTGCCAATCTCTGCACTGAATTGGATAAAAAAATGGAACACATAGAAAGCATCGCACATCTTTGAACTATATCCCTTTCCGGTACTCCGAGGGGGACATTCCCGTATGCAGTTTGAAGAACTTGTTAAAAACGCTGGCACTCTGGAAGTTGAGTCTATAAACAATCTCCTTGATGGAGTCGTCTGAATAGCGGAGTAGGTTCTTGGCCTCCAGAATCACATAGGCGTCAATCCACTGCGGCCCGCTGCGCCCCGAGGCTTCTTTCACCAGTTTGGAAAGGTATTTGGGCGTGAGGAACAGTTTGTCGGCATAGAAAGCCATATTCCGCTGCTCAGAATGGTACTGCGTTACCAGTTTCATGAACTGATGGTAAACCTGGTTTACCCGGGATGTCGTTTCCCCCGTCTTTTCGCTGATCACACTCAGCTGTTCTGTCCATACGTCATCGGCCAGGTAGCTCAGCGAAGAGAGCAGGCTGGTGATGATTTGTTTCTTCTGTCTCTGTGAGGAACCGAGTATTTGCTTCGCCAGACGGAAATAGGATTCGGCGATGGCAACTTGTTCATCGTTGAGGAGAATACAAGGCGTCTCCAGCATGTGTACGCTCTCCTGAAAAGCACGGTTGAAATCAAGGTGCAGGCCGGAGATGAACTCCTTGGACATCACCACATAAGCAATCTCCGTCTCTCCCAGGCGTTCTTCATCAAGAAAGGGCAATTGGACGATATTCCCAGGAACTGTAACCAAAAGGGAATGCTCTTCTACATCGAAACTGTTCAGATTGCAGTTCACCACAAAATGTCCTTTCTTTACAAAGAAAAGGATATAACCGTCGTAGCGTACCGGATAATGCAGTGCCTCCAATAACCGGCTGTCCCTGAATGCAGCGCTGCCATTCGCCTCTCCTATGATGAAGTCCTGGCCGATGTTGGATTCGTCCACCAGGAAGGAGAGTTTGAGTAATTCCTGGATTCCGATGTTGACAAGTTCCTGTTTCATGATTGAATATTTACCACAAAGATAATAATTTGGTCGATAAGCTATCAATCAGGTGGAATATATTCTACCAAAATACAACAACCGGGGCAAAGAGATTCTTTTTTGGGAGAATATCTCTCGCTACATTTGCAACGGAATGAAACGCAGTACAATTCATATAGTCCTTCTTGCCATTCTCTTCTTCACAGCCTGCCAGACCCTGGACAGTTATTCTTATGGAGAAGGGTGGGGGTATCATTTCAGCAGGGCCTCCTGGGAGCCGACGCATTCCTTGCCTGTGCTGGAAATCAATACAGTCGATGGTAAAATGATTTCCAGCAAAACCGACTGGAAGGATGCTTCCTTTACCCTTGGGGATACTGTTATGAAAGGAAAAGTCAAAGGCAGAGGCAACAGCACGTGGGCTTATCCTAAAAAGCCGTATAGCATAAAATTGTCGGAAGCAGATACCCTCCTTGGGATGCCTTCCTCTACCCGCTGGAATCTTCTGGCAAACTATCTGGATCCCACTCTGATGCGAAACGCCGTTACTTTTGAGATGGCCCGCCTCACTTCCCTTGACTGGACACCCCAGGGCCGATACGTGGAGGTGATAATCAACGGCATTTTCATGGGAAACTATTACCTTACGGAAAAAGTAGAAATAGGCCTGGGCCGCATAAATGTGGAAAGCAGTGGAAATCTTGTATGCTTTGATGATTATTATGATGAACCCTACCGTTTTAAAACATCCCGCAGAAAACTCCCGGTCAATATTCTCCCGGCCTCGGGGACCAGTCTGGACCAGGAACACTTCCAGCAGATCAGGACTCTCTATGACACGGCAGAAGCGGTCATCTATGGTGGCGGGTACTGGCAAGACATTCTTGATGTGGAGAGCTTCTGTGACTGGTACCTCCTTCAGGAAATCTCCACCAATACGGAAGCCCGCTGGCCAAAAAGCGTGTATATGCATACGGGTGCCGATGGAAAAATCCATGCCGGACCGGCCTGGGACTATGACTATTCCGCCTACCGGAAAGGAGTGGGGAAGCTGGTAGCCAAAGAAGACCTCTGGTATGACGCACTATTGAAAGATCCCGCCTTCACGGCGGTCTTGAAGGAGAGATGGGCCCTGCTGAGACCTCGGGCAGAAGAGGTCGTTCCCGGATTTATTGATTCTACGGCTGAAGTAATAGGTGATTCAGCCCGTATGGACCGGGAGATGTGGCCCGTCAGCCTTCATATCAACGGCGATGAGCAGATGGGTTTTGATGAAGCCACCGAGAGACTCAAAGAAACTATTTTGGACCGCCTCGTGGCGATGGATGTGTTAATTGCCCGCCTGCCATGAGAAATGCTCCGTACTTATTGTTTGTGATGATTCCCTTGAATGCTTTTTCACAAGGGATTCCGGTGGATGATCCGGGCATCAAAGGCTTTGGGCGCCTCAGCTTTACGGTAGAGAAGGCCTTGAGAGAGGACCTTGCTTTTCGTGGAGGATGCGAACGGCGGGCCGGCGATGCCCTCTTCAACCAGATTCGAGCCGATGAAAGCCTGGGCATAGTCTGGAGTGCCACCCCTTGGCTTCAGGCCGAATGCGGCTATACCTTTATCGGGAAGTGCGATTATCGGCACGATTACTCCCTCAGACATCGTGTGACAGGGAGCGTTGCGGCCAAATGGAAAGAGGGACCCTGGTGTTTTACAGTAAAAGAGAAAGTGCAGCTTACCCATCGGCCTGGAGAAATGAACACTTGGCAACAGCCGAGAAACCAGGTCTGCCTCAAGAGCAAGGCGCAGGTGGAATATGTCCGTGGGAAGCATTGGAGGCCGCTTATTGCCGTCGAAGTCAAGATGTCCCTGAATGCTGTCAAGTTGGCCCCCTATGATTATGACGCTGAGGCGATGTGCTTCGTTACACCTTCAGGCGACATCGGTTCAGATCCCGGCTGGATGACGGAGGGCTTTGACCAGGTCACCGTGAATCGCCTTCGTCTCTCACCGGGCGTGAAATACAGAATATCGAGACACAAGTCACTGCGCTTTTACGTTTTGGCCGATTATCGCTACGACCGCAAAATAGACATCTCAAGTGACGGGACCCGTCTGAAATCCATTGTAGACATTCCAGAGTACGATATATCTTCGTGCCTGGCGTATGTATATCATTTTTAACGTTTTATTAACACACACTGTTATGAGAAAAGTATTACTATCCTTGACATCCATGATGCTGGTTGTTTCCACAGCTTTTGCGCAGATTCAGGTTGGCGCTGGTTATCTGAATTCGGCCGACCGTGTAAAGGCAAACGAAGATGCCGATGCAAACACAACCTACTTGAATGGTTTCTATGTAGGTGGAGGCTATTCCTTCCGCATCGTGGAGGGGCTCAAAGTTACTCCCGGCCTGTATTATGCTTTTGCTATGCGCAACGATGCCGACCAGATAGGCCCGCTTAACCTCAAAGGCGATGTAAAAGAGCACTATCTGAATGTTCCCGTGATGCTCAGCTATGGTTACGGATTCACTCCCGATTGCAAGGTGTTTGCCTATGCCGGGCCGACATTTTCCGTGGGCCTTTCCTCCAGGACCACGCTGTCGGCAAATGTTCTTGGCTTTGCAAAAGACACGGAGCTGGACAACTACGACGAAGATTACGACTATTCCCGCGTAGACTGCCTTCTGGGCGGCGGCTTGGGAATGGACCTGTTCAAGCACTATCGTATCCAGGTGGGTTATGACTTTGGCCTGGTGAACCGCTACTCGGGAGACGGGGATCCCATCCGTCACCGCAATCAGTTCACAGCGGGCGTTGCATACGTGTTTTAATTCTTTCATGCCTGCCGGCTTATACCTCCGGCAGGCCCTTTTTATATGCCACGAATACAAACAATAGGCGTATTGACCTCCGGAGGTGATGCTCCGGGAATGAATGCCTGCATCAGGGCAATAACCCGGTCTGCAATATATAACGGAATCAAAGTTTTCGGCATTTACCGGGGCTATGAAGGCCTCATTGCCGGAGATATCAAAGAACTCACCACGGAGATGGTAAGCAATACAATACAGCAAGGGGGTACCAAACTTAAGACGGCCCGCTGCAAAGAGTTCCGCACGCCGGAAGGCAGGGCCAAAGCTTATGAGAACTTGCAGAAGGCTGGGATAGATGCCTTGATCGTGATAGGCGGAAACGGATCCCTGTCCGGAGCCCGTGATTTGGCCGGAGAGTATGATATTCCTGTTATCGGCCTTCCAGGCACCATCGACAACGACCTCTATGGAACGGATTCCACCATAGGTTATGACACTGCCTTGAACACTATAGTGGAATGCGTGGACAAACTTCGCGACACCGCAAATTCCCACGAGCGTATCTTCTTCGTGGAGGTAATGGGACGTGATGCCGGTTTCCTGGCCCAGAACAGCGCCATTGCCTCCGGAGCAGAAGCTGCTATCATCCCGGAAGACCGGACCGATGTGGACCAGCTGGCCCAGTTCATTGGCCGTGGCATCCGCAAGAGCAAGAACAGTTCCATCGTGCTGGTAAGTGAAGCCCAGAAAGATGGTATGGGCGGTGCTATGTATTATGCCGACAGGGTCCGCAAAGAGTATCCCCAATACGATGTTAGGGTGACCATCCTTGGGCACCTGCAACGTGGTGGCCGTCCCAGCGCCGCCGACAGGATTCTCGCGAGTCGTCTTGGCTATGCCGCCATCGAAGCCCTGAAGGAAGGCCAGCGCAATATCATGGTGGGCATCAAGAACGACCAGATTGTCTACGTGCCCATCTCCCGTGCCGTCAAGACAGACAAACCGCTTGACAAGGAACTAATCGACGTTCTCACTGTTCTGTCAATATAGAACCACTTTTGCCGAAAAGCACAGCGGTCATCCGTATTCGGTAGTCCTGCACAGCTGGCCTGCCCAATACGTCTGGAGTCAATGAGTGCCCGCCAGGCCGCCATCACCCGCTCGAAGGACGGTAAATGGGGTTATAAGGAGCAGCGGCTGACGTCGCTGTAGGTGCCATTGACTTGGATAAGTGGCGTATTTTCAGTAATTATGTTGTACCCTCCATGCCCCCTTTGAGCTACGGTGGCAACGACGACAACGGTGAGGGTGGCGGCGATTAATCCACTCGTCCTATCCTATGGTTACTCCCGGCAGACAGTCCTGTCGGGAGTTTCTTTTGCTTATGTGGCTGAAATGGTGTAATTTTGTTCTGGAAAATCGAAATTCTCAAGCCTCATAGTAGAGATATGCAGATATTGACCATAAAAACCGGCAGCACATTGGTTTCTTCCGCAGTTCCGGACAGAAGCACGAAAAGGTTCAGTCTGGCTTATACCGGACTCTTCCAGAAAAGGAGCAGCCGGATTGAAGTGCCCGTAAAGTGCTTTTATGTTTCTATAGGCAATCACAACCTGCTGATAGATGCCGGCTGGAGCTTGGAGGTTGTGAATCATCCACTCAGGCACCTGGGTTTCGGCCTATGGTTTGCCAGCGAGCCGGTGATGAAGGTCGAGGAGGCTGCTGTGAATCAGCTCAGAGGGGAACCCGTCGACGCCATACTGATGACGCATCTGGACTGCGACCACGTGTCCGGGCTGAAGGATTTCAAGGGCATTCCTGTGTATACTTCATCTGAAGAGATTGCCTATTCAAAGAAGAGCCGGATGCGGTATGGCTCCCTCGCCGAGGGATATGATTTCAAAACGTTCCGCTTTGCAGATGATGCAGCAGCACCGTTTGGTAAATCTGCCGATGTGTTTGGCGACGGAGCCGTCATTGCATACCTGACGCCCACACACAGTGCCGGGAGCGTAATCTACCGTATTTCTGAAGGCGGAAAGTTTGCCCTGGTCGTGGGTGACAACGGTTACAAGGACGATTCCTGGAAGAAGGGACTCCTTCCCGGACCTCTATACGACAAAGAAAATATGCGCCATTGTCTGGCTTGGATTAAAGAGCAGTCAGAACAGGAGGATTGCCTGGGTATCCTGTGTGCGCATAATCCGATGGATTTGTCAATTCTGTAATCAGTATTCTGTTGTGCAAATGTCGTGCACAATTCAAATTATAATCCTGTGCCTCGGATGGGATAACTATCCGAGCTTGCAACCTGCTTTTGGAAATGGGACGCTACCGCCCCCACCTGCATTCAGGTGTAGTCAACCGGACTATTCTCTGTAATTTGTAAAAATATTTGGGCCACTTTTTGGGCCACGATTTACGATAAATGCCTCCTGAGTACTTACAGAAGGCTTTTTTGCGGAGAGAGCGAGATTCGAACTCGCGATACCCTTTTGGGGTACACACGCTTTCCAGGCGTGCCTCTTCAGCCACTCGAGCATCTCTCCAATACGTATCCGGGGCCTTTCGGTCAAACCGGACTGCAAAGGTAGTAA
>JAGBNC010000036.1 GCA_017634595.1 Bacteroidales bacterium
TAACGATTTACCTACTTAGTCTTAGTAACGCACTAATGCTATAAAAGAAATAAGAACTATTGCATACATTAATTCGTTGATAAAAAAACGATTGCTGTTCAAGTTCTTATTTGCTTCAGGTTCCCGTTTTAATATAAATTGTGTAACAAAAGCGACTATTCAAGCAACCACACAAAAAACGCTGTTATTTGGTCAAAAACACTATATTTGTAAAAAATGAATAAAGATGAAAAGATTATTCGCAGTTTCAGCACTCTTGGCCGGCATTCTGACCAGCGCCGCCGCACAGGAATTCAAAACATCCTATTTTTTGGACAATTACGTGTACAATTACCGCTTGAACCCGGCGGCCAGCTTTGAGAGTAAGCCTTTCACTTTCTTTTCAGTGGGCCTGGGCAATACATCTGTCTCAATTCCGACAAACCTGAGCGTTTCGTCTTTCATTTTTAAAACACCCGAAGGAAATCTGACCTGGGGCCTTGCATCAAGCGTTCCCACTGAGAAGTTTCTCGGCGGTCTGGACAAAGACAATTTCCTTGCACCGCAGCTGAGTCTGAACGTGCTTTCATTTGGCCGCCAAAGCGACGACTGGCGCCTGGCCTTTGAAGTTAACTTGCGTTCTAACAGCTATTTATATGCCCCTTATGACTTCTTTGCCGCATTTAAGAACGGTATCAATGATGGTCTAAAGAACAATAAGAAAGATACTTACAGTTTCCAAAACATGCATTTTAACACATCAAATTACGCCGAAATAGCAGCAAGTTATTCACACAAAATCGGCGATAATCTGATCGTGGGCGGTACCGCAAAAGCTCTCCTGGGTATTCTGGGAGGTTCTTTCGATATCTACAATATGGCTGCAGAGCCGCTTCCTGGCGATAAATATGGCGGCACGGCGAATGCTGAAGTCAAAATTGCTTCCAAGGCACTGGACATCTCTACTGCTGTTGTTGAAGGCAAAAGCCTGTACAATTTCGAAACCGCAGGTTTCAAAGGATTCGGTTTTTCCGGATATGGTTTCGGAGTTGACCTCGGAGTCACATGGAAACCTATTGACGGTCTTGAGATCGGGCTTTCAGCTCTCGACTTGGGCATGATCAGCTGGCAGGAAACGCATCACGGATACATTAACTACGAGAAAAAGCAATTCAACGATGTAGAAGATGCTCTTGAGATTGAAGCTGTAGAGACAGAGGTCAACACCACCATGCTGGACTATAACATCCATCTGTCTACAAAGTATCGTATGCCTTTCTATGAGGGCCTGAGTGTCGGCCTGCTCGGTACTTACCAGAAACATTTCAAGGAAGCAAGGCTCGGCTTGGACGTCACTCCCATAAGCGCCATAAGCATAGCAGCTTCAGCGGCAATAAACACGTATGGGACTGATTTCGGTGCAGCAATCAACTTCCGCTTCCCCGGCGTAAACCTGTTCCTGGGTGCAGATTCCATCTATTTCAAGATGACTCCGGAGATGATTCCGGAAACGAGAGGTCTGACCAACTTGACCCTGGGTCTTGCGATAGCTTTCTAGATATCGTCTACAGGGTTACCGTAAATATGCCAGAAAATATCGCGGAGGGCGTCTCGGTCGAGGCGCCTTTCGAGTTTTGACAACTTGTGCTCGGTATAGGCCTTGAATGCCTCCAGATCTTCAGGTAAATACTTTACGCCAAGGTACTTGCTGGTGCCTTTCATAAGGTCGTACCCCATATAGTTAGTTTTCCAGAGCCTGTAGCCGCTGCGAATCCTCTGGTCCAGAATTCCGCGCAGATGCTGATAGCGGTCATTGCCGGACTGGGCTGCAGCTTCTTCAATTTCTTCAGCAGTAATAGGATTCCCGACCGAAAGATGTATGTGGCCTTTACGCTGCCTGATACCGGTAAGGATACTGTGAAGGTCCTCCTTGGGCTTCTTTACATAAGGCGCATCACGGCTCATCAGTATCTCACGGGCCTTACGGCTATCGCATGGCTCGTACTCATATGAAATACTCATCGGGACAATGTTCAACTCCTTGAAATTCTGCTCGAAGCCGTGTTCTCCGCTCATGTCGAACATCTTCAGAAGCCCCTGCTCTGTCTTGTCTATACCGTTCTTGGATCTCCCCTCTTTCTGAGCTACCCATATGGATGCGTTCCCAGAGGTGATGGAAAGACGTATATACTTCGAAAGGGTCTGCGAATTCAGATACATCTGACGTGCACTGATTCCACGTATGACCTTTATCATGCGGTTGGACTTCATCAAGTCCTCTATCAGCTTGTTGGACAGGAGGTTGCTGCCAACGCACAACTCGGCGAAAGGCAGACCGGCATCGTGCATGCCGAAAAGGATCAGGGCCGGGTCAAGCACGATGTCCCTATGGTTCGACACTGCCAGGAATTTGCCGTCCAGCCCCATCAAGTTTGACATCCCGGAGCAAGTGAAGCCTTCGGAAGTACGGGCAAGCACGGCGGTCACTACTCCCACCATTACAACAGCCTGAAACTCATCAATGCTCTTGATGCGCCTCAAGGTACTGCCGAGAAAATCGAGATTCTCTTTGGGAAACAGATACTTAGATATCATAGGCAATGAAGGGTGGCGGGAAACTCTCTTCAGAGCTTCTACAGCCTCCTCATCACTGTATGGACGGATGTCTTCAAACTCAGATAGGTCAACCATAGCAGGTCATTATTTCAATTATGTAAATACAAATTTAGCCATTATCTTCTAAATAACAAAGAAGAATCGCCGTAACTTAAGAAGCGGAAACCATGACCCAGAGCATAATCATATATGGTTTTCCAATCCCCTCCTACGAAGGCGCTGATAAGTAGCAACAAGGTGCTCTGAGGCTGGTGGAAGTTGGTGACCATCCTGTCAACGAGACGGAACCTGAACCCGGGAACGATAATGATTCTGGTCCCGATTTTCAACTCATTCAGATCGTTGTCATCCAAATACTTAATGATAGCGGACAGAGCCTCATCGGTACTGTAGTCCCACTCCCTAACATAGGGATCCCACTGGCCCACATCTTCAGGATGTCCTTTCTCGATGCACGAGGAGCCTGCGTAGTAAAGAGATTCAAGAGTACGCACAGATGTCGTGCCTACAGCGGTCAGTCCGGACTTGGCACTCATAATGCGCTGAATCAATTCACGCTTGATTATGAACGGCTCGCGGTGCATTGGATGATCTGCCACATAAGTGCTCTTCACCGGAAGGAAAGTTCCGGCGCCGACATGGAGGCAGACGTTCTCGATATCCACACCCTTGGAAGAAAGAGCGTCAAGGACACGTCCGGTGAAATGGAGTCCTGCGGTCGGTGCGGCCACCGAACCACGGATATGCGCATACAAGGTCTGATACCGTTCCAGGTCAATCGCTTCCGTGTCTCGATTCAGGTACGGGGGGATGGGAACACGGCCGCACAATTCAAGCAAACGTGAGAAAGGAATACCTCCCTGCCAATTAAACTCGACAATTCCGGTCTGCCCCTCTCGGCTCACGAGTGTTGCCTGTGGCCATATACCATCAAACTCCCCTGAATCGGAATCCAACGAAAGTATTTCGTTCTCTTTCAATCTCTTGGAATTACCGATAACACATTTCCAGCGACATTTCTCCGTACATGCGAAATTGGTATTGTATTCGGCCGGAGTATCAGGTTCAAGGCAAAAAATCTCGATATGCGCCCCGGTTGGCCTGCGGAAGAAAAGACGGGCAGGTACGACCTTGGTGTCGTTGAAAATCATCAAACTGTCCGATGGAACATGCTCCGCAAGGTTTCTGAACACGGATTCAGAGCAAACACCATCTTTATAAACCAGTAGTTTTGAAGAGTCCCTCTCAGGAAGTGGGTATTTTGCAATCCTTTCCTCCGGAAGAGGGTAATTATAATCTTGGATTCTGATCTCAGGTATCATTAGGTTATTCATTTCTTTAAGACTGCAAATATAGCCAATTTTGCCCGCTTCGCGAACAAATTCGAAAAGCTCAAAGCGATACGCCGGCGAGTTACAAAATGAAATTATACTACCCTGCCTCGCGGTTACAAATGTAAATAGTTTTGAACATCAATAAGCAAAACCAATAAGTCATCAAATCAGTATTATTAGTTTTTCAAATAATTATTTTTACTCGGTATATATCCTTAGTAATCAAATATATACACAATCTATCTAAATAATCGGTAGAATATCAGCCCTCCACTCTTGTCTGACATACCGATCAAAAAGGGGGTCAAATTGAAGTAAAATGGGCACTTAATCATTATCTATATTGCATATATTCAATATATTATTCATTATAAACTCGATTAAAAATAAAGGTTGAAAACAACCTTTTCCAGGCCTTCCCTCTTGTGCTTTGTCTAATGGACGTGTTGTTTTTCAACAAAGTATTGATTACTTTTGTAAATCAAATGGACTGCAATATGAACTCTCGCCTGCTCCGCTTTCTTTCGGCTGAAAATATCAGCCAATCCCAATTCGCCGACACCATAGGAGTCGCCCGCGCCAGCATCTCACATATCTTGTCGGGAAGAAACAGGCCAGGATTCGATTTTTTCGAGAAAGTTGCGGCCTGCTACCCGAATTTGAGCCTGGAGTGGCTTATTACGGGTAAAGGGAAAATGTATTCACATGCTGACGATGAGGCGGATACAGCGCCAGACCGGATCGAAAGTCCAGGCAAAACAATAAGCCGCATTGTGGTATTCTTTAACGACGGAACTTTCCAAGAATACTTCTAAGTATCGTTCAAATTAATTATATTTGTAGTTTGAACATACATTTGCCGCAATGTACAGCCTGTTGATCAGACCAATTACAAGGAGGATAAAAGATAATAGCAAAGCTTCAGCAATTGCTCTCGCATATTTCAAGTTCGAGGGCAAGATGCCAGGCGGACGCTTTTTCAGCCGGCTGATTCATGGCAACCGCCCTGTGGGACTCGAGCGCGAAGTATTCGGTCTGGACTTCTACAACCCCGTGGGCCTGGGCGCCGGACTTGACGTGGCCGGAGAAATGTACAACGACCTTAACGACCTGGGATTCAGCTTTGTAGAGATTGGTCCGTTCAAAGACAGCGCAAGTATAAGGAAGGCCATCACCAAGCTTCAGTCCGATGCACCAAATGACATCCTGGCCGCATGTATCGCAGGCAGTTATCTGCCATCATTTTGCCTGGCATACGACTTCTGCGATTTTTTCGTGATTGACATCTCGGACAACCCCGACATGGAATTGTTCGACGATCTGCTTGATGCCAGGCTTACTTATGAAGTATATAAGCCCATCGTGGTCAAAATACCTGAGGAAATACCGCCTGAAGACCTCAGTTATATCATCGAATATTGCATGATGAACAGCGTGGACGGTATAGAGGCGCGCAGTATCAAACAGATTGAATACATTCAGGAAAAAAGCAAAGGACGCCTCAGTATTATAGCCAACTGTCACATTAAGACTCCTGAACAGGCCTACGATGCTTTGCAGGCAGGCGCATCGCTGGTGGAGGTACGTATGGGACTGGTGCGTGAAGGCCCCAGGCTGATAGGCAAGATTTTAAGATATCTCTCTTCTAAGACGAAATGAACGTTGAACAAAGGATAGGAATACTGCTCAAAGAGCATGGCTGGACGCTCAGTGCTGCGGAATCCTGCACGGGAGGACGCATTTCACATATGCTGACCACAGTCTCAGGATCGTCGGCATATTATCTGGGCTCCGTCACCTCTTATGCCGTTTCCGTCAAGGAGAAAGTCCTGGGCGTTCCCGCCAGCACCATCGATGAGCACGGAGTCGTGAGTTCTGAAGTTGCAGCGGCTATGGCCGACGGGGTCCGTCGTATCACAAGCAGCACCTTTTCTGTTGCAACTACCGGACTTGCTGAAGGCAGCGATGAGCGTTGGCCGGAAGGCACTGTATGGATCGGAGTCAGTGGGCCCGCAGGCACTTTTACCCGTATTTACCAGACTTCCGGCGACAGAAAGCACAATATCAGAAGTTTTACAGCCTCCGCATTGCTTTTTTTAGAGAAAACCATCAAGAATTATATAAAACATTACAAATAAATACTTAAAACAAAAGTGTTAAACATATTAACATTTTTGTTAAGCAACAAAATACCATGAAAAAGATACTTTTTGCCATAGTTTTCTGCTTAATCTTGACCGCTTGCGGCAAGGACCAGCCAGTGAAAGTGCCGAGCAACGAAATTGAGGAAATCGAGCCCAATACCGAAGACCGAATTGAAGTCATGCTCTCCGGGTATTCCAACCTCACAGACTATATTAATGTCCTCTATGCCATCGAAGGACTTGACGGGACTACTGAGACAGGATCCTTCAAGAACTTCCCTACTTATCGGAGCTGGCCAAAGCAGGAAGGCACCATCAGAGTTGCTGTCTTTGCCGAGAAGATAGCTGATTTCCCGGCAAGTTTATTCTCCTCACCAGATGGAATCACTTTCGGGGTCGTATCTCAGGTCAATACTCCTGACGACGGGAAGGGTATCACCTGGTGCGGGCTCAAGAATTCCAAGTTCAAGAACTCTGACGAATTGTACAACTCTACAATAAAGGCACTCAACGAAGGTGTCACCGGTGGCTTCTCCGGAACCGGCAAGAGCAAACACCTGCTCTATACTGTTAAAAAAGATAATAGCGGCCGCTACATGTTGAATCTGGATTTCAACAGCGGTAATATATTTGAATGATATGAGTATTCAAGAAGAAAGAATCAAAGCCCTGGTCGAACGCCGGTCACAAGCCAAATTGGGTGGTGGCCAGAAACGCATTGACGCCCAGCATGATAAAGGCAAAAAAACAGCGAGGGAAAGGCTGTCCATGCTGCTTGACGCCGGCAGTTTCGAGGAATTTGACATGTTCGTGCAGCACCGTTGCTCCAACTTCGGAATGGACGCTTCGCATACCGACGGTGATGGTGTCGTGACCGGACAAGGTACTATAGATGGAAGGCTCGTTTTTGTTTATGCTCAGGACTTTACAGTTAACGGAGGTTCACTGAGCAAGACCATGTCCGAAAAGATATGCAAGGTCATGGATATGGCGCTGAAAGTAGGTGCTCCCGTGATCGGGCTCAACGACTCGGGTGGCGCACGTATTCAGGAAGGTATTGATGCACTTGCAGGATATGGTGAGATATTCGAGCGCAACATCTTGTCCAGTGGAGTGATACCCCAGATAAGTGCTATCATGGGGCCGTGCGCTGGTGGAGCCGTATACTCCCCTGCGCTCACCGACTTTACCATTATGCTGGACAAGACCAGTTACATGTTCCTAACAGGTCCTACCGTTGTGAAATCTGTAACCGGAGAGATTGTGTCGCAGGAAGACCTGGGTGGTTCATCAGTTCATACAAGCAAGTCCGGAGTTGCTCACTTTTCCGCTGATTCAGAGGAAGATGCGATATCTAAAATAAAGAAACTCTTAAGCTTCCTGCCGCAAAACAACATGGAGGAAGCTCCTGCTCTCTCCACCTCAGATCCTGTAGGACGTACAGCTGATTACCTCAATTCGGTAATTCCCGACAATCCTAATAAAGCTTACGATATGTACGGCGTCATCAATTCAATCGTAGATGACGGAGACTTTTTTGAGGTACACCGCAACTTCGCGCGCAATATTATAGTAGGATTTGCCCATATGGGTGGTCGCAGCGTCGGCATCGTTGCCAATCAGCCCGGAGTCCTGGCCGGCGTACTGGACATCAATGCAAGCCGCAAAGCAGCACGCTTCGTACGTTTCTGCGATGCGTTCAACATCCCGATTCTTACCTTGGTTGATGTTCCCGGCTTTCTCTGCGGCACGCAGCAGGAATACGGCGCCATCATAACCAACGGAGCAAAGCTCCTCTATGCGTACGGAGAAGCTACTGTACCTAAGGTCACCGTAACTCTGCGCAAAAGCTATGGCGGAGCGCATATTGTCATGAGTTGCAAGCAGTTACGCGGTGACATCAACTACGCTTGGCCTTCTGCCGAGATTGCCGTTATGGGTGCGGACGGCGCCGTGGGCATTCTGCACGGAAAGGAGATTAAAGCCGAAGCCGACCCAGTTAAACAGGAAGAGATAGCAGCTAAACGCAAGGAAGAATACAACGAACTGTTCTGCAATCCTTACCAAGCTGCACAGAAAGGATATATTGAAGATGTCATCGAACCTCGCAACACGCGCTTCCGTGTGATTCGGGCATTTGATGTGCTGTCGGGCAAGCGGCAAGAGCTTCCCGCCAAAAAACATGATAACCTGCCGCTATGAGAAAGCCGGTACTACTACTATTATTACTGGCTCTTGCCGCATCAGCTCTGCAGGCTCAGAACTTGTCTGACCTCATCATCTCCGAGGCCATGCCCGGCGACAGCACCTCAGTTGTTGATGACTATGGCAGATACAGCGACTGGATTGAGATTTTCAACACCTCGCAGGGCACCGTCAACTTTGCAGGGTGTTACCTGAGCGACGACCGTTCCGACTTGCGCAAATGCCAGATTACTAAAGACGACCGCTCCACGAAGCTCGGGCCTCGTCAGGTCACGCTCCTGTACGCCACCGGAGATTCCGCCCTCGGAACATATCACCTTAACTTCAGGCTTCCTTTAGGTGGCACGGTTTATCTTGTAAGTAATGACGGGCGTACGATAATAGACTCCTTGTCAATACCAGCAACAGTTCCCGCCGGCTGCAGCATTTCCAAGTTTGCCCATGACAACAAGGAACTCGTATTTGACGACATTCGTGCGGCACAACCCTCGCCACGTTCGCTCAATGGCCGTCATAACCAAAAGACAAGGGCGCAGATCATGAAAGAGACTGACCCTCACGGATGGACGTTGACGATTATTTCCGTGAGCGTGGTATTCGCCGCCCTTTTGATTCTGTTCCTCATGTATAACCTGTCCGGCAACATTTTCTCCGGCAAATACAAAACAAAAGGGTCTGGAAAAGCTGATGCCGAGACTGCAGTTGCCATTGCTCTGGCCCTTGAAAGGTGGTCTGAAGAAGATAGCGGGGTTCCTGCGGCTATAGCCCTGGCCCTACACCTATATTCCAACGACGGCGTCCATGATATAGAGCCGGGGTTTATTACAATCAAGCCCCGCCAGGCATCGAATTGGGGGGACAAGAGCCTTACATTCAGAAAAACAACAAATAGAATATGAAAACATACAATTTCAAGATTAACGGCAAAGACTATTCGGTGACCGTCAACTCAGTAGAGGGAAGAAGCGCCGACGTGACTGTGAACGGCAAATCTTATAGTGTTGAAATGGAGAACGAAATGCCGGCGGCTCCGGTCCAGGCTCCGTCTGCACCTGCACCTGTAGCTCAGGCTCCGGCACCACAAGCAGCCTCTGCGGCGAGTGCCGCACCGGCAGCCGGCACCATATCGGTTGTCCGTTCTCCCCTGCCCGGCGTGATTATCAGCGTTGACGTGAAGGAAGGTCAGGTAGTAAAGAAGGGGCAGAAAGTGGCCGTGCTGGAAGCCATGAAGATGGAAAACGAGATTCAGGCAGAAGCTGACGGCACTGTCAGCGCCATCCTGGTTCAGAAAGGCGACTCGGTCCTGGAAGGGGCTGAAATACTTAAACTGGCATAATGGAGCAGGTATTCGACAGTCTGGTTCAATTCTGGCAGTTTACGGGGTTTGCCAACTGCACCTGGCAGCACCTTGCCATGATTGCCATCGGCGCCATTTTCATAACCCTAGGAATAGTTAAAGAATGGGAACCGATGTTGCTCGTTCCTATCGGGTTCGGTATCATCATCGGCAACATTCCCATGTTCCCGGGCCTTAACATCGGCGTGTACGAGGATGGTTCAGTGCTCAACACCTTATATCAAGGTGTGCGGCAAGGCTGGTATCCCCCGCTCATCTTCCTGGGGATTGGTGCTATGACTGATTTCTCGGCGTTGATTTCCCAACCAAGGCTTATGCTCATCGGAGCTGCTGCACAGATGGGTATTTTCGGAGCTTATTTGCTGGCCCTTGCTTTCGGATTCTCCCCCAACGAAGCCGGAGCGATTGGCATCATCGGCGGTGCCGACGGCCCTACAGCTATTTTCCTCAGCTCCAAGCTTGCTCCTGACCTCATGGGAGCCATCGCCGTATGCGCATATTCCTACATGGCTCTTGTCCCTGTCATCCAGAAGCCCATCATGCTGCTTCTGACGACTAAGAAAGAGCGCCTCATTGAGATGCCTAAGCCCCGCACAGTCAGCCAGAAAGAGAAGATCATCTTCCCTATTATCGGTTTCCTTTGCACCGCTTTCATCGTCCCCTCCGGTCTCCCGTTGCTCGGCATGCTGTTCTTTGGCAACCTGCTGAAAGAATCCGGAGTAACACGGCGTCTGGCCAATACAGCAGGAGGTCCGCTAATCGATGTGGTGACCACTCTGATCGGCCTCACCGTGGGCGCTTCTACTCAGGCCGACAAATTCCTTACTGGCAATTCATTGAAGATTTTCGCCCTTGGCCTGGTGTCATTCATCATCGCCACAACATGCGGCGTACTCTTCGTGAAAATATGGAATCTATTCCTCAAGCCGGAAAGAAAAATAAACCCTCTTATCGGAAATGCCGGCGTGTCAGCCGTGCCCGATAGCGCCCGTGTCTCGGAGATAGTGGGACGCGAGGCTAATCCAAATAATCATTTGCTTATGCATGCGATGGCACCTAACGTCGCAGGCGTGATCGGCTCCGCCGTAGCAGCCGGTATATTACTTGGTTTTCTTGGATAATGAAAAAGCTCTTAATCATTGCATTAAGCGTCCTTTCATGGAGTTTCGCTTCAGCTCAGGCAACTCATAATGTCATGAGCTGCAATATTCGCATCACGGGCCTTCCCGCCGATGAGGTGGACGGCCGCAGATGGGACGATCGTAAAGACGTCTGCCTCAAAGTTATCAAATCCCGCAAGCCCGACATCATCTGCATGCAGGAAGTAATTTACGAGTCCTACGCTTACATGAAGAAGAAGCTCAACAACTATATAGCCTTCGGATTTGAAGGTCCGGAGATGGATCCCTGGACCGAAGGCTACCATTTCATAGGAAAGAATGTCATATTCTTCAGTAAGAAGCGCTACGAATTCGTATCCTCAGGTACTTACTGGCTATCGGAGACTCCCCTGATCGGGGGCAGTTCGTCTTGGGAAACCGCCCGTGCACGGCATTGCAACTGGGTCAGGCTTCGCGACAAACGTACAGGCCGCGAATTCCGCGTACTTGATACTCACCTTGACCATATTACTAAAGAAGCTAAGACCAAACAAACGGAAGTAATAATAGCTGAGGCGGAACAATATGCTGCCAATTTCCCCCAGCTGCTCTTCGGAGACTTCAACTCCGGACGCAAGGATGAGCCCTATGCACTTCTGACGGCTGCCGGCTGGAACGATGCCTATGAAGCAGTGCACGGCAAAGAAGAGACCGGTTTCTCTGCACATGGCTGGAAATTCGACCGCAGCAAAGGACGCCGGATTGACTTCATCTACACCCGAGGCGGAGTTGAAGCTTTGAGCGCCGAAATCGTAAAAGACGCCCCCGGCGGCATCTACCCCAGCGACCATTATTTTGTATCCGCAGTGCTGAAGTTCTAGCCTTGTTTGGGTAAAAAGCCCGCAAGGTTTGTATTATACTAAACTATTAACCTTCTATCGTATGCTAAAAAAGTATTTGCCAGGCTTATGCCTGATGGTAATGCTTTCGGCGACGGGCTGTCACACGGAAAAACCCGAACCACCCGAACCCGAAGCGCAGACCCAGAAGATGACGCTTGTCGCCATGCAGATCGAATCCAAGACTTACGTTGGCACTCCTCTGGACGGGAAAATACCCATCCTCTGGGAGCCAAACGATGAGATTTGGGTGCGTTCAGCAGCACAGAAAGACGGCACACCCGGAAACCGTTTCACTACCACCGCCCAGGACATAATGATGGACGGCAAAGTGGCACAGTTCAACGGTGAAGCCCTCGATGCAGGTCCTTATGTGGCCGTCTATCCCTATTCTCTGGTAACACAGAGTTCCGACAATCGTTCAGTGGTATTTGAAGTGCCTCAGAGCCAGGAATATGTATCCGGCAGTTTCGGGCACAACGCAAATCTGTCCGCAGCCCTATGGGAAAGGGGCAGCCGCATTACTTTCAGCAGCCTTGCCGGTTCTCTGCACCTGCAGCTCAAAGGTCATTCTGAACTGCATAAAATTGTAGTTTCCGACAACGACCCCGCCTTCGCGCTGTGGGGAAAATGCACGCTCACCATCAGCCAGGACGGCAAGCAGATCGAGTCTGTCGTGTGGAGCAACGATGCGTCCAACCGCAACGAGCTGTCACTCGACCTCGGTAAAGATGTCACACTCGGAACCGCCCTGCCTTCCGACTTCTATCTGGTAGTTCCTGAAGGCGCATTTGCCAAGGGCCTCACTATCACCATGTTCGATGCAGCCGGCAACGTTGTCAACACTTTGGTAGATAACAACAGCTACTCTGTCAAGAGCAATCAGATGCTCGTAGTCGGGCATGAAGAGAAGCCGTTCAGCAAAGGTGAAGGTACAGAAGCCGATCCTTACCAGATCTCGGCTCCTGCCGATCTTCAAATGATGGCAGAGCTCTGCAATGGCGCAGATTACAGCAAGTATATCGACAAATACTATGTGCAGACGTCAGACATCAATATGAATGACGTAAAGCACAAGGTCATAGGCAACACATCCGTCAAAGCATTCAAAGGCAAGTATGACGGACGCGGCTTTACCATCAGCAATCTTGCTCCAGAAGCAGATAAAGGCAAAGCGGCCGGCATGTTTGGTTACACCACCGATGCTGAAATCAAGAATATTAAGATCGACGGTTATACCAATACCGGTGACAACGGAGAGCAAGGCATGATAGCCGGCCGTGCCACCAATTCCACATTCAGCAACATCAGCATCAATGCCAACGCACACTTTGTAAAGTGCGCCTGCGGCGGTGTTGTTGGATATATGGAAGGAGGCAAGATCAACGATTGCTACGTACAGGGTTTCATACAGAACGAAAAGTATGGTGACTTCCAGGGAGTTACCGTAGTTTCCGCTGTGGGCGGAATAGTCGGCTACGCAAACAATGCAGAGATATCCAACTGCAACGTCAAGGGCAACGTTACAGCTGCAGGCGAGCAGCTCGGCGGCATAGCGGGTCAGGTATCCAACTGTACCATCGACAATTGCAAAGTCCTCGACGGTTCTACTGTAACCGGTGACAACTACTATGTCGGCGGTATCGCCGGCGAGATGCTTTCCGGAGGCAAGATCACCAACTGCGAAGTGCAGGCTCATGTGGTCTGCTGGTATCCCGGCGCAGCCGGCATCGTGGCATGGGTACAGAGCGGCGACATCAGCGGATGCGTTGTGGGCTCCAATGCCCAGGTCCGTACCGGACAGGACAAGGCCGGCGGTATCGTAGCCTACATTTATCATAAGAACACCGCACAGAAGGTCAATATCAGCGACTGTTCCGTGTACTGCGAGGTTGCCGCTGCATATTCAGTGGGCGGTATCGTCGGAGAGTGTAACCCCACACACGATGATTCTGAGATCAACATCTGGAACTGCGCTTATGTAGGAGGCGAGATTATAGACGCCGGCTATCACACTGGCAAATGGACAATGATCGGAGGTCTGGTGGCATGGGCCAGGATGGGCTCTTCCGCGGCTACATTGAACATTGTCAACTGCTTCAGCAGTCCCGCTACCATGCGCTGCGACTTCCCTCAGGGCCTCGAAGTTGACCTCGGGGGATTCATCGGCGAGCAAGGCGGAGCCAATGCAAAGGTAAACATCCAAGGCTGCTACAACACCCTCGCCCTTGGCAGGCTGGTTATCAACAGCAATCAGGTCATTGACAGCAAGTATTATCAATACGGAGCTCTTATCGGCAACCCGACCAAGACCAACATGCAGGATGTATTCTACCTGAGCAGCCTCAGACCGTTCGGAAAAGAAAACAGCGGTGAGCAACAGCGCGTGATGAGCCTCAGCAACAGGCACATGACCGACGGCACGATGCTCGGATACCTTAATGGTTTCCAGGCTTCCTATACTGGTCCTCTGACACTTAAGAAGTGGGTCGCCAGCGCAAGCGGGCTCCCCGTTCTCGAAGGTATGATAGCCAACCCGTCCATGGGCAAGCAGAAAGCGCTCAGGGTAAGCCTTATCGGAGATTCCCTCTCCACCTTCGACGGTTATGCTCCTCACGGCTATCAGGGAAGCCGCGCACCTAACGGATACCGCTGCCACTACCCTACCGGCGACGGCAACGTAACCTCCGCGTCCCAGACTTACTGGTACATTCTCACCTACGATCTTCTCAAGAATGCCGTCTGGGACACCAACCTGGCATTCTCCGGAACTGCAACTACACGTTGCACCAACACTTCCTATTCAGATAAGTATTGGTACGGACAGGACTTCTGCACCCGTTACATTGAAAACGGAGGCATGGGTTCTCCCGACATCATCATCATCAACGGCGGCGCCAACGACTGGGCTCACGGAATCTACAACATCCTTGGCAACCAGAAGCTTGTCCGCTATCCTACCGTCACTCCTCACCGTCCGGACGATACTGCCATGAATGCAGCATATGCCGTAGCAGATGCATGCAAGACGCTTGAAGAGGCGAAGGCCCTGCCCGATGCTACATTCATCGAGGCATACCTCAAGCTCATACGCATGATGACCCTGCAGTACCCTCACGTCAAGATTATCGTGCTCATCCATGACACCCTTACCCCCGACGTCGAGGAATCCCTGCTTCACATCGCCGACCATTACGACAACTGCCGTGCGGTCGACCTCTACGCAGTCAACGGATTCAACGACCTTGGATGGAACTTCGAGTATCTCGAAAAGGGCTACCAGCCCAACATGCCCAAGCATGACTTCAACTGGAACAACGTTGTCAAGACAGGTGACCTGAGGCAGAACTGCAGCGACCACTACTCCGCTGTTGCAATGAAGTTCATTGCCAACAAGATCTACAATGAGCTCGGAAGCTGGCTGGAATCATCTGCCGACTATAATGAATCCAACGGCGGTTCTATCAACAATTTTGATAACATTAACGGACAATGGTGATGAAAACAAGATACATACTTCCAATTCTGCTGTCAGCGGCGGCAGTGCTGGCCGCTTGCAACAAAGAGCAGGCTGTTTCCTCCGGCACTGAATCCGGAGAGCTTGTAACACTGGAGGCTTCTCTCGGCGAGCCCGGGACCAAGATTCACTTCACCGGCGACAATGGCAGTTACACCGAGGCCAAATGGGAGGCCGACGACTGCATCTGGGTCCGCAGCGACACTCAGCCTTACTGGGAAGCCGGCGATTGCTTCACGACAAGTGCTGCCGACATCTCATCCGACGGGCATTCAGCAAAGTTTACGGGCCGCACCCGCAAGGACGGCAAAATGAGTGCAGTGTACCCTTATAATCTGGTGAGCAGCAATTCCAACAATGACCTTGTCACGCTCGAGATTCCCGACACCCAGAGCATCGTTCCCGGAGATTGTGCCAAACACACAAATCCCGCCATTGCTTTCTGGGCCGACGGTTCAAGCAGCTTCGCTATGAACTATGTCTTCGGAGCTGTCAAGTTCAGCCTCAAGGGAGAAGGTCTCAAAGTGAGTTCATTCGAACTGCTTGACGCCAACTCTTCCAACCATCTCTGGGGTCCTTGCGATGTCCAGCCCGACTACGAGGCAAAGGGCATCAAGTCCATCGTCATGCATGGCGGGCCGGCTTCCGGCAAGCTGTCGCTGGTCCCTGAGGGTGAAATCACCCTGGGTGCGACTCCATACGAGTTCTATGTCATGCTCCCCGAAGGATCTTTGTCCGACGGCTTTGTCCTTAAAGCCCTTGACCAGTCAGGCAAGACAATCGCCAAACTCATGTCCGGGAAGGCCAACACCATAGTGCGCGGCAAAGTGGTCAAAATGCCCACCGCTGTCATGAAGGAGGCCACTCAGGAAGAAGGCGGCAGCCTTGAGGGAAGCGGCATAGAGGCAGATCCGTACCTTATCAACACAGCCGAAGACTTAAACACTATGGCAAAGCTCATCAATGCTGAAGAGACTTATGAGCAGTATGCCGACAAGGTGTACAAGCAGACGGCTGCGATTGATTTCAACATGAAGGAGTTCTCCCCTGTCAGCCCTCTTGCCGCCAAGCCTTTCAAGGGCAAGTATGATGGCCAAGGCTTCAACATCGGCCATGTTTCGACGTCCGGATATGACGCCCAGAATCCTGCCAGCGGTTTGTTCGCTTATGCAGAGAATGCCACATTCTCCAACATAGTAGTTGCTTTCCGCAATAACACCGGTAATTTCAACCGTGTCGGAGGTATTGTCGGCTACGCCAAGAACTGCACAATTTCCAATTGCGAGATTAGCAGAGGCAGCTTGAGCGCATCTGCGAACATGTGCGCGGGTATTGTTGCAGACATGGATGGCGGCACTATCAGCAATTGCAAGGCGTCACTCATAAGTTTCAATAACTCAAAGAACTATGCCGGAGCAATCGTAGCACATGCTCATGGAGGAGCTACAATCAGCGACTGTTCTGTCAAATCCGTCCAGGTATCCGGAGGTAACGAAATCGGCGGAATTGTCGGCAAACTTGACGCCGGCTCAATAAGCTCCTGCTCGATACAGAACACAAAAGTTACCGCCACTGAAGAAGACGCGGGCGGAATTGTGGGCTGGTGCGTTGAAAAGAGCTCAATCAAGGACTGCTCGGTGAGTGATAATTCCGTAATCACCGCCGGTAAATACTACGCTGGTGGAATAGTCGGCCTTGTACAACTGTCAACCCTTGAGAATTGCAATGTAGAGGCTTCTGAGATTGGCGGCTCACAGCGCAACGGCGGTATTGCCGGTTACATGAAGGTAACCCCTTCCACTTTCATCAACTGCTCTGTAAGTAATGGAAGCAAGGTCACCGGATCGCTTAATATCGGTGGTATCACCGGCTGGATGGACCTGGGTACAATCAAGGGCTGTTCGTTCGTCGGCAGTACCATTGACGCTACGGGCGACGGCGCAGGCGGAATAGTCGGCCGCGCCATTTCCAAGAGCGGTGGAGACAATGTTATAGACGGATGCTGGATTGAACAATCCGAAATAAAAGGCACCTACAGTGTGGCTGGCATAGTCGGATATGCATATCCCGATGCAAACGGTGTACTTATCATCACCAACAGCGGAGTCAAATCCGGCACTGTACATCCTACCCTCTGCGACACAGGCGGCGACCCTGCCAAGGGTGACTGCATGTGCGGTGGAATCGTGGGATGGATGAGGCTAAAGGATTCCGGCAGCAAAGCATACGTATATAACTGCTATTCATACCTTTCCGGCGGCTTCGTCTGCGACCTTCCCATGGTGCATCCTTCAGTCGGCGGTCTGGTGGGCTACGGCTCCGTGTCCGCAGCTGGTGAACTGGTTATGGCAAACTGCATCAGCAACCTGACGCAACAGAATATCACCGTTGCAGGAAGTGTCATTTCTGACATCAGCAGCGACGCTTCTGTCGGTGCCCTGTTCGGCGCCATGCCCAATTCCTCCAACATCAAGGCACATGACTGCCACTTCATTGACAGCCTGTCCGCCGGTGCTGCTGGATCCGATGTGGTCCTTGAGAACCTGCACAACTACCCTGCCGCAGAATTCTTGAACAACAACGCGATTCTCAACAGCCTGAATTCCTTTGCTTCAGCAGAAAGCAAATATACTCTCAACCAGTGGTCTTTGGCCGACGGACTGCCGTTGACAAAGTAACTCGTATTCACTGTTTATCAGGGCCGGGCCGTTAAAAGTCCGGCCCTTTTTGTTTCCCGCGCCCCAATTGTTTGTTATTCATCTGTATTTTTTGTATTTTTGAAGATTGAATAATATTTCTATTATGCATAATAAACTACAGGAATTAACCGAACAACTTTACAATGAAGGCCTTGCCAAAGGCCGTCAGGAGGGTGACCGTTACCTCGAAGAGGCACGCAAAAAAGCCGAAGCTATTGTTGAAGAGTCAAAGAAAAAGGCCGCAGCAATCCTTGCCAAGGCAGAAAACGACTCCGCCGATCTGCGTGTAAAAGCAGAGGCCGACATCAAAATGGCTTCCGCCCAGGCCCTACAGGCCACCAGGAAGGATATAGAGGATATGATAGTGTCCAAAGTTTCTTCCCAGGAAGCGACCTCCGACCCTGATTTCCTTAAGCAGATTATCATGAGCGTTGCTTCCAAGTTCTCTGCACAGGAAAGCAGCGACATTTCGCTTGTCCTTCCAGCTTCGCTTCAGGACAAGCTTGAACCTTGGGTAAAAGGCGAGCTGGCCAAGGCCCTCTCAACCCCCGTACAGGCAGAGTTTTCTAAAAAAATAGCCGGCGGGTTTACCATCGCCCCTAAAGACGGAAGCTATTTTATCAGCTTTACTGACAAGACTTTCGACTCCCTGATTGCTGAATATCTCCGTCCCGTCACCCGTAAACTGCTTTTCGGTGAATAATTACGAGTATATAATAGCTTCGCTCCCGGTACCCGGAAAGGATGCCGGCAAACTGGATGCCGAAGCCCTGCTCACAGAGATACGGAGTCAGTGCTCCGAATCAGACAACGCATTGATAGACATGCTGCTTGGCAGTTTTGAGGCGAATCGTTTGGACTCTGATTTTTATTCTTCGGCATGGCATTCACACAACGGATTCCTGCGCGACTACCTGCTGTTCGACCTCAAAGTGCGCAACGCAAAAGTGGAGTACCTGAACAGCGCCCTGAAACGTCCTGAAGGTCAGGACCTCATGCCCATTCCGGATGGCGCCGACGCCTCTTTCGACGAAAAATCAGAGGTAGATACGGTCCTTGCCGGAAAGGATATTCTGGCCAGGGAAAGGGGGCTTGACGACATTATGTGGGCTAAAGCCGACGAACTTGTGCAAATGCACATTTTCGACGTCGATATAATCCTTGCGTTCATTGCTAAACTTAAAATCGCCGACCGCTGGAACAAGCTGGACCCCGAGTCCGGAAGGGAAATGTTCCGCCGTCTCGTACAAGAAATAAGAAATACAAGATAATATGGCTACAAAAGGCATTGTGACAGGCATCGTTTCCAACCTGGTAACCGTCAAAGTCGACGGACCGGTCGGCGAAAACGAGCTCTGTCATATCAATCTCGGCGGGACCCAGCTCCTGGCCGAGGTCATTAAAGTTACAGGAGACCTTGCATCGGTGCAGGTTTTCGAAAGCACCCGTGGGCTGAAGAACGGCGACGAAGTCACATTCCTCGGAAGGATGCTAGAGGCCAGTCTAGGCCCCGGCCTGCTCTCTGGCATTTATGACGGTCTGCAGAATGACCTTACGACAATGGAAGGCGTATTCCTCAAAAGAGGCGAATACACCGACCCGCTGGACCATAAACATATGTGGGAATTCAAGCCGCTTGCCTCCCCCGGCGACAAAGTGATTGCCGCCGACTGGCTAGGAGAAGTCATGGAAGGCTGGCTGCCCCACAAAATCATGGTTCCTTTCAGTTTCTCCGGAGAATACACTGTCAAGAGCATAGCTTCCGAGGGCTCATACAATATAGACCAGACGATTGCTGTGCTGGAGCGCGACGGAGAGGAATTCAATGTCACCATGTGCCAGAAATGGCCGGTGAAAGTTGCCATCAAAGGCTATAAAGATAAGCCCAGGCCCTCCAAGATCATGGAAACCGGCGTGCGTATCATTGACACTTTCAACCCTATAGCCGAGGGCGGCACTGGCTTCATTCCGGGGCCTTTCGGCTGCGGCAAGACTGTGCTTCAGCACGCAATAGCCAAGCAGGGCGAAACGGACATCGTGGTGATGGCTGCTTGCGGCGAGCGTGCCAACGAGGTTGTGGAAATATTCACCGAGTATCCGGAACTTGTTGATCCTCATACCGGACGCAAGCTCATGGAGCGTACGGTTATCATCTGCAACACTTCGAACATGCCTGTAGCCGCTCGTGAGGCATCGGTATATACAGCAATGACAATATGCGAGTACTACCGCGCTATGGGATACCGCTGCCTGCTGCTCGCCGATTCCACATCGCGTTGGGCCCAGGCACTGAGGGAAATGTCCAACCGAATGGAGGAGCTTCCGGGACAGGACGCCTTCCCTGTTGACCTTTCAGCCATCATTTCCAACTTCTACTCCCGCGCAGGGCAGGTCATACTTAACAACGGCAGCACCGGCGCCGTGACCTTCATAGGCACGGTCTCCCCTGCCGGCGGTAACCTCAAGGAGCCCGTAACCGAGAGCACCAAGAAAGCAGCCCGCTGTTTCTATGCTCTGGAGCAGAACCGTGCCGAC
The DNA here is from genome assembly GCA_017634595.1 of Bacteroidales bacterium. Taxonomy (GTDB): domain Bacteria; phylum Bacteroidota; class Bacteroidia; order Bacteroidales; family UBA932; genus Cryptobacteroides. Next base: position 20,386 of record JAGBNC010000036.1, read on the forward strand.
CAGAAGCGCTACCCTGCCGTCAATCCGGTCGAATCCTATTCAAAGTATCTGGAGTACCCGGAAATACAGCGTACCCTCGAGGCCACGGTAGAACGCGGCTGGATAGATAAAGTACTGGAGGTCAAGAACCTTGTCCGAAGGGGTAAGGAGATGGCCGACCAGATAAACATTCTAGGCGACGACGGCGTGCCCATGAGCTACCATGAAGCCTTCTGGAAGAGTGAACTGATAGATTTCAGTTTCCTCCAGCAGGATGCCTTCGATGCTGTCGATTCAGTATGTCCAATGGAAAGGCAGAAGTTTATGCTGGACCTCATCCTCGACATCTGCAGGCGCGAATTCCACTTCGACGACTACGAAAAATGCCGTTCGTATTTCAAGGAAATGATTAATATCCTCAGGCAGATGAACTATTCGGAGTTCGAGTCGGAGGGATTTGAAAACTACCGTGCCTCCCTTAACAAATTACTCTCAGAATATGGCAACTAAAGCATACCAACGTACATATACTAAACTTCAGGCCATCACCAAGGCCACCGTTTCCCTCAATGCTTCAGGAGTGGCCAACGACGAACTCGCATTAGTGGGCGGACGCTTGGCGCAGGTGGTCAAGACAAAGGGTGACCGTGTCACCCTGCAGGTGTTTTCCGGCACAGAAGGAATACCCACCAATGCTGAAGTTTCATTTTTCGGCCAGCCGCCGACCCTCAAAGTCAGCGACCAGTTGTCCGGACGTTTCTTCAATGCCTACGGGAAGCCCATCGACGGCGGTCCCGAAGTGGAGGGAGAAGAACGCGAAGCGGGCGGCCCTTCGGTCAACCCGTACAAGCGCCGTCAGCCCAGCGAACTAATTCCTACCGGAATCGCTGGTATCGACTTGAACAACACCCTGGTATCGGGGCAGAAGATTCCTTTCTTCGCCGATCCTGACCAGCCGTACAACCAGGTAATGGCAGACGTGGCCATGCGAGCCGACGTTGACAAAATCATCCTGGGCGGCATGGGACTGAGCAACGATGATTACCTTTTCTTCCGTCAGGCTTTCGAAAGCGCCGGCGCTCTTGACAGAATCGTATCGTTCGTCAACACCACCGAGGAGCCTCCCGTAGAGCGTCTGCTCATTCCGGACATGGCTCTTACGGCCGCCGAGTATTTTGCCGTTGACAAGAACGAGAAGGTGCTCGTGCTTCTTACCGACATGACGCTGTACGCAGACGCATTGTCGATCGTCAGCAACCGTATGGACCAGATTCCTTCCAAGGATTCCATGCCTGGTTCGCTGTATTCCGACCTTGCGAAGATTTACGAAAAGGCCGTTCAGTTGCCTGACGGCGGTTCTATTACCATCATTGCCGTCACGACCCTGAACGATGGCGATATCACCCATGCCATCCCGGACAACACCGGTTACATCACCGAAGGACAGTTGTTCCTCCGCGCCGATTCCGATTCCGGTTGCGTCATCGTGGATCCTTTCCGCAGTCTGAGCCGTCTGAAGCAGCTGGTGCAGGGCAAAAAAACACGCGAGGACCACAGCCAGGTCATGAACGCGGGAGTGCGCCTGTTCGCAGATGCACAAAACGCCAAGACCAAACTGCAGAATGGTTTCGATCTGTCCGATTATGACCTGCGCTGCCTTGACTACGCAAAAGATTATGCCCGTGAGCTGCTCAGCATTGATGTGAACATCAGTATAGAAGAGATGCTCAACACGGCGTGGAAGCTGTTCGCCAAGTATTTCTCACCCGCTGAGACCGGTATCAAGCAGTCGCTCATCGATAAGTATTGGGATTCTTCAGTTCGTTCAGAATAACATGGCAATCAAGTTCCAATATAACAAGACGTCCTTGACCAACCTCGGCAAGCAGCTGAAGATCAGGCAGAATGCGCTCCCGACCCTGAAGAACAAGGAGTCGGCGCTGCGCGTCAGCGTGATTGCAGCCAAAAACGAGGCCCAGGCTCAGGCCGACGCCCTGGAATCCAAATTGCATGAATACGATTACCTTGCTGCATTGTGGAATGAATTCGATGCCGGACTGGTGAGCATACGCGACGTCCATCTCAAGACCATCAAGATAGCAGGAGTTAAGGCTCCGGCCCTCGACGGCATCGACTTCGAGCTTAGTCCATTTAACGCATTTGTCAAGCCTGCATGGTACGCTGACGGAGTACGCATACTCCAAGAACTGAGCAGCCTTGGCATAGAGTCCGAGATATCTGAAGAGAGACGGCGTATACTTGAGTTCAACCGTAAGAAGACCACGCAGAAGGTAAACTTGTACGAGAAAGTGCAAATTCCTGGATACCAGGAAGCTATACGCAAAATCAAGCGCTATATGGAGGATGAGGAGAACCTGTCGAAGGCCTCGTCCAAAATAGTCAAGACCCGCCACGAAGAGCAGGAAGAGGAGGAAGGCCTATGATCGAGAGAATGACACGTTATGACTTCATCCTTCTCAGTCAGGAGCAGGATGTCTTCCTGGAGCACCTCAAGACTCTGGGCGTGATGGACATTACCCGTTCCAGCAAACCTGTGGATGAACACTCAGAGGAGTTGCTTTCCAGCATTGAGAGTATCCGGGCCGAGATCAAGCGCATACAGAAAGGTTCCGACGCCAGGCTCAAGGCTCTGGAGTCTGAACTTGAAGAGCTCAAAAGGCAGAATGAAGAGCTCGCCCACTGGGGCGAATTTGATCCTTCAAAGCTCAACTCGCTCGGCGTAGGAGTGAAGTTCTACTGTCTGCCCGAGAAGATTTTCAAGCCAGAGTGGACGGAGCAATATGCCTTGCAGGAGACCGACAGGCACAAGGGAAAGATTTGGTTCGTAGTTTTCGGCGGCGATGACTTCCCTGCCGTTCCCGTACCGGCTCCAGAGCTTTCCATTTCAGGCAATGAAGTCCTGATAGGCAAGAAAGAAGCCGAGATTGCTGAATACAAGGCCGGCCTTGTAAGCCTGCGCGATACTCTTCCATCTCTCGAAGAAAAAGAGAGAGCTCTTAGGGAGGAACTTGACACTTACCTTGCCAAAGCCTGCGGAGAATCAGCAGCCGATCATTCGCTGACAGTTTTCGAAGGTTTCGCTCCAAGCACTGAGAGCGAGCGCCTAGCCAAAGATTTCAACAGCCTGGACTGTGTATGGTTCTCAGCTGAAGCTACAGTTGAGGATAACCCGCCCATAAAGCTAAAAAACAACAAATTCGTAAAACAGTTCGAGACTCTTACCGATATGTACGGAAGGCCCGACTACAACGAATTTGACCCGACTCCATACATATCCATTTTCTTCCTGCTCTTCTTTGCAATGTGCATGGGCGATGCAGGATACGGGCTGCTGCTTATTATAGGCGGCATACTGCTCAAGAAAGTGGAAAGCATGAAGAACCTGGCACCGCTCGTGACTATCCTGGGTGTTGGGACCTTCGTGGTCGGTATCGTAATGCACACCTTCTTCGGCGTGGACATTTCCGCTCTACCATGGATACCGTCGTGGCTGAAATCCGTCATGATCACCGGAAATATAGCAGGTTTCGATGCTCAAATGGTTTTATCGCTTGTTATAGGTGTGATACACCTTAGCCTTGCCATGATTGTCAAGACTGTGTATGCCACAAAGAACAAAGGCTTCCTCGGCTCACTTGGCGTCTGGGGCTGGACCTTGCTCATCGTAGGCGGCGTAATCGTCGGCACCCTGGCCATTTTCAGCCTTCTCCCGCCGGCGGTGACCAAGTGGATCATTATTGGCCTTGGCATTGTCTCCGCCCTGGGAATCTTCCTGTTCAACGACATCCACCGCAATCCGCTCAAGAATATAGGCTCAGGCCTCTGGGAGACTTACAACACCGTAACGGGCTTGCTTGGCGATGTATTAAGTTACCTGAGGCTTTATGCACTTGGCCTTGCAGGTGGGATGCTCGGCAAGGCGTTCAATGATATTGCCAGCATGACATTGGGTGACGGCTCATTTGGTATCGGCTGGCTGGCCTTCGTTATCATATTGATAATCGGCCATGCACTCAACCTTGCCATGTGCTGCCTTGGAGCATTCGTGCATCCATTGCGACTCAATTTCCTTGAGTTTTTCAAGAATTCGGGTTATGACGGCAAAGGCCGTGCATACCAACCAATAAAGAAATAATAACAAATAAAATATTAGCTACTATGAATGAAATTTTAGGTTATCTCGGACTCGGACTCATGCTCAGTCTGTCCGGCATCGGCAGCGCTTTCGGTACCACTATCGCTGGCAACGCAGCAGAAGGCGCCCTTAAGAAGGCTCCCGAAAAATCAAGCAGTTACCTTATTCTGTCAGCCCTTCCGGCTACACAGGGTATCTACGGTTTCGTGGGATTCTTTATGTGGCTGCTCGTGTATAAATTTGATTTCGCAGCCAATGGTCCCGTCCTCTTCGGCGTTGGACTCGGCGTAGGACTTGTGTGTCTGTTTTCTGCCATCCGTCAGGGGCAGGTTTGCGCGAACGGTATTATTGGCATCAGCCAGGGGCATGATGTCCAGACGAATACTCTTATCTACGCTGCTCTTCCAGAGTTTTATGCTATTCTTGGTCTTGTCGGCGCCCTCATGCTGACTCTGGCTATCTAATACATTCCTTCAGGAAATAAGATATAACAGGTTTTCCTACAAGGAATAAGATACAATAGAAATTCCTACGGGGACAAGATATAACAGATATCCCTACAGGGAATAAGATTAATAGAGATTCCTTTAGGAAATAAGATATAATAGAAATTCCTACAAGGAATAAGATACAACAGAAATACCCTCGGGGGCCATTAAACATGGGAAAAGGCCCCCGAGGGTATTTCTGTTGTATTATAATTTCTATTGTACTATGACTTATATTATAGTATGATTTCTGTTGTACTAGAATTTCTATTGTACCATAACTTCTATTGTACTATGACTTCTGTTGCACTATGTCTTCTATCGTACTATGACTTTTATTATAGCATGACTTCTATTATAGTATGACTGTATTATGAAATGATTGTCATACTATGAGGAATCATGTAACTATCTAGAGCATAGAGTCTAAAGAGTGTCCAGATAGGCCTTGATCTTTTCCGGATGATCTGAAGATACAAAATCAACACCGTGACGTATCGCCCAGTCCACGACTTCATTGTCATTCACAATCCAGAGCGTCACCTCCATACCGAGTTCATGAGCCCTGTCAACATAATCAGGATGATTCATCAACCCATTCATGTCATAAGAAATCGCATTGTAGCCACGTGCATAACAATAATCCGGATCATGCACAAAAACACCGGACTCAATAAACAACACCTTCACCTTAGGATCGATCCTGTGGAACTCCTGCACCATCCAATCACTAAAGGTAGTGTATTCCACCTGGTCCTGCATACCCATACGGCGCACAGTTTCCATCACCAGCTCAACCGCCTTGGTCTCACGCTCGGGGCTTGACTGCTTCTTGATTTCGCAAATCAGCTTGGTCTCAGGATGCTTGCTCCCCTCAGCAAGGTATTCTTCGAGCGTTGGCATATGTGAACCGCCGGGAAGAACTACCGCCCTGGCCTGGTCGAAAGTCATGTGATGAATACTGGTTCCCGTGCCTGGGACCGTCGGGCCGTGAAAGACTATGATTTTCTCGTCGGCAGTAAGCTGCACGTCGAACTCAGCACCATATATGCCGAGGCTCTGGTTAAAGCGGAGAGCCGGGATGGTGTTCTCATACAGAGGAGTGTGGGGATCATAGGGAGTATTGAAACGTACTCCCCTGTGCCCTACCACCTTTATCTGTGCAATAGCACTTAAGCACAGCAGCGACATCAATGCCGCACATAACACCCGTCTCATAGACTTATGCTGTCTCGTCGAAAGTGAAAGCCTCCCAAGGGAGTTCTGCATCCTTACCTTCGTCCAGAACCTCTGCAGCATGGCGCAGCATAGGGAAACGGTTCAGGTCGGCCTTGCCCAGTTCTGCCTTGCGGACCATGGCCGCCCACACACGGCGTGATACTACAAGACTCTCGAGAGTCACCCCTGCGAGAATGTCAAGGGCCTCCTGATATGTTTTGCCCTCACCCAGCAGGATGCCGACTTTGCGAGTACGTCCGCCATAGACAGTCACGTACAGGTCACCAATGCCTATATTCTCACAATCGCGGCTAGCGCCCTGCATTTCAAGCAGATAGCGCATCTCCTTCACAGCCTGATAGAAAGCTGCCGCCTGCGAATTGTAGTGAAGGCCAGCATCAGGACCATGGTGACGCTTCACAAGGCCGATGGTCATGGCAACAGCCAGAGCATATCCATTCTTGAGGGCAACGGCGCTCTCAAGGCCTTCCACATCGTTAGTAAGCGAAATATGATAGTAGGATGTCTGCATCGCCTCTTTCATCATCTTGATAGTGGCTGTATCCTTGCCGCAGAAAGCCACCTGGGTCTGATCGTGGAACACCAGTTCATAACTGGTACAGGGACCTCCGATAGCGCATATCTCGCGGTTGATACCTTTCTTGGCAAGCTCCCTCTTCCAGTACTCAGGGTAGGAGATCAGAGTCCCGTCCTCCAGATTGATGAGGCCCTTGGTCACTGAGAGCACAGGCACAGAAGGATCAAGCTCGCAGAGGATTTTTTCAAGGAACCAATCGACACCGAACGAGCTAACACCACCTATAATAAAATCGGCACCCTTTGCCGCTTCTTTCCAATCTTCATAATAATAGTACTTTATACCATTCGGGAACGGGATGTCAAATTTCAAGTGCTGCCCCTTCGACTTACAATTGTCGATAATCTCCTTGTCCAGCGGAGTGCCGACAAGACGCACTTCATTGCCATTCTCGAACGTGGGGAAAGCGAGGGCGGATCCCATCATACCAGATCCGATAATCGTGATAACTTTTGCCATAACAATACAATTTATTTGATTTTTAACAATGCATATCCGTATGCCGGAGCGTACAGGGAAGCCTCAGCCTTGTCCAGACAGGCAGCATCACTAAGTTCCTGAGGTATAACGACATCGACAGCAACCGCATGAGAGCTGAAATTGCAGAAGACAAGCATAGCCTCGTCGGAGTTGTAACGCACAAAAGCAGTATTGAGTCCCGGGTCGAAACCGCTTGTTTCTTCATTGCAGTAACACAAGTCCCATACTTCACCACTGCAGAAAAGCGGAGAACGGGCCAAGGTCGCAAGACGACGGTAGCGAGTCAGCGTATCCAGTTCCTTGTCTTCAAGCATGCCGGAGCCATGGATATACGAGTCAATATGAGACAAGCTCCGGGGATGGCACCAATTGAAGATAGAAGTCCTTCCGTCAGCTCCCTCAGAGGCATTCTCCCCCGTTTCCTGCCCGGAATAAAACATCCATGAGGCCCTATTGAAGAGCATGGCATAAGCCACTGAAGCCCAGGATTTTTCAACGCCTCCTGCAAAAGCGTCGGACGCTATTCGCTGCTCATCATGATTCTCAAGGAAGTTCAACATATTCCCCTGAAGGTTTCCGAGGAACTGCCAGTTCCAGGTAAGTTCCTTGGCATTGCGGCTGCCCGCCATGATGCCCCTGAGGATATCATATACCCCAGACTTGTCGTAGAGGAGATCGAAGCCGACGGTGTCCACATAGAGACGATAGTTCTCCCGTTTGTAAACTTCAGCTATGAAAAGCAAGTTCGGGAACTCCAGGCGTACGGCCGAAATAACACGGTGAAGTGCATCAGGAGGCACCAGTTCAACCATATCACAACGGAAACCGTCCACGCCCATACGCGCCCAGAACCGGAGAATCTCTATAAACTCCGCTTCACTTGCAGGGTTTGACCAGTCAACTTTGAGCGTATCGCTCCAGTCAGCATCATGCCAGTCATATAGAGCGAGACCTCCACTGTAATTGCAGGCCACATGATTGGGGACGAAGTCAATCAAGACTTTGAGACCGGAAGCATGACTGCGGTCCAGAAGTGAGCGGAACTCATCCATGCGCCTGTCTTCCTCACCGGCCAGATAAGGATTAATATCGTACCAATCACACACGGCATAAGGCGAACCCGGATCACCTTTTACAAAAGGTTCTCCGCTCGCATGACGAGGAATACCGGTAAGCCAGATATAATCGACGCCAAGGGCATGAAGATAATCAAAAGACTCCTTGTCCCATCCGGACAAGCGGCCGTTGCCCCACAGCCTTGGAAGAACTTGATAAATAATCTTTTTGCAGTCCATCAGAAAGGATATCCAATTCCAAAATGCAACGCTGAGCCGTTCCTGCCAAACCACTCCGAAGGCTTAAGCCAGCGCAGGCCGGGCTCACGTGAAGGCTCATATAATTTCAGTCCCCAGTCAAGTCTGAGCAAGATAAAATCGAGGTTCAGCCTGAGACCAAGTCCCCAGTCGGCAGCAATCGTAGCCGGCCATGAATCATACTCCCCGGAATACTCCCACACATTGCCGGCTTCGGCGAAAAGCGCCGCTTCGAACTTCCAGAACAGTTTCTGGCGATATTCCATATCAAACTCCAACTTCCATTCACCAGTCTGACTTGGAATAGTAAAGACGCTCAGTATTTCATCGTCCCCGGGGCCAAGGGCCCTTACCTGCCATCCGCGCATGCTGTTGGCTCCTCCCACATAGAACTGCTTCTCGAACGGCATTGAATATGAAGCTCCATATGCCTTGCCTAGACCGCCTGAGAAACGGAGGGCAAGAGCAGAACCGGGCGAAAAGCGAAAGGCCTTGCCCAACTGAACATCTACCTTGAAGTACTGAGAATAGCTGACACCAAGGAACATTTTCTCTCCATATTCATTCTCCGGCAGCAGCGGATTGAAAAGGGATATCAAGTTACCAGACAGATCCAGGCCGATACGGGCAAAACGATATGAGCCCTTTGGGATCAAAGCAGAATCGGAAGTCCAATAAAACTGTCCACCTACGCCCGCATCAATATGGTCATAAAAAGAGTCCCAAAGGTAGCGGTTCCGGATCAATGTTATGAGAAAAATATCATCCAGGCGGTCCGCTTTAATCAACATAGCCCGCAGCGGATATACCTGATAAAAGAAATTACCCAACTGACCAGAATAACCAAAAGTGAAATTGGTCAAGTAACGGGTGAACTCTGGCCGGTTCTGATAATTGAAAGATGCGCTGAACTCGGTGCGCGGAATATTGGGGCCCTTGAACACACTATATGGCAGTCCGAGGAAACGCGGGAAGCTCAAACTGGCCGACACACCGAATTCATTGGCCTTGGTATCAGACTTGGGGCGCCACTGGAAATTGCCGCTGAAGCCCAGCGAGAGCCATTCACCTCCATGGAAAATGTTCTTGTTGTAGAAGCTGAGATTGGGCGAGACACCAAGAAGCCCGGATGAATTTGTGGACATCTCCAGGTCCACTTTCATACCCTTCAGCTTGCTCTCCCCCATGGTTATACGGCAATCAACAGTGCTGGAATCGACCGGAACCATCTCTATACCCACACTGTTAAAAAGCCTCAAAGCACTCAAGCGGTTATAAGTATAATTGACCATCTTCTCGCTGTAGATATCCCCTGGTTTGATCAGGTTGATTTTGCGCAGGACGCTTTCACGGAAGGGTATAGCAGCAGAATGGCTGATGGTCACGTTACCTATATGATACTTCAGATGAGGAGCAGCATTGAACTCCGGCGCATTGCGGGTATAATTACGAATCTCATAGGTGAGGACTTTCTTCGGGCCCAGAGTATCAGCCGTAAAGAAATAATTGTACTTATTGAAATTGTAATAGCCAAGGTTGCGGAAATAAGAAGCACTTCTGACGCTCTCGTCTTCAAGGGTCTTCTCCGAGAGGAGGCTTCCCTTCTTCACAAGCACATTGGGCAGGTCTGCATTGAACTCCTCGCTGAATTCTCCTTCCGGGACCTTGTAAACAAGACTGTCGATACGGCATTGGTTACCAGGTTTCACGAAATAAGTAACTTTGACCAGACGCCTTGTCGTATCAACTTTGGAACGAACCTCTGAATTATAATAACCGAGGTAGTCAAGGTGCTTGCGTATGTTCTCGCAGGAATTACCGACCTGGAATGAATTATACACGACAGGTGCTATGCCTACGTTGCGCAGCGAGCGGTTCAGCCAGTCATTCTTGGACGGATTTGACCAGTTATATATGCACAGCATGGGGCTCCACCCGAAGATGAAGTAAGTGTTCGGCTGCTGTTTGATATAGGAAGAAACGTCAGATGCGTTAAGGCCTTTTTTGTCCCCTTCGAACTGTACCTTGTTGGTAGCCAGGCGGTATTCGCCCTCTCCCAGGACTCGTGTGGTACTGCACGACAAGACAAGCAGAAGCGCCGGCAGAAGCGAAAATACAAGACAGCCTCGGTGTTTCATGATCTTCTCCTGAATTCAGACAGTATTATGGCACTTGCCGTTGCTACATTTAGTGACTCCGGGCCGACTCCCTTGGAAAAAGACGGAATGAGCAAACGCGTTGACACTCTGGACGCTACTTCCGGGCTGATGCCCGACGCCTCATTGCCCATCACGATCAAGCCATCCGAGCCGGTAACAGTAGAATAAATACTCTCACCATCGAGGAAGGTCCCGTAAACAGGCATACCAGCATCTGTAAACCTTTTGCAGACAGCAGGAAGATCACAGTAAACTGTATTTACCCTGAAGATAGAGCCCATAGAAGCCTGCACAACCTTAGGATTATATATCTCCACGCTGTCCATCGACGCGAATACCGTAGTCACTCCAAACCAATCGCACAAACGAAGAATGGTGCCCATATTGCCCGGGTCGCGCACCGAATCGAGGGCCACGTACAGACCTCTTTCGAGTATCAGCGGACGAGGCTCCGGCTTATTTACGACAGCCAGTACCGGAGACGGAGAACTCATATTTGACATGCGGCTCATAGCCTCCTGGCCGATTTCACTCTCCCGGTACACCGCTTCAACTTTAAATGCCGAAGCCAGCGCCTCCCCGACAAGCTTCTCCCCCTCTACGGCAAACTGAGCGTATTCATCACGGAATTTCTTATCTTTCAGCGACTTTATACGTTTTATTTCGGCATTTGTGAGCATATTCTCAGATTTTAATTGCAAATTTAACAATAAATTGTTAAGTTTGCGAAAATCACTTTTTAATAATTCAGAAATGGGAAAGTTTGTAATTACTCTCAGGAAGAACGGAGAATTCCAGTTTAACTTGAAGGCCACCAACGGCCAGGTCATTCTCACCAGCGAAGGTTATACCACCAAGACCGCTTGTCTCAACGGAATCGAGTCCGTCAAGAAGAATGCCGCCGTGGAAGAGCGTTTCGAAATCAAAGAAGCCAAGAACGGTAAGCCTTTCTTCAACCTCAAAGCCAGCAACGGCCAGGTCATCGGCGCCAGCCAGATGTACGCATCCGAGCGCACTATGAAGCAGGGTATCGCTTCTGTCATGAAGAACGCCCCCGAGGCCGCAGTTGTAGAGGAGCTCGACTAATTCTCCCCTGCTGAGAAAAATTAGGAGGTGACCAATTCTCATTGGCCACCTCCTTAAAGTTTATGCTCCACGAAATCAGAAGATGTATCCGACTCCAAGGTGGAGATTTGAACGGTGTGCACTAGCATTAGAAACGCCGCGTAAGGTATTGGTGACCCCGTAATCGTAACCAAGGTTAACCATGATGCGGGAGATCACGAATCCTACGCCACCGCCGACGAGAACGTTGAAACGGTTATAGCCGACGTCGTCAGAATAATAATCATTAACATCACCACTACCGCTGATGATTCCGCTGGCATCAACCCTGGTCTTGGAAGAAAGGCCAAGCTGGAAAGTAGGGCCTGCATATGCAAACACCTTCGCACCACCTGACAAAGCAAATGAATACTTAAGGACAGTCGGCACATTGAAGGCCATTTCAGTAAAGGTAGACTTGGCGGACTGGGTCCCCAGGTAAGGAATGGTAGCGCTATCCTGCTTACTTTCAGTAATCAAGGAGAAATACAGACCGGGCACAAAGCCAAGGCCGTTCACTGCAGGTATGTCAACTACCATGGAAGCACCGGCGAAGAAGCCGCTCTGCGAGGTGCTTGACGAAGAACCGTTGCCGCTATAACTAATAGTGCTGTGCACGTAGCCTGCTCCCGGCACTATTTGTGCGAACGACATGCTACCAGAAAGAAGAATGGCTGCAATAATGACACAAAATCTTTTCATTTCTTAATGCATTAAAGTTACCAACAAAGGATTTTTTTGAAATCGTAAGCCTCTGGATCTGCCACATACTTCTTGGCCGCCTCGTAATCGGAAGGCGTGATGAAGTGGCAGATGTGCTCATAATAATTCCGGGCAATTCCGCCTTCGATATCCACCCTGCGGGGAGGAATCTTGCCTTCGGAATTCTGCAGATCATGCAGGTACAGAGGTGAAGCATTGCCGAATGCATCTACGTAAACCATACATCCGGTCTCACCTCTCTTAAACAATGTATAGACACCCATCGCAAGCTCGGAGCAATAGCTCAGATCATAGGCGATAGGATCCTGGCAACGAACGTCATAACCGATTTCTACGGGACGGGTCTTGACCTTCATGCCAATCTTCTTGAACTCTTTCTCGAGCAATTCATTGAACAGAACAGCCTTGCTGATCTTGCCGAGTTCGGGATGGCCGTGCTCGTCGTAAGTCATGTGTACGCCTGCAGCCTTGATATCATCGGCAGAAAGATCATGGAAAACACCTTCGGCCACCACCACAGTACCATAGTCAACACCCATGATCTTGCGCTTGATAATAGCAGAAAGGGTGAGCTTGATAATCTTGTCGATAGTGATGTCGGTCTTGTTGAACATCTCGGGGATAATGGTCATGGGGCAATGAGTTGCCTCGCCAATGCCAAGTGCAAGATGGCCGGCGCTGCGTCCCATGGCTGAGATAAGCAGCCAGTTGCCTGATGTGCGGGCGTCTTCGTATATGGTGCGGGCAATGTGTGCGCCTTCCTGTTTTGCGGAATTGAATCCGAAAGTAGGAGTGTTGTTAGGAAGAGGCAGGTCATTGTCTATGGTCTTGGGAACATGGATATTGGCAATAGGATATTTCTTTGCCTCGAGGAATTTCGCAATGCGGTTGGCAGTTGATGCTGTGTCGTCGCCACCTACGGTCACGAGAAGCTTGATGTTGTTCTCCTGGAAGAGAGCCAGATTGAAACGCTTCTCAAAATCCTCGTCTGTAGGCTTGAAACGGCTCATCTGAAGATAGGAGCCGCCCCTGTTGAAATATGCGTCCGCCTTGAAGAAATCGATGTCTTCGATACGGGGATTTTGATTGAAAAGACCGCTATAACCTCCGTGAAGGCCGATGACACGATAACCGCCTTCGAGGAAAGTCTTGGCAACAGAGCATACAACGGTGTTCATGCCCGGAGCCGGGCCGCCGCCGCAAAGAATAATGATGGAATCTTTCATAACTATTTTAAAAATTAACCTTTTTGCTTCCTGTCCGGTTCCCGGTTCTGGTCGGAGCCATAAAACTTGGATAAAAGGCTCCGACCAGAACCGGGAACCGGAAATCATGCAAATTTAGCAATAATCTGTGAGAGAATGAAATCTATTTCTCATACCTGCATATATAGGGAAAATTTAGGAAAATGCGTATATTTGTAAGTTATGGATAAAACTCAAGCCCAAGCCAGAATCGAACAGCTCAGAGTAATACTTCAGGAGAACAGCCGCAAGTACTACGTTGACAACGCCCCCACCATGAGCGATCAGGAATATGACTTCCTGATGCATGAACTGGAGGACCTTGAGAAAGCATATCCCGAGTTCCTCTCCCCCGACTCCCCTACCCAGCGGGTCGGTTCGGACCTGGACTCTCCCTTCGGCGCCAATGCTGAACCTGGCACTGGCGGTGATTTTATCAAGAGGCCTCACCGTTATCCAATGCTGTCGCTCGGCAACACATACAGCATATCTGAAGTGGAAGAATTTGCCGCCCGCGCCGACAAGGCCCTGGAAGAGGATTTCAGCTACTGCTGCGAGCTCAAGTTCGACGGCACAGCCATCTGCCTCACTTACGAACACGGCAAGTTGGTCCGTGCATTAACCCGAGGAGACGGAGTCATGGGCGACGATGTCACACAAAATGTACGCTACATACAGAATATTCCGCAGCAACTGAATGGCGACTTCCCCGATGATTTTGAAATCCGCGGCGAAATACTTATGCCATATTCTTCGTTCGAAGCCCTTAACAGCGAACGGGAAGATATAGGCGAATCGCCTTTTGCCAACCCCAGAAACGCTGCATCAGGGTCGCTCAAGCTCAGCAATCCTGAAGAAGTTGGACGCCGTGGACTTTGGTGCACCCTTTACCACATACCGGCCCAGAGCGTACCTTTCACCACTCACGATGAGGCCCTCACCCGGGCCGCCTCCTGGGGCCTGCCTGTATCTGCCGACAGGAAATTATGTCGGAATATCAGCGAAATCAAGCAGTACATCGACCATTGGGACAAGGCAAGGAAAGACCTTCCTTACGCAACAGACGGAATCGTCATCAAGATCAATGAACTGGCGGCCCAAAGGGCACTTGGGTACACGGCAAAGTCGCCCAGATGGGCGGTGGCATATAAGTTTAAGGCCGAGCAGGCCTGCACTCCCCTTCTGAGCATCGATTTCCAGGTAGGGCGCACCGGAGCTGTGACGCCAGTCGCCAACCTTGCCCCGGTCCAGCTCGGAGGCACTACCGTCAAGCGCGCCACACTTGTCAACGCCGACCAGATTGCGTCTCTGGACATCAGGGTCGGTGACCATGTGTATGTAGAAAAAGGTGGAGAGATCATCCCGAAGATCACGGGCGTCAACCTTGAACTCCGCCCCGATGGCGCAGTGCCGCCGGAGTTCCCTAAGTTCTGCCCCGACTGCGGCGCGCCTCTTTCGAGGCAGGACGGCGAAGCCAAATGGTTCTGCCCCAACACCACCGGTTGCCCTACGCAGATCAAAGGGCGCATACTGCATTTTATGGGCCGCCATGCCATGAACATCCTGGCCGGCGAAGCTACGGTGGATCAACTTTTCGAAGCCGGACTTGTCCGCACACCCTCCGACTTGTATCACATCAACAAGTATCAGCTGATGAGTCTGGAAGGCTGGCAGGACCGATCCGCCCAACGCTTCCTTGATTCGCTCGAAAAGAGCCGCAGCGTCCCTTTTGAGCGCGTCCTCTTTGCTCTTGGCATCAGATTCGTAGGAGAAACTACAGCACGCGATGTAGCCCGCCACTTCGGCAACATCGAAGCCGTCGCCAATGCTGGTTTGGAAGAGCTGGTGGAAGTCGCCGAGGTGGGAGAAGTCATTGCAGGAAGCATCTACAATTACATGCACCTGGAAGCTAACATTAAGGAAATAAGCCGGTTGAAAGAAGCCGGGCTGCAATTTACCGCAAGCCGGAGCGCCGAGGCGCTTTCCGACTCGCTTGCTGGTAAGACCATAGTCATATCCGGCAATTTCAGCATCTCGCGTGACGCCATGAAAGAGCTCATTGCCTCCCATGGTGGCAAATGCGCATCCGGAGTCAGCGGTAATACCTCTTTCCTTCTTGCCGGGACCAAACCTGGACCAGAGAAATTGCAGAAATGCACCAAGCTTGGGATTCCGGTAGTTTCTGAGGAGGAATTCAGGGCCATGCTTCCCGGAGGCATAGGGGTTGAAGAGTCTAAAGAACTAACACTGTTCTGATATGCGCAGGATCTGGGACCTCTTCACCGACCGTATATGGTCAATCGACACTGAAAAGGTGTCCATGGTTTCCAAGGGCTACGCCCGTCTGGTCACCTTCGTTAAGCTGGTGAGGATAACCGTCAATACATTCGCAGAGAACAGGATGGGTTTTCAGTGCGTCGCGCTCAGTTATTTCGTGACACTGGCACTGATCCCGCTCCTGGCGTTCCTGTTCGCCATCACCGGCGGCATGGGACTGTCAGGATTTCTGGATTCTTTCCTCCTGAGCCTCGCCCCTGACGTGGACAGCGGATTGCTGATGCTGGTCAAAGAGAAAGCAGGCAATATCATAAACATCGCCAAGAGCGGCGGCGTGGGGCTGATCTCCGCCCTCATGTTCCTCTGGACCATACTCTGGATGATGTTTCAGGTGGAGAGGGTATTCAACAACGTTTGGGGCATACGCAAAATCCCCCGCAAACTCTACAAGCGCTTCGGTTTCTACTTTCTGGTGCTGATACTTACTCCGTTTATAGTAGTGCTCTTCGGCGTCGGCATAGCCTATTACGCCAACTTTACCAAGTTCCTGGGCCTGGACCTTTCGGATCTGAAGTTCCTGCCCAAGCTGCTGGGTTATATTGGCTTCTACATAATCGCCACCTTCACGCTGAGCGCTATGTACAAGTTCATTCCTGCCACCAAGGTCAAATACAAGAATGCCCTAAAAGCGGCAGCTGTAGGGGCTTTTGTCTTCGTGATTTTCCAGTACCTTTACCTTGAGACCCAGGTCTTTGTGGCGCGTCTGAATACTGTATATGGAGTATTGGCAGCCATTCCTTTGTTCCTTATCTGGCTGAATTTCAGCTGGCAGATAATAATTTACGGAGCCCAGCTCACCTACAGTTTCCAGAACATCAAGAACTACGGACTCCCCGAAAACTTATAATGAGCAGAAACGTCAACACAGAATTCGAATCCTTCATGGTCCTTGCGGGCAAACGCTGCAGGGACGACAATGAATTGCAGACCGTACGCAAGGCATTTGAAATCGCCCTTGATGCACACCGCAACGTTCTGACCCACACTGGTGAACCATACATTCTGCATTCTCTTGACGTGGCCAGGATAGTCGTAGAGAAAGTAGGGCTTGGATACAAGTCAATTTGTGCAGCGCTTCTGATGGACGTGCCGGGCAATCTGTATTATACGATTGACGATATACGCATGCGCTTCGGCGACAAAATAGCCCAACTTGTTGAAGGTCTGCGAAATATCAACAAGATACTGGACAGCGCTGAGGCCCCGGCAGGCGAAGATGAGCAAAGCGAGCGGCAGGCAGAGAATTTCAAGAAGGTCCTCCTGTCCCTTGGCGACGATGTAAGGGTACTGCTCATAAAGATGGCCGACAGGCTTCAGGAATGCCGCATGCTGGATACCATTCCGGCGAGGAAACGCGACAGAGTGCTGTCCGAGACCATGTTCATCTTCATCCCGCTTGCACACAGGCTCGGCTTGTACAGTATAAAATCGGAGATGGAGAACGTCTGGCTGAAGTTCGAACATCCTCAAGAGTACAAAGACATAATGGGCCGCATAGACAAGGATGTTTCCAAGCGCACCCAGGATGTGGACGACTTCATAGCACCCATCACTTCAGCCTTGAATGACAGGGGCTACAAATTTGAAATTAAGAAGCGCATCAAGACACCGTACTCCATCTGGTACAAGATGAAGAACAAGGGGGTCCCCTTCGAACAGATTTACGACCTCTACGCGGTACGCATCATCTTCGATCCTCAGAGCCCGGGGACCGAAAGGGAGCAGGCCTATACAATCTACTCCATCGTCACCCAAATGTACACTGACAATCCGTCACGCACCAGGGACTGGATCAAACAGCCAAAGACAAACGGCTATGAAGCACTGCACTGCACGCTGATGAGCAAGTCGGGTATATGGGTTGAGGTACAGATACGGTCACGAAGAATGGACGACATAGCCGAGAAAGGTATTGCCGCCCACTGGTCCTACAAGAAAGACGGTTATCTCTCCGAAGAAGGCAGCGAAGTTGACCACTGGCTGGTCAAGATACAGGAAATACTTGGCAGCGGGGACATTAACTCGCTGGAGATGCTGGATATAATCCAGGACGACATTCTGCCCAACGAAATAGTTGTATTCACGCCCAAAGGCGAGCAGCGCAGCATTCCCAAGGGCTCTACGGCTCTGGATTTCGCATACCGCATCCACACCAACATAGGCAACCGCGCCATTGCAGCAAAGGTCAACATGAAGCTCGCTCCCCTTTCACACAAGCTTAAGGCTGGGGATCAGGTGGAGATAATTACGGCACGGAACGCACGCCCGAAGACTTCATGGCTCAGCTTCCTCCACACACGGAGCGCAAGGCACAAAGTCCTGGAGTACATCCGCAGTAAAGCTCCTGACGAGCTTCAGGAAGCCGAAAGCATGCTCATCAAAAAAGACGAAGCAGTTTCGATCCACATCAACCTGCGCGCTGTCAACCGCCCCGGCCTGGCCGCGGAAATAGAGAGCGCACTCAAGAAAATCAACGGCATTGACGAAGTAGCGATAAGCGATTAATAATGAAGATAAAGCGACTCATACCACTGTTTATCTCGGCGGCGATTTTCGTCCCGATGATCTTCATGCATTCCTGCGCCAACACCACGCAGGCCCCAACCGGAGGCCTTAAGGACACCCTGCCTCCGCTAATCATAGATATTAACCCTCTGCCCGGGGCCGTGGGCGTACCGGTCAGCGGCACCAAAATAGTGTTCCGCTTCGATGAATATGTAACCATCAAGAACCCAAAGAACATCTTCTTGTCGCCGCCACAGGAAAAAGCCCCCAAGGCGAGGATAAGGGACAAGTTTCTCATCGTCCAGTTCGAAGAACCGCTCAACTCCAACACCACCTACACGCTGAACTTCACCAACGCACTGGCGGACAACAATGAAGGCAACATGTTCCCGGGCTACACCTACGTCTTCTCCACCGGCCCTACCATAGACTCGCTGCTCATCACCGGCGTTGTCCAGGACTGCAATACGCTGCAGCCGGTAAAAGATGCTACAGTGCTGCTTTACAAAGACTTGTCTGATTCCGCAGTTTTCCTGCACCGGCCCGACGCCGCCATCAAGACTGACGACTGGGGCTTCTTCTGCATTCCTTACCTTGCTGACACCCTATACAGATTGTACGCTATCAAGGACGCAAGCGCCAACAATATTTACGATCCCGACACCGACCTGGTCGGATTCGTCGATTCCATCATCCGTCCTGTAACCAGGGTTGTGGACACCTTGCCGGAAATGCTGAAATACGACATGACTGACACGTTGATGTGCGAAGCCCGTCACGCCGAATACAGGATGCGCCTGTTCCGCGAGAAGCCGAGCAAGCAGTATCTGGTAAACAAGGTCCGAACCGACGACAGGGCCGCGTACATAACTTTCATGGCTCCCTATGCATGGATTGATTCACTCTGGGTCAGGGGTTACAAAGCCGATCAGGTCATAACCCAGTTCAACACCCTGCAGGACAGTCTCGAGATCTGGGTGAACAGCCGCAAGCCGGCTCCGGACACCTTGCACGTATTCGTCAACTACCGCAAGACGGATTCACTTGGCGTGCTGCAGCCCTCGCTGGAGCACCTTCGCCTGACCATGCCCGAAGGACGCCGCGTGCTGCAGAAAATGCAAAGGAAGAACATCAAGAAAGAAGATACAACCTGCGTTTTCACGCTTACAGCAAAGCCTGAGACAGTGGAACAGAATGGTTTTGAGCTGGAATTCAAGCTGCCCATCATCTACGAGATGTTCGACTCTCTGGACTTCAGATACAGGAATCCTAAGCAGAAGGAATTCAAGGGAAGTGTCACAGTAGAACGCGACACCGCCAACCTCAGACGCTATATCATACGTCCAAAGGAAAAAATGCAGACCGGTTACGAATACACTCTCAGGGTGCCTCATCGCGCCTTCCGCAATATCAACGGTTTCTACTCCGACAGTACGCAAGTGAAGGTATCACTTCCGACAGAAGAAAAGCTGAGCATACTCCGCACCCCGCTGACCAACGTGGACAGGAAGATTATCGTAGATCTGCTTGATGAGACGAAGAAGAAGTTGCTCAGGAGCTACATCGTCGATTCCGACCGCACCCTCGACTTCCCCTATCTGTCCGAAGGCAAATACAGCATAAGGATCACCGACGACGGCAACCGCAACTCCATCGTGGATACGGGCTCGCTGCTTGAGCACCGACAGCCGGAGGCCGTACTGTATTTCATGGTTGGCGAACACGATTACATCGAGATACCTCCAAGCGCCGAAGTGGAACAGACCATAGACATTAAAGCCTTGTTTGAACAATGAAGAAACTGATTCTTGCAATAGCCTTGCTGGCCGGCATGCAGATCCTGCACGCCCAGACCGATTCGCTGGTGTTCACGGACGAATACCTCGACACGGTCTCGTTGAGGAAAGCCGAGACAATCAACGACTATTCCATGATAGGTGTAAACTACGGAGTCACTTTCTCCACCGTGTACTTCAATCCCACCAAAATGGGCAGTGACTTCCGATTCAACCCTACCTACTTCTCCATCATGTACACACATTATGAGAAGATGTTTAACTATATGCCATATTTTGGCGTAACGGTAGGCTTCTCGTATTCACACGAAGGATGTACTTTCAGGAATAACCCCGAGACAGGATACCCCATGGGATATATGGACGGAGCGACAAATGTATCAATTACGACGGTGGAGATGCCAGCAATGATGCATTTCCATGTAGATGCCGCACCGACCAAGATCATGGCGAATTTGGGTGGATACATAGGTTACCGTACTTCAATAGACAGAAGTGGAGAGTGGCTGGACGATGAATACGCCAAAAAATTCCGCGACTATGAATACCGTTTCGACTACGGCCTCATAGGCGGGGCGGGAATTGCCTTCATGATCGACCCCATTGAGCTGCATTTCAACATATTGGCCCGTTGGAGCATGCAGAGCCTGTACGAGCCCGATTACTACAACGAGACTTTCCACCCCTACAACACCTACTATTACCGTTACGCCAACCCTATTGATATCTCCGTAACGGCAGGTGTATATTTCCAGCTGACCAAACGTACTGGAAAGACAAAGAAACAATTAAGAAGAGAAGCAAAAGAAATAGTGTATGGAACGCCTGAAGACCCTCAAAGTCAAAGTCGGTGACAATCTGTATATAGGCGGCGGTGAAGCCGTGGTGGTACAGACCATGTGCAACACCCATACTTCCGATGTTGACGCAACTGTACAACAATGCCTTGAACTGGCTCAAGCCGGAGCCCGGATGATAAGGATCACAGTCCCGGGGCAGCAGGACGTACCCGCCCTCAGAGAAATAAAAAGACGGCTGAGGGAACGTGGATGCAATACTCCCCTGGTGGCCGATATTCATTTCTCGGCCGATACGGCAATTGCCTGCGCGTCCGTTGTGGAGAAAGTAAGGATTAATCCCGGCAATTTCCATCCCGACCATGAAATAGCACGAAGAAAATTTGCGGACTTTCTTGAAGTTTGCAAGGAGCATGGAACTGCCGTGCGTGTGGGGCTGAACCATGGTTCACTCGGGAAATACATAACAGAGCTTTACGGCAACACGCCATTCGCCATGGCCAAGGCTGCAATGGAGTGGCTGGACATGTGCGTCGAGGCGTCATTCTTCAACGTAGTTGTCTCACTAAAAGCATCCAATACTGTAGTCATGGTCCAGGCATACTTGGAACTGGTCAAGATGATGGAAGCCACGGGATATGTGTTCCCTCTGCACCTTGGCGTTACAGAGGCCGGCAACGGAGACTCCGGCAGGATCAAGTCTTGTGTCGGCATTGCTTCCCTGATGCGCCGCGGCATAGGCGACACCATAAGGGTATCTCTCACGGAACCTCCTGTCAATGAGATACCTGTAGCACGTTATCTGGTTGACTACTTCAGTCATAAGACAGAACTTGTGCGCAATCCCATGTTGGATGCCGCCATAGAATGGGGGCCCAAATTGCTTGAGCGCGAGATAGACAGCATCCCGGAGGATGCAGGGCTGGACCGGTACCTGGAAGATGAAATAATGCAAGCAGCCCGGCGCCGTTTCTACAAGCCGGAATACATAGCATGTCCTGGTTGCGGTCGCACTATGTACAGGCTGGAAGAGACCTTCGAGGAAGTAAAGCGAAGGACCTCTCACCTCAAGGGTTTGGTCATAGCCGTCATGGGCTGCATAGTGAACGGCCCGGGAGAAATGGCCGACGCTGACTGGGGATATGTCGGCGAAGGCGGCGGACGCGTATCAATCTACCATAAAGGGGAAGCCGTATTAAGGCATATACCCGATTCGGAAGCCATCGACAAACTGCTGGAACTTATACAAGCGGACAAGGGAGAATAAGTTGCTACTCCACGTAGAGCAACAAGCCTTTGAGGTACTCTCCTTCCGGGTGATAAATATTGACCGGATGATCTCCTCCCTGACACAGGCGGTCGAGAATTCTTACACTCCGCCCAGTCTGTGCCGCCGCGCTGAACACCAGTTCGGCAAAAGCGATTTTATCGACAACTTGAGAGCAGCTGAAAGTAAAGATCAAGCCGCCTGGGGCCACCCTGGATATTGCAGCGGCATTAAGGCGCTGGTACGCTCTCAAAGCATTCTTCAGTGCCCCACGATGCTTGGCGAATGCGGGCGGATCAACTATCATCATATCGTATTTCCCCTCCGGCTCGGCAGACAGGAAATCTATAGCGTCACAGCAGTGAGAAATGTGCCTGTCCGCTTTAGCTGTCAGGGCCACGTTCTTATCCACCAATGCCATTGCCCTGGCAGATGAATCCACACTGTCAACAGACTCTGCTCCCCCTTCAAGAGCATAAACGCTGAAGCCGCCCGTGTAGCAGAAAAGATTGAGGACCCTGCGGCCGGCAGCATACCTGCCTACCAGCCAGCGGTTTTCACGCTGGTCAAGGAAAAACCCGGTCTTCTGTCCTTCGACCCAGTTGACTATGAAAGAATGTCCGTTCTCAAGTACAGTGGTCTCTCCTCCATCGAAACCTTCTGCCTTGTAAAGATAACCATCGACCAGATCCAGGCCGGCCTTGAACGGAGCAGTGAGGGAACTCTTATCGTAAACAGCCTTCAGCTTATCTCCGAAAACTTCCTTAAGTGCATCGCAGATACGGTTCTTCGCCCTGAACATGCCCACGCTGTGCGCCTGCAGCACACAGACGCCGTCATACCAGTCGATTATCAATCCCGGCAGGCCGTCGCCCTCGCCATGCACAAGGCGGAAGCAATTGGTCTCGTCGGAAGGAAGTCCAAGCGCAAGCCTTTCAAGCCTGGCCCTATCCAGAGAGTTGACCCAGAAATCGGGCGCCTGGGGATCACCCGAGAAACTCAGGACCCTCACGGCAATGGAGCCTATCTGATAATGTCCGGAAGCCAGGAACTCTCCCTCGGAATCATGCACCGCCACAAGATCTCCCTCGCGGGGACTGCCTTGAATCTGTGCAATTGCCCCGGAGAAAACCCAAGGATGGTAACGGCGCAAGGACTCATCCCTGCCCTTCTTCAATATGATCTTTATCATCTGTCTTCTTCTTTTTGTGACGGGATTTTCTGCGTTTTGATGTATGCGCTCGGGCCTTTTCCGCTGCGATATTAGCCTCTTTACGGGCCACAGCCTGCTCGTGTGCCAACCTTTCAGTAGGAGGGAGCATCTCTTCGGGCGTAAGCGGATTCTTCTCAGAATCGAGCAATTTCAGATACATCTCGCGGCAGACCCATGCATCCGTGGCCGCATAGCGGCACTGAGCCGGGCTTAAGACCTGGGCTTCCCAATTGGAGAGCTGCTGGGCCTTGGAAATGCGGCAGCCCAGAATGTTGGCCGAAAGTTTCTTGACACTCTTGTCGCGTATCCCCCACTCCCAAGCAATCTTCTGGAGGTCAACGAAACCGGCCGGAGTGAAACCATGCAGACGCTGAAGCCCCCTGACGTCATCACCGGAAGCGGCTCCAACCTTCACAATCTTCTCATTCGATAGAATGTTGCACAGAGAGCGACGCATCCCTAGCAACTGAACCCTGAAGAGGAAAGCCTTCTGAGGGCCGGAAAGCTGCAGAAGAGCTACTCCATGGCCATGTTCACCGGGAGAGAAAGTGGGCCTGCTTTCCGTATCGAAGCCCAGAACCTTCTGACGCCTCAAATACAGAATTGCCCGTTCATAATCCAACCCAGGCTTATCTATTACTTTAATCTCTCCGGGAAAGGAGCCCAAAGGCAACTGCTCTATCTCTCCCTGCTCCACACTAATTTTGAACATTCTCGCTCGGGATCATCAAAAATTGTAAAAGACTTCCTCCTGGCAACGGTCTAAGCGTATAGCTCTTTAACTCCGGCAGGGCAATACGATGGGTAAACAGGCTGCTCTGCCTCAGTTGCAGATAGCATGTGCCCATGGTCAGACCGGAACTGCAGATCACTGTAAAATCCGGGGCAACCGTTTTTCCGTAACGCATCGACTCCTCCTTACTGTAATCGCGTATCAAGGCAAGTTCGTCAAGCAGATCCTTCTGATCAACACTCCAGTCATCCACCAGCAGGACATCCAGCGGCTCAGTTCTCCCTGACTCAATATAAGCATCCAGGAAGGAAGCGAGACGATGCAATGTATCCTGCGGCGTAGCAGCCTCAAAATACTTTGCCTCCATCAGCCCGTGCTGCGCGACTTTCTGCCTGAAAAGCTCTTCATACACACCTGTGCCCGAGTAAAGGGAATCGCACATCAGGCCAATGTTGAAGTACTTTTTGTCTCCACCAAAAACGGCATCGAACAACAATTCCTGAGGGGAAATCACCGGCACTTTGCAAGATGTCAAGGCAAAGAGCGTATCGATGTCGAATTTACCGTCGAGAAGCATCCATGGATCGGAAAGAATAATCATTTTGGCCGGCCGTTTGGGAGCATTGCCTTCCAGGTCATATATACTGACGTTGCATTTATCATCCAGCGAGGCTACCGCCATGCGGGCCATGAGTTCACGCATTGACCGGCTGCCGGCAGTGTTTGCAAACTCGGCATACGGGGTGTATTCAGGATCGCACATCAGGGAGAAAGTCTCCCCGGAGAAATCTTTAAGCCCGTCAGGAGTGCGGCGGGCCCTTACATTGTCAAAGCGGTCGCATTCTTTAAAACTCTCGCCCAACAGCGCGCATGATTCAGGAGAACCCATTATGTAAATATCTCCGTCGGGGGTAAGTTTTGATTTCCCGGCCAGCAGCGAATGCTCCGGAGAATCAGGACTGCCTGCTATGCTGAGCACATAATCTATTGTTTCCCTGCCGCTCTGGACTTGTTCAGTACAGGACGCCGCCAAAAGAAGGGTTGCAAGGAAAACGGATATAGTTTTGGCCATAAAGATTTCTTTTAAGTTACAAAAATACAAAAAATCCATATCTTTGCACACTTTGAATTGATTTACTTATGGGACACGACCATCATCATCACCATCATCACCTGGAGTCTATTACTTCAGACCTAAAGAAAATCTACATTGCAGCCATCATTTTGAACGCTTTGTTCGTGGCTTTCGAAGCATGGATGGGATTCCATTCCGATTCTCTCTCGCTGGTTTCGGATGCAGGGCACAAACTGGTCGATGTATTCTCCCTCTGCCTGACTCTTCTGGCATTTATCCTTGCAGGAAGCCGCCCGGGCAAACGTTTCACTTTTGGTTATCGCAAACTTACAGTTATAATTTCGCTCGTCAACGCTATCTTCGTTGCGATTGTTGCCGGTACAATCATCTACGAGAGCATTGAAAAAATGATGGATCCCTCCGCACTCTCACCTGACGGAGAAGCCATAAGCATAACTGCGGGTGTCGGAATAATAATCAATGCATTATCCGTCTTCCTGCTCTCTTACAAACGGCGTCATGACGTCAATACGCGCGGAGCATTCCTCCACATGCTGACAGACTGCCTTCTCTCGATTGGTGTCGTAATTGCAGGCTTCATCATCAAGTGGACAGGCTTCGTGCTGCTGGATCCCATTGTCGGTCTGTGCATCGCCGGTTTTATTCTCGCCAATATCCTCAGCGTTCTGGTAGAGAGTTTCAAGATGAGTATCGACGCTGTGCCTGAGGGGATTGATGTGGCGAAGATAGAAGAGGACATGGTCAGCGTTCCGGGCGTGAAGGACGTGAGCGATCTGCATATATGGCCCGTGAGTACTACTGAGACTGCTCTTACCGCCAAGATGTATATTGATGCCGGCGCCGGCCAGACTGAGATTGTCAGGCAGGTGAAAGAGCGTGTCAAAGCTGCTGGTATTCAGGATTCTACTATCGAGGTCATCCTTCCGGAATAGTTATACTGACTCTGTGCTGCCGTTATTGTAGCCATACCCCTCTCTACGGGACGTAAAACTTGGGGAAAAGTCCCGTAGAGAGGGGTATGGCTACAGTAAGCAACTACAGTCCTGCAAGAGCGGCAGGCAGATGCGAACGATAAGTTACTGTGTTATAGGCTTAAGGATCGTTTCGACCGAACCATCGGAATAAGTAATCACAGCCTTCTCAAAACCATCCTCCGAAGACCACACAACAGAATCAAACGCCTCATTGCTGTTGATAAGCACACCACTCTTTTCAGGAGAAATAAAGTACATCGGAATCAGCGGAATCTCCCCTATCGTCTCGCCATCATCGGCCCAATCCACAAGAGTATAGTCGCTCTCCTGCTTAGTGCGGCTGAAGAACTGGATCTTATCTCCCAAAGTCCAGTCATACACAGCCTTACAATCAATATCGTATATCTGATAACTGTTATTGGCCTTGATATAGGCACTCTTATCACTCAAGCTGACAGGGCCTATCGGAGTGCCTTTATAATCTGTCTGCACGAAGCGGAAATACCCGTCATACTTGACAGACGAAGGATTATATATCAACCCCGCGTTCATCTTGAAAGAAGCACCCTGCTTCAGTGTCCCGGAGGACACGAAAACTCCTGAATAATCATGTCCTTTATAACTTCCCGCCTTAAGATACAAGCCAGAAGGGACAACATCCAGTTCCGTCACGATAGGCACCGGCTCTTCCATTTCAACCGGCACGGGCACTACCGACTTATCGGGCTCAACATCAATTATAGCATCGTGTCCGCTCAGGAAAGACTCTTCGGCCTCAATCTGCTTGGCTTCTTCCTCGGTATAGCCATGTTTCGTCCAATCCACATCCTTGTACGGATAGAAATAGTCGATATCAAAGTATCCGTTGTAGTTTCCGCCCCACCCCCAGTTGACATACAGATTATTCTCCGCATCATAGCCGTGGACCACGAACTGATGGCCGCCAACTTCGGAGTCGGCACCATAAATTACCGGCAGCCCGCGGTCTATCTGGTCTTTGATCAGATTCACCCAGTCTTCAGAGCTGTAATTGCTCTTCATAACATACTTGGCACCAGGCTTATAGTACATGTGTTCGATAAGGTTCCCAGCTATTGAAGTAGAATATGCTGCAGTACCTTCGCTGCTGTAACTTGCTTGGACCATAATCCCGCAATCATACATAAGCCAGGCCACCTGACGCTGCCCCTCTGTAGGATTTGTTTCCGTTTCGTTGTAGAAATCTTCCATTGGCATGATACTCCACTTATACTCATGACCGAGTGCATGCCCGGCAAGAGGAACCATCACGGTCTTGGAGGAATTGCTGGGATAATACTCCATATTATAATCGGGGAGAGTGCCTTTGCCGCAAGGCGGCCACTGATGGAAGCGCATTACCATACTCATGGAGGTAGCTACACATCCGGTGATGGAGCGTTCACTCTCATAAGGTGCAATAGTCGGACAGAACCAGTTATATGGATTTTCCTGCGTCCATTCAGGGACTTCGAGAAACGCGCCTCCTTCCTCTCCGCCGGCTCTGGTAAGAGGGCGCTTAGGGCTGATGCTCTCCCTTATCGAGGCAGTCACATTATACTTCCTCAGCAGCTGTACAGCAGCGCGGACCTGCTCCAGCCAGAAGAGCATGTTTTCCGGCATACGCTCGGAGTCGATGCGACCGGTACGAGAATAAGCCAGGACAGGATCAAGAGCGTCGTCGCCGGAGACTATTACAAAGCCGCCTCCGTCATTATTGAAAATATAATAAGCAGGCTCTGACAGGCTGGACAGTGACACCGAAGAACGGGCTCCAAGCACAAGCCTGGGACTTGAGATGCTAGTACCGAAGAACTCTTCTGCTGTTGTTCTGGCTTTTCGGAGTGAAACGGGAGAGGCAAAAGAGCAAAAGGACATGGCGGCAAGGGCCGCTGCAATAATCAAAAACTTTTTCATAGCTGTCCGGCAATTATATATCCAAGTTTGTTTTTGGCATCTTCCAGCCACAGTTTCCCGCCATCAGACTTTACAAGAACCACTGAAACCTGTCCGGGCGTAACGCCTGTGGTGCCCACAGATTCCAGGGTAATATCATAAGTTCCTCCCTCTGTCATTCCGGAAGGGTATCTGACAATCAGGGCGTTGGCCGCAGCGAGGCTCTGGATACGGAATGCATTGGTATTGCCGCTGCGTAGTGCAAGCTGGTCACCCTGGCCAAATACGCGAACCGGCACGGGCTCTTGACCTGAGATGTCATACACTCCATAGACATCTTTACCAAGCCAGCCGGCATCTCCAAGCTTGCACACCAAATCAGCCATACGCTTTATGGAGCCTCTGCTAGTTGTCAATGAAGTCTTGCTCTCTTTGACGAATTCGTTACCTTCAGCATCTGAGACCGAGACACTGAAACCGCCGGAAAGAGTTCCTGGAGGCAACACGAAATAGAACTGGACAGCTTCATCGCCGAGTTCCACCCCCTGCGCGCAATCGAGAGTCAGAGTCCGCCTTGGTTCATCAACAGTGCCGGTCAACACAAGCTCCGGCTCCGATACGTAATCGGTACTGACACTGCATTGTCCCCAAAGGGCTTCCTGCTCAGACGTGGTGAGGCTGATCGACTTGACTACCCCGCTGCCTTTGAGTTTAAGGACCAACACGCCGCACAGATTCTTGAATGCAAGAGAATTCGTAGAGCTGACAGCCACCATGGGATTGTCGAGACTTCCGAAACTGTCTTTGCTATAATGCTGAGTCCCAGGCAGAAAAAGGGAAATGGCCCCGTCTGCCATGCTCGAAGCCCCGTCTCCGGGATAAATAGCATACCAGGGGCCGTCCCCAACGGACGAGCCGCTGAATGAAGCCTCGGACTTGCCATCATCGGCAGGATCTATGGTAAATATTTCGCCGCCAGTGCAGGACGAACTGAAAACGGATATACAATCAGCCGAAGACCAAAGTACATTAAGTCCGTCAAGGCTGGTTCTCGTAGAAAACTCAGAAGTTGCTTTGAAAGTTTGGGTCAGTCCTTTTTCTTCTCCCGGGTTACGGGCGCACCCGGCAAGCAGCAAGAGAGTCAAAGGCAAAATAGTATATTTTCGAATCATGGAAACTAAATGGTCATAAAAACAACGCAAGATAGCCACTTTTTTGCATTTTTCCTTATATTTGTATTCATTAGATTTTAAGAAAATGAAGAAGTTATTGATTTTCCTGGCGCTCTCAGTCAGCGCTGCAAGCCTCTGGGCACAACCAAGGGTGGCCCCGCAGTTCCCTGATTATCAGTTCACCACGGTCAAGGCCAATCCTATCACTTCTATCAAGAATCAGTACCGCAGTGGTACTTGCTGGGCTTATTCGGCTATCGGCTTTTTCGAGTCCGAAGCCATACGCCTGGGCAAGATCACCGATACGCTGAAGTACCCTGATTTCTCCGAGTTCTTCGTCGTCAGCCATTCTTATTATGACAGGGCTGTGAAGTACGTCCGTCTCGACGGCAATCTGACATTCAGCATCGGATCGGAAGCCGACGATGTACTTGATGTGATCCGTGACTATGGTATTGTTCCCAACTCCGAGATGCCGGGACTCAATTACGGTACCGAGCTGCCTGTAACCGGTGAAATGGACGCCATTCTCAAAGCTATGGTAGAAGCAGTGGTCAAGAATCCCAACAGGACTTTGAGCACGGCATGGCGCAGGGCCGTCCAGGCTGTCCTTGACGAGTATCTGGGCAAATATCCCGAGAAGTTCACCGTTGACGGCAAGGAATACACTCCGGCAAGCTACCGCGATGCTTTGAAGATCAATCCCGCCGACTATGTGAGCCTCACCAGCTTTACACATCATCCTTTCTATACAAAATTTGCCATAGAAGTGTGCGACAACTGGCGTGGAGACATGGCTTGGAACCTTCCCATCGACGAATTCATGACTGTTCTTGACAATGCGCTGAACAATGGATATACTGCTGCCTGGGGTGCTGACGTAAGTCATCCCGGATTCACTCGCAATGGCCTTGCGATCAACATTGATCCCTCTGCACCCGCAAGCTCAGGTTCCGACCAGGAGCATTGGGTAGGCAAAGAGGAAGGCAAGCCCGCTCCTGTCTCCGTCCATGAAAAAGAGGCCACACAGGAAAGCCGCCAGATTGATTTCGACAATAAGACCATGACCGATGACCACGGTATGCAGATTTTCGGCATCGCCAAGGACCAGAACGGCAAAAAATACTACATGGTCAAGAATTCCTGGGGCGAGAGCGGCAAATACAAGGGCATCTGGTACGCCAGCGAGTCCTTTGTCAAGGCTCAGTCCCTCGACATCATGATCCACAAGGATGCACTCCCCCGCGACATCAAGACCAAGTTGGGGATTAAATAAAAGATAATGAAGAAATTCATACCTGATTGCATCACCTCGATGAACCTGGTTTGCGGGATCGTCGGGGTGGTGTTCGCTTTCAAAGGCCGTCTCGACATTGCCTTTATACTAATGCTGGCGGCATCCGTTGCTGATTTTCTCGACGGTTTTGCTGCCAGAGCCCTTAATGCATATTCCGACTTGGGAAAAGAACTCGATTCCTTGTCTGACCTGGTCTCATTCGGAGTTCTGCCTTCCATCATGCTGTACAAATTGTCATGCACGTGCATGTTCGGGGAGAGCTGGATAAACTGGATACCTCTCCTCCTCTCTCTGGCCAGCGGACTGAGGCTAGCCAAATTCAATGTCGATGAAAGGCAGTCGGCGTCGTTCCTTGGGCTTCCGACGCCTGCAGCGGCGTTGCTCTGCGGCTCACTTTGCTATTATGTTGCAGCCACCCCGGGCAGTTTCATCGCAGACTGGTGCGCCGGTTCGGTTTTCATCCCCGTGCTTACCTTATGCCTGTGTTTCCTGCTGCTAAGTGAGATCCCCATGTTCTCGTTCAAGTTCCACAAAGATGACCCTTCTGTCTTGAAGGTCAAGAGAATTGCACTTCTGGCGCTTGCTGCCATTGCTGTTCTGCTTTGTGTATTGTTCTCACTTAACTGGTCGCTCATTATCCTTATAACACTGTCCTGCTATATTCTCAAGAATTTGGTTTACGCCGTATTCAGTATATAACGGCGGATACATAAAAGTTTCTGCCCCTTACGGACCATTAAGGCCGGTAAGGGGCAGAAACTTTTATGTATCAATCTGTTAGTTGCCGGCTTTATAGTTGTCGGCCATCTTTTTCATTCTCTCCATGCGCTTTTCGGTCTTGGGATGGTCTGCAAACATATGGGCAACGATAGAGCTGCTGTTGCTCTCGGAAAGCTGCATGAGCTTTTCAAGGGCATTATACATGCTGTAGGGGCTCTTGCCTCTTTCGATAGCGAACTGACACCCGTGCTCGTCAGCCTTATATTCCTGTTGCTGTGAGAACTGGGCACTCACGAGCGCCTCCCCCACGTCGCCAAGAAGATATGAAGCCATGGCACCGTATGATCCAGCCGAAGCCAGCACATCACGTGCTGCGGAAGCAACATAGGCGTTCTTGATCGCCCTCTTGGTGTCTTTATGCCGGACATGGCCGAGTTCGTGTCCTATAATTGCCGTAAGCTCCTCGTCATCCATAATGTCCATAAGACCGGAATAGACCCTGATGGAGCCGTCGCCACAAGCGAAAGCGTTAACATCAGATGTTTTGTAAACCTTGAAGTTAAGAGGCAGACCGTCCAGTTCGGTAAGTCCAGACAAGACACGGGCAAGACGCTTTTCATAGGCGCCATGGTCGATAACATTCTGCTGGTCCAGGGAAGCGATAGTCTGACGGCTGAGCTCAACCACCATATCGTCGCTGATGCTGGCTGCGGTAGCCGCCTTGCCGGCTGCACTGGCAAGTCCCTGAGCATTCCAGTCAACGCCCCCGAGAATCGAGCAACTGCATAGTGAGAGAACTGCTGCAGCAATAATAATTATCCTTTTCATATTCTTGAAGATTGTATTTCTTTTATCATAGACCTGGCAGCGGAAAGAGACGCTCCTCCGCCGCCCAAAACCTCACGCAAGCGCTTATAGTCCTTAGCCATGGCCTCACGCCTGCTCTCGTCACCGACAAGGCTCTTGACCTCTTTGGCAACGGCGGCAGGAGTGAACTCGTCCTGTAACAGTTCCCTGAATACAAGCTTGTCCAGGCATAAATTGGCAAGCGATATGTACTTTACGTGGTCCAGCACGCGCAAAACTTTTTTACCGATAAAATATGTCAGGCCGCTGGCGCTCCAGCACACCACCTGCGGAGTACCTATAATGGCAGCTTCCAAGGAAGCAGTACCGGAATTGATTACCGCGGCATCTGCAAATTTAAGTATATCGTAGGTTTTTCCAAATATCAGCTCGACGTTTTTTCTCTCTCCAATGAAAGGAACATAATCTTCCGGGGTCATGGAAGGGGCTCCGCCCACCAGCACTTTCATTCCAAGAGAATCCGCAGCCGCCATGCAGACAGGCATCATACGGGATATTTCAGACCTGCGCGAACCGGGCAGAACAGCAATATAACGCTCGTTGCACGGACGTTTCATGTCGCACGATGCTATTTCTTCCACTAAAGGATTGCCGGTATATTCGTAAGGTATGCCCTTGTCCTTGAAATAATCTATCTCAAAAGGGAAAATGATATATAGCTTGTCAACCCAGGCACGCAGTTGCTTGTTGCGGCCTGAACGGGAAGCCCAGGTTTTGGGTGCAATGTAATAGAATACTTTAATTCCGGACTTATGGCAGAACTCAGCCACCTTCATATTGAAGCCAGGATAATCAATCAGAATCACGGCATCCGGCTTCCATGCCAAGATGTCGCGCTTGCAGTTCCTTAGGTTGGACAGCAGGGACGGAGCCTTCTTGAGCACGTCCGTAAAGCCCATCACAGCCCCGTCTTTATAGTGGACAACCGGCGCTGTGCCGCTTGCCTCCGCCATCTTGTCTCCGCCCCAGAAGCGAAATACGGCCACCGGATCCGCTTTCCGCAGACCCTGGATCAAATTGCCGCCGTGAAGATCTCCGGAGGCCTCTCCTGCTATCAGAAAATAGCGCATAAGCGTTCCATTTCAGCCTTATCAGAATTATCAAAATTGTGCGGAGTTATGGTAATATATCCTTCCCGGAGCAGCAGATGGTCGGCATCGGAAAGATTGCCCTCATTGCTCACGAATTCGCCCCCCATGACCACTACCTCTTCTTCGGGGAGCTTTGCATCCACATAAGCCAGGTCTGCCGGCGAGGGAGTATGGTGACGGGAAGCCAGAAAAGCTTCATCGTACGGCATATACTCTTTTTCCCAGTGGGCCATGCCCATGCGTGTAATACGCACACCCTTTATCTGTTCCTTCGGCAATGCCGGGAAATTGATATTATAGAAACTTCCAAAGCGAGTATTAAACGACCCCAGCAACTTCTGCAATAGCCCGGGAAGCAATGCTTTGACCGACGAGAAATCAGCATCGGGGCGGAAATCGTCAAGGCTCACGGCTATTGCCGGGATACCGTTCACGGCACCTTCCATTGCAGCGCCTATGGTTCCTGAGTAAACGGCAGCGGTAGCTGCATTGTTGCCGTGATTGACACCGCTCACCACAAGGTCCGGCTTGTTCGGATACATCACATTGTCAATGCCGAATTTTACGCAACTTGCGGGGGTGCCGTCAAGATACCACCAGTCCTCACCAGGAAGCGTCTTGAGATGACGGGCCATGATAGGCTTGTATCCCATAGTAACAGCCATGGACATCCCGCTTTGCGCAGATTTTGGAGCGATAATGGTCAATTCACCGAGCGGCCTGAGAACCTCTATGAGGGCATCAAGTCCACCATAGCCGATACCGTCGTCGTTCGTTACAAGAATCCTCATCTTTTTTCTGCAAATATAATTGATTTTAAGTAAATTTTTGATAAATTTGCGCCGCCTTTTAAGGAAATATTATTGTTTAACTTTTATAAACACAAAAATGGTAAAACTTGGTATTAACGGATTTGGCCGTATCGGCCGTATGGTTTTCCGTGCAGCGGTTGAAAATTTCCCCAATGACATCGAAATCGTAGGTATCAACGATCTTCTTGATCCTGAGTATCTCGCTTACATGCTCAAGTACGATTCAGTACATGGCGCATTCAAGGGTGATGTCGCAGTCGAGGGTAACTATCTGCTCGTCGGCGGCAAGAAGATCCGCCTCACTGCAGAAATGGATCCTGCAAACCTCAAATGGGACGAGGTCGGAGCCGAGGTCGTGGTCGAATCCACTGGTCTCTTCCTCACTGATGAGAAGGCCCGCAAGCACATCGAGGCTGGAGCAAAGAAGGTTATCATGTCCGCTCCTTCAAAGGACGCTACCCCTATGTTCGTCTATGGTGTCAACCACGAGACCTATGCTGGTCAGGACATCATCTCTAACGCTTCTTGCACCACCAACTGCCTTGCGCCTATCACCAAGGTCCTCAATGACAACTTCGGCGTCGTCCGTGGCCTCATGACCACCGTTCACGCTGCAACAGCTACCCAGAAGACCGTTGACGGCCCTTCAAAGAAGGACTGGAGAGGCGGCCGCGGTATCCTCGAGAACATTATTCCTTCTTCCACCGGTGCTGCAAAGGCCGTTGGCAAGGTTCTCCCCGAGCTCAATGGTAAACTTACCGGCATGAGCCTCCGCGTTCCCACTTCCGACGTCAGCTTCGTTGACCTGACCGTCGAGCTTGCAAAGCCCGCTTCCTACGAGGAGATCTGCGCCGCTATGAAGGCCGCTTCCGAGGGCGAGCTCAAGGGAGTTCTCGGTTACACCTCCGATGCAGTTGTTGCTACTGATTTCCGCAACGATTCCCGCACTTCCATCTTCGACGAGAAGGCAGGTATCCAGCTCGATCCTACTTTCGTAAAGGTTTGCGCCTGGTACGACAACGAGTGGGGTTACAGCAACAAGGTTCTCGAGATGGCAAAGGTCATCACGAAGTAATCTTACTCCTGATTTTTACGAAGGCCGCCCTTTTCAGTCAAGGACGGCCTTCCTTTTTTGTGCGCACACCACGGCTTTTGACAAAAAAAGACTATATTTGTCCTTATTACGGATTAGACCACGATGAAAGTTTTAGCCATAACACAAGCCCGTTACGGTTCCACCCGCCTGCCGGCCAAGATTCTTAAAGAAGTAGGCGGCGTAACCCTGCTCGAGACACATCTGAAAAGGATACTGCAGTCGGAGTTGATCTCGAAACTCAAAATCGCCACGACCCCTGAAGAAGGAGCTTCCTATATTACCGCTATTGCCGACAAACTGGGCGTTGAGTATCACAAAGGCTCTGTTGATGATGTTCTGGACCGCTTCTACCAGACGGCTCTTCCAGAGCACCCGGACTACATCGTCCGTCTCACCTCTGACTGTCCGCTCATTGACCCGGCCATCATAGACCAGGTCATCAAAACCTGCATCGACGGAGGCTACGATTACGCTTCCAACACTCTCATCCCCACATTTCCCGACGGCATGGATGTGGAAGCGTTCAAGTTTTCCTCACTTGAGAAGGCATGGAAGGAAGCCAGGCTCCAAAGCGAACACGAACACGTCACACCCTATATCAAGAAGAATTCATCCGTGATGGGAGGCTCCCTGTTCAAATCCTTCAATGTTACCGCTGAGCAGGACCGTTCAGAGTTGCGCATCACTGTTGACGAACCACGCGACTTTGAACTCATAAAAGCTCTAATAGAAAACGTAGGTCCGGACAAGCACTGCGATGACTACATTGCATATCTTGACGCACATAAGGATATCAAGGAGCTTAATTCGTCAATCATGCGCAACGAAGGCTACGCAAAATCACTCGCAAACGATAAAGAAATCAAATAATGGGAAAAGGTCAAGATCTTTACAAAAAAGCCAAAACTATGATTCCGGGCGGCACTATGCTTCTATCCAAGCGCCCGGAACAATTCCTTCCGGATAACTGGCCGGCCTATTACAGCAAATCAAAGGGCTGCAAGGTTTGGGACCTGGATGGAAAAGAATATATCGACTGCTCCATGATGGGCATTGGCACCAATACCCTTGGTTACGCAAACGATGCTGTGGACGAAGCGGTTATGCGTGTAGTACGGGACGGAAATCTTACCACTCTCAACTGCCCGGAAGAAGTCTATCTGGCCGAAAAGCTCCTTCAGATGAACCCATGGGCGGGCGGAGTCCGCTACACCAGGGGCGGCGGAGAAGCCAACTCGGTGTGCGTACGTATAGCAAGAGCCTTCACAGGCAAAGACAAAATAGCAATCTGCGGATACCATGGATGGCACGACTGGTACGTGTCGGTCAATCTGGGCGAGAGTGACGCATTGGCCGGCCACCTGCTGCCCGGCATACCCACGAACGGCGTCCCCAGAGGGCTCCGCGGTTCGGCACTCCCCTTCCACTACAACGACTTTGAGGAACTGCTGCAGATAGTGGACAATAATCCCGACGTGGGCATAATTAAAATGGAAGTCTGCCGCAACTTCGGACCTGAAGACAATTTCCTCCAGAAAGTGAGGAAACTCGCCGACGAGCGCGGCCTGGTGCTGATTTTCGATGAGTGCACCAGCGGATTCCGCGAGACATTCGGAGGCTTGTTCATGAAATATGGCGTAGAGCCAGATATGGCGGTGTACAGCAAGACCATAGGCAACGGATATGCCATTTGCGCTGTAGTAGGCCGTAAAGACATCATGGACGCTGCACAGAGCTCATGGATCAGCAGCACATTCTGGACAGAGCGCATAGGACCTACCGCCGCACTTGCGACGCTGGCCGAAATGGAAAGGGTGAAATCCTGGGAGACCATAACCCGCATTGGGCTTGATAACAAAAAGCGCTGGCAAGCGCTTGCAGACAAATACGGACTTGAGATAGAGCAATGGGGCATCCCAGCCCTCGCCGGTTACACTTTCAAGAGCCCCAATCACCTTGCATACAAAACATACATAACCCAAGAAATGCTCAAGAAAGGCTTCCTGGCCGGCAACAGCATGTACCCTTGCATTGCCCACACCCCGGAGATTCTTGACCGTTACTTTGAAGAACTTGACAAGATTTTCGCCGATATCCGCGACTTCGAGGACGGACGCGACGTCTTAAAGGCTCTTGACGGGCCTGTATGCCAATCCGGATTCAAACGACTGAACTAATACACCGATATGATTAAGTTTAATAAAAACATCAAGATAGGCAACCGGATGATAGGTCCGGACTATCCCACATATTTCATCGCAGAAATTGGAGGCAACTTCGACGGCAGCCTCGACAAGGCTAAACGGCTGATCGATGCGGCCAAAGAAGCCGGCGCCGACTGCGCCAAGTTCCAGACTTTCAAGGCAGAGAGCATTGTCTCAGAAGGCGGTTTTTCCAAGATGAC
The DNA here is from genome assembly GCA_017634595.1 of Bacteroidales bacterium. GTDB lineage: Bacteria > Bacteroidota > Bacteroidia > Bacteroidales > UBA932 > Cryptobacteroides. The sequence goes on from JAGBNC010000036.1 coordinate 57,939, forward strand.
GCTCCACGGCGTACACGGTTCCTGGGGCCGCACCGTAAGCGAAGTTTTCAAGGATGTAGAATTCCCCATTGAATGGCACCAGGAGATTGCCGACTACTGTAAGAATATCGGCATCGACTTCTCAACCTCCCCTTACTTCAAAGAAGCGGTTGACCTGTGCGCCGATCTCAAACTGCCCTTTATCAAGATAGGCTCCGGCGAGATCACATGGCTTGAGATGCTTGAATATACTGCTGCCAAAGGACTGCCAGTCATGCTGGCCACGGGCGATGCAACCATGTCCGAGATAGACGAGGCCGTACGTGCAATAGCCAAGACCGGCAACAGGGACCTTGTGCTGATGCAGTGCATTACCAACTACCCCTCCAAGATTGACAGCGCCAACGTCAACGTGCTCAAGACCTACCAATCAGCATTCGACTGTCTGACAGGCTATTCCGACCATTCTCCCGGACACGTAGTGGCACTTGCATCCGTTGTGCTAGGCGGCCGCGTGATAGAAAAGCATTTCACGCTCAATAAGCACGACAAAGGTCCTGACCATCCGCATTCCATGGAACCGGCGGAATTCAAGTTTATGGTCGATTCCATACGCGAGGTCGAACGTGCAATGGGAAGCACCTGCAAAGAAGTGGTCGCCGAAGAAGGCGAAACTGTATTCGTCCAGCGCCGCTGCCTGTATGCCAAGCGCGACCTTAAGAAAGGCGACATACTCCGTGAAGAAGACATCGACGTGCTCCGTCCGGCCCTGGGCATTCCGCCCAAATTCAAAAACACTATCATAGGCAAAGCAGTCAACAAAGACATCCCGGCACGCGATCCGATTTTCTGGGAAGACATTTAAACTTGTGCCCATGATAACAGACAGAGAAAAGATACTTGCCATAGTCGATAACGACTGTCTCATGCATTCCGACGCTGCCATCCTGCTGGAAGGTGACGGTTTTTTCCGTTTTCAGAAGGCTGTCGATCTGTACAAATCAGGCCAAGTGGACCGCATCATTTTCAGCGGAAATATCATAGACAGAGACTACGGCAGTTTCCCTTATGAAGAAGTGGCGCCGTTTATTTTGAACCAAGGCGTACCGGAGAAGGACCTGATCCATGAAGCCAAATCCCAGCACACTCGGGAACAGGCAGTCGAGGTTGTACGCATGGCTGTAGATAACGGGTGGAAGAGGTTGGCTCTCGTCGCTTCACATGAGCACCAGTACAGAGCATACCTTACTTTCCTCAGGGAGGTACTGGACACACGAAGCGGCATACTGCTTTTCAACGCCCCGGTGCGAAATCTGAACTGGTTTGTCGACAGTGGCTGGGGCATGCGCTTCGACAGACTATCCGCCGAGATTGAGCGCATTGAAAAATACTCCGCCATGGGCCATCTGGCAAGCGCAGATGAAGTAATTGAATACCAAAAGTGGAAAGAGTCATTCCTTAATAAATGAGCATCGAAGAACTGAAATCATTGTTCGGTAAGAACTTTCTTGGAAGAGAGCAAGTGAACACTATGCTCAAGGCTCTTGGCATGCAAGAACTGCCGGCAGATTATTCTCCGGCAGTCCCCTATCCAGACGGCCTTCTGAGGGAATGCGCCGCTGATTACCTACTGGTCCTTGGCTTTGCCGGTCACGAAGGTGCTCCGCTGACCATTCTTTCTTTTCGCGACGCCGCCGGAATTGACCCGGATAAGAGTGAACCATGCTTGTACAACCAAGACTGGTACATCCATGAAGATTTTGTGGAGAAGACCCTGAAGCCCCGCTGGTATCTGCTTAAGAAAGAAGTTATTGAAAGCAGCCGTGCTGTAAGGCCTGAAGAGCTGCTCAAAGATGACATCAGCTTCCCTCAGGCAATTCTGTGCGTTTATTCTTTCTTTGCTTATTGGTTTGCATACGGAGAATGTCTTTGGTATCACGATTTCGTATGGTGCTCCGACCTTGACCACAATGGAGACCGCATATATGTCGGTAAGTATCACGACATTGACGGCGTCAACAAAAACGGTTTCAGCATACACCGCCACCTGGCGTTGAGACCCTGCTATGCAAGTATCACTACAATATAATTCACACAATGCACATTAAGCCAATGAATCTCATCGTGATTGCAATAGCGTGCGTGGCTATAGCCGCGGCACTGATTTGTTTTTATTCCAAGCGCAGCAGCAATGCCGCCCCAGTCCCGGGAAAGGATGGAGACAAATATGTCCCCTACGACAAACGCACAGGCGGTGAATCCGTGGTCTATTTCACCCGTGATCTATCTGCTGATGGTCTTATCAAGGCTTACGAGAAAGTCAACGGTGGCATCACCGGCAAGGTCGGTGTCAAACTACATACCGGCGAGCAGAATGGCCCTAACATCATCCCGCGCGAGTGGGTTAAAGCCTTATTAGAAAAGGATTTGCCGGATGCCGCCATCATCGAGACCAACACTTACTACGAAGGTGACCGCTCCACAACGGCCCTTCACCGCAAGACCATCGAAGTCAACGGCTGGACATTCTGTCCCGTGGACATAATGGACGAGGAGGGCAATGAATGCCTGCCTGTCAAAGGAGGCAAATGGTTCAAGCAGATGTCTGTGGGTTCTCACCTGCTGAATTACGATTCTATGGTTGCCCTCACCCACTTCAAGGGTCACACGCAGGGCGGTTTTGGCGGCAGCAACAAAAACATAGGAATCGGTTGCGCCGACGGCCATCTTGGCAAGGCATGGATACATACTACTCCCGGACAGCCTAATCAATGGGATATCGCCCAGGAAGAGTTTATGGAGAGAATGACGGAATCGACCAAAGCTACCATAGACCATTTCGGGGAGCATGTTACCTATGTAAACGTAATGCGTAACATGTCTGTATCATGTGACTGTGAAGGTCTTGCTGCCGAGCCCGTGGTCACTCCGAACGTCGGAATTCTTTCTTCTACAGACATCCTGGCCATAGACCAAGCCTGCATCGACATCGTGTATGCAATGAAAGAAGAAGAGCACCATGCACTTGTAGAGCGTATCGAAAGCCGCCACGGCCTCAGGCAGCTCTCTTACATGAAAGAGCTTGGGATGGGCAACGACCGCTATACTCTGATCGATCTGGACAACGGAGGAGTACCGATCACAGCTGCTGACGCAGCAAAAGGCCTCAAACCTTTTGTCCTGCCGGAATAAAAATCAGCAATTCCTTAAAAAATCGTAAAATAATCACCCCGAACAACGGCCGGCGCTGGGATTTGTCCTGAGAATGCTGCATATTTGCGGCATGAAAAACTTCAGAACAGCCCTGCTGCCGGCCATGTTATTGATGCTTGCCGCATGCAGCACACAACACAGAATCAACATTCTCACAGCCTCGGACGCGAGGGCACGCCTGGCACTTCCGGCAGACCATGAATTACGCAAGTTCGGTGACAACGAGCAGAAACGAGACACCCTTCATGTAGTTGATCTGGACGGGCATGACATGCTTATTATGAATGCCGTGCGTGACGAAGACGGAGACATGGTTGCAACTGACAGGATAACTGCATCCTATGTCACCGCCCGCTTCCGCAACGTGGCCGAGAGGCACGGCAAGGTCGATCTGGAATTTCAGGTCGTAGTGCCTAAGGACATGCAGCACAGCAAGTGGCAACTGCGTCTCAATCCGGACATGTACATACTTGGCGACTCCCTAAGGCTGGAGCCTGTCATCATCACAGGAGCAGACTACCGTAAAGCCCAGCTCCGCGGCTACCAGCACTACCGTAAGTTCATTGATTCCATCATAACAGACACAACACGCTTCATCAACCTGAGGGCCCTTGAAATCTTTCTCGAACGCAATCTTCCGCAGGTATATGCATTCCGCAATGACAGCTCATATGTCTCTGACGAGCAATTCGCTTCCGCATACGGAGTTACAGAAAAACAGGCCGTCGATCATTACACCTACTTGATATGGAAACGTTGGAACCGTTACAGAGCCGGGAGAAAAGACATTATGTTCCAGCGCTATGTCAAAGCTCCGCTGGTTAGCGGCGGCATAAGGCTGGACACGGTTATAGTGGCCGGCAATGGAGACTTCATCTACAACTACGTACAGACAATAAACAGCCGCCCCGGATTGAAGAAGGTAGACATAGTACTGTCCGGAGACATTAGGGAGCAGGACAAGACGGTTTATACAATACCACGCAGCGATGCGCTTACGTTCTACATTTCATCCATCTCCGGCCTTGCCGACAATAGCGAGAAGTATCTGGAGAAAATCATATCCAGACGCGTAGAAGCAAATACGGCCAGCTATATTGAATTCCCTATGGGGAAATCGGACATCAACCCGCTATTGGGCAACAATCCTACTGAAATAGGCCGTATCAAAGGGAATATAAGGGGCTTGATTGTGAACGAAATATACGAACTTGACTCTATTTCGGTTGTGGCATTCGCTTCGCCGGAAGGACAACAGAGAGCGAATGAGAGACTCTCAGAAAGCCGTGCCAGGTGTGCGTCCCTGTATTTCCGGGACTTTGCAGGCGAACTGCGGGACTCGCTTGAAGCTGAACGCGGTACCTTTCTGTCTCTGAATGAGGAAATAACCCAGGGTACTATTATACCCACGATAGGTTTCAACGGGCGCAGCGGCGGAGAGAACTGGCACATGCTTGATGTACTGGTTGATCAAGACAAGGACCTGGATCACGCGGCCAAAAGCCGCTACAAAGAACTAGTCACGCAGTTCGCTGATTACGATTCAAGGGAGAAAGAAATATCCAAAGAACCTTTCTACAAGCATCTGAGAGAGCATCTTTATCCCCGTTTGCGCATAGTTAAATTCAACTTTTACCTCCATCGGAAAAACATGGTGCAGGACACTTTGTACACCACTGAGCTTGACACTTGCTATATGAAAGGCGTCCAATACATAAAAGACAGAAACTATGAAGAGGCTCTCAAGCTTCTGCGCCCTTACAATGACTATAACACTGCGGTAGCATGCGTCGCCCTCGACCGTAACGCCTCAGCTATGCAGATTCTAAGTGGGCTGGAGAAAAACGCCCGTGTGAACTACCTGCTGGCGATTCTTTATGCCCGCGATGGGGATGAACGCAATGCTGTAGAGCATTTTATCCATTCATGCCATCAGGAACCGGCATTCATACACAGAGGCAGCCTGGATCCGGAGATAAGCAGTCTGATACGCAAATATGAGCTTAAATTGGATAATTGACATTAGTTTTTAGTATTTTTGCAGCTACAATGCAACAGATGAAGTTTGTCACAGCCGACGAGGCGGTCAGCCACATCCCATCACACTGCCACATACATCTCAGCAGCGTGGCCAGCGTACCGCACTGCCTAATAGAGGCTTTGTGCCGCAGGGCAGACGCCGGAGACGTGACGGATCTTCATTTTCACCACTTCCACACAGAAGGACCAGCACCTTACAGCAAGCCTGAATACGAAGGCATCATGTTCGACCAGGGTTTCTTCGTCGGCCCCAACGTAAGGGCGGAAGTTAACGCCGGATATGCTGATTATCTGCCGGTACACCTCAGCGAGACTCCTTTCCTGTACCGCAGCGGAGCCATTGAGCTTGGCGCAGCCCTTGTCAATGTATCCATGCCTGACAGCGAAGGAAGGGTATCACTCGGGACATCGGTGGACTGTTCCCCCGCAGCAATTCAATGCGCCCGCCTTGTCATAGGCGTAGTCAACCCCAACGTTCCCTTTTCTTATGGAGAGTTGATCCCCCTGAGCGCTTTCGACTATCTGGTGCGGGACGACCATCCGCTTGATACCGCAGGTTTTGTGGAGCCGAGCCCGGTGGAGATGGAAATCGGGCGCCACTGCGCTGAACTTGTAGAGGACGGAGCGTGCCTACAGATGGGCATAGGTTCCCTTCCCAATGCACTTTCGTCACAGCTGGACGGACACAAGAATCTCGGTCTCCATACTGAGATGTTCGCCGACGGTCTGCTGCGCCTCATCAAGAAAGGCGTCATCAACGGAGCCGCCAAGAATATTGACAATGGCAAGGTCACCGCTTCCTTCCTGCTCGGATCACAGGATGTGTATTCATTCATCGACCACAACCCTGTGGTGCAGATGCGGGACATCGCATACGTCAACGATGTGCGTGTAATAGCGTCAAACCGCAAAGCCACAGCTATCAATTCTGCCATCGAAGTAGATCTCACCGGGCAGATCTGCGCCGACAGTATCGGCACACGTATCTTCAGCGGCACAGGAGGACAGTTGGACTTTGTCCGTGGGGCAACACTATCTGAAGGTGGAAAGAGCATTACTGCATTTGCATCCCGGACACGCAAGGGCGCTTCCAAGATAGTACCCGCCATACATCCTGGCGGAGGTATAGTAACGCCACGCGCCGATGCTCACTGGATTGTAACCGAATATGGCTCCGTGAACTTGTACGGCAAGAGTCTTCAGGAGAGAGCCCGGCTGCTGATTTCCATTGCCCATCCTGAAGACAGGGAGGCCTTGGACCGTGCCGCATTCGAGCGCTTCGGTCCACATTTCCATTGTATTTTCTGAGATCAGCTAATAGATATATATCTTTTGCCCTATACTCAGGCGGTCGCTGCGAAGGTGATTCCAACTCATAAGCTGTTTCACGCTGACCCTGTAGCGGCGAGCTATATGACTCAAAGTATCGCCGCTCCTGACTGTGTAGCAGGTACGCGATCCGCCTGTCGCACCGCTCTTTTTACCTTCGGAGATGTCTTTCATGACCTGCTCCGAGAGATATAGCTTGGCATTATGCCCATACAGAGAATCGGGCTCTGCAGCAAGCCAGGCAGCGCTCCAACGGTAAGGCAGCTTGACAGAGCATTCGCCGCCGCTGCCGGGTATAATGCTATTGTAATACTTTGGATTGAGATATTCAATCTCTTCGAGCGGGATGCCCACAACCTCGCTGATCTGCTTGAAATGCAGATTTCTATGCACCCGAAAGGTATCGGTCTGTTCCGGAACGCCCACGGACGCTGCGCTCAGGCCGTAATCGCGGCTGTAGGCGAAGGCATACATCACGCCGACAAAAGCCGGCAGGTATCCCCTCGTCTCCGTAGGAAGATATGAATAAACCGACCAGAAATCCCTTTTCCCTCCAGCCCTTCTTATAGCTTTGTTCACATTGCCGGCGCCACAGTTGTAGGCGCTCACGGCCAGGGCCCAGTCGCCCAGCATGTTGTGAAGGTTCTTCAAGTAGCGTGCTGCAGCATCGGTGGATTTCTCCACATCCATACGCTCGTCGATATAAGAGTCAATATGCAGGCCATACGAACGTGCGGTGCGGTACATGAACTGCCACAAGCCCTTTGCCCCGGCACGTGAAGTGGCTGTAGGCCTGAGCATCGACTCGACCACGGCTAAATACTTCAGTTCCAGAGGTATGCCATACTTGCAAAACACCTCCTCGAAAATTGGGAAATAGTAGGAGCTCAATCCCATTGCCTGCTCCATGGCCACCCCCCTCTTCTCGGAATACAATATCATGTAATTCTTTACGACGTCGTTGAAAGGAAGGGTGAAATAAGGATTCAATGCAGCAAGGCGCGATATCATGACCGAATCGCTCACTGCGGATGTCAGCTTGACCGAATCCATATTAAAAGCCGGCATAACCGTTTCGCGGCCGAAATTGCTGTGATACCACAGGGCCAGCAGGCTGTCAGTCACCTCAGGCGTATAGTCCATAGGATCGGGCGTCTCGAATGCTATTACTTCCTCTCCATCATCAGCAGTTTCCGATGAAACGACAATCATACGCAGACTGTCCACAAGGGCCTTCAACGAATCAACACGGTGTTTAAGCTCTGCGTTCTCCTTCTCAAGCGTCTTGTTCTTGCCACGAGGAAGAAGCTGCGCCCCGGCAAAAGGCGAAGCACAAAGCAACAAGAGACACATAATGAGAAAGATTCTACGCATAAACTCAGAATTTGAATCCCACGCTTAGTCCGAATGCAGGAGAAGGGTTGAAGGCCAGTTGGGTGTCCTGCATCAACACAGCAGGCTTGACCGTCATGGCCAGATCATCTGCGATCTCAAAATCATGCATGTAGGAGAATACGTTCGCATCAATTACCTGCAGGAGATACACCAGCGCTATAGCCAGCACTGAATAATCACGATAGCGCCTGAAGACGTCGCGGTAATACAGAGCCTGCTCGGCGGTGATCGGGCCGTTGTATTCTACTTCAGTATTAGTCGCTTCCTTGTAGATACGGCGGTAACGCTGATAGTTGATGTTATTGGTATTGTAGAAATAGTAAGCGGCGCCGAGGCCCCCGAGGTAGATCGGGATTTTCCAATACTCTCCGTTGTATGCCTGCCCAAGTCCGGGAAGCAGCAGAGAATAAAGCGTTGCACGTCCTGGAAGAGGATACACGGAGGATTTATAGCTCACGATACCATCCATCAATGTGCCCCAGTAAGCAAGTCCCGCGCCGATAAAACAGTACTTCGCCGCATCGTGATTACCATGCGTATTGAGATACACGCCGGCACCGATAGGCCCGAGAATAGAGCCGTAAACTAATGGCAGTTTCCAATACTGCCGGTTGTAAATCTGCTCTCCGCCCACGCACACAAGGGAGCCGGCAAACATGGTCCCTATCTTGATCTCCTGCTTGTGCTGCAGGCCGGCAAAATATTCTTTGAACGAGAAAAGGACGTCCGTAGAATCCTTGCCTGTGGCCTTGTCGTCATTGTAAGACTGCTGGAAAGCCTCGGAGCGGAACTGCGCCGAAGCGATCAAGGTGCTGAACAGCAGCAGTATTGATAACAACGCCCTCTTCATCATCTCTGCGAAGACTCAAGCGCTTTCAAGAACTCTTCAACCTCGGAGTCGGAACTGAAGCGCACAGTGAGGCAACCTTTTCCGGAAGCGTTGCGACGTACTGACACTTCCCTGCTGAAATACCTGCCTATGCATGACAGGAGACGGTCGTATTGCTCCGGCAGAGGTTCGGAAGCCCTGGGAGCATGGCGCCTGCCAGAGCCGGAATTCATCTGCCGCACCAGCTCTTCAAGTTCGCGCACCGAAAGTGAACGGGTAATTGCCGCATCGCACAGATTCTCCTGCAATTCGGGATCCTCAACACCCAGCAGAACCTTGGCGTGCCCGGTAGAAATCAGGCCTACTTTAAGATCGTGCTGAACTTTCACCGGCAGCTTGAGAAGACGGAGGCTGTTGGCCACGGTAGCCCTCTTCTTGCCCACACGGTCGGCCATCTGCTCCTGTGTAAGATGGCACTCGTCAATCAGGCGCCTGTAGCTCATTGCCACCTCCACAGGGTCCAGATCCTGACGCTGGATATTCTCCACAATGGCCATTTCCAGCATGCCCTGATCACCGGTCTCGCGCACATATGCGGGAATCATAGTCATCCCTGTCATACGGCACGCCCTGAAACGGCGCTCACCGCTTATGATCTGATAACGCCCGGAGTCCGTCCGTCTGACGGTAATCGGCTGAATGAGGCCAAGTGACCTGATAGATGCAGCTAGCTCTTCAAGTGCCTCCTGATCGAAATTGATACGCGGCTGGAAAGGGTTGGCATCTACCAAATCCATAGGGATACGCATGATATCTGCGTCAGATGCCTGTGCCGATCCTGCAATTTGCTTATTTATATAGCCTACGGGCTTCCTTAGCTGGTCGGCGCCGGGGACATTGCCCATCAGCGCTTCCAGGCCCTTGCCCAGGCCTCTGTTCTTTACACTCATGATTCTGCTGTTTTGTCGCCGTTACGCTCCAGCAATTCGGATGCCAGGTTGAGATAATTGGACGAGCCGGTGCAAGAAATCTCATACAGCAACACCGGCTTACCATGTGACGGAGCCTCACTCAAGCGTATATTACGCTGAATCACCGTCTTGAACACAAGATCCTTGAAGTGCTCGCGCAATTCTGCCAGCACCTGCTGATGGACCTTTGTGCGGCCGTCGAACATTGTCACCACGAAGCCTTCGATAGTCAGCGAAGGATTAAGACCGTTCTGTATTATCCTTATGGTCTGAAGCAGTTTGCCCAAACCTTCAAGTGCAAAAAATTCAGGCTGGACCGGAATGATTACCGAGTCGGCGGCAGTCAGTGTATTGACCGTGATGAGCCCCAGCGAAGGCGAACAGTCTATAATGATGTAGTCGTATTTGTCCCGGACCGGAGCTATAGCTTTCTTGAGCGCCGACTCACGGTCCTCCTCATTTATCATTTCTATTTCTATACCTACCAGATTGATGTGGGAAGGGATCATGTGAAGGCCTTCCATTTCCGTCTGGATAAGGGTGTCTTCCACTGAGATAGAGCCCTCCATGAGCTCGTACAGACTGCGGTGGGAATCATCATCGGGAGAAAAATTGAGCCCCGAAGTAGTATTGGCCTGGGGATCGGCATCAATGATGAGTACTTTCTTTTCCAACGCGGCAAGCGAGGCGGCCAAATTAATGGCCGTAGTGGTCTTGCCCACACCACCCTTCTGATTGGCAATAGCTATAACTTTACCCATAGTATGCAAAAATACGAAATAATTATTACTTTTGCACTATGACTGAGCCTAAAACTGAATGGTACATCATAGTCAATCCCCGGGCAGGCTCGGGCAAGACTATGTCCCTATGGGTTCCGGCCGAGCAGAAACTCGAAAAACTCGGAGTCCCTTTTGTAACGGCCATGACTGACCACAAGCGCCACGCCACAGTTCTCGCACATGAAGCTTCCGCTGCAGGCTACAGAAGAATCATAGCCGTGGGTGGCGACGGTTCCCTTCACGAAACCCTGCAAGGCATTACTGCCTACTGTGACGAAAGCGGCACTCCGACAGAAGAATTCACCCTTGGCGTTTTCCCCATTGGTTCAGGCAACGACTGGATTAAATCCCTGGACGTCCCCAACGACATGGGCAAGGTCATAGATCTTATTCTCGACAATTCCTTTGGCAAAATGGACATTGTAAAGGTCCGCGGCGGGGGCGACAAAGTCTGCTACATGGCAAATGTCGGAGGTACGGGCTTCGACTCCCACGTATGCCATCGCGTCAATTTCCAGAAAGAAGGAGGCAAGAGGGGCAAGATGATTTATCTCAACGCCCTCAGATACACAATCACCCATATTGCTCCCATCTCCCTCAGGATTACTGCAGACTCGAAAGTCGTTTTCGAAGGCCATTGCTATTCAGTAGCCCTCGGCAACGGGCGCTTCAGCGGCTCGGGAATGAAACAGGTGCCACTGGCCGAAATCAATGATGGGATACTTGACTACATGATTGTGCCCAAGACTTCGGTGTACACCATTGTCAAACAGATCCCGAGACTGTTCAACGGCACCGTCAACGAGTCCCCGGCTGTCATATCCGGGCGCTGCAAGGACCTGCTGATCGAGCCCCTTAACGAAGCCTCGGAAGACATCTTCGAACTGGACGGCGAGATTGAGGGAAAGCTTCCCATGCACATACAAATCGACGGCAGGACAATCAATGTAATCAAAGGCTGAGCTGATACTGAAGTTTTACTTCATATTTAGAAGCCTTTCCATCTGTCATCCAAGGATATTCAACACAAGATAGGCGACAATAGAATCCATGCCTCCTGCTGGGTTTCCAGGCACATGACAAGGATGTTGCCCATCCCTTGCCGTAGTATGCCGGCACGTTGAATGAACCCGGTGCATCCCTCTCGTAAACATATATTCTCCCGTCCCACTTATCAACCCTGAAAAGCGTCCACCGCAGCCACGCCCTAAAAGCTCCGCCGCCCCGTCCCGCTTCGGCATAAAAAAGCCACGAAGTATCATCTTTGCAATGCACCAGGTCAAGCCGGCCGGTGAGATCCCAACCGGAGTATTCCAGCCTGATGACTCCCCTGCCCTCGACACGCCAAGTGTCTTTGCGCGTGGCTGCTAGACGTAGAACCGGATTAATACCAATAGGTCCAAGATGGAAATGAGTGGAATACTTTGCCATGCTCCGGAATTGCTTCGAAGACAAATAAGCCAGAGCTTCAAACGGGCCCGAAGACACTCCGGCAGCCGTTTCAGGTACTCCACTGCACCATTTAGCCATGGCTCCGATTTTGGTATCGTAGGCCGGAATCCACATCACCCCGGCCACAGCATCGAAGCGCCCGCGCCATACACATTCCCCCCACAAGCCTAAGCCGGGAAGGCCGAGTTTGATGTCCATCCCCACAGCTTCCCTGGAGGCATTTACTGCGGCCGTAAACCTCTGGCCGGTAAAGCATACCGAACCCATAGGCATCTTGTCCGGGACAGAATATGCAGCGGCCAGCGACCAGCGTCCATACTCAAAATCAGCCGCAGCGCCACAGTATGACGGGCTGAAAGAGCCCGTCGGAGAAAAGCCGCTCCCACTGCGCCGGAGCGACTGAACAGAGCTCCATGGTTGCAGTGAAAAACCGCTCCACATACATAGCCCTTGCCCGAAACGGGCATTAAAATGGCCCAGTATCAGTTTGCCGAGATGTTTCCGTCCATAATAAGCCCCGCTCAAAGTACCAAGTCCAAAGTGCGGGTCGGAATAACTGTTCCGCGAAGACCAGTACAACTCCGCAGTTTCGCCCAATTCTGCTTTATACTTAACCCCTGCAGCATATTCAAGCTCGCCCGACAGCCGGCCGGCACCGCGCAGCATCAAGTTCTGGTGGAGCTTGCGCGAGCGCCTCTTCCCGGGAGGCCCAGAAGAGCTCAGGCGCGTAAAAGGTTTCAAGGCTTCGGCATATTCTTCGCCAAAGCCGTCGACAAGCGCCAGTTCGGTGTAAGAAAGAATATCCCCCGACCTTTCCCTCCAGTCTAATAGGGATGCGACTTGGAATGCGCTCATCAAGCCGCTTGAGAGCAGGCGGCTGCGGGTGCATAAGTTTAGTTCAAGAGGGCTGAGTTCCAAAGCACGGTAGCGTGAAATCACGCTTTCATCCAATTCTTCCATGGAAGAGACCCCGTTCAGGAATAGAACGGCCGATTCGAAAGAAGGGCCTGCAAAGCAGGCCAGCAAGATCAGAAGCAGTTTCATAGTCCATCGTTTTTCACCGCAATATACGTTTTTTTGCGTATATTTGCACTTTGTTATGCACAATAAAAATGTACAAACCTACAACCTGGGAGGAGAGTTGTATCTAAAGATGCTTTCCCAAGGTTGCGCACGCCTCGGCAAGAACCGACAGGCAGTCAACGACTTGAATGTTTTCCCAATTCCAGATGGAGATACAGGTGATAATATGTGTCTTACTTTAGAGGCCGGCTATGCCCAGGCATCGCCCCTGCACGGAGCGTCCCTTGGAGAAATAGCCAGTGCCGCATCTTCCGGCATGCTGCTCGGCGCACGCGGCAACTCCGGCGTGATCCTGTCTAGGATATTTGCCGGCCTGGCCAAAGGCTTGTCAGGCCGGAAAGACACGGATACGGACGGTTTTGCTACCGCCATGGCTGCTGCCGTCAAAGAAGCATACAGTGCAGTATCCAATCCCGTGGAAGGCACTATTCTAACTGTAGTCCGTGAAGGAGCCGATTACGCCGCGCCTCACAGCAAGGAGTCCATGGAGGACTATATTTCCGCACTTACCCACGCCATGGAGGATTCTCTTGAGAAGACTCCGGACAAGCTCAGCGTGCTCAAAGAAGCAGGTGTGGTGGACAGCGGCGGAGCCGGATTGCTCCAGATTTTCTACGGCTTCCAGGACGCCCTGCTGGGCATTGAAGAAGCGATGGCAGAGACTGTCGCCACAAATGCAGCACACAAAGTAGATCTGTCTGCATTTGATGAGAATACGGAGCTTAAATTCGGATATTGTACCGAGTTCCTCCTGCGCCTTCAGAGCAGCAAGGTAGATCTTGCCAGTTTCGACGAGAAAGTAATTGAAGACTACATTCTCGGGGCCGGCGATTCCGTGGTCTTTTTCCGTGAAGGGAGCATCATCAAGGTCCACGTCCATACCAAAACGCCCGGAGATATACTCAACACCTGCCAGAAATGGGGCGAGTTCTTGACAATCAAGATTGAGAACATGACCCTTCAGCATCACAGCTCTTCATTCGCGCCTGCCGCCGCTCAAGTAAAGCGCAAGGATTTCGGTATAGTCACCGTCGCCAATGGAGAAGGACTCGTTGAAGCATTCAAGGCTCTCGGATCTGATTACGTGGTACAAGGCGGACAGACCATGAATCCTTCAGTCTCCGATTTTACTGCTGCTTTCGATGCCGTTCCCGCCAAAACGATTTTTGTTTTCCCTAACAATTCCAACATAATACTCACGGCGAATCAGGCAGCTGAAGTATATAAGGATGCCCGGATTATAGTCATCCCCACCAAGGACATCGGAGCCGGTTACGTTGCCATCGCCTCCCTCGATACATCTTCCGGTGACGCTGATGCGATAGCAGAATCAGCCACTCAGACTGCTTCTACAGTAGTCTGCGGGCTTGTATCCCCTGCAAGCCGGGATGCTGTCAAAGATGGTGTAGAGGTCCATAAGGGTGGTTTTGTCGGATTCCGTGGCAGCGAGATCCTTTGCGGATGCAGCGGGCGTAACGAGGCGGCCCTCGAGCTCCTGGAAGCACTGGATGCATCCAAACGCGATGTCATCATAATGTTCAGCGGCGCCGACACCCCGGAAGCGGAAGCCTCGGAGCTCTGCCGGATGCTGGGCGAGAAATACCCTTCTACAGAAGTCATTTACAACCACGGCGGACAGGCCGTGTATAACTACACATTTATCTTATGCTAACACTATTCACCGACACCGATTGCGACGTAACTCCCGCCATCGCGCAGGAATACGGTTTCAAAGTAATCCCCATGCCCTACGCAGTTGAGGGCAAACTATACCATCCTTACGTTGACGGACAGGACTACGACTTCAAGGCTTTTTACGGCATGCTCCGCGCTGGTACCATTCCAACCACCAGCGCAATCAGCGACGCAGTTTACATCAAGTATTTCGAGCCTGAATTCGCTGCCGGCAACGACATTTTCTATGTTCATTTCTCCTCTGGCATGTCCAACACTTTCGCCAACATGGACATGGCCGTCAAGGCGCTCAAGGAGAAGTATCCCGAACGCAAATTCTGGTCTGTCGATACCCTGGGCATCTCGGCCCAGTCTCTCAACATGGTATTCGAAATCGGCGACCTTTTCAAGGCCGGCAAGACCCCGGAGGAAGTCATGGAATGGGCCTCGGTCGAAGTCCAGAAATTCCCCTTGTATTTCATAGCTGACGACCTCAAGTTCTTCCGCCGCAGCGGACGCGTAAGCGGGCTTGCCGCCACCATGGGCAACTTCATCGGCATCCGCCCCATCATCTACGTAAATGAGCAGGGCAAGATGGTTTCCATCGGCAAAGAAGTCGGACGGGACAAGGCCATCAGCCGTATGGTCCAGTATGTCGAAGAACTTGGCGAGGATGTCAAAGCGCACCGCGTTGTAATCGGGCATGCCGACTGCCAGGACCTTGTGGACATATTGGTATCGAAGCTCAAGGCAAAATTCGGCGACGACCTGAATATCTATGTCACTATGGTAAATCCCACCATAGGTAGCCACTGCGGTCCCAACGGCATGGGCGTATGTTTCCACGGCAAACACAGATAGTGTATGATTGAGGTAAGGGAAGTAAAAACACGTCGCGAACGCAAGGAGTTCGTGGATTTCCCCCTTAAACTCTATAAGGGCTGTCCATACTTCTGTCCCCCGCTGTATGGAGACGAAATGGCCATCTTCGGGAGCAAGAACATTTACAATGACACTTGCGAGACCGTTTACTACAACGCCTACAAGGACGGAGTGATTACCGGACGCATATGCGGAATCATACAAAAGGCCGCCAACCAAAAGAACAATGAACGCAGGGTCCGCTTCGGCCGCTTCGATTCAATAGACGACCAGAGCGTGGCGGACGCATTGTTCCATGCAGTAGAGTCCTGGGCCAAGGCCAAAGGAATGGATACCGCCCACGGTCCACTCGGTTTCTCGGACCTTGAGCGGGAAGGACTCCTGATAGACGGATTCGAAGAGTACTCCACATTCGAAGAACAGTACAATTATCCTTATTACCAGAAGCTTATCGAAGCTAACGGCTACACAAAAGAGGTTGACTGGACCGAGAGCAAGCTCACCGTTCCTGAAGGATACGACGGAGACATAGAGAAGCTTGGCGATTTCGTAATGAAGCGCTACAAGCTGCATCTTGGACCGGCCAAGAACGTCGGAGATTTCATAAACAAGTACGCCGACGGCCTGTTCGAACTCATTGACAAGTCATACAACAACCTTTACGGCACGGTCCCGTTTACCGACGCCATGAAGAAACAGATGATAGACGGATTCAAGTTCATTGTCGATCTGCGTTACGTAGCCGTAATACTGGACGAGAACGACAAGATGCTTGCTTTCGGCATCTGTTTTCCAAGCATAATCAACGCCCTGCGCCCCTCCAACGGGCACATAACACCGGGCATGCTGCTCCGCTTCCTCAAAGCCAAGCGCCGCCCGCGGGTGATCGACCTCGGCCTGGTCGGCGTCGATCCGGATTATCTCAACATGGGCATAAGTGCAGTTTTCGCAGCCGCCCTAATGAGGATGCTGCGCGAAGACGGCATAGAATATGCCGAGACCAACCTCAATCTTGAGGACAATTACGATATTCAGAACCTCTGGAAACACTTCGGACGCACGGTGCACAAGAGACGCCGTGCATTCGTAAAGAAACTGGTATGATTAGAATAGTACTCGACTGCTTCGGCGGCGACCACAGCCCCGAGGCCAACGTGGACGGAGCCCTTGCTGCTCTGGAACAGTTCCCCGACCTGAAGCTGATACTCAGCGGAGACGAGGAAGTGCTGCGCAAGTTGCTCCAGGGCCGGAACTTTGATGCCTCAAGGATAGAGTTTCTCCATGCGCCCCAGGTAATAGGCTGCGATGAAAGGCCGACTGACGTCATACGTCTCAAACGCGACAGCTCTATGATCAAGGCCATACGGCTGCTGCGCGATGACGACAGCGTGGCTGCCATGGTAAGCACCGGTTCCACCGGAGCCCTGGTTGCGGCGGCGCTGACCCGTATCGGACGCCTGCAAGGCATCATAAGACCGGCATTCTGCCCCATTATGCCCACCATGAACGGAGGGCTCGTAGGTGTATGCGACAGCGGCGCCAACGTGGAAGTCACCCCCGAACATCTCCGTCAGTTCGCTATCATGGCATCGCTGTACATGGAGAATGTGTACAACGTTTACAAGCCAAAGGTAGCCCTGCTCAACGTGGGCAAGGAAGCAGAGAAAGGAGACGAACTGCGCCAGACAGCATACAGACTGCTCAGCGAAACAGCAGAGATCAACTTTGTCGGAAACATGGAAAGCCGCGACCTGCTCAGCGGGAAATACGACGTAGTAGTGGCTGACGGCTTCAGCGGCAACGTACTTGTCAAGACTACGGAAGGCACAGCCCTGGAGCTTCTGGGCAAGCTCAAGAAGGACATTTACTCCAAGTTCATCTACAAAGTGGGCGCTGCATTGATGTCCAAAATGTTCCGCGACGAAAAAGAATTCATGAACTACCAGAACTACGGCGGAAGCGTACTGCTGGGTACTTCCAAGGTAGTAGTGAAGGGGCACGGCAGCAGCAAGGCACGGTCAGTGCAGAAATGCATCGAACAGGCTTACAAGATGCAGCTTAGCAGCCTCGGAAGCAAGATAGAGGAAGTAATCTGCCGCTACGATCATTATGAACTTTAATTCCATATAATATGTTTGAAGAAGTTAAAGCAATCTTAGCTAAACAACTCAGGCGCGATCCTGAGACCATCACCCTCGAATCCGAGATCAAAAAAGACCTCGGTGCCGACTCTTTGGACATCCTCCAGCTTCTCATGAGAGTTGAGGATGAATACGGTATCGTAATCCCGGACCAGGAACTGGCGGGGTTCAAAACCGTTGCCGATGTAGTGAACTTTCTTGACAAACAAAAACAATAGTAATGGAAAAGATTCATCTTCACGACAAAACTTTCCGCAAATTCATCCTGCACGATCGCATTGAACAAGCAATCTCAGAAGTTGCAGACAAGATCAATCATGACTTCGAAGGATGCACCGACGTTCCCGTGGTCATCTGCACTCTCAACGGCGCCCTGCCATTTACCGGCGAGCTGTTCACGCGTCTTAGCTTTCCATGCGAACTTGGCAGCGTCAAGCTCAGCTCATACAGGGGCACGAGTTCCACAGGCACGGTGCTCACGCTCCAGGGACTTACGGAAGAAGTACGCGGCAAGCGCGTCATAGCTTGTGAAGATATTGTCGATACCGGCAATACCATCCTGGCGCTCAGGGAATTGCTTCTCGCCAACGGAGCTTCCGAAGTACGCATCTGCACCATGCTCCTGAAGCCGGAGATTTACGACAAAGACGTCAAGCTCGACTACGTGGGAATGGAGATTCCCAACGACTTCATTGTCGGCTTCGGGCTGGACTACAACGGCTTAGGCCGCAATACCAAGGACATTTACGTTTTAGACAAATGAAATACTACATCCTGTTCGGCCCTCCGGGAGCCGGAAAAGGCACACACGCCGGTGCAATAGCACAGAAATACAATCTTAAACATCTCTCTACAGGAGAACTCCTCAGGGCCGAAATAGCTGCCGGCACCGAGCTGGGGCTCAAGGCCCGCGACCTAATAGCAGCCGGCAACCTTGTCCCCGACGAGATAGTGGAAGGCATGATAGAGAACGCTTTCGACACCATCAAGGGCGTTGACGGTTTCCTGCTGGACGGCTTTCCCCGTACCATTGCCCAGGCCGAAGCCCTGGAGCAGATGACTGCAGCACGCAACGATGAAGTCACCGGAGTCATCTCCATAATGATCCCCGACGCTGTTGTGCACGAGCGCATTGCCCACAGGGCGGCTATCGAAGGCCGCGCCGACGATGCTTCTGACGCTACTATCACTCATCGCATCGAGACTTACCACGCCCAGACCGAGCCGCTCATCGATTTCTACAAAGCCAAAGGCAAGTATCATGAGGTTTGCGGCTATCCGGGAAGCATCGATGATGTACGCGAACGTGTCCTGTCACTGGTAGAAGAGTTCTAGCCATGGCCGCCCGCCCCAAGGAAGATGCGGCAGCAATCAGCCGCAAGCTGATAGAAGACGCCCGAGCCGGAGTCTTCAGGCCGGTCTATGTCCTGATGGGCGACGAGCCGTACTACCCCGACCTTGTCTGCAACGCCATCATTGACAACTGCATAGACGAGTTCGGAAAAGATTTTAACGAAACGATATGCTACGGTGCGGACGTGACTGCCGAACAGGTGGTTACGGCCGCCCGTCGCTTTCCAATGATGGCCGACAGGCAGCTGGTGGTGGTGAAGGAGGCGCAGCTGATGAAAAGCATTGAAGACATTGCCGTGTACTGCAACGAGCCTCTGGACTCCACTGTTCTGGTGCTCCTGCTCCACAAGGCTTCATTGGATAAAAGGAAAGCCCTTTACAAAGGGGCATCCAAGGTAGGTGTAGTCCTCGACAGCCCTGCCCTCCGTGATTATGAGATGCCTGCGTGGATAAGCCGTTATTATGCTGAACGCGGCATTAATATTGATCCGGAAGCGGCGGCTCTGCTGGCCGAATCGGTCGGCACCGACCTGTCCACCATTGCAGTCGAGACCGACAAACTGCTGAAAAACCTGCCGGAAGGGACCAGGTCCGTATCTATAGCAGACATTGAGAAGAATGTCGGTATCTCTCGCCAGTTCAGCATTTTCGAACTAACCAAAGAGCTCTCATACCGCAATTCACAGAAAGCTCTGTCTATTGCCGCGCATCTTGGCAATGCGGCACGCTTCAACATGCCGCAGGCCGTCAGCGCCCTGTACATGCATTTCTACCGCATCCTGAAATATGCTGCGCTTATATCACGCGGAGGCATGTCGCCGGAGGAAAAAGCCTCGGCCCTGGCCGGGGTCAATCCCTACTTCTACCGCGAATATGACACAGCGGTACGCAATTATCCCCTTCCCAAAGCAATGAATGTCATTTCGCTGCTCTGCGAATACGATTATCTGGGGAAAGGCGGAGACGGAGCAGCTACGAGCCCGGCAGACCTGATGGTAGAACTTACAGCCAGGATACTGAACACGTAGCATCGGAAGTGGAGCTGGCGGGATTCGAACCCGCGTCCAAACAAAGCACCGAAAAGCTTTCTACACGCTTATTCTTCCTTTAATTGTCGGCGGCGGAATGAGGGAAGACGCCCTGGTCCGCAGCTTATCCTCTAAATCTTGACGGAGCCTGGAGGCGGCAGCTCCGCGCATCCGCTTTGAATGATACCCCTTGGTCCGGACATAAGCGGCTTAAAGCCGGAGGGATATACGTCAGTGCCGCAGCCTTGGCGACTCTGATTAATGCCTTAGCTCTTGGAGCTTAGCAAGCGTATGAATAGTTGTAGTTGCCTACTAATTGTTCGACGATTGGGATTAACGGGCCAACCACCAACGCCCGGCGTGCTTACCTCCCGTTGTCAATGCTGTCAAAACCAAAACAGCCCCAGGAAATAGCGCTGCAAATATCTGCAATTATTTTTTTAAATCCAAAGTTATCTTATATTTGTGCGCCATGAAATGCATATCTTTTACATGCGATTACAATGAAGGGGCGCATCCCAGAATACTTGAGCGTCTGTCGCAGACCAATTTAGATCAGGAACCCGGTTATGGGGATGACAGTTTCTGTGCGGCAGCACGTAACAAAATAAGGGAAGCTGTCAACTGTAAGGATGCAGATGTGTTTTTCCTTGTGGGTGGGACACAGACCAACGCTACCGTGATCGACGCCATGCTGCGCAGCTACGAAGGAGTAATTGCCGCCCATACGGGCCACATAGCAGTGCACGAAAGCGGAGCAATCGAAGCTGGCGGACATAAAGTCATAACCCTCCCCGGGAAGCATGGCAAGCTGGATGCCGGAAGCATCAGGGCTTACATGGATGCTTTCCTCGCCGATGAGGCCAAAGACCATATGGTCCAGCCCGGCATGATCTACATCTCATTTCCTACTGAATACGGCACCCTTTACTCGGCCTCAGAGCTCTATGAAATCAAAGCAGTAAGCGAGCATTATTCGCTGCCGGTATTCATTGACGGAGCCCGTCTGGGTTACGGACTGGCAAGCCCGGAGTGCGACCTGACGCTTCCCACTCTTGCACAGCTCTGCGACGTGTTTTATATCGGAGGCACAAAGGTCGGTGCGCTGTGCGGAGAAGCTGTTGTGTTCCCGAAAGGCGACGCTCCCGCTCATTTCTTTACTACTATCAAGCAGCACGGAGCCTTGCTGGCAAAAGGACGTTTGCTCGGCATCCAGTTCGACACACTATTCACTGACGGCCTGTACATGCAGATCAGCCGCAACGCCATTGAGCGCGCGATGGAACTTAGGCAGCTTTTTATTGACAAAGGCATACCTATGCTGCTGGACTCCCCCACCAATCAGCAGTTCCCTGTCATGAGCCGTGAGCAGCTAAAGCCCCTGGAGGGAAAGGTTCGATATGAGATATGGGAACAACTCCCCGACGGGCGCCTGGTAACTCGTTTCGCTACCAGCTGGGCCACCACCGGGGAGCAGATCAGGATGCTTGCGGAACTACTTTAGTACACCGAGCTGCTTTCCTACCTTGATGAAAGCATTGATG
The DNA here is from genome assembly GCA_017634595.1 of Bacteroidales bacterium. Lineage (GTDB taxonomy): Bacteria > Bacteroidota > Bacteroidia > Bacteroidales > UBA932 > Cryptobacteroides. Next base: position 79,634 of record JAGBNC010000036.1, read on the forward strand.
GCCTTGTCCAGCTGCTCACGCGTATGAGCGGCCGACAGCTGCACTCGAATACGGGCCTGTCCCTTGGGCACGACAGGATAGTAGAAACCGGTGACGAAGATTCCCTCTTCCGCCATAGCCGCGGCAAATTTCTGGCTAAGCGGAGCATCATATAGCATCACAGCGCAGATAGCGCTCTGAGTAGGTTTGATATCAAATCCGGCGGCTATCATCTTGTCACGGAAATAGTTAACATTCTCCTGCTGGCGGTCATGAAGTTCGTCGCTCTCTTCGAGCAGCTTGAAAAGCTCTATGCCGGCCGCGCATAGCATAGGCGGGAGCGAGTTGGAGAACAGGTACGGGCGCGATCTCTGGCGAAGCATATCAATAATCTCCTGACGGCCGGTGGTAAAGCCTCCCACAGCTCCACCGAAGCTTTTGCCGAGCGTACCGGTGTGGATATCGATACGGCCATAAAGGTCAAAGAGTTCGGCAACTCCCCTACCTCTCTTGCCCACAACTCCGGCAGAGTGGCTTTCGTCCACCATCACAAGGGCGTCGTACTTCTCGGCAAGGTCGCATATCTTGTCCATAGGTGCCACGTTGCCGTCCATGGAAAATACACCGTCGGTTACAATGATACGGAAACGCTGTGCCTGAGCTTCCTTGAGGCAGCGCTCAAGGTCTTCCATATCCGCATTGGCATAGCGATAGCGTACAGCCTTGCACAGACGCACACCGTCGATGATTGAAGCATGGTTCAGAGCATCGGATATGATGGCATCCTCGGCGGTAAGCAAGGGCTCGAACACTCCCCCGTTGGCGTCGAAGCACGCAGCATAAAGAATTGTATCGTCAGTGTGGAAATATGCGGAAATAGCTTCCTCAAGCTGACGGTGCAGGTCTTGGCGGCCACAGATGAAGCGTACCGACGACATGCCGAAGCCACGCTCGTCCATGGCCTTCTTCGCAGCTGCGATCAGGCGGGGATTATCGGACAGGCCGAGGTAATTATTGGCGCAGAAATTAAGTGCCTTGCTACCGTCTTCCAGAGTGATCTCTGCACCCTGAGGAGAGCAAATAGTGCGTTCATGTTTGTAGAGTCCGGCCTCTTCAATGGCCTTCAGCTCCTGACGAAGATGGGATTGGAACTTTCCGTACATAATTTATGTGGCTTAATTGTAGTTTTCTCCTACAAAATTAATAAATTTGCACTACAATTAATAGCACAAATGAAAAATGTTTTAGTTATCGGAGCTACGGGCCAGATAGGGTCCGAACTCACAATGAAACTCCGTAAAACTTATCGTCACGGCCGTATCGTCGCCGGATATATCCCCGGATCAGAGCCCAAAGGAGACTTGCTGGAAAGCGGCCCCGCCGAGCAGGCCAACGTATGCAACGGGAAACAGATTGCAGACATCGTTGACAAATACGACATTGACACAATATACAATCTCGCAGCCCTTCTTTCCGCTACGGCCGAGCGCCTGCCGCTCAAGGCCTGGGACATCCAGATGAACGGTCTCATCAATGTGCTTGAAGTTGCCCGCGAAAAGCGCTGCGCCGTGTTCACCCCGTCGTCGATAGGGTCTTTCGGCCCCGACACCCCAAGAGACAATACGCCTCAGGACACTATTCAGCGCCCTACTTCAATGTACGGAGTAACAAAAGTAGCGACTGAACTCCTGTCGGATTATTACTTCCACAAATACGGCGTGGACACCCGTTCGGTGCGCTTCCCCGGCCTGATTTCGTACAAGACCCTCCCCGGCGGAGGCACCACGGATTACGCAGTGGAGATTTACTATGCGGCTGTCCGGGGCGAGGAATTCGTGTGTCCCCTTGCTCACGGGACTTATCTGGATATGATGTACATGCCCGACGCCATCAAGGCGGCAGTCAACCTGATGGAAGCAGATCCAAGGTATCTCGTACACCGCAACTCTTTCAACATTGCATCGATGAGCTTCGATCCTGAAGAAGTGTATGAAGCCATACGCAAGCATGTTCCTAATTTCAAGATGCGTTACGAGGTTGATCCCGTACGCCAGGCTATAGCTGATTCGTGGCCCAACAAGATGGACGATGTGTGTGCCCGCAAGGAATGGGGCTGGAGTCCGTCCTATAACCTTGAGACCATGACAAAGGACATGCTCAAGCATCTTAAGGAGAAGCTCCTGTAAAGACTAAGGGCGGCCCCAGTGGCCGCCCTTATAAATTACCGCAGTACAGCGGATTATTTGTCGAACAGTTTTTCTTTGGCGCGTGTGAGTTTCTCCTTCATGGCGTCAACAGCTCCTGTGACAGCATTCTCAAATGTGTCTGCGATCTTCTCGATGATAAGGTCGTCACCGGGAATGTGGATGTGAAGCTTGGCTTTCTTGCCTTCTTTCACGTCTTCAAGAGTAACTTCCGTCTCCGGAGGAACCCCTGGAAGGAAAAATTTCTCCAGACGATTCACTTTTTTCTCGACGAACGCAGTGAGCTTCTCACCAGCGTCGAACTTGAGGGCTTTGAGTTTAATCTCCATTTTTACCTCCGTTTTTGGCCCTTGGATGGGCGTTAGTATAAACTTTTTGCAGCCGTTCGACGGTATTGTGCGTATAGACCTGAGTAGCCGCCAGAGAACTGTGGCCGAGCAACTCCTTGATGGAGTTAAGGTCGGCTCCTTCCTGAAGGAGTTCTGTAGCCAGGGTGTGGCGCAGGACGTGCGGGGAGCGGCGGACCGTGATGTCCGGCACAGGCGCAAGCTCTGCTTTTACCACCCTGTCCACGAACACCGGATAGAGACGTCCTCCGCCGGGAGTACGCAGTAAAGGTGCCGCAGGATCATAAGCATCATCCGTCAAAGAACTGACTGCACTCAAATATAATGAAATTTCTTCACAAAGAGAAGGAATCAAAGGAATTTCGCGCATTTTATCACCTTTGCCACGGACCCTCAACACCTGCCGGGAGAAATCCACGTTCTCGACATTCAGGGAAATAAGCTCCGACCGTCGCAGGCCGCACGAAGCAAGCATGCTGATTATAAGCCGGTTCAGTTTCTGTTTATATGTTCCGAACTCAGGATCGCCCTTGGTGCCTTCAAAATATGCATCCATTGACTTCTCCTTATAGAAAAGAGGCAGGCGCTTTTCGGTCTTCGGGCGCTTGACAAGATGCACTGGATTGCTCTGTAGTACGCCCTGCTTCATAAGGAAACGGCAGAAGCCGCTCAACACGCTCAGATGCTGCATGACTGTGCGCGCCGACATTTTCCGTTCGTCCAGAAGATGCACCTCATAAGCACGTATTGTATTGACCGTCATCAGCTTGCCAAAGTCCTCAGAGCCATCGCAGAAGCGCACAAAATCATCCAGCACCTCCGCATAAATATCACAGGTGCGCTGAGAATAACGGCGGACATCCCGCACATATGTGATGTACTTATTTCGCATGCAGCCCAAGTTCTGGCGCGTGTTTACGCATATATTCGTCGGCTTCTTCGAAATTGTTGCCTATTATGCCGTCGAGAATAGCTTCCTTGACCATTTCTTTCAGGGTACCGATTTCATGGCACGGCGGGATTCCATATACCTGCATGACATACTCTCCCGTGATAGGATTTTTGAAGTTGCGTATCCGGTCCTTCTCCTCAACCACCTGCATCTTCTGCTTCACCAGTTCAAAATTGGAACGAATGCGAGCCACCTTTGCAGGATTCTTGGAAGTGATATCGGCATTACACAGAATCATCAGGGAATCAATATCGTCGCCGGCATCGAAGAGCAAACGACGCACGGCACTGTCGGTCACTTCTTCATCTACCAGGGAAATGGGACGCATGTGCAGCCAAACCATCTTGCGCACGAATTTCATTTCATCCTGCGAAAGTCTCAGCCGGTTGAATATCCCCGGCACCATCTTGCTGCCCAGCACGTCATGCCCATGGAAAGTCCAGCCGATGGCGGGGTCGTAGCGCTTGCTGGCAGCCTTGCCCACGTCGTGAAGCAGTGCAGCCCAGCGCAATGGAATACTGTCCGAAACTGCGGCCACATTGTCAAGCACCGCAAGCGTATGGGCAAAATTGTCCTTGTGTCCCCTGCCATCCACGGTCTCCACGCCTTTGAGCGCCGATAGTTCGGGAAGGATATGCGGCAGGAGCCCGGCCTCGTCCATCAGGCGGAATGCCATCGACGGGCGCGGAGTAGCAAGCATCTTCACAAGCTCTTCGGCGATACGTTCCACCGACAGTATGCTCAGGCGCCCGGCAAGCCTGCGCATTGAATCCATCGACTCCGGGACAATCTGGAATTCAAGCTCCGGGGTGCTGAGTTTGGAAGCAAAGCGCACAGCTCTCAGCATACGCAAAGGGTCGTCGGAATAAGTAGTATCAGGGTCAAGAGGCGTACGGATAATGCCGGCAGCCAGATCCCTCACACCCCCGAAAGGATCTACGATCTCGCCGAAGTTATCAGGCATAAGGCTGAGTGCCAGCGCATTAATTGTGAAATCGCGGCGCTGCTGATCATCCTCGAGAGTACCATTCTCTACTATCGGCTTACGCGACTCCCGACGGTAAGACTCTTTGCGGGCCCCCACGAACTCAATCTCGTCTCCGTGAAACTTAAGCATCGCGGTGCCGAAACTGGGAAAATACGAAACCGGCCGGCCGCAACTCTCTCCCACTGCACGGGCGAAGTCTATACCGCTTCCTTCTACTACTATGTCGATGTCCGTACACTCCCGCCCCAAGAGGCAGTCGCGCACATATCCGCCGATGACAAAAGCTTTGACGCCTCTCTGTCCGGCAATCTCTCCGACAAGCTTGAAAATGGGCCTGTCCAGAAACTGTGACATTATTGTGGACATATCATTTCTTCATATAGCGGCACCGAAGGCCACGGCTTGAAAACACTGCCGTCCCTTCGGAATACCAAAGTTTTAACTCCGTTGGTCAACATGAGCCAGCGGACATCCAGCACCATATTATATCGAAGCGCCTGGCTAGCCACCGAGCTGTCAATGCTGACATCGGGACGCTTACATTCCACTACAGCCAGAGGCGCTCCGGAGCGGTCGTAAACGAGGATATCTGTACGCCACCTCTTGGATCCGAACTGCAGAGGCGCCTCGCTCATCATCAGGTGGGCAGGGACACGGGAGCCGTTCATCAAGACACTAATGAACCACTGGCGCACGCGCTCCTCGGGCGTATCCGCCACTTCCTTGCGGCGCAGAGGGTCATATAAGGTCTCAGTTGACATTGCCCTGTTTCATGTATGCAGGATACCAGCAGTCAGTGCTGATGATCTCCGTGCTGCTGTAACTGTTGCCGTATCCGTCAGTCGCCACCACGCGCACGTCTGCATCGGGATTCTTAAGCGTATAGGTAAACATATGGTACATGCTGGTATAGTAGGAGGTATTGCTGCGCCCCCTTCCTCGCACTCCTATATGATAGCCTATGGCCCACCAGTCCTGACTGGAGCTGGCATTCACTTCATAAGTAGATCCGCTGCTGACAGAACTAAAGGTCTGCCGGTTTTGCGTCATGAGGGTGGCATTGCCGCTGAGCGTTCCGTTCTCATACACCTGCACTTTCCAGCGGCTGTCTCCATTGAACACGTTGATCATCAGGCGCGAAGCATCGCGATTCCAGTTAAACTTGGCATAGGAGCCACCTGTGATGATATTGCCGCGATAGATACGCATCTGATAATCACGGCTGTCCATGTGGCTGTTGAAACCCATCGTGTACTCATCCTTGACGGTAGTACCGTTGATACGGTACACGGTATAGCCGTTAGGATTGCCGTCTCCTTCTATATTGCTCCACCACCACTGACCGCACACGGCGCCATGGATGTGCTCGTTGATGCCGCCTACGCTGGGCGCATATCGCTTATAATGAGTGTGGCCCGAGAATATTTTAGCTGCTTTGTACTGCTTTAGCAATGACAGTATGTCGCTGACATGCTGGTTGCTTGTCCTGCCGGCCAGAGGAATATGGCCACAAAGTATGACCATCTTGGTCTTAGGCACGTTTGCCAGGTCAGCCTGCAGCCATGCCCACTGCTCGTCAGTGTAGCCGCAATGGTAGTCGGAAGCATCGGTAGTGCTGTCATATATAATATTGCGCATGCAGACCACATGTACATCGCCACGGTTGAATGACAGATTCACAGGGCCAAATGCCTGCTCAAAGCTGCGTTGGGCCTTGAGATACAAAGTGCTGCTGCGGTTATCCGTCGTCAGAGGTGTATTGGTGTGGAAGAAAGTATAATCGTGGTTACCCATGGTCTGGAACAGCGGCATATCCAACTCGGCACAATGGCGCACCATTACGGCCAAGCCGGGGTTGGAGTTGCGCCCGTCTTCGGAATACACAATATCGCCAAGTGTCACTCCGTAGCACGGCAGAGACAAGGACGCAATATGGCTGTTAATACCTGGAACCGCCTCCTGCAGGAACCGGTCAGTATCTGCTATGTTCTGACCGCCGCGCTTAGCATAATGAGCCTGAGGATCGGCAAGAGCGAAGAGCATGAACTCATTCTCAACGGCCTGACGCTTAAATGTAAAATTGTACGAAGAGCCAGAATCTTCGTAAGGGAGGAAGAAATCAGGACGGCCGTCAGGCTTCTTTTCTATTACGGCATCGGACGGCATGGACACATAAATATACCAGCTGTCGGGTGTGGTCTCGAGATGATACTTGCCGTCCGCATCGGTCACTGCCACAGAGAAGCCGTCGCTGACGCTTATGCCCGAAGCCGGAGTGCCGTCTGAATACTTGACGGTTCCCTCGGCATACATAGTCCCGTAAGGAGCCTCGGTATTGCAATACGCGTGAATGACGTGGGTAGTAGAAGCATAGGAGGTACCGGAAAGGTATTTGCTGAAATTGAGCTTGTTCAACTCGACGCTTGTACCCCCGAAGGTAACGTTTCCTTTCACCTCGATGGGCTCATCCGGAGTGCCAAGTACTACGTTCTTGCTGGTTTCTTTATTATAAGTCCCGAGCACCATTCCCACTCCACTGCGGTCGGCACCCCCGCTGATTACGTCGCAAAGCACCTTGCAGGACGCCGAAGATGTGAGATTTACGCCTCCGTGGCAGCCAATCAGGCCACCAAGGCCGAAGATAGTGATATCGGACACCACATTGCCGGTATTCACGCATCCCGACAGACTGTGGTCCTGGGAATGGAAGGCATTGATACCGCCTATACAGGAGCCAGGATCGGAAGATTTGATGTACAGCCGTCCGCTATTGGAGCAGTTTTCTAAGGCGCCAGTACCGCCCATGATACCACCCAGACGAACTTTTCCTGCGCCGGACATAGTTATGCTGCCGCTGTTGACGCACCCCGAAGTCTTACATGCAATCTGTTCATGCTCGCCGCTGGGCCATCCGACTATGCCTCCTATAGGAGAATTGGATTTGTTGGCATCAAAGGCTACATCTATGTCGCCCTCGTTGGTACAGTCAATGATGCTGGTATGGTCGTTCAGGTCCTGGTACGCGCCCGTCTCATGAAAACTGCCGCCGCTTATGCCGCCGACATCCAGGATATAGTTCTTGGCCGAAAAAGCACTGCGGGTAGTGGTTACAGCACGTATGTTAAGTTTACCGGAATTGTGACAGTCCTTGACGTCTCCATATGGTGAACCGACTATGCCTCCTATCTGGTTGCGCTGATATTGATCGGGACATTTTTCAATAGCATCATTGACAAAAACAACATCACCAGAATTGGAGCAGGATGTCATGCTGAATCCATCGAATGCCGCTCCTACGACTCCGCCAATATTAGTCGCTGAGGAAGCGATGCGGCCCAGTGCGCACATTCCGCTTCCGTACTGAAACTGAAGTGAAACTTCTGCAGTGTTTGAGCAGTTGCTCAATGCCCCTTCGCTGTATCCGGCTACTCCGCCCAGCGCTGCTCCTTTGATGGAAGAAGAGCTGGAAAACGATACTACGCCCTCATTGATACAGTGGTTCATTGTGCCGTAGTTGTATGCCGCCACGCCGCCCAAAACAATAGGAGCGGTGAGCGCCTCGGTCTTGCTCACGCTGACAGACGCTTTATTCCTTATTGAGGCAAGGGTTCCGTTGTTAGTAAGCACAAGCGGAGCCGATTCAAGCGAGGCAGGCGTGAATGTCCCTTCAAGTACGATACCCGAGATCACGCCGCCGTTTGAGTAGAACAACGGCGAAGTGGCTCCTGTTATATTAATTGAATGTCCGTTGCCATTAAGCGTTCCGCCAAAGCCTGCAGCAGGGGCGAACTCCACTCCTGTCATATCCAAATCATTGACGATTACGGCATTAGACTTATCAGAGCTGGAGATTGTACCAAGGAACGAGACAAGTTCCTCGGGAGTGCTGATAACAATAACATGATCGCCGGACGACAACTCGCCCAAGGAGAGACTGTGTCCTTCTTCAAGCTCCAGGAGATTGGTTGACTCCATGGAAAAATCACCCTCCGAAGTACGGACATACACAGTCAGCATACTATAATAACCGGCAGGTACAGCAACGGAATAGTTGCCAGTCCGGCCGGGGAGATTCATGGTAAACTGCTCGCTGTCAAGATTAAAGATGACGCTGTTTACGCCATCGGGCACAGAGAACCTGAGTAGGGAAACACAATTGCCGAAAACAAGGCTGCTGCCTGAAGCGGAACCGGAGTACATGACCAACGCACCGGGGTCAGCACCAGGTCCGGATGCAGTCTGCACAACAGGAACCGAATATGACAATTTACCGCTTTCCAGCGTCGCGGCAGAAAAAGGATAAACTGCCGATAAGGATTCGGCTCCTGCCGCAACGGATCCGGAGAAAACTGCTTTTGCCGTACCCGCCCCAGACATGAGGGTAAACTCCCTCAAAGCTTCTCCGTCATAAACTGCAATCTTGTCCCCTTCTTCCCAAAAGGGATGCAACTGAGTCTCATCCAGGTTCACTTTTGTTTTCTCGATGGTTGCAGTCAACTGCTTTTCGACCATAAGGCTGCCGTCGGGGACATCCGTACCCATCTCTTGGGCGCACGAGCACAAAATTGCTCCCAGCACCGCCAGCGACAATATGTAATTAGTTTTCATATCAAGCAAAAGTAAAAATTTCCGTACAAAAAAACTATTTGCATCCAAGAATAATGTCAGCAATAACTTCGGCCGCCTCCCCGCTCTTGTGACAATAAGCGTAAGCAGCCTTCCCCATCGCCTCCGCATAAGTCTGATCGGATTTCAGTTTGGAATACCATTCACAGAACCCGCGCCTGTCTTCAACCGCCACTGCCGCTCCCGCTTCTATCATAGGCCGGCAATGCATCTGCGTTCCGAAAATGGGGCCGAACGAAACAGGAATCCCATACGCGGCCGGTTCAATGATGCTGTGCGGAGATTCCCCGCTGAAGCCGGACCCGACCAGCGCTGCAAAGCCGTATCGGTAGAGTCGGGAAAGCATGCCCACTGTATCTACGATCAGCATCTGAGCCCGCTCCGGTTCGGAACCAGGATTGGTGTACAGCACCGCCCCTCCCTTAACCGACTGCAGCAAGTGCGAGAGCTGGGCCTTTCCTTGCTCATGGGGAATGACAAGGAATTTATCGTCCGGATTGGCGTTGGCTGCGGCAATCACACACTCATCATCCTCGTCTGGCAGGGTGCTTCCGGCAACGAAAACCTTACGTCCTCGGCACCAGCGGTCAACCAACGGATCGCTCCATTCTTCGGAGGCGATTGCATTTACCCTGTCCATACGCGGATCTCCCGCAAGTGCGGCATTAGTTACCCCGTTCTTCTCAAGCAGCTTCAGCGAAGGTTCAGCATTGACTATTATTTTGGTAAAGCAAGTTTTGAATGCATCCAGATAAGCCTTGCCTACCGGCTTGAAATACACCATGCCGGGCAGGAAGCGGGCGGAGATAAGATACGCCGGAATCTGGCGCGAGCGAATTTCCTTCAAAAAATTGAGCCAATAGTCGCTTATAGATACTATCACCTTCACGGGACGGACCAGGTCAAGGAAGCGTTTCGCGTTTGACTTTGTATCAATTGGCAGGTAGAACACGAAATCAGCAATCGGATCGTTCTGCAAATATTCATACCCAGAAGGAGAAAAGAAAGTCACGAGGAACTTGTATTCCGGTTCCCTTTTCTTCATGGCGGCAATCACAGGGCGGGCCTCTTCAAACTCTCCGTATGAAGCAGCATGCACCCAGACAATGTTATCCACACCCGTGCAGGCTTCTTCTATACGCTTGAACTGGCCGCAGCGGCCCTTGATGAATTTGTACAGTTTAGAACTCATAAATACTTGGCTGTAAACGTGGATGCAGATTTAATATCTTCAGGCGTCCCCTCGAAGACCACCTCTCCCCCTTCATCTCCGGCATCGGGGCCGAGATCGATGATCCAGTCGGCGCTTCGTATCACGTCGGGATTGTGTTCTACCACGATAAGCGAATGGCCGGCCTCCAGCAGGGCATCGAAACTCTTGAGCAGCTTCTCCACATCATAGAAATGCAGTCCGGTGGTCGGTTCATCGAATATGAAAAGGATCCTCTCCCCTTTCTTGTCCCTGCGGCTGAGGTTCAGAAACCACGCAAGCTTGATGCGCTGGCTCTCGCCGCCGGAAAGGGTGCTGCTGCTTTGGCCGAGCCTGATATAGCCCAGGCCCACATCGAGCAGCGGCTGCAGGCGCTCCACCACTTCACGGGCCTCAGGCTCAGTGCCTTGGGCGAAAAACTCTGAAGCTTCCGACACACTCATATTTAGTATGTCGTCGATGTTCTTACCCCTATACCGTACCTCCAGCACATCGGGTTTGAAGCGTTTTCCGCCGCACTCGTCGCATACCATGGTCACATCGGCCATAAACTGCATTTCGATTTTCACCACGCCTTCTCCCTGACATTCCGGACAGCGACCGCCATCCTGGTTGAAGCTGAAATAGTTGGGACCGAAGCCATTGATTTTGGCATATTGCTGGGCTGCAAGCAACTCACGGATAGGGTCATAGGCCTTAAGGTAAGTGACAGCATTTGAACGGCTGCTGCGCCCGATTGGATTCTGGTCCACGTACTCCACACGCTGTATTCTGTCCAGGTTCCCGCTCAAGCCGCGGAACACGCCAGGAAGGTCTCCGGACTCATTCAGGCGCCGGTTCAAGGCAGGATAGAGGATATCGCCTACAAGGCTTGACTTACCGGAGCCGCTGACACCTGTAACAACGGTCAGGACGCCCAGCGGGAAACGTACGTCTATGTCTTTCAAATTATGTTCATGAGCGCCCTCAACGGTGATGCTGTACTGCCATGAACGGCGTGTCCTCACATACCGGTGACGCACTCCGTCAAGGTACTGAAGAGTAAGGGAGGTCTCCAACTGATCGTTTGAATAATTGCCGGGATAGCCTTCGAAGATAACCTTGCCGCCGAATTCACCGGCACGCGGCCCCATGTCAATAAGCCAGTCCGCGGCGCGTATGATCTCCTCATCATGTTCCACTACAATCACCGTGTTGCCAAGGTCGCGGAGACGCTTGAGCACTTTGATAAGGCGCTCTGTATCACGTGGATGAAGGCCGATACTTGGTTCATCCAGTATGTACATCGATCCCACAAGGCTGGAGCCTATGGCAGTCACAAGGTTGATGCGCTGGCTCTCACCACCGGACAAGGTATTGCAGGCGCGGTTGAGCGTAAGGTAGCCCAAACCCACATCGTCAATACAGCGCAGCCTCGATATTATCTCCGCCCTCGGCTCCGAGGTGAGCTTGGCTTCTGCCTCTGTAAGTTCAAGATTCTCAATAAAAGCAAGGAGATCCTTTACATTCATGTCCAGAAGCTCAGCTATATTATGACCGCCCACTTTGACCCACAGCGCTTCTTTCCTTAGTCTCGATCCCTTGCAGGCATGGCAGGTCGTACGCCCGCTAAAGCGGCTCAGCATATATTTATACTGTATCTTATAGCGCTGAGTCTCAACCCATTCAAAAAACTCGTTAATACCTACGAGCGAATTCTCATCGTCGCGTACGCTCCTGGCATTCCATATTGTATCTTTCTCTTTCTCGCTCAGTTCGCACCAGGGCTTGAAAGCATCGATTCCGTACTCGGGGGCCAGGCGAACCAGATGGTCCTTGAACCAGCCCATCTTCTCTCCGCGCCAGCAGGCTATCGCGCCGTCGTATATGCTCTTGGTTTTGTCCGGCACCACCAGGTCTTCACTTATACCGATTATCTTGCCCAAGCCGCCGCATACAGGGCATGCTCCGAGCGGACTGTTGAAACTGAACAGATAGTCGTCGGGCTCAATGAATTTGATTCCGTCAAGTTCAAAACGCTGGCTGAACCGCCTCGCAATGCCACCGTCACCGGCTACGGCCACCAGCCCGTTGCCGCGCGAAAAAGCATCTGAAATGCTGGCAAGTGCTCGAGGCCTGTCGTCCAGGTCACGGAAACGGTCAACAAGCAGCCAGGCATCGGAGGGCTCGTCGCCCTGCAGCACATCATCAATTTTGACCGGCTTGTCATCTACCCACAGGCGGTTGTATCCGTCTTCTTTGAGTTGGAGCAGTAGTTCAGTGCGATCGCTCCGTGTCTTCCAGTCCAGATCAGCAAGAATATAATATGCTCCTGCAGACGAATCATCCGAGAATTGCCCTTCGAGCCACCCGACAACATCTCCCACGCCTTCTTTCACCACTTCCCTGCCGCTGACAGGGCTGTATGTCTTGCCGATGCGCGCAAAAATAAGGCGCAGATAATCATAAACTTCAGTTGTCGTCGCTACCGTAGACCGCGGATTGCGGATATTGACCTTCTGCTCAATCGCAATTGCCGGGGGTATGTCTTCTATGGCATCCACATCCGGTTTAGTCATACGCCCGAGAAACTGGCGGGCATACGAACTGAGGCTCTCGGCAAATCGCCTCTGTCCCTCGGCGAACAGAGTGTCGAAGGCAAGGCTGGATTTGCCGCTGCCCGAAATACCGGTAACGACCACCAGTTTCCCCCGTGGGATTTCAATGGTTATATTCTTAAGATTGTTTACTCTTGCACCTTTTATCAGCATCTCTCAATCCTTAATGGCGTGATCGCCCTCTAAATAATCACCGTTCCATGCTTTTACTGAAGTCCAGGGCCTGTCCGGTCCGCTCCAGAAAGGATGATCCGACGGCAAGCCGAGCGGCAGGAAAACGGTCAGGCAATGGTATAGAGAACCGGTGTTGACATATTTCTCGGCCATCTGCGGCTGCGATCCGACAAAACCCACTTTGAGCCAGCCGTCCGGGTCAAAGCCATCCTTGCGGTCAAGCTGCCTGCGTATTACGGCTGTCAGAGCCGCTCTCACTCCTGACGGTTCTAAGTCTTCCGGAAGCGTACCGAGCAAGGCATCCTGCGCCAGGCAGTGGAATACTCCTGTCCGGCATGCCGTGATAGAACGGCCAAGCACAGGATAAGCTCCTTCAGGTGAAATCATTCTTTCCAGAATTGCAGAATAGCGTGTATGCCGGACTCGCTCAGTATCAATGAATTCAAAGCCTTTTATGCCATGGGATTGCATCACGGCAAGCACATCCAGGAGCATGGGATGGATCACATAACTATTGTAATAGTCCATATGGAAGGCTGCCCCGTCGCCGTACAATCCGTCACCTTTGTAGAAACTGTCACGGAACCGTTCAACACCGTACACCAGTCGCGCAGTGTCGCATTCGCCGGTAAACTCCAGCAGAGTCGCTTCTACTTGCGAAGCGAAGAGCAACCAATTACTCTCATACGGCTTAATACGCCTGGTGGCCTTAAGGGCTGCAATGAGATTCGCCTGGTCCGAATCAGGAAGGCGTTCCCATAGCTGTACCGGGGCCCGCAAAATACCCTCAGCAAGATATGCAGCATCAACAAGAGGCTGGGAACCGTTTACAAAGTTCATGTAATCTGGATTCTGCGGATTTACAGCATTAGACAGGGCCTGACGGCACTTGTGCCGGTACTCCTCCTGCAAACGCAGCTCTTTGGGATTGGCTATGTCTTCATTTTCCAGCCACGGGGCTATTCCGCATACAGTACGTCCCAGAGCCTCCAGGTAGGAATAACTGCGGCGCTTCCCCGACGTATCCGGAGATTCATATGGCATTGCACTCTTAAGTGTCCCCGCTGCCGCATTATCTATCACCGGACGGGCGACCTTGTCAAGTATCGCCACCCATTCGGCACGGGGTTCAAGCCTTGCGCATCCAGCTGCCAGGCTCAGCAATGCTATTGCTAAAACAAACTTTTTCATCCTTTAAAGTATTTCATGACCTTGTTCCATCCCGGCCCCCGCTGCGACAGTTTGTTTGCAAGCATGACCTGCAGGAATACTATCAAGGACGGCACTATCAGGAACAAAACAAATTTCCAAATGTAAGGTACAGCATCGGAACGATAATAGGGGTAGCCGAACACTATGTGCCAGAGATAAATCCAACAGGTGTTGCTGCCGATAAAAAGGAACGGCTTCCAGTTCAGCACCGGGACCCACAGCTTGCGCCCCGCCCAAAGTACCACGCTCATAAGTGCCCCCCAGAGCAAATAATACACTCCTGGAGGATACTTGAAGCTTTGCATCTTCAGCCAACTGCCTTTGGATGCGGCGACACCGAATGCCATGGGAATGAAGGCCGCGGCCAGCACTGCTATTATCGCAAGAAGTTGCATGGGCTTGGAGCGTCGCACCGCAAGACCTAGGTAAAACACACTTCCGTATCCAAAGGCGTACAGGACCCAGTCGTCTATAAACCAGCCGGCCTTAAGAGGTTTCAGAGTGAGAATCGATACATGCTGCACCGCCAGCATAAGCGCAAAAACGAGAACGGCCGGGAGCCATCCTTTGACGCGCTTGTCAAGAGCGACAAGTGGCGGAGTAAGAAGCATCACAATCAGGAACACCCTGAAGATCCACACAAAATTAATCGACGGCTTGAGCCGTAACATATATGAGCCGACTATCTTTTCCTGCGGTACCGGATCCGTCCAACCAGCTGCAGCAGTAGCCCAATGGATAAGGAAAAAAACCGTAAGGAACAAATAGACAGGGACAAGAATTCTGGCTGCACGCTTGGCCACAAATGCGGGATAACTCTGGATACTGCGCCCGGAATACGACAAACCGGATACGAACACCATCAAAGGTACGTCAAAAGTCCTGAGTTGGAACCAGATGTTATCGGCCGGCAGATTGAGATGTGCGACCATTATTAGAACCAGTCCTAAGAAACGCATAAGGTCGATGGCCGGTTCTCTTGTTCCGATTGACTCCATTCTACAAATATAATCAAAAAAGTGTTACCTTTGAAGAAAGATTAATAATTACCCTATATGAGATTCCGCTGTATTACGTTCATTGCCGCTCTCATCCTTGCAGCCTCCTGCGGCGAGTCCGACGAGTCTATGTGCACCAGGGTTTTCAACCTGGCACTCACACAGTATAAAGCCATGGACACTCTGCTCGGAGAGTCGGAACTGCCACGAACCACAGAGAACGACTCTCTCATAACTTCCAAACCGTCCTGGTGGTGTGCAGGTTTCTATCCCGGAAGCCTCTGGTACATTTATCTCCAGACTGGAGATACAGAAGTGAAGGCCCTTGCCGAGAAGAATACCCATAAGTTGTATCAGGAGACGCAAAAGGCCAGGAGCCACGACATAGGTTTCGTCACGAACTGCAGCTACGGCAACGCCTGGCGCATTACAGGTGACACATGCTGGCGGAAACCCGTTATCGATGCGGCACGCGCCCTTTGCTCACGTTTCAATCCGGCAGTCGGAGCGACCATGAGCTGGAATACCTCGCCCAAGCGTCCCCAGTGGAAATACCCTGTCATCATAGATAACATGATGAACCTGGAGTTGCTCATGGAGGCACACAAGCTATGCGGCACCGATTCTCTGCGTGAGATTGCCATTACGCATGCCCGCACTACGGCCAAGAACCATTTCCGTCCCGACTTCACCTGCTGGCACGTCGTTGACTACGACCCTGATAACGGCTCCGTGCGCATGAAATGCACTCACCAGGGTTATTCCGACGACTCAGCATGGGCCCGCGGCCAATCCTGGGGGCTCTACGGCTATACCATGATGTATCGCGAAAGCGGCGAGCCAGAGTTCCTCAAGCAGGCAGAGAGCATTGCGGGTGCTCTTATCCCCCGGCTCCCGGAAGACGGGATACCGTACTGGGACTACGACGATCCTGCTGCGCCCAGCACCTACCGAGACGCTTCAGCAGGCGCCATCATGGCTTCCGCCTTGCTTGAACTGTCAAGGTTAAGCACCGATACAGTCTTGGCAGATTTGTGCCAAAAGACAGCCCGCAGGCAGCTAAAGACCTTATGCAGTGCAGATTATCTCGCACCGGAGGGCAGCAACGGCCACTTCCTGCTTCGGCACAGCGTAGGCAATATGCCTGGCGGCAGCGAGGTCGATGTGCCGCTGACTTACGCTGACTATTACCTGCTCGAGGCGCTCCTCAGGCTGTCCGGGAAGCTCTGATATTTCATGGGAGAGCAAAAAAATGAAAATATTTTTTGCAAATAAAGAAAAAGTATCTATATTTGCATCCGCGTTTGACGCAGACCAGCGCACCTGGTGCGGTAGTTCAGCTGGTTAGAATGCCGGCCTGTCACGCCGGAGGTCGAGGGTTCGAGTCCCTTCCGCACCGCTTAAAACAGCCTTCTACATACGTAGGAGGCGTTTTTTGTATCAGAGCTTTGATAATAATATGATAATCGGTATAATGGACATTTTCGGTTGGCAAAACACCATATAACCATTTAATATATTGATATTTATGGCTACCTTATTGGAATCCCTTCTCCGTTAGGCTGGCTGGGCACGTGGCTGGCGACCTTGTGGAGAATCTGGAAGGACAACCACCATCGGTGGTTTCCTGGCAGCGGCGGGCCCGAGTTTGCCGTTTACGGGCCAGATTGAAGGTTTCCGGGCATCGGCATTATAATTGCAGCCGAATTGGCCATATGAAAATCCGAGCTGTCATACTGTCTTTGGTTTTGTTGCTACCTCTTGTTCCGGTTAAGGCCCAAGAACAGACGGAGGAACCGATTCTTATCTGCTATCAAGAGAAGAAGCCCAGCTTCAATGGTGGTGATGCCAATGAGTTCTCGAAATGGGTCAACGAGCACAAATGTTACCCGGAATATACTCAATTCACCATCACGAAAGAGGGGAAACTCGTCAACGTGAGGATTCTCAGGGGTGTTCACCCTCTGCTTGATGAAGAAGCTATCCGGGTAATTGAATCGGCACCTCAAATCTGGAAACCCGGCGAGAATCACAAAGGAGAGCCGATGGCCCTTTCACTGCTTATACCGGTCAATTTCAACCTTTAATGTTCAGCAACGATCTAATTATATGGATATAAAGAAGAAACAATTGATTGCCATTTGCGGACTGGACTGCGAAAAGTGTGACGCCTACATCGCTACTAAGAACAATGACCAGGCACTGCGGGAGAAGACTGCCAAACGATGGGCAGAACTGAACAATGCGCCCATTCTTCCGGAACACATCAATTGCGATGGTTGCCGTATGGACGGGGCCAAGAC
Source organism: Bacteroidales bacterium (assembly GCA_017634595.1). GTDB lineage: Bacteria > Bacteroidota > Bacteroidia > Bacteroidales > UBA932 > Cryptobacteroides. The sequence continues at coordinate 97,224 of JAGBNC010000036.1, forward strand.
CGTATTCTGCAGTTCTTTGTGCGAGATCCGAAAGTGTGCTGTAACCAAGGGATTCAAGACCTGCGGAGAATGCCCCGAGAAGGATACTTGCCCGAAGGTCGGTGCCATTTGGCAGCATAATCAACAGGCTAAGAAAAACCTGAAATCTCTATAATATCACTAAGTTCTGGGTGATTTCTGAATGCGTTTTACCGGGTCGATGGCTCCCGAGGGACAAACAGGCGGCAGAGGCGGCGGCATACGTCCTTTGCAGTAAACGTAAAAAAAATATCTAAAAGGTATTGCATGTTTCAAAAATTGTAGTACCTTTGCGGTGTACTATTGAACTAATACACTACAAAGCGATGATACAAATTCAGAATCTGGCATTCAGCTACGGCACTAAAGAGGTGCTGCGCAACATCTCAATGAAGCTCGAGCCCGGCAAGATTTACGGGCTGCTGGGCGAAAACGGAGTGGGCAAAACCACTCTACTCACACTCCTGTGCGGCCTCAAGAAGGCCCAGGCCGGCAGCATTTCCGTTGACGGACACATTCCATTCAATCGCCAACCGCTACTGCTCCAGGACCAGTACTATCTCCCGGACGAAGTGGCTCCGCTCTCTGACAAAGCCATCAGCTGGGGACGTGCTACCGGCAAGTTCTGGCCTCATTTCTCTCTGGATAAATACGAAGCCATCTTGAAAGAATTTGAAGTACAGACAGATCAGAAGATGAACGCCATGTCCGCCGGGCAGTTAAAGAAGACATACATTGCGTTCGCATTGGCCAGCGGCGTCCGTTACCTCTACCTTGATGAGCCGACCAACGGCCTGGACATTCCGTCCAAAGCCCAGTTCCGCTCCGCCCTGATGAAATATACGTCAGAAGACGCCACCATAGTGATCTCCACTCATCAGGTAAGGGATCTCGAGAACATCATCGACCCTATCATTATCCTGGACACCCACGAAGTACTGCTTAACGCCTCGCTCGAGCAGATTGCAGACAAACTTTACTTCGACTACGGCACCACCCTGCACCACGAAAGCCTCTATTCCGAGCAGCTGCCCGGAGGTTTCATCCAGGTCCTGTCCAACACCCAGGGACGCGACAGCAAGGTGAACATCGAAGCCCTTTTCAACACCGTCCACAAGCACAAAGAACTCGTCAAAAAACTCTTCAGCAATGAATAACATATTCGATATCAAGCGCTTCGGGAACTATTTCCTGTATGACCTACGCCGCGCCAAGAACAACTTCGGCCTCAGCCTGCTCATTATGGGCCTGATCCCGGTCATCCTGTATGTGGTCTATCTCCTGCTCAGCCTGCTCAGTGGTAAGGGCGTAAATCTGATGCCTGACGCGATGAAGTTCGCCGGCGTATTGGCAGTCCTGTTCGTCGTCATCTTCGGTGCCGGCGCGAAAATGTACGGCTTCGTGACCGAAAAACGCGCCGGTTCCGACTTCCTGATGCTGCCGGCCTCCACCACGGAAAAATGGCTGTCGCTGGTCCTGATGGTCTGCATTGTCCTGCCGGTGGTCTTCTTTGTCCTGCTGCTGCTCTCCGACGGCCTGATGTCCCTGATATTCCCGAACACCTACGGCAACCGTCTTCTCGACCCGGGTTTCACCCGCGATATGCTGTCCGGGATGCTGGATGAGGATGGGGTCGGCCTCAACCTGCCCGCCCTCCTGTTTTGCAGCTGGTGCGAAAACATCCTGGCCTTCACCCTTGGTGCCCTCTGCTTCAAGCGGGCCAAGGTCGCCAAGACACTCCTCTGCCTCTTCGTTTTCGGAATGGTCCTTTCGACGCTGCTCGTAATCACCAGCGGGACCAGCCACATCGACACGGACCGTCTGATGACCTTCTTCGACAATCCGGACACGGCCCTCAGTTTCGTAAACTGGACCATCAATATCATCTATGCGCTCATCATAGGCGGCCTGCTATGGGGCACCTGGTACCGACTCCGCACAATTAAACACTAACAGCAATGGACTTTGACAACAACAAACCAATCTATATACAGATTGCAGACAATCTCTGCGACCGCATCCTCTCCGGTGAATTCAAGGCCGGCAGCAGGATACCCTCAGTGCGGGAATGGGGCTCCAAAATTGGAGTCAATCCCAACACCGTGGCCCGATCCTACGACATTCTCACAGACCGGAAGATAATCTTCAATCAGCGCGGCATAGGTTTCTTCGTCTCGGACAACGCCAACGAGCTTATCCTGGAATCGGAGCGCCGAAAGTTCATCGAAGAGGAACTTCCCCTTTTCCTGGGCAGGGCGGCCCTGCTCGGCATCGACCTTACAAATTACATCGCATAAAACACGCAAAACAATATGAAACGCTATTTTACCCTTCTCGCAGCCACCATGCTGCTCATACTCCCCTCCTGCCGCTTTATCCGTATCAGCGACGGGCTCAAGAAACAGCTGAAAGAACAAGGAATAGAATATAACGCCAACGCAAATGGAGACAAGATTACCGCCAGCGAGGTTATGGCCACTCGCGAAAAGCAGCCTGGCGATTTCTCGTCACTTATCTGTATGCTTCCCTGTGACATGACATACCTTCCGGGCGACTGCAAGGTCACCATCAACGGACCCGACAATGTCCTCGAGCACATTGAGCTTGCCAACGACGGCGGGACACTCACCATCAAGAGCGACGGGACCAATTTCCGCAAGCTAAAAGATTTGGATATTATCCTGTCTGCACCAGTATTGAAAGACCTAACCGTCAATGGAGCCATGGACTTCAGCGCTCCTAAAGGCATCAGTTCGACAGACTTCTCCGTCACCGTCAACGGAGCTGGAGATATTGACATCCAGGGGCTTAAGGCCAGGCTCGCATCAGTATCCATCAATGGTGCAGGAGACTTGACCATAAACGGGATTGACACTGAAGAACTGTCCGTTGAAATAAACGGCGCAGGTGACGCGACCTTGTCTGGCAGCACCGGCAAAGCCACTCTGAATATCAGCGGAGCCGGAGACATAGATGCCGCAGGCCTCAAAGCAGATGTGCTCGACACCAAGTCCCACGGCATTGGCAGGATCAAGCGCCCCAAGCATTAAGTCCATCGTTTTCAGGTCTTTATATCCTGTCTATGCACACTATCGATTGTATTTGTTCCGGCAAAACGTGCCGGGTGACTGCATTCGCGAAATGGATAAACTGCTCACCGACACGCAGCACATCCTGGAATGGAACAGCGGAAACCACTTCAAGGATGCCGACATACGCACGGCAAAAGCATTCGCCTGGTGCTTCTAACCCAGCAGTTTCATAAGGAGCTTATCAGGGACATCTCCGCACACCCTGCGCACCGTCTGTTTAAGATAATCCAATGACTCTGACGGGGTTAAGTTAGATTTTAAAGAACGCGGGATATAACCGGGAAAAGGGAAATCCATACCCTCGAACAGAGCGTCCGGCGAGCAGAAACTGCTGCGCTGCCAGCCCGAATAACGCAAGTCTGCGCCCCTGTACACCCTGGTTATATCCCCAGTTACGACACGGGTCTGCATTTGAAGCCTTGCCAGCACAGAATCGGCAGCGCCCTTGTTGATACCGAGCAGATGCCTCACATCCGCCACGGTGATACTCCCCTGCTCCCGCATATAGTCAAGCACCTTCTGCTGCTCCGCTTTCGGTTGATATTTGGGTAAAGAACGCCGCCAGTTCATGATTTCCTTGTACACGGCCACGGTTGCGAAAGCAGCCTTACCGCCCCACAAGAACTTACCGTACGCCACGTCTCCACTTTGCACACAATCTATCTTCCAGTCCCACGGACCAAGATAATCATCATCAAACCATAGTTCCACAGGAGTATGCTCCTCAACTGAAAACCCCGGCAAAGGATTGACGAAAAAAGGAATCAGATGATACTCTTTAATGAGTTCAAGCATTGTCTCCCAGCTCCTTACAACTGGTGACGCGGTCTGTCCCTGTGTGCGGTTCAATGGCATAGGCAAAAAAAGATCCCCGGCTTTGTAGTGTACTCCACCGGGGATTTTGATATTGTAATAAGATTAGCTCATGTCAGCACGTGCAAGGGCATCCTTGTAGTACTTCTGGTTCACGAATACATCCTCCTTGTAAGGGTTGATGTGACGCTTCCTGGACTGGACAATGATGTAGCACAGAGCCACAGCGTTGGTAATCAATGCAAGAGCGCTGATTACAGTCATAGCTGTAGGATTGGCAGCAACTGTATCGACGGTTGTCCCGACGGCAGCGGCATCTCCGCCTGCGGCTGCATAGATCTGCTTGATAGTCTCAACTCCCTCGGGATACTGAACGGGAAGGGTAACCCAGTTGAACTTGAAGAAGCCGTCTTTGAAGACTTCCTGGAACAGAGGGAATACCTGTGCGAACATGCACCAGATAGCAAGAGTGTTGGCACGGTTCTGAATCCAGCCGCCACGGTTCCAAAGCAGAGCTGCGATGGTAGGAGCAAGAAGCAGGGCGATACCGCAATACCAGCTATGCGTAGGCAGGCAGTTGTAGGTATAAGCGAAGTTCCAGATATCATAAACCAAGATGTACACCCAGGTCATGTCGGCCCAGATCATGTCTTTCTTGTCCTTGGAAGGGAACACGTTCCACCATGCGGTCATACAGAAGATGTTGAGGATACCGGCAATGCCATTCATCACATTGTGCCAGCCGCCGTAGAGCCACACGCCCTCGCTGGAGAGCCACCACTTGTTCCAGCCCATGACGGCTGACTCGAAGTCGGAGACCACAGCAATAAGGATGTTGATAGCCACGATGATAAACGGGAAAGGTTTGAACCAGTGCTTGGCTCCGATACCCCATTTGTACTTGATCATCATGAAGCCGATACATCCGGTAAGGGCTGCATAGAGCTTGGCATAGTGGAACCAGCCGTTCATGTACATGTGAGTCTGGTTCTTGAGTGCCCACTCTGCACCGGATGCTGCTCCGATAGCTATAGCCACGAAGTATGCTGTAAGTGCCAGAGGAACGGCAAAGAACATTATGCAGCCGCCTGCCTTGGTACGGCGTGCAAATTCATTGAGGAGAATGAGTCCGGCAAGGACTACCAGAAGCATTCCCCACTGTGCAAGGGCGTTAGGCCCATAAACTTGGAAAAACATAAATAATAAATATTGGTTTTAAATTAAGTGGTTACTTGGTCTGATATCGAACGGTCTTTCGATCTTTCAGAAGCGATGACACGGCCCATAAGGCAGTGACAGCTAAAGCCATGGGCACTCCCACGACCAGCATTTCATGCCACATGACTTCCCATCCGCCGGTCTGTCCAAGGGCGGTGAAAAAAGGATACTTCCAACTTAACTCTCCGTTGATTATATGGTCAATTATAAGCATAACGGAGCCTCCCCACAACATTTTTTCCAATGCAGGGACATTGCGTTTAAGAGCCGGAGCATCGGACTGTTTAATTGTTGCGGAGTTAAGCTTGCGGTAAACTGAAACCGCAGCAGCCTCTACTAGAGGGACAATAAAACAACACATATTATGTAACTTCTATTTCTTTGATTTCCACTTCGTTGCCACGAAGCAGCCAGGTGCTTTCACTGCCGCAGTGAGGACACTTTTTACCGTATTTTACGGTCTCATATTCGCCGGAACAAGCATCACAATGCGTTACGGCCGGTATGATGTTTATCCTCAACTCGCAGCCCTTCAGGAGTTCCTCCTTGTCGGCAGCCCAGCGCCAGCAGTCGGTAAGATACTCAGGGATAATGGTCGAGACTTCCCCTATGTTCATGACGACTGCCGAAACATGACCGGCATGATTGCGCTCAGCGGCTTCCTTGACGTCGCGGATTATGTAAAAGACTATGCCTAATTCGTGCATGGAGTTTTACTTCTTCTTGAAAAGTATCTTTCCCGTGCGCTTGATCATGTAGGGCAATATCCCGCTGAATTTGTCTTCCGATGTCCTCAGGTGACTTGCCTCGGGATGCACCCTGTGCAGATGTATCGCATCGAATCCGCACTTGGTAGTACAGATGCCGCAGCCGATGCAGCGGTTCTCATCCACCACGGATGCGCCGCATGACAGACAGCGTGCCGTTTCCTTGCGCACCTGCTCTTCTGTCAGAGTCCCGTGATACTCATGGAACTTGTCCACAGCCGGGCTTACGCCAGGATCCTGGCGGGAGGAATTATCGTAGGACTCTACAAGGATGTCTTTCTTGTCCAGCTCGATGAAGTCGCGGCGGTTGCGCCCTATGGTCATGTGGCCGTGCTGCACGAAGCGGTGCAGCGACTCGGCTGCCTCCTTTCCGGCGGCAATGGCGTCTATTGCGAATTTGGGACCGGTAAACACATCTCCGCCTACGAATATGTCGGGTTCCGCAGTCTGGTATGTAAGCTTGTCAGCAACAGGATATACGCCACGGAAGAACTCCACCTTGGTATCTTTGAGCAGGTCTTTCAGGACTACGGTCTGGCCGATAGCAAAAATGACCATGTCGGCATCGAGCGTAATGAGTTCGTTCTCATCGTATTGGGGAGCAAATTTGTGGTCGGCATTGAACACCGACGTACACTTCTTGAATACGATACCGCTTACTTTGTCTTCGCCGAGCACTTCCTTCGGGCCCCAGCCCGGATTGATCACAACTCCGTCCTCACGGGCCTCGGCGCGTTCCTCAAGGGATGCGGGCATGATATCTTCGGTCTCCAGCGAGAGCATGGTGACCTCGGAAGCGCCACTGCGCATAGCCACACGTGCCGCGTCAATAGCGACATTGCCGCCGCCCACTACTACCACCTTGCCGCTCACTTTAACCTTTCCGCAGTTGGCATCGTGCAGGAAGTCGATGGCCGTCGTGGTACCGGGCAGAGTCTCGCCTGAGATACCGGGCAGACGGCCTCCCTGACAACCGATAGCTACATAGAAGCCCTTGTAGCCCTGTTCGCGGAGTTGCGCAATAGTTATATCCTTGCCCACTTCTACGCCGGTCTTGATATCGACGCCGATCTCTTTCATAATATCGATCTCAGCCTTGATGACATCTTTCTCCAGTTTGTAAGAAGGTATGCCGTAACGCAGCATTCCACCGGGCTCTTCGTTCTTCTCGAACACTGTGGGCTTGTATCCCATGGTAGCCAGATAGTAGGCGCAGCTCAGGCCTGCGGGGCCGCCGCCGATGATTGCTATCTTCTCTTCCCAACGGTCCTGCACATTGGAGCAGATGTTGACCTCGGGCACGAAACGAGTCTCAGCGTGCATATCCTGCTCGGCGATGAATTTCTTGACAGCATCGATGGCTATTGGCTGGTCTATCGTACCTCTGGTGCAGGCATCCTCGCAACGGCGGTTGCAGATACGTCCGCACACGGCCGGGAATGGATTCTCCCTCTTGATCAGCTCCAGTGCCTCTTTGTACTTGCCCTCGGCAGCCTTCTTAAGATAGCCTTGGACGGCAATATGCGCCGGGCAGGCGGTCTTGCAGGGAGCGGTACCGGTAGGATAGCAGTTGATGCGATTGCGGTCGCGGTAGTCTTCATTCCACTTCTCCGGCCCCCATTTGACTGCGTCGGGAAGCTCCTGCTTAGGATAGGTCTGCTCTCCGTGCTTGGTGCAGAGTTTCTGCCCAAGCTTCACGGCCCCTGCAGGGCAGTACTCCACGCAGCGCCCACAAGCCACGCACTTGGATTTCTCGACTTCAGCCACGTAGGCACTGCGGGACATATTGGGCGTATTGAACAACTGCGAAGTACGCAGTGCGTTGCAGATCTTGACGTTGCAGTTGCAGATGGCGAATATCTTGCCCTCGCCGTCGATATTGGTAATCTGATGCACGAATCCATGATCCTCAGCCTTCTTGAGGATAGCCATGGCCTCATCGTACGTGATGTCGTGGCCGCGGCCTGTTTCTCTCAGATAATCAGCCATGTCGCCCACGCCGATGCACCAGTCGCGGTAGTCGTCGGCACAGCCTTCGTCGAGTTTCTTGCGCCCGTAGCGGCAGGAGCAGATACCCACGCCGATATGGCCCTCATAACGTTTGAGCCAGTATGAAATGTGCTCTATATCAACGGACTGATTCTCCAGTGAGATAGCTTTCTCCACCGGAATGACGTGCATACCTATGCCTGAACCTCCCATAGGGACCATGGGCGTAATCTTCTCCAACGGGAGGAAAGTCATTCGCTCGAAGAACATGGCCAGTTCGGGATGCTTGTCCATAAGGTCGGTATTCATATTGGTATATTCTGCCGAGCCGGGGACGAACATAGGCACCCAATACTCCCGGTCTTCCCTGTTGTAGGTCGTGCCGGGCACGGGACCGTCTTTGGTATATTTGTCACCGTAGTCGTATTCCAGAAGACCGAAATACGCTATCTTGTCGAGCAAGGCATCGAATGCCTCGTCAGTAGATGCGTAGTGCTTTTTGTGGTTCCATTCCACCAGTTCTTTGTAGGGATGGTGCTCACGGACAGTGAGGGGCTTTTTGGATACTACATCCAGGAGCAGATCCAGAGAGGCCTCCCTCGTTATGGGGTCCATCTCATCCTCGAAAATACACGCGAGGCCCCAGTATTCGGGGTCGTCTGTGGTCATTTTGATCTTTCCGGGAATACGGTCCGTTACTTTCCTTACGAATTTGATAATCTTGGGATTGGGATTCTTGTCGCCCTTATGCTTAGGGACGAACTTGCTTGACATTTCAGGCATATAATTATGTGGAATTTGTTATTGTTTCCAGATACTAACTTGGTCCAGAAGCCAGGATGCGAATGCATCCACTCCCTCGCCGGTACGAGCACAGATGGGTATGACTTCAGCGTGGGGATTGCGCATCCGCACGTACTCCTTGCATTTTCCGAGATTGAAATCAAAATACGGCAGCACATCTATCTTATTGACTACCACCACGTCGCATACTGAGAACATCAGAGGATACTTCAACGGTTTGTCGTCACCCTCGGGCACCGACAGTATCATAGCGTTGCGCACCGCACCGGTATCGAATTCCGCCGGACATACCAGGTTGCCGACATTCTCAAGGATCACCAGGTCAGTACCGTCGAGGTCAAGATTGTCAAGGCCCTGGCGGGTCATCTCGGCATCCAGATGGCACATGCCGCCGGTATGCAGCTGAATGGACTGAATGCCGGTCGCTTCCTTGATTTTGATTGCATCCACATCGCTGTCGATATCGGCCTCCATGACCGCTATTCGCAGCTTGTCCTTCAGCAGGTTAATAGTTTTAATAAGTGTGGTTGTTTTGCCGCTGCCGGGCGAAGACATCAGATTCAGAAGGTACACGCCCTTGCTTTTCAATTCTCCACGCAGCCTTTCGGCATCTTTGTCGTTGTTCTCGAAGACACTCTTCTTGATCTCGACTATTTTGACTTTATCCATTAAAGGTCTGATTAAATCTCTTCAAGACTGGGGACGACAACGGGCAGATCAGACGATGCAGCGCTCTCTCCTACAGACAAAATCTCATACACGATATAGTGCTGCATGCCTCTCCAAGGCAACATTCCGTTGTATTCTTTGTATTTAAGCTCGACGTTTTTGCCACTGCACCTCATCAGGGAGTCGGCCACGGCCTTGTCGACAACCGAGAAATTGAACTCGTTGGACTGGATACCGGAGCCCTGCTTGGCACCCTTGAATCCGGTCTGTATCAAGCGGCCTTCATATGTTTTCCATACCCAGCCTTTGTACACTATCTGATTGAGTTCGCCGGCCTTGACGCCCTCGCCAAGTACGAAATAAAACTTAAAATACACAAATGCCGCGGCTGCAAGCAGCAGAATGGCCAAAATAAAACTGACAACCTTGGTGCTAGTCTTCATAAGTATTACAATTAATCTCACAAATATAATAATTTGTTTTAAATTTGCCCTCTGATATGGCAAGACATAAGGTTTTAATCTTTATATTTTCAGTTTTCGCACTTCTTGCCGGGATAAGTTACCTCTTCCCGGAAGAAGGTGTAAACTTGTTGGGCACTACTCTCAACTTCCCTACAATCAAGGAAATAAGCGCATCGCTTTTCAAGTCTGAAAAGGAAGCGGCAGGTCCTTCACCGGAGGAATTACTACAGCAGCGCATGGCCGACATCAGGCAGGCGGAGCAAGACCGCTTCGAGTCATATTTTAACGAGAATCCCGCCAGAATTCATTTCCCCGATTCGGACATAAGCCTATTCGATCCTTTCTTCAAGTCGCTTGACAATGCCCGCAACAAGAAAGTCCGCATCCTTCACTACGGCGACAGCCAGCTGGAGGAGGACCGCATATCCTCTACCATCAGAGCAGGGCTTCAGAGCAAATTTGGCGGCGGTGGTCCGGGACTGCTTCCTTTCGGGCGTCCATATTACACACTCTGCGTATCGGAATCATCGACGGCCAACCTGAGCAGGGCCCTCGTTTTCGGCGAGGGAGGACGCAGGAGCGGCGGCAGATACGGCATCATGGGGCAGTGCGCCAGGATGGACACAAGTGTATATACCACAGTTAGTTCCGTCAAGAGCAACCGTAGCCCGAGCCGTCATTTCCAGCGTCTGACTCTCATGGCCGGCAACGTGGGCGGAAGCCTCAACGTAAAGTGCAACGGCAAACAGTACAAGCTCTCCCCCGTCACCGACCCTTCCGGCGTAGGACGCATAGTTGTAGATCTGCCCGACAGCAGCACCTCGGTGCGCTTCTCCGCCTGGGGCAGCGCCGACATATATGGCATGCAGCTCGACGATACGCTGGGCGTAAGCCTCGACAACATCCCCATGCGCGGGTGCTCCGGCACCGTTTTCACCCGGATGAATTCCGCCCAGATAAAGGATTTCGTCGAAGAAGAGAACGTGAAGATGATAATCCTGCAGTTCGGCGGCAATTCAATGCCCTACCGCAAGACCCCAAAAGCTATATCCGAGTACAAAACTTCCGTTGAGAATCAGATACGGCACATACGTTCTCTGGCACCGGGAGCGGCCATCCTCTTCATTGGCCCGTCCGACATGTCGGTCAACGTTAAAGGCAAGATGGTCACCTATCCCCATCTTCCCATGATGGTAGATTCGCTCAAAGCGGCCGCCAACAACACTGGAGCGGCTTACTGGGACTTGTACCAGGCCATGGGCGGCAACGGATCAATGGTGGAATGGGTAAAGGCCAGACCTTCGCTTGCCGGCACAGACTATGTTCACTTCACGCCACGCGGAGCTGAAGCAATGGGCAACATGCTTTTTGAGTCCCTGATGCTTTACTACGACTACTACTGCTGGCGTAAAAAAGGCGATTCGCAGCGATGAGAAAGGCAGCGGTTCTGGTTTTGGCGTTGTTGTGTTGCATGAGCATGCACGCCCAGTTTGTTGATGTGCCGGCAGACAGTTCAGTCCTGCACTTCCCCGGCGACCATAGTTCCATCGAGCGCTTCGCCGCCAGGCTAAAGGCCTGCAAGGAGTCCCCGGACAGCAGTGTAACCATCTGGCATATAGGAGGTTCTCATGTACAGGCCGGATGGTTTTCTTCGCGCATGAGACACAACTTCGATTCTCTGGGACACTATCCTTGCGGAGGGCGCGGGTATATCTTCCCCTATCCCCTCGCCAAGACGAATTACGACCATTCGTACAACGTGTCCTACACGGGAGAGTGGATCGGCAGCCTGAGTTCAAGGCCTAACCGCAAGATGCCTGTGAAGCCATATTACGGCATTACTGGCATAGCGGCCTATACAGCCGACAGCACTGCATCGTTCAGCCTCAAAATGCCCGGCGGTTTCTCGGGAATACACATACTCGGACAAGCTTCCGAAGATGCAGAAGCTCCATGCGTGATTGCCGGCACCGACACTCTCCGATGCACTGCAGACCCTATGCTGAACGGTTTCGTGGCATCGTTCCCTGCTGAAGTGGACAGCATTATTTTCGAGCCTCGGCTCAAAGAGGGACAGTATTTTATGGTTACCGGCATTTTGCCTGAATACACACCTGGCGGCGTTCATTACATATCCACCGGCGTCAACGGCGCCAGGACCACAACCTGGACCGAACGTTGCCCTGAGTTTGTAAGGGAGCTTTCAAGGGTCCATCCCGACCTGGCCATACTCGGGCTCGGCATCAATGATTCAGCTTGTCCAGCCAAGGACTTCGACCCGGAACGTTTCAAATCCCATTACCGTAAGCTGCTGGGGCTCATCCTGGAGCAGTCTCCCGACTGCTGCTTTGTCTTTATTACCAACAACGACTCCTGGCGCTGGAGCCGCCGTCACATGGTGCACAATGACAATGGCAAAGCAGTGCGTCAGGCTATGTTCGACCTTGCCCAGGAGTACAACGGCGCCGTCTGGGACCTGTTTTCCCTCATGGGCGGGAACTGCAGCGCCGAGGCATGGCGCGACGCCGGACTGATGAAGAACGACCGACTGCATTTTACAAAGGAAGGTTACCAGCTTCTGGGAGACTTGTTATATACCGCACTAATGCGGGAATGTGAAGGATAGTGTGATGGAGAAACTATTTGCATTCGACCCCGGCTCTCCGCTCGTTTTCACCCAATTCTACTTCTGGGCCTTCTTTGGTGTTGTCTATGCCATCTTCGCGTTGGTGGGAAGCAGGCGTCATCTGCGCAATGTATTCCTGTTCTTCGCAAGCCTTTTCTTCTATTACAAGACCAGCGGCCTGTCCATACTGATACTGCTTTTCGTAATCTGCTCCGACTTTTTCATTGCACGGCGCATGTCCCGGAAAGCCGAAGGCAGCGCCGGGCGCAAGGCATGGCTGATCCTCAGCATTTGCATCGACCTCGGCCTGCTCTGCTATTTCAAATACGCTTATTTCCTTGCAGACGTCCTGCACAGCCTCACAGGAAACGAGTTTAAAGTAGTGGATGTGTTCGCCCAACTGGGCAACATGATTACCGGCAGCGAGCGCTTCGACGTGGACAAAATAGTGCTGCCGGTGGGCATATCGTTCTTTATCTTCCAGATTATCAGCTACAGCGTTGACGTGTACCGAGGAGACGTGAAGCCGGTAAAGAACATACTGGACTTCGGTTTCTACGTTAGCTTCTTCCCCCAGCTGGTAGCCGGACCTATTGTGAGGGCGTCGGAATTCATCCCGCAGCTCTACAAGAGCTTCTCGCTGAGCAGGAGGCAGTTCGGAGTGGCAGTGTTCTGGATATTGAACGGACTTGCCAAGAAGATAATCCTGAGTGACTACATTGCTGTCAATTTCATTGACCGCGTATTCGATAATCCGCTGCTGTTCACCGGCTTTGAGAACCTTGCCGCCTTGTTTGCGTATTCGCTGCAAGTCTATGCAGACTTCTCCGGATATACCGATATCGCTATAGGCGTGGCCATGCTGATGGGTTTCTATCTCCCGGTCAACTTCAACTCCCCTTACAAGGCCCCCAATCCTCAGGACTTTTGGCGACGCTGGCACATGTCGCTCAGCCGTTGGCTCAGATCCTATCTGTACATTCCCCTTGGAGGCAACAGGAATGCCACTTTCGGCACCTACTTCTGGATCATCCTGTTCGCTCTTATCGCACTTATCCTCTCCGGCAGCTGGGTGGTCTCAGTAGTTCTGGTGACCTGCGGAGGAGTGATGCTGCTCCTGGCCCATTTCAAGGAAGGCAGCCGCAAGAAACTGTTCTCAAACATCAACCGTTTCATCACCATGCTCTTCGGAGGTATGTGGCACGGTGCAAGCTGGAATTTCATTATCTGGGGAGGCCTGAACGGAATCGGGATGGTCATATACATTCTGTGGAAAGACATGAAATGGGGCATACGTTTGCTGCTCACCGGCATATGCGCCATCGGGCTAGCAGCACTTTGCCACTTCGAGCCCCAGCCAGTATGGCGCATCTTGTCAGTATGGATGGCCGTCGTATTTGCAGGCACTATGGTCCGCTTCATATACCACCTGTTCAGGCCCGACGCCATGGGAGCTCCTTCAAGCGGCATGGACAGCATCAAGATGCGCATCGGAGGGACGCCTGTCAAAGGTTTCAAGAGGGTCACAATTACAAAGCGGAGGGACGCCGCCACAGCCTGGCTTGGCACTGTCTGGGCCATTGCACAGACCTTCACATTCATCACCTTCACCCGTTTGTTCTTCCGCAGCGGATCCAACCTCGACCCGGCTACGGCTAACCAGGTGGCCTGGGAGACAGCCCGCAACATGGTCACGCAGATTGGTTCACATTGGGACCTGTCAGTGATACCCGATGTGTGCGCAGGATACTGGAAAGTGTTTGCACTCGTAGTCGCGGGCATGATTATTCATCTCGTGCCGGCCAGGTGGAAGAGACGTTACCGCCTTGGATTCGCTTCCCTTCCGTTGCCGGTCATGGCTGTTGTCTCAGCTTTGATAGTTTTCATCCTGTATCAATTCGTCACTGCTGATACACAACCATTTATCTACTTCCAATTCTAACATCGGATGAGCAAGACAAATGTAGAGAAGACAAATGCTGCACGCCTGTTGGACGCCGCCGGCATCAAGTATTCACTAGTCACATACGAGGTTGACGAAGAGCATCTTGACGCCGGCCATGTAGCCGCCCAGCTGGGTGAAGACATAGACATGGTATTCAAGACTCTTGTGCTCCGGGGCGACAAGACCGGTCTTTTCGTGTGCGTTATTCCGGGTTCGCTGGAGGTCGATCTTAAAGTGGCGGCCAGAATTTCCGGCAACAAAAGCTGCGCGATGATTCATGTGAAAGAACTGCTGCCACTGACCGGATACATTCGCGGCGGCTGCTCCCCCATCGGCATGAAGAAACCACTCCCCACCTTTATCCACGAGAGCGCTCTGCTGTACGACAGCATCTATATCAGCGCAGGCGTCCGCGGATTGCAGCTGTGCATTGCCCCGTCCGACTTGTTTGAATTCACCGGTGCCGGGACTTACCCTGTCTAGAATTTGAAATCCAGAGTTGCCGAGACCGAACGTCCCGGCATGGGATAGCCCTGGACCACCTGATAATGCAAGCCGAATACATTTGAGCAGCGCAAGGAAATGTTGAGTTCGGCCCCCGACTTGAGGGCAACACGCCTCGACAAGGCCACGTCGCTTATGCTCCAGGAAGGTATATGATAATCCTGGATGTTAGCACTGCGAGACCAACGCTCGCCGGTAAACAGTGTTTCCCAAAACAAGCGCCACCCCTTCCATTCAAAGTCTAAATCAGCCGTTGCGCTATGCTTGGGAACATAAGGGAGCTGGTTCCCGAAGGTAAGGGATCCGGGGACGCTATGGTCAAGCGCCTGCTGGAAGCTATAGCGCAGCACTCCGCGCAACTTCCAACGCCCTGCCGAGAACGAAGCTACGGACCTGACATCCAGGCCTGTAATATCGGCCAGCCCAATATTCAGCATGGTCCATCGGAACTGTGAGATTGTGGGAATTGCTACTATTTTATCAGACACCCGGTTGAAATACGGAGAAAGTCTCAGCTCCAGCGCCAGCCCTTCCGCCATGGACTCATTGGACAATCTCAAGTCTGCGCCCAATTGAAGGGCTGATTCGGGATTCAGCGAAGTGTTGCCTGCCAGAGTGTAATAAAGGTCGTTGAAAGACGGTAGCCGGTAGCTTCGGCGCGCATAAGCGTCCAGCCCGAGCCAGGGGCGTGGCTCCCAGGTAAGACCAATAGATGGCATCCAGGCATCGCGCCACGAAGGATAATGATCATAAGCGCCTTGCCAGGCCAGCGTGCCGGCAATACGCAGCGGACCGGCGTCAAACTTCAGCGCCAACGCCGATGTCACCGTGAGCCGGGACGGACTGTTCCCATGCACAGGAGAGTCCAGCCAGTTGCCCTGCAGGTCGCACGACATGTCTGCAGAAAGCGAGCTGGTGAACGCAAAGCTCTGGGCTGCAGAACAATAAGCAGAATACTGGCGGTAGCGTAAATCATAGGGCAGAGCCATGGGATTCTTCTCCGGATGTGTGGCATAGTGCGTATAATTATAAGCGCACTTGGCCCTGAGAGCAATAGAATAACGATTGCTCCAATCTTTTGTCCAGGCTCCCTGAACGGACAAGTCCTGATCTGATTGCCTTTCAGCGCTGAACGGAAAACCTGCAGCCCTGCGTATCACCGGTCCCGGAAGTCCCCTTTCGGAGCCGTAGGTATATAGCATCATGTTCCATTCACCTCCGTCCATTTTGCCGTACAGCCGAGTCTGCAGTCGCAAGCTGCGTATGTCAGCATTTTCACGCACCAGGCAGGTATCGAAATATGGATACTTATAACGTCCGTCGCTATAAACAAAAGAAGCTGAGGAGCTTGCACGCACCCTTGCTCCCAGTTTGTCAAGGCGTATCGATGGCGACACCGTCCCGAAAGGACCGCCACGCAACTTGACGCTGATGCGGTCTGAGGCGGGAGCGGCTGTCCTTAAGTAAAGAGAGGCGCCGGCGGCATATTCTTTGGCCGTCTGAAGCCGCAGAACCTTCTGCCCGGTAAACAGCGCTATACCGTCAATATCATCCGCCGAGAAGCGCCCCAGATCCACCTGCATGTTCTGGGCGTTTTCTATCTGGATTCCATCCAGGAACACGCCCACGTGCTCGCTCCCGAGGCTCCTGACATTTACTGTCTTAAGTCCTCCGGCACCTCCGTAATCTTTAAGCTGGACTCCCGTAAAGCGGCGAAGCACATCGTCAAGCCCCGCAGATGCTGCGGCTTCCTTCCGCAAGTCGGCCTCTTCATAAGGAAGCAACACCGGGCGCTCGCGGGTGCCGCTCACCCGCGAGGCCTTCAGTGTGTCCGCCTCTTGTATAAACAGAAAGGCGCTGCAGAGCAGCGGGAGGATCATTGCCTACCAGATGGCGAAATGGCCGGGACAGACTCCGGCTGTGACGCTCCAGAGCTTGGTCTCATTCGCGAGGTCGTATGCGCTCACAGTACCCGGGTTGAAATAATCGCCGGCATCTCCAAGCACAAGACATTTATTATTACTGTTGTCGCTAAGCAAGTACATCCCGTAAGGGACACCGGTAAATGTCTGAGGATACAAATCAACCCGGAAAGAGTCCTTGCTGTTTTCGTTAAGCTTGCATGACCATAGATAGTAAGTATGAGAGGCTTTCCAATCATACTCGTCAGCCGTACCGATGCAATACACAGTACCGTCCGATATACACGAACAACTCACATGTACGGCCTCAGGCTTTAAAGGCTGGCCACCCACAGCCATAGGCTTCGACGGGTCGGAAGCAAGAAGGCAATATAGACCGGTGTGGACATCGAAGAAATTGCCCATCGACGTCACATATATTGCTCCATTACCATCAGAATACACGCTTTTAAGATTGACTGCAACTTCAACTGTCTGAACAAGTTTGAAACTTGAGACGTCGATAATGCTCACCGTATTGTCATAAGCATAAGCGGGCGGTAGCTGGCTAGAGATTCCGCCGGAATTTGCAACATACAGTTTCCCGTCATAATATGCTATGCCTTCAGGCTGATAGCCGACCTCGACCGACCCCTCCACCTTCTTTGTAGCAAGATCGATACGGTATACATGTCCCTTAGGATTGGAGTAATCGGTAGAAGATGCAAAGGCCCCGGACCAAGATGTGACGTAGGCGTATTTATCGTCGAACGCAATATTGCGAGGCGTAGGGACCTGAGTCGCGGCCAGTTCTCTTTCATCCTCAGCCGAGACCACCTCCACTATGCCGGAATTATTGACCGCTATCCAAAGTTCGTTGCCGTTGACGACTATGTCATTCCCCACATCGCCCAGGCCTCCGGCTACGTCGGGGTTCATTTTCCGGAAGGCGCCCCGGACATAGTTACCGTCGGTAAAGCGCAGGAAATCGAGGCTTGAATTGTTTGAGCCATAGCCTCCTTCGTTCAGGACGAACAGTTTCCTGCAGGAACGGGAATAAGCTCCCACATCTACTTTGTCGCCGTCCAGCAGAATATCCCTGGACGGTTCAAGGTCTTTTGTACACGCGAAGGCTAAAGCTGCGGTGCACAGAAAAAGCAATGCTTTTTTCATCGTAAAACGTTTTTACCGGGACTTGCCCCCGAGCCCCTCTGTTAAACTTGTCTGCGGCAGGTCTTCTGACTTCTCCCGGCGCAGGCCTTCTCGGAGCCTCTGCTCCAATGGCATTGTATGCGCCGTTAAGGATGATACAGCTGCGGGCACAGTTCCGGATTCACACCGGCTTCCCTTTCAATGCCCTCTCCCGGGCAACCGCAAACCACTGCAAAGATACAAAAGAAATGGATACAAATTGTTCTCACCAAAACAGGCAACCCTTCCGGATTGCCTGTTTTGGTGAGAACTATCAGATTTGAACTGATGACCTCCTGCCTGTCAAGCAGGCGCTCTAAACCAACTGAGCTAAGCCCTCAGTTAAGTGCTCCCTTAGGGGCTCGAACCCTAGACACCCTGATTAAGAGTCAGGTGCTCTACCAACTGAGCTAAGGAAGCAATATTTCAATTTTGTGACCCGTTCGGGGCTCGAACCCGAGACCCCCACATTAAAAGTGTGATGCTCTACCAACTGAGCTAACGAGTCCTCCTCTGTGTTTGGGATTGCAAAGATAGAACCTTTTCCTAAAAATGCAAAATTTTTCCGCGAATTTTTTCAATTGCTTCAAAACTTCCCAGATCGCTCCACTCCCAGTCGGCAGCCAGCACGTACACTTTCGACGACTTCTCCATCACAGCATAATCAATGCTAATCTTTTCACACTGAGGGAACAACTCAGCAAGAGTCTGCCCCTCCGACGGCGTAAAAAGCGCTGGAGCCATCCTGTCCATCATCGAAGTGATGCCTGGAGCAAATTTTCTCAATTCTTGCTCTACGGTAGCCAGATTCCATACGAAGATGCCTGCATTCCACCAGTATCCCCCCTCCGCAAGATAACGTTCCGCTGTCTGCTTGTCCGGCTTTTCCTTGAAAGATTCCACCTTCACCACAGTCCCTGCATCTCCGGGGGCTTGAATGTAACCATATCCGGTATGTGGAGACGACGGGCGTATGCCTATGCACACTATTGCATCCTGCGACGCTGTAAAGTCAAGCGCCGTACGTGCGGTGCTCGCGAACGCCTGCACATCCGGCACATAGGCGTCGGAGGGCGTCACTATGATATTGGCATCGGGGTACTTCTTGTGTATCTTCCAGCAGGCAAGCGCAATACAGGGTGCAGTGTTGCGTGCTGCCGGTTCAGCAATTATCTGTTCTGAAGGGATCTCAGGTATCTGCTCGTTTACGAAATGTACATACGCCGCAGAAGTAACCACCCAGAAACGGGCCTCCGGATTAACGGCCAGGAAGCGCTCATAAGTGAGGCGTATAAGAGTCTTGCCGCAGTCTAATAAATCCAGAAACTGCTTTGGATGTTCAGGGGTACTCAAGGGGTAGAGCCGGCTTCCGACACCCCCTGCCATTATTACAATATGCTCTGTCACGTCACAAAATTAACAAATTTTATTATATTTGTGACTCATATGGACATCCAGAGACTCAACAGTTTCGAGAGCACGTTGCAGGACGGGCTGCTGAAACTCTGCAGGAGCGCCGGTTTCTGCGGCGACACCTTGCTCTCCTCCCCTGACCTTGAGGGCCGATGGGCGGCCTTCGCCAAAGATTACATTGCCGACGCAGTCGAGAATTTCAATTCATATCCCGAAGCGGCCATAGCCTGGGCTGCTTTTCTTGGAATGGGCGTAGCCCACGACTGGGACACCGACTGGGATAATTGCAAAGACAAGCCTTACAAGAGCTACTACGGTCCTCGCGGCTGGGACGATATGGATGAATATATCCTGGGCCCGTACCTGCATCTTCAACCGGTTTTTTCCAAAAAGCTGTCCGACACTATGGACAGCTGCGCTCTCGCAGCCATGGGGCTTATGCGCCATGAGGGCATAGAGACCTGGAGCAAAGACGGCTTTTACGCACTTGCCCGCATCTATGGCACAATGTTCAGAATAGGAGCATGCTGCGAACTCCACCGCCTTGGATACAAAATGTCTCCGGTACCCGAGATTATATCTAATTAATTTATACCTATGATGAGAAACACTCTTCTTTCCGTTCTTTCTTTGGTCTTGGTCTGTTGGAGCGCATCTGCTCAGGAGAAGATCAAGGAAGTTGTAACCAGCAATTACAATCGCAACAGCGTCTCGATTGTGAACATCCAGCGAGGTGACTCTTACGACAGCAACACCCAACGTGCTGTCAGCGGATTCAGCCTTGGCGACAAGTACGACATCAACAACATACGTACAAAGTCGCTGCGCATGCCCAAGACCCGCACCGAGGGCGTGTCGCAGACTGAAGTTGACGAGGTGGTAGCGAATACCGCCTTCGCACGCGAGATCCTCGCATCCATCTTCAACCGCGACTCCAATGGCATGATGGACGACAAGACTGTACGTTACCGCGGCAACTATGACGCCAAGGATCAGGATGTCATCAATGCACGCGCAGCACGCGTGGGAACTGATGCACTGGGCGACCTTGGTCACGGGCTCGTGAGCGGCAGCTACATCGTCCTCACCGACTTCTACAAGATAGAGCGCAACACCGACTCCAAGGGCAATGTTTACTGGACCACTAACGCCCAGGCTTATGCATACAAAATCGGCATGGATCGTGACGCACTCGACAGTTTCTATGAGCAGTGCTGGATCTATGACGATGACGACCAGGCCGCACGCGAAGCCAAGAATCGTGCATTCAGGAATCTTGACATTCCCATGATTCCCGTAGCAAGGGCTACATCTGCCGGCACCGGCAGCAGCGTCGAAGAGGCTGCCGAATCATGTATGGGCAACCTCATCACCGGCCTTGAGAACCGCATTCCGGCATGGGAAGTCGCAGTCTCCATCATCGGCAAACGTCCGCTCAGAGCCAAGATCGGTACTAAAGAAGGGCTCAAAAACGGCGACCGCTACAGGGCATATTCATACACCGAAGACAGGAACGGCAACCTCAAGTCGGTAAAGCGCGGCTTCCTGCGCGCCACCGAGATTTCCAGCAATACCGGCATGTCTATCGGCGAGACGGAGCCATCCAAGTTCTATCAGATTTCCGGCATAGCCAATATCGACGAAGGCTGGACCATCAAGCAGTCCAATGACGCAGGTATCGGTGTCGCCCTCGGGCCCAAGTTCCTCGGACTCGGCAACAGCGTCGGAATCGGGCTTGATCTTGACTACCTCATGAACGTCAGCAACGTCGGTTCCATGTCATACTTCCTCCTGTCCGGCAGCATCGACCTGGGCAAGTCCGATTACCTGCCCCTGTTCGTCGGACTCGGCTTCGGGTATGGTCTCCACCTCACCAGGATGTTTGAAATCATGCCTTACGCAATGATAGGCGGCGAGCATATGGGCTACTCCAACAGCGACAAATCCAACGACCGCTTCCTACGCGAGTCCGCACTTGTGCTGGAGCCCGGTGTAAGGGCAGCCGTCAATGTGGCATACCCCTTGCAAGTGTTTGCCAAGGCATACTTTGACGTACTTACCCTGCAGGGGCCTTTGTACAAAATGTATAACGAGCAAGTCGGCCACAAAAGCGGACTGGGCATCCAGTTCGGATTGAAATGGACATTCTAATAATCAGTGCTATATGAGAAAAACTCTTATGATCGCGCTCACGCTGCTGATGACATTCTCGGCAGTGAGTGCCAACGCCCAGAGCAAAGACCGCAGAAAGTCATTCAAGAGCTGGGATAACTACGAAATCACCACCGAAAAAGTAGGCGTTGACGGAACAAAATTCGTCAAGGTATGGGGCTTCGGCAGGACTGTGGACGCAGCTACTATGGCCGCCAAAGAGAATGCCGTACACGCTTGCATCTTCAGGGGTCTTCCCGGAAGCGCGACAGCAATGAGTACGCCTCCCATCTGCCCGAATCCCGACACTCTTGCCTCCCACGAGGATTATTTCCAGACCTTCTTTGCTGCCGGCGGTCCGTATCTCGCATATGTGAGCATGACTACCGACGGTGTGCCCTCCGGCACTGACAGGCGCAAAGTCAAGGGAGGCTATAAAGTCGGCATATACGTACAAGTCATGTACGACAACCTCAAGCGCAAGCTCGAAGCCGACGGCATCGCACGTAAACTTAGTTCCGGATTCTAGAATATGAAAAAATCTCTTGCAATTGCAGCACTGCTGCTCGCCTGCCAGTTCATGGGCTGGTCCCAGGCCAAGAAACCTACCATCATGGTTGTACCGGCCGATGCTTTCTGCGAACGTTACGGCTATGTGCAACAGGTTAATACTATGGGCGAGACGGTTTCGTCTCCCGACTATTCAAGGGCGATGAAGGAGAATGCCGACATACGCACTTTGGTTTCCGCCATGGCTGATTTCATGGCCAAGAACGATTTCCCTATCCAGAGCCTCGAGCAGGAGCTCAAGCGGCTCCAGACCGAAGATGCTGAAATGGCCATGATGACCGGACGTTCCGGCGGCGAGATTGAGGAGACTCCTCTCGAAAGACTCCGCCGTACCGCCAGGGCCGACATCATCCTTGATCTCGACTACGAAATCCACCGCGTTGGGCCCCAGAAGCAGGTCAGTTTCAACCTTCAGGCCATCGATGCATATTCTTCCAAAATCATCTCCGGCAACACCGGCGTAAGTTCAGCAGCCAACGTGCCCCTGACTTCCCTTCTGGAAGAATGCGTCCTTAGCTTCAAAGACAACTTCCTCAGCGGACTCCAGCACCACTTTGACGACCTGTTCGCCAACGGCCGCGAGATCACCATTACCTTCCTCCGTTACGACAACTGCCCCTTCTACTTCGACGACGACATCGAGATTGACGGCGAAGATTATGAATTCGGCGAGTGGATTGAGGAATGGCTGCAGGACAACACCGTAGAGGGACGTTTCACCACCGGTGCAAGTTCAGCCAACCGTCTCCGTTTCAACCAGGTACGCATCCCTCTGTACGCTCAGAACCGCAAAGGCCGCGACGTTGCCATCGATGCAGACGACTTCGTGAAGCCTCTCGTACGTGAACTCAGGAAGAAACTCAATGTAACCGTGGGCGCTTCTCCAAGAGGCCTCGGCGATGTATGGATCACCGTCGGTGACAAATAGTAAAAGCTTATGAAAAAGATTTTTGCAAGTATTATTCTCGCTTCGCTTTGCGTGCTTTCCATTGCCCAGAACAACAAGGGCAAGATGGATGACATGGGCCGCATAGCACTCACTCCGGTCATACTGGAGAATAGCTACATACCTGCTGCAGCCTCCAACGTGGTGCTGAACAAGCTTACCCAGATCGTGACCCAAAACGGTCTCGCCGGAGACAGCTTCGATCCACGTTTTATTATCACAGCCAACATGGTGGAACTTGGGCATGACGTCACCGCCACCACTCCCCCCATGCAGACTTACACTCTGAGCCCTACCCTGTACATAGGCGATGCAGCTACCGGCACCCTCTATGCATCATGCACCCTCAACCCGGTAAAGGGAGCCGGCACAAATACCACCAAAGCATATATGCAGGCAGTCAAGATGCTCAAGGCTAACACTCCTGAAGTGCAGCGCTTCATTGAGACAGGAAAGACCCGCATCATCGAGTGGTACAACACCCAGATCGACTTCCTCATCAGCGAGGCCAATGCTCTCGCCGGGCAGGATAAATATGACGAGGCCATCGCCCTGCTCTTCACCGTCCCTACCGTCTGCAAAGATGCATTCGACAAGGCTATGAGGGCCGCCGAGCAGATCTTCCAGCAGAAGATTGACATCGAAGGCGCACAGCTTTTGAACATGGCAACCCACGTATGGAACGCCAACCAGCACTGGAGCGGAGCCAATGAGGCAGCCGGCTATCTCTCACAGATTCACCCCCTTTCTTCCGCTGTGCCTGGGGCAATGGCTCTTTCACAGACCATCGCAACCCGCGTCAAGGAACTCGACAACAGGGAGTGGAATTTTGCAATGAAGCAGTTTGATGCTTCCGTAAGCCTCGAAAGCCAGAGAATCGCAGCAATGGGCGAGATCGGCAAGGCTATGGCCAAGCGTCCTGTCAATTATTACAATATGAACAGCTTCGGCTGGTGGTGATAATATGAAAAAGTTAGTTTTTGCAATGCTCGCGCTGCTCCTGACCGCAGGAGCCTTTGCGCAGGAGACCGAATGCATCAGCAAGGAGATGGACGGCAGCCTCACGCTTCGCGTGTGGGGAACCGGCCGCAACAAGACCGATGCACTGGAGCAGGCCAAGAAACAGGCCGTATATGATGTGTTGTTCAAGGGCATCACCCGGGGCAACACCGACTACAACATGCGTCCTATCATGACCGAAGTCAACGCTCGTCAGCGTTACCAGGACTACTTCGACATTTTCTTCATGGACCGCGGCGAATACCGCAAATATATCAGCATGGAGGACAAGCGTGCCGGTTCTACCCGCACCCGCCGCAATTACCGCGACGTAACCGTAGGAACAACTGTGCGAGTGCTGGTACCCCAGCTTCGCGCAAGGCTTAAGGAGGACGGACTGTTATGAAAAGGATGATTCTTTTCGTCAGCCTCGCGCTGATGCTTATTCCCGCTTCTTTGATGGGACAGGCCAAGCACCAGGACTATAACCTTCCCGAGGTCCCAAACAGGGCTAAGTACATCGACTTCCCCAGCCTCGACAGAGGTCTCTGGTTCGCCACCCAGCTCACTCCCGGATACAACATGACCCAGGGTTTCTTCGCCCAGGCAGACCTTATCGCCGGCTACCGCTTCGGCGAGTTTATCAAGGTCGGTGCTGGCCTGTCTCCCAGGTACGGTGCTGCAGGTTTCGCTCTGCCCATTTATCTTGACGCCCGCGGAAACATCATTTCCCAGGAGTCCAGGATGGCTGTTCCCTACTGGAACTTGGACGCTGGCTACACCATCAAACAGGGTCTTTACCTGTCTCCTACCATTGGTGTTCGTGTCGGCGAGCCCCGCAACAATTTCCTTGCAGGTGCTACCTACATTCTCCAACAGCTGGGCCCTGGCGTATTCTCGCACGCCATAGGCATCCGCCTAGGCTACGAGTTCTAAGGTAAGCGCAATATATTAATGGAGCGCCGGTACCGCGAACAAGCGGAATGCCGGCGCTCCATTTTAAATACCCGTCGAGCTATTCTAGTATCCGAATATCTCTTCGAGAGAAACGATCTTCACAGGGCCGAGGGTCTTGAGATAGTCGGTATCCAGATCCTTGATGTCGCCCAAGATTGCATAAGCATAGGTTCTATCCTTAACCCACTGCTGCTGAGCTGCTTTCACATCCTCGAGAGTGAGAGAAGGCAGGGCCTCGTACACAGCACGGTCAAGAGGCTCCTGAAGGCCCATACGACGGCACTGACGATAGCTCCAGAGCACGCTCCTGCCGGTGGTGCGCTGCGTGCGATAGCGGCTGTCAAGGGCGTCCTTGGCCACTGCAAATGCAGCATCGGACTCCGGCATGTTGTTGATAATCTCGTCAAATGCTTCGACGGCCTGGCGCATCTTGTCGTTCTGGGTGGCGATGAATGCGCTGAAGGACACGGTCCCATCTGCGAAAGAAGGATTGCGGAGCCTTGACGAGGCGCTGTACGCCAGACCGCGGGCTTCACGCATCTCCTGGAATACGATGGCATTCATTCCGCCTCCGAAATACTCATTGTAGAGGGTCCTTACAGGTTCACTGGCGGCATCGAACTTCTCGCCGCGGTTGGAATACTGCTGGTAATAGATCTGAGGTGCGTCATACTGGGCCATATAAACCACGGGCTCAGGAGTGGTCAGCATCTGAGGATAACGCTCGGGAAGCTGCGTGAACGAGCCTTCGAAAGGAACTGCAGCCTTAAATTCAGCCTCGCTCATGGGGCCGTAATACAAAACCTCGCAACCGTTGGCAATAACATCCTTGACCTTCTGAAGCAGCTCTTCGGACTTAACCGCGGCAAGTGCAGCATCGCTGAGACTGATCTTCTTGATAAATTCGGGGCCGTAAGTCACATAGTTGACCAAAGCCGAGTAGCAACTACGCTGGCTCTTCTTGCCGTCGATGCGTGACTTGAAAGCATCTGCCTTAAGGTTGGCAAGTATTGCTTCGTTACCGACAGCGTTGGATGCCAGATCACGTACGATAGCGAGGGCCTCGGCCATATTCTCGCTCAGGCCGCTGATGCTGATGGTTGACTGGTTGGAACCGGCAGATGCTCGGAAATCGCAGGCAAGCTCATACATACGTGCAGCTATCTCTTCTGCGCTCTTGTCGGCGGTACCGAGATAAGGCAGGTAATCGAAAGCCATGCCGAGCTCAGGGTCGTCTTCAGTTCCGATATTGTACACAAAATCAAGCGAGAACACGTCATTGATCTCGTTTTTCTTGTAGAGCACGTCAACTCCTTCGGCAAGCTTGAAAGTGGACATGTCTTTGCTGAAGTCCACGAAAACAGGCTCGATAGGTTTCACCTTGGTGTTCTTGATCTCCACCAGGAAATCACTCTGGGCATCACGGTTGGACACGATAGGAGTAATCTTGGGTGCGGAAATCTTCTGTATGCTGGTATCTTCACCCTGGTGCTTATACACTACGGCGTAATTGTTATCGGATATAAACTCCTTGGCCCATGCAACGATATCATCCTTAGTCACGGCCTCGTAACGTTCTATCTCGCTGGCTGCATCTTTCCAGTCGATGCCGCTGATGAAAGCATTGACATAGCTCATAGCGCGGGCGCTGTTGCTTTCAAGCTGTCTCATCTTGCCCAGCTTAATATTATTGATAGTAGCACTGATAATGGACTCGTCGAACTCGCCTGCTGCAAGTTTGGCGACCTCCTCAAGAGCCAAAGCACGAAGCTCATCGAGAGTCTGTCCCTGCTTGGGACGTGCCATCATGATAAACTGGCCATAATCAGGCTGAATGCTGGCAGCAGCATACATGAAGAGAGCTTTCTGCTGCTGGTTGATATCAAGGTCGATAAGACCGGCCTGTCCATTGTAGAGGACGGAACCGGCTATCTCAGCCACTGCACAGTTCTTTAAGTCGGCAGCGCCGGGGAGCCTCCATGCAAGGGCTATATTCTCAGCCTCCTTGCCATATACATCTTTGATGATAGGCTCGGTAATGGGCTGCTCGGGCTCGAACTCAAGCACTGGGATAGAAGGATTGGCCTTCCAGTCGCCGAAATACTTCTCGAGCGCTTTGACCATCTCGTCGGGATTGAAGTCACCGGACACGCACACAGCAATATTGTTAGGAACATAGTACTGGTCGTGATACTTCTTCACATTGGTGATTGAAGGATTCTTAAGGTGCTCCTGGCTGCCGAGGGTCGTCTGCTTGCCATAAGGATGGTGGGGATAAAGAGCCTGGTCTATTGCCTCCCAAACTTTGCGGCTGTCCTGAGTCAGAGACATATTCTTCTCCTCATAGATGGTCTCCAGCTCGGTATGGAAACCGCGGATGACACCGTGACGGAAACGGTCGGCCTGGATACGCGCCCAGTTGTCGATCTGATTCGAAGGTATATCTTCTACATATACAGTCTCATCGGCGCTGGTGAAGGCGTTGGTACCGTCGGCACCTATCATCGACATCAACTTGTCATACTCATTGGGGATGGCAAGTTTAGACGCTTCGTAGCTTACTGAGTCGATACGGTGATATATAGCTTCGCGCTCCGCAGGGTCCGTAGTTTTGCGGTACAATTCGAAAAGCTGCTCTATTTCGTCAAGCAAGGGTTTCTCGGCGGCATAATCGGTGGTTCCGAAATGCTCGGTGCCCTTGAACATCAAATGCTCGAAATAGTGGGCAAGACCTGTAGTCTCGGAAGGATCGTTCTTGCTTCCGACCTTGACCGCGATGTAAGTCTGGATGCGGGGCTGCTCTTTGTTGACGGACATGAAAACTTTCATGCCGTTGTCAAGAGTGTAGATCTTGGTCCCCAAAGGATCATTCGGCACAGTCTGATACTTGCTGCAGGACACTACAGCAAGCACAAGCGCAATTGTGGTGATAATCAAACGTTTCATAAATACACTAACTAGTTTTCGCAAAGTTAAAAAAAATATCCTACAAAATTGTGCTGTTGTAAAAATTATCTTTATATTAGCAGCGAAGTTTTTCATAGTTTAAGTTTAGGTTAAGTAGCGGGGCGCTCGCAGTGATGCAAGCGCCCCGTGAATTTTTGCTAAATTTTAAAGCCCTGTGACGAAAATTGTCATATCTTAGCGGCAAAACTTATTGTACTATGAAAAAGATTTTGTTCTTATGCATTGCGGCCATTCCACTTCTGGCCTCTTGTGAAGCCCTTATGTTGCCTTTCAACAGACAGGGTATCCTCCAAATCCGTTTCGCCGAAGGCACCGTGCCCCCCACCAGGGCTGCTTTCCCCGACACAAACGACTTTCTTCTTACCGTCACCGATGCCAAAGGCAAGAAAATCTATGACGGGACGTACGGCGCCTCAAAAGAGAGTTTCACACTCGATGAAGGTACATATACTATATGCGCGCGCTCATGCGATTTCTCTGAGCCTTTGTTCGACTCTCCTCAATTCGGAGACACTCAGGTCGCAGCCGTCAAATCGGGCAAGACGACGATCGTAACTCTCACGTGCGTACAAATAAATGCCGGGATCAGGCTACGCATATCCCCCACATTTCTAAATGCCTACCCTGGGGCCACCCTTTTTCTGAAATCCACCGCCGGACGGCTTATGTACGGCTACAAGGAAACGCGCATTGCGTATTTCCTGCCGGGTGCAATCAACCTGGAGATGTCGGACGGAGGCGTAGAGAAGACCTTGTTTACCCGTAAGCTGGAGCCTCAGCAAATCCTGACTTTGGGAGTGAATGTAGGTTCTGAAGCATCCAAGAGCGGAGTCGATGTACAGGTGGACACCACCCGCTATTGGACAGGAGAAGACTTCACTATTGGTGGAGGCGGCTCAGGTTCCGGAGGTTCCGACATGGACAAGGCCTACAGCGTACCCGTCGCCAAGCAGCACACAGGCGAAGAAGATGTGTGGGTGTACGGGTATATCGTCGGCGGCGACTTGTCTTCGAGCAAATGTTCGTTTTCAGCACCGTTCTCTTCGCGCACCAATCTTGTACTCGCGTCAAAATCTTCTTGTACCGACAAAACATCCTGTCTGTCAGTCCAACTTGCAAAAGGTGAAATACGCGACGACTTGAATCTGGTCGATCATCCGGAACTGATTGGCCGGCAGATTTTCTTGAAAGGGACAATCGTCGAAGCCTACTACGGCATCCCGGGGATTCAGAACATTTCTGAATATCATTGGAAATAACCTGGTACGCCCTAGGCGAATCGAACGCCTATCGTAGGAACCGGAATCCTAAATTCTATCCATTAAACTAAGGGCGCAAAAACTGCGTTGCAAAAATACAAAAAAATACTTAATTTTGTAAAAATGAAAAAGGCATTTGTATTTCCCGGTCAAGGATCACAGTTCCCTGGTATGGGCAAGGAGTTGTATGAGAACAATTCCCAAGCCCGTTACCTGTTGGAATCTGCCGACCATATACTAGGATTCAGAATCACGGATATAATGTTTTCCGGTTCCGACGAGGAACTCAGAGCGACCAGAGTCACACAACCGGCTGTGTTTCTGCATTCAGTCGTACTGGCTGAATGCAGTTCACTACCTGTTCCGGACATGGTCGGCGGTCACTCACTGGGCGAATTCAGTGCCCTGGTGGCCGCCGGTGCCATTTCTTTTGAAGATGGACTTAAGCTGGTGGCTGCCCGTGCCGACGCTATGCAGCGCTGCTGCGAACGTCATCCCGGATCCATGGCCGCCATCATCGCCCTTCCCGAAGACACTGTAGCTGAAGTCTGCTCACGTGTCCCGGGCATCGTGGTCCCGGCAAACTACAACTGCGACGGCCAGATAGTCATTTCCGGTGAAAAGGAAGCCATAGCCAAGGCCTGTGCAGAGCTCAAAGCGGCAGGAGCCAAACGCGCTCTTCCCCTCAACGTCGGCGGAGCCTTCCACTCCCCCATCATGGAGCCGGCCAGGGCGGAGCTCGCACAAGCTATCGAGCGCACCGAATTCAAAGCACCTGTCTGCCCCATATATCAGAACATCAACGCCAGACCTCAGACAGACCCGTCCCTCATAAAGGAGGGACTTCTTGCCCAACTCACTTCGCCTGTACTCTGGACTCAGAGCATAAAGGCCATGATTTCAGACGGCGCAACTGAGTTTACCGAGATCGGCCCCGGAAGCGTCCTTCAGGGACTTATCGGCAGAATTGCCAAGGGCAATGAGTCAATCAGCATCAAAGGAATTCAATAACATATAATTACATATATTTTAACACAATGGCACAAAAGAAATTCATAACATGTGACGGTAACCAGGCCGCCAGCAACATCGCTTATCTTTTCAGTGAGCATGCTGCCATCTACCCTATCACACCTTCCTCCACAATGGCGGAAAACATTGACGAATGGGCAGCCCAGGGCAAGAAAAACCTTTGGGGAGAGACAGTTAAAGTCACTGAAATGCAGAGCGAAGCGGGTGCTGCCGGTGCAGTGCACGGCTCGCTTCAAGCCGGAGCCCTCACCAGTACATTCACTGCATCACAGGGCCTCTTGCTGATGATCCCTAATATGTACAAAATCGCCGGCGAGATGCTGCCTGCAGTATTCCACGTGTCCGCCAGGGCCCTGGCCTCTCATGCCCTCTCCATTTTCGGTGACCACCAGGACGTGATGGCATGCCGCCAGACCGGCTTCGCCATGCTGGCATCCGGATCCGTACAGGAAGCTCAGGACATGGCTGCTGTCGCACATCTGTCCACCATCAAATCCAGCATTCCTTTCCTGCACTTCTTCGATGGTTTCCGCACATCCCACGAGATCCAGAAGATCGAAGCTCTTGACGAAGATGCTCTCCGCGACATGGTGAGCCAGAAGTCTCTCGAGAACTTCCGCGCCCGCGCCCTGAATCCCGAAGCCCCCGTCACACGCGGCACCGCCCAGAACGGCGACGTGTACTTCCAGGCCGTCGAGTCCCGCAACCAGGCATACGAAGCCATTCCCGATATCGTTGCCCGCTACATGGGCGAAATCAGCGAACTGACCGGCCGCAGCTATCGTCCTTTCGAATACTATGGCGCTCCTGATGCAGAGAATGTCATCGTAGCCATGGGTTCAGTGACCGAAACTATACGCGAGACTATTGATTACCTCGCCACCCAGGGGCGCAAATACGGTCTCGTGAGCGTACACCTCTATCGTCCTTTCTCCGAGAAATACTTCCTTAAAGTGCTCCCTGCCAGCGTCAAGAAGATTGCCGTGCTGGATCGCACCAAGGAGCCCGGAGCACTCGGCGAGCCCCTGTTCCTGGACGTCAAGGCACTCTTCCAGGGCAAGGAGAACGCTCCCCTCGTAATCGGCGGCCGTTACGGTCTCTCATCCAAGGATACCACTCCCGCACAGATAGTTGCCGTATTCGACAACCTTGAGCTCAAAGCCCCCAAGGCCGATTTCACCATAGGTATTGTTGACGATGTGACCTTCAAGAGCCTCCCCGTCAAGGAGGAGATCTCCATAGTCAAGCCCGGCACCACCGAGTGCAAATTCTACGGACTCGGTTCCGACGGTACTGTGGGCGCCAACAAGAACACCATCAAGATCATCGGTTCACATACCGACCTCTACAGCCAGGCATATTTCGATTACGATTCCAAGAAGTCCGGCGGTTATACTTGCTCCCACCTCCGTTTCGGCAAGTCTCCCATCAAGGCTCCTTACCTTGTCGGCACTCCCGACTTCGTCGCATGCCATGTTCCTTCCTACCTTAACAAGTATGACGTACTCAAGGGCATCAAAGAAGGCGGCAGCCTCCTGCTCAACTCCCTCTGGGACGAGGAAGAGACGCTCAAACACATACCCGACCATGTCAAGGCCGTCATCGGCCGCAAGCATATCAGACTGTACATCATCAACGCCACCAAGATTGCCGCCGAGATCGGCCTTGGCGGACGTACCAACACCATTCTCCAGTCTGCCTTCTTCCGCATCACCGGCATCATTCCCGCCGACGACGCTGTGAAGTACATGAAAGACGCTGCCCTCAAGAGTTATGGCAAGAAGGGCGAAAACGTGGTGAACATGAACTACGCCGCAATCGACCGCGGAGGTGAATACACCGAGGTCAAGGTGCCTGCCGAGTGGGCTCAGATCACCGCTAAGTTTACCAATCCTAACGCAGCCCGTCTGGCTCCCGCTTTTGTCAAGGAGATTGCCGACGTTGTGAATGCACAGTGCGGAGACACCCTACCTGTCAGCGCATTCATGCCCTGGAAAGACGGTACCATGCCCGCCGGCACCGCAGCATACGAGAAGCGCGGTGTCGCTGTGAATGTCCCCGTCTGGGATCCTGAGAAGTGTATCCAGTGCAACACCTGCGCATTTGTATGTCCTCACGCTGCAATCCGCCCGTTCCTTCTCACCGAAGAAGAGGCTGCAGCCGCTCCCGCAGGTCTCAAGCTCACCGACGGAAAGGCCAACCTCAAGCAGTACAAGTACGCCCTCTCAATTTCTGTGGCCGACTGTACAGGTTGCGGCAACTGCGTTGACGTGTGCCTCGCCAAGGAGAAGGCCCTCAAGATGGAGTCCTATCAGGACAATGCCGGCGAACAGGCCAACTTCGACTATCTGAACGCCAAGATCGGCTACAAGCAGCCGTTCGATCCCAAGTCCAACATGAAGGCAGCCCAGTTTGCACAGCCTCTGTTTGAGTTCAGCGGCGCTTGCGCAGGATGCGGCGAGACTCCCTACATCAAGAACATCACTCAGCTCTTCGGCGACCATATGATGATTGCCAACGCTACCGGTTGCTCTTCTATCTACGGAGCATCCTTCCCCGCTTCTCCTTACTGCACCAACGCCAAGGGCCGCGGTCCGGCATGGCAGAACTCCCTGTTCGAGGACTTCTGCGAATTCGGTCTGGGTATGAGGCTCGGAAGCGAGCGTATCCGCGAGACTGTAGCCCGTTACATGCAGAAGGGCCTCGAGTGCGAGAAATGCACTCCCGAGATGAAGGAGCTCTACCAGAAGTGGCTCGACAACCGCGGAGACTATGCTGTCACCCGTGAGGTCTGCGACAAGCTCGTTCCGCTCATGGAAGCCTGCGGATGCGAAGTCAGCAAGAGCCTGCTTGCACTCAAGCAGTTCATTCCTGCCCGCAGCCAGTGGATCTTCGGCGGCGACGGTGCAAGCTACGACATCGGCTACGGCGGTCTGGACCACGTGCTTGCCAGCGGCGAGAACGTAAACATCCTCGTGCTCGATACCGAAGTGTACTCCAACACCGGCGGCCAGTCCTCCAAGGCTACTCCTGCAGGTGCAATCGCCAAGTTCGCGGCATCCGGCAAGAAGATACGCAAGAAGGACCTCGGCATGATGGCAATGAGTTATGGCTACGTATATGTAGCCCAGGTGGCTATGGGTGCAAGCCCTGTTCAGTATATGAATGCCATCAAGGAGGCGGAGGCTTATGACGGACCTTCACTCATCATAGCCTACGCACCTTGTATCAATCATGGTCTGAAGGCCGGCATGGGCCTGAGCCAGAGAGAAGAGAAACTCGCCGTCGAGTGCGGATACTGGCATCTGTACCGCTACAACCCGCTGCTCGAAGAAGCCGGCAAGAACCCGTTCAGCCTTGACTCCAAAGAGCCTGACTGGACCAAGTTCCAGGACTTCCTCAAGGGAGAGGTGCGTTTCGCTTCACTTAGCAAGCTCTATCCCGAGAGCGCAGGCGAACTGCTCGCCAAGACCGAGGAGTTTGCCAAGATTCGCTACAGTACTTATAAGAAACTCTCCGAGTAGTAAGCCTTAACATTTTTCATAATGAGGATGACTAAATAGTCTCAGGACTTGAGGTCATCCTCATTTTGTAGTATTTAAGCTGTTGGAATAGCCATCCCAAAATCTAAGTCATAGCCACGAACTAAGCCCAAAGGACGATGATGGTGCACGGCATTCCTGACTCGGATCTGCCCAGCGAGGACTAAAAAACGGACCTCTTTTTCGTCTTCAGAGAAGCCGAGTAGGATATGGTCTGAAAGGCCGTTTTGCGTTAGTCATTGAGCAGGAGGCTTTTGCAGATTCCGGGTGCTCTGTCCCGTCCTCGCCAGGGGCCAGATTTGAGGACGGGGCGGGTCCGTAAGGGTTTTTACGGTCCCTGCCACCACCGCCCTCAAAGGTGCATTCAGCAGCACCGGTACGTACGAAACAGCAGCGAAATGCTCGCACCGGCACATTCAGCAGCACCGGTGCGAGCACCCCCAGGCGGTTCTAACCCTGCCTTAACTCACCGGCATTAGGCGACACACGTTTTATAAGCCCAACAAACTCGGATTCTCCTAGTAGTAGCACCGGGCAGAGAAGGATATCAAGAAAAATACATCCAATAAGTCTTCCCCATTATTATTTATATGGGCATGATGACAAACACCAGGGCATCCCAGAGAGCGTGACTCACAATCAACGCCGGAAGGGCCTTGGGCTGAAGCCTGTAAACGAAGCCCCACACTGCGCCGGCCACAAGGGCCGCCATGACCAGCATGAAGTTGAAGGACCAGATGTGGACAAGTGCATATATCGCTGCAGTGACGAGGAAAGCGATATCAGCACCAAAGCGTTTATCCTTGAATATCGAAACGAATGTGCGATGCACATAACCCCGCCAGAAGAACTCTTCGGCAG
The DNA here is from genome assembly GCA_017634595.1 of Bacteroidales bacterium. Taxonomy (GTDB): domain Bacteria; phylum Bacteroidota; class Bacteroidia; order Bacteroidales; family UBA932; genus Cryptobacteroides. The sequence goes on from JAGBNC010000036.1 coordinate 131,922, forward strand.
GCCCGATAAGGAACAGCAGAAGAAAGGCTATAAGAGTTGCCGGCAAGCCATCCTTCATCGAATAGACCGAATCCACCTGCGGACGGGCGAAGTCGAACATCAGGCCGGAGAGCTTGTCGCCAATCCAGAATATGCCCCAAAGTGCGAATGCCAGCGCAACGCCCCCAAGCAGCTGCAGCAAAGGCTTTTCTATGTGCAGATCAGCATGCATGCCAGCAAACGAAGAAACTGCAAGGGCTGTCAATACGATGGCTGATACCGACATGCAAATCCAGAAATTCGGAGCCCCATGAGTCCAGGGGCTGAACATGTAGAACCACAGAAGCGCAGCCACAGAGATGGCTAAAGCAAGACGTCCTCTCATAGCAGAACCGACAGGAACAGACCGGCTGAGAGTGCAAGAGAAAACACCAGATGGAGCTTAGCCGTTGCTTGGTCAAGCCCCTTCATGGCCTCAATCCCCACTTTGTCAAAGGTACTTGCCTGCTTAATATTCTTCCATGCAGGTATCGCAGCAACCAAGCACAAAAGCGCAAGAGGATGCAGCCAGCCACAACAGACTGCGAAAATGACGCTTATGAAAGGTATGATCATGTAAACGGAAGCATATAGCCGGCTGGAAGCCTTGCCGCCAATAAGCATGGCGAAGGTCTTGATGCCGGCGGCACGGTCGGTCTCGATGTCCAGAGTATTGTTGGCATGAAGGACGGCCACAGTTATTATACCAAGGGGCAGCGAGAGCACAAGAGCATCGGGATGCCACTCCCCCGTCACCGCATAAGCAGAGCCAAGGACTGTGAGGACGCCGAAGATGACGAAAATATCAAGGTCACCCAAGGCATGATATTTCAGTACGGAATATAGAGCTGTAAGCAACACGCCTATGCCGCCGATAATCCAGAGGCCGGGGCCGCTTAGGATAGCGATGACAGCGCCGACTGTCACACCGGCAATGAAAAGCACCGCGCTGAATGTGAGATACTCGACAGGCTCAAACTTGTGAAACACGAGATTAGGTACGGCAAAAGCGTTCTCATTGTCAACACCGGTGCGATAGTCGGCCCAGTCGCTCAAGACATTGCCGGCAGAATGCAGGAGCACGACGCCAAGCAGGCAGAGGGCGAAAAGCACCCAGGGCATGATGCCACTCGGGAGCATCCCCTTACTGAACACATAGGCAAAAGAAACCAGAACCGGCATAGTGGATACCGGGAATGACCAGTAACGTGTTGCCACGAACCAATCTTTAAGTGAATGTTTAGCCATAGGATAAAAACTATAGTGAGTCCAGCCAGAGCAAGATAAGTTCGGCACGACGCTCAAGGACGGCATAATCCAGAGTCGCAGCGCTGTCTTCCGGCTTGTTGGTGTTCATGGTTATGCCGGAGGTAAACATCACGGCTTTGGTCCCCTTACGCATAAATGGGACCTGATCTGAAGCTTTATTATAGAAGTAATCGGTAAATGCCTTACTTCTGTAATAATCATAATAGAGCCTTAGCTTCGGACCTGCATTTGCCTTCTCCAGCTGCTTCTCGTAAGGTTTGCCGCCGAGCACGATCAGAAAGTCGGGGCGGTACTTGTTGGGCGGAGCAAGTGTACTGCCTATAGTGTCAAGATTGATAACCCACGAAAGTTTATAAGGCAGTGAGGCCATGTTAACTGCTCCGTCCATTCCGTCCGAATGCGAATCAAGGGCAGCAAAAATATAGTTGCGGCCGTCTTTTTGAAGACGAGCGGCCAGGTCGAGCAATACGGCCACCCCTGAAGCATTACAGTCCGCGCCAGGATAGAGCACACCTTTATAAAGACCGAGCCCGTCAAAGTGAGCACAAATCAGGGTATAATTAGCCGAGCGGAGGTCTCCCCTGCACACCACATATACATTACGACACACACCCTTGTCTGTCTTGAAAGACTGCAAGCGCGGTTCAAGCCCCATCTGCTCAAACCTCCTGTAAATATAGGCAGCAGCTTCGGCCCCTCCGCGTGAACCGGGACGACGCCCTTCAAGTAGCGTATCACTCAAATGGCGCACATCTTTTTCAATGCCTGCCGAAGCGGGGAAACATACCACGGCCAGCATAACAAGCACGGCAAATATTTTACAAATACGCTTCAATTCGGCACGATAAATGATTATCTTTGCAAAAATAGTGAAAAAGTTTCTCCTAACAATAGCGTTTGTGCTCGCGACAGCTATGTCATCCCTTGCCCAGTACGACAAGGATGTGTTCAATATGCGCGGACGCATGGCACTGCAGGATGGCAAATACACTCAAGCCATTGAGCATTTCAACATCCTTGCCAGGCTTGACAGCACCGACTACTGGTGCTTCTTCTTCCGTGGCATCGCCAAATACAACCTGGGCGACATCCGCGGCGCACAAGCAGATTTCAACACTTCAGTAAGGTTGAACCCGGTTTTTACTAACGGCTACCACTACCGGGCCATCACAGAGAGCCGGACAGGCAATTACGACAAGGCTTTCGCCGATTTTGACAAGGCCATCAGCCTGCGTCCTGGCTTCAACGGCCTGTACTACAGCCGGGGAGTTACCAACTTCCTAGCCAGACGTTTCCCTGAAGCCGTCGATGATTTCAACCGCTACATTCGCAAGGATGCCAAAGATCCGTCGGCCTACCTCAACAGAGGCGCTGCCTACCTTTTCCTGGGAGACACGCTCAAGGCCATGAACGACTACAACAAGGCGATCAAGCTCGACCGCTTCGAGCCGGAGTGCTATATCAGAAGAGGACGCGTATATGCGGCGCAGGAGAAGTTCCCTGCAGCGGTGGCCGACATGACCAAGGCCATTGAGCTGGACAGCACCAACACCCTGGCATACTTCAACCGTGCCCTGCTCTACTATGAGCTGCACGACTACAACTCCGCTATGAGGGATCTCAACCGTGTGCTCAAGGACGAGCCGGGCAATGCACTTACGCTGTACAACCGTTCCCTTCTCTATGCCCAGGTCGGCGAGCTTGGGAACGCCCTTGAAGACATGGACCGCGTCATCAACATCAATCCCCGCAATGTGCTTGCATACTACAACAGAGCGGCTTTCTTCATGGAAATGGGGCGCTGGCGCGATGCTTTGTCGGACTACAACAAGGCGATAGAACTATATCCCGACTTTGCCAAGGCATATCTCAACCGTTCCTATGTGGAAAACATGCTCGGCATGAACAAGGAGTCAAAGGCAGACTACAAGACAGCTCAGCGCAAGGTCGGAGAATACAGGGCCAAAAACGCCTCTGGAGAAGCTTCATTTGCCGATACCACTAAGAAATATGATGCACTCCTGGCACTGGATGCTGATTTCGCGAAGAAAGATTTTGACAATGAACTGATCCAGCACAGGGACATAGACATACGGCTCAGGCCGCTGTATAAGTTCCACCTGACAGCCAAACGGGAAGACAGGAACCTTGCTCTGAGCAACCGTTACGAGAACCCTCTGATCGACCATTTCATCGATTCCGTCCCTGTCCCTGTAGTGGTATCCAACAGTGACAGCCTGTCCACGCTCAAGCTTGTCCGCTCCCTGTCGTCCGTCCTGTCAGGCGACGGCAGCAAGGGCGCAGGCAGCGTAAATCTCAGCCCTTCCGAGACTTATTTCCTGATGGGCATTTACGATGTACAGCAAAAGAACTACACCAGCGCTCTGAATTATTTCGACAAGGCTGTTGCCGCTGCCGAAAACAGTGCAGAGAGAGACCGTTATTCAAAATACTACAAGGCCTTCTACCTCATGAACCGCGGCGTACTGAGGGCTGAAATGATAGAGTTCATTGCATCGCTCGAAGGTAACGTCCAGACCCTTTCAATGGATGACCAGGGAGCTACGAGAGCAAGGGTAAGCGACAGGGTTGCACGCCGATACGACTATTCAGAAGCCATTGAAGACATGCAAGCCGCTACCGAGATAATCCCCGACATACCATATCTGTATTTCAATCTCGGCAACCTCTACTGCCTTGACGGAGAGATGGTTAATGCCATAGACGGATACACCAGGGCCATCAATCTCTACCCTGTCATGGGAGACGCTTACTTCAACCGTGGTCTGGTGCTAATATATGTCAAGGATAAAGAAAAGGGTTGTATTGACCTGTCACGAGCCGGAGAGCTGGGGGTAAAAGACGCTTACAGCGTCATAGATAAATACTGCACATCAGATGAGCAGCGTTAAATTCAAATCATTCTCCTCCGGCAGTTGCGGCAACTGCTATTTCATAGGTTTATTCGGCGAAGAGAGTCGCAGGTGCGAGGCCGGAGTGGTGATTGATGCAGGTGTGAGCCCACGACGGCTCAAGAAAGAACTGCAGCACGACGGTCTGTGCTTCGACGACTTCAGCGCAGTGCTTGTCACCCACGACCACATGGACCACATACGCTCCCTGGGATCATTCTGCAAGCATATTGGGAAGCCTGTATGGGCCACTGAAGAGTTGCACAGGGCCCTTTGCCGGCACAGCATGACTCGCTATCAGATCAGCGATTACCGGATGGAGCTAAGGCCGTCGGCCTGGAATGATGTAGTGCCCGGAAGAATCAAGGCTCGCTGCTTCGCAGTACCGCACGATGCATCAAGCACGGTTGGATACGCCATCATGCTTGATGACTTCAAGTTCGTGATTATGACCGACATAGGCCGCATGACACAAGAGGCGCTCGACCTGGCCAGGCAGGCAGACACCGTGGTGATAGAGAGCAACTATGATCCTGAGATGCTGCGTCTCGGGCCATATCCACCCGAACTGCAAGCCAGGATACGTGGCGGACACGGGCATCTGTCAAATCCCGAATGCGCCGAAGCTATAAAAGAATTCAACCACAAAGGGCTCAGCCACATATTTCTGTGCCACTTGAGCGAGCATAACAACACTCCTGAGCTGGCCTACCGCGAGAGCCTGCCCTTCAGAGGCGAAGCCGCACTGACACCTCTTCCGCGCCAGACTGCGTCGCCGTTGTACGTACTCCGTTAGACGTTAAACTTAATACTGGCTGGCGTAAAGTACAGAAAGCCGAACTGATAGCTCCCCGGGCTGTCTGCAGAGCCATACATACCAAAGAATTCAAAGGCCTCACGTATCAGTTTCTTGCGGTCGGCATCATTCTTCAAGCACTCCAAAGGAACCCCTATAGAAACGGCCTTGTGGCTGCCGGAGCTGAAACGCACCGCAGCAGGCACTCCTGAACTGCCGTAACGGAGCCATACGCTGCCGCGCTTGTCGGCGTTGCTCAGTCCGTCGGGATGCGCAACTGCGTAACAGTCTTCGTTAGGCTCATGGTAGAACGGCATGCCCGCGAGATCGCCGGTGTTGGTGCCGAAGGAAGAAGCCCATTTGTAACCAAGGACGTCTCCGACGAAGGCCTTGGCCTCTGCCACGGACAAGGAGTCAGGTTTGTTCCCGTAGATATCTCCCCACACATCGGTAGCTATGCGTGATCCTGATACCAGGATACTGCCGCCCCTGCGAGCCCAGATTCTCAACGACTCCTGCAGCCCAGCAGGGAAAACGCTAAATCGTGGTTTGAAAGCGCCGCGGCCCGACTTGGTGCTAAGCTGCGCCCCGCAAATCAGGTCAAGAGCTACGAATGAAGCGGCAAGAGTGGTATCGGCGCAGAAACTCTCACATGACATCGAGCTGAAGGGAAAGCCCAGTTCAAGCAGGGACCTGCCATGGACAGAAGGATAATCAAAGGTGTTGCCGGCCACAGGAATCCCGGCCTTGTCGCTGTAAGAGCCTCCGAAACCGGGGGCGTCATCGCTCTCCCACTTAAGCGGGCGTGTGAACTCGTAGTTCTCTCCTATATAGCTGATATCGCGCACATAAGGCATTCCGTCATCGAGCCGGGATTCAAAGCCCGCATAATCGGGCGTATCAATCCATGCCGGCGGGGCTACCCTGTCGAAGTTGTTGACTATCAGTACTGAGCCCCCGCGCTTCTGCTCAGGCACACCGACTGAAAGGATCTCCGAAGGGAAACTTGAGCCACCTTCGTTCCATGCCGTAACCTTGTACGAATAGATGTGACCCGGCTCTATATGCATCGTAGCTTCGGGATCGGACACCGGCACGCCGTCATCGAAAGCGCCGTCATCGACACGAGTATATACGGTGTACCCCACAGGCCTGGCCGTCTTCTCCAACTGATCCTGGGTAGCGCTCCACTTAAGCAGCACCTCTCCGTCCTCCTGCAGCATGGCCGAAAAAGCATGCACAGGCAGAGGCTGGACCACATAAGGGACTCCGTACGTACAAGCAAGATACTTGAGTATCCCCTTGTAAACCGAGCGGCTGACATTGAATCGGAAAGATGGATCGAGACCGTACTTCATGTCGGCGAAGTTCTGGTGCGACAGTAGCTCCAGAAGCATTGCCGGTACGTCCGTAGTCCGGGACTCGCTGTAAGAACGGTCCCACAGCTGACGGCGCTGCCACAGCGGCTCGAAGCCGACGCGGATATCATCGACTATCTGAGTCTGCACGAAATCTGCAAACGTCCTTGAAGTCATGCGGTCGCCGCCGTCGGAGAACTTACGGGAGTTGTCGCATTTGAGAGTATAGATAGCAAGGGTACCAACTATACTGTCGTTGGGAGTTACACCTGCATCGGTATGGAAAGCAAGGGAACAGTCAAATGGGATGCCTTTGGACTTACGCATCATACGTGTCCACGAACCGCGTGCTGCATAGTCGCAGACATAATCGGTATCCCACTCGCGCAGGGTGCTGTCGGCGCCTGCCCAGGGCATCCAGTAAGAAGCGCCCTCAACATAGCTGGGCATGCCTGAAAGCCTTCCTCCCCGCTGTATCTTTCCCATTCCGCCTCCGAAGCGTACTGCGTCTGCGCTTACGGTCTCCCCCGCTCCGCCTTTGTTGTCAAGTTCGACAAAGCCGCCGGTCCCGGGAGCGAAGTCAAAAGTCCCGAGGTACACCCAGGTGCCTCCACCCTTGCGCTGGTCCACCAGAAACTCAGTAGATCCGCCGAGATGATGGACGGTATAACGTGCTGCCCGACAAGATTTGCGCGAACTGGCATAGCTCACATACACAGCATATTCACCCCTCTTGGCAATATCGGGAGTCCATCGGGCTGAACAAGATGGAGTGACGCTGCATTCAGTCTGGCGGCAGCTTCCGGTGCTGAAAGGATTGTCGGTAATCTGGTACTCCTGCTTAAGGTCGGCAAAGCCCGTCCCTCCGTCTTCCCATTCTCCGGTCTCGGAGTAAGACCCGAAGCTCCTCACAAGTTTGCCAGGGGTACGGACAAAGGTAGAATCATTGTCACATATTACTTCCATGCGCTGTATATCACGCTCACGCGGAGTCATGACATAGGCTCCGGCATTCTCCAGCATTGGAATCAGATAATCAAGCACATAGCTCTGGGTGTACATATCCTCCACCGTACGGTGCAGAGCTGCCCTCTGCCATCTCCAAGCATCCTGCTCTTCGTTGTAGTAGTAACCGTGACTCTGCCAGAGAGCGATGTGACGTCCTTGAAGGCCACGGGCAATCTTGCGCGCCCCGGACCTGCTTACCAGCGGGAGGCGGGGTACATTTTTGGACTGATAGTGAAATGACGGAGATTTTCCGTTGTTTGTGATCTTAGGGGTCTCAAGTTCTTCGAGCCTGCAACCGGAAGTCATGCAGGATCCGACCTTGTAGCCGCGCAGCACCTTTTCTCCTTCTGTATTCAGTTCAGAAAGGAACCAGAATATATCTTCGTTGTGCCAGGGATAATCGGCCAGGCTGCTTGCGAAATACAGGTCAAGTGCATCACCCCGGAGGTAGATTTTGTCTATCCTTACTTTGGAGCGGACTTCGAATCTACGGTTGCAGCGCGCCGTAAGAGTATCGCACACCACGCTGAAGTCGGCAGCTCGGGGAATGCCTTGGGCCGCAGAAGAAAGTGCGCCTGAGAGAAAGAGCAAAATCAAGACAAATCTACGCATTGTTTTTCTTATGTTTAAGCAATAATATAAAGAATGAAACCAAACTGCCGCAAATCAGCCCTATTCTATCGGCCTTGAAATCGGCAGGATCCATGCTCCGGTAAGGAATACGGCTCTGTATCAGTTCCGTACCCCATGCAAGCAGACATCCAAGAGCAAACATACAGACCAGAAGCAGCATTGCCGGAACGGGACCGGCCTTGCGGACATCAAAGGAGAAATATGACAGCACAGGGAAAGGAAGGAACATCACGAAATGCACCACTTTGTCAGCTGGCAAGCCAAATACAGTGCGCGGCATCTCCGACATGTGCGAGAAATTGCTGAAGCACAAAACTGCAACTGCAATAAGATACAGCACAGTAAGAATGCGGAAAACCCAAACCCTGCTCATAGCGACTGCATGTCATAAAGCTTTCTATAATAGCCGTCAAGGGCGAGCAGATCTTCGTGGCGTCCCCTCTCCACAATGCGTCCTTCGTCCATTACCAATATTTCGTCTGCACCTTTGATCGTGCTGAGACGGTGCGCAATGGCAATGGTAGTACGGGAACTCATCAGATTGTCAAGAGCATCCTGCACAGATCTTTCAGATTCGGTGTCAAGAGACGCTGTGGCCTCATCGAGAATAAGTATGGGAGGATTCTTCAAGATGGCTCGCGCAATACTCAAGCGTTGGCGCTGACCGCCGCTGAGCTTGACGCCACGGTCACCGATGTTGGTATCGAAACCTTCTTCTTTTTCTTCTATGAAATCCAGCGCGTTTGCAACCTTAGCTGCGGCCCGGACGCTATCGGCCTGTGCATCCTTCACGCCAAAGGCGATATTGTTGAATATGGTGTCGTTGAAGAGGATAGGATCCTGATTGACATTGCCTATAAGTCCGCGAAGGTCGCGCAGCGACACATTCCTGATATCAATACCGTCTATGGTTATAGAGCCTTCGGATACGTCGTAGAAACGTGGAATCAGGTCAACCAGGGTGGATTTACCCGCGCCGGAAGCACCGACAATGGCAACCGTTCGTCCCTTCGGAATCACCAGGTTGATGCCATGCAGTATCTCCCGTCCGTCAGGATAATGGAAAGAGACATTGCGGAACTCGATCTTGTCATTGAAGGCGGGCAGAGGCACGGGGGCATCTTTCTCCAGGATAGTATTCTCCGCCTGCAGGATCATGTCTATGCGTTCCATGCTGGCAATACCCTTGGGAATCGCGTACGCTGCCTTTGCAAGCTCTTTTATGGGCTGTATGACGCTGTACAGTATGACCATGTAGAAGATGAAGGTAGGAGCGTCAATGACGGAACGTTCTCCAAGTATGAGGGTTCCACCGAACCACAGCACGATGGCAATCATGACTGTCCCGAGGAATTCGCTTACAGGGTGGGCCAGCACCTGGCGGGTGGCCACACGTGAACTCTTGTCCTTCATGGCACCGGTAACTTTGTCAAAGCGCGCTGCCATTTTGTCTTCGGCCAGGAACGCCTTTATGATACGCAGCCCGCCAAGGGTTTCCTCCACCTGGCTCATGGTATCGCTCCAAAGCGTCTGGGTTTCGGTTGACTGACGTTTGAGCCTCCTGCCTATCAGCCCCATGATCCACATCATCAAAGGCGCAAACACCAATACGAACACAGTCAGCTGCCATGAAATGACAATCAAAGTACCTACATACAGAATTATCAATATGGGGTTCTTGATGAGCATATCGAGCACACTTGTGATGGATGTCTCGACCTCCTGTACGTCACCGCTCATACGGGCAATGATATCCCCCTTTCGCTCCTGGGTGAAATACCCCAGGGGAAGGCCAAGTATCTTGTTGTATATCTCCAGCCTGAGATCCTTGACTATTCCTGTACGGATGGGGACCATAACCGCTGAAGCGCCAAAATAACAGGCAGTCTTGATGGCAGTAAAGAACGACAGCGACAGGCAGAGCATAAGCAGCACCGTGCCGGGGCCCCACTTGGTCATGGCGTCCGTAACAAACCAGTACAAATTGTTAATGGCAATGTCCTTCAGTGAAACATCCGGTGTGTTCCACGCCATGAACTCATACTGCATCTCATTGATATTGAATAGAATCTGCAGTATTGGGATAAGAAGCGTAAAAGAAAAAACATTGAATATGGCGGAGAGGATGTTCAACACCACCGATCCGCCCAGATAGCCTTTATATGGGGCAGCATAACGCTTCAATATTTTCCAAAAATCTTTCATTCTTTATATAGTCTTGACAGGACAGCCGAACCAGTGGACCATTATAAGATAAATCAGTCCGCTCACAACTATCACTGCCGGTATTGTAAGGATCCATGCCCAGACTATGTTCTTGGCCGTAATCCACTTGACTGATTTTACACCCCTGGTCAGACCCGTGCCTATAATTGAACCTGTGATGGTGTGGGTAGTACTCACAGGGATACCTAAGACTGCTGTCATGATAAGAGTAATAGCTCCGGAGGCTTCGGCACAGAATCCCTGCGTCGGGAACAGTTTTGAGAGCCCTTCGCTAAGTGTACGGATTACTGACCAGCCGCCTGTAATCGTGCCGAGTGCGATAAGGCCGTAACACGTGAACTTAAGCCACACCGGCACGTAGAAGCCGGTAAAACCGGCAGCCTGCGCCGCCATGGCACCGTTGCCGTACAGGAACTGCAGCAGCTGATTGTCGGGATTGGAGGCAAAAGCAGTTGCAAACATGATGGCAATGACACCCATGGTCTTCTGCCCGTCGTTGCCGCCGAAGCCCAGGGAGAACGCCGCACTGGATACCAGCTGCATGCGACGGAAGGTCTTATCTACCTTCTTCACATTAACCTTGCGGAAGAGGAACATTATCAGGCAGTTGAGGGTGAAGCCCATCAACATTCCTATAAGCGGGGAGATGAATATGAACGCGACGATTTTGAATATACCGCTGGTAATCAAATACTTGCCTCCATATACAAACCAAACGGGGCCTATCATGCCGCCCACGAGGGCATGGGAAGCCGATACGGGCAGGCCCAACTTGGTGCAAAGGAAAATATACAGTACCGAACCCAGCAGCGCCGCCAAAATCACATAGACGTCTATGCAGTTTTCATCCACAATACCCTTTCCCATGGTAGCCGCCACAGTGGTATCGAAGATGAACATGGCCATGAAAATCCAGAATGCAGCCCAGAAAACTGCGAGCTTGGGCGGCAGCGCTTTGGTGGCCACCACTGAAGCTATACAGTTGGCTGCATCGTTCATTCCGTTTGTAAAGCTGAATGCAAGGGCGATAACAGCCGCAATTATGACTACTGTTACCATTTTAACTGTTCTTTACCACTATGCTTCTGATTTTACTGGACACCGCCTTGGCTACATCGGAGGTATCCTCAAGGGCCTGTGCAATATTTTTCTTCTTCACAAGTTCGATGGCGTCCTTTTCCTTCTCGAACAAGTTGGACATATAAGACTCATATATATCATCTACATCATGCTCGATTTCCTTGATGTCATCGCACAGATTGTCCATCTCTTTTGCGTCTTTGCGGAGCGTATCAAAATGCTTGGTCAACTCGACCATTTTTGCCGCCGCTTTGTCAATGTACTCAGCTATCTCTATGAGCTTTTTGGACGGATCCTTCGGCTGATAAATGGCAATCTTTTTGGATGAATCCCGAATTGAATCCAGGAAACCGTCCAGCCCCTCTGCCAGGTCATGGATATCATCCCTGTCAAAAGGGGTAAGATAAGCATTCATAAGCACTTCTACTATCCTCCTGGTAATCACATCACCCTCCGTCTCGTGTTCCTTGATCCTGTGTGCAAGAAGCCGGCGATTGTCGGGATCCGACTCACGGGTCTGCTCAAGAAGAAGTTCGGATGCCTTTTTGATATTCTCCGCCGACTGTATGAACAGCGGAAAGAAACTCTTTTCTTTGACAACAAAAAGCTGGAGGAAATGGTCGAAATTCATATGATTATTGTTTTTTAAATGTATATCTGATAGATGCGGAAGCAGCGAAGCCATCGCTGAGGGCTTCCCCCTTGTCAAAATAGATGGCCGGTATAAGCAGCAAAGCGCCCTTCAGCAGAGGAATCGATGCCGAAAAGCCGGTGCTGAATTGCTTGAGAGGACGTTCGTTACGAGTGCCTGAATCATATCTATACACAGCATCGAACCAACAGCCGTAATTGAGCGAATAAGTCATCACCAGCCTGTAAGGTATCTTCCTGAACAAGCTGCCGGACAGACCAATATGATGTGCCCTTAAAAGATTGTTCCAGGTACCCTGCGAAATATAAGCGGAAGAATTGTCAACTTCGTAAATATATCTGGAATAGAACAGCGGCGCTCCAAACTGGCGGGTATAAGCCGTCCATCCGGAACGGTATTCATAGTTGTTGCAATAATTGTCAGCGCCACCGACAATGAAATAGTAAGTGCCGCTGTCAGGGTCTCTGTACAGGCGCCTGTTCCCGGAGGCAATCTCTTCCTCCGTGGCAAGGCGTCGTTCACAGCTCCCGGATTGATTCATAGTGCTGTGGTACTCATACACTATATCGCTGATCCAACGCGACTTATCTTTAAAAGAAAGGCTGATTGTATTGAACCCGTCAGGGAAATTCCGGAAAATCATACCGGAACGGTCGTCGTAAGGTATGTCATGCTGAAGGCTCAGAGACCAGGAGTCGCAATGGTACTCCGCCTTCAGGAGCTCGCGTCCGCGATGGTCGCCAAGGGAATTGATCTGGTCTCCTGTGATAGCATCTCTCCCACCCGACATGCCGAGAAGGATACGGCAATAGTCAGAGAACGCGTGCGGAAGCACGCCCAGTTCGGGACTGGATCCCGCCCATAATGTATAATGGTCAACACCGGCGCTGAGGGTGACGTGGCTGCCAATGTGTCCGAGAAGATATATTGCAGTATTGTGTATAAGCGCCCCATCCACATACCTGCGTCCGAGAGCACGGTAATCACCAAAACGGCCGCACAACTGCAAATACCCCCCTGTAAAAGGTATATCCCAGGGCTCAAGCGTGATGCCGTACCCGGGAAGGCTCCTGGCGTTGCCGCTCATAATGCAATTGCCGCCTGTGACGGAAAGCGTACCCAGAGCCGGATCGGAAGACATAAATGCCTGCTCAGGGTGAATCATGCCGAGGTCGAGGCGCAGTACTTTCCAACGGGCGGAGGCGTAGAGTTCGTCCACCAGTGGCGAGAATCCATACAAGTCGCTGCGCAGTCCGAGGGACGTTCCCCAGCGCCACTGGAAGGTCCGGTTCTCGTCAAATGAGGTGCCGGCCCGGAGCAATGCCAGTCCCCCGCTGCTTTCTGGCATAATGCCGAACTGATTCGCAGTTGCCCAGAACGGCATCCCTTCGGGTGCGTTCGTTGACAAGGCTCCAAGGAGCATAAGGGAAACTACGAAATCGTTCATTAGCTATAATTCATCACTATATACGGCAGCCGGAAGGTCATGGAGGTTGTATCTCGATGCCATTGACATACCATAAGCCCCGGCAGATTTAATCGTCAGAAGGTCGCCACGCTCCGTTTTAGGAAGGGTTAGACCTTCGTCAAAGACATCTGTGGACTCGCATGCAGTCCCGACAATTGTATATCTTTGTTTTTCTTCGCTGACAGAAGTGATGTTCTCGATATTGTGGTAAGCGCCGTACAGCGCCGGCCTGATCAGTTCCGTCATGCTTGCATCCACAATCACCAGTTTACGGCCGGAAGCGGTGGTCTTGTTGAACAGCACTCTCGTGATGAGCTCGCCGCACTGTGCCACCAACGCCCGTCCGAACTCAAAATGTACCGGACGTCCGCCGACCTTAAGATGCGAGTTGATAATGGAAAAAACTGACGCAAAATTAGGCACCGGCTCATTCTCCGGGAAATCGTAGTTGATCCCCAGTCCGCCGCCGACGTCCACAAAACCGAACTCAAGTCCCAGATTACCAAGGTGTTCCACAATAGCATTCACCTTGGCGCAGAGATACTCGAACACATGCAGTTCCCGTATCTGTGAGCCTATGTGCAAATGAATGCCCGCTACATGGATATTCTTAAGCGCCTTGATATTGTCCAGATTATCAATCAGTTCCTCGTAAGAGATACCGAACTTGCTGTCAGCCTGGCCGGTATCTATACACTTATTGGTCTTGGGGTCGATGTCCGGGTTCACACGGAGTCCAATGTTCTGGACCTTTCCCTGCGACGCGGCGATAGAATCAATCACCTGCAGTTCCTGAAGTGATTCGACATTTATTGCAAATATGCCTTGCTCAATAGCGTAACGGATTTCCTTGTCACGCTTGCCTACGCCGGCATAGACTATACCGGAGGGATCAAAGCCGGCCTTGATGGCGCAGTTCACTTCGTTTCCCGAAGCGCAGTCAACGCCAAGTCCATATTCTTTGATCACAGCAAGGATATGCGGGTCATAATTTGCCTTGATGGCGTAATGGATGACATATCCATACTTCTCCGCTACGCTCACGGCTGCCTCCAGAGTCTGTCTCAGGAGAGCGATGTCATAAAAATAAAACGGCGTTTCAAACTGGCCCAGCCGTCCGGCCATCTGCCTGCTTAACATATACTACTAACTAAACATCTGTCCTGCCAGGATAGGCCTCGAGAGCAAGACGCAGACACTCCAGCGACTTCTCGAGATCCTCCTTGTTGAGAATATAGGCGATGCGAACCTCCTGCCGCCCTTCGCCGGGCTCGGTGTAGAATCCGGCCGCAGGAGCCATCATGATAGTGGCGCCGTCGTGACTGAACTCGCTCAGGCACCATATACAGAACTTTTCAGCATCGTCAACCGGGAGCTTGGCAACTGTATAGAAAGCTCCCATAGGGATGGGACTGTACACACCGGGAATCTTGTTCAAACCATCAATCAAGAAATTGCGGCGGTCCAGATACTCTTCATAGACATCGTGCAGATAAGACTTTTGCACACCTATGCTGGCTTCTGCTACAATCTGCCCGATGAGGGGCGGACTGAGACGGGCCTGGCAGAATTTCATCACCGCTTCCCTAACGCTCTTGTTTTTGGTGCAAATGCATCCGATACGTATTCCGCACTCAGAATAGCGCTTGGAGACGGAATCGATGAGTATCACATTATCCTCGATCCCCTCAAGGTGGAATGCGCTGATATAAGGCATACCTGTATATACGAATTCCCTGTACACCTCATCGCTGAACAGGAAGAGGTTGTGTTTCTTGACTATGTCCCTGAGGCGCTTCATCTCGGCCCTGGTGTAAAGATAGCCGGTAGGATTGTTGGGGTTGCAGATAAGAATAGCCTTTGTCTTGGGAGTGATCTGCTCTTCGAAAGCCTCGATAGACGGCAGCCTGAAACCGTCTTCAATGGATGTCTTGACCGACTTGATAACTGCACCGGCAGAAATCGCGAATGCCATATAATTGGCATAGAAAGGGTCGGTGATGATAATCTCGTCACCAGGGTCCAGACAGGTCATGAAAGCAAAAAGGACCGCTTCCGAACCGCCTGTGGTTATGATTATCTCGTCAGGGCTCAAGTATATGCCATATTCGGCATAGTAGCTCACCATCTTGGTCCTCAGTGAGAGATATCCATCGGACGGACTGTACTCCAGAATTGTGCGGTCGATGTTTCGTAGAGCATCCATCGCACAATCGGGAGTCTTAATGTCGGGCTGGCCGATATTAAGGTGATACACGTGTATGCCGTTGCGCTTCGCGGCTTCAGCGTACGGGGCGAGCTTGCGTATCGGTGAGCTCGGCATACTTATCGCTCTCTGACTGAGTTCCATATTGCTTATTTGATATTAAATCTTAAACCTATTGTGGCTGCAAATGCCCGGGGCAGCAATTCTCCCGTGTCGGCATACAAGCCGTAAACTATATCAAGACCGCACCATCGGACCAACTCCAAAGGCACATATCCGCAGAGCGAGGCGCTGAACTGGTTCAGCCCCTTGTCGATTGTATTCGGTTCCCACCAGTTCCAGCCGCTTCGGGAGGAAGAAGGCGGAATGTATGGACTGGAATAGGTGCCGAAGTTCCTGCTGCAGGTCAGCATCAATTTGTAAGGCGCCTTCCTGAACAACTTCCCGGATACTCCCAAATGAATGGCCTTATAGCGGTTGTTAGCAATGGACACCTGACCGGATGCCGAAGTCCTGGTAAAGAACAAAGGTCCTCCTATCATGCGTCCGAAATGTGTCCAGCCTGACTTGTACTCCCCATTGTTGAAGTAATTGTCCTGGCCGAAAAAGTTCATCTGCTTATTCTTATGCCAGTCAATCTGATTTCCTTCAGAATCGGTCTCACGGTCATGCAGGGTGCCGGACTGCCACATTGTGTAGTGGAATTCCAGCAAGGCGTCACTCACCCACCTGTCCTTGTCCTTAAAGCCAAAATGCAGGGTATAAACGCCGTCAGGAATGTTGTTGAAACGCATTCCCGACTTGTCGCTATAGGGTTTTTCCCACTGGAATGTCAGGTCGTACCTGCTGTCCCTCCAGCCCATACGGAGCTGTTCAGCTCCGCCATGGTCTCCGAGCACATTCATGCGGTCGCTCAAAGTACCGGAAGCAGAAGCGCTGCGCCCCGTGCAAATACGGAAATAGTTATCCAGATTGACAGCCATCGTATTGCCGGCAGGCGAAACTCCGCCCCACAGAGCATAGTGGTCAAGTCCAAGCTGCACGTAGAAATGCTTGCCGGTGTCGTACGTCACATATCCCCGGAGCCTATGGACAAGAGCACCGGACATATAGCGCGGGTCGATGGTCTTGTAATCACCCCATACTCCACTGATTTTCAGATGCTCACGAGTAAAAGGTACAGCCCATGGCTCCAGGACCAGCTTGTAGCCCGGCATTGTACGGGCGTTGTTGCTCTCTATCACGTGCCCTTCCGTAACGGACAGCGACCCGAGAGCCCTGTCAGAAGCCAGGAACTCCCGCTCCCGATGCATCATGCCCACATCGAGCCTTAGCACCTTCCACCTTACTCCGGCGTAAAGCTGGTCCACCATAGGATGAAATGGCAAACTTCCGGGATAATTCACCGCTAGTGAAGCTCCGGCCTGCCACTGGAAAGCATTCTCCGTGTTAAAGGGTTTATATGCTTGCACCAGGGCCAACGCTCCGTTATTCTCCGGCATTATGCCGCTCTGGTTCGCCGTTGCCCAGAACGGCAAGGAGCCCCCCGACGAGAGGGCGCCCAGCAGCATAAGGGAGAATACGAAATCGTTCATCTATTCGGGTTTGTATGAATCCTTAAGGGTTGCAGTACGGTTGAACACAGGGTTGCCGGGAGTAGAATCAGCATCTTTGATATAGTATCCGGTACGTTCGAACTGGACAGCAATTCCGGATGCGTCATCGAGCAGAGCAGGCTCGGCGAAGCCGCGGCCGACAATCAGGGACTCGGGGTTAAGGTAGTCCTTATAATCCTTGTCCTCAGGGACTTGGCTCATATCGGCCAAGGTGAACAGCCTGTCGTAGTTGCGTATCTCGATGTCCTTTGCAAACTCTCTGCTCACCCAGTGTATCGTACCTTTGACGGAGCGCCATTCACCGGCACCGGGGCGTGTGGAAGGATCATAACTGCAGAGCAGCTCCACTACCTCGCCCTTCTCATTCTTGATCACCTCTTCGCACTTCACGATATAGGTGTATTTGAGACGCACTTCTCCGCCGGGCTTGAGGCGGAAAAACTTCTTGGGCGCATCTTCCATGAAATCGGCCCGTTCAATGAGCAGCTCGCGGGAGAAAGGCACCTTGCGTGACGCGCCTTCGGGATCGGCCGGATTCAGCGGGCAGTCAAACCATTCCACCTGTCCCTCGGGATAATTGGTAATCGTCACCTTGAGCGGGTCCTGCACCACCATATACCGGTTGGAACGGGCATTCAGGTCCTGACGGACGCACCATTCAAGCAGCTGGATATCCATCAGTTGGTCGCGCTTGCTCACACCTATCTTGTCGCAGAAGAGTTTCAAGCCTTCGGGAGTATAACCGCGGCGCCTTACACCGCACAACGTTGGCATGCGCGGGTCGTCCCACCCGGACACGAATCCCTTCTGGACCAGCTCCAACAGCTTGCGCTTGCTCATAAGAGTATAAGTCAGGTTCAGACGAGCGAACTCGTACTGATGGCTGGGATAAATGCCAAGTGTCTGTATAAACCAGTCGTACAGAGGACGGTGCACGTCGAACTCGAGAGTACATATCGAATGGGTGATATGTTCTATGGAATCACACTGCCCGTGGGTAAAGTCGTACATCGGGTAGATGCACCACTTGTCTCCCGTACGGTGATGGCTGGCATGCTTGATACGGTACAGAATAGGATCGCGGAAGAACATGTTAGGATGGGCCATGTCGATTTTGGCCCTCAGAACTTTCTCTCCGTCGGCATACTTGCCGTCCCGCATCTCACGGAACAAGCGCAGATTCTCCTCCACGCTCCTGTCCCTCCATGGACTGGGCGTACCGGGAGTCTCGACAGTGCCACGGCCTCGGGAAATCTCCTCCTGGCTCTGATCATCTACATAGGCCAAGCCTTGCTTGATCAACTGCTCTGCCCATTCGTAGAGCTGGTCGAAATAGTCGGAAGCGTACAACTCCTTGTCCCACTGGAAGCCGAGCCACTTGATGTCTTCTTTGATGGAATCGACATACTCGGTGTCTTCCTTGGTGGGGTTGGTGTCGTCGTAGCGGAGGTTGGTCTTGCCGCCGTATTTCTGGGCCAGCCCGAAGTTGATGCAGAGGCTTTTTGCATGCCCCAGATGGAGATAGCCGTTGGGCTCGGGAGGGAAACGGGTAAGGATACTGTCCACCTTCCCGGTCTTAAGGTCGTTCTCGATTATCTCTTCGAGAAAGTTCAATTTGCGTTCTTCTTCCACTGTAGTATTACTTTTTCAATTCTTTATATTCAATAACATCGGCGCTGTAGCCTAACTTGTTGATAGCCGTCCTGAGCTTGATCGTATCGGTCTTGGAAGGATTGAAAACAACCGTGATGGTATGCTTGTCTAAATCCACGGACAGATCTTTTACGCCCTTTTCGAAGGCTATGTTCTCCTGGACCTTTTTACTGCACTTAGGGCAGTCAACGCTGCTGGCAAACACTACTTGCACAAGAGCAGCTAAAACAATGATAATGTGTTTCATATCTTTTCAGTCTTCCAAATTGTCAATCTGATTCCACCATAAACGCGGACCCCCATAAGAGGCCCCCAGATACAACTTGCATCAAAACCTTGTTCCCAAGGAGTTGATGCGTTGATAATCGGCGAGGGCTGAGTGAAGCCGGTAAGGTTCTCCCCTCCCACATAAACGTCGAAACCTTTGAAACGCTTAGTGACCTGAGCGTAGAGCAAGGGATAGGCCTGGGTATAGCCGTCGGCATACATGGGGTCAAGCCCTTTCATGAAATCCCACACCTTGCAGGGACCATTGACCGATGCTGTGAAGTCGAATATCCAGCGGTTCAAGTTAGTGGCATACTGGAGGTTGAGCACTCCCTTGTAACGGCTGGTCATAGGCTTGATATCACTAGTCTGGTGCAAAAGCGTCTGGCGGGCATCGGTGAGGCGTCCGGTGAGGGTGACGGTGAAGCCCTTGAAAGGCTCCGTAGCAAAATCCAGCTGAAGATTATCGGTGCGGGAGCGGCCGCCTTCTCCGAGGGTATAGAAATAAATGTCGGTATCGGTATAGTCCACGAGCATCTGTGAGACGAAGCGGGTACCGAAATAATCGAGGCTCAGATAAGTCTTCTGCGAATCATCAAAGGGCAGGTACCATGTAACGTTTCCGCCGAAGGTCCAAGCGTCTTCAAGGGGATGGTCCATAAAGTTGCCGTTGATGTTCTTTGTGGTGGAGAGCACTCCGATATTGTCTATCAGGGGCGTGCTGTACCTGAGTCCCCTTCCGCCGTTCGCTCTGAATACCAGCTGGCTGACGGGTGTCCATTTCAACGTAAGGCGCGGCGAGAAATGCACTCCGGCACCCTTGTACCAGTCACCGCGAAGGCTTGTGATAGCAGAGAATTTGTCTCCTGCATGGAAAGTATATTCGGCGAAAGCCCCGAGGTCGCTCAGCGTTGAAGAGCCGTTGTTTGACACGGAGCCGGAAGGACGTATGAGATTCAGATTCTCCCGGTAGTAGTCAAAGGTTTCGCTCAAGCCCAGAGTAAAATGATGAGCGTCCAGTTTCTGGTTCTGGTAGAGAAGATTCACGAAGGCGGAATGCTGGTCCGCCCTGTATGGGCTACGTCCGAAGGAAGAAGCAAGGTCCTGATAATTAAAGTCAATGACAGCGGCTACGTTGCAGGTATTGTCTTCATTGAGCGGAACGCCCACTTTGACGTATCCGTCAAGGCCGTTGTTCGCGATATTCGTCTGCCACGCGTCAGCCGTTGACGGCAGTTGGCCGCCTGTCTTATTGTCTTTGATGCCGCGTATGCCGAAACGTACCTGCAGGCCGCTGGGATCATAATACAGCCAGCGGTTGGAGAGTGAGGCAAGATAGCCCCTGGGGTCGTCAAGGAAACCATCGGCGTTATGGTCCATGTCCATAAAATTGCCGCTAAGGTGGCCGAGCAGTATCGTGCTCCATTTGCCTTGATCGTCAAGCTGGTGTGCGCTGGCAATATTAAGGTCGGACTTGGTGTCGTTCATCACCGATGCCTGCACATACAGCGGGACCTCGTCGGTAGGCTTGCGGTGCTCCATGTTGATCTGCCCGGTCATCGACTCCACGCCATTGATGACGGAAGTGACGCCCTTGGCAATCTGAATGCTTTCAAGCCACTGCGAAGGCACATAGTTCAGCCCCCACGGAGCGGCCAGACCGCGCATGACGGGGCGGTTTTCGTCAAGCATCTGCACATAGATACCGCTCTGGCCAAGAAGACGTATCTGACGAGCTCCAGTGACAGCATCGCTGTACCCCACTGTCACACTGGCCGAATTCTCAAAGCTCTCGGCCAGGTTGCAGCATGCCATTTTGCAGAGACCTGCCGCAGTGATAACTTCTGTGCGGATGTCTTTGCCTTTGGACAGGAAATTGCTGTTCCCCCTTGCAGTAAACACAGAAGCGTCGAGCGTATCTTTACGTTCGCCGTAGATCCCGGTAGTATCCGGCATCTGAGCCCTGCCCAGGACAGGCAGGGAAAGGATTAAACTTACTAGTAAGACCTTTCTCATAGTATGTTCATAGACTGCTCACGAATCTTTTCCAATTCGTCTTTCATCTTGACCACGGCCTTCTGGATTCCGGCGTGGTTGGCTTTGGAGCCGGTAGTGTTTATCTCCCGCCCCATCTCCTGGATGATGAATCCAAGTTTCTTGCCAGGATACGGTTCGGAATCAATCGTATCCATAAAATACTTGCAGTGCTGGCGGAGCCTGACCTTCTCTTCGTTGATATCGAGTTTCTCCAGATAGAAGATGATCTCCTGCTCAAAACGCTCAGGATCACATTTTACACCCAGGTCGCGTATAGCCTTGTCAAGCTTGGTACGCACAGCTTCAATCCTTTCAGACTCAAAGCCTTCGACCTCGTTTTCAAGAGCGAGGATATTGGCCACCCTGGACGTAACGTCCTTGTAGAGCGCCTCCCCCTCTTTGGAACGATAATCACATATCGCGTCCAGAGCTTCATCTACGGCTTTTTCAACGGCAGGCCAGTTCTGCTCTGTCACCACATCGTGCTTAGCCGCATCCACCACGTCAGGCAAGCGCAGGAGCGTCGCCAAGAGGTAATTCGGCTCGGATTCCCGGGGATCCGGCGCCCCCACCTCGGAAGCGAGGGCGCTGATCTGCCTGTAATAATCCAATGCCAGGCTGCGGTTGATTACTTTGGCTTCACCGGCGGCATTGGGTTCCCAGTTGAGGAACATGTCTATGCTCCCACGCTGGAGACGGTCCGCTATCTTCTTGCGGAGAAGCATCTCCTTGTCCTTGGGCAGAAGTGATGATTTGATATTCACTTCCGCATTTTTCCCGTTCACCGACCTAAATTCAACGGTCAGCTTTCCGCCTTCAAGCAAAGCCTCTGCCTTGCCGTAACCTGTCATCGACTGAATCATATCAATAAACTTTCACAACACCCATATCAAGGCCCCAGCATCCGTCGGTGATGATAGGAACGCTCTTGCCTTCGGCATCGTCAACATACACAAAATCATCCACAAACGTGTGAGAATGGCCGGCCACCACAAGATCGATGCCTTTCATGCTCTTCATGTTGGTCTGGTCGTCAGGAGTGCCTTCCGGCTCTCCCACATAGCCAAAATGAGACAGCAGGATGACCATGTCGCAGTGCTCTTCTTCCCTCAGGTGCTTAGCCCATTTGTTGGTTACTTCCACAGGATCGAGTTGGGGAATCCTGGAAGACACCACCTTGCTGACGCATGTGCTGATGTCGGCCTCGAGCCCGATAATACCAATCTTCTTACCGGCTTTGTGTACTATACACCAAGGCTTTACGTATTTTCCAAGTTCAAAAGAACTAAGGTCAAGATTGGCACATACAATGGGACACTCTATAAGCTTGGCACGTTCCGTCAGGCTCTCGATGCCGTCATCGAATTCATGGTTGCCCAGAGTCACGGCATCGTAGCCAAGAGCATTGATCATCTTGACCTCCAGTGCTCCGTGAAGCTCGGTATAATAAGAAGTGCCCTGATTGAAATCTCCGGCATGGAGCAGAAGTACCTTGTCGGCGCCTTCGGCCTTACGGACAGAATCCACAAAGGCTGCGCGTTCAAGTATGCCGCCGCGGCCTTCACGGTCGGGATCAAGGTGAGAATGAGTGTCATTTGTATGCACAATGACGAGCTTGGGCCCGCAGGCACACAGGGCGGCGACGGCCGCAAAGATTGCTAAAACCTTTTTCATCACTTTATTACGACCCTCCCGTCGGTCTTATATTCAATGGCTTTTCCTTCGGCAGTCATATTACGTATGTACTGCTCTATTACATGGCCTATTATATCTTCTGTTATGATCAACTTGGTAGCACCACGCCCCACGTGGATATTGTCACCTCCGTCCAGAAGGAAGTCAACTGTGGCCACGCCGTATTTCTTTTTAGGATCGACCGGTTTGCCGCCGACCTCAAGGCTCTCGACCTTCTTGTCGGCAATGACAAGCTTAACCCCGCTCAAACACTGAGGGCCGAATTCGGCCACTTCGTCCATCAGATGGAGAAGCTCCTTTCCGGGCAGTTCCACGTAACAAATCTTGTTGTTGAAAGGGAACATCGAGCGAATGTCATCAAGCAGAACATCACCCTCCGGCATATCGACGCGGATACCGCCGAAATTAGAAATAGCGACATCAACCTTGCGCTTAACTATCCTCTCTGTCTCTGAACGAAGCATATCGACGATGAAATTGCTGAGTTCCGATTCTGGGATGTGGGCGGACATCCTGTGGGTTGAGAATGCTATAACCTCCTTCACGGACGCCATAGCAGGCTGAGCGTCAATAAGGAGTTTGGCAACCTTGGGAGTGGATCCGGTAGAAAACACAGTGCCGTTGGGTGCCGTATAAACACCGCTGGAATCTACGGTGCCGAGAGCCTCAGGCACGTTGTCTGCGCTTGGGGCCGTAGCCCCGATGCGATGCCCGTCCATTGCCACTTTCTCCCATGTCATGCCGGTCTTGCAACCAAAGAGCAAAGGGATTGCAATCAGTAATACTGCTATTCTTTTCATATTATTTTTGTTTGAGCCATTTCCAAAGGTCTTTCCAAGTTGACTTCTTGCCGAACATCAGGATTCCGACTTTGTAAATCTTGGCAGACAGCCACGCACAGACGATAAATGTCGCAATCAGAAGGACTATCGACAATACAAGCTCCCACAGAGGGACGCCGAAAGGCAGACGCGCAAGCATCACGATGGGGGAAGTAAAAGGAATCATCGAGCCCCAGAACACCAGTGCGCTGTCGGGTGCCTTGAATGCGTAAATCGCAATGAAGAATCCAAGCAGCAGCGGTATCGTGAGAGGTATCTGCAGCTGCTGCGTATCACCTTCATTCTCCACCGCCGATCCGATAGCAGCAAAGAGCGAAGCATAAAGCATGTATCCGAAAATGAAGAACAGCACGAAGCATATGATGATCTGGCCGAACGGAAGATTGCCGATAGTGGACAGAATCACTCCCATCTCACCCTGGTCTGAAATAGCTTCAGTGACAGCCTCGGACTGCTCGGCGCTGAGACCGCCGACATTCTGTACGATCTCGGTCGTATCCGCGCCCTTGAGAAGGTCTTTGCCAGACACTGCTCCGACAATGCCTACTATCGACACTGTAAGCACTATCCACAAGAAGAACTGGGTCAGGGCAACAAGAGCTACGCCGATAATCTTTCCGAACATGAGTTCGGTAGCCTTGACTGAGCTCACGAGCACCTCCACTACACGACTGGCTTTCTCTTCGATCACCGAGGACATGACCATGCCTCCGAAAAGTGTGATAAACATGTATATAACCATGCCAAGCAGCATAGACACCATCATGTACACGCCTGATTCAGACACTTTCTCCTTGCCCTCCTCATCGAGAGTGTAGGAATGCATCTTGACATTGGCCTTCACTTCCTTCATGATGTCTTTGAGATTGGCAATCCCCGACTGCTCGATACGGTAAGCCTCAACAGCAGAATTAATCTTGCTGTTCAGGTTCTCGTTCAGGTCCATTCCCATAGGCTTATTGGAATAGACATCGGCACTGAGGGTCTTTTGCTCGACATCCAGAGGAGAAACGACCAGAAGGGCATCGTAGCCTAGGCTTTCGAGCGACAGCTTCATCTTTTCCACCGACTCCCCTTCCAGGACGGTATATGTGGCAGTCTCACTGTCCTCGAGGACAGGAGCGACTATACCTGAATTGTCGATAACGGCAATGTTCTTAGAACTTTCTTTTGTCCCGAGCATTATAATGCTGGGCAGTATGCAGAGGGCAGCAAAAAGCACTGGCACCAGGAAAGTGGTGATCAGGAAGCTCTTCTTCTTGACCTTGTTGAGGTACTCCCTGCTGATAATAATTCCGGTTGTATGGAGGTTCATTTCTGTTCAGTTACAAGTTTGATGAAAATATCGTTCATGCGCGGCATCAGTTCTTTGTAAGAATTGATAGTCACTCCCTTGGCCAGATAGGCCTGCAGTGTGGAGCCTCCGTCGGTCTCGCGGGGAAGGACCTCGGAATGGCGGCCGTCACCGTCGGTATAGACGAGTTCAACGTTATTGTTGCCATAGTCACGGCGGATCTGATCCACACCGCCCGTAATCACAAGGTGGGCCTTGTTGATAAGGGCAATGTTGTCACAGAGTTCCTCTACGGACTCCATGTTGTGGGTCGAAAGTATAATCGTGGCGCCTTCATCTTTAAGGCGCAGAATCTCTTTGCGTATGAGCTCGGCATTGACCGGGTCGAAACCGGAGAATGGTTCATCCAGTATCATGAGCGACGGCCGGTGAACTACCGTGGTGATAAACTGAAGCTTCTGGGCCATGCCTTTAGAGAGTTCCTCTACCTTCTTGTCCCACCAATCCTGGATACCGAAGCGTATAAACCAATCTTTCAGCGACTTGCGTGCATCTGCGCTACTCATCCCCTTGAGACGTGCCAAGTACATGGCCTGCTCGCCGACTTTCATTTTGCGATAAAGTCCGCGCTCCTCGGGCATGTAGCCGATACGTGCAACATCATTCTGGGTAATAGGGGCGCCGTTGAAATAGACCTCCCCGGCGTTGGGAATGGTGATCCGGTTAATGATGCGGATCAACGTTGTCTTGCCTGCACCGTTGGGGCCCAGCAGACCGAAAATCTGGCCGGCCGGAATCTCCAGAGTCACGTGGTCCAACGCGACCTTCTCCCCAAAACTCTTGCAGACATCCTTACACTCAATAATAGCCATTCTAGTATACTCTTGTTTAAACTTTCAAATATAGGTATTTTTTGCCGGATTATAATTATTTTTGTGGTGATGAAACAGAAGTTATTAATAGCAGTAATCCTGCTTTTCGGGATCGCCGCGCACGCTCAGGAGACAAACCCCACAGCATCGCCGGACAGTTCCAAAATCGCCTTCACCAGGGCTAATGATTTATGGGTTAGAGACATAGCCAGCGGAAAGGAGACCCGTATCACCTTCGACGGCAGCGAGCTCGTGCTCAACGGATATGCCTCCTGGGTATATTACGAAGAGATTTTCGGCCGTCCGTCGCGTTACCGCGCGTTCTGGTGGAGTCCGGATTCCCGCAAAATAGCCTTCTACCGTTTCGACAACAGCAAGGTCCCAATGTTCCCCATCTATTCCCCCTTCGGTCAGGACGGGAGCCTTTCGCTCACCCGCTATCCCAAGGCAGGAGAGGCCAACCCTCCGGTCAAAATCGGCATTGCGGATGTAAGCGGCGGCATCACATGGGCAGATTTTGACGACTCTCCCGAACAATACTTCGGAACTCCCTTCTGGGGCCCCGGTTCTGACGAGTTGTTCGTGAGCCGCATGCCGCGCCGCCAGAGCAGGCTGGACGTGTTTGCAGTGAACGCCGCAGACGGCAGCAAGCGTGAGGTTTACAATGAAGAATACCCAACCTGGGTGACCTGGATCGAGGGTATGTTGTTCACAGACAAAGGCTTGTTCATGGCCCGCAATTTCGAGACCGGCTGGGAGCAGATTTATTTTCTCGGCTACGACGGTTCGCTGAAGCGCCTCACCGATGGCCAGAACTGGGACATTGAACTTCTCAAGTATGACAGCCGCAAAGGCAATCTCTGGTTCCTTGCCAAACGCGATTCCCGCATACACCCTACCCTATACAGGCTGGACAAGAAAGGACGGATATACACTCTCACCGACCCTGATTACTATACGGCCGCAGTTGAGATCTCCGAAGATTTCAAGACTTTCAAAGCCCGCGTCTCGAACTCCCGCAGCCCATGGACCGAAGTCAATGGCAGCGCCCTGAAAGTCAAGCAGTTCCCTGTTGTCAAAGAGGCCGATGCCGAGATCCCCGTGCCGGAGCTTGTCAAGCTGGAGAACGATGGCTTTGAACTCTACGGCCTCATGAGTAAGCCCAAAGCTTTCGACCCTTCAAAACAATACCCGGTAGTGATGCAGTTGTACGGCGGTCCGGGCACGCCCTATGTGCGCGACTACTGGATGAGCCGTGATGCTTCAGACCGCTGGTGCTGGGAAAACGGCATCATCTACATTGTGGTGGATCCACGTTCATCAGGAGAAAACGGGCGCAAAGGCATGGACCAGGCCTTCAAGAGGATGACTGTCATAGAACTGGAAGACTACGTACATTGGGCCAAATGGCTCCAGAGTCTCCCCTACGTTGACGGCAGCCGCATTGGAGTCGAAGGCTTCTCCTTCGGCGGCACCACCACCTCGATGCTGGTACTGCGCTATCCCGAGTACTTCTGCTGCGGCATAGCCGGAGGCGGTGTGTACGACTGGAGACTCTACGATTCGCATTATACGGAACGCTTCATGGATACTCCCGACGCCAACCCCGAAGGCTATGCAGAGGCCAGCGTCTTGACATGGGTCAACAAATGTGCGCTCCAGTCGAAGAGAGGGCTCCATAACGGCTCTCCGGCGCTAAAGCTCACTCACGGGACAGGAGACGACAATGTCCACTTCCAGAACACGCTCCAGCTGATCGACGCCCTGCAGATGGCTGGAATACAGTTCGAACTGATGATCTATCCCGACGGGATGCATGGCTACCGCGGGTATCAGCACAACCACGACAAAGCTTCTGACGCTTTATTCTGGAAGCGTCACCTTCTGGCAAACTAGCAGCCGGCGTTCGCCTTCGGGCTGACATGCAAAAATGTGGACGGAGCCTCCGGGCTTCGTCTTCATTTTATTGCGCAGTTCCTCCGAACTGACCGGTACGCCCCTGGCTGTTACTTCTGCTTTCGGATAACGCGTACCAAGCGACTTGATGTTGGAAGAAGTGAATGGCGTGTCTTCCAATACTCTGTAGAACTTCCCGAACGGAGCAAGCTTGCCGGAGAAAGCGGTCCTGCACAGCCCCGGGCCCAGCCCAGACTTTGTCATGGATGGCGAAGGGACAAAAAGCAGCTGTTCACTTCCGGCCGCTTCCTGATGCACATCTTCGAAGATCCTTCCATCCTCAACGAGCCTTACGCCGCCAAATATCGCACCGCGCCTTAAAACGCAGAGCAGCTCCTTACACTCCCCTTCTGCGCCGACCACATAGAGAGTCTCGAGGCTGCCCTCCAGACGCCTCCGGAGCATAGTAATATCCGCCATAGGAGAAAGCTTGGCCATAACCATAGGGGCCGTGTCCAGCAGTATCGGCAGCAGTTTCGTGATGTCGGGGCTGCAATCTTCAAGCAGGAACAGTTTCTTTCCATAAGCACTCCTTCGCGCCGGATCAAGATAGATTACATCCGGCCTGAATTCTTTCAGGGCGCACATCCATTCAGCACTGCCGGCATCAATTTCAAAGCTGTTGAAACGCACGTTTCCCAGCCCGAGAACAGAAAAATTCTGCTCTACTGCACGGCACAGTACGGTATCCCGTTCGTTGTACCAAAGCTCCGCCGCCCTGAGTGCGAAAGCCCAGCTGTCAGCGCCCAAGCCGCCAGTCAGATCTGCCACTCTACACCCTTGAGGCACAAGCGAGGCTTTGAAACGGGCCGCGCTCTCCCCGGAGCATTGCTGAAGATTGACTGTTTGCGGCACGGTCACGGACACGCCCGTCCACGAAGGCAGCTTGGCCTCCAGCCTGGCCCTGTCCTGCCTATCTATATCTTCCAAGAGGCGGGCGAAACCAGTTTTCATATGAAATACTTGTCTTTGAAATTCACAAGATAAACCTTCTCCACGGCCCTTGTGATGGCTGTATATAGCCATTTCAGATCGTCAAGCGTCAGGAAATCCTGCCAGAATGGGTTGTCGATAAACACGCAGGGCCACTGACCGCCCTGCGCCTTATGGCAGGTTATCGCATCGGCATACTTAAGCTGAAGCGCGTTAAAGTACTTATCTTCCCGCACAGCTTTCCAAATCTGCCTCTTGCCTCCCCTGTCGGCATAGTCGGCGCTCACGCCCGCATACAGAGCGTTCTGCTGCTCGTAGGTCAATGATGCCGACTCGCTCGTAAGTGTATCCAGACAGACCTTGGCCTGCAGAGAGCAAGAACCATAGTCGGGGAAGCTAAGCAAGGCATCCGCGAAACGAAGTCCGTAACGGTCTTCGTAATTCCATATTTTCTGAAGCTCCGCCACATCGCCGTTGGCAATATAGTCCATCTCCTGGACGTCTTCAACGAACTGGTAACAGTTCTTGACTATCATCAACTTATCGCCCCTGGACAGTTCTTCCTCCTTGTACAGCACCTGGGCGCGTATGCCCAGATTGTACCGTATGGCCCTCTTGTTGGAACGGCACAAAACTATTGTGTCATCGTAGCCGTAACGGCTGTATGCGTCGGACAGAGCCTCCAGCAGCTCTCCGCCGGTAATTCTCTCCACGTCAGCACCTTGCCCCGCCCTCAGCGAGAGACTTTCGAAGGTCTCGTCTGGCGATGAGACCTCAATCAGCTTTCTGATTGAAGTGGCATTGTCCAGGATTCCGGAATCGCCCGCCTGACGCACGACAGAAGTCAAAGTGGCATAGCTCACTCCGCCAAATGATTCCATAAACTCAGGGCTCAGCGCCGGCGACAGTTCCAGTCCTACGGGAGGAAGCTGTGCAGCATCGCCCAAAAGGATGAGCCGGCAGTCCTCACCAGAACGGACGAAAGTCACCAGGTCAGAGAGCAGGTCTCCCGAGCCGAAAAGTGACTGGGCCTGCTGAGAGGCATCAACTCCTATCAAGGAGGCCTCATCCACCACGAAAAGCGTGTGGCGCGCCTTGTTGGGAGCGAGGGAGAAATGGCCCATCCCGTCGTTCCCTACTGATTTCTGACGATAGATGTGTTTGTGCACGGTGCTTGCCGACAGACCTGCCATTCCGGACAGGACTTTGGCAGCGCGTCCTGTGGGCGCAAGAAGCACCGATTGTATACCGATTTTGCGGAGCGCACCTATTACGGCAGCAAGAGCTGTAGTCTTACCTGTACCGGCATAACCATTTACGACGAAGATATCCCCGTCATCCGAACACAAGAAAGAAGCTATGTCTTTGAAAAGATTGTCCTGACACGGCGTGAGCTCCATGGACATGGCCCGGAGGAAACTCTTATAGAGGGTCTGCGCATCCATCAGCGGTTACGCTTGTCAAATACCATGGCCACAACGGCCAGCACAGGATATATCTCTATACGGCCGAGGAACATGTCCATAGTGAAAACGAATTTGGAGGCATCCGAGGCCCCGTTGAAAGAGCCCATAGACCCCATGTCTCCGAGCGCCGGTCCCACATTGCTGAGGCTGGTAATCGATGCGCCCAGGGCATTCTGCCAGTCCACTCCGAACCACAGGCTGAAGAGTATTGAGAAGGACAGCAACAGCACGTACAAAACGATGTACAACAGTTGCGGCGACATTTCCTCGTCCTTGATCACGCGCCCTCCGAACTTGACTTCATTGACGGAAGAAGGGTGCAGGATACGCCCGATGTGACGTCCGATAGCCTTGAATGCCAGCATGATACGGTCGATCTTCAAACCACCGGATGTACTTCCTGCGCAAGCACAGACCGCTGCCGGCATAAGTAACAGCACGCACATGATACCCGGCCAGGTACTATTGTCGATGATAGCAAATCCAGTGGTCGTAGAAATGCAAAGTATCTCGAACAGACCGTTCCACATCGACTCTCCCCAGCTATTGCAATAACCGTTCGCCTTGAGACCAATGCCCAGGAGGATTGCAAACAGAAGCACCGAAGATGTGTAATACTTTACAATGGGATTGTTAAGTGGCTTGAGAGACCGTTTTATGGCGACAAGGAACAACAGCCCGAAATGAAGCGAAGACAGGTACATGCACAACATGGTAACTGCTTCTATCCAACGCGAGCCGAAGGCTCCTATGGATGCATTGCGGGTGCTGAAGCCTCCGGTTGCCGACACGCTCATTGCATGGCAGATGGCATCAAATGCCGGCATTCCGGCAATCAGATACAAGAGGAAAGCAAGCGCGAAGATGACAAGATAGACGTAGGCGAAAATATATACGGTCTTGTTGGTACGTGCGGAGTAAGAACTGCGCGACAAACTACCCAGCTCCATATTGGCGAGCCGCAGCTTGACCGGACTGGAATCAGGAATAATGAGCAGCAGGAACACCACGACTCCCAAGCCTCCGATAAAATGGGTACTGCTCCTCCAGAACAGCAAGCTCCTCGGAAGTGCCTCTACGTTGTCCAGAATGCTGGAGCCTGTGGTGGTGAAGCCCGAGACGCTCTCGAACCAAGCGTTCATAAGCGAAAACGGACCGCCCCACAATGCATACGGAAGCATTCCGAACACGAATGAGAGCAACCATGAAAGGGTAATGATCACATAACCTTCCTTCAGGCTTATCTTGGGAGCCTTGCGTACAAAGATGAAAGGGAAAGCACCGACTATAAAAGTAATGGTAAAGCTGATTATAAGGGCAGCCAGCGCACTGTCGTTGCCGTTCAGCATCGACACCAGCACCGACAGAAGCATAAACAGGGAGCTCACAAGGAGCGCAAGTCCCACATTACGGCTGATTCCCTTCCAGTTCATCCGTCACCTTTGATTTGAGATCTTTCAGACGCTTGCGAAGCTGCATATTCTCCCCTGCAAGCTCACTTATCCCCTCGTTGAGTTTGACCAGCTCGTCGTCTCCCTCGAAGGTGTAAGTGTATTTTTTGTTGTATGAGCGATAGCCGTCCATGCCATCAAGCATCTTGTTCAAAGGATTGACATAGTAAGTAAGCATGAACAGCAGGAGCATAACCACCAGCAGCAACCCCACGCCCACAGCCACTATTCCGGGGATAATGCTCCGGTAGAAGCCTCGCTCAAATGTCTTGGAATTCTTCTCAAGATCGTTGTATATTGCTTTTTCAAGGGCGTCGATATCCGAGGTAAGCTGCGCGAAACTGGGCTGGAGGCGGTTGAAGTACCAGCTTCTGGAATCCATGAACCTCGAATCAAGCACATCCTTAAGCTCCAGCGAAGTAAGCACATAGGCCGAGCAGGCATAGACTACCGAGTCGGTCAGAGGCTGTATGGCATTGGATTCAAGCGAAGTCCTGAGGGAATCACAGTGCGACAAGAAATACTCCTGGTCGAATACAGGCAGCTCCGAGGCTCCATCATCGCCAATTACGGCAAGCATGTCAAGATTGTACTTGCTGCTTATGTCGGCGAGCTTATGTGCAGTATTAAGGCTGCTGATATCATCGGCTATCAAGTCTGAAACATAAGTACTCATCTTATCATATTCCAGCACAGAGATAGTCGCGGATATCATCAATATAACAGCGATAGCACTAAGGCTTAAGGTCAGTTTTGCCTTAATCGACAATTTCATTTTAAATTTTTTTACAAAATCTGCACAAATATAGGAAATAATTGATACTTTTGCATAAGAACCTCAGTACAATGACGAGCACTTTCCTCAATGACAATTCCAGCAAGAACGCTTCCGCAAAGAGGGCTATACTGCGATTATGCATAACGCACGAAGAATCGAGCATCTCATTCTTCAGTAAGACCTTGGGCATAAGCGTTCCGACGGTGACCAAATTGATAAGCGAGCTTATCGATGATGGTTTCCTCATGGACGAGGGCAAGATAGGCACCTCGGGAGGGCGTCGTCCCAGTATCTTTGGTCTCAATCCGGACGCAGGTTATTTCGTCGGCATCGACATAGCAAGGCACCACTTCCATATTGCCATCACCGATTTCAAAGGCAATATGCTCAACTACATAGAGGATATCGAGTTCGTGCTTGAATCCAATTCCGGTTCTTTCCGCGAAATGTGCCGCCTGGTCAAGGACAACGTCATTGCCGCAGGTATCCCGTGGATAAAAGTACTCGCCGCCGGCGTGAGCCTTTCGGGCCGCGTAAACCCCGAACAGGGCTATTCACTGACCTACTTTGTCAGCGACGACCTTCCCCTTAAGGACCTGTTCCAGAGAGAATTGAATGTCCCGGTCAGCATCGAAAACGACTCCCGGGCACTCACCTACGGAGAGTACATGCATCTGGGCGACAAGGCCACCAAAGATATGATAGCCATCAACTTGAGCTGGGGCCTGGGCATGGGCATGATACTGGACGGGCGCTTGTACTATGGAAAGTCCGGCTTCTCCGGTGAGATCGGGCACTTCCCTCTCCTGGACAACAATATAATGTGCCGCTGTGGCAAGATAGGTTGTCTGGAGACCGGCGCATCCGGCTCGGCGCTGAGGCGCATCATCGTAGAGAAGCTCAAGACGGGAAGGCGTTCATCGCTCTCCAAAATATACAAGGAAAGCGGGAATCTTGATCTTTCCGAGATACTTCAGGCCGTCCAGGACGGCGACGTGCTGGCCATTGAATGTATCGGCGAAATCGGTGACACTCTCGGTCGCGGCATCTCCGGAATCATCAATGTATTCAATCCCGGCCTGGTCATCATCGGCGGACGCCTTATAGTCGGAAAGGAGCACCTGCTGCTTCCTATCCGCACCGCGGTCAACAAGTTGTCAATGGACCGCGTTGCTTCCGACACAAAAATAAGGCTTTCCACCCTGGGGCGGAAAGCCATCGTTCTGGGCAACTGTCTGCTTGCCCGCAAGAAGCTTCTGGGGATCTGAGATCAGCGTCCTCCGTACATCTCGTCGTAATACTTCTGATAATCACCTGAAGTCACATTGTCCATCCATTCCTGGTTGTCCAGGTACCAGCGGACTGTCTTCTCTATGCCCTCTTCAAACTGAAGGCTGGGCTCCCAGCCAAGTTCCTTCTGCAGTTTGCGGCTGTCGATGGCATAGCGCAGATCGTGCCCGGCACGGTCGGTGACGTATGTAATCAGGTCCATGTCTTCACCTTCCCTACGTCCAAGCAGGCGGTCCACAGTATTGATGAGCACCTTTATCACATCTATGTTCTTCCACTCGTTGAAGCCGCCGATATTATATGTCTCGGCCACTTTGCCTTCGTGGAAAATGAGGTCGATCGCGCGTGCGTGATCCTCGACATACAACCAGTCACGTACATTCTCTCCCTTTCCATATACAGGAAGAGGCTTGCGGTGACGTATATTGTTAATAAAAAGAGGTATAAGTTTCTCCGGGAACTGGTAGGGGCCGTAATTGTTGGAACAATTGGTGACTATCGTAGGCAAGCCATAAGTATCGTGGAAGGCACGCACAAAATGATCGCTGGAGGCCTTCGCGGCACTGTAGGGGCTATGAGGCTGGTATTTCATGTCCTCCGTGAAGAACGCCTCGCCGTAAGCGAGATGGTGCTCGCCGCTGGATGCTTTAGTTGTAAACGGAGGCTTGATGCCTTGTGGGTGAGTCATTTCCAGGGCGCCGTACACCTCATCGGTGCTGATGTGATAGAAGCGCTTGCCTTCGTATTTCTCGGGCAGGGTCTCCCAATAGAACTTGGCAGCCTGAAGCATGCTGAGAGTGCCGAGAACGTTGGTCCTGGCAAAAGTGAAAGGGTCCTTGATACTGCGGTCAACATGACTTTCAGCGGCCAGGTGGATGACTCCATCGACCTTCTCTTCCTGCATTAGTTTGCACACAGTTTCAAAATCGCAGATATCGGCCTTGACGAAGCGGTAGTTGGGCTTATCCTCTATGTCCTTGAGATTGGCCAGGTTGCCGGCGTAAGTCAATGCATCCAGACATATGATACGGTATTCCGGGTACTTGTTGACAAACAGACGAACTACGTGGCTGCCGATGAATCCGGCACCGCCGGTTATGATAATACTTCTTTTCATTTCTCTTCAGCAATTTTGAGTAAATATTGACCGTATTGGTTTTTGGCCATGGGTGCGGCTATTTCCCGGAGGCGAGCTGCGTCTATCCAGCCTTTCTTGAATGCAATATCCTCGAGGCACGCTATTTTGAGCCCCTGGCGTTTCTCTATCACTTCGACGAACGTGCTGGCGTCGCTGAGGGAATCAAAGGTGCCGGTATCAAGCCAGGCAAAGCCGCGGCCCAGTGTCTGGACCCTTAATTCTCCGGCAGCAAGGAACTCTTGATTAACAGTAGTGATTTCGAGCTCGCCGCGTGCCGAAGGCTTGATGTGTTTGGCCACATCTACGACCTTGTTGGGATAGAAATACAGGCCCACTACGGCATAATTTGACTTAGGCTTGGCCGGCTTTTCCTCGATACTGATACAACGCCCGGCGCTGTCAAATTCCGCAACGCCATAACGTTCGGGATCGCTTACCCAGTAGCCGAATACCGTGGCGTTGCCGTCTTCCTTGGCAGCACGGACCGCCTCCTGAAGCTTGGGCGTGAATGCATCACCATAGAAAATATTGTCACCGAGGACAAGGCAGGCGCAATCATCCCCGATAAAATCTTCTCCTATTATGAAAGCTTGGGCAAGTCCGTCAGGAGAAGGCTGCTCAGCATATTCAAAGTGCACTCCATAGTCGGAACCGTCACCCAGCAGACGCCTGAATCCGGGCAGGTCCTGAGGCGTTGAGATGATGAGGATGTCACGAATCCCGGCAAGCATCAAAACGCTGATGGGATAATAGACCATGGGCTTATCAAAAATGGGCAGTAACTGCTTGCTGACGCCCTTGGTTATGGGGTAAAGGCGGGTTCCGGAGCCACCTGCGAGTACGATTCCTTTCATAATTACAATATATTCCGGAGGCACGCTTCAAGACTGTCCCGCCAATATGGAACCTCCACTGAAAATGTCTCCTTGATTTTAGTTTTATCTAATACTGAATACGCCGGGCGAAGCACGCGTGAAGGGAATTCAGAGCTGTGGCAAGGCTTGATATCGCAGTCACCGTGTCCCGACAAGGAGGCTATGGCCTTGGCAAAATCATACCAGCTTACAGCTCCTTCGTTGGAGAAATTATAGATGCCCGAATGTCCCTCGTAGAGACGGTTCTCGACTATATGGAATATGGCTTTAGCCAGATCGAGTGCATACGTTGGAGTGCCGACTTGATCGAAAACCACATTCAACGAGGGCCTGGTAGAACTCAGGCGCAAAATTGTCTTGACGAAATTGCGTCCGAACTCGCTGTAGAGCCAGGATGTGCGCAGAATAATATACTTGCAGCCGGAACTGAGGACCGCCTGCTCTCCATGCAGTTTGGTCAGCCCGTAAACTCCGGTGGGGGTGCCTTTCATATCCTCCTTGCAAGGAGTATTATATATCTCTTTTCCAAACACATAGTCTGTGCTGATATGGACCAGAAGCCCGTGTCTTCTGGCCATTGCCGCAGCCAGATTACCGACCGCAAGGGCATTGATACGTTCGGCAAGTTCCTGATTGTCTTCCGCTCCCTCTACATCGGTATATGCTGCACAGTTGATGATTGCGTCCACATTTTCAGCCTCCACCATACTGTTTACTGCAGTTGCTGAACATATATCAAGCTCAGCTACATCGGTAAATATGTACCGGTCCGCAGAAGAACCTGAAACAATGCGAATCTCAGAGCCTAATTGTCCGAGGGAACCGGTCACCAGAACATTCATAATTTCTCTACAGTTTGTATATCCAAATCCATCACAGCCGTCCCGAGAGCACCCAGCCTGACAGCAAGGCAGCGTCCGCCGCCTACACTTACGAGTTCACATTCCAAACCGGTGAGCGGTCCGTCCATCACCCTTACACGGTCACCGGGTGCCAAAGGTACATCAGATACTGTCAGTTTTGATCCTCCCCGTTCTACCATCTGGCGGAATGTCTCCATCTCCGAATCGCGCACCACAGCCGCTTTGCCGTCGGAAAACAAGAAGCGCAGTATCCTCTGCTCCCCGGCCAGGATGGAAGCGCGCTCGGCATCCTTACATCGGATGAAAATAAAGCGTGGAATGACAAGGCACTCCACTACTTTTCTTCGGTCGCTCCACCTATGCACTTCCCTGCGGACCGGAAGATAGTGCTCAACACCTTTACGTGCAAGGGCTTCAGCAACTCTCTTCTCCTGGCAGCTGCGTACGCAGCCAACATACCAGCAGGGTCCGGTGCTATTTTGCGTCATACACCGAGAATTTGGAATTCTTGGAGATGAATTCAGGAACCACCTTCTTCATCAGCTTCACCATCTCGGGTATTTCGACCTTGCGGGCAAGCTTATCAAGAGCATCTACAGCCTCTTTTGCCTCCGAGTATTCGTAAGTCCGTACCTTTGCAATACGGATGCGGCCATGCTTGGTGGGCTCGGTATTCTCCACATTGGAAAGAACTTCCTCATAAAGCTTTTCACCGGGCCTCAGGCCTGTGTACTCAATCTTTATATCCTTATCTACGGTCAGTCCCGAAAGCTCTATCATGCGACGTGCAAGCGTATCGATCTTGACCGGCTCACCCATATCGAAAACACAAATCCTGTTAGCTGTATCTAGCACAACGGCTTCCATTACAAGGCGGCAAGCCTCGGGGATGGTCATGAAATAACGGGTAATCTCGGGATGAGTAACCGTAACCGGGCCGCCCTTGCTTATCTGATCCCGGAAACGCGGTATGACAGAACCATTAGAACCGAGCACATTACCGAAACGGGTAGTCACGAACAGCGTCTTGCCTTCATGCTGGCCTTTCTCGATGGCAAGGCCGAGACTCTGGACATAAATCTCTGCAAGACGCTTGCTGCAGCCCATTATGTTGGTGGGATTCACAGCCTTGTCGGTAGAGATCATAACCATTTTCTCCACACCGTACTCTATACACTTGTCGGCTACATAGCTGGTTCCCACCACATTGACAAGTACAGCCTCGCAAGGGTTCTCTTCCATCAGAGGCACATGCTTGTAGGCGGCGGCATGGAATACCACGTCGGGGCGGTAGCAGCGGAAAGCGAAATCCAGACGCATTGAAGAGCGTACATCCCCTATTACCGGCACAAACTCCAGCTTGGGGAAAGTATCTTCGAGCTCAAGCCTCAAGTTATGCATAGGAGTCTCGGCATTGTCGTACAGGATAAGCTTGGCTATTCCGAAACCGGCAAGCTGGCGACAGAGCTCGGATCCTATCGATCCGGCAGCGCCCGTAACCATGACAGTCTTACCCGCGAAACCGGAGAAAATATCGGACATTGATACCCTGATCTCTTCCCTGCCGAGAAGGTCTTCGATCTTCACTTCCCGTATTCCGACTCCCTTGTCTTCTCCAAGTTCACCCACTTCAGGAAGGAAGAGCAGCTTGATCCCGAGACTCGTGCAATACTTGACCAGACGGTCGTTCTCGGCACGAGCATCCTCCTTCTTCGTAAACAAGATAGCAGATACCGACAAGGACAAAGTCAAGCGGTCAAGGTCTTTTCTGTCCTTCACATAGTAAACAGTCTTGTCCGCGAATTTTACTCTCTTGAGGGAGGGGTTGGAACTCAGTACACCGACAATGTTATAATGAGGAGAATTACGAAAACGGAAGATGGCCGATTCAGATTTGTCCGACGCGCCGTACACCAGCACCCTGTGGCATTTCTGCAGCTCTCTCACCCTGGTCTTGTAAACATCATACGCCCAGATCATAAGCAGACGCACACCCATAAGGAAGAGCAACGATAGCAGCAGATCGCCGATAAGCATGATGATAATCACCCTTTCTACCTCGTAAAAGGCGAACAAAGCTATGAGCATCATCACATCCTTGCCGGCAAGTGCAATAACGAATCGGATCATATCCTTGAAGGATGTGTGCCTGATAATGATGGTATATGTCCTCAGTGCAAGGAACAACACCAACGAGGAAAGCAATGCAGTCCCCATCCAGGTAAACCAGAACGCTTTATTCGGCATGAAAACGCCGGTGGGAAGCAATGCGGCAACGAAAGCGACCAATGCGGATGCAGTCGATGACAATAATACATCCATCACCAGCACCATCCTGATGTCAAGGTACCTGGATGTTAGCTTCGCTATCCGTTTTTGTAAATACGTGTTCAAAACAAACTATTTTTCTTTCTGCGTATAATAGTCGTAAGTATGATACCCGTAACGGTAACCATAGCCGTATCCACCGCGACCGGATACCAGCTCCGTCGCATTGAGCAGCACAGCCATATTATTGAGTGCGCCTCTCTGATAGATATCCTGAAGTTCAACCAGCATAGACTTGTCGAGCAAGCCGGCACGGAGCACGAAAATGGTACGGTCAGCCATCTGGGCGATGATCTGAGTATCGGCTACGATATTGAAAGGAGGACAGTCGATAATGACATAATCATATTCGCCCTTGAGCTTGTATATGAGTTCGGAGAACTTCTTGCTGCCCACAAGTTCGGTAGGATTGGGAGGTATTGTCCCCACCGGAAGGATGCTCAGGTCATCGTATTCCGCCGGCTTGACAATCAAAGACTTCACATCAATATCCTCCCCGGAAAGATAGTTGGAAAGCCCCTTCTTGGGCCTGCCGGCAAGCTTTGAGAGAGAAGCATGACGAAGGTCACCGTCGACCAGCAGAACTTTAAGGCCCTTGATGCTCAAAGCCGCACCGAGGTTCGAGGACACGAAAGTCTTGCCTGATCCGGGATTGAAAGAAGTCG
The DNA here is from genome assembly GCA_017634595.1 of Bacteroidales bacterium. Taxonomy (GTDB): domain Bacteria; phylum Bacteroidota; class Bacteroidia; order Bacteroidales; family UBA932; genus Cryptobacteroides. The sequence continues at coordinate 171,567 of JAGBNC010000036.1, forward strand.
TAACGACAATGTGATGGTCGGCATCGCGGCTCATGAACTCAAGGTTGGTACGGCACACGCGGAATGCCTCATTGACTGCATCTCGTTTGGCATGCTGAACCACGAACGAATGCTCAAGAGTGTCATCGGCAGACTTCTTAAGCAGTTTCCTGAGATTCGGCCTCTTATTACCCTCGAAAGGAATCTCTCCAAGGAACGGAGCCTTGACAGATTCGATATCCTTGCGGTCGCGTATCTTGTTGTCAGCGATGGTCATGATATAAAGCACGGCCACGGGCAGCAGAAGGCCCAGTATGAAGGCAATGAGAAGAACCTGCTTAGTATTGGGGGAAGTAGGCCTGGAAGAGCCTGTAGGACGTGTGATGACACGGGTATTGTAAGCCGTGAACGCCTGCGAGAGCTCATTCTCTTCACGTTTCTGAAGAAGGAAGATGTAAAGAGCCTCCTTAACTTTCTGCTGACGTTCTACACTTAACAAGTACTGAGACTGCTTGGGGTTGTCAGCCAGACGCGATGTGGCCCTCTGCTCCGCCCTCTGGATGTTGCTCATCTGAGCCTGCAAAGTATTGATGAGATCATCGACAGAAGCCAGTATTGTGGCACGCATGTCGGAGAGATTTGCATGCATCTCCTGCACGAGCGGGTTGCGCTCCGAAGAATTTGCCACCAAGTTGTTACGCTTGAGCACAAGGTCGTTGTACTTACCTATCTGGTTGGAAAGGTTGATGTTCGACAGGCTCGGAGGCGAAGGAAGCATCTTGGAAAAGTCGTCAGTAGAACTGAGTGAGGTGCGTACATAGCGGGCCGAATACAGTTGGTTGTCCAAATCCTGAAGCATACGTGTTGCCTCCTGGCTCTGGGACATGTACATGCTAGATACAGCAGCGACGTCAGGAATCACATAACGGCTCTTGTAATTGGAAATATCGGTATCGACGGTACCCAGGTCCTTCTCGATAGCAGCCAGACGGTCGTCGATGAAATGGGATGTACTTACTGCCGTCTTGTTGCGGTCGTCAACCCAGTTTTCATTATACACGTTGAGCACCATGTCCAGCACATCCTCGGCCCTGCGGGGGCTCTCGTCGGTAATGGACAGAGACAGCACATCGGCATAGTTCTTGGCATTAAGCGTCGATGCCGAGAGCCTGCTGTTGTAAGAAGACGTTGCGCCCTGGATGGTGTAGTGGTTGACATAGATGGTCTGATTCACCTTGGAGAGGGAATCAGTCAGGGAAATCACAAGCGGTCCGCATACAGTGTTCAGCGTATCGCCATAGGCAGCCTCATAGGATTTGTTTTCCTTTGTGCCGGGCACATTCATCACCAGCTTGAACGTGCCGGACTTAAGCGGGCTTACTTCGAAATCCACCCGGCCTGCAGGATCAAGGAAGCGCGCCTTAATGGGAAGGGATGCACCGTAGATCACATGCTTGCGGGCCCTTCCGGCAACACTGTAGTTAAAATCAAGGCCCATGCGCTGTACGACTTCGCGCATAAGGTCAGGAGACTGAAGGGCTATGATTTCATTTGCCAGCCTTGAATTCTGCTGCGTCATGCCGCCGGCCGAGAGCATGGACTCGAGATCGTTGCTCGAACGGCGCATCGCCGACTCCTTGATAAGGACGGTCGATGAACGAGTGTAAACCTTAGGAGTCTTTACCAGGTAAAAAGCAGCTATAGCCATGCACAAAGCAATGGAGATCAAGAACCAATACCATTTGCCGAGGCACTTGCCTATAAAATCGCGGATATTGAAAGTCTCCTGCTGTGCGTTCTGATTGATGTTTGATGTATTATCTGCCATGTTATTAACAAGCTAAAGCGATTTAGCCCGAAGGGCGACCAGGGTGATGGTGGAAACGAGCGAGGCGGCAAGCGAAGCAATGGAAATCCAGAATGAAGTGCTCATCACAGTATTGCCGTTGACCGTAGACTGACGGGTGCGCATTGCATTGGGCTCCACATAGATAAGATCGTTCTGGCAGATGTAGTAAGCAGGGCTCTTAACCAGTTCCTCCATGGAGCACAAGTCAAGCAGATACGTCTTCTGCACACCGCCTTCCTCGCGGATCACACGTATATTGTCGCGCCTTCCGAAGATGGTAAGGTCTCCTGCCAGGGACAGGGCGTCGAGTATAGTTATGGCATCACGGGTTATTGGATAGCGTCCGGGCCTGGCAACCTCCCCCATAAGGGATACATAAAGATTAAGATAATCCACGGTCACGACAGGGTCACGGATCAGGTTCTGGCTCTGAAGCTCGTTCTTGATCTTTTCAGCAGCCTCCGCTCTGGTAAGTCCGGCCAGATGGACCTTGCCTACCACAGGGAAATCGATATTGCCATCAGCATCAACTATGTAGCCGCTTACTCCGGTATTGTAGGAAGCCTGTCCTTCAGAAGTAGAGCCGACATAGCGGGACACATAAGGCAGGTTGAATTGTTGCATCAATACAACGTCTGCGCAGTTGACGATAATGCTGACCTTGTCGGCAGGACGAAGACGAACGGATTCAACCACCACATCATTGCGGATTTCCTTATCCGTGGAGTCCTGGAAATAGACCACGTTTGCAGGTGTAGAACATGCAGACACCATAAGTACAAGCGCGGCGGAAATTAATATTTTCTGTTTTCTCATATTCAAGTAAGTCATGAAGCAAACATGCAAATATAAGCTTTTTATACCATATTTACAATTTAAGCATCAAGCCAGATGGAGATTCTTTTCTATATCACAGTCATCATGGCTGAAAGACTTCAGCGTATCGATAAGATAATCCAGCATGGCATCGGAAAAAACTCCTTCATCAGTATAAATCTTCCGGTCTTCGGCAAGGGCGTCGGCAGCCTGGCTGCACGATGCAGGCAGCTGCTCCAGAGACTTACGGATGGCATCATTGCCGGCGGCATGGATATTAACGCCAAGGCCCACATAGGTCTTTTCGGCGACTTCCAGCGCATCGGGCATCTCAAAGCCGTGCCTGGCGGCCGCACAAAGCGCTGCCATAAGCAGATACGTATTGGCTGTAGCGTCCGACGCCCTCCATTCAAACGTAGCCTTGTCAGAGAAGTCCTTGTCCAGCGGTTTCTCGTCGGGATTGCAGACAGATGCCATATCCACTTTGCTCGTCCATCCCAGAGGCACTCTTACAAGCGCGCTGCGGTTGGAGAAAGACCAGCACAATGATGTGGGAGCCTCCTGATTGGGAACCAGACGCATGAATGCAAGGGGGTGAGGGTTGCCGAAAGCGGTAAGAGAAGTACCGGCATCCATATATCCGGCAATAGCTTTGCGCACTATATCGGTAATATCGCCGTTTTCAACCATTACGCTCTTGCCGTCGCGGGTGAATTTGCAATGGACATGCATGCCTGAACCGGCCTTGCCGGCGGTAATCTTGGGAGCAAACGTGATTGTCACGCCGTATTTGTATGCCAGACGGCGCATGATCCATTTGGCAAGTACGAGCTGGTCTGCAGCGTCTTCAATATCGACCGGCAGGAACTCTATCTCGTTCTGCTCGTAAATCTTCCCGTCCTGGCGGAAGTTGCCGACCTCGCTGTGCGCGTATTTAACCATGCCTCCCGCTTGGGTGATGTAACGTATCGCTTCCACCCTGAAGTCAGAGAATTTGTTGAACGGTGCACTCTCGTGATAACCCTTCTGATCTGCAATTGGATACATCCCGTCATCCGGGGCTACGATGTAATACTCCAGCTCGCCCATGGTATGCATCTTCAGCCCCGTTTTCCGCTGGAAAACCTTGTGCGCCTTGCGGAGTACATACTCAGGAGAACTCTCAAAAGGCTCACCGTCGCGGTTGAAGAAAGAGCAGAGCACTCCAACGGTGGGCACTTCGCTTATAGGGTCGCGGAATGCCGTCCGGTAACGGGGAATAACATAGAGGTCGCTCTTCCCTGCTTCTACAAAGGGGAAAAGGCTCGATCCGTCCACCCGCTCGCCGGCTTCCAGTATATTGGTAAGATGTTCCTTGTCACGTACGACGAAATTGAGGGTTTTGATACGGCCGTCCCAACCGCAATAATGAAAGTTCAAGATTTCGATCTTATTATCAAGGCAATAGCGGATTAATTCTGCCTTAGTCTTTATATTCAGCATAAAAGGGTTATGGTTAAATGTTTCGAACAACAAAAATACGGATAAAAATCGTAATTTTGCCTGCATGAAACGTTTATTTTGCTCGTGTTTCCTATTTATCTGCCCGCTGCTTCTTTTTTCCCAGCAGAAAACGCTCCGTATAGACTACAGTTTCTCCGGAACCGCCACCAGCACAAGCATCTCGGTCGATGAATTAAGGTCCATCGACGGCTGGGCAGGCCGGCGCAGCAATATGCAGGAAGTGCCGCTCAAGGGTAATGGACAGCTGACAATGCGCTCTGCCACAGACGGCAAGGTGCTGTACAGGACCTCTTTCAGCACCCTCTTCCAGGAATGGCAAAATACAGAAGAAGCTACCCGCGTTCAGAAGAGTTTCGAGAATGTCTTCCTTGTCCCCATGCCCGGGCAGGAAGCCGAGCTGACGCTTGAGTTGTATGACTCCCGCGGGCGCACCACGGCATCGCTCACCCATAAGGTCGATCCGTCAGATATTCTGATTCGTCCCTGCAGCGGCAACCCTGCCGCCAAGGACTTGATGATCAATGGTCCGGCCGACAAATGCATAGACGTGGTCATTGTGGCCGAAGGATACACTCAGGAGGAAATGGAGACATTCTGGAAAGATGCCCGCAACGCCATGAATTCCATCCTCAGCTATGAGCCTTTCAAGCATCTGAAAGAGCGTTTCAATTTCATGGCAGTTGGACTTGCCTCCAAGGACAGCGGTGTGAGCATACCGGCTAAACATGAATGGAAATCCACGCCGCTTCAGTCCCAATTCAGCACCTTCTACTCCGACAGATACCTTACCACTCTGCACATCAAGGATCTGCACGACGCACTTGCCGGAGTCCCCTACGAGCATATTATAATCCTCGCCAACACAGACAATTACGGTGGAGGAGGAATATACAATTCGTACACATTGACCACCGCCCATCACCCTCAGTTCAGGCCGGTGGTAGTACACGAATTCGGGCACAGTTTTGCCGGACTCGCCGACGAATACTACTACGACGACCAGTTCAGCAATTACTATTTTCCCGATTGTGAACCATGGGAGCCCAACATCACCACCATGTTCGATTTCAGTTCCAAATGGGAAGACATGCTGGGCAAGCAAGGTGTCAGCGTGCTGGAGGGCGGCGGATATATGAGCAAAGGAGTCTGGAGGGCATGCCCCGACTGCCGCATGAAGACCAATTCGGCTCCTGCATTCTGTCCAGTGTGCCAGCGCGCCATTGAGCGCATGATACGCTTCTATACCGAATAATTTAGAAAGCCAAAGAAAGCGCTGGGCAGATGGTGCCGGACACAGGATCGGACACTGCTGCCACTGTCAATTGTACTTTTCTGCTTCCGGCGCCGTCCCAGTTAAACTCCGGCAGCCCCAGCCAGTTCTTCACAGGCCCGGCAAGGCAGGCGCCGATATGCGCAGAAAGTATGCCCAGTCCGGCCCCGGCCAGCACGTCGCCGAGCCAGTGACGGTCTCCATAGATACGGTCCAGACCCACAAAGACAGACATGGCATAAGCACCGGCGCCCCACCAGTTACCATAATCCATACGGGTCAGCTCCGCTCCCGTGAATGCCAATATCGAATGGCCTGACGGGAAAGACTTGAAGTCTCCCCCGTCGGGACGTTGGGAATGGAAGATATACTTGGGAATACGGCTTAGGCACAGGGCCGACAGATGAGCTATCGACGACTCCACCACCCTGTCCATGAACGGCATACGAGCCCGGCATCCGGCAAGACCGAGGCTAAGGTGCATTGCTGAAGGGACATATTGCACATATGACCCGATATCGTGATATGGCAAAGTGCCCCCGTCACGTAAGTCCATCTGAACATAGTTTCGCAAAGGCAGTTCAATGGCATCGTGACCCAAATAATGCACGGCAAGGCCGGAAGCTACAAGTACTCCGGGTGCGGCCCACTGGGCTCGCAACGGGACCATTAGCAGTATGCAGAGCAGGGACAGGCACAGTCGCCTCATGGCTCAAGCAATCTGAGGCCTGCCGGGATGCTCTCTACGTTCCGATCCCTCAAGATGCCTTTCAGTCATTTTACCGGCCTGGAGCGCCATATAATCAGCCTTGGCATTAAAGATATCAATCGCCGTGAAAATTGCAGACCTCATGGAATGAGGATCAGCTTCATCCCTGCCGGCCATATCGTAAGCCGTTCCATGATCAGGCGATGTACGGACAATGGGCAGACCTGCCGTATAATTCACACCGTCTTCGAATGACAAGGCCTTGAACGGGGCAAGTCCCTGGTCATGGTACATTGCAAGCGTCGCATCGAAGCGCTCATAATGGCTCAGCCCGAAGAAGCCGTCAGGCGAGAAAGGACCGAAAGCGAGGATGCCCTCAGAAGTGGCCTGAGCCACCGCCGGGATAATGATATCCTGTTCTTCAGTGCCAAGCAGGCCGCCGTCCCCGCTGTGGGGATTGAGGCTCAGCACGGCTATTCGCGGCTGGTCAATGCGGAAATCCTCCTTGAGTGATTTGTCCATAAGTCTTAACTTACTGACAATCTTGTCTTTAGTAATCAGACCCGGGACATCTTTCAGGGGCACATGTCCTGTAACGACTCCAAGGCGAAGCCTGTGACTGGTCATGAGCATCGTCACGTCATCGACACCGAACTGCTGCTGAAGATACTCGGTGTGCCCCGGGAAACCGAAGCCCTGTCCCGACATGGCTTTCTTGTTGATGGGGCCTGTCACAAGTACATCCACCAGGCCGTCCTTGATATCATCCACGGCACGCGAAAGCGAAGTGATTGCAGCCCGGGCCGACTCGGCAGTAGCCTGCCCGGGCTCTGCGAACACATTGTCGGGCAAGCAGTTCAGCACGTTGATACGCTTAGGTTTTGCGTCGGCTGCAGATGTAATGACATTGGAATCAAGTTGATCCAGCTCAGGTATGGTCTTCTTATAAAATCCGAACAGCTTTGACGATCCATACACCACAGGAGTAAAGAACTCCAGGATTCTCGGGTCCGACAAAGCCTTGATGATAACCTCATATCCTATTCCGTTGGAATCTCCCTGGGTTATAGCTACTATAGGTTTTCTTTTCTGCATATCTATAATAATTGTATTTGTTCGTATCCTTCATCGGGAGGCAGGCCCGGCTTTGAATACGCTGCCACGGCTAAAGCGTCGCAGCGCTCGTTTTCCGGATGCCCGGCATGCCCCTTCAACCAGTGGAAGCGTATATTGAACTCCGGAGCGAGAGCATCGAAGCGCTCCCAAAGATCCACATTTTTCTTTCTCTTCCACCCTTGTGTAACGGTGTTCACAACATATTGAGAGTCACTCCAGACCTCAACCGTAGCCCCTTTCCACAATATGGCTTCCAGCCCCTTGATTACGGCAAGAAGCTCCATACGGTTATTGGTGGTGCGGGCAAAACCTCCGCTCATCTCTTTGCGGAGATTGCCGCATTTAAGCACGACTCCCCACCCTCCGGGGCCGGGATTGCCGCTTGCCGCGCCGTCAGTGTAAAGATATATAATCTCTGACCTGGTCATAGTCATATCCACGCGACAGCGCGTATTTAATAAGTTTCAAATTCTTCTGCGGATCCCCCTCAAGGCTTTTCGCCTTGGCGTCCAGCAGCTTTTCAAGCTTGGCACCGGCGCGCTCCGGATCAAGTGAGGAAAGAGCTTCGTCAATAACGCTTCCGTCCACGCCCTTGGCACGCAGAGAGTACCTGATCTTCACCGGTCCCCATCCGTCAAGATGCGCCTTCTGCCTGGCAAAAGCACCGGCGTAACGGGCATCGTCCACGAAGCGGTCCTTCACAAGGCTGGCGACCACCTCATCGGCGGCGGCAGCATCCACTTCCAAGGCCTTCAAAGCCTTGGCCAATATATCTTTCCGACAGTATTCACGCTTAGAACACTGAGCCTCAAGCGAATTCAGAACCTTCTTCCCTTTCTCGTCCATATCAGAAATCGAATCCGAAAGAAACATACAGTCCGGCATCCTGTGCGAAGGTATGGAAACGGTCCGACCATGTCCCGATAGCCTTGACAGGCCCGATAGGCGTATTGTACCCGATCTCAAGTCCGGCTCCCCAGAGTGTAGGAAGCAGTGTCTCCACAAAGCCTCCGATCGAATCAGCCTCGCGGAAATACCCTCCGGTGGGTGTTATGAACAGATTCTTGCCAATACGCAGGCGCAGGCCAAGATTGACCGTAGCCGCATACGGCCCGGCCTGATAAGCTCCGCCGAAGCCGATGAACGGCATCTGCCCCTCAATGAAACGGTCAGGCATATTGCCGCCGACATAATTCTGATGAGCCAGAGAGTATGAAGGATCCACCGGACTCATATCGTCCGGGCGGGCCGGGCTGCCGAAGAGCGCACGCATATGAATGTCGGGAATGAGCGCCAGACGGCTTCCGAGGGGAACAATCGGAGTAAAATTAAGATATGCCGTGTGCAGAGGCTTGAAGCTGGCGCAACGGCTTTTCCGGAAGTCGTAGTCGTATCCGAATGTCAAGTTAACGCCCTTTGACGGATAATTGTACCTGTCGTATGTGTATATTGCGCCGTTGGCAAACAGACCAAGATAGCCGCCGCGTGCCAGGTCGTAACTGATTCTGTACACCGAGGCCCCGTAGGTGGTAGAATACGGCAGGTTAAACTGCCTGAACTGGGCTCCGAACTTGAAGTCAACGCTTGTCCAACGTATGTTAGACAAATACAGTTTCTCATAATGTCCCCACCAGCGGGCCTCATCTCCAACTTGACTGAGGTCAGTGCTGAGCGTGGAAGTAATATTGCGAATATAAGCCTCAACGTTGATTGTCGGTATCCAGGCAAGATCCAGTGAACCGGTTATGCCGAATCTCTGGTTGCGCCCTACCTTGGCATTGATATCCAGCTTAGCTCCGCTCAGTTTATGGGCATTCAGGCCCACGTTAAACAAAAATGAAGGCCACTCCTCAGTATCGAAACGGGCGCCCATACCGAACTGATGACGGGGGCCTTTGACACAGTCAAACACAAGGCGGTAAGGAGCTTCGTGCCCTAGAAGATTATATGTAACCGATGAGAAACAGCCGGTGGCCTGGATAATGGACATGACATGTTGCATCTCCGCCTTGGTCACATAACTGCCGGCCTGAAGCTTAATCTTGCGGTGGAGCAAGCGGGACTCCGAATTGGTGAGGCCTTGGAACTCGACAGAAGATATCTGCACCGGAGTCGTGTTGATATCCACCGCCCTGGGGTGCTGAAGCGTTGTGACCGCCCCCTTGGTCAAGCCCTTCACCTCCGACAGCTCTTCCGCTTTGAGACGCGCCGCAGCATAGCCTCTGTTGATCATGGTATCTATAGCCTCAGCATTGAAGCTCAGCATGTTATACTCAGAGATTGAGGGTTTGATAAACACATCCGTCTCTCCGACATTCTTGTCAAACGAATTGCGGCCAAGCATGCTCATGAACTGCATGAAGATGTCGCCGAGGTTGTTAACCTGAGAGTAAGACAAATCAAGGTCGGACAGATCGACCCCTATTACTATGTCGGCCCCCATGGCGCGGGCAAGGTCAACGGGGAAATTGTTACGCGTGCCGCCGTCCACAAGTATAGTACCTTTGCTTCGTACCGGTTTGAACAGACCCGGGATGCTCATGGTAGAGCGCATGGCATCCTTGATGGAACCTGACGACCAGTTCTTGGCCTTCAAGCTCACCAGATCAGCCGCAACGCAGAAGAAAGGGATAGGCAACTCATCAAATGACTGGTAGTCCTGATACCCTACCGTAACGCTCGATATGAGGTTGTTGACATTGAAACCGTACACATAGCCGGAAGGGAGAGAACTTGCCAAGTCATTGCGCCCCAGCGGAGAACGTGCCCCGCCGTCGATATAGCGCACCTGGTTGTCTATCCTCGACTGGAAATCTTTCTTGGAGTAGTAGAACGGTATCGACAAAGTATATGTTTCCCTATAACGCTTCCTCGAGAACGAATAGTAAGACGGATCTATCCTGTCCGTGAGCATCTGCATCCAATCCTGATTGCGCATCAGGGAATCAAGGAAATGAGAATCGTAGCCAAGGGACAACATGGCCCCGATAAGGCCTCCGATACTGGTACCGCAGATCATATCGACAGGGATGCCTTCTTCTTCCAGATAGCGCATTACGCCCACGTGTGAAGCACCCTTAGCGCCTCCGCCGCTGAGTACTAGAGCAACTGTAGGGCGGTGCTGGGTGCGATGGATCGAGTCCATCTTCTCGCGCATGGAGGCGATTATAGCTGCGTCGGCCCTGGGATCGACGCTGTCGCAAGACAACCCGTTGGGGAAATCCTGACCGCTTGCCGGGATGACCAGCAGCAAAGTCGCGACTAACGCGAATGCTGCCCGGCAAGCATTCCGCAGGCGGCGAGAATATCCTCGCCCCTTGACGCTCTTATCGTACATACTACACCGTGATTGTTCAGTCTGTTCTTAAATTCTTCCATCCGCACTTCCGGCGAACAGTCATAAGGGAAATCCGGAATCTTGTGGAAACGAATCAGGTTCACCCTGCACTCAAGCCCGCCAAGCAGGCGTATTAGAGCGTCGGCGTGGCGTTTGTCATCATTCCATCCGGCAAACATAGTGTACTCGAAGCTGACCCTGCGCTGCCCGGAGAAGTCATATTGCTTAAGGAGTGAGACCACATCCTCAAGCGGCCATGCTTTCTGAACAGGCATCATGTCCAGGCGCTCATCGGGAAAAGGATTATGCAGACTTACTGCCAGGTGACAGCGTTCCTCATCAAGGAAGCGCTTGAGCACCGGCAGTACGCCTATCGTACTCAAAGTTATACGCTTGGGACTCCAGCCGAAGCCATCCGGAGCGGTGAGCACGGCAATGGCCTTGCTCACGGCTTCATAATTGTCCAGCGGCTCTCCCATGCCCATGAAGACGGCATTCGAGAGCGACAGCGGATCGGGAATGCTCAGGAACTGATTGAGAATATCGGCGACATCAAGATTGCCGTGCCATCCCTGGCGGCCCGTCATGCAGAAACGGCAGCCCATGCGGCAGCCCGCCTGAGAACTCACACATAAGGTACGCCTGTCCTCGTCGGGTATGACCACAGATTCTACCGATTCGGTATCGCTCACAGCGAAAAGGTATTTGGCGGTGCCGTCCGAGGAAAGCGCTGAAGCCACAGGTGCCGATACGCCAAGTTCAAAATGATCCTGAAGCACCTGCTTGGAAGCCTTGGAGATATTGACCATGCGGTCCCAGTCCGCGACCCTCTTGGCATAAAGCCAGTCAGACAGCTGACGCCCCACAAAAGGCTTCAGGCCGACTTCCTTGCACAAGGCTGAAAGTTCTTCCGAATTTTTTCCAAGCAACTTTGTTTTCACATTACAAAAATAACGATTTTTCTCTTATATTTGTAATTCAAATATTAAAACCACACGTTATGGCTAAAGAAATTGAAACACAGGCCGGAGACGTCAATGCCGCAAAACTTAAGGCATTGCAGGCCACGATCGACAAGATCGAGAAAGATTTCGGGAAAGGTACGATTATGAAGCTGGGAGATCAGCCACAATGGGATGTCCAGGTGATTCCGAGCGGCTCTGTAGCCCTCGATCACGCATTGGGTATCGGTGGTTATCCCCGCGGCAGGATTATCGAAATCTATGGCCCGGAATCCAGCGGCAAGACCACTCTTGCCATCCACGCCATTGCGGAAGCCCAGAAGCAGGGCGGAATTGCCGCAATGATCGACGCCGAGCATGCTTTCGACCGCTCTTATGCGCAGGCACTCGGAGTGAACCTCGAAACGCTTCTCATCAGCCAGCCCGACAATGGCGAGCAGGCACTTGAGATTGCAGACAATCTCATCAGGAGCGGAGCTATCGACATAGTTGTCATAGACTCTGTAGCTGCCCTTACCCCCAAAGCCGAGATTGAAGGCGAAATGGGAGACAACAAAGTCGGTCTCCAGGCCCGCCTCATGAGCCAGGCGCTCCGCAAACTCACCGCCAACATAGCCAAGACCAACACCTGCTGCATCTTCATCAACCAGCTGCGTGAAAAGATAGGCATAATGTTCGGCAATCCCGAGACTACCACCGGAGGCAACGCCCTGAAGTTCTATGCTTCAGTCCGTATCGACGTACGCCGTACCACACAGCTTAAGGACGGTGATGAGGCTACCGGCAACCGCACCCGCGTAAAGGTCGTCAAGAACAAGATGGCACCACCTTTCAAGAAAGCTGAATTCGACATCGTTTACGGCGAAGGTATCAGCCATGTGGCCGAGATTGCCGACCTCGCCATTGAGTTCGACATCATCCACAAGAGCGGTTCATGGTTTTCCTACAACGGGGAGAAGCTTGCTCAAGGCCTCGCCAGCGTAAAGCAGTTGCTCAAGGACAATCCCGAACTCTGCGACGAGATCGAGGCTCTAGTCCGTGAAGCTCTTTCTGCGGTTAAAGACTGAACGTAACAGTTTCCATTGAGATTTCAAAAACGTTTGCCGGAAGCATTCTTTAGCGAAGCTTCCGGCAATTGCTTTTTTAGTTGCAAATTATCGCTTATATTTGCAGACGATATGGTTTTACTGCTGGTTTTTCTTCTGAGCGCCATGCTCATTTCGTTCCTCTGCTCCGTGCTGGAGGCCACGCTGATGAGCACACCGATTTCTTATATCACCATGCGCGAGGAAGAGGGTTACAAGCCGGCGGCCCAGATGAAAAAATACAAGACAGACCCTTCCAGGCCTCTTGCAGCCATCCTCTCGCTGAACACCATTGCCAATACCATAGGAGCCGCAGGAGTCGGACGCCAGGCCACAATAGTATTCGGATCGGCATGGTTCGGTCTAGTGAGTATCATCACGACCATCCTCATTCTGGTCTTCTCGGAGATCATCCCAAAGAACCTCGGCACAGCGCGATGGAAGAGCCTGATGGGCTTCACGGCCAGGACAATCAAACTGCTGATATTCTGCCTCTACCCCGTCGTAATAGCTGTGGAATGGCTTCAGAAGCGCATAACCCCCGAGGACAACGATTCTTCCGTCTCGCGTGAAGAGGTCGGCGCCCTGGCAGACGTGGCAGAAGAGTCCGGCGAGCTGGACGAAGACGAGAACGAGGTCATCCAGAACATCATTTCCCTCGACGAGATGCAGGCATGCGACGCCATGACGCCCCGTGTAGTCTGCGCTATTGCACCGGAGTCCATGACTCTCAAGCGCTTCTACAAAGACAAGCGTTTTCTGCACCACAGCCGCATACCGGTATTCGCCGACAACGACGAGTACATCACCGGGTACATACTCCGCATGGAAGCGCTGCAGCTGATAGCTGAGAACAAATCCGAAGTGACTCTAGGCGACATCAGACGCGACATCCCTGCCTTCCCCGAAGAGACGACGCTTGACGTGATTTGGGACGAAATGATCTCGAAGGACGAACCTATCAGCGTGATCATCAACGAGTACGGAGCATTCCAGGGCATACTTACGCTGGAAGATGTGATCGAGACCATACTCGGCAACGAGATCGTTGACGAAAGGGACGAGGTACGCGACATGCAGCAGCTTGCCCTAGAGCGCTACCGCAAACGTACCGGAAGTGCCGTGAGCACCGACAACGCCGCCGCTAAAGACTGATCACCGCCTTGCCGGTGCGCCCGTCCACGCAGAGCTGAAGCGCATCGTCAAGCCGAATATGGCGGACGAATGCACTTTCATCAAGTGCCGGCAGCGACTCAAGCCTCTGATGGTCAATGAAATCATCTTTACGCGAGAATTCATCTACGCTGATGTATCCCACATTGAAGGAAGTAAGATTCTGGAAGAAGTGAGAGCCCTGGCTGGGATCCACCCTGAAATCATCCAGAGAGCATTCCACCAGCGCCTTGGCTTCTGAAATATCGCTCCACACAACAGGAATGCCAAGCGTGGGGATGCTGGTTCCCCAGCGCCCGTAGCCAATAAGCACATAGCTTCTCCCCTCCTGCCTCATCCTGGCGTTCAGCGCCGTTATCTCTTTGGCTATTTCACATGTCCGCATCTTGTCAAATGCATCCCTGCGCACGTACACAATATCTTTGACATCGCTGATCCATCCGGTGCCCAGCGAACAACTGGACTTCACCATCGCCTTGCTCTCGTCAATCTTGCTCCAGTCCACCTCGGCACGCAGCCCGTCAGAAGAAATGGGGCGTATCTGCAGCAAATGGAACAGGCGCGACTCGAGATCGACGGCGAACTCTATCTCAACGCTGCATTTCATCTCATTGGCAGACACTTCCAGCAGATGCTTGATGATATTGGCCAGAGGGAAAGTGTCATACCGCAGGATATGCGCGAATGTAACGGCCTTAGGCCCCTCTGCCATAGCCGAATCAACGATTCGGCCGTTCTGAAGGTCAAATGTCGATGCCACCCGGGCAAACTCCTTGAAGCGTCCGCACTCACTGATAGGGATACGTTCCAGATTGACAGCATCGTCAACCGACGTTTTAAACTTCCCCGGTTGAAGATTAAGGGCATACATGACCTGCTGAGTGTCCCTCATCGTAAGCTCGGGCGTAGAGGTCTGCACCACGTTGCGCGGGTGCGAAGGCGAGAAGCGCAACACCTGCTCCCCGTCCACCACGGCCTTGCCAAGTCCGAATGCAATCTTGGCAATGCCCTCTTCCGGCTTCTCATACCCCACAGGATAGAAATTAACCGACCTGGCCGTACCGGATACGGCAGGGAAATAGTATCCGCCGTCTTCCGTTCCTGAAAGTTCCTGAAGGAGAATGCCCATCTTCTCCTCAGAAATCACGTTCGCAGTGGCGCTTATATACCCTCTTGATGCGGCAAAGTACACCGATGCATATACGCTCTTGATGGCATTGCCGAGCAGCCTCAGCTGCTGATCCTCGTTTTCCGTACGTGGAATCATGTAGGTGGAGTAAACGCCGGCGAAAGGCTGGTAGTACGAATCTTCCAGCTTTGAAGACGAGCGGACTGCCAGAGGCTTGTCCACCTGACGTATGAAGACACGCAGCGACGCCATCAGGTCGGCAGGGAGAGTGGACGATACGAACTGCGTCAGTAACTCGCTGTCGGTCAAGTCGGAATTGATGACGTACTGAAGTCCGTTTTCAAGTATGAAGCGGTCAAAGTATTCGGTGGAGATAGCAAGCGTGCGCGGCACCAGGAGCCGCACGTCCTTCCACTTGTTATACAGGTTGTACTTATAAAGAATATGGCTCAGGAAAGCCAGTCCCCTGGCCTTGCCACCCAGCGAGCCCTCCCCTATCCGGGCAAAGCCTATTGTGTCATTGTATGTGTCCGGGCTGAATCGAGCCACAACGCCAAGCCCCTGCGCCGTACGGTACTCATGGATCAATCTTACCACATCCTCACGCAGCGAGTCCATGTCGGGATATACGGTGTTCTTGATTTTATCTCCGATATCAAAAATACCTCTGGCAAGCAGCCAGCGCGAAATATAATTCTTGTTCCTGAGCTGCGCCAGATAGGCATCAGGCAAAGTGGCCAGAATCTTCTCCGCGCCTTGAAGATCGGATGCCCTCGCAACCTGCCTCAGATGACGGTCGGTCACCACGAAGTCACCGAAGCCGAATTCCCTACCTATATACTCGCTCAGCTCGTGGGTAAGCATCTTGGACTGCTTAAGCAAGAATCCGGCACCTAGACCCTCTGCAACGCTGCGCATGCTCTCCTGCGACGACTGCATGAGCACGGGCATCTTGGGAGTCAATTTACGTATGTGCTTGCAAAGGTCCACTCCAGCGTCCAGTTTTTCGCTTTCAGGATTGTCACCATTATGGCGGACGAAGCCGATATCGGAGATGACTCCCAGCATTTGCTCCTTGTAGCGTTCAAACAGGGCCACCGCATCGTCATAATTAGTGGCCAGCAGAATCTTGGGACGAGCACGCTTTCTGAATATCTGCTGTTCTTCATTCAAGGCATCGTCAAGCGCAGCCACATTCTGCTGCAGCACCAATTTGTACAGCAGAGGCAGATAGCTGGAGTAATACCGCACCGAATCCTCCACCAGAAGTATGCACTGGACTCCTCCCGAAAGGATATCCTCCTCAGCATTCAGGCTGTCTTCCAACAGCTTGATAATGGCAATAATAAGGTCCGTGGAGCCACTCCAGCAGAAAGCATAGTCGATATTGCTGCTGTCGTGCATCCGGAGCTTGCGCCACACTTCACGAGAGTAGGATGCAAGCAGGACAATAGGTGTCTCCGGCGACACTTCTTTCATCTGTCTTGAGAACTCGAACACATCTACCGCACCCGAATTGTACATTGCTATCACCAAGTCGAAGCGCTCACCGGCCGAAGTCATGGCAAGAGCTTCCGCACTCGTCTCAACTCGTTCAAATACAGGAGGATTGGATAGATTGAGGTCAGAATACTCCCTTGAAATCTTTACGTCAAGCCGGCCGTCCTCCTCTAGCGAGAAGTTGTCGTAATTGTTGCATACCAACAGTATCCTGTGGATGCGGCGGCTCATCAATGAATGCGGGTCAGACTGCATATATCGATTCAGAAAACAATATGCAAAGATATCGATTATTACTGATTCGCCTCAACTTTTTCCGCTTTTATCTTCAAGTTCTGCAATCTTCGCCCTCAGGGCTTCGTTTTCCGCTTTAATCCTCTCCAGCGCCTCCATGGCATCCTTGTAATCCTTCTGGACGGAGGGCTTTTCTTCTATGGCATTGATATCGTCCAGTCGTTTGCAGAGTTTGGCGAAGCCGTTGGAGACTCGCCTGCGAATGGCCTGGACCGTTGTGATGTTGTTCACCCTCAGCGGCATAGCGGCTACGCGCATATTGCTGCGCATGTACTCCACCATCACTTGAGTCATAGCGTCAGCAGGCGTTAAGATGCCTTCCTTCAAGGCAAAGGTAAGCAGTTTTCCGGCCAAGATAAAATATTTCGTTTAAATTTCGTAAATCGCACTGGTATCCTTTATGGACTCCTGCCTCGACTACGAATTCCTCCTCAGCCCAGCAGCAGAACCTGCCAAGCCTCTTCACAATGCTCAAATCGGTGGTTCTTTTTTTTATCTATATAGGAAGATAATTCTCCCTCACAACCTTCGCATCCCTCACATCCCTCAATCAGAGGATGTGGGGGATACTTTTCTTTCTTATCTTGGCCGATAGAGACGGCTGCCGGGGCTTTTCCGCTTAGGGAAATCAAAAGAAATCGTTACCTTTGCACCGTTATGGCCGAAAGTAATTTCATAGACTACGTGAAGATATACTGCGCTTCCGGGCACGGAGGGGCGGGATCGATGCACCTGCACAGGGCAAAGTATATTCCAAAGGGCGGTCCCGACGGGGGTGACGGAGGACGCGGAGGACATATCATCCTGCGTGCCAATGCTCAGTTCTGGACCCTTATACACTTGAAATACCGCAAGCACATCAAGGCCGATGACGGCGAGAAGGGCGGAGCCGCCTTGTGCAAAGGTAAGAACGGCGCCGACATAATTCTGGACGTGCCGGTGGGCACCGTGGTCAAGGATGCAGAGTCCGGAGAACAATTGTTCGATCTTGCAGAAGACGGGCAGGAGCGCATACTCTGCCGCGGCGGCAAGGGAGGCCTTGGCAACAACAACTTCAAATCCGCCACCAACCAGACACCGCGCTATGCTCAGCCCGGAGAAGATGGACAGGAAGGCGTTTACATTCTGGAGCTTAAGCTTCTGGCAGATGTGGGCCTGGTGGGATTTCCCAACGCAGGCAAGTCAACCCTGCTCTCTTCGGTCACTTCGGCCAAGCCCAAGATTGCATCTTACGCATTCACCACCCTGGAGCCCAATCTGGGGATAGTAAGATACCACGACGACAGATCCTTCGTTATGGCCGACATCCCGGGAATCATCGAGGGCGCCCATGAAGGGAAAGGCATAGGTACACGCTTCCTAAGGCACATCGAACGAAATTCGGTGCTTCTGTTCATGGTCAGCTGCGAAGAGGAAGACATAGCCGGCAGTTACAAGACCCTGCTCAGCGAATTGAAGCTCTACAACCCGGAGCTGCTGGCCAAGCAGAGAGTGCTGGCCATCACCAAATGTGACCTGATAGACAGCGACATAGAGAAAGAAATCGAAGCCCTGCTGCCGAAAAGAATCCCCCACGTTTTCATATCATCGGCCACAGGACAGGGCCTTGACAAACTCAAGGATCAGTTATGGAAGGCGCTTCAGAAATAACCGACGCCTTGCGTTGGATGCACCACCTGGACAAGGACGTTACCCTTGCCATTAACGGGTGCAACTCCCCAGTGAGCGACGTCATATGGCAGGTCTTTTCCGACACTAACGATACCCATATATGGTTCGTGCTGTACATTGCCATAGCCGTCTTGATCATTGTCAGGCTCGGATGGAAACGGGGCCTCATGCTCATAGCCTGCTGCGTAATATGCGTAGTAGGAATCGACCAGCTGGACAATCTGGTCAAGGTAAGCGTACAGCGGCTGAGGCCGGTTCACGACGCTGACATGATGGCGCGCGGGCTTCACGTGCTGGAGGTCCCGGGCCGGCTGTACGGATTCTTCTCGGCACATGCCGCTACTACCGCCAGCTTCGTCACATGCACTATGCTCGGACTCACATATTCCGACAAACGTCACTCCTACACCCTGCTAGGAATACTGCTGACAGTATGGGCACTGCTGGTAAGCATCAGCCGCGTCTTCGTCGGCAAGCATTTCCTGGGCGACGTTCTAGTAGGTCTGCTTATAGGAACGCTGTTCGGTTATATATTCGCTGTGATATACCGTTCCCTTGCCAATACCGTCAAAGACAAGGGAGGACATTCTCCATCTTGATACCTCGGGAGCCCTTGACCAGAATGACTTTGCCCGATACCGGGTGCTCATTCATGAAAGCAGCCAGCGAATCTGAAGTATCGAAACAGCTAAAGTCTCCTAACGCAGCAATTGCCACCGCTTTACCGAACTCCTCACCAACCAGGAATGCCGGAATGCCGATACGCTTGAGCAGCTCGAGTATCTTCACGTGTTCAGCTACCGATTCGGCGCCGAGTTCACGCATGTCACCGAGAAGAGCAAGCTTGTCGTCAGCCTGCACGGCGGCAAAATTCTCCAGCGCCGCAGTCATCGAAGAAGGGTTGGCATTATAAGCATCTACAATAAGCACGTTCCTTTCGGTCTTCACCATCTGGGAGCGCTGATTAGCCGGACAATATGCTTCTATCGCCTCTATAGCGGCTGCTCTCGGCACACCAAAGCGCTCGCCGACTGCAAGCGCAGCAAGCACATTGGCTGCATTGTAAGCCCCGACCAGCTGCGTATGCACCTCTTCCCCGCCAATCTTAAGCGCCAGGAAAGGAGATTCGGGAGTGGCCGGAAGAAGTTCGGCGCTCTGGTACTTCAAGCCATAGCCGTAGAAGTGACATGGCAGGCCGGCAGCCATGCCGCGGAGCTCTTCATCATCTTCGTTGAGGAAGATGATGCTGTTCTCTCTGGAGGCAAGCCATCTGTACAATGCTCCCTTGGCTTGTTTCACACCCTCGAAAGAGCCGAAACCAAGCAGGTGCGCCCGGCCCACATTTGTGATAAGGCCGAAGTCGGGACGGCTCACCCGTACAAGCTTCTCGATGTCGTCGGGGTGGCTAGCGCCCATTT
Organism: Bacteroidales bacterium; assembly: GCA_017634595.1. GTDB lineage: Bacteria > Bacteroidota > Bacteroidia > Bacteroidales > UBA932 > Cryptobacteroides. The sequence goes on from JAGBNC010000036.1 coordinate 191,378, forward strand.
CGATGACCGCCAACTCAGTGTCAGGGGTAATCGAGAGCAAGCTCAGCGGGACGCCTATATCATTGTTCAGATTGCCTTTGGTGGCCGTAATTTTGTATTTCTTGGACAGCACGGCGGCAATAAGTTCCTTAGTCGTAGTCTTGCCGTTGGTGCCGGTAAGGCCGAATACAGGCAGTTTGCCGTCACGCACATGCTCCCGGTGCCATATAGCAAGGTCGCGGAGAGTGATGAAAGGATCTTCGACTTTGATAAGACGAGGATCATCTCCCAAAGGAGCGTCAGCATTTACCACCGCCCACGCCGCCCCGGCCTCAAGAGCCTTGAGGGCAAAATCATTTCCATCAAAATTGTCACCACGAAGGGCGAAGAACATTTCTCCGCCCTTTATAGTACGGCTGTCGGTGGTGACCCTGTATCCACAGCCGCAATACTTTTGATATAAGTCTTTCATTTCGTACCAGTACTGCCGAAGCCTCCTTCTCCGCGCACGGATGAAGCAAGTGTATCGGCAACTTCCCATTCCAGCCGCTCATGACGTGCAAGCACCAGCTGGGCTATGCGCTCCCCCCTCTCTACCACGAAATCGTCGGCAGAGAGATTGACCAGAATCACACACACCTCGCCACGATAGTCGGCATCGATCGTCCCGGGCGCATTAAGCACCGTGACCCCTTTCTTGGCGGCAAGACCGCTGCGCGGACGCACCTGAACCTCACAGCCTGCCGGTATTTCAAGGAACAGGCCCGTGGGCACTATGGCACGACCGAGCGGCTTGAGCACAATGGGCTCACTGTTGTTTGCCCTCACGTCAAGACCGGCAGCCAGGTCTGTGGCATACTCCGGCAGAGGATTGGAACTGCGGTTGATTACCTTGACCTTCATTACGCGGCAACCTTTTTCTGGGGGTCCTTGAAGAGTATCATGAAGAGCACCGCCACCACAAATGCGTATCCGGCGAAGATATACCATGCTACAGGCCATTTGGCAGGATCCTGGAACACACCTACTGCATCCACCACGGCACCTGCAGCAAGAGTTCCGACAGTAGCGCCTAAGCCATTGGTCATCAGCATGAAAACGCCCTGAGCGCTGGAACGTATATCAGTGGTTGTATTCTGCTCCACATAAAGGGATCCGGAAATATTGAAGAAGTCAAATGCCACACCGTACACTATGCAGCTGAGGACAAACAGCAGCACGCCCGGCATGGCGGGATTGCCAAGGCCGAAGAAGCCGAAGCGGAACACCCAGGCGAACATGGCTATGAGCATCACCTTCTTAATTCCGAATTTCTTCATGCAGAACGGTATCAGAAGGATGCAGAGCGTCTCTGAGGCCTGGCTTATAGCTATCAGAGCGTTTGAATTCTTGACGGCGAATGTATCAGCAAGTGCCGGATCGGCGGCGAAGGAACCAAGGAAAGTATTGGCGTAGCCATTGGTGATCTGGAGCGCAGCGCCCAGCAGCATGGAGAAGATGAAGAAAACGGCGAACTGGCGGTCCTTGAACAGCGTGAACGCCTTGAGGCCGAAAGCCTCGACGAAGGACTGTTTGCCGGCGCCCTTGTTGACTGCACATGACGGCATCGTGAGGGCATAAGCGCAGAGAACCAGGGAGAGTATGCCGGAAGAGAGCAACTGAGTGTAGCTATCCTGCATTGCAACCCCGTCAATTTTGAGGAAGTTGGTCAGCAGCATACTGCAGATGAAACCGATGGTGCCGAATACACGGATGGGAGGGAAAGCCTCCACCGGGTCCAGCCCGTCTTTAGCCAAGGCATTGTACGCCACGGAGTTGGCAATTGCAATAGTGGGCATGAAGAATGCAACGCTAAGGCTGTACAGAATGAACAGGGGGCCGAATGCCACGAGGCCGCCTGCCTTCATGCAGTAAAGGCCTGCGCCAATCATGAACAGTCCGGCAGCTCCATGGCAGAGCGAAAGGACCTTCTGAGCCTCTATCTTGCGGTCTGCCACGATACCCATGAGGGTGGGCATGAAGATGGAGACAATACCCTGCATTGCAAAGAACCACTTAATTTGGGAACCAAGTCCGATGTTACCCAGATAGCGTCCCAGGGAGGTCAGATAAGCGCCCCAGACCGCAAATTCCAGAAAATTCAACAAGATTAACTTGATGGTAATAGCTTTGATTTTCATCTGTAATATGGTTAATTGTTACTCTATGCGCTAGGTTAACATACAAATATACGATTTTTTTCAGTATTTTTGCATTATGTTCTCATTCGCGAAGACAGCATCCGACCCCGGATCATCAGCCCGTACAGGAGTTATATATACCGACCACGGTCAGGTACAGACGCCTATCTTCATGCCCGTAGGTACAGTCGGCTCGGTGAAAGGGGTATATCACAGGGATCTTAAGGAAGATATCGGCGCCGAGATCATACTCGGCAACACATACCACCTCTATCTGCGCCCAGGCCTCGACACGCTGCGCGCGGCTGGAGGATTGCACCTGTTTGAAAACTGGGACCGCCCCATCTTGACTGACAGCGGAGGCTTCCAGATATTCAGCTTGAGCAAAATCAGGAAGATTACCCCGGAGGGTTGTAAGTTCCAGTCGCACATCGACGGGTCCAGGCACATGTTCACACCAGAGAACAACGTCGATACGCAGCGCATCATTGGCGCCGACATAATGATGGCCCTCGACGAGTGCTGCCCGGGTGACGCTGACAGGAGCTATGCCTCTAAATCACTTAAACTTACGCAGTCGTGGCTGGAGCGTTACTCCAAGCGCTTCAACGAGACGGAGCCCCTCTACGGATACGAGCAGACCTTCTTCCCCATAATCCAGGGATGCACCTGGCCGGACCTCAGGATCGAGGCCGCCGAGCACGCTCTTGAGCACTCCAAGGTGGGCATTGCCATTGGCGGGCTTGCCGTGGGCGAACCGACCGAGGTTATGTACGAAATGCTGGAAGTGCTGGACCCGGTCATCCCGCAGGACAGGGCACGCTACCTTATGGGGGTGGGCACGCCGGCCAACATTCTGGAAGGCATTGCCCGCGGAGTTGACATGTTCGACTGCGTAATGCCTACACGCAATGGCCGCAACGCCATGCTGTTCACATGGAACGGCATAATGAACATGCGAAACGCCAAGTGGGCAGACGATTTCTCCCCCATCGACCCCGACGGCACATCTTTTGTCGATCACACATACACCAAGGCCTATCTCCACCACCTCTTTATCGCCGGAGAGATGTTTGCAGCCATGCTGGCCAGCGAACACAACCTGGCGTTCTACCTCGACCTGGTGAGACAGGCCCGCAAGCACATCAAAGACGGCGATTTTACGCCCTGGAAGCGTGAAGCCGTCAAACGCATCAGCCAAAGACTGTAATGACTCTCAAACCCAAAATACTTGACCGCTACATAATGAAGAAGTTCCTGACGACCTTCTTCATAGCTCTGCTGGTCATAATAGTCATTGTCATTATTTTCGATATTTCCGAGAAGATCGAGAACTTCGTGGAACATGAAGTGCCGCTACAGTCCATCATTTTCGACTACTACGTCAACTTCATCCCATATTTTATAAACATGTTCTCACCTCTCTTCGTGTTTATTACCGTCATCTTCTTTACCTCGAGGATGGCGGCCAACTCGGAGATTGTCGCCATCTTGTCGGGAGGCGTGAGCTATGCCAGAATGATGGTGCCGTACATTGTGTCAGCTGCCATAATAGCGCTCCTCTCGCTCGGACTCAACTTGTTCGTCATTCCGCGTTCAAACGCGACCAGGGTGGAGTTCGAGACCAAGTACGTCGATCAGAATTACACCAAATACAGCCGCAACAACGTCCATTACCAGATAGCACCGGGACAGTTCGTCTATGTGCAGTCGTTCAGCGCATATAACAACACTGCCTACAGATTCACCCTTGAATCGATCGAAGACAACAAGATGGTATCAAAGCTGACTGCTGAATCGGCCGTATGGGACAGCACCCTTGACGGATGGCACCTTAGGCGTTATTTCATACGCGACTACACCAAGGGGCTTGAAGACCATGTACGCTGCGGCGAAGCCATGGACACCGTGATTGCTCTCAAACTGAGCGATTTCTACCGCAACCAGAAGACGGTGGAGACTCTGCCCCAAAAGGACCTTAATGCCCTGATCGCAACCCAGAAGATGAGAGGCGATTCGAACGTGATGTACGCCCAGATCGAGAAAAACAGGCGTATGACTCTCCCCTTCTCGGCGTTCATTCTGACCATCATGGCAGTTGCCCTTACCAGCAAGAAGAAGCGCGGCGGCATCGGTTTCAACCTCGCACTCGGAATCGGTCTTGCATTCCTTTACATTCTGTTTCTCAAGTTCAGCGAGATGTTCGTATTCACCGGCACCTTGTCCGCCGGCCTCGCGTTGTGGCTTCCCAACTTCGTTTACACCATAATCGCGGTGGTTTTGTACAGGCTGGCCCCGAAATAAGCTAAAGTAACACTTTTGTTAACCTTTTTAACAAAAAAGTTTCCCCTCTTGATTCTCAGAATCATAGAGGGGAAATTTTTAATATGATATAGGCTCTATCGGCGATTCTTGCGACCAGCCTTCTTGCGGCGCTTGGAGACCCTTGTAAATACGGCCAGGGCCAGCAAAGCAAGCACAAAAACTGCCACCACGACCATCGTCATACCCGAGGCGCTGTCGCCTTTTACTCGCGACCACATCTCAACAAGCTGGGGAGTACGGTCGCCCCAGTCATGCTCCTGGGTACTGCGCTCGATGTCGGCGCGGTCAGGATAGAGCACCGGATTAGCACACACAGAGGATGCTTCGGGGCCAAAGAAGTAGGACAGGTCAATAGGCTCATATTCTTCGTCCGTGAAGGCTTCCATCACCTCGGGAGCACCGCTCACCGACACATAGCCGGTCACCTCCACATTGCGTATCACAATATCGGGCCTGCTCATGAAATTGATCCAATACTTTGCGGCCTTGATGTTGCGGGCATACTTGGGGATCACCCAACCGTCAAACCACACCGTAAAGCCTTCCTTGGGGCATACATAGCGCAGATCCACACCCATCTCCTTGGCTTCTTCGATGGCCCATACGGCATCGCCGCTCCAGTTAAGGCTCAGCCATCCCCTCTCCTGGGTCATCTGGTCCTTGCCGAAATCAGCCTCCCAGCCGGCCACAAGGTCTTTGACCTGCTTCATGTAAGCCTCGACCTCAGCCATTGCCTCGTCGGAAGAATCGTGCATAAGCTCGTCAAGTGTCACCTTGCCTGCCGCTATATCGTCACGACGCAGGTAAAGAATAATCTGTGAGAACACGTCACGAGCAGAATCCTTGATAAAAATCTTGTCGGCGAACTTGGGATTGCGGATCACATCCCAGCTGGAGGCCTCCTCGTCGGTGACATACTTGGCATTGTACAAAATACCGGTGGTTCCCCACATATAGCCTACGGAATAGTCATTGGCATTCTTGCCGCCGGCTTCCATCTTGTCGAAGCAACTGCGTATGTAGGGTGAAAGGTTATCGTCAATATAATTAGGAGTACTTCCGAAATCCCTGTCCAGAGGCAGCAGCATATCATTCTGGAGCATACGCTCAATGATATAATCGGAAGGGCATACCACGTCGTAATCCTCGTGTCCCTTCTCGATCTTGGAGAGCATGGTTTCATTGACGTCGAAGGTCTGGTAGATTACCTTTACCTTCTCACCCGTCTGCTCCTGGTACCACTGTTCGAATTCGGGGATGACGGACTCGTCGATGTAGTCGGACCAGTTGTAAACCTTCAGGACCTGGTCCCTGTCCTGGGCGCATGAGCTCAGTAGAGCCGCAGCGGCCAAAAAGACAAACAATTTTTTCATTTAGCTTTGTTTTCCGCCCTTGCCGAGCGCAGGTTGATGATAAGGAGCAGGACAAGGACCAATAAAAAGATTAGCGTCATCAAAGGCCGCAGTTCGGGAGTGAGACCTCCCTTGCGGGCATCGGTGTAAATATAGGTTGACAAGGTGTCCAGGCCAATCGTGCCGCGGGTGAAGAAAGTCACCGCGAAGTCGTCCAGCGACATGGTAAAGGCCATTATGAAGCCCGAAATCATGCCGGGACGAAGCTCAGGTACGAGCACCTTGCGAAGAGCAGTGGAAGGGGTGGCCCCGAGGTCGAGAGCCGCTTCATAGATGTTAGGGTTCATCTGCGAGAGCTTTGGCATCACGCTGAGCACCACATAAGGCGTACAGAAAGTGATATGCGCCAGAATAACAGTCACATAGCCCTGAGAGAACTTGAGGAACACGAACAACAGGAAGAGCGACACACCGGTAATAATATCGGGATTGATCATAGGGATGTTGTTCAGGAACTGCATGGTCTGTCTCTTGCGACCCCTCAGGTTAAAGATGCCAATGGCTGCTACCGTACCAAGTATAGTGGAGAAAACGGCTGCGATCAGGGCAATGAGAAGGGTATTCTCAACCGCCGACATCAGCGAAGAACCGCCGTTAACGCCACCCGTGAAAAGGTTGGCGTAGAGCTTGGTGGAGAATCCGGTCCAGTTACCCAGCACCCTTGACTCCGTAAAAGAGAATACGGCTATGAACAGCAGCGGAGCGTACAGCATGGCCAGAAGCAGCCAGATGTAGCATTGTGCAAGAATCTTCTTCATATCAGCCCTCCTTCAGTCTCAGACTGCTTAGTCTCTCCAAGCATGGATGTTATACCAATGATTATCAGCATGATAAATGCAAGCGCTGCACCATAATTCCACATGGAGGAATTGATGTTTTCCTGAATGATGGTACCGAAAAGCTTGATCTTGTTGTTGGTAAGGAATTCCGATATCGCAAAAGTGCTGACCGTAGGCATGAACACCATAAGGATACCGCTCATGACACCTGGGAAGGAAAGGGGTACAGTAACTTTCCAGAATACCTTCCATGGCGCTGCACCAAGGTCTTCCGCTGCCTCCGCATAAGAATTATCCATCTTCATCAATGTGTTGTAGATAGGATAAATCATGAACGGCAAGTAATCGTACACCATACCAAAGAGCAGCGTGCCCTTGCCAAGGGTGATACCCAGCATGCTGAATAACTCCGCAGTAGCAAGGGTTCTCATCAGAGCGTTGATCCACATGGGCATGATGAACAGCACCACGGTAACCGCGCTCCGGTTAAGCTTGTGGTTGGATAATATCCATGCTGCAGGATAACCCAACAGTATGCAAATCAGCGTGTTTTCTATTGCCACCTCAATCGACAGTGCAAATGTCGAAAGGGAGTCGCTGTCCGTAAAGAAGCGCGTGATGTTGGACAAGGTGAAGTGACCCGATCCGTCCTGGAATGCATACAGTACAATCAGGAGCAGCGGGAGCACCACGAACACCACCATGAAGATGAGGTACGGCAGACTCCAGTAACTCCGCTTAACCATTGCGCCGCTTCAGCTTAATGTCCGCAGGAGCAATCTCGATACCCACAAGATCACCCTTGTCCCAGATGTCATTGGTATCGACCCACAGATGATCTCCATCGTCGGTCAGTATGGTAAGGTGGTAATGATCTCCCTTGTACAGGAGGAAATGCACTTCCCCACCCAGTTTACCGTCCTCGCGATTGTCAAGCAGTTCGACCTTTTCGAAATCAAACTCGGCAAGCACCTCATCGCCCGGAGTGAAGCCTTCCGGTACCTCGCACTCCCAGTTGCATCCAAGCATCTTTATATGCGATCCGTCCTCAACTACCGCTTCTACGGTATTGCAGGTACGTTCCTTGCGCATCACCTGGATGTCGCCGGGACGTATGAGCAACCCGACAGTCGAACCCGGCTCGAATGCATTGTAATCCTGCACCATGAGCTCGAATCCGTTGTCCGTCTCTACGAACATCTCGTAATGTACGCCCTTGAATATGCAGGACTTGACAACGCCGCTAAACTGGGCGCCCTCAAGCTGGTTCATGATATATACGTCCTCCGGGCGCACCACCACATCAACGGGTACATTTTCTCCGAAGCCCTCGTCCACGCAGTCGAACTCATGCCCCATGAATTCGACCCTCCGGTCACGTATCATGGTGCCGTTCAGAATGGTTGACTCGCCGATGAAGTCGGCCACGAAAGAATTGACCGGCTCGTTGTAAATATCGGCCGGAGTGCCTATCTGCTGTATGCGGCCTTCGTTGAAAACGACTATCGTATCCGACAGCGTGAGAGCCTCCTCCTGATCGTGGGTGACATAGATGAAGGTGATACCCATCTTACGATGTATCTCCTTGAGTTCCATCTGCATATCCTTGCGCATCTTAAGGTCAAGTGCAGCAAGAGGCTCGTCCAGCAGAAGCACCTTGGGATAATTGACAAGTGCCCTGGCTATGGCCACGCGCTGCTGCTGGCCGCCGGAAAGGGAGTCCACGGAACGGTCTTCATAGTCGGCCATGGAAACCATCTTCAACATCTTGGTGACTCGGACCTCTATCTCCTTGCGCGGCACCTTCTGAAGCTTGAGACCGAAGGCCACGTTGTCAAACACATCGAGATGAGGGAACAGAGCATAACGCTGAAAAACCGTATTAAGAGGACGCTTGTACGGAGGGATGCCGGAAATATCCTTACCCTCCAGCAGAATACGACCCTCGTCAGGAGCAATGAAGCCGGCAATCTGCCTCAGCAGCGTAGTCTTGCCGCAGCCGGATGGGCCAAGCAAGGTCACGAATTCTCCCTGACGCACATAGAAATTAATATCATCCAGCACCTTGACGCCCCCGAAGGACTTGCTTAAGTGCTGTATATCAATAATATTGTCCTGTGTCATCGGCTAACGCTGAAATATATGCAAATTAACCTTCAAGCCCGCCATAGCGGCAAGGGCCCCTGTGTTCTTGTCCCATCCAAATGCTGCATGAAGCTGAATTGCCTGCAGAGGATAATAATGGAAGAAAGCTCCTGCGTTGAGATCATAAAGAGAGCCCATCCGGGTGTAAATATTGCAGGCGGCACCCATGTCAAACTTCTCCGAGGGAGCCCAGGCCATGCGCGGACGGAATGTGTTGCCCTTTATGAACTCGCAGGGAGTATCGTCTTCGGGACCGTAGTCCACATCTGCTATATTGTACCAGTCGAATCCAAGCACGAAGTCACCGAGCTCCACCTGCTGCGCAAGGGCCACGAGCCACTCGAAGCCGCCGTCAGGACGCTGCACGGCAGAAGCGGACCACATATTCGCCACGGGACCGTAATTGCCGTCCCATTTGGCGGAATAGCTGTACAGGCCGCTTGCAAAAGGACGCTCGCCGAAGGGAGAAGTGGTCATCTGCAAGCCGAACTGAGTGGTCTCGCCAAGCGCATAGCCCACTTTGGCACCCCATTGATACGAAGGGAGATTATTCCACAGGTATGATGCCAGGATAGGAGTGTCCCCTATCAGCATATAGTCCACATCGACGTCCCAGGCATCGTACTCAAAGCCGCCGGTCGCCATGCAATCCTTACCAAGGGTAAAGATCCAGTTGCCAAAGGTAAAATCCACCTTGGCGATATCTACCCAGTTATTGGAATTAGAATAAAGAGTGGACTTATACAGAGCGGCTGTCTCCTCCCAACCTGTATGGGGAGTAGCAAGCCAGTGATTGCTTAATGTAAAAGAAACGTGGTCGGACAGAGTGGCCTCGACCAAAGTATATAATGAAGAATTGCCGAACGATGATCCGCTTGAACCGTCACCGGACTGCCCCGGTGTGAAGTAAGGATTAAACTCAAAACGCGGAATAATCTGAACATCGACGGACCTGCCGGTGCCGTCAGCCTCTTGCGAGAACGCAAGGAAGCAGGGCAGCAATGCTGCGAAGAACAAAAGCAGTTTCTTCATTTTTACCCATAAAAATATAATTAGTTCAACAAACGCGCAAAGATACTAATTATTTGCAGATTTCAAATCGATTTCTAATTTTCCTTCATTGACTGTGACTTCTGCCGTTCTGCCGTGTCCCAGATCAAGGCTGCACTTCTCCGGCAGGACCTCCGCGCCACGCATCTCGGCATCGAGTTTGTCATAGAGCGACAAGATGCGTCTGGCATAGGCCAGAAAACGCAATCCGGCGGGGGTCGGAAGAATATTTTTCCCCCTGTTGAAAAGCTTGCACCCGACCTCGGATTCAAGCTGCGCAACATTTTGGCTTACAGACGGCTGACTACAGCCCATACGCCTTGCGGCAGCAGTGAAACTACCGCTCTCGCACAGCGCTACAAACAGTTTCAGTCGGTTGTCAGTGATCATATCTTCTACAAATGTACAAAAAAATTGTTATATTTGTAAACTTAAGGCGGGACGGTCTGCCGCGGCAGAAATGCTGAGGAAAGTCCGGACAGAACAGGGCGCCCTGCTGCGGAAATCGCAGGTGGGGGTAACCTTACGCACGCCGTAACAGAAAACTACCGCCAGGCTTGCCTGGTAAGGGTGAAAACGCGAGGCAAGAGCTCACGACGCATTGTAGCGATATAATGCGGGTACGGCACCAGGGTCTGCAAGACCAAATATACTGACAGTTGAGGGCGGCCCGCCTGATGTCAGGGGGTAGGTTGCGAAGATAAATGGCAGAATAAACAGAAACCGGCTTATGGTTCCGCCTTTTTTTGAAAGAGATTAAAACACAATACTACATGCCAGTTAAAAACGATTTTGACGTTATCATCATCGGAGGCGGCATCACAGGAGCAGGCACCGCGCGCGACTGCGCGATGCGTGGGCTCAAAGTGCTGCTTATCGAACGTCATGACATTGCCACTGGAGCCACCGGCCGCAATCACGGCCTGCTCCACTCCGGCGCCCGCTATGCCGTGAAAGACAGCGAATCGGCGGAAGAATGCATAAGGGAGAACAAGATTCTGAGGTCTATCGCCTCCAACTGCGTAGAAGATACAGGCGGACTGTTCATCACGCTTCCGGAAGATGAAGACGCAGGATTCGGTCTTGATTACCAGAAGACGTTCATAGAGGCCTGCCAGAAAGCAGGTATTGACGCCAAGGCGATATCCCCCTCCGAGGCCCGCGAGATGGAGCCTTCTGTCAATCCGTCATTGATTGGCGCCGTGGTAGTTCCAGACGGATCTGTCGATCCGTTCAGGCTCTGCTCGGCAAACGTCACAGATGCTGCGATGCACGGCGCCAAGGTGTTGGTTTACACCCAGTTCCTTGATTTCATCCGCGAAGGCGACACCATCCTCGGAGTCAAAGTGCTGGACACCCGCACAGGGCAGGAAGCCGAATACAGGGCTCCTGTCACGGTGAATGCCGCAGGCATCTGGGGACACGGAGTGGCCGAGAAAGCCGGAGTGCACATTGGCATGTATCCCGCCAAGGGAGCCCTGCTGGTATTCGGCCACAGGGTCAACAACGTGGTCATCAACCGCTGCCGCAAATCGGCCGACGGCGACATCCTCGTGCCCGGAGATTCCGTCACGGTGATCGGCACCACATCCACAAAAGTTCCGTTCGAGGAATGTGACAATATGGAAGTGACGCCGGAGGAGGTCAGCCTGTTGCTCCGCGAAGGCTGTGCCCTCTGCCCCGCTCTAGCCTCGACACGCATCCTGCGCGCATATGCGGGAGTGCGTCCCCTCGTTGCCGACGACAGCGACCCTACCGGCCGCAGCATCAGCCGCGGCATAGTCTGCCTCGACCATGAGAGCCGCGACGGTGTCAAGGGCCTGGTCAGCATCACCGGAGGCAAACTGATGACCTACCGTCTCATGGCTGAACTTGCCACTGACGCCGTGTGCCGCAAGCTGGGTGTCAATCAGGTGTGCACCACCGCCGAGACACCTCTCCCCGGCTCCGTGGACGGCAGGATTGAGACAGTGAGCAAGCGCTTCGAGGGCAAGGTCAGCCTTGGCCAGAAAGGCGCTGCCGGCCGCCAGGGAGACCTGGTCGGCAAGATTAACTTCACAACAGCCGAAGATAAGAAACTGGTCTGCGAGTGTGAAAATGTAACACTGGCAGAGATTAAATATGCCGTTGCCGAATTGGGAGTCCGCACGCTCGAAGACCTCAGGCGCCGGACCCGCGTCGGCATGGGCACATGTCAGGGCACCCTGTGCATCCGAAAGGCAGCAAAAGCGCTTGCGATAGCACTTGGAGACCCTTCACTTGAAGGAAAACTTGCGGCCGACTACCTCGACGAACGCTGGAAGGGCATGCGCGCCGTGGGCTGGGGAGACACCCTGAGGGAAATGGAATTCATGCAGAGAGTTTATAAGTTTCAGAAACCCTATTCCTACGATGAGATTTGATGTTGTCATTATAGGTGGCGGGCTGGCCGGTATGACAGCCGCCACCGAATTACAGAGAAGCGGACTCCGCTGCGCAGTAGTGGCCGAAGGGTTGTCGCTGAACAATGTGTCCCGCAAAGAGTTCAAAGCCGCTGGCGGCACCCTGCTGCAGGGCGACAAAGTCACTGGCGGAGTGATTAAAGACGGGCGTCTGCTATGCGTTAACACCCAGAAGCTGGGCGATGTAGTGCTGGAAGCCGACAGCTTCATCCTTGCCACCGGGAAGTACTTCTCCCGCGGCCTTGTGGCCGACATGGACAAGGTTTACGAGCCTCTGTTTGGGCTTGACGTGGACTACGACCCCGACCGCAGCACCTGGTTCGACAGATCTTTTGCAGCGCCGCAGAAGTTCCTGGAGTTTGGAGTTAATACTCAGGACGGCGCCGCCCTCAAAGACGGAGAGCCCATAGTCAACCTGTATCCCGTAGGCGAAGTGCTCAAAGGGATCAGCAGCGCAGGCTCCGACGCCAGCAGGGCCATACTTGACAGCGCAGAGGCAGCAGTACAAGCCATTAAAGGGAGGAATTAGTTATGCAGGAAAAGAATATAAGCGCAAACAATTTCGAGCAGTGCCAGAAGTGTTCGCTTTGCGAGACCGTATGCCCGGTAATGGCCAACAACCCCGACTACGGCGGTCCAAAACGCTCCGGCCCCGACGGTGAACGTTACCGTCTCAAAAACGGTATCTTCTTTGACGATTCCCTCAAATACTGCCTCAACTGCAAACGTTGCGAGGTAGCTTGTCCCTCGGGAGTGCGTATCGCCGACCTTATACAGCAGGCCCGTATCGACTTCAACAAGAAGTCGCCCAAGCTCCGTGACATGATGCTCGCCAGCACCGACCAGATGGGTCCCCTGGCAAGCACCTTCGCCCCTATCGTCAACTTCTCTCTCGGTCTCGGCCCTGTCAAGAGCGTGCTGGACGCGACAATAGGAATCGACCGCCACCGCACCATGCCAAAATACGCCTCCAAGACCTTCGTGCATTGGTTCAAGAAGAATGCGGCTGCCGCACAGGACGGATTCAAGAAGCACATCAGCTACTTCCATGGCTGCTATGCCAATTACAACTATCCCCAGCTGGCCAAAGACTTCGTGGCCGTGATGAACGCTTTCGGCTACGGCGTGCACCTCATGGACGGCGAGCGCTGCTGCGGTGTGGCCAAGATTGCCAACGGCATGATTCCCGCCGCTACTCGAGACGCCAAGATAAACATGGGAGCTTTCCGCAAGTCCATTGCAGAAGGCAGGGACATAGTGACCGTGTCCACCACCTGCACCATGACACTGCTGGAAGAATATCCTGAACTGCTGAAAGTTGACAACGATGATGTAAAGAATCACGTGAGCCTCGTGGAGCAGTTCCTGTACAAAGCGATTGCTTCCGGAGAAGTGAAGCCGGTATGGAAAGAAGGCTGGAAGGCCCGCGCCGCTTACCACTGTCCCTGCCATCAGGAGCGTCTGGGCTTGGGCATTTTCACCACGGAACTGCTGAAGATGATTCCGGGCATGGAACTCACCGAGCTTGAAAGCAACTGCTGCGGTATCGCCGGCACCTATGGTTTCAAGAAAGAGAACTATGCTGTATCTCAGAAGATAGGCAAGCCTCTCTTCGATGACATTAAAGCCGCCGCCCCTGAATTCGTCGCATGCGAATGCGAGACGTGCAAATGGCAGATCGAGATGTCAACGGGAGTCCCCGTCAAGAACCCCGTCAGCATACTCGCAGAAGCGCTGGATCTTGAAAAGACCTCAGAGCTGAACCGCCCTTAAGTCATATTCGTCCGCAGATGTTATGCGGACATCGATGTAGGAGCCGATGAGTTTTTCGTCGGCTCTTTCTGTTTTTACAAGTATTTCGCCGTCCACGTCGGGGCTCTCCCCTTCGCTGCGGCACACAAGTGTTCCGTCAACTATGTCATCTACCAATACACGCACGACGGAGCCGACACGTGACTGGTTGAAAGACAATGAAATATCGGCCTGCAGCGACATAAGCGCATCAAGCCGGCGCCGCTTCTCTTCTTCAGGCACATCATCCTTCAGATGAGAGGCGCCCCATGTGCCCTCCTCTTCGGAATAGCAGAACGCACCAAGCCTCTCGAAACGGGCCCAGCGTACGAAGTCAAGCAACTCTTCAAATTCCTCCGGACCTTCACCCGGGTGCCCGACTATCATGGTAGTACGCAGTACGACTCCGGGGACCTTCTCGCGCAGACGCGCAATCAGGGCCCTGGTACGGGCACCGTCAATATGTCTGTGCATGTTGTCCAGGACCTTGTCTGAAATATGCTGCAGAGGTATATCCAAGTACTTGCACACCTTGGGGTTGTCGGCCATCTGCTCAAGCACATCTTCAGGGAAGTCGCTGGGGTAGGAATAATGAATCCTTATCCGCTCCACCCCTTCTATTGCCGAAAGCCGCTCAAGCAGAGCGGCAAGGGTACGCTTGCCGTAAATATCAAGGCCGTAGAATGTAGTATCCTGGGCTATCAGTATGAGTTCGCTCACCCCCTCGCCCACGAGCTGGCGGGCCTCTGCCTCGAGATCCTCGATAGGCACGGAACGATGAGCTCCCCTGATAAACGGAATGGCGCAGTAAGAGCAGCGCCGGTCACAGCCCTCAGATATTTTAAGATATGCATAGCCCTTATGCTGTTCCTGCCTGCGTGCGATAAAGCGTGACGGTGGTGCGCCGAGATAGCGGAGCACAGGATTCAGGTCTCTTGCCCCGAACCATGCATCGACCTCAGGAATAAGCTCCGGCATCTGTGCCGCATATCTTTGGGACAGGCAGCCGAACACTGCAAGATTGGTCACCTCTCCCCTTTTCTTGGCTTCCACGCCCTCAAAAACGGCTTGGATTGACTCCTCCTTGGCATCACCTATGAATCCGCAGGTGTTATAGAGCAGATAATCGACGGGAGCGTCCTGTACCACACAAAACTCTTCCGGCGGCAGAGCCGCCAGAAGATGTTCTGTATCCACGCTGTTCTTGGAACAGCCCAGGGTTATGATTTTAATTCTCTTCAACTTCTTTTTCCCTTTCTTCGTCGGTGACGAAATCCAGTGAAGCATATTTCACCAGTTCATCATACCACTCGAGAATCTTTTTCATGTGAGACACATAGAAACGGTCTGCATCGTAATTGGGCACGGCCTTGCCGAAGAATTCCTTGATCTGCTCGGGAGATGCCTTTGTGCCGGGCACCTCTGCACCTTCGTCAGCGGCCTTTTTCATGGCTACAAATACATCGGCAAGACGCATTTCGCCCTCTGATGTGTAGATGGCTATATCAGAGAGGGTGGATATACGGCTATGAGCATCAAAAGCTGTGCGTTTTTTATCGCTGAGAGCCTCGGCAATAGCGCCGGTACGCGATTGGGCCAGATACAGGAACAGCCCGTGGTGTCCGGAGACGGACAAGATTTTCGCCAAATCTGTTTTCATTGCTTATATTCTTTTAAATAATTATCAACTTTTAAATATAGATCGTCCAGAGTGGAATTGTTGCGTATAACGGCATCCGCTTTGGTCAGATCGAAGTTCTGCAGTCTGTCTCTCAAGCGTGCCTTGGGGTTTCGCGCGTAGCGGATAGCCTTGGAGGCAGTCACAATCAGCACTCTGTCGTACAAACCGTCGAATTCGTGCTTGTCCATGGCAATAGCCGATTCCACAAAGGCGAGCGGCCCTTCGACCGATGACAGCCAAGCCTTCATGTCCTGTACGAGCAGAGGATAGACCAAAGCTTCGAGTTTCAATCTCAATTCATCAGAGCTGAAGATCATACCCAACTCTGAAAAAGCTATACCAAGTTCTTCCTCTATCCGGAGCTTCAGCCCGGGCACCTCGTCGTAGAGCATCTTGCAGCGGGAATCGCAGTCATATACAGGAAAGCCCTTTCCCGTCAGATACTTGCATACGGCAGATTTGCCGCCCCCAATAGGGCCTGTCACCAGAACTACTGTCATTGCGCATCCTCCCTCACCATACAGTCAAAAAGCTCCGTCCCAAGCCGCCATTCAAGCACGTACGACGGGACATTGTCGGCCCGCGCCACACATCTTCCGGATTCGGACCTGAGGAACTCTTCATAGTCAACATAGAACTCGCATACGGCCGAAGGATCGTTGCGGGCAGGGAAAGCACAGAGGAAAACAACCTCCGTACGGGAAGGATACACTGAGAAATCCACGTCCGGCGGGACGTTGCGCACACCGATGCTGACTTCGGAACGCAATTCCACATAGCGTGTCACTTCCAGCGACCAGGTCACATCGCTGTCCGACATCCGAAGTCCCTGCACGGGAACAAGCTTTACCACACCTCCCGCGCTCTTGGATATATCGTTGAAGCTCAGAGTCTTGGTCAGCACGGCATCAATCGATGCCAGCTTGGCGTCGTCACCATACACCGTCACCGAATCAGGACTCAAGCTCATAGGACCGGCGGCCATGTATTGCGGCTTGAACGATGCTGAATAGACAGCCCTGACCGGTACGACCTTGTAATTCTCGGGACCGAACTCGAATGTATAATTCTGATTGAGGAATGTTACCAGTTCCACCCCTTCTCCGAACAATTCGGAAGAATACTTGGCCATTTCGGCTGCCGACACTATGTAGCGGTCCCCTCCGGCAGGAACAAGATCTTCTTCATGCACATCCAGATGGACGTCGGCCTTCTGATGCTTCAGGCGTATGAGGCGGAAACCGGTGGCAGAGCACCTGGCCCCCACCGACACGGCGGAACGCGATGCGGCAGCCCTGCCTTTAAGGCCGCTATGGGCCACAACGGACACATTCACAACCCCCGTATATGTTTGGGACAGGTTGTGAATCAGCCAAATGCTTCCGGAGAGCAAAAGGCAGAGTAAGAACTGTGTCCAAAGCTTCAAAGCTACTTCTTCTCCTGATCGGCTTTAGTGTTTTCCGCTGCGGC
This sequence comes from Bacteroidales bacterium, assembly GCA_017634595.1. Taxonomy (GTDB): domain Bacteria; phylum Bacteroidota; class Bacteroidia; order Bacteroidales; family UBA932; genus Cryptobacteroides. The sequence goes on from JAGBNC010000036.1 coordinate 208,631, forward strand.
GGGAGCAGATGGATCTCTCTGAAGAGAAGCCTTGTCAATGCGAAGCTTGACATCGCCGTCAACTCTCAGGAGAACGGTGTGCTCGTTAACCTCAGCTATAGTGCCGTAGATACCTCCTGCGGTCACGACTTTGTCTCCCTTTTTGAGGGAATTGCGGAACTGCTCCATCTCTTTCTGCTGCTTACGCTGGGGACGGATCATAAAAAGCCACATGATAGCGAAGATGGCTATAAGCATGAGCCACATAGTCCAGCCTCCGCTCTGCTGCTGAGCCTGGGCGCCTGCCGCCGGAGCAGCCTGAAGTACAAAAGTCAGAAAATGCATAATCTATTCTTTATTAATTAATTTGTCCAATACTCCGTTCACGAACGCCCTGCTCTCAGGCGTACTGTAGTATTTTGATATTTCCACAAACTCGTTGATAGTGGTACGGTAGTCGATGTTTTTGAACGCATCGGCTTCAGCCAGGCCGCAGATTATCAGAGCCAGGTCCGTGGCGCAGATACGGCCGGTGTCCCACTTGGGAGTAACGTCCGACACCCTCTTAGAATACTCATCGAACTTCCGGTAGGCTGCACGTACCAGATTGAAAACGAATGCCTTGTCGCTCTCTTTACCTTCGGAGCCGGGCATCTCGCTCATGTACAGTTCGGGCAGGGACCATAGCCTGCCGCGCCCTATCTGTTCCAAGGAACGGCAGCACCAGCCCAGAGCATACTCCAATTCATCGTTCCAGTAAATGGACAGGTCTTCGAGAATGTCTTCCAGTTCTGCGTTATCAGGCAGCTCTTCTTCGAAGATACGGCAGAAAAGCGATGCATCTTCAGCGAGCGAGCTGTTATCCGATTCCAGATACTTCTTGAAATAATCCTTAGTGCGCACCGACTCGTAAAGATGACGCAGGAACATGTCGTCATTTTCCCAGCTTATCTTCTTTTTCTTGATAAGCTTGTTGAAGTCGGGGTCATCTGCAAACACGCGTGCGAGGGCGTTGTCAGCAAACTTCATATTGGGATTAAGTTCTTCAGAAGTAGGATTGAATTTCGATTTTGCGGCCTCGATACGAGCCCTGGCTTCCCCTGTCAGAGGGACAATAAGGGCAAGCAGGCGCAGATACAAGTCTCTGGTCGCCTCGCAGGACCTGTCGAGCTCGAACTCAATGTCAGACAAGGTCATAGCAGGATTTTCCACACGCGAATAAATGGCCTTGAATGCCTTTATCCGGAGGATTCTTCTGTTCAGCATAGATTTCAAACAAATTTTACTGCAAAGATAACACGTAATCTGAGAAAAAATTCTATTTTTGCACAAATCATTATTATTTTTTGTTGTTATGTACAGAGACGATTTCGATCCGGCGGGATTTCAGGAGCGCAATTCCGAGGATGTTTTTTCCAAACCCGTCAGGGCCGGCAAACGTACCTATTTCTTTGATGTAAAATCGACTAAGGGTAACAATGATTTCTTCCTCACCATAACCGAAAGCAAGCGCAGGAATAACCCGGACGGGTCTTACACCTACGACAAGCACAAGATCTTCCTGTACAAAGAAGATTTTGAGAAATTCAAAGAGGGTCTGGATGAAGTCATCACATACATCACCGACAAGTGCTTCGGTGGCGTAATCCCCCAAAGGGAACCCGAAGATAAGTCAGTTGAATTCGAAGACCTGTAGCAATATGATATTGCTCAGGAACATAGAGATTGACGGTTCCGCCTGCGACGTCCTTATCGAGAAGGACTTAATATCAAAAATAGCCCCTGCCGGCAGCAGCCGCGCATGGGAACTTGCCGGAGACATCGAAATGATGGATTGCAGCGGCAAGGTTGCTGTACCCGGCTTCATCAACATGCATACCCACGCCGGAATGTCCCTCATGAGGGGCATCGGAGAGGATATGATATTCCATGACTGGCTGCAGAAGATATGGGCCATTGAAGAGAGGTTCGATTCCGACTTCGTGTATTGGAGCACCAAGGTGGCTTGCATGGAGATGATACGGACCGGTACCACTACATTCAATGACCAGTATTGGTTTTTCCCTGCCGCCCACCAGGCGGCGGTGGAAATGAGCGTACGCCACTCTCTTGGCTATGACATGATAGACAAGGGAGATGCAGAAGAAGCGGAACGTGAGAAGGACCAGTGCCTGCGCTGGTATGAGCAGGCTCATGACATATGGGAAAAAGGCAGCATCTACCAGGTTGCCTTTCATGCCGTGTATTCCGTAAGCGAAGGGCTTATCCGCTGGATCTCCGAATTCGCCCGGGAGAAGGATCTCAACCTCCACATTCACTTGTGCGAAACCCGCAAGGAGGTTGAAGACTGCAAGGCTGCACACGGGGGGCTGACCCCCGTCGAATATCTCGAAGAGCTTGGCGTGCTCGGCCCTAATCTGCTGGCAGCCCATACTTTATGGCTGTCCGAGCACGATATAGAGCTGCTGGCCAAACGCGGGGTGCACTGCATCCACAACATCAACTCCAACGCCAAGTTGTCTTCGGGCTACAAGTTCTTGTACAATGAGATGCGTGATGCCGGGATCAACCTGTGCATAGGCACCGACGGATGCGCTTCTTCCAACAACCTCGACTTGCTCGAGGCCATGAAAACTGCCGCTCTGTTCCAGAAGGCATGGAGGAACGACCCAAAGGCACTGCCGCTGGACGAGCTTTTGGCCATGGGCACTGTAAACGGAGCCAAGGCGCTGAAAATCAATGCTGGAGTACTTAAGGAAGGGGCACTTGCAGACATTAGCATTGTAGATACCGACAATACTTTTTTCCTCTCTCCCGGAGGATTTCTTGCCAATTTTATATATTCCGCGCACTCCGACTGTATCGACTCCGTCATCTGCGGCGGGCGTTTCGTAATGCGCCACCGCGAAATAGAAGGAGAAAGGGAGATTATCGAGCAAGCGCGCAAGGAAATCAAACGAATGTTATAACACTATGGACGAAAGAACCGAAAGAATCAACCACGCAGCACGCTATGTAAAATCCTGCATTGGCAATGAACTGCCAACTGTTGGCATCGTGCTCGGAAGCGGCCTCGGCAACCTCGCCGAACAAATTGAGAATCAGGTAGTAATACCCTATCATGACATACCTGAGTTCCCTATGTCGACGGCGGTCGGGCACAAGGGCAATTTCATCTACGGAACCCTTGGCGGCAAGAAAGTCATCGCCATGCAGGGACGTCTGCACTTCTACGAGGGTTACCCCATGGAACTCGTTACCCTCGGCATCAGGGTCATGAAGCTCCTTGGCATCGAATTCCTCTTCGTGTCCAATGCAGCGGGCGGCACCAACATCGAATACCATGTCGGTGACCTGGTAATCATAAAGGACCACATCAACATGATGCCCAATCCTCTCATCGGCCCCAACCTGGCCGAATTCGGTCCCCGTTTCCCCGATATGACCTGCGCCTATGACCTTGAGCTTCAGAACCTTGCCGAAAAGATTGGTATCCAGCTCGGGCTCAATCTGCATCGCGGTGTCTATTTCGGCAGCACAGGTCCTACCTACGAGACTCCGGCCGAGATCCGTTTCTTCCGTGAAGTCGGCGCCGACCTGGTGGGCATGTCCACCATTCCCGAAGTCATCGTGGCGCGCCACTGTGGCATACGCGTATTCGGCATGTCGGTAGTAACCAACGAGGCCAACAGCCGCAACGTCCCCCGCAACTTCAACGATGGTGACGATGTGGTCAAGCAGGCCGGTATCGCCGCCGACGTCATGTCGGAGCTGTTCAGAAGGATGATCGAGGCTTTGTAGCCTTTTCCCCATGCAGCACATTTGGCACTACGGTTCCCCGCTCGGAAGCATGACGATGTCCGGGGAAGGTAATGCTTTGACGGGGCTCTGGTTCGATGGGCAAAAGCATTACGCAGACATACTCTGCGACAACCGCCAGGAGTTTTTGATCCCTGTTTTCAAGGATACCATCCACTGGCTTGACCTCTATTTCAACGGGGCGGATCCCGGTTTCACACCTGCGCTAAAACCTGCCGGCAGTTCTTTCCGCCGGCAGGTTTGGGATATCTTGCTGCAGATTCCTTTCGCCCACACTATGACCTACGGCCAGATTGCCGCCAGGATTGCTAAAGAACAGGGGCTGACACAGATGTCGGCACAAGCCGTGGGTGGGGCGGTGGCACACAATCCCATTTCCCTCATCATCCCCTGCCACAGAGTAGTGGGCACTCACGGTTCCCTGACCGGTTATGCCGGCGGACTGGAGCGTAAAGCCCGGCTGCTGCAGCTGGAGGGCGCTCTTAGTCCTTCCAGACCTTAAGATACTGCTGTAAGGCCCACATTTCGTCACGGTAGCGGGCGGCTGCGGTGAAATCAAGCTCGGCGGCCGATTTTTTCATCCTGGCGCGGTCATCTTCGACCATCTTTTCAATCTGGGCACGGGACATGGAGCGAATCACCGGGTCCTGAAGCACTGCCGCCAGATCTGCACGTACAAAACCTTCTTCGGAGTAAGCAGCGCCCTTGTCCCGCAGCGCATCGTGACCAAAGCCCACGGATATGCTCCCGCGACCGTAGTCTGAAGGGTTGGGGATGTACTGAGGCGCATCGTAAGAATTGGCTGCGGACACACGTCCGGTTGTGCCTCCAGCAAGCCTTCCACCCACCGGCTTTACGCCTCCGAGCTCCGACAGAAGCACGTTGCTGCGAGTCTGGACCTGCTGAGGCGTTATGTGATGCAACTTATTGTAGGCTATCTGCTTGGAACGCCGGCGCTCCGTCTCGCGTATGGTCTGGTCCATGGAGGGAGTAATGTGGTCGGCATACATTATCACCAGTCCGTTGACATTACGGGCGGCACGGCCGGCTGTCTGGGTCAAAGCCCTGCCTGTACGGAGGAAGCCCTCCTTGTCGGCATCCAGAATGGCCACCAGCGACACCGACGGGATATCCAGTCCCTCACGGAGCAAGTTTACACCCACCAGCACATCGAACAATCCATTCTTGAAATCTTCTATGATTTCCACGCGCTCGGAAGTATCGACGTCGGAGTGTATGTATCTCACTCTCACCCCAATACGCCTCAGATATTCATCTAATTCTTCAGCCATCCGTTTGGTAAGTGTCGTCACCAGCACCCTCTCGTCATCTTCAGCACGCTTGCGTATTTCTTCCACAAGATCATCCACCTGTCCCTCTGTGGGGCGGACTTCAATCGGCGGATCAAGCAGTCCCGTAGGCCGCACAACTTGTTCTACCACAAGCCCTTCCGACTTTTCCAACTCGTAGTCGGCAGGCGTAGCGCTCACATATACAGTCTGTCCCGTAAGGGCTTCAAATTCTTCAAATTTCAGCGGCCTATTGTCCGAAGCGGCCGGCAGACGGAAGCCGTATTCCACAAGTACACTTTTACGCGAATGGTCACCGCCGTACATAGCACGCACCTGAGGCAGAGTCACATGGCTCTCGTCTATAAATGTAATAAAGTCCTTGGGGAAATAGTCCAGCAGGCAGAACGGCCTCTCCCCTTCCTTGCGGCCGTCGAAGTAGCGGGAATAATTCTCGATACCAGGACAATAGCCCATCTCTTTGATCATCTCAAGGTCATACTCTACCCGCTGCTTAAGGCGCTTGGCCTCAAGCCCCTTGCCTACCGACTCAAACCAGGCTATCTGCTTGACCAGATCGTCCTGGATAGCGCTTACGGCAGCTATCGAACGCTCACGTGTGGTCACGAAATTGGTTGCAGGGCAAATGCTCACGTGGTCAATTTCCTCGATATGGGCTCCTGTCACAGGGTCAATCAGGCTCAGCGAATCCACCTCGTCGCCGAAGAATTCCACCCGCACGGCTTCATCCGCCCCTCCGAGGAACACATCTATTATGTCGCCATGTACGCGGAAAGTACCCCTTTTGAAATCCGTCTCAGTGCGGCTGTACAGGGCATCTACGAGCTTGTAAAGCAGCCCGGTAAGACTGCGGCGCTCCCCCTTTTTCACCTCTATCGTCTGGGCATAGAAATCTTCGGGATTGCCTATTCCGTACAGGCAGCTCACGCTGGAAATCACCACCACGTCGCGCCGCCCGCTCATAAGAGCAGAAGCCGCAGAGAGCCTGAGTTTCTCTATCTGGTCGTTGATGCTCAGGTCCTTCTCTATGTACGTGTCCGTGGTCGGAAGATACGCTTCCGGCTGATAATAATCGTAATACGACACGAAATACTCCACCGCGTTGTCGGGGAAGAACGATTTGAACTCGCCGTAGAGCTGCGCCGCAAGAGTTTTATTGTGGCTAAGGATAAGTGCCGGACGCTGCAGGCGCTCTATCACATTGGCCATGGTGAAGGTTTTCCCTGAACCGGTAACGCCCAGCAGGGTAACGTCCGGTACGCCTTCCCGGAGCGCAGAACACAGTTGCTCAATGGCTTCGGGCTGGTCACCGGACGGAGAATAATCGGACTTGAGAACAAATTTCATTTGCTCTGCAAAAGTAGCAATAAATGTTTATATTTGCATCTTATGGAAGATACTCTGTCATCACAGGCAAGACAGATTGCGCTTGCCGCCCTCGAAGGCGAAACCCGTTACGACGGTTCGCCTTTCATCACTCATGCCGACGGAGTGGCATCCATCGTGACCGGCGAAATCGGCCTTCCGGATGCCTGCGCCGCCGCTGTTTATCTCCATGAGGCTACCCGGGAGCACCCCGACGTAGATATCAGTTCTTTCCCGAAAGACGTCAGGATGATGGTGGACGGACTCAACAAGATTTCTACCATCAAGCCCAAAGATACCAGGCTCGAAGCGGACAATTACAAAAAGCTTATTGTCCAGTACTCCACCGACCCCAGAGTCAGCGTCATCAAGATCGCCGACAGGCTGGAGGTCATGCGGAAGCTGAGCATTTTCCCCAAGCTCTCCAGGGACCAGAAGTTACTGGAGACCATGATGTTGTACATGCCTATCGCACACCAGCTCGGGCTCTACAAGATCAACAGCGAACTGGGCGATATTTACTTCAGCTACGCCGAGCCGGAGCAGTACCGTGCCATCACCAACAAGCTCAAAGCCACGGAGAAAGACAGGGAGAGGCTTACACGCGAGTTCATCGAGCCCCTCAAGATCAAGCTGTCCCAGGCCGGCATCAACTACAAGCTGAAGATACGCACCAAGAGTGCATGGTCGATCTGGCGCAAGATGCAGGTCCAGAAGGTGCCTTTCGAGGGGGTGTACGATGTGTTCGCCATACGATTCATCATTGACTGCCCCGAAGATCCTGCCACGGAAAAAGATCTCTGCTGGAAGGTGTATTCATACGTTACGGAAGAATATGAGCCCGACACCAAGCGTCTGCGCGACTGGATAAGTACCCCGCGTCCAAGCGGTTACGAATCGCTGCACATTACCGTTAAGAACCGCCAGGGCTGTTATCTGGAGGTTCAGATACGTACTCGGCGCATGGACGACATGGCAGAAAACGGGCCGGCAGCACATTGGGCTTACAAAGGCATCAAAGGCGAGCAGAGCACCACTAAGTGGCTGCTCAGCGTACGCGATGCGCTGGAGCACCCTCTAAGCGCCAATCCTGAAGACCTGCCCGCTCCACCGGACAAGGAGATTTTCGTATTTACGCCCACCGGCGAGCTGAGGATACTTCCCGCAGGCGCGTCAGTGCTTGATTTTGCATTCAACATACACTCCGGGCTGGGCGCGCGCTGCACGGGAGGACGGGTAAACGGCAAGGCGGTACAGCTCAAGGAGAAGCTTAAGACCGGCGACACCGTTGAGATCCAGACCCGCAAGGACCAGAAGCCCAACCGCGACTGGCTGAACTGGGTGGTCACTTCCAAGGCACGGTCCAAGATAAAGCTTGAGCTTGATGCCGATGAACGCAAGCGTGCGGCCGAAGGACGTGAGCTGCTGGAGAGGCGTCTGCGCAACTGGAAGCTGGAGTTCCCCGACGGCATGCAGACTGAATACATGAAGGCCCACAAATACAGTTCCGTGCTTGCCTTCATGGCTGCTATTGCGTCCGGCGAAGTGGATATCAACGACATCAAGGCCTACATACAGGAAAAGGCAGTCAAGGAGACCGAGGTCCAGCAGGAGCACATAGTCAAGGAAAAGATACAGGGCTACACCGGCGACGGTGAAGATATCCTCGTACTTAACGCCAAGGACGTCAAGGGTTTGGACTACAAGATGGCAGCTTGCTGCAACCCTGTGTTCGGCGACGACGTGTTCGGTTTCGTGACACGTAGCGCCGGTATCAAGATACACAGGATTTCATGCCCCAATGCGTCGCGCCTCATCGAGCGTTACCCTTACCGTATCCAGAAGGTCGTTTGGCAGGAGACCGCTTCTGCCGGCAGTTTCCTGGTATCGCTGGCCATCACTGCCGATAAAGAGAATTCCGTCATGAGTTCTATCATGGATGTCGCAGGGCAGTTCCGGGTGTCGGTGCGTTCCATGAGCGTGAATGAGAATCATCGCAACGGCACGTATGAGATTCTGCTCCGTCTTCTTGTGCCTTCCAACCTCGAACTCGACAAAGTCATCTCACAGGTCGGCGCCCTTAAACAGGTTGTCAAAGTAAAACGGTTGTAAGCCAGTGATCCTGCCGAAAATTTTTAACATTTGTCTTTTTTGATTAACTTTGTCAGTTATCAAAGATCGGAGATATGGCAGAGCAGATTAATTACACCGACGACAACATAATCACCCTGGAAGGCGTAGAGCATATCCGGATGCGTCCGGGAATGTACATCGGACGTCTGGGCAACGGCAACAATCCCGGCGACGGTATTTACGTTCTTCTGAAGGAAGTAGTGGACAACTCCATTGACGAGTTCGCAATGGGCTTCGGCAAGCAGGTGCAGATTACTGTCGAAAACGGAGAAGTGACCGTGCGCGACTTCGGCCGCGGCATCCCTCTTGACTCGGTGGTCAAAGCCGTCAGCATCCTCAACACCGGAGGCAAATTCGACGATAAGGCTTTCAAGAAATCTGTCGGCCTCAACGGCGTGGGTACCAAAGCCGTCAACGCCCTCTCCGAGCGCTTCTACGTCTGCTCCCACCGCGACGGTGAATGCTCATGGGCTTCGTTCGAGCGCGGAGAACTCAAAGACAGCGGCAAGGGCGAGACAAAGGAGAAAAACGGCACCTTAGTGCGCTTCTACCCCGACACTATGATGTTCGGCGACTTCCATTTCAACATGGACTACGTCGAGACCATGGTCAAGAACTACTCCTACCTCAAAAGGGGCCTCACGCTTACTCTCAACGGCACTTCGTACAAATCCGAGAACGGCCTCCTGGACCTGGTGAACGAGAACCTCAGCGAGGAGCCGCTCTACCCGCCCATCCACCTGGAAGGAGAAGACATAGAGATCGTACTCAGCCACGGCAACGCCTACGGCGAGAACATATCTTCATTCGTCAACGGACAGAACACCCGCGACGGAGGCACGCATCTAGCCGCCTACCGCGAGGCTATTGCCAAGACACTCAAGGAGTTCTTCAAGAAGAACTACGAGCCCGCCGACTGCCGTCAGGGCATCGTAGGCGCCATCAGCATACAGATCCAGGAGCCCAACTTCGAAGGCCAGACCAAGACCAAGCTCGGCTCCAACTACATGTGGGAGAAGCAGACGCGGGACGAGAAAGGCGCTCTCAAGACAGACATAGGTCCTACTATCCGAAGTTTCGTCAACGACTTCGTATCCAAGAATCTGGACAACTACCTCCGCATACATAAAGAGATTGTTCCGGTAATTGAGGACAAGATAAAGGCCTCCCAGCAGGAACGCGAAGAGATAAGCGGCATTCAGAAGAAAACCCGCGAGCGCAACAAGCGCACCAACATCTACAATCGCAAGCTGCGCGACTGCCGCTACCATTTCAACGACAAAGTGACAGAGAAGACGCAGGAGAACATCGAGAAATCCAGCATCTTCATCACCGAGGGTGACTCTGCAAGCGGAACCATAACCAAGGCCCGCAACGCCAATTATCAGGCAGTGTTCAGCCTGCGCGGAAAGCCCATCAACTCCTACAAGGAAAGCCGCAAGAAAGTGGCTGAGAACGAAGAGCTTAACCTGCTCATCAACGCCCTCGGAGTGGAGGACGACCTGGACAACCTGCGCTACAACAACATCATCGTCGCAACCGATGCTGATGACGACGGCATGCACATCCGCATGCTGGTTCTCACCTTCATCATGAAATACTACCCCGACCTTATCCGTCGCGGGCACGTGCATATCCTTCAGACTCCCCTATTCCGAGTCAAAAACAAGAAAGAGAACCGCTACTGCTACAATCAGGAAGAGAAGGAAAAAGCCATCAATGAACTCAAGACCGGTGTAGAAATCACACGCTTCAAAGGCCTCGGAGAGATCAGCTCCGACGAATTTACCGATTTCATTGGGGAGAACATGCGGCTCGACCAGGTCAGCCTCGCCGAAGAGGAATCAATCCACGATATCATGGACTTCTACATGGGCGACAACACCGTTGACCGTCAGCGCTTTATCCGCGCCAACCTCCGCTCCGAGCAAGAGCTTGAGGACGTGGATATCTAGTTTTTGTCAAACTCCAGGCTTAACCCTGTGAATCTCTGGCGGATATGACGCATGTCGAAATATCCGGCTATGGATATTATCGCTCCGCCGGCAAGATCCAGCATTAAATCGTACATGGTGTCCTTGAGCGCCTCATGGCCGACGAGGGGCGTAGAGGCGTCGAAGGTGCCGGAACTCTCCAAGAACTGCTGGGAATTGAGGCCGAACCATCCATCGACGCAATACTCGGCAATCTCCCAAAGGGCACCGCAGGACAGGGCGAAACATAGCACCCAGATGGACACAAAGACGGGAGAGAACCTGAGCCTCCCGCTTTGCTCCGGCGCATTGAAAGTATTGATTATGATGTACCCGAGAATGCCGAGGAGTATTCCGGATATACCGTGCTGCAAATCATCCCACCACGGGAAGCGCCCATAGAAGTCAGCTACATCGCCAAGCATCAAGGAACCGAAGCAGAACACGACGAATATAATTTCCATCGACGACGGAATACGCACGTGGATCATACGATTCAGTAGGATTGGCAGCAATATAAGGACTATCATCACAAGAGTCTCGAACATGGAGAACACTATGCGGCTGCGTGCCGCTTCGTCGTCAATCACGAATATCATCGACAATACCCCGACGATCAGCAGCAATACGCATAAGACCAGAATGACCTTCGATATCTTGGTCAGCTTAACCTTCATGGTACAAATATAAATAAATAATGGAATTTCTCTAATGTTGCCAATTATCAGAAATAATCGTAATTTTGCATCCCACATTGTTGAGAAAGATAGCCACTGATATGTTAAACAAACTCTACGTGCATCCAGAATGTGAAATTGAGGCCACATCTCTGGTGAGCATTATTTGTGTCAGCCCCGATGCCGGCGGACTTGAAGATGTCGAGTATGAAGATTGGGTAGTATAGCTTTTATTCTGAATATGAAAACACGTTATATTTTACTTGCAGCAGCAACACTGATGATGGCTGCATGCTCCAAGATCAATGAGCAGCCTAAGTCCGAGGGAACACAAATGACTTTCCGCGCATATCAAGAAGGTGCTCAAGAGACCAAGACAACTGTTTTGGATGGTGGCACTCGAGTTTATTGGGAGCCTGCCGATGAGATCAAGGTATTCTTCAAGAGCTCCAGCGGCAGATTTGTTTCTCAGAATACAGGACTGGCCAGGGTCGCTGATTTTTCAGGAGTACTGAATATCCTCGTCGGTGCGAACGAAGGTGAAGATGCTGCAAATCAAACCTGGGGCCTTTATCCTTTTCGTTCAGATGCTAGCTTCGATGGTGAATACGTCACGACAACGCTGCCTGCCGAACAAACGGGAAGGGCTGGAAGCTTTGCCAAGAATACACATATCTGCCTTGCAAAGTCTGGCGGCAATGACCTCACTTTTTATAACGTCACCGGCGGACTTCGCTTTTCTCTAAGCAACGAAGGCATCAAAAGCGTGAGTTTTGAAGGCGCCAATGGCGAAGCCGTTGCCGGCACAGTTAAACTCTCATTCGAAGACGGCATTCCCGTAGTAAAGGAAATCATAGAACCTAAGACGGTCATTACACTTACAGCGCCAGACAACGGCACATTTCAAACCGGCAAATGGTACTATTTAGAGGTGATTCCAGGCAATATTAATGGATTCAAGATTACTTTTGTTTCTGTTAGTGGCCACGCAATTCGAAAAACCAGCAACTTGGTAACTGTTCGCCGCGGCGTTTATGGTAACTTGCCCGATATTGACGCAGGATGTCCAGTATTCGATGAGCCTGAGGCTGTTGACCTTGGTTTGCCTTCCGGCACCCTCTGGGCCTCAATGAACGTCGGTGCTATTTCACCAGAGGACATCGGTGGTCGTTATGCTTGGGGGGAAACTCTGACCAAATCGTATTACGATTGGGATAACTACAAATGGTGTAATGGAAGTTATTCTTCATTGACCAAGTATTGTAATACTTCTTCATATGGAACTGTGGATAATAAGCTAACACTTGAAAATGACGATGACGTCGCACAAGTATTGTTGGGCAACGAATGGCATATGCCAAACAACAATCAAATGCAAGAGCTTATAGATAAATGCAAGTGGCGTGATGAGGTTTTAAATGGAGTAACCGGATGCCGTGTGACGGGTCCTAATTCCAATTCTATCTTTATCCCCTGCAATGGACAATATGATGAAGGCGGGCTTGTGCACAACAGCGAGGTATTCTTATGGACTTCTGAGACCGATGGCTCATATAATGCTTATCGTTGCGAGTATTATGGCAAAGCCAATTTAAAATGTTGGAATCATAGGCACGACGGTTTGTGCATTAGGCCGGTAAAGGGCCATTCGCCACAAACTAGTGTTGTTCCCGACGCCATTGATCTCGGTCTGAGCGTAAAATGGGCATCGTTTAACGTCGGAGCAACAAAGCCTGAGGAATCTGGTGATTATTTCGCGTGGGGTGAAACCGAGCCCAAAAACAAATACAGTTGGTCCACTTATAAATGGTGTTTAGGGCAGTCCACAACGCCAGATGCTGAAGATCTGACCAAGTATAACACTAATCCGGATTATGGAGAGGTGGATAATTTAACCATTCTGCAGCCTGAGGATGACGCCGCAACGGCAGCATTTGGGAAAGACTGGCGTATGCCGACATTTGCTGAGATCAGGGAACTTGTGAACGGGTGTTCATGGACATATACACAACAGAATGGAGTAACTGGTTTTATCGTCACAAGCAATGTTGAAGGGTTTAAGAATAAATCAATATTCCTCCCAGCAGCAGGTTATCGTTTAGAGGACGGTTTATATCAAGTAGGAATTGATGGTAACTACGCATCTTCCACTCTTTATACTGACGATCCCGATAATGGCCTAGGTCTAGCTTTCTGGTCTTCAACCGTAATGTACAGAAGCAGTTATGATGGAAGACGTTATGGCCGTTCAGTCAGAGCTGTGACAAAAGAATAGTAGAAAGTTATCATACATCGTTCAGCACCCATTTCGGCCGGGCCAATGGAATGCCAGCTCCTTGCTGGCAGTCAAATAGAAGCCCACACCGAAGTCCTTTCCAACCTCGGAGCGGCTCAGGTCAATCTCCTTGACTAGAAATTAGTCAGATACCGAGTATCTGGATTTAATGATGCGTAGCATTTCCTTGCGGTGCATCTCCAAATAGGAGTCAATCTGATGCTCATCCATCCTGGCCACGTTTCTTAGCATTGGGATATGAAGGTACGGGGAAACGGCGAGGGTCAGGATGGTGTCATAGACGTCGTTCATAGTACATTGGGCTGTAGTACCGTTGCGGATTTGCTCGGCAAGCATTCGGGAATGCTTCTTAATACTCTCGGAGAAGAACGCCTCAACTTTTTTCCAATATTGCTCAAGAAATTCCGGATGAGTCCGGGACAAGTCTTGTATGATGAACGGGAACTCCCTTTTGGTGTTCAGACTGTCGAACAAGACTTCTGCAGCATGGCTGGCGACATCGGCAATCGTGCCCTCTGGATTCATGAGCGACATTATCTTGCCGATCAAGGCCCGGACATTATTGTCCAACACCTTGACAAACAACTGCTCCTTCGTCCTGAAGTAATAGTTCACCATGGCGTGAGTGACGCCAGCCTTTTTGGCAATCACCGCTGTAGAAGTGGCATCGAATCCTTTAGTGAAAAACTCGTCTTCGGCGGCAGTTAGTATTTCCTGTTCTTTGGTCATGTCACAAATTTAAGAATTTCTATGAAATAACCTGAAGATGACAGGTACAACCACCAGGTTGAGCAAGGTAGAGAGAAACATACCGCCTATGATGACCCAGCCTATGCCGTTCCTGAGCTCTGCGCTTGATCCGGAAGCGAGCGCAACGGGTATCATGCCTATGATTGTCGAAAGTGCTGTCATCAGAATCGGGCGGGTACGCATACGCACTGCACCCATCAACGCTTCATCCACAGAAAGCCCCGCAGCAAGCTGTTCGTTTGCGAAATCTACCAAAAGGATGGCATTCTTGGCAACCAACCCAATAAGCATGACGATTCCAAGCATTGCGAAGAGGTCCAGTGAGGAGCCGGACAAGGCAAGGGCCAGGATGGCTCCAAGTATCGAAAAAGGTATTGAGAGCATCACAACCAGAGGGTCAATCCACCCATTGTACAGCACAACAAGGGCCAGATACATCAATACAATAGACAAGAGTATAGCTATGCCCATAACGCGCATGGAATCTGACATTGCTTTCAAGTTTCCCATGCTTTCAATAGTGACTCCGGAGCTTCGGGCTCTCCCGGACACCTCGGAGAGGAAAAGACTTGAAGCAGCACCCGGAGAGATTCCTACAACGTTTGAACTGATTGTAACTGAAGGATTTCGGTTGTAGCGTTCTATCCTGTTGGGGCCGGTTCCAAGTCTGACATCCGCAAACTGATCCAAGGTGATTCTGCTTCCCTGAGCATTCACAAAGGTCAAGGATGACACGTCGTCAATGCCACCGCGGAAGTGTTTGTCCGCCCTTACATTGATGTCATATTCATGTTCTCCTTTAACAAACTTCATTGAAGTATTACCTTGGAAAACCAGCTGGAGTGTGAGTCCCACATTGTCCAGAGTCAGGCCGAGTGCGGACATCTTGTCCCTATCCACCGACACCTTAACTTCCGGCATACCTGCACCTGTGGAGAGCTGTTGCTGGATAGTGCCGGGAATGGAGCGAAGGACATCCAGCGCATATTCTCCGAATACCGCCACGGAATCAGAATTGGTGCCGGAGATAATATACTCAACGGCAGAGCTGTTTCCAGAGCCGTGAAGCGCAGCAGCAAACATGCGGACTTTCGCATCGACCAGATAATCTGTAAGTTGCCTTCGCAAGGATGCTATATACAGCTTGACCGGTTTGTCGCGTTGTGAGGGCGGTACCATCTTGACGTCAAGCTGGGCGAGGTAGGGTGTGCCCTGAGTGCTTTCAGTATTGCTTCCGGTCTGGCCAACTACCGACACCACCTCAACTATCTCTTTCTGGTTCTTCAGCCATCCTTCCGCACGGGAGACCTGAGCCGATGCTTCTTCAATAGAAATATCTTTAGGCATTTCAATGAGGACTGAGAACTGGCTCTTGTCTACGTCCGGCATGAATTCGAAGCCGATAAATCCGAGCGGGAACAGCAAACAGACAAGCACCGTTGCTGCCAGAACAATCAGCCCCACCCATTTTTTATGCCCCAGAGCCCAATGCAGGATGCTGGCAATCCATTCGCTGAATCCAGTCATCATCTTGTCCCAAACATTGTTATTGTCAAGCCGCTCCAGCCGGCCATATCGGGATGTCAACAGCGGAACAAGGGTCAGTGCCGCCAGCAGACTGAACAGAATTGAGAATACGATGACTCCGCAGAACTGCCTCAATATGTCGGATACCAGGCTGTTTGTCAGCGCAATAGGAAGAAACACAATCACAAGTACAAGGGTAACTGTGATTACAGTCATTCCTATTTCGTTCATGGCGTCGCGTGTTGCCTGGACAGGATTCTTTCCCATTTCCATGTGCCGATAGACGTTCTCTATGACGACAATCGCATCATCTACAAGCACTCCGATAACCACAGAAAGCCCCAGAAGAGACATCAAGTTAAGCGAGAAATGGAACAGCTTCATCCCGATGAAGGTGCCGATCAGCGACATTGGCACTACCAGCATCACTATCAGAGCGTTTCTCCAGCTGTGAAGGAACAACAGGATTACAAGGGTGACCAGCAGGATTGCAATCATCAGGTCAAACAGGACAGATTTGATTGACTCGCGGGTGAACACAGAAGAGTCGCTGACTGTCGTAATCTTGAGGTTTGAATCTGAATAGGTGGCCTCAAGCTGCTGCACAACATCGGCCACAGCGTCGCTCAGATCGATGGCATTGGCATCTCCCTGTTTGAATATGTGAAGCAGAACTGATTCCCTGCCGTTGACCCTGGCGATTTTGCTGACGTCCTTGGATGTTTCCAGCACTTCCGCTACATCACGCATACGGATCTGGGTACCGCTGGGCAATGTCATCAGGACAAGAGAGCGGATCTCATCGACAGAACTTAGCTTGCCTGAAAGGCGTATCGTCGTGTTAGTCTGCTCATTGCGCAGGCTGCCGGTAGGGACGTCCAAGTTGGCGCTCCTGATTACGCCAAGAACCTGCACCGGGCTTAATCCAAGAGCCTGCATAGCCTCCATGTCCAGATTGATTTGTATCTCTCGCCTGCGCTCGCCTGTGGCATTGATGCCTGCCATCCCGGGAATCCGCATGAGCTCAGGGATAATTTGCTCGTCAACCAAGTCGCTGAACTCCATGGATTCGAGGTCGGAACTTAACGACAGCGTCATTACCGCCTTGTCATCCACGGTGATCTTGTTGATGATTGGAGAGAGAACCGCAGGCGGCAGTTCGGCCTTCTTGGAGTTTATCTTGTTCTGCGCGTCAGTCATCGCCCTGTCGATATCTGTGCCGTAGATGAACGATACGAACACCATGGACATACTTTCGAAGGAGAACGAGCGTATGGATTCCACTCCCTGCAATGAAGACAGGGCGTCCTCAAGCTTTCTGGTCAGCGAGCTCTCGACTTCGCCAGGAGATGCTCCCGGATAGATTACTTGGACGTTGAGCGTCGGTGGTGTGAATTTGGGCATCAGTTCCGACTGCATCGAGCTATAACCCAGCAAGCCAAGGATGGCGATAACCAGAAAAAGCACAATGACATAGACCGGGCGCCTTATAGATAGGTCAGAAATCTTCATGATAATACTAATTACTTGTTAATAACCCTGACGGCAGCACCGTCGCCAACGTTCATAAGACCAGACTCTATAACTTGCTCACCCGCACTGATGCCGCTGAGCACTTCAATCCGGTCTCCTATCATCTCCCCAAGCTTGACTTCGCGACGCTGGGCCTTACCGTCCATAACCACAAACAGATTAGCAGCTTTGGCGCTGCCTACTATGCACTTGCGAGGAACCAGTATCCCTGTCCTCTCAGCAATTCCGGAGAAGTAAACTTTCAGATACATTCCGATATGAAGGTTGTCATTCGGGTCCAGAACTATCTCGACCGGGTAGTTAAGTCCTCTGTCTGTCTTTACGCCTATGTTGTTGATCTTTCCGGTGAATTCAGATCCCTGTACTTGATTGTCCGTTATCTTGACACGCATTCCTCTGGATATCAACCTGATTCTTGATTCTGGGACATTGCAGATGAGTTTCAGAGCACTGTCGTCAACTATCTCGAACAGGGGGACGTTGGGAGCGAGCAGTGATCCTGGCTCAACGAATCTGTTGTTGATAATCCCCGCCATTGGGGATTTGATGACGGAATTCTCATATTTCCAGCGGCTTGCAGTCATACGGCTTTCCGCAGCGACCAGCTGTGTGCGGATGTTGTCCATCTGCTGGTTGCTGACACCGCCGGCTGCGAATGAGCGTGCCAGGCGCTCCTCATCTTTCTTCAGAGCTTCGTACGCTGCCTTTGCCGCCTTGTAGTCGGCTTCGTAGAGTTCCGTGTCAATCATAAGCAGTGGCGTGCCTTTTCCAACGCGCTTGCCTTTATCAACATACACGCGATTCACACGACCGGCAATATCCGAGACGTAATTAAGCTCATGAACTGCTTGGGTCATGCCGTTTGCACTGAACTCCAATCTGTAGTTTTCCTCTTCGGTGATGAACGTACCTACCAGCTCTGTCTGGTCTGCTTGTTCAGCGTCAGCGTTCTGACGCTGCATTTTCCTTTTGTTGCTAAAAAGTAGAAGCAACATCCCGGCGATAATAAGCACGGCGATTATATATCCGACTATCTTTTTCATACTATACGTTGTTTAATGATTGATGTCCGTTATTGTCCCATCTGCCTTCTTGAGGTCGATGTGGGCCTTGATACAGTTGTTCAAGGCATTGATATAATTGACTTTAGACTTGATCAGCGAGGAGTTTGCATTGATAAGGTCCGCCAAGGAAGATATACCCTCATTGTAGTTTCTCTCCGTCACCTCATAAACCTCACGGGCAAGACCCATGTTCTCTTTTTGGGTAAGCATAGCCTTCCTGTTCTGTTCAAGTTGCATAAGGGCGTTTGAATAGGCCATATTCAGGGATTGTGTCAGCATCCTTCCGTCGTATTCAGCCTTTAGCTGCTCAATGTGAGCTTTCTTTATCTTGGCATTTTTCGACATTCCGGAGAATATCGGCACCCTCATATTCACAGTGACCATGGACACAGGAAAACTATGGCAGCTTTTCCTGTAGAAGTCATCTCCCATGTAGTTCATTGAATAATTAGCAGTCAGAGTGACCACAGGGAGTGTCTCGAACTTCGCTGACTTGTACTGCAAGTCGAGCATATTCTGCTGTTTCTGGAACAGCTTGTATGGAAGCTGCTCCGTAACCTCGTACCGGCCAATCCTGGATGAGAACACCATGTCTTCCAACATGCCGACATCGATGGGCTCTATTTCAATGTTTTCCTCCATCGGGAACCCCATCTGAAGCTTGAGAAGCTTCTTCTGAAATTCAATGGCATTGTTCATTGCCGCACGTTCGGTCTCGAGATTAGTCCTGGAGACTGATATTTGCTTGGCGTCAATTGGACGCACCAGACCAACGTCTCGATTGACTTCTATCATCTCAAGGGTCTTGTCCATCAGAGAGATACTCTCGTCGAACTGTTCAACTGCATAGCTGAGGATCTGGATACCATAGTAAAGACCGGCAGTCTGCGCAATAACATCCTCAGTGGATATTTCCAGCCCGAGTTCAGCCATTTCTCCTACGATCTTTGTTATGCGCACTGCATTGAACAGAGACATATTCAGCAACTGCTGGCTAAGGTTCGCCCCCCAGTTCGCATTTAAATCCATGCCCATCGTGACCGTCATATACTTGTCGGCATCAGGGTCCATCATCGATTCCGGCATCATTGAGTTGATGAAGTTAGGCATGGCGATGGTCGTCTTCTGGATGTTCCTCGTCATCCCGACTGACGCGTTTATTTGTGGCAGCAAAGCGCCGACCACTTCTCGTCTTGATTGGATAGACGTCTCCAGACTTAGCCTGTCTTTTTTCAGGCTTTCGTTGTTTTCTACCGCATAATCCAAGCAGGATTTTAGGCTGTACTTCTCTTGCGCAGAAAGGACTAAAGGCAGGACAGTGAGAATTAATGTAAATAGTATTCTGATCATGGCTAACGATTTTGTTTAACGTGTTTGTTTAACGTATTCGTTAGCACAAAGGTAATTATTATTTTATTCTTTCCAAATTATTTGATTCAGAATGCTTTGAGCTATCCGCTGCAAGAAGCGTCGAGGACCTCGGCGAGGTCGCGGACGGGGCGCTCGGAATAGCGGCTGAAGGTGGTCAGACACAAGGGGCAGGCGGTAGCGATGGCATCGGCGCGGCTCTCATAGAGGTTCTTAAGAGCATTGCGCGTCATGGCTTCACGCTGGCTGAAGTCAAGCGTCAAACTGCCAAGCGATCCGCCGCAGCAGATACTCTCTTCCCTTGTCTTGGGTGCTTCGGCTATACCGGCAGCCTGACCGATCAGCTTGCGGGGCGAGTCGTATATTCCGCAGCCGCGCCCGAGTTCACAAGGATCGTGATAGACGTAGCAGACATCGCCCTTGGTAAGATGGAGCCTCCCATGCTCAACCAGTTCGCTGAAATAGTCAGTATAGTTTACAACCCTCACGCCAGGGAGTGAATAACGCTCCGTGAATATCTTATAACAAATGGGGCAACTTAGCACAAGAGTGTCGGCCCCGCTTGAAAGGATTATCTCTTCATTCTTATGTATCAAGCCAATAGCCGCGTCGATCCGTCCTGCAGTCAGAAGCGGACGCCCACAGCAGAGGCCCTCATCCCGGTCCATCCACACAAAGTCCACACCGGCCTTGTGCATAAGCGAAGTTACAGCCTTCCCGATGGACGGAGTGAGCCTGGTCATGCAACCGGAGAAATACAGCACTTTGGAGCCCTTGGCAGCTGCAACAAGAGGAGCCACATCGATTCCGGAATAATCCGGTGTAAGTCCGTAACGGCGCGACGCCCTCTGGGCAATACGCAGTTTAGGCCCCTCCACACCCACCTGACACACGGCCTCACATTTGCCGCAAAGCAAACATTTGTCGGAGATTTCCTCAATCCTCTTCTCGTTTCCGCGCCGGATCTGACGGTTCAGATAGACTGTGCAGTCTTTGATATTCACCTTCTTAACGCTCATCGGACAAGCGTCGATGCACACGCCGCAACCCGGGCAGCTCAGCACTTCCACCTTTGCGAATCCCTTGCGGGGATGGCGTATCTTTAGGCCGGCGTTGCGCATGGGGATGAGCATCATCTCGGCAGGAATATGCATGTAACGGGTAAACGGGAGCACACACATAAACACGCCCAAGGCAATACTGTAGGCCCACCAGGTAGGAAGCATGTTGAGGTCGTTGCCCAGGAACTGCCGGAATACCCAGTTGGCTGGAATGGTGAGGAAAGAGCCACCGCTGATATGGGCGGTAAAGCTCTCGGCCAGAAGCCGGAGAGGGAAAATGGCCCAGAGAGAATAGAGGCCAACACGGTCGAGGGCGCTGGGGCGCGTTGTACGGCGCATTCCGAATATACGTGACCTCACCCTCTTGATCATAGCCAGCGCTATCCCGGTCAGTATGAGCAGGAGGAAGAAATCCATCAGGAAAAACAGTACGGCCCCGCCTATGGTAGATTCATTCTCGGCGACAAAGTAGTTGAAGAAGATAGGATAATACAGCAGGCGCACACGCTCCGGGCAATATACCATCACTTCGATGTGCCCAAGAAGTATGATCATGAACCAGCCGAAAGCTATGCTCGAATGCATGAAGCCCAGCATGCGGTTACGTTTCCATAACTTCACGTGCAGCAGGCAATTGGCAAATATATCCCAAATATTCTTAAGAGCCGTAGACGGAGTTATGAGCGAGAGAAGGAACTTCCTACGGTCCTGTCTTGAAAGCTGGAAAAGGATACGGAATATCCCGTACGCGCAGTAACCCAGCACGAAAATCATCCCGACAAGGAACGGCAGGACAAAGGGATCGAAACCAGTGGCAAACCTTTCTCTCATTTCTTCTCTTCGTATATGCGGCACAGACTAAGGATCAGATGCCTGGTATTAATGCCCCTGGGGCAGACCATGCTGCACTTCCCGCACAGCATACAAGCCGACAGCATTTTTCTCACTTCACCATGTCCTTCTGCGGAGGCTCTTTCCCGCTGCAGATCCAGAATGACTTTGCGGACACTCATGCCTGACCATGGCCCGGCAGTACAGGTCGCGGTGCAGGAACCGCAGGACATGCAAGTACGCACGCCGGGCTCCAGCTTCTCAAGCTTTCTGTACAGAGTCAAATCCACCTCGTCAAGCCTGACGGCGGAACTCCTGGAAAGACCGAATCCGAAGTCAATCATTACCGTTCAAATAGTTACGTATGTCAAGCGCAGCAGCGCGGGCTTCGGCCACCGTCTCCGGGACTGTCTTGGTGCCGGTGCAGGCGCCGGCGAAGAAAATGCCGGGACGGCTTGACTCATTGATACGGAAAATGTTGTCCCTGCTGCGCAGGAAGCCGTCGGAATCGACCTCGGCACGTACCATCGATGCCAGTCCTGCAGTGTCTTCGTTGCAAAGCATACCGGCCATGAGTACAAGCAAGTCGGCTTTGAGCTTGACCTGGCGGCCGGCAAGAGTATCTTCTGCCTTAAGTATCACCCGCCCGTCAATATCTTCACTTACCTCCGACACGCGGCCGCGGACAAAATGCACTCCGTAGTCTCGCTGGGCGTTGATGTAGAAGTCTTCGTACTTCTTCCCGAACAAGCGAAGGTCCATGTAGAAGCACCATATCTCAGCATCGGGAAATCTCTCTTTCATCTCTATTGCCTGCTTGACAGCTGTCATGCAACAGACCTTGGAGCACTGCGGGTTGCCTGCCTTGAGGTCACGCGAGCCGACACAGTGCACGAAAGCGATATTCGAAAGATTGTCGGGTATCCTGTCATCCTCTCCTGTATTGAACCAGTACTCCAGATCGGAATTCGTAATCACGCGATCATATACGCCATAGCCGTATTCCTCCTTGCGCGAAGCTTCGAAAAGGCGGAAGCCGGATGCTATCAGCACGGCCCGGCAAAGAAGTCCGGTACCGTTGGTCAGCATCACACTGAATCCATCTTTGAGCCTGTTCATGGAGGCCACCTGTGTCTTGAGATACACCGTTATGCCGTCCAGACTCTCCGACATGCGCTCTATGAGCGATGAAGCGCTGAGCATATCAGGGAACAGCTTATGCCAGCCGGCCACATGACCGCCCAGATGATCCGATTTCTCTACAATTACCGGCTCACAGCCAAGCAGACGCAGCTGCCGCGCCGCTTCCATGCCGGCCACTCCCCCACCTATAATAAGTACGGTCTGACTATCCATAGACTAAAAACATTTGAGGCAGCTCGGAAGCGCCGGTTTCATAAGCTTCTCTTTATTGATACCAAGGTACTTAGCATCGGGATCATATTCCACTCCCATCTTGTCCAGAAGGGGCTCGACAGCCACCTGGTGTATCTGCAGGCCAAGGTCCCAAGGGTCGTAACCCAGCACCAGACCTGCAAGTTCTTCGTAGGTAAACACAGGTATTCCGAAGCCATTTTGCCCATAGGTCTTGCCTGTCTGTTCGGAGATCACATACTGCCAGCGGTCAAGGAAATACGGGCAGCCGGGACAATTGGTTATAATGGCGTCAGGATGATATGGCTCCATAGACTCGAACTTCTTGTAAGTGTTCGAGACACTGTAGCCCCGGTTGGCCTTCACCATGTACTGTCGGAAACCAAAACCGCAGCAATGCCGGCGCTCCGGATAGTCTATCACCTCGCCGCCCCATGAGTCAACCATACCGCTCAGGACGCAAGGGTACTCGGCACCGCCTATTCCCTTGTGAGGGAACATTTTAGAATAATGGCAGCCAATATGTTCCACAATCTTCAGTGGCTTCCCGGTACGGACATCGACCAGCCTGTACTTGGCCCGTTCAGCAATTTCGTTGCGGAATTTGTACACAAGGTCGCTGGCATGGGCTACATATTCAGGCTTTTCAAACTCGCGCCTGGTGGCTTTCCAGAGATTCTCGCGTATGCGCGCTTCAAGCTCGGGGAACTCCCTCCAGGTCTCCAGTATCTCGGTATAATTGCCGAAGGACGTGATGCATGAGGTCACGAGGTTCTTGTATCCCGCTTCGGTCATAAGCGCAAACTGACGGGCTACAATGGTCATAGCCGTCTCCTGCGGTATGGTGTCGCAGTGGTAGGCTATGCCACCGCAGGTAGTATGGTGCTCGCTTTCATAGATATCCTTTCCCAGAAGGTCCCTGCAGATTGCGAGGAAGTACTTCTCCGATGCCGGGAAGAAGCTCTGACGGATACAGCTGCGCACATAAAACCAGCCGTCGGATGG
This sequence comes from Bacteroidales bacterium, assembly GCA_017634595.1. GTDB lineage: Bacteria > Bacteroidota > Bacteroidia > Bacteroidales > UBA932 > Cryptobacteroides. The sequence continues at coordinate 232,696 of JAGBNC010000036.1, forward strand.
TATCTCTTTCTGGTAATCGGACCAGATCTTCTGCTTGCCCTGATATATCATTATCTATTCTTCGTTATTGAAATGACCGGGAGAACAATGGCTGAAAGTATATTCAGCATACTCATCCATATCCATCCCCATTTGCTCTGCCTTGGCCTTGGAATACTTTTCCACCAATTCCATACGTTCGGCTCCGCCGGTGACCTCGAATATTGCCTTAAGCTCGTCCAGGTCTTCTTGAGGGATATGCCGGAGCACCCCCGGGCCTTTTCCTTGATAGTTGGCTCCCAGACGGCCATAGACTTGCTTTTTATTGTTCAGAACCCACTCGAATACGGGGCCAGATTCCGGATGATCGCTATAGGAAAACGTTTCAGGATGGACGCAGTAACCGTAGTTGAGGACATTGCCGTTAATGGCTTTTGTGAGCGGATAAATCTGACGTCCCTTTTCAGACTCGGTGAAAAAACCGAGGCGGATGCTCAAGTCTCTAAGGGCCATCACCACAAGCCCGGGGCCGTTTTTACGCGGGCAGCGGGTCACGCAGCTCATGCACTCGCCGCAGTACCATATCGTCTCGCTTTTAAGCAAAGCCTCGATAGCATCGTTATCCTTGGTCTGGACTATTGACACTATCTTCCGGGGGTCGTACCGGTAGAACTCAGCTGCAGGGCAAATGGCAGTACAGGTGCCACAGTTAATGCAGGTGTGGAAACCTTCTTTAAAACGGTAGTCCTTATTTAGCTCCTCAAAGTAATTCATTATCCGATAGCTGTGAACGGGCTCAAATCGCCGCTAAATTGTTGTCGCAAAGATATAAAATTAATTTTAGGACTCATAGAGTTTCGGTTCGATGGGGTAAAAGATTCTTTCCAGGTCCCTACGCCATCCACTTTTCACCCGCACTGGGCACCACAAAAGATATTGATAATCAATTTATTACACACTAGCACCCAGAGCACATAATCCACTTTAACGAAATGGATCCGCCCACCTACGCGCGTTAATCTATAACTTTATAGCAGCGAGAACAAAGCGAACAACTAATAAACCAATTTTTAATATCCAGTCTATGAAAAGAATCCTTGCATTCGTAATGATGCTTCTAAGCATAGCAGCCTATGCTCAGAAGCGCACCATAACGGGCACGGTAGTAGATGGGGCAGGTTACCCGGTCATCGGTTTGATGGTCCTGGAACATGGCACCCAGAACGGAGCCGTGACCGGTACAGACGGACAATATTCCATCAGTGTGAGCGGCCCTTCCGCCGTCCTGGTTTTCGATGCTCTTGGCTATACCACCGTGACCGAAACCGTGGGAGACCGCTCCGTCATTAACGTTACGGTAGCCGAAGAGGCCCTGACACTGGATGCAGTCGTGGCCATAGGATATGGTTCGGTGAGAAAGAAAGACCTCACCACCGCCGTTTCTATCGTCTCCACCGAAGATGTCAATTTGCGACCCGTGACGGAGGCATCCGGCCTTATCCAGGGCAAGGTGGCCGGTGTGCAGGTACAGCAGACTTCCGGCCAGCCCGGTTCCGGCATGACCGTCCGTGTCCGTGGCGCCAGCTCCATCTCCTCGTCCAATGACCCGCTCTATGTGGTGGACGGTGTCCCCGTGGGCGAAGGCGGCTATGCCATCGCCTACCTATCCCCCAACGACATTGAGAGCATGCAGATCTTGAAAGATGCATCCTCCGCTGCCATCTACGGTTCCAGAGCCGCCAATGGTGTAGTGCTCATCAACACTAAACAGGGCTCCAGGAACCAAGCTCCACACATCAGCTTCTCCTGCTTCGTGGGCCTGAACTCGGTGCCCAAGACCTTCCGCGTGATGAACACCGAAGAATACCGAGAGTACGCCAAAGAGTTCAATATCAACGTCCCCGAGACGGAGACCGACAAGCATGACTGGGCCAAGGAAACCTTCAAAGTGGGTGTGAACCAGAACTACCAGATCGGCGTTTCCGGAGGCACCGACAAGATCCGCTACTACCTGGGAGCAGGTTACAACAACGAGTCCGGTGTGCTTCCGGTGTCCTTTGCCAAGCGTGTGAATACGCGCGCAAGCTTTGACGTAGATCTATACAAATGGCTCACCGTGGGCACCAACATCGCCTACTCTTCCTACAAGAGCAACGGCATCATCTCGGGTACAGGTGCCAACCGCGCCGGTGTGGTCCTGTCGGTGGTGAACACCCCCACCTATGTCGAAATCTGGGCCGACGAAGCCCACACCATGTACAACTCCAATTTCTATGGCTTGGGCGGCTACACACACCCGCTGGAGAACCTGGCCCGCAGCGAGAACAATTTCTCCTCCACCGACCGCGCCATCATGAGCGCCTTTGCCCAGATCAACTTCTCTAAACACCTGAATTTCAAGAGCACAGTTTCCATGGACCGCCGCTGGGTGCACAGCTACTCCTTCCTGGACCCGCTCAAGACCTCCTACGGCCGCACACAGCACGGCGAGGCCTCCGACAGCCGCAGCGACGACCGGCGCATGGTGTACGACAACATCCTTACCTACGCTAATACTTTTGCCGAAAAACACAATCTGGAAGTGATGGGCGGCACCTCCGCCACCACCTCTGACTGGCAGCAGCTGAGCGCTTCCCGCAGCCACTTCTCCCCGGAGTACGGCAATGCCATATGGGGCCTGAACGGCGGTAACAAAGGCGGTCTCCGCGGCCAGAGCACCGGCTGGGCCAAGTGGACAATCCTCTCCTTCCTGGGCCGCGCCGCGTACAACTTCGACAGCAGATACTACCTTACCGTCAACTTCCGCGCTGACGGCTCATCCAAGCTTGCACCCGGCCACAAATGGGGTTTCTTCCCCTCCGCATCGGCCGCCTGGCGCATTTCTGCCGAAGATTTCCTGAGCGACGCCGAATGGCTTACCGACCTTAAACTCCGCGTGGGTTGGGGCCAGCAAGGCAACCAGTCCGGACTGGGCGACTATGCCTGGGTGCAGACTTACAACACCAACTACTTCGACTGGACCAAAACCGAGTTCGCCGACGCGGTGCCCACCATTGGCGACATTTCTTCCATGGGTAACAAGGACCTCACCTGGGAGACGACGACCCAGACAAACGTTGGTATTGACTATTCCATGTTCGGAGGCCGCCTGTCCGGTACCATTGACGCTTATTACAAGAAGACCGACAACCTGCTCATGTGGGTTCCCATGCCTTCTCCCTATCCGTCCCTGTACCGCAATGAGGGCGCCATGAGCAACTGGGGTTTGGAATTCGCAGTATCCGCCACCCCCGTGGTAAAGAACGGCTTTGAGTGGCGCACCGACTTCAACATTTCCCTCAACCGCAACCGGCTGGAGAAACTGACCATACGCCCCGTCTATACCTACGGCAACGTGGGAGACCAGCTGGGAGACTCGGTAATCCGCCTGGAAGTAGGTCGTCCGCTGTCAAACTTCTACGGCTACCAGACCGAAGGCATTGATCCGGAGACCGGCCTGGTCATCTATAAGGACTTGGACAACAACGCCGTAATCAACGACTCCGATAAGACATGGATAGGCGACGCCAACCCGTCATTCATCTTCGGCTGGACCAACAATCTCGCCTACAAGGGCCTAAGCCTCAACCTGCTTTTCACCGGCAGCGTCGGCAACAAGATATTCAATGTGTCCAAGATTGACATGATAGGCATGCGCAATGGTGCCAACCAGTTGCACGATGCAGTGCGCCGCTGGAGGATCCCCGGCCAGATAACCGACATTCCCAAGGCAGGAGAGCCGGACAACGTGAAGGCCTCCGACATGTGGGTGGAAGACGGTTCATACCTGAAACTCAAGAACATCACCCTCTCTTACGACATTACCGGCAAATGGCTCCGCAAAGCCAACATTGCCCGTATCCAGCCATATGTAACCCTGGCCAACTTCGTGACCTTCACCAAGTATAGCGGCTACGACCCCGAAGTGAGCCAGAACACCGACGCTACGTCAATGGGGCTGGACTTCGGTACCTATCCCAACAACCGCAACGTCACCTTTGGCGTAAATGTAGATTTCTAAACATGGCAAGCTTATGAAAAAGATATATATCGCATTTGCAAGCGTTCTCGTACTCTCTGCCTGCACTTTGGACCTCTTCCCCATCACGGCCTACAACGAGGCCAATGTGGAACTTACCGGCGACGAATCAGGCAACACATCCCAGTATAACACCCGCTCCGATATGGAGGGTCTGCGCAATTCCTTGTACAATTCCTGGGTTAAGGACATTCAGGAAATGGGTCTGGAAGACTGGCTTGTTTACTCGGAAACGCGCGCCGACAACGCCTACTGCGGCACTTCCACCCCTGAAATCATGGCCCTGGAAGGCAACAAGCAGGACGGCACCAACAAGAACATCACCCGCGACTGGAACTGGTATCAGCGCCAGGTATCCAACGCCAACCAGATTATTTGCAATATAGACCGTATTGCCGAGACAGATGCCAGCTTGAGCAGCGCCGAACGCGACCAGTGGAAGGCGGAAGCCATGATCTGGCGCGCTTTCTGCTTTTTCCGCCTCACCCTGTTGTGGGGAGACGCACCCATGGTGCTCTCCATCCCGCCGGCCATTAACGCTGCCAACGTGGAAGAGGTGTATCCCCTCTACTTTCCTGACCGCGTGCCGCTGGAGCAGGTGTATGCCAAACTCGTAGAAGACCTGACCTGGGCTGCGCAGTTCGCGCCTAAGGTGAATGCCGCCAACAAGATGCTCATGTCCGATGCCTTTGCCAAGGGCTTGCTGGCCCGTGTATATGCGGAGAATACGCCCCTGCGCGACTGGGACAAAGTAGCTCGTTACTGCTCAGATGTAGAGGGCATGGGCTTCTCGCTGGAACCAAAGTACGCCGACCTTTGGGCCTACGAGCCCGGTGACAATGGAGATGCCCGCCGCAACAGTCCCGAATCGATCTTCGAAGTCCAGTGGGTTTCCAAGTCCAGCGGAAACTGGGTGTACATGATGTACCACCGCAATGCCTACAATCCCAACGACAACTTCTCCTGGGCCAAATGGACCACCCCGTCCCGCAACCTGATCAAGGCCTACCAGGACGAGGGAGACTCGGAACGCCTAAACGCCTCCGTGATTTGGGATTCCTGCAGCTGGAGCAACTATTATGAGTCGGACCATTACGCATTCATGCACAAGATGCCCACCAATGTGAGCAGCATCCTGGTAATGCGTCTGGCCGAAATCTACCTGCTGCATGCTGAAGCACTGGCCTGCACCAACGACCTTGCCGGTGCTGCCTCTTACGTGAACAAGGTTCGTGAACGCGTCCACCTGGATCCCATCGCCACGCCCGCGTCCCAAGACCAGGCCATCGACCTCATTCTCAAGGAGCGCCGGCTGGAACTGGCCTTCGAGGGCTTCCGTTTCTTTGACCTGGTGCGCCATTCAACCCCGGAGAACGACCGCATCAAGAAGGTGCACGACGCTATGAATGCTGAAGACAGCTACTGGCAGAAGCGCATTCCGATGGATCCTACGCACTACCTGTTGCCGGTTCCCACCGAAGCTCTGGACAACAACCCCAACCTGTCCCAAAATGCCGGTTACTAGTATGAAACGAATCATCCCCATAGCCCTCTCCTGCTTCCTGGCCTTCTGTTCCTGCTCTTGCAGAAACAAGGAGAATCAGCAGCCCGCACCTCCGGTGGATAATAAACCCGAGACGCCCGTCAACTACGACGCCACCATCTGGACCACCACATTCGACCGCTCAAAGGCTTTCGAGCGCTCCGGCGTCAACTTTGGCAAGGCGGCCACCATGTCTCCAAACGTAGTGCGCCTGACCGGCGACCGTTACCAGACAATTGACGGATTCGGTCTGGCCATTACCCAGGCATCTTGCTACAACCTGCTCAAGATGAGCCCAAACGACCGTACTGCCATCCTTACTGAGTTGTTCAGCCCCACCGATGGTGCTGGGTCCTCCCTTATCCGCGTGTGCATCGGCGGTTCCGACTTTTCCATGGATGAGTACACCTGGTGCGACACCAAGGGCATAGAAAACTTTGCCATTCATCCATCCGAGTACCAGTATCTCTTCCCCATCCTGGATGAGATTTACCGCATAAATCCACAGGTAGAGATCATTGGATCGCCTTGGAGCTGTCCACGCTGGATGAAAATGGGCGTGGACAATTCAGGGGCATACGAAAGCTGGACCTCGGGCCGGCTGAACCCTGCATATTATGCCGATTATGCCACTTATTTCGTGAAGTGGATACAGGCCATGCAGCAGCGCGGCTACAAGGTCATGGGCGTAACCCTGCAGAACGAGCCACTGAACCACGGCAACTCCATGAGCCTGTACATGCCCTGGCAAGACCAGTTGGCACTCCTGAAAGTGGTAGGCCCGGCCTTTGAAAACGCAGGGCTGGGAGATGTAAAAATCATGATCTTCGACCACAACTACAACTACGACAACGTGGACAGCCAGCGCCGTTATCCGCTGAATATCTTTTCAGACCCGGCAGCCTCCAAATATGCTGCCGGATCGGCCTGGCACAACTACGGCGGCTCCGTCAGCGAACTGGATGCCATCCACACTGCCGCTCCCGACAAGGGAATATGGTTTACTGAGGCGTCGATCGGCGAATGGAATTACAAGAGACTTGGCTTCGGCGGCCAGTTGCAGGAAGACTTCCGCGAGATTATTCTGGGGACACTGAAGCGTTACGGCAAAGGTGTCACCCTATGGAACATGATGTTGGACGATGAGGGCAAGCCATACCGTCCCGGCGGCTGCAGCACTTGCTACGGCGCCGTATCCGTAAGCCACATCTCCTACGCCCTCAGCAGCCTTGACCGCAAGAGCCACTGGTATGACGTGTTGCACACATCGGCCGTAATCAAGAAAGGTGCTGTCCGTGTAGGGACGGAGGGCTACACCGCCACCGGCGTCAGTTACCTGGCTTTCAGCAATCCAGACAATAGCACCGGCGTCATCTTTTTGAACGAGAGCAGCACCGACCAGCAGTTCGTCTTTGCCTCAAGTGCCCGCTCCGTTTCTGTCAAAGTACCGGCAAAGTCCGTTGTTTCAGCAATTTGGAATGATTAAAGATATGAAAAGAATAGTTTATTCAATAGCGCTTATCCTCATCCTGGCCGCCTGCCAGAAGGAAAAGGAACTGGTCATTGCCGACCACGGCCCCAGCCAGACCATCACATGTGACCAGAGTGCCCTGATGGGCTCCATGGTGAGGTTTTCCGTGGACCTGCAGGACAATATTGACCTGTCCACGTTGAAAGTGTCGCTGCTGTTTGACGAGACCGTCGTGGCCGACACTACCATCCGTACCAAGACAGTGGGAACCTATGAAGGGATGCTCAAGGTTCCTTTTGAGAAGAATATCCCAGACGGAGAAGCTACCCTGCGTTTTGTCTCACAGAACATTCAGTTCGGCACCACCACCGATGAAAAGACAGTGGCCGTATCCCGCCCTGACTTCGAGTACCTTACGCTCTATTCCGGCGGCAATGAATACCGCATGTCCCGGACGGGACGCAACGAATATGCCACCGAAGGCATGTTCAGCGGCTCCACGGACGCCACTATCGTCACAGCTCCTTTCGATGCCGACGGTCGGAAGATACATTTCGGTTTCAGCAGCAACACTGGCATCTCGCCTCTTGCCAACGGGCTGATTCCCTTCTCTGACACTACTCCCAATTACAGCATTACTTTCAACACATTGAGCTGGAAAGGGGCGCCCTTTGTCACCATCGAATTCAACGGCGTAAGCGCCAATATGGCCGATGCCACTTCCTATGTGGCTGTCCTGAACATCACCAAGGGCCAGGAAACAACCCTGACGGGCGCCCCCTTCAGCCTTGAGGATGTAATGCTGGATCCCGACTTCTTCACCGACGATGGTAAATTCGCAGCGATGGACGGCCTGTATAAAGTAACCATCCTGCTGGACCAGAAGTACTTCCTGGTAGAACGCATGGTTTCCGCCACCGAATATGCCGGCATCAATTCCGGAGCCGTCTGGATGATTGGAGAGGCCGGTCATTACGGCAAACCAGGCCCGGTGAGCGCCGGCTGGAATCCGGAGAAGGGCGGCATCTGCATGGCCGAGGTTGAGCCGGGTATCTTCCAGCTTACCCAGGAAGCCGGCAGCCAGATGGCCTTGAACGCCCTGAATGTAAAGCTCTTCCATCAGAAGAGCTGGGGCGGTGAGTTCGGAGGCGACAGCTATGCAGCCGTAAACAGCGACCTCATCTATGCCGGCGAAAGCGATGGCAACATACACCTCATTGAAGGCAAGAGCTTGGAAATGGGCGGTATTTACCGCTTTACCCTGGACATCACCGGAGGCGTGTCCGCGGCCATCTTGAGTTTCGAGAAAGTGGGTCAGAAGGAAATTGAGGTGGAGGCTATCTCCATCAACGGCGTTGAAGCCTCCATGGCGGGGGTCAATGTCTATACCGCCACCGTATTCTTGACAAAGGGTACGGACGTCACGATCACCGGTGTGGACAATGTGAACGCCTATTGGTGGGACCCCGACTTCTTTGACGAAGGCCGCCTCAACGTCGTGGACGGCCGTTATACAGTTACCATCGATCAGGCCCATCAGGTAATCTTGGCCCGCCGTGTAAACGACGACGACACGGCTCCCAACTTGGAGCAGGGCGGCTTGTACGTACAAGGCTGGGGCATCGCCGCCTATATGATGGATGGAGGCCAGGTGGGCTGGCCCGGAACCGGCGGTTTCCAGCTGGCTCAGGTTGCCGACAAAGTGTACCAGATGACGGGCAAGGCCGTCAACGAGAACGACCCGCAGATTGGAGGACGTTTCCGCACCGACTACTGGAACGTGAAGTTCTTCTTCCAGGACGGCTGGGGCGGTGAGAGCAGCAAAGAACTGACCATCCTTGGCAACGCCGCCGGCAATCTGTCCCAGGGCGGAGACGGCAACATCGGCCTCTCCTCCAACCTTGAAGAAGGCGCCACCTACCGCATCACCGTTGACTTCAGCGGCGTTACTATAAGCGGGAACTCCATCGAGGGCAAGGAGACAGTCAGCTTCGACAAGCTGTAAACCACTGAAAATAAATGAAATCCGGGCTGCCAATTATCGGTAAAGCCCGGATTATTTCTTACATTTACAGCATGACTCACAAATTGATTATCATTGGATTAGCTGCATTCCTGCTGGCAGGCTGCGCACAATCAGGAAGCACCGAAGAGATTCTTCGGGAGTTGGACCATGCACTGGCCATGGAGAACACATACCAGAAATATTTCCTGCAGCGGACGGAGGCCATCGGAGACCTTCTTCAAGGTAATCTTACCCTGGAACAGGAATACGAGATCCACCGTCGCCTCTCCGACGAATACCGTTTTTACAATCTGGATTCCACTATCAACCATCTCAAGAGGAACAAAGCCATAGCCCTGCAACTTCAAGACCGTGTCCGCTTAACGGAAACGGATCTGGCTCTGGTAAGGGAATATGGCCTTGCCGGATATCATTCCGACGCTTTCGAACTGCTTCAGCAGTACTCCGAAGATACAGTCCCGGAGAAGCTCAGGATACAGTTTTACGACGCGGCCTGCTACTTGTATGGCGAAATGGGCGCCTATTCATCCAACAATGAAAGTTACTGGAAGAAAAGAGACCAGTACACAGCCGCCCTGCTGGGCTGCCTGGAAGAAGGCAGCTACGAATGGAATAACCTCTGCCGCACACGGGCCGAGTCAAGGGGGGATCTGGCCGCAGCGCTGGAGTTTGCACGGAAAGCCGTAGAGGCCTCGTCAGAGAATTCCAGAGAGTTTGCAAGCGCCGCTTTCTTCCTGGCCACGCTCCAGACCGACAGAGATCAGAGGATATTCTGGCTGGCACGGTCGGCCATTGCCGATGTCATGAATGCCACCAAGGACTATGCCTCGTTGAACGACCTCGCAGAGCTTCTGTACGAGGAAGGCGACATCAAAAGGGCCTTCAACTACGTAGCGGACCACTGCATGAGGGATGCGCTTTTTTTCAACGGAAAACTCCGCCCCTGGCAGATCAGCCATTTCTTCCCAGCGCTTGAAGAAGCCTATGCTAGACAGAAAGACAGGAGTACCAGGATGATAATCCTTTTCATGGTGGTCTCTCTCCTTATGATGCTTGCCCTGGGCTCACTGCTGGTGAACCTTTCCCGGAGAAGGAAAGCCCTGGAAAAGATGACCCTGGACTTGCAAACTGAGAAAAAACGGGTAGAGCATAGGAATGCTGCATTGCATGAAGCAAACAAGGTGCGCCAGGAGTACATTGGCCTGTACCTGCAGAACATGTCAGAGAACATTTCAAAAACCAGGAGATACAAGAATCACGTCCTTGCCTATATCCGCAGGGGCAACACCAAATACCTGGCCGACGAAATAATGGCGCTTCCTCCCATCGAAGAAGACATTTCGCAGTTTAACCAGAAATTTGACGAAACCTTCATCAATCTGTATCCGGATTTTGTAGAAAAATTCAATGCGCTTCTGCAGGAAGGGGAAGAAATCAAGCCCAAGGGAGATGACATCCTCACCCCTGAGCTCAGGGTTTTCGCCCTCATCAAGCTGGGTATTGTGGAATCGTCCAAGATTGCGGCCCTTCTGCACTATTCAGCCAACACAGTGTATAACTACCGGGCTAAAATCAAAAACAAATGTCGGGGCGACAGAGAGAAGTTCGAAGCCGCCGTGCAGACTATTGAGTAAAAATCACAAAAAACTTGGTAATTCTCAAAAGAATAACTATCTTTGCACCCCTTTTTAGGGACAAACAATATTATTAACAAACATTATGATCAAACAGTACGAAACCGTTTTCATTGCAACTCCCGTTTTGTCTGACACCCAGATGAAGGAAGCGGTTGCCAAGTACACCGATCTCATCAAAGCCAACGGCGGCGAGATTGTGTACGAAGAGGATTGGGGGCTCAAGCAGCTCGCGTACCCGATCCAGCACAAGACTTCAGGTTTTTATTACCTGATCCAGTTCAAGGCGGACCCTCAGTTCGTCAACGTTCTCGAGACCCAGTATCACCGTGACGAGCGCATCATCCGCTTCCTCACCGTGGCCCTGGACAAGAATTCCATCGCTTATGCGGAGCACCGTCGCCAGAAAGGCGCAAGCAAGCCCGCAGCAGCAGCCGAGCAGGCTCCTGTAGAGCCCGAGGCAGAAACCGAAACTAATGAGGAGGAATAAGCTATGGCAGCAGTAGAAAACAACGAAATCCGTTATCTGAACCCTCCCACCGTGGACGTTCGCAAAAAGAAGTATTGCCGTTTCAAGAAGGCAGGCATCAAGTACGTGGATTACAAAGATCCCGAGTTCCTCAAGAAGTTCCTCAACGAGCAGGGTAAGATACTTCCCCGCCGCATCACCGGTACTTCACTCAAATTCCAGCGCAAGGTTGCACAGGCTATCAAGCGTGCACGTTCACTTGCTCTTCTCCCTTATGTGACTGACCTCCTTAAATAATTGAAGCGTTATGAAGATCATACTTAAGAAAGATGTTGCCAATCTCGGCGATGCCGGAGAGGTGGTAGAAGTAAAGACCGGTTACGCTCTCAATTATCTGGTTCCTCAGGGATTCGCCACTATCGGCACCCCTTCTGCTCTCAAGCAGCATGAGGAGACCATCCGTCAGAGGGCTCACAAAGAAGCCAAGAACATCGCCGAGGCTGAGGCCAAGGCAGCAAAACTCTCTGCAGAGCCCGTACAGGTGGCAGCGAAGGTCGGCGAGAGCGGAAAGCTCTACGGTGCCGTCACCGCAGCACAGGTCGCAGCAGCTCTCGAGGAGAAAGGCTTCGAAGTTGACAAGAAGAACGTCGAGGTTCCCGAGATCAAGGAGCTTGGCGAATTCGAGGCCAAGGTGAAATGCTACCGTGGCGTCTTCGCAACCGTGAAGATCAACGTCGTAGCGGAGTAATCTCCTTACCCAAACATTTAAAGAGGATGACTCAAAAGTCTATATGACTTGAGGTCATCCTCTTTTTTGTAGTATTTAAGCTGTTGGAATAGCCATCCCAAAATCTAAGTCATAACCACGGACCAAGTCTATAGGACGATGATGGTGCTCGGCATTCCTGGCTCGAATCTACCCAGCGAGGACAAAAAACCGGCAGCTTTTTGGTCTTCGCTACAGTCTTTAGCCATTCTTCCATCCATTCCACGTCCGCGAAGACTAAAAACGGACCTCTTTTTCGTCTTCAGAGAAGCCGAGTAGGATGGTCTGAAAGGCCGTTTTGCGTAAGTCATTGAGCAGGAGGCTTTTGCAGATTTCGGGTGCTCTGTTTGGAGCACCCGAAATACGTATAGTACTGACTTTCAAACAGCTACGGGAAACGCTGAGTGTCCTGTCCTCACCAGGGGCCGGATTTGAGGACGGGTCGGGAGCCGTAAGGGTCATTATCCAATAAGTCTTCCACCTTTTTATTAATTGGAATAGAGTCCGTCGCGTGAGAGCAGATGGTCGAGTCCGGCAAGTCCGTACAGCACAACGGCTGTGACCACTGCTGAATGTTCCATATACTCCGGTATTAGCTTGTTATAGATATCGCTTTCGGTGTGCCAGATCTCACGGTAGTCGAAGTTGTAGCCCTTGGGATCGGTCTCCGTGAAGGAAATCGTAGGAACTCCATTCATTGCAAAATAGGCGTGGTCGCTCCCCCCTGCCCTGGAAGAACGGGGACCGGCAGGCCCCTGCCGCTTCTCGACAGAGAACGGCACTTCCCGATTGTAGTCCATCAGCGGTTTGCACACCTTCACATAATCGTCGTACATTGCCGCGGGTACGCTAACTCCCGTTGCCATGAGCGGGCCTCCGTCCCGGTTGATATAATTGGATATCGACTCGAGCGGCACCGTCCCGCTTTCGACAAAGTGCCTTGAGCCCAGCAGTCCGAATTCTTCGCCAGTCCAGATACAGAAAAGGATGGTTCGCTTAGGCCTGGCTCCGGCAGCGGCAAGAAGCCTTGCAGCCTCCATGGTCACAGAAACGCCGTTGCCATCATCAACAGCCCCCGTGCCGCAATCGTACGAATCCAGGTGACCGCCGGCCATGACGTACTGCTTGGGATATTTGCTTCCCCGCATGATGCCGATGATGTTGTGGTAAGGCACCGGTCCGCGATAGAAATGATTGCGGATATCGAATTCAAGCTCAAAGCGTTCGCGCCTCTCCGCCTTTTTGCGTATGGTGGCAAACTGCGCCTCGTCAAGGCAGATGTCGCATACCTTGGGCAAAGTTTCCATGGTAAGATCGAAGCAGCCGGCCCTGTCGTACATAAGCTGAAGAGGCACCTTTGTGGAACGGATGAACCCAAGCACGCCCGCTTCCACCATTTCCTTATAGAAAGGCGCCGTCACTTTTTCGTAAGGGAGCGGCTCTTTGGCCGTGCTGTCCCGGTGTTCCCAGTTCCAGCGCATACGCTCCATATTCTGACGGTCGATTTCCTCGTTGCGGGCAATCACTGCGGCCCGCTTCTCTTCGGCCTTGGCGCTGCGGTCTATCGCCATGCCGTTGGACTCCGCATCCAGCAGCACCCAGGCGCCTTTAAGCGCAGATTTCATCCGCTCAAGTTCGCGGCGGGAACGCGGCTCAATCAGCACGTGTCCTTTCTGCGCTCCGCGAGTGCCTGCTGTATAAGATGGGGTACCGAAGTGGAGAAACATGCCGTCTTCGCTTAGCATACGGCCAAACCAAGGGCCACGGTTGAAGCCGACATTGATAGCACCTGCCTCCTGGACAAGCACTTCTAAGCCCCATGACTCGAACTGTTCCTTTACCCAGGCCTCGGCTTCGGTAAGTGCCGCCGAGCCCACTATACGGCCGCCTATCACATTGGACAAGTGATCGGCATGCTGCATGGTACGGTTGTCGCTACGGCCGATTTCAAGCACCCGGGACGTGACTTTGTCCTGGGCCTGCAACCCAAAAGAAATACTGGCGGCCGCTATGGCCGCCAATATAGCTGTCAGAATCCTTTTCATATAACTTTACTTGGAAGGAATGTTCACCAGCACTTCCTGCAGGAAATCCCAGACCTTCTGGACCGAAGGGATAAAAGCCCTTTCGTCGGGAGAATGGGGGCTGAGCAGTGTAGGACCCATGGACACCATATCCCAGTGAGGATAGGCTCCTGCGAGAATACCGCATTCAAGTCCGGCATGGATTGCCATCACCTTCGGCTCCTCTCCGTACATCTTCTTGTACACCTTCTTCATGACCGCAAGAATCTCTGAAGAAGCATTGGGGGCCCATCCGCTGTAGCCTCCAGTGAAGCGTACACGCACACCTGCCAATTCAAAAACAGAGCGCATGCGGGCCGCGAGTGCGGCTTTGGCTGAATCCACGGAAGAACGCATCAGGCACTTGACGAAGAACTCACCCCTGTAGGCCTTCACCATGGCGAGGTTATTGGATGTCTCCACCATACCGGGCATGTTGTCGCTCATTCGCTCAACTCCGTCCGGACAGGCCAGGATGCAGCGGACGAAGCGGAGAGCGGCCTCCTCGCTCACATATTTGCAATCCTCAGGGTCGCATGTCTCGCCGGGAGCGGGTGCATAAGGCTCGAAAATCACTTCCAGCTTGGGGTCGGTAGCTGCGTATTCTGCCTTCAGCTCCCTAGCCACACGTTTGACTATTCGTTCAGCTGCGGCAAGGCCCTTGGCGGGCACATATACAGTAGCGAAAGCTTCCCTCGGAATCGCATTCCTCAAGGTGCCGCCTTCAAGGTCGATGAGCTTCACTCCGGCACGTTCAAGAAGAGGGAGCAGCACTCTGGCTATCAGCCTGTTGGCATTGGCCCGGCAGAGAATGATATCCATGCCGGAATGGCCTCCCTGGCATCCCTTGACAGCAAGACTGTAGCACAGATGGCGGGCAGGCTCTTTCTTGCGGCGGTAACGGGCAGTGGCGGTAGCGTCAAGACCTCCGGCGCATCCCACATAGAGCTCGCCTTCGGTCTCGGAATCAAGATTGATGAGAATGTCACCCTTAAGCAGGCCCGGCTTAAGCAGGTTGGCTCCAGTCATGCCTGTCTCTTCATCATAGGTGACCAGAATCTCTATCGGACCATGCTTGACCTTGGGTGACTCGGCCACGGACATGGCGAGTGCGACACCGAGTCCGTTGTCGGCACCGAGCGTCGTTCCTTTGGCACGCAGCCACTCGCCGTCAACCACCGTCTCGATAGGATCCTTCAGAAAGTCGTGTTTCACATCAGCATTCTTCTGGGGCACCATATCCATGTGTCCCTGAAGCACTACGGTTTTGAGGTTCTCATAACCGGGAGTCGCCGGAATGCGCATTATAACATTGCCGGTATCGTCCGTCTGAGCCTCGATCTTGTGCTCTGCTGCCCAGTCAAGGAGGAACTTACGGACCACTTCCTCATGCTTCGAAGGCCTGGGGCAACGTGTGAGGGAATAAAAGTTATTCCACACGATTGAAGGTTGTAAATCTTTGATTGTCATAATTGTATGGATTTATTTCGGAAATCTTTTCCAGCGATTGTGGGTCCAGAGGTAGTTCCAGGGCTGCGCCTCAATGTCCTGTTCCAGGAGCTTGTAATACTGCCTCATAATATCGTCCGGATCAGCGCCGGATGCATTGTCGGCAATCGTTGTATATTTTATTTTATAATGTCCGCGCGACTCGACCGGCATACCCATATAGCATACCGCCATTCCGAACTTACAGGCAAGTGCGGCCGCTCCCCTCATGGATTCACAGTCCCGGTGCATGAAATTCACTTCCAGGAAATCCTTCGACTTGAAATATGGATGCTGGTCTGTTATGAAATTGTAAATCTTCTTCTCGTCCCGGTGCTCGAACACATAGCGTACCACCTCGCGGGACTCCAGATAACCGGGATAACCCTCGGGGTCAATGAGCGGCGCCGTACGGTTTTTGCGCAGGAACTCGCCCATGCCGGGATCGGACTGCTTGAGATACACTACGCAGAAATTGTCTTCCCGGATAAAAGTCGGTCTGCCCGTGTAATCATAAGAGGCAATGCCTCCGATCAGTTCCCAGTTACCGGCATGGGACATAAGAACCATTATACTGGGAGCCTTGGCATACAATCGGTTGATTTCCTGAGGATTATCCAGTTCTACCAAATGGGAGCGCCTCAGGCGGCGGGGGTTGCGGCAGCCGCCAAACCATATGGTCTCCGCAATCACATCTGCGAAATGATTGTAGAACTTGTGTCTTATTTCCTTTATCTCAGCACCGCTCTTGGAGGGAAAACTATGGACAAGATTATCGTTTACGACATCCACCCTGTAGCGGAACATCTTTTCCGCCAGGAAGGACAGCAGCCGCGACAGAGCATAATGCACTTTCAGCGGCAGCATAGCCAGGGGCCGTGTCAGACACTGTATCAGAAAACTCATCACTTTTACAAAATTAAAAAAAATACTTGAAGTTTACCGGGATATTGCGTATTTTTGAGAAATTAAACATTCAGATTTATGTTCAAAGGACGAGGAACCGAATTGATTGATAATCAGCGTATTTACTTGATAATCAGCTCGTTTTGTTCCTTGTGGTATCCCGAGCGAATCCCGTTTTTGCCCGATATTTTGTCCCTCCTATGTCCCTAAATATTATGAAAGGAAAAGAACTTGTTACACTCCGCATCAAGCCTCTGAAAGACGGCGGAGGCTCCCTCTTTCTGGACTACTCACTGGACGGCGTGAGGTACAAAGATTACTTGAAGATGTACCTCGTTCCGGAGAGAAAGAAACTTGACAAGATTCAGAACGAACAGACACTGAAAACGGCGCAGGCAATCAAGGCAAAAAAAATAATTGCCATACAAGACGGACGCGCAGGATTTAGGCAGCAATCGGAAAAAGACCTGCTCCTTACAGACTATATCAAGCAGCAGGCGGAGAGCTACCGCCGCCGAGGACATCGTGAGTATGCCCACACGCTTGAGAAGATAGGCACCTGGATAACGAAATTCAAGAAGCGCGTGTCCCTACGCGGAGTGACCAAGGAATACGTGCTGGACTTCGTTCAGTTCCTGCGGGACTCCCGCCTTGCCGACAGCACGATACACGTGTACTTTTCCAATCTCAACTCCCTTTTCAACTTTGCCTACCGCCAAGGGCTCATTGTAGAGAATCCGATGCACCGCATCGACCCCACGCTCAAGCCGCACCGCCCCGAATCCACGCGGGAGTATCTGACGCTGGAAGAGGTCCGCACGCTGATGGCCACGCCCATTTCCTGCGAAGCCGTGCGCAACGCCTTTCTTTTCTCCTGCTTCACGGGTCTGCGCCTGAGCGATATTGAATCCCTCACGTGGGACAACATCAAGCCGACCGACGACGGCTGGCAGGTGGAGGAGCGTCAGATGAAAACACGCAAGATTGTTGTAATCCCGCTTTCCGACAACGCCCTTGAGCTGCTGCCGCCACGCGGAGCCGGCGACGAAAGGGTATGGAGCGGTCTCCCCTGCCGCGCAGAGATAGGCCGCAGGTTAAAGAACTGGGTCGCCGAAGCGGGAATAGAAAAGCACATCACCTTCCACTGCGCAAGGCACACCAACGCGACGCTGCTCCTGACCTACGGCGTTGACCTTTACACCGTCTCATCCCTGCTTGGGCACAGGCATATCGAGACTACGGAGATTTACGCCAAGGTGGTCAATGCGAAGAAGGTGCAGGCGGTCAACAAGATTCCAAAGATTTAGCACTTGCAGCGGGTGCAGCCCAGCCTGCATACAATATCTGCCAGGGCCCTTGCGGAATCCCCGGCGAGATATGCCGGCCCCTCGTCCTCCAGGTCTATGCCAAGTTCCGAAGCGATTGCCACGGCGAGGTGATGTATCTCGTGTACGAGCGTGTCCTGGAATTCTTCCGGACCCGTAGTCGGGCCCACGGCAAGGAGCGCAAGATGCTCCACCGCATTGGGGAAGAACAAGCCCGTGTTCGGCTTGCCTGACTCAATCACCTGAATCGCCGTGCGCATATCGTCCGAACCGGCCCCGAAGTCGTAAAGGCGGTCTATCAGTTCGTCCTCGTCATAGCCGTCCGGGCAGAAGTAGAACTCCACGTACCAGCGGCCTATTTTGAGTTCCCTGCGTATCATCAGATAACGTCCTCCCAGTCAATCGGGATGCCGAGGGCCACCATTTTGACATACAGCTCGTCGAACGCCCTGCTTTCGCTGCCGTCCGGATCATCCAGATAGTCCTTCACGAATTTGGCAAGATGGCCTTCGTCGATAAGGGATGAGCCATAGTAGTCCATCTTCGCCATCATAAAGACATACGGGACGTCGTAGGCCTTGTCGTTCTCGACTTCGACCCCGTAATCGGCAAGCATCTTCTTGACGGCATCCTTTTCCATTGGCTTCGCCTTGCCGCCGTTCTTGTCCCTCATAAGGGACACGGCCCACAGATACAAAGGCTTGGAGATGTGGTGCCCATAATTGCTCAAGTACGCATCCATCCCGGCGGGGAGAATGTCATAGTAATCCAGTCTGTCCATAGTGATTGACATTAAGAGTGGGGAGAGACACGCCCTCCCCACCGCCGTTAATACTCGTCGTCCCAGTCCTCACGGCTCTTGCGGTGCATCCTGCGACGCATCGAGCTGTTAGAGCGTGTCTTGGTGGCAGAGGAGCCGCCGTCAGCGTACTCATCCTCCATTTCCTCGGAGAGGTCACAGATGATGTCGGTAGCTTCAGCCGCCTTCTCGGTCGCCTTCTTCAGCTGCTTGAGGGCCTTCTTGAATTCGCGGAAATCCTCGCCGTCGTTGCGGGTCATAATTGCTGTCATTCCCATTGTTTATTCCTCCTTTGGTTTGGTTCCAAAATACGCAGAGAGCATCTGCCTCATTTCCGAGAGCTGGTCCTTCAGTTCGGCCATTTCCTTTTCGCGCTGCACCTCCCTCTTTACATCGGGATTCTTTTCTATGCGCAGCTGCTTGTATCCTTCGAGCAGTTTCTGCTTTGCGGGTACGGTTGCGAGGTCCTGTTCAAAAGCGGCTATGGCGGTATCCACTTCCCGGTAGGCGGCAGATTCGTCAATCGCGAGGAACAATCCCTTGCTCGGGAAATCTGCGACAACCGCATTTGCGGGCAAGCCCGCAAACGGGATGGTTTCGTTGCCCGTCTGGACTGTTATGTCCGTCACAAGGCCGTTGAACATTGCCATAGGCTGGTTGGGATTGTAAGTCGGCATATGAGTATTCACCGACACTACTTTCCCATTCACTATCCGGGGCTCATTCCTGTACAGGATAGAAACAGAGGCCCCCTGCGTAAGCGATTGAAACATTTTGTTGATATTCAGTTGTTAAATAGAATTTAATAAGTGCCCTATGCCGTTGCCGGAGCAAGGGGTGAAATGAGTTGAAGCGTACCGTTGTAGAAGTTGTGGGACACCTTGATGTCCCCGGTCCCTACAAGGTCGGCTGCAGTGACCGCCGTGCCGCCAAAGAACGTCAGTGTCCTGGTCGTTCCGTTGAGGGTAAAGCGGACGGGAAGTGTGCCGGTGGTGCCTGCCGGAATCTCGTTGGCCACATTGATCGTAATGTCCCCGATGGGTTCAATAGGACGGAAGCCAAGGGCAAAGTCCACGGCTTCCGTACCTACCGTTACGCCAGTAGTCCGGATATACGGCACGCCACTACGGTTCGTATTGAGTCTGTATCCGAACATCATAATGCAGCCCTCCCTAAAAGTTAAAGCCGCCATTGAATCCGGGCACGCCGCCACCGTAGTAGCCATTGAAGCCCCCTTGGTAGTATCCGCCGCTCACGTAGGGAGTGGTGTTGACCGCCGCAAGGTTGGGCCAGGTCACGGGCACGGTGTTGGGCATCTTGCACTTGATGTCATCAACCTCTTTGGCAAGGGCGTTGAGAGCCGCGTTGACGGGAGCGATTGCGCTGCCGACTACGCCGGTCGTGAAGTTCTGGGACTCCAGCTGAGCCACCTTCGCGGTGAGGGAGGTGATTTCGCGGTCCTTGCGGGAAGACTCCAGCGCGTCTATCTTGTTGTCGAGGGCAAGATAGTTCCTGTTCATCGTGTCGGTCAGAGCATAAGTCTGCTGGCAGTCGGAGAGCTGCTGGGCAGCACGATTTGCAGCGATGTTCTGATTGACACCGGCGATTGAGTTCTGGATTGCGTTGGTCTGCTCGCAGATGGCGAGACGGTTCTCGCAGCAGCACTGACAGAGCTGGGAAGCGAGAGATGCGTTGCCGCTCTGGATGGAGTTGATGATCTGCGGCACGGACACGGCCTGCTGGAGAGCCAGCGAAGAAAGGCCGGACTGGAGCGTCTGGACTGCGCTGTTGACGAGATTGAAGTCCTGCCCGAGAGAGGATGCCAGCGCGGAGATTGCCGCACGGGACGCCTCGCCGTTGGAATTGATAGCATTCATAAGCAGTTCCCTGCCGCTATCGTTGTTAAGCTGGTTGGAAAGGAAGCCGGCACCGTTGCCGCCACCGAAACCTCCGAAGCCGCCGCCGAAGCCGCCCCAACCGTTACCGAAAAGAAGGCCGAGGAAGAATCCGAGGATTCCGCCGCCCCAGCCTCCGAGTCCATTCCCGAAGCCGCCATTGTTCATAGCCAGCCAAGCGGGCACACTGCCCATACCGTTCTGGTCGGGCGTGTAAACTACTGTAGATGAATCTATAACATATAAAGTTTTTTGGTTTATGTATGGCAAATTTCGCCAGATGCGCGGGCCCCAGAAAGTTAGTCGCCTATTATAGTTTACACCCTCATTATCAGAGATTTATTTACGACTCTTCCAGCTTTTCGGAACTATCTTGCTGAACTTGTTGAAAGAATAGTACACCTTGCGCACCGGCTTGCTTATCATCTTCCGGTTTATGACGCACCTCACGTTGTGCTCGCTCTGTCCGTAGTGCTCCGCCAACTCCTGGACGGATGCCATAACGTCGCTGTTCTCCAGCACGGCATCACGCAGGGAGTTGACTTCGCCAAGTGTCATCTGTCCGCTCCGCGCCCGGGTGGCAGCAAAGTCAAGAAGTTCAGCCAATTCATTTACTTCATTCTGCATAGGCTTCTTATTGTTATAGTTTTTTACTACCTTTGCAGTGCACGACCATATACATAAGCCGGACAAGCAAAAGGACGTTTAGCCCTTGGTGCTTGTCCGGCTTTTATGCCGTATGTAATTGGTCGTGCTTTTACATATAAGCCAAGGGCTTTTTTATACGCCTTGACTTAAATGCGGCACTAATATAGTCCGCGCTACTCGGGGCCTTGGTCTTTCTTTCCCAACCAGGCCTTCTTCCACTTCTCCGGGACGATCTTCAAGAACTTGTGGAACGGATACAGCACAACCCTTTTGGGTTTAGCGAACAGTTTTCTGTTAATCGTGCTGCGCACATTGCCTTCCGTCGTGTCGTAGAATTCGGCAAAGTCCTTTATGCGGCCGTCAATTTCCATATTCGATACGAGCATTCTGTACACTGATTTTGCTTCCTGCATAGTGCAAGAGTCCAGGCGCTTGTCATAATACCGGAGAATGTTGCGCAGTTCTTTTTTGAGATCTATTTCATTTGCCATGTGCGAAGAAATGTCTAAATGCCACGACGAGGAACGCAAGCGTCGCCAGGCCAATAGCTGTGTTGATGATTATGATTTCCTGCTGTGTAAAGGTGATTACAAAGGTGTCGATGTAACCCTCAAGCTGTGACGAGAAGGGGATGAGACATGCCGCCTTATGCCAGCGGCAGAGTTTGAAAAGGCGTGACGCTACAAGCATGCCTCCCGTTGTGGCTGGGCTGGCAAACATTATTGCATCTGCCGCGCTGAGCAACTCATCCGGCACAAAACTGCATGCCAGCATATATACCGCATAAAACACAAGGTACGCGAAAGGTGCGAGTTGCACTAATCGCGTAGCCTTGCGGAGTATTCTTATGACGCTACTTACTGCGTCTGATGGGTCTGGGCTGTCCATTGCTTGTCCTTCTTGGGTGAGGTGCAACTGCCGGTCTGAGCGAACCGCTCTGCCTTGTCCTTGATGTCTGGCCGGAATAAGTTCTGGCGGACCATACTCCTCCGGGGGATAATGATCTTCTTGGCATAACTGATATTGGTTGTTAATAAAAAGCCTCCATTACTGCACTCCTTGGGAATTACCCCGTGGTCTGTCGCCCCATGCAGTCTATCCTGCCAGTAAGGGCTCAGGGGCTCAGATGGAGGCTGGTTCCTACTATAGCCCCTTTTTCGGATCGTAAGTCACGGTGCTTGATAACTCGGCTTCTGGATGAGCTTTCTTCAGTGCCTCGATAATATCATCAGCAAAAGCGACAGCCTTGGCAGAATTTACATTATCACTTGCCAAATCTCTCAGCGCATACTCTTTCGCCAGTTCATACCGCCTCGACTCCCATGGGTCGAACTTATCCAAGCCACCACCGAAACCGCCAGAGATAATTTTCTCAAACGGACTGTCCATGATGAAATCCCACTCGAGCGTCAAGTGCTCCATGATATGCTCCACTCCATTGGCGTCGATGTATGACACCCAGTCTGTGTCTGCGCGTGCGCCCTTCACGGTTGTCTCCCAAGCGACGATCTCTACCGGCTCGTCCGTCTTACGGAGACGGTACTTCATTGGGTCATTTATCTTTGATGCTTTAATTTTTATCTTCATTGTCTATCCATCGCATAATCCGCCAGCCTACGGATGATGTAGATGGCGGGCTTCCAAGCGAAGAAAACCAGCAGTGGAAGGCCGAACCAGACGGGCCACGCCTTGACGGGGATAGAAATGACGATTGCACTGATGATACCGCCCACCAGGGCGAACACAAGCAGGATACTGGCCAAGCCAGCAAGAATTCTTTTAAACTTTTCCATATCTTTTATTGATTAAATTTCTTCCCAACCAGTAGGGAAAGCGTCAGGAGCCCAGACATTCCCATCTATTAAACTTTCATAATGCTTTCCGTTATAGGACACCCTATCTCCTGTATTGTAAGCATCCTGCGAGCCTGTCGGTTGTTTCCATTCAGGGAACTCCTCAATGCTAACTTCTGTAAATAGAGCAGGAGTGTTATCAGGTGTCCAGTCAGACTGCACGGTATGTGTCTGTACAACCTTGTATAGCTTATCGTCATACCAAAATCTATCTCCGGCTTTCACCTCTTGTCCAACTTTGCTAACCCAAGTAGGATAAAGTGCCGCAACTTCAAGGGCCTCTTCA